>NZ_JBVASH010000006.1:0-371419 GCF_057813895.1 Nocardioides sp. F233
CCGGATCCGTCGCTGCCTCAAGCGCTACATCGCCCGCCAGCTGTTCCGGACCCTGCACGTCAACGCGAACCCCGCGGAACCCGGACACGACGTGCCGTTGGCTGCTTGACAACCATAGAAGCGTCTCCGGCATGTCGCGGGGATGTCGTGCGCAGCCGAGGGTGACCCGGTCGAAGCCGCCGGGCGCCCCGCGTGGTCTGGACTGAGCGCAGCGAGGGAGGAACGAGCGAGCGAAGACCACACGCCAAAAGGGCGCCCGACATGCGCGAGCGGAGCGAGCGCCAAACGGCTCAGATGAGGGCGGCGTCCGGCGAATCGTGGATGACGAACACCTTGGCGAGGCCGGTGATCTTGAAGATCTTGAGCAGCCGGTCGGCGTTGCAGACCAGCTCGAGCGAACCGTCGTGGGCACGGACCTTCTTCAGGCCGCCGACGAGGACACCGAGGCCCGTGGAGTCGAGGAACTCGACCGCCTGCATGTCGACGACGATGTTGTACGTGCCGCCGGCAACGAGCTCGGTGATGGTGTCGCGGAGCTTCGGGGCGGTGTAGACGTCGATCTCGCCACCCACGGCAACGACGGTGCGCCCACCGACCTCGCGCGTCGACAGTGTCAGATTCACGACCTCACCCCGGGATAGCCCTTACTTCCTACGTCTGGTGACACTCATCAAACCATGCCCAGCACACGCACGTGCAAGGAGCGGACATCCTGTCGCTATGTCCCGGGTCTCGTGTCGGGGGTCCGGGGGACAATCGGAGGGTGAGCGCCCAGCCCGATCTCGACGTCGCCCCGGCCCGGCGACGCGACCCGGAGGCCCTGCTCGACCGGCTGGTCGCGCTGCCGTCCCGGGCCGATCGGCTGACCCACCGCGAGCACGTCCCGGCACGGCCGGCGGCCCTGGCGCACTGGCCGGCATGGGCGGATCCGGCAGTGGTGGCGGCGTACTCCTCCCGCGGGGTCGAGCGCCCCTGGCAGCACCAGGTGTCGGCGGCCGAGGCGGCACACCGGGGCGAGCACGTCGTCGTGGCGACCGGTACGGCGTCCGGCAAGTCGCTCGCGTACCTCCTCCCCGCGCTCTCCGACATCCGCGCCGCCCGCGGCCCGCGGGGGCAGCGCGGGGCGTCGGTCCTCTACCTCGCCCCCACCAAGGCGCTGGCCCACGACCAGTGGGCGTCGATCCGCGACCTCGGGCTCGACGTCCGGGTCGCGACCCACGACGGCGACAGCACCGCCGAGGAGCGGGAGTGGACCCGCGACCACGCGGAGTACGTCCTCTCCAACCCCGACATGCTGCACCGCTCCCTGCTGCCCGGGCACGAGCGGTGGACCTCGTTCTTCCGGTCGCTGCGCTACGTCGTGATCGACGAGTGCCACCACTACCGCGGGGTGTTCGGCGCCCACGTCGCCCAGGTCGTGCGCCGCCTGCGGCGGATCTGCGAGCTCCACGGGTCCTCGCCGGTCTTCGTCCTCGCGTCGGCCACGGTCGCCGACCCCGACGTCACCGCCCGGCGGATGACCGGGCTCGAGGTGACCGCGGTGACGGAGGACGGCTCGCCGCGCGGGGCGCTCGCGCTCGGGCTCTGGGAGCCGCCGCTGACGTCGTACCACGGGGAGAACGGCGCGCCCGTACGCCGGCCCGCCACGGCCGAGACCGCCGACCTGCTCGCCGACCTCGTGGTCGAGGACGTCCGCACCCTGGCCTTCGTGCGCTCCCGGCACGGCGTCGAGACCGTGGCCCGCCGGGCGGGTGAGCTGGTCGAGGAGGTCGACCCGTCCCTGGCCGGGCGAATCGACTCGTACCGCGGCGGCTATCTCCCCGAGGAGCGCCGCGCCCTCGAGCAGGACCTGCGCAGCGGACGGCTGCTCGGCATGGCCGCCACCAATGCGCTCGAGCTCGGCATCGACATCAGCGGGCTCGACGCGGTCGTCGTGACCGGGTACCCCGGCACCCGCGCCGCCTTCTGGCAGCAGGTCGGCCGGGCCGGGCGCGACGGCGGCGGTGCGCTCGGGCTGTTCGTGGCCCGCGACGACCCGCTCGACACCTACCTCGTCCACCATCCCGACGCGCTGCTCGGCCGGCCGGTCGAGGGCACGGTGTTCGACACCGACAACCCGTACGTCCTCGGGCCGCACCTGTGCGCCGCCGCCCAGGAGCTCCCGGTGACCGTCGCCGACGCCGCGCTGTTCGGTCCCCGGATGCGCGAGGTCCTCGGCTCGCTCGTCGAGCGCGGACTGCTCCGCCGCCGGGCGGCCGGCTGGTACTGGACCGACCGCGCCCGCGCCGCCGACCTCGCCGACATCCGCTCGACCGGAGGCGCCCAGGTCCAGCTCGTCGAGGCCGTCACCGGCCGTGTGGTCGGCACCGTCGACGGCGGGCGCGCCCACAGCACCGCCCACGAGGGCGCGGTCTACCTGCACCGCGGCGAGACCTGGCTCGTCGAGTCGCTCGACCTCGAGGAGAACGTCGCCACGCTGCACCGGGCCGACGTCGAGCACACCACGACCGCCCGCGATGTCACCGACATCGAGATCGTCGAGGAGCGCGAGCACGTCGACTGGGGTCCCTGCCGCGTCACGTTCGGCACGGTCGAGGTGACCAGCCGGGTCACGTCGTACCTGCGCCGGCGGACCCGCACCGGCGAGGTGATCGACGAGAAGCCGCTCGACCTCCCCACGCGGACCCTGTCGACCGCCGCGGTCTGGTGGACCGTCCCCGACGACGTCGTCAGCGACCTGCTGACCGGCGCCGGGCTGGTGCCCGCCCACCTGCCGGGCGCGGCTCACGCCGCCGAGCACTGCTCCATCGGCCTCCTTCCTCTCTTCGCGACCTGCGACCGCTGGGACATCGGCGGCGTCTCCACCGCCCGCCACCCCGACACCGGCGTGCTCACCGTGTTCGTCCACGACGGCCACCCGGGGGGAGCGGGCTTCGCCGAGCGCGGGTACCGCACGGCCGCGGCCTGGCTGCGCGCCACCCGGGCCACGATCGCGGCCTGCGAGTGCACGTCCGGCTGCCCGTCGTGCATCCAGTCACCGAAGTGCGGCAACGGCAACGACCCGCTCGACAAAGCAGGCGCTGTCGCCCTCCTCGACGCGCTGCTCCGTGAGGCGCCTGCCGCCGAGTAGCCGCCGTTGCACGGCAGGTCCTAGTAGCCTGCCGCCATGCTGCTGCTCGGACTGGTCGTCCTGGTCGTCGGTGTGATCGGGCTGGTGCTCAGCTTTTTCGGCGCCAGCATCGACTACAAGCACCGGTCCGCCGAGATCATGAACTGGGACGTCGCGCCCGGGACTCTCGTGCTGTGGGGCGCCGTCTCCACGCTGCTCGTCGTGCTCGGCCTGTGGCTGATGAAGGCCGGCGCGAAGCAGGGCTGGAAGCGCCGCAAGGAGCAGAAGCGACTCACCGAGCTCTCGGACAAGCTCGACCAGGTCGAGCTCGACCGTCGACGCAACGAGCTCACGGACGACGAGGGCTGACCGAGTCCGTCATCGCGACGGACCCTCCGGTCCGGCCCGCGCGGAGGCGGCCAGGTCCCGGTCCTGACCGAGCCACCGGGGACCGCTGACCCGTACCTCGACGACGACGTCGGATCCCTCGACGCCGCAGGTCACCAGCTCGGCGCCGTTGGCCTCGGCCACCTCGGCGGCCGCTGAGCACGGATCCCGCCCCGGGTGCCCGACCCGGCCGCCGGCGAGGGACGTGGCTCCGGCCAGCGCCGCCAGGTCGGCCGCCGCCTGAGCTCGCCGGTGGGCGACCACGATCGCGCCGACCACACCGGTCGCGGCCCCGACCAGCACCAGCACGCCTGCCATCGCCACGGCCAGCACCGTGGCCGCGCCTCGTTGACTCACGGTCCCCCTCCTTCCTGTCCGCCGCCCTGTCCGCCGCCGGTCTCGCCCTCGGTGATCGCGACCGCTTCCGCGCGGACAGTCGCCCCGGGGAACACCCCGAAAAGGCCGCCCGGACCGGAGACCCGGCCGCGGGCCCGGACCACCACCCGGTCGCCGGAGCGGGAGGCGGACAGCCGGACCCCGTCGGGCGCCACCTGCTCCCCCAGTGCGAGCGCCTCGCCGGGGTCGTCGCCACGGGCCAGCGCACGGGCGGCCTCCCGGGCGGCGTCGATCGTGCGGACCTGGGCGACGGCCACCGCGAGCAGCCAGACCAGGCCCGCGGTCACGGCGAGGAGGACGGGCAGGGCGAGGGCCAGCTCGGCGGTCACCGCACCGCGGTCGTCGGCGCGGCGACGCCGGGCTCCGCGCTCAGCCGAGCCCGAGCAGGTTGAGGACATGGTCGAACAGCGTCTTGATGAGCTTGTCGCCGAAGCCGCCGCTGAGCAGCTTGTAGAGCAGGCCCGCGAAGCCGGCGCCGGCGGCGGTCGCGACGGCGTACTCCGCGGTGGTGACGCCCCGCTCCGTGCGGCGGGAGGCGCGGGAGGTGCGCAGTGCCACGGTTCTCTCCGTTCGTCAGCAGCCGCCCGGTGCGGCTGTCGGAACGAGAGTGCGCGCCCCGGCCGACCACCGCCGTTCGTCGTGCCCCGGCCTGTGGACGGGACCCGGCCGATCCGTGGCCTGGGGAAGATCGATGGCTCCTGTCGGTACGGATGGGGCTCCTGAGCACGGTCAGCCCACGATGCTCTCGGCCAGCGACACCGCCAGCGGGACGATGCCCAGGAACAGGAAGGACGGCAGCAGGCACACCCCCAGAGGTACGGCGGCCCGGACTCCGACCGCCCGCGCCCGGTCCTCCACCTCGGCCCGGGCCCGGGCACCGAGCTCGTCGGCGAGCCCCTCGACGGCGGCGACCACCGGTGCGCCCGTCCGGTGCGCGCGGGCGAGCGCCCGCCCCAGGGGACCGAGGTCCGGGTCGTCGGCCAGGCGGCCCCAGGTCGCGCCGGCGTCGCCGCCCAGGCGCAGCCGCGCAGCGACGGCTGAGAGCCGTTCGGACGCAGCGCCCGGCAGCGCCCGACAGACCAGCTCGACGGCCTCGACGGGCGCCTGCCCGGAGCGCAGCGCGGCGGCCAGGAGGGTGACGACGTGGGGCAGGTCGCGGCGTACCTCCTCGCGGCGCAGGCGCACCGCCCGCGGCTCGAGGCGACCGGCCGCCGTACCGACGACGAGGCCCACCACGACGCCCGCGGGGACGGCGAGCGGACCGCCGAGAAGGACTGCCGCGCCGCCGCCGGCGAGCAGCGCCCAGAGGACGCGACCACGGCGCAGCAACCCGTCGCCGCCGTCCGGTGCGCCCGGGTGCGTCCGGGCCGGCGCGCCGGTGGGACGGGGCGCTCCGGGGCCGAGGAGTACGCCCGCGCCGACGAGCAGGCCGACCAGGACCGCCTCAGCCATGACGCTCGACGTCCCGGGCGAGGGCCTCGATCCAGACGAGACCGGCGTACCCGGCGGCCAGGCCGCCCGCGAGGCAGGCCAGCCCGAGCGGCTGTCCGAGCAGGAACCGCAGCGGGTCGGCGCCGGCGCCGGAACCCATCAGCAGCGCGAGCACCGGCAGGGCGGCGAGCAGCCGGGCGGTCGCGCGCGCCGACGCCAGCTCGCCGCCGACCACCCGGCGGGTGCGCTCCCCCGCACGCAGGTCGGCTGCGACGCGGCCGAGGGTGTCGGCGAGGCCGTGGCCGGTCCGGTGCGCGACCTGCCACGCGCCGGCGACCACCCGCAGTGCTTCGCCGCCGGGTGTGGTCGCGAGGGAGCGGAACGCGGCGACGACGTCACCCCCGGTCCGGGCGGCCCGGGCGGCCGGAGCGACCAGCGGCCACTCGACGGCGGCCCGGTCGAGCGCACCCACCGGGGTCTGTCCGGCGGCCAACTCGGCGCGCAGTGCATCGCACAGGTCGACCACGCGTCGACGTACGTCGGTCGCGGCCCGGTCCCGGCGCCGCGCGGCGAGAGCCCTGACGACGGCCGTGACGAGCGCGAGCGCCAGCAACGGCAGCACCAGGCCCGGCACCGATCCGTGCGAGAGCAGGGCCACCAGCGAAGCCCCGGCCCCGACCGCCAGGACCGGCCATCGGTGGCTGCCTCGGGGGTCGTCCGCAGGGCCGGGGAGCCGCGGCGCCGCGGGTACGGCGAGCAGCAAGGCCCCCGCGACGGCGGCTCCGAGCAGCAGCGGGCCCATCACGCCCTCCCGTCGAGCAGGTCGAGGAGCCGGTGGGAGCCGGGGCCCTCGGTCGGCGTACCGGAGGCGTCGAAGGCGACCGCGACCTCGGTCCGGGCCAGTCCGTCGGGACCGCGGACGACGACGGCGACCTCGCCGAGCCGGCGCCGGCCGGTGTGTCGATCGCGGCGTACGTGGAGGACGGCGTCGAGGCCCGCGACCAGTTGGCTGTGGGCGGCATCGCGAGCCAGCCCGGCGCCGAGGGCGAGCGCCTCGATGCGGGCGGGTACGTCGGCCGCGGAGTTGGCGTGCAGCGTGCCGCAGCCGCCCTCGTGGCCGGTGTTCATCGCAGCGAGGAGGTCGACCACGGCGGCGTCGCGGACCTCGCCGACGACCAACCGGTCGGGGCGCATCCGCAGCGCCTGCCGCACCAGGTCGCGCAGCACGACGGCGCCGGTGCCCTCCAGGTTGGCGGGACGAGCCTCGAGCCCGACCACCTGGGGATGCTCGGGGCGGAGCTCGGCGGCGTCCTCGACGACCACGATCCGCTCGCCGGGACCGACCGCACCGAGCAGGGCGGACAACAGCGTGGTCTTGCCGCCGCCGGTTCCACCGGTCACCAGGAACGCCAGCCGGGCATCGACGACGCGCCGGACCAGCTCGAGCCCGGCGTCGGTCAGCGCACCCGCCGCCCGCAGGCCCGTCAGCGTGAACCCGCCGCGGCGTGGGATCCGCAGGGAGACCGCGGTCCCCGGTTGGGCGAGCGGGGCGAGCAGGGCGTGGCAGCGGGTGCCGTCGGGCAGCCGTACGTCGGCCCACGGTGCGGCGTCGTCCAGTCGTCGGCCGCCGCTCGCCGCCAGCCGCTGGGCCAGCCGACGACAGGCCTCTTCGCTGGGCAGCACGACGTCCGTCTCCTCCACTCCGTCGCCACGGTCGATCCGCACCGGGCCGGGCCCGTTGACGAGGACGTCGGTGACGCCGGGCAGGGCGAGCAGCGGCTCGAGCGGACCGGCGCCGATGACGTCGCGGCGCAGCGCCTCGTAGACCGCGAGGACCGTCGCGTCGCCGACGGGCCGTCCCGCCGAGCGCAGCGCGTCGGCCACGCGGTGCGGGCTGAGGTCACCGGGAGCTCGGGCCAGCTGCGCGCGGACGTCCTCGACCAGCGCGGTGACGTCGGCATCGGCGATCACGCCGCGACCTCGACTGCCGTCGGGACGTCGAGGACCCGCGCCGCCGCCCGGGCGAGCGGCCCCCGCAGCGAGCGCAACGGCCCGAAGCCGAGGTCGACCGCCTCCGCGAGCGCGCGCTGGTCCCGCATCTGGGTGCGTACCGGCAGCCCGACCGCCCGGGCCACCTCCTCGGCGGTGAAGGCGTCGCCCCGCAGGACCACCCCGGGCGCCGCGTGGTCGGCGAACCGGGCCCGCATCCGGGCGGCGCCCGCCACCCCGACGACGCTGCCGAGGGTCACCACGAGCAGCTCGTCGCAGCGCGCGGCGACCTCGTCGACCAGCGGGTCCGGCGAGCGCGGGAGGTCGACGACGACCACCCGGTGCCCGCGGCGCGCGGCCGACAGGGCTTCGCGCACGGCGAACGCCTGCAGGCTCTGGGCACGCCCGTCGACGTACCAGGACAGCACGCCCAGGCTCCCCCGCCGTGGCAGCGCCTCCCGCAGCGAGCGGGCGGAGAGTCGGCCGGTCGTCTGGCACAGGGCGTCCCAGCGGAAGCCGTCGCTGCGCTCGAGGCCCAGCATCCGGTCCAGCCCGGGACCCTGCGGGTCGCAGTCGATGACGACGGCGTCGCCGGACCGGGCGGCCCACTGGCCGAGGGCGCAGGCGAAGGTGGTCGCCCCGGCGCCGCCGGTGCCGCCGATCACCCCGATCACCCGGGCGCGGTCGGGCTGGTGCTCGGTGAGGTCGGCGAGCAGCTCCACCAGCCAGCCGGCGCAGGTGGGCAGCTCGAGGACGTTCTCGGCGCCGAGGTCCAGGGTCGTGCGGAACAGCTGGTCGGGCGGGCGCGGTCCGCTGACGACGTAGCTGCGGGCACGGGGTTCCGGGGCGGCCCGGACCATCGCTGCCGCGAGGTCGGCGCCGACGAGGACGACCGGCGCACGACTCCACGTGACCAGGGCGGTCAGCGGGTCGCGCGCGATCGTCGGGGCCACGTCGGCCGCGGCGGCGAGCGGCAGCAGCTCGGCCAGCAGGTCGTCATCGGCGGTCACCACCAGGGGAGGGACGTCCGCGGGGCGGGCGTGCGGGGACGGGAAGGGTCGGTTGCGTGTCATGCCGAGGTTGTCGCCACCCTCCGACACGACCATGCCGGCGGCACCCACGCCTGGGGACGAGCCCTCCGCGACGCAGGCCTGTGGACACGCAGCGGCGGCATTCGCAACGGGCGGGACACGTGCGATCCCTAGGATGGAGTCATGGCCTCCGCGGGCACGCCGCCCACCGCCGCGTTCTTCGACCTCGACAAGACGATCATCGCCAAGTCGAGCGTGCTGGCCTTCAGCAAGCCGTTCCAGGCCGGCGGGCTGATCTCGCGCCGGGCCGTGCTGCGCTCGGCGTACGCCCAGTTCGTCTTCATGGTCGGCGGCGCGGACCACGACCAGGTCGAGAAGATGCGCCAGTTCATGTCGCAGCTGACAGCGGGCTGGGACGTCGCGACGGTCCGCGAGATCGTGGCCGACACCCTGCACAACGTCGTCGACCCGCTGGTGTACGACGAAGCAGTCCGGCTCATCGACGAGCACCACGCCGCGGGCCGGGACGTCGTCATCGTCTCGACGTCCGGCAGCGAGGTGGTCGAGCCGATCGGCGCCCTCCTCGGCGCGGACCGGGTGGTCGCGACCCGCCTCAAGGTGGAGGACGGGCGGTACACCGGTGAGATCGACTACTACGCGTACGCCGAGGAGAAGGCGAACGCGATCCGTGACCTCGCGCAGAGCGTCGGGTACGACCTGGCGAACAGCTACGGGTACTCCGACTCGGTGACCGACGTGCCGATGCTGGAGGCGGTCGGGCACCCGCACGCGGTCAACCCCGACAAGGAGCTGCGCAAGATCGCGGCCTCCCGCGGTTGGCCGGTCCTCGTCTTCACCCGACCGGTCGCTCTGCAGTCGCGGCTGCACCTGCCGCCCCCGAAGCCGACCCTCGCGGCGCTCGCCGTCGGCGGGGTCGTCGCGGTCGGTGCGGCGGTGTGGATCGGCGCCCGGCGCCGCTCCTTCAGCGCCTGACCGGCGCGAGAACGGGGTCTGCTCCCAACCGGCCAGCGTTCCCCGTCCCCAGGGAAAAGACAACCCTTGAAGGTGGCCCGCCAGCGGCGTACAAAGGACAACAAGAACTCAAGAGCAACACGTGATCCCGGTACCCACGCGGCGATCTACCCTTCTGAATTGGGCGCTTGCATCCGGAAAACTTCCGGGGCAGTTGTTGATGGTGCACGCCTGGTAACCAAGGTTCACGTGTCAGCGGTGGCACCCGAGACACTCGATGGCTCGGGTGCCACCTGCTTTTGCCGCCCGCGGCGCTGCGAGGAACGAGCAGCGGCGCGGATCAGGCGGGAAGGTCGAGTAGGCGCGCGGGTGCGAGCTTGCGAGCACCCGCGACCGCCGTATCGAGACCTCGGCGGGGCGTCTCGATACGCCCTCGCCCAGGGGCTCGGGCTACTCGACGACCTCAACTACTCCGCGTCACGCACCAGCGGACTCGCCTCGGCGGCGGCCGACCAGGCCTCGACGGCGTACAGCAGCCAGGCATGCATCCCGGAGGTGCTGCCACTGGCCCAGCCACGCAGGTTGGACTCGTACTCGGGGCGCAGGGCGAGGTGCGCCGCCTCGGGTACGACGAGGGACTTCTCGTCGACTCCGCGGGCAGCCGCGACCAGCCGCTCGGTGGCGCGGGCCACGATGCCGTTGTGGGAGCCGAAGGGCGCGGCGGCGACCAGCTCGGCGTGGACGACGGCGGCGACGGCGAGCGCCGGGGCCTCGGTCGGGGCGGTGATCAGCTCAGCGATGCCGCGCAGGCGGGAGGCGGACTCGCCGTCGCGCGGCCGGCCGAGCAGCTCGTCGGGGAGCGTGCCGCGGGCGGCGAGGGTGTGGATCCGGGCCAGCGCCTGCAGCGGCTGGCGGCGCAGGACGGGGACGAGGGAGAGCAGCTCGGTCGCCAGACGTACGGCGGCGGCCGCGATCTCGTCGCCCTCGCCGGCCCGCACCTCGGCCAGCGTGGAGCCCGAGCCCTCGAGCACCGCGCTGGCGTGCGCGCCGCGCAGCAGCGACTCGGCGGTCAGCTCGGGGCTGGTCCGGCGCAGGCCCCGGTCACGGAGCACCACGTCGATGCCGTCGCGGGCGCCGGCGAAGCCGGACGGGACGCCCTCGAGGGAGATCAGCCAGGCGTGCGGGTCGGTGGTCACCCGGCAACGTTACTGGCGCCCTCGCGTGCCTCCGTGATCCGGAGCCGCCGCCGCCGTACGCTCGCCCCGATGGCTACCGACTCCACCCCCGACGCACCGGGCCTCTGCTTCGGCAGTGTGGCCGAGGCCTACGACCGCGGCCGCCCCGGCTACCCGCGCGAGGCCGTGGCGTGGCTGACCGGCGACGAGCCGCTGGCCGTGCTGGAGCTCGGGGCCGGGACCGGCAAGCTCACCGAGCACCTGGTGGCGCTCGGCCACGACGTGCACGCGACCGACCCGGACCCGCGGATGCTCGACCGGCTCGGGACCCGGCTGCCGGAGCTGCGGGTCTCGCAGACGTCGGCCGAGGAGATCCCGGCGGCGGACGCGACGTACGACCTGGTGATCGCGGCAGACGCCGACGCCTGGTTCGACGCCGACAAGGCACTGCCGGAGATCGCGCGCGTCCTCAAGCGCGGCGGCACGTTCGCTGTGGTGCGCAACGTCCGCGACGAGCGGATCCCGTGGGTCAAGCGGCTCGGCAACCTGATCGGGCACCACACGACCGGCGAGGGCGTCGGCGACGCGATCGACTCGTCGCCGTACTTCGGGCCGGCCGACGAGACCGCCTTCAAGCAGTGGCAGGTCATCGACCGCTCGTCGGTGCAGGACCTGGCGCGCTCGCTGCCCGACGTCGCCGGTCTCGACCGCACGGGCCAGGACTCGAAGGTCCGCGAGGTGCTGGCCTTCTACGACGACTTCGGCCGCGGCATGGACGGCATGCAGCTGCCGTGGGTGACCGAGTGCTTCCGCGCGGTGGTCGGGATCCAGCCCAAGACGATCCGTCAGGAGCCGGCCCCCGCCATCGGTACGACGGCCGCGGAGCCCGCAGCCGAGGCCGCGCCGGAGGAGTTCGTCGGCGAGGACACCGTGCCGGTCGCGCTGGCTCCCGCCGTCGAGCCGCCGGCCGACGACGACTCGGGCATGCTGCTCATCGACTTCCGCTGAGCTGACCTCGGCATGGGGACCCGGGCGCCGGCACCGCTGGCCCTGGCCCTGCTCCTGGCCGCCTGCACCACGGGCGGCACGGACGTCCCGCGCGACGCCGAGCCGGTCCCGGTGCCGGCCGCCAGTCCCGCGGGAGCGGCGTACGGTCGGCTGATGGACGCGGACGGCCGGTCGGTGCCGGGGGGCAGCGTGACGCTGACCCAGCCGTTCGACGACAACGTCGTGACCATCTCGCTGCAGCTGGTCTCGCTCGGCCTGTTCTGCCTGATCCCGGACTCGGGGATCTGCCCGACCGCCCATGGCGCCGACCTGACCGACAACGGCCTGTGGAGCATCGGCAGCGAGGACGTCGAGCCCGACAAGGTGCTTCGCCTCGGCGGTGAGGGGCCGTCGGGGGCACTGGCCGCGGTCGCGCTGCCGAACGGTACGGCGCCCGTGCACGTGCCCGACCTGGTGCTCTGGGAGCCGACGCTCACCCTCGACCACACCAGGGCCGGGACCCGGGTGTCGTGGCCCGAGCTGGCCGGCGTACCGCAGGGAAAGGCCCGTACCTACACGGTTTTCGCCACCGTCGGCGACCCGACCTTCGCCCGACCGGTGGAGATCGCGCACGGGCTGCGGCGCACCTCGGCGGTCGTGCCGGACTGGCAGACCGAGGACCAGCCGTTCACGGTGAGCGTGGTCGCGAGCAGCAGGAAGGGCGACCGCGCGTTCACCTACACCTCGCCACCGGCGTCCGGTGTCGGCACCGCTGTGCCGCTCTCCCGCGGGCACGCCTGCACCTCCGCCGAGCACGGCTGCCCGCTCACCGACGGCGTCCTCGACAGCCACGTCGAGGTCGGGAAGACGACGCTGCACCGGATCTGCGTCGACCTCGGCACGCCGCAGACGGTGCGCCGCGTCGTCGTCCGCACCCCGTTCGGCGCGGTGGACCGGGTCGTGGAGCTGTCCCGCGACGGCCGGCAGTTCACGACCCGCGGACGCCTGGCCGATGCGAACGGCGAGGAGTCCGGGGTGTTCGACGTACCCGTGCGACCGGCGACGACGGCCCGGTTCGCCTGCGTGCGCAGCGACGACTTCGGGTTCGCCGGCGCGATCCTGTCCGAGATCTCGGTGTGGTGAGGACGGTGGGACTGCGATGAGGGGCGGACGGTTCTGGCGACACGACCACCTGGGCAGCGATGCGGACCGGGCCGCGTTCCGGGCGCTGCACCGGGCCTCCCTGGCCGCGCCGGCGCTGCGCGAGGGCCTGACGACGGTCAGTGCCGAGCGGGCGATCCGGCACCTGCGGGCCCTGCTCGGTACGCCGGCCCTGGCCATCACCGACACCGAGGCGGTCCTCGCGTGGGACGGCGTGGGCGACCACCACCTCGACCAGGCGGCCGTCGTGGGCCTGCAGGCGATCGAGAAGGGCAGCACGCGCACGGTCGACCGCGACCAGCTCGGGTGCTCGGTCGGCGGCTGCCCCGTTCGCACGGGTGTGGTGAGCCCGCTCGTGGTGGAGGGGCGCGTGCTCGGGACCGTGCAGGCGTTCGCGCCGACCCCGACCGCCGGCCTGGTGCGCGCGACCGAGGAGGTCGCCGAGTGGGTCTCGGGGCAGCTGGAGCTGGCCGAGCTCGACGCCCACCGCAACCGGATGATCGAGGCCGAGGTGCGTGCGCTGCGGGCCCAGATCAGCCCGCACTTCGTCTACAACTCGCTCAACGCGATCGCGAGCTTCGTGCGCACGGACCCCGACCGGGCCCGCGAGCTGCTGCTGGAGTTCGCCGACTTCACCCGCTACTCCTTCCGCCGGCACGGCGAGTACACGACGCTCGCCGAGGAGCTGCGCTCGATCGAGCGGTACCTCCTCCTCGAGCAGGCCCGCTTCGGTGACCGGCTGCAGGTGACCCTCAACATCGCGCCGGAGGTGCTCCCGGTCGTCGTACCTTTCCTGTGCATCCAGCCCCTCGTCGAGAACGCCGTCCGCCACGGCCTCGAAGGCGCCGACCAGGCGGGCCTGCTGACGATCAACGCCCACGACCGCGGGCACGAGGCCCTGATCGAGGTCGAGGACAACGGCGTCGGCGAGGACCCGGAGAGGGTACGGCGCGCGCTCGCCGGCGACACCGAGCTCGACTCGGTGGGCCTGGGCAACGTGGACGCACGGCTGCGCGCGAGCTTCGGCGACGACTACGGTCTGGTCGTGGAGACCGCTCCGGGGGCCGGGACCAAGGTGATCGTGCGCGTGCCCAAGTTCGCACCGGGAGTCACGGCATGACCGGCCTGCGCGTCCTCGTCGTCGACGACGAGCGACCCGCGCTCGACGAGCTGAGCTACCTCCTCGGCGCCGACGACCGGGTCGGCGAGGTGATCGCCTGCCAGTCCGCCACCGACGGGCTGCGGATCCTGCGCGAGCGCGAGGTCGACTGCGTCTTCCTCGACATCCAGATGCCCGGCCTGACCGGACTGGAGCTGGCCGAGGTGCTCGGCCGGTTCAAGCAGCCGCCGCCGGTGGTCTTCGTGACGGCTCACGAGCAGCACGCCGTGGACGCCTTCGACCTGCACGCGGTCGACTACGTCCTCAAGCCGGTGCGGCCAGAACGCCTCGCCGAAGCGGTACGACGCGTCCTCGGCGGCACCTCACCGGCCCCGGCGGCGACCGACGCCCAGATCGCGGTGGAGCGGGGCGGCGTCACCCGGTTCGTGGACCGCGGCGACATCACCCACGTGGAGGCGCAGGGCGACTATGCCCGGCTGCACACCACCGGCGGCGACAACTACCTCGTCCGGGTGCCGCTGACGACGCTCGAGGAGGACTGGGCCGAGGCCGGTTTCCACCGGATCCACCGCTCCCTGCTGGTCGCGCTGGCCCACGTCACCGAGGTCCGCAGCGACGCCGGCCGGACCTCGGTCGTCGTGGGTGCCGGGACCGAGCTCCCCGTCAGCCGCCGCCACACCCGCGCGCTGCGCGACGTCCTCGTCCGCCGGGCCCGCGCAGGAGGCTGAGAGCGATGACCGAGCGGGTGCGGGTCACCGGACCGCCACGGCACGCGCCGGCCGGGCGGGCGGCGAGCCGGCTCGGCGACGTGCACGAGCAGACCGCGCTCGGCGACGTCTACCTCCGCTCGCTGCTCCGCGCCCAGCTCGGCCTGGCCGTGCGGCTGCTCCTGCTGCTGGCGGTCACGGTCGGGGTCCTGCCCCTCGCGTTCCACCTCTGGCCGTCGCTGTCCGACGTCCGGCCGCTCGGGATCCCGCTGCCGTGGCTGCTGCTCGGCGTGCTGGTGCACCCGTTCCTGCTGCTGCTCGCGTGGCGCTACGTCCGCAGCGCGGAGCAAAACGAGCGGGTCTTCGCCGACCTGGTCAACGACCCCGAGTCCCCCACCGAGGGCGACGCCTGATGGAGCGCGCCGACGTACCCGGACTGATCGCGGTCGTGCTGGTCACCCTCGCCACCGTGGCGATCGGCACCTGGGGCCTGCGCTTCTCCCGCACGACGAGCGACTTCTTCGTTGCCTCCCGCACCGTCCGGCCGGGCCTCAATGCGAGCGCGATCGGCGGCGAGTACCTCTCCGCTGCGTCCTTCCTCGGCATCGCCGGACTGCTGCTGGTCGGCGGCGCGGACATGCTCTGGTACCCGGTCGGCTGGACGGCGGGCTACCTCGTCCTGCTGGTGCTCGTGGCTGCGCCGCTGCGGCGTTCCGGCGCCTACACGTTGCCCGACTTCGCCGAGGCCCGCCTCGGGTCGCGCACCGTCCGGGCCGCCTGCTCGCTGCTCGTCGTCGGCATCGGCTGGCTCTACATGATCCCGCAGTTCGAGGGCGCCGGCATCACGCTGCGCTCGGCGATCGGCGCGCCCGAGTGGGCCGGATCGCTCGTCGTGGCCGGGGTCGTGCTCGCGAACGTGACGTCCGGCGGGATGCGGTCGGTGACCTTCGTCCAGGCCTTCCAGTACTGGCTCAAGCTCACCGCGCTGCTCGTCCCGGCCGCCGTGCTGGTCGCGGTCTGGTGGGGCGACGGCCGCCCCGGCGGCGTCGGGGGCGGCGACTGGTCGAACCCGGTCGCGGGCGACGGCGGGGTCGGCCT
Organism: Nocardioides sp. F233; assembly: GCF_057813895.1. NCBI lineage: Bacteria > Bacillati > Actinomycetota > Actinomycetes > Propionibacteriales > Nocardioidaceae > Nocardioides > Nocardioides sp. F233. The sequence goes on from NZ_JBVASH010000006.1 coordinate 15,564, forward strand.
CTACACGACGTACTCCCTCATCGCCGGGCTCTTCCTCGGCACCATGGGCCTGCCCCACGTGGTCGTGCGGTTCTACACGAACCCCGACGGCCGGGCCGCCCGGCGTACGACGGTCGTGGTCCTCGCGCTGCTGGGGCTGTTCTACGTCTGGCCGCCGGTGTACGCCGCCCTCGGTCGTGTGTACGGCGGCCGCCTGGTCGCCGAGGGCCGCTCGGACGTGCTCGTGCTGGAGCTGCCGCGGGCGATGCTCGACGGCGTCGGCGGCGACGTGCTGACCGGGCTGGTCACGGCCGGGGCGTTCGCCGCGTTCCTGTCGACGTCCTCGGGCTTGGCGATCGCCGTGTCCGGCGTGCTCACCCAGGACGTCACCAGCCGACTGGTCAGCGAGCAGCGCGGCGTCGCGGCGTTCCGGTTCGCGGCGTTGGTGGCAGTGGTCGTCCCCGTGCTGGCGGCGCTCCTGGTCCGCAACGTCGGCGTCGCCCAGTCCGTGGGCCTGGCGTTCGCGGTGGCCGCATCGACGTTCTGCCCGCTACTGGTGCTGGGCATCTGGTGGCGGCGCCTCACCGACGCCGGCGCGCTGGCGGGGCTCGCGGCCGGTGGCCTCGGCGCCGGAGGTGCGGCGATCACGACCCTCGCGGGCTATGCCCCCGGCGGCTGGACCGGCGCCCTGCTGGCCCAGCCCGCCGCCTGGAGCGTGCCCGTAGCGGTGCTCGTGATGGTCGCCGTCTCGCTCGCGACCGCCGACCGGGAGCCGGCGCACGCGCGCCGGTTCCTGGTCCGGCTGCACACGCCGGAGTCGCTCAACCGCTAGTCGGTGAGATCGCTGTAACACGCTGTCCACCCGACTGGTCACCGGTTGTCAGCACGATCCGGCCGCTCTCCGCGGCGTGTCGCACCGAGAACCGTCAGGTAGTCGGGTGGACGGCGTGTTACTTGCGGATGGGCGGCGACGGTCAGTCCAGTGGCGTGATCACCCACTCGGCGTCGACGTCCTCGTAGGACCCGTCCTTGTGCCAGCTCCCGGTGATCTCGCGCCGGGAGCGGTCCCACGCCACGGTCTCGGGGCCACCCTCGGTGGCCGTCCATGCCTGGAAGCCCTGCTCCTCGGTGTGCCCGCCTCCGCCCGTACAGCTGATCGTGTAGGTGCCGACCCCACCGGCCACGACGTCGAGCCAGTACAGGCTCTGTGCGGGCACCAGGCCCAGGTCGCCGGTGAAGTCGCGGTCGAGCGTGCCCTGGTGGGACCAGGTGCAGTCGTCGTCGTGGCCCTGGACCGAGAAGGTCCCACTGACGGACTCCTCGCGCCAGAACGAGCTGGTCGCCGGGTCGCCGGCACGGAGCAGCACCATCTGCAGCGACCAGGTCCGGGTCTCGGTGTCGGTCTTCTCGACCGCGCTCACCTTGGCCAGCCACCGCTGCGGGAACTCGTCGCCCTGGCAGGACTGCTTCACCTCGGAGGTGCAGATGTCCGGATCCGTCGGGGAGTTCCCCGGTCCGCCCGGGGCCCCGCCGTTGCAGTTGTCGCGCCCCGGGCCGCCGTCGCAGGTGTCGACACCGAAGCCGCCGTTGAGCTGGACGTCGTCCCCGCCGGCCCCGGACAGGTGGTCGTTGCCGTCGCCGCCGTTGAGCTGGTCGGGGTCGGCGCTGCCCAACAGCTGGTCGTTGTCGCCCTCCCCGTTGAGCAGGGTCACCGGCCACGCGGTCTTGAGCAGGTCGTTGCCCTCACCGCCGAACAGGGCCTGCCCGGTGGCGCCGGTCGCCATCGTGTCGTCGCCCGCGTCGCCGTACCCGATTCCGCCGTTGCCCGGCCCCAGCGCGACCAGGTCGTTGCCGGCTCCGCCGTGCACGTAGTCCTGGCCGGGCCCGCCGTCGATGGTGTCCTTGCCGCCATCACCGCAGATGACGTCGTTGCCGCCACCGCCGTCGATCCGGTCGTTGCCGCCGCGCGCCACGATCACGTCGCGCTTCTTGGTGCCCTTGATCTTCTCGGCCTTGTTGGTGCCGACGATGGTCGCCTTGACGCCGTTGCACCGCGGCTTGGCGGCCTCGGCGCTGGACGTGATGCCGATGCTCGCCGGCAGCGCGAGCGCCAGGGCGAGGACGGGGAGGAGTCTTCTGCTCATCCTCCGATGCTCGGGCGCACCGCTTGCGGCGGGCTTGCGGACGGCTTGGCGGGACTCCCGACCTCCGTCACACCCGAGTGACGGTCCCGCCCTCGGATCGGCGAACCGTGTCGCCGACCGCGACGGCGTCCCACACGTCGCGGTCGACGCGTGCCTTCACGACCGATCCGTCGGCGATGCGGACCTTCAGCCGGCGGTACATGTTGGCGCCGTCGTAGAGACCACGCGACTTCTTGACCACCACGCCTTCCCAAGTCTCAGCCATGCAACGACGGTAACCGAGGAGGTCCCGACTTCCGGAGAACCTTCCTCGGAACCCTGCGCAGCCGCCTACGGTCGTCCCATGACCGAGCTCGCGCCCTCCGTCCCGTCCCCACCCGCGCCCGCCAGCCACGGCCGAAAGCGCCGCGTGGCCGCGGTGGCCGGCGTGGTGGGAGCCGTGGCGGCGATCGGCGCCGGCGGATGGGCGTGGCAGGGCTGGATGGCGCAGGGACCGCAGGCGGCGCAGGCACTACCTGGTGACACGCTTGCGTACGTCGGCATCGACCTCGACCCGCCGGGCGGGCAGAAGCTCGAGGCCTACCAGGCGCTGAAGAGGTTCCCGAGCCTCGCCAAGCACCTCGGCCTCACCAGCCAGGACGACTTGCGGCGCTCGCTCGTGGAGCAGGTGACGGCCGAGAGCGGCTGCGACATCGGGTACGACGACCTGGCGGCCTGGGCGGGTGACCGCGCCGGTCTCGCCGTGGTGCCGGCGGCCGGCGGGAAGGGCGGCCCGGAGGTGGTCGCGGTGGTCCAGGTCAGCGACGTCGACAAGGCGCGGAGCGGGCTCGACGAGGTGCTGGCGGGCTGCGGGGACGAGGTCGGGTACGCCCTCGGCGACGGCTGGGCGGTGCTCGCGCGCACCGACGAGGTGGCCGCGAAGGTCGTCGCGGACGGCCGTCGTACCCGGCTCGGCGACGACGCCGACTTCCAGGAGCTGACCTCGGCGGCCGGCGATGCCGGCGTGGTGACGCTGTACGCCGCCCCCGAGGCCGGGCAGGCGCTGCTCGACGCGGCCGACGACCACCCGTTCCTCTCGATCGCCATCAGCACGCAGTCCGGCCTCTCGACCGACCCGGTCGACATGCTGCTCAGCCTCACGTCGCTGCACAGCTACGGCGTGGCAGCCGGGGACGACTTCATGGCGGAGATGTCGCCGAAGGAACGTCGGCTGTGGAAGCGGATGGAGCACGTCGAGGAGCTCACCCCCGCCGAGCAGGACCAGCTGATGAAGGAGATGGACGAGCTCTACCCCAACGAGCCGGCGATGGGCGGCGTGGTGTCGGAGGACGAGGTGCCCGAGATCGACGAGGACGAGCTCATGGAGGACCTCTCCGTCCCGATCCCGGACGACGTACGGCGCCGGCTCGAGGACTTCACCGGCCTCGGCGGTGTCGCGCGGTTCGACGACGGCGCCCTGGAGCTGGAGGTCGTGGCCGACCCGATCACCTACGGCGACCCGGAGCGGTACGACGGCACCGACGCCCTGACCGCGATCTCGGCCCTGCCGGGCGACGCGGCCCTCGCCTTCGGCGGCGGCTTCAGCGACGGCTGGGCGGAGCAGGCGATCACCCACGGACCGCTGTCCTTCGGCGGCGAGCCGAAGCAGCTGCTGGCCGACTTCGAGAAGTCCACGGGCCTGACCGCCCGGGACCTCGAGGACCTCGGCGGCGACAGCCTCGCCGTGATCGCCGGCCCCGGCTTCGAGGACGCCTTCGACTTCGAGGGGGTCGACGAGCAGGTCCCCGTCGCGGTGCGGATCACCGGCGACGTCGGCAAGGTCGAGGCCGCGCTGGCGAAGGCGCGCGTCACCGTCGGCGGCAAGGACCCCCTGCCGTCCGCGCGATCCGGCGACGCCGTGGTCATCGGCGCCGACCGCGGCTTCGTAGAGGAGGTCGCCAAGGCGAAGGGGACGCTGGGCGACACCGACCGGTTCGCGAACGTCGTGCCCGACGCCGAGGATGCGCTGACCATCATCTGGATCGACTTCGATCGCGGCGACTGGGCCGAGCAGCTGAGCGCAGGCCTGTCCCCCGCCGACGTGGCGCCGCTCGACGCGGCCGGCATCACGGTGACGGCCGAGGGCCAACGTCAGCGCACCGTGGTCCGGCTGACCTTCGACGACTGATCCGTCCACCGGGGCACGGTCGAACCCCCGACAATCGGTGATGCGCCGGTGGCGCCTTCACGTCACGATCACCGCATGGGCGGAATGCGGTACGCGGTGGCAACGGTGCTGGCCGTCGCGGTGCTCGCTGGCTGCGGCGACGACCCACCGCCACGCGGCCGCGTCACGACACCCGTCGCCGGCGCGGTCCCGGTGGCGGCCGAGGCCTTCGCCAGCGAGTACGGGGTCCGGATCGGGATCACGGTCAGGTACGCCGAGGACCGGGTGCTGGACGACGTGCGACTGATGTGGGCGGGCGGCAGCACCCCGGGCTCGTCGTACCCCATCGACGTCGGCTACGACAGCGACCATCCACCGGAGCCGGTCCCCGTGGCTGCCGGCACCCAGGTGCTGCTCGAGGGCACGGTCCTCGCGCCCTGCCCGGACACCCCGTCGACCCTGGTGTTCGAGGTCCGATCGACCGGGGCCGGCGGGCCCTGGACCGATCGCTACCTGGTCGACGACGAGGACACCCTCGGGCCGGCCTTCGCGGCCTGGTGCCGCCGCTCGCCGACGCTCTGGGCCGCCGGAACCCGCATGACGCCGGACGGTGACTACCGGCTGACCGTCGCGATCTCCAATCCCGGACCGAAGGCGGTGCGCCTGGAGTCGGCGGCCGTCACGGACGGCGACACGTCCTGGCGTGCCGCGGAGGTCGTCGTACCGGCGGGAGCGATCGAGAGCCTCACCATCCGCGGGCACGGGGCTTCCCCATGCCCGATCGCGCCGCCGTGGGACGACGATCACCTCCTGCTCGACGGGCGTCCGGTCCGCCCCACCGTCGACGACTGGTGCTGATCCTTCGGCACTCAGGCCGAGGCGCGGACCGCCGGCACCAGGGCGAGCGCCCGCTCGACGACCAGGTCGACCACCCGTGCGTGCGGGCCGATGACGTCGGCGACGACGACGGCACCGGCGGCGAGGGCGTCGTGGCGGGCCTTGCGGTGGAAGTGGCCCGTGGCGAGTAGGTACGGCGACACGGCGTCGCCGGCGCGCACCACCTCCGCGAGCCGCGGGCCGCGTCCGGACAGCGTCGCGAGCCGGACCGGCGCGCCCCAGGCGTGGGCAAGCAGGTGGGCGGCGGCGTCGAGGTCGGCGGAGGCTGCGGGGTCGGTGGAGCCGGCAGCGACCATGACGACCGGCCGGCCGGGACTGGCGCCGGCCGCGCGGAGCCGGTCGACCTGCGCGGCGGCGATCAGCCGGTCGGGGCCGAGCGAGCGGCCGAGCCGGACGTCGTCGCGGTCGGCGGCGGTTACGGCGGCGGGCAGGTCCTGGCGCAGGTGGTAGCCGGTCGACAGCAGCAGCGGCACCGCCACCGCGGGGGTGTCGACGGTCGCGACCACGTCGGCGAACAGCGGCGCGCACAGCTCGACGTACGCCGTCGTGGCCTCCCACCCGAGCCGCCGCGCGGCCGCCGACGTGAGCTCGCGGGCGACCTCGTTGCCGGCAGCGGTGCGGGTGCCGTGAGCGACGGTGACCAGGTGCGGCGTCACGGGGCGACCGCCAGGCGGTAGCCGCGTTTCACGACGGTCTGGATGCAGCGAGTGCCGAGAGCGGCGCGCAGACGGGCCACGGCCATCTCGACGGCGTGCTCGGAACCGGCGGTGCCGGACGGCAGGGCGGTGAGCAGGTCGCGGCGGGAGACGACGGTGCCGGGGTTGACGAGCAATGCCTGCAGGACGGCGTACGGCGCGGGCGAGAGCTTGACCTCGACGCCGTCGAGGAGCACGGCGTCGCCGTGCAGGAGCAGGGTGTGGCCGGCGACGTCGAGACTGGTACCGCCCGCGCGGGACGGGAGCTCGACCTCGAGCTGCTTGACCATCGCGGCCAGCCGCGAGCGCTCGGGGTAGATCGAGGGCACGCCCCACATCTCGAACGCGGCCGCGGTCACCGGTCCGACGCAGGCGGCGATCACGTCGGCCTGGAAGGCGCTGACCACCTCGTCGCGGTGGCCGGTCGACGTCGCGGCCTCCATCATCGCGGCGATCGCCGGCGCGGCGGTGAAGGTGACCGCGTCGACACGGCGCTCGGCGATGTCCTCGATCAGGCCGAACATCGGCTCGGGGTCGGCGGCGCCCTCGACCCGGTAGACGGCGACGGTGGTGACGTCGGCGCCGAGGCGGCGCAGCGCGTGGGCGGCCATCGACAGCGACTGGCCGTGCTCCTGGACGACGATCCGCAGGCCGGTGAGGTCACGGCCGCGCAGGTGCGCGAGGACGTCCTCGAACTCCTCCGACTCCGGGGACCACAGCTCGCGCAGCCCGAACCGGCGCAGCGCGCCGACGCTCTTCGGGCCGCGGGCCAGGATCTCCGCGCCTCCCAAGTGCTTGGTCAGGTCGTCGAGCAGGCCCCAGCGCTCCGCCGCGCCGAACCAGGACTTCAGACCGATGCCGGTCGTGGCGACGAAGATGTCGACCGGTTGATCGAGCACGTGCTTGGTGGCGGCGAGCAGGGCGGTCTCGTCGATCCGGTTGGGGTCGACGGACAACGCCGGGGCGTGCACCACGGTCGCACCGCGCCGCTCCAGCAGCGCGATCTGCTCCTCCGCGCGGCGCGCCGCGGTCACGCCGATCCTGAAGCCGGACAGGGGCTGGTCGCTCACGAATCGATTGTCTCGTGCCGCGCGCCCACGACCACCATGCCGTCGACCACACGGACGTTCCAGGTCGGTACGACGACCGCCGGGTCGTCGAGGCAGGCCCCGGTCCGCAGGTCGAAGCGCTGCTTGAGCAGCGGGCTCGCGACGAACGGCACCTCGTCGTCTCCGCGGGTCCCGACGATGCCGCGGGAGAGCACGGACGCCTTGCCGAACGGGTCGAAGTTGGAGAGCGCGAAGACCTGGTCGTCGTACGTCCGGAAGACCGCGACTGCCTCGCCGTCGACGAGCGCGGCGACCCCGGACTCGCGGGCGATCCGGTCGAGCGGGCAGATCGCGGTGCCGTGCGTCTCGATACGCTCGCTGGCCCTCGCTACTCGACGAGCTTGGGTCGTGGTCATCACGGGGCTCCTACCGGGATCGAGGCACCCAGCGACACCGGGCCGTCGGGGAGGTCGGCACGGATCTGGCCACGCTCCTCCCGGAAGGTGATGTTGGGGTCGGGGGTGCCGGGGGCGTTGACGAAGGACACGAAGCGGGCGAGCTTCTCGGGGTCCTCGATGGTGGCCTTCCACTCGTCGAAGTAGGAGTCGACGTGACGGTCCATGCTGCTCTCGAGCTCGGACCCGAGGCCCAGCGAGTCGTCGACGACGACCTCGCGGACCCGCTCCAGGCCGCCGATCTCGTCGAGCCAGGTGGAGGTGCGCTGGAGCCGGTCGGCGGTGCGGATGTAGTACATGAGGAACCGGTCGAGGTAGCGGATCAGCTCGTCGCGGGACAGGTCGCCGGCGAGCAGCTGGGCGTGGGCGGGGACGGCGCCGCCGTTGCCGCCGACGTAGAGGTTCCAGCCCTTCTCGGTGGCGATCACGCCGAAGTCCTTGCCGCGGGCCTCCGCGCACTCGCGGGCGCAGCCGGAGACGCCGCCCTTGAGCTTGTGGGGCGAGCGCAGCCCGCGGTAGCGCAGCTCGAGCTCGATCGCCATGCCGACGGAGTCCTGGACGCCGTACCGGCACCAGGTCGACCCCACGCAGGACTTCACGGTCCGCAGGGACTTGCCGTAGGCGTGGCCGGACTCCATGCCGGCGTCGACCAGGCGCTGCCAGATCGCCGGCAGGTCCTCCATCCGGGCGCCGAACAGGTCGATCCGCTGGCCGCCGGTGATCTTCGTGTAGAGCCCGTAGTCGCGGGCGACCTCGCCGATCACGATCAGCTTGTCGGGCGTGATCTCGCCGCCCGGGATGCGCGGGACGACCGAGTAGGTGCCGTTCTTCTGCAGGTTGGCGAGGTACGCGTCGTTGGTGTCCTGCAGCGTCGCGTTGGCGCCGTCGAGGACGTGGTGGTTGAGCAGGCTGGCCAGGATCGAGGCGACAGCGGGCTTGCAGATGTCACATCCGCGTCCCTTGCCGTGGCCCTCGACGATGTCGTCGAACCGGTTGTAGCCGTGGACGGCGACGACCTCGAACAGCTCCTGGCGGGTCATCGCGAAGTGCTCGCACAGCGACTTGTCGACGACCTTGCCGACGGACGCGAAGTGGTCCTCGACGATCTTCTTCACGACCGTCTTGCAGGAGCCGCAGGTGGATCCGGCCTTGGTGCAGGCGGTCACGCACGACGGGCTGTCGCAGCTGCCGCCGTCCGAGACGGCCGCGACGATGTCGGCCTTGGTGACGTTGTTGCACGAGCAGACCTGCGCGTCGTCGGGCAGCAATGCGGTGGTCGAGCCTGTCGCAACCCCACCACCGCGGGCGGCCGGGAGGATCAGCTCCTCCGGGTTGTCGGGCAGCTCGATGCCGGAGCCGACGAGCGGGCGCAGCACGCCGTACGACGACGCGTCGCCGACCAGAATGCCGCCCAGCAGCTCGTAGCCGCCGCTCGCGAGCTCCTTGACGACGAGCTTCTTGTAGACGCCGGCCACCGCGTCGGCGTACACGACCTCGAGGGCGTCCTCGTCGGTGGCGAAGGCGTCGCCGAACGAGGCGACGTCGACTCCGAGCAGCTTGAGCTTTGTCGACATGTCGGCACCAGTGAACGCGCCGGCCTCGCCGCCGAGCAGCGCGTCGACGACGACCTCGGCCATCGTGTAGCCGGGCGCGACCAGGCCGTACATCCGCCCCCCGGGGGCGGCGCACTCGCCGATCGCCCAGATGTGCTCGTCGCTGGAACGGCAGTGCTCGTCGACCAGGACACCGCCCCGCTCCGCGATGTCGAGGTCGGCCGCGCGGGCGAGCGCGTCACGGGGACGGATGCCGGCGGAGAAGACGACGAGGTCGACGTCGAGCGGGTTGCGGTCCTTGAGCGCGAGACCGGTGACCTTGTCCTTGCCGAGCACCGCCTCGGTCATCGCGCCGGTGTGCACCGTGAGGCCGAGGGTCTCGATGTGCCGGTTGAGCGTCGAGCCGCCGGCGTCGTCGATCTGCACCGCCATCAGCCGCGGCGCGAGCTCGACGACGTGGGTCTCCAGGCCCAGCTGGTGCAGCGCGTTGGCCGCCTCCAGGCCGAGCAGGCCGCCGCCGATCACCGCGCCGACCTTGGCCCTCTTCGACGCGGCCCGGATCGCCTCGAGGTCCTCGATGGTGCGGTAGACGAAGACGTTCTTGAGGTCCTTGCCCGGCACCGGCGGCACGAACGGGAAGGCGCCGGTCGCGAGCACCAGCTCGTCGTAGTGCAGGTCCTCGCCGCTGGCGAGCGTGATCACCCGCTGGCGCGGGGAGATCGCCACGACCTCGGCGCCCAGGCGCAGGCGGACCCGCGGGTCGTCGTACGCACCGCCGGGGAGGAAGGACAGCGCCTCCGCGCCGCGCTCGAAGAAGGAGGTGAGGGCGACGCGGTCGTACGCCGGGCGCGGCTCCTCGCCGAGGATCGTGATGTCGTGGGTCTCGGTGAGCCCGCGCTCGATCGCCGCCTGCACGAAGCGGTGGCCGACCATGCCGTGGCCGACGACCACCAGTTGCTTGCGCTGGTTCATGTCTCATGAGCCTTTCGTGACGAGGGCGGGGCGGCTGCTGAGCAGCTGTCGGACGGTGCTGGCGCAGCCACCGCAGCCGGTGGTCGCGCGGGTGGTGTCGCGGACCTGCTCGAGCGAGGAGCAGGCGCGGATCCGGCCGGCGGTGACGCCGGCGCAGGCGCACACCTCGGCGTCGTCGGGCAGGACGACGGCGCCGCTGGCGCCGTCCTTGGCTCGTTCGGGCAGGAGGAGGTCGCCGGGCTCGTGGGGCCCGAGGACGGTCTGCCGGTCGAAGTGCTGGGTGATCAGGCCGACCCGGGACAGGTCGCCGACCAGGGTGGCGGCGACGATCCGGCCCTCGCGCACGACGAGGCGCCGGTGCGATCCCGACACCGGGTTCGCGACCTCGACCACCTCACCACCGGCGGCGATCTCGGCCTCCGCGTCCCCGAGCACGGCGACGTCGAGGTCGGTCGCCCGCAGCCGGGCGACGATGCGCGCGCCGTCGTACTTCACCGCCTCGTCGCAGAGGATGCCGGCGAGGATGCCGGCCTGCTCCCACGCGGGCGGCACGAAGCCGGTGGTGCGGCCGTCGTGCTCGACGCAGTCGCCGAGGGCGTGGACGGACGGGTCGGTGACGCTGGCGAGGCGGTCGTCGACGACGATGCCGCGGCGGACCTCGAGCCCGGCTCCGCGGGCCAGCGCCGTCGAGGGCCGGCCGCCGGCGGTGAGCACGACGAGGTCGGTGTCGAGGGTGAAGCCGTTGTCGAGGCGGAGCGCCGGTCCGGTGGGGCCTTCGACGAGGCGGACGGCGCGGGCGCCGGTGTAGACGGCGACGCCGAGCTTCTTCAGGTCGCGGGCGAGGATCTTTGCGGCGGGGGCGCTCAGCTGCTGGTGGAGCAGGTGGTCGGCGCCCTCGACGACCTCGGTCTCGATGCCGCGCACGCCGAGGGCGCGGGCGACCTGGAGGCCGAGCAGGCCGCCGCCGACGACGACGGCACGGCGGCTGTAGGGCAGCGCGGAGAGCAGCCGCTGGCAGTCGCCGAGCGAGCGGAAGGCGTGCACGGCCTCGTGCAGGGAGCCGTCCATCCGGACCAGGCCGCGGATCGGCGGGAGCGAGGGGATGCTGCCGGTGGCGAGCACCAGGACGTCGTACTCCACCAGGGTGCCGTCGACGAGCATCACGTCCTTGCGCTCCCGGTCGACGCCGAGGACGCGGGCGCCGAGACGCAGGTCCACGCCGTTCTCCGCGTACCAGGCGGCGTCGCGCAGGGTCAGCGCCTCGGGACGGTGGGTCCCCTCGAGGACGGCGGACAGCAGGATCCGGTTGTACGGCGCGGTGTCCTCGTCGCCCAGGACGGTGATGTCCAGACCACCGCTGGTCGAGCTTGTCGAGACCGCCTTCCGGGCGACGAGCTCCTCGACCAGCCGGGTCGCGGCCATGCCGGAGCCGACGACGACGAGCCGCGGTCGCGGCAGGTCGGAGTGCGGTCGGCTGGTCATGGATCCATCGAACGACAGCGAGGTTTCGCAGCCGTGTGCTCGTGTTGCACGCAGATGTCAACGAGTCCTCACGGCCTCACCGACCGCACGGGATCACAACTTCATTGTCCCTTCATGGAGCCCGACCTAGCGTCGATGGTGTGCTGAAGCCCACCCCGCGCCGCACCCGGCCCACCCGGACGACGTACGTCGCCGGCACGGTCGCGTTCCTCGCGTGGCTCCCGTTCCTGTGGGTGCCGCTGGCCTCCGACGAGGCCGGTTTCCTCATGCTGGGGCGGCAGTGGTCGCCGGGCAGCTCGCTGTACGGCGACTACTGGGTCGACCGGCCGCCGCTGCTGCTGTGGCTGTTCCGGCTCGCCGACCTCGGCCCGGAGACGCTGCACTCCGACGGCCTGATCGCGCCGGGCGTGAAGCTGCTGGGCGCGGTGGCGAGTGCGGCGACGGTGCTGCTGGCGGGGATGCTGGCCGCCCGGGTCGCGCCCCGCAACTCGCGCTGGACCGCCCACCTGGCGCCGGTGCTCGCGGCCGCGCTCCTCGCCAGCCCGCTGCTCGGGATGCCGGAGACCGATGGCGAGGTGCTGGCGGTGCCGTTCGTGCTGCTGGGCGTCCTCGCCCTCGTCACGTCGCTGACGGGCACGGCGGACCGGCGTGCGCTGCTGCTGGCGGCCGGGGCAGGTGCGGCCGCGGCGTGTGCCGCACTGGTGAAGCAGAACATGATCGACGTCTTCGTCCTCGCGGTCGTGCTGCTGCCGTTGTCGCGCGGCCGGGTCCCCGACCTGCGCCGGCGGGCGGCGGCCTTCGCCGGTGGCGCGGCGGCAGTCGTGGCCGTCGTCGTCGCGTCCTCGGCAGCCATCGGGACCTCGCCCGCCGAGCTCTGGGACGCGGTGGTCACCTTCCGGCTCCAGGCCTCGGCCGTGATCGGGTCGTCCGCATCGCCCGCCACGTCGGAGCGCTTCATCGCCGTGCTGACGGCGTTCCTCGCCAGCGGCGCGGCACTGACCCTGCTCGTCACCGGCTTCCTCGCGGCCCGCACCGCGTGGCGCCGCGGCCCCCGGTCCGCACCCCTGCGGGTCGCGGCGCTCGCCATGGTGGCTTGGGAGCTGGTCGGCGTTGCCGCGGGCGGCAGCTACTGGCTGCACTACCTGACCGGCCTGATCCCCGGCGTGGTGCTGCTCGCGAGCCTGGTCCGGCCGACCGGCTGGCGACGCTGGGCCCTCGCCACCTGCCTCGGCCTCACCGTGCTCGGCACCCTGGGCGCCTGGGGACACGAGCTCGCCGTACCCGTCGACGACGCGATCGGCCGCGACGCCAGGGTGGCCGACTACCTGCGCACCCACGGCGATCCCGGCGACGGCGTCGTGGTGGCCTTCGGGCGCCCCGACATCGTCGCGGCCGCCGGACTCGACAGCCCGTACCAGTACCTGTGGAGCCTCCCCGCCCGCGTCCGCGACCCCCACCTGACCGACCTGCAGGCCGTCCTCTCCGGCGCCGACGCACCGCGCTGGGTCGTCGTGTCCGGCAGCAGCATCTCCGGCTGGGGCATCACGGCCCCGGCGGAGCTGCAGACCTGGTTCGAACACCACTACACCGAGCAGGCGTCGTTCGGCGACCTGCACGTCTGGAGCCGACGATGAGCACCTTCCTGCCCGCTCCCGCGTCCCTGCGCTGCGTCGCCGTCGTGCCGACGTACGACGAGGCGTCGACGATCCTCCCGCTGCTCGACCGGCTCGCGGCCGTGCGTCGCGGTCCGGGAGCGCCGCACCTCGACGTGCTCGTCGTCGACGACAGCAGCCCCGACGGCACCGGGGACCTGGTCCGCACCCACCCCGGCCACGGCGACTGGCTCCACCTGGTCACCCGGGTCGCGAAGGACGGCCTCGGGGCGGCGTACCGCGCGGGCTTCTCGTACGCCGTGGACGACGGCTACCACGCCGTGATCCAGCTCGACGCCGACGGATCGCACCCGGTCGAGGAGATCCCCGCGATGCTGGCCCTGCTCACCGACCACGACGTCGTCATCGGGTCACGCTACGTCCCCGGCGGGGGCGCCGAGGGCTGGCCGGTACGCCGGCGGGTCCTGTCGCTGGGCGCGAACACCTATGCCCGGCGGGCTCTCCGGCTGCGCACCCGCGACGCGACCTCCGGCTTCCGGGCCTGGCGGGTGGGCGCGCTGCTGCGCTGCGACGTGCTCCGCACCGAGTCGAACGGCTACGGCTTCCAGGTCGAGAACACCTGGCACGCCGAGCGCCGCGGCCTGCGGGTCGTGGAGCACCCGATCACGTTCACCGAGCGGGTCGCCGGTGCGTCGAAGATGACCGTCGATGTGGCGCGTGAGGCGGCGGTGCTGATCGCCCGGTGGCGGTGGGCGGAGCTGCAGGCCGCCCATCCCGCGCTCAGACCAGCAGCTCCGCCGCACACACCTTGAACTCCGGCATCCTGCTGGACGGGTCGAGCGCGTCGTTGGTGAGCCGGTTGACGCCGACCCAGTGGAAGGGCACGAACACCGTGTCGGGCCGGATCGTGGTGACGACGCGGGCCGGTGCCTTCATCTCCCCACGTCGGGTTCGGACGAGCACCGGCTGACCGTCGACGGCGCCGATCCGTTCGGCGAGCATCGGGTGCAGCTCGACGAACGCGCCGTCGTCGGCGAGCTCGCGGATCCGCCGCGTCTGGGCGCCGGACTGGTACTGCGCGAGCACGCGGCCGGTCGTCAGGTGCAAGGGGTACGACGGATCGGGCGCCTCGGCGGGGCCGGCGTACTCCGGCACGACGAAGCGGGCGCGGCCGTCCGGGGTGGGGAACCCGTCGGCGAACATCCGCGGGGTGCCAGGGTGCTCGGGGGTGGGACACGGCCAGAACACCCCCTTCTCGTCGGCGATCCGCTGGTAGGTGATGCCGGCGTAGTCGGCCTTCCCGCCGGCGGACGCGCGGCCGAGCTCCTCGAAGATGGCCTCGGGGTCGGTGGCGAACTCGATCGGGGAACCCAGCCGCGACGCGAGTCCGGCGATCACGTCCAGGTCGCTGCGCACGCCCTCGGGCGGAGTGATCGCCTGCTGGCGCAGGATCACGCGCCCCTCCAGGTTGGTCATCGTGCCGGTCTCCTCGGCCCACTGCGTGACGGGCAGGACGACATCGGCGAGCGCTGCGGTCTCGGACATCACGATGTCGCAGACGACGAGCAGGTCGAGCGACTCGAGGCGTTGCGTGATCCGGGTGGCGTTGGGCGCGCTGACCACGATGTTCGAGGCGTGCACGAGCAGCGCCTTCGGGCCGTCGTCCGTCCCCAGGGAGTCGAGCAGCTCGTACGCCGACCTTCCCTTGCCCGGGAGCGAGTCCGGCGAGACGCCCCACACCCCGGCGACGTGCTCGCGGGCCGCGGGGTCGTCGATCATCCGGTACCCGGGCAGCTGGTCGGCCTTCTGCCCGTGCTCGCGCCCGCCCTGGCCGTTGCCCTGGCCGGTGAGGCAGCCGTAGCCGGCGTACGGCTTGCCGGGCATGCCGAGCGCGAGGGCGACGTCGATCCAGCCGAGGACGGTGGCGGTGCCCTGGGCGTGCTGCTCGGCACCGCGGGCGGTCAGCACCATCACGCGGCCAGCGCCGGTGAGCAGCGCGACGAGGGCACGCAGCTCGTCGGTGGCGATGCCGGTGACCCGCTCGACGCGCTCGGGCCACCACGAGGCGGCGGCGCGTCGTACGTCGTCGAACCCGGTGGTCCGTGCCGCGACGTAGGCCTCGTCGACGGCGCCCTGCGCGTCGATCAGGTGCAGCACGCCCAGCGCGAGGGCGAGATCCGTGCCGGGGACCGGCTGGAGGAAGAGGTCCGCGCGCTCGCCCGTCGGGGTGAGGCGCGGGTCGATGACGACGACCTTGCCGCCGTTCTCGCGCAACCGGTCGAGGTGGCGCGCGGCCGGCGGCATGGTCTCGGCGAGGTTCGAGCCGACGAGGACGACCACGTCGGCCTGCTCGACGTCGGCCAGGGGGAAGGGCAGGCCCCGGTCGACGCCGAAAGCCTGGTTGCCGGCGCTGGCGGCCGAGCTCATGCACCAGCGGCCGTTGTAGTCGATCTGACTGGTGCCGAGGGCGACCCGCGCGAACTTGCCCAGCTGGTAGGCCTTCTCGTTGGTGAGCCCGCCGCCGCCGAAGACGGCGACCGCGTCGTTGCCGTGGGCGGCCTGCAGGACCGCGATCCGCTGCGCGATCAGGTCGAGCGCCTCGTCCCATTCGACGGCACGCAGCTCGCCGGTCGCGCGGTCACGCACCAGCGGCGACGTGAGCCGCTCCCGGCTGCCACGCAGCCCACCGGCCGTCCAGCCCTTGCGGCACAGCGCGCCCTCGTTGACCGGGAACTCCTCCCAGGCGCCGATCTCGATGCCGGCCCGGCCCTTGCGGGAGATCTGCATGCCGCACTGCAGGCTGCAGTAGGGGCAGTGGGACTGCGTCGGGCCGGTCATGACGTCCATTCCACGAGACCCGCGTTGCACATCGGGAGCGTGCCGGCGACGCCCGCGTCAAGGACTCCTCACGGTCTCACGAGCCGGGCCGCGGTCCGTCGTACCTCCGGGGGGATGAGACGGTGGGAACTTGTCGGAGAGGTCCCACCACTTGCGTCGGGCCTCTCCTGTGAACGTCTGGAGGAGTGACCCCGTGAACGACCTGAACCCGACCCTGCAGCCGGTCTTCGACGAGATCCTGGCCCGGAACCCCGGCGAGGCCGAGTTCCACCAGGCGACGCGCGAGCTGCTGGACAGCCTGGGTCCGGTCGTCGCACGGCACCCCGAGTACACCGACGCCGCGATCATCCGCCGCGTGTGCGAGCCGGAGCGGCAGATCATCTTCCGGGTGCCGTGGGTCGACGACGCGGGCCAGGTCCAGCTCAACCGCGGCTTCCGCGTCGAGTTCAACTCCGCGCTGGGGCCGTACAAGGGCGGCCTGCGCTTCCACCCGTCGGTCTACCTCGGCATCGTCAAGTTCCTCGGCTTCGAGCAGATCTTCAAGAATGCCCTCACCGGCATGCCGATCGGCGGCGGCAAGGGCGGCTCGGACTTCGACCCGAAGGGTCGCAGCGACGCCGAGATCATGCGCTTCTGCCAGTCCTTCATGACCGAGCTGTACCGCCACATCGGCGAGTACACCGACGTCCCCGCCGGCGACATCGGCGTCGGCGGCCGCGAGATCGGCTACCTGTTCGGGCAGTACAAGCGGATCACCAACCGCTACGAGTCGGGCGTCCTGACCGGCAAGGGCATCGGCTGGGGCGGTTCGCTGGTCCGCACCGAGGCCACCGGGTACGGCACCGTGTTCTTCGCCAACGAGATCCTCAAGGCCCGCGGCAGCTCCTTCGAGGGCAAGACCGTGGTCGTGTCCGGCTCGGGCAACGTCGCGATCTACGCCGCCGAGAAGGCCGCCGCGCTGGGGGCTCTGGTCATCGCCTGCTCCGACTCGAGCGGGTACGTCGTCGACGAGAAGGGACTCGACCTCGACCTGCTGAAGGAGGTCAAGGAGGTGCGGCGCGAGCGGCTGTCGTCGTACGCCGAGGCCCGGGAGTCGGCCCGCTTCGTGGCTGACGGGGCGGTCTGGGACGTGCCGTGCGACATCGCGCTCCCCTGCGCCACCCAGAACGAGCTGGACGGCGACCACGCACTCACGCTGGTCCGCAACGGCTGCACGGTCGTCGCCGAGGGCGCCAACATGCCCTGCACCCCCGAGGCCGTGAAGGTGTTCGCCGGGGCCGGCGTCGCGTTCGCGCCGGGCAAGGCAGCCAACGCCGGCGGTGTCGCGACCAGCGCGCTGGAGATGCAGCAGAACGCCTCGCGCGACTCCTGGTCCTTCGCGCACACCGAGGAGCGGCTCGAGCAGATCATGGTCGGCATCCACGCCCGCTGCCTCGAGACCGCCGACACGTACGGCGCTCCGGGCAACTACGTCGCCGGCGCCAACATCGCGGGCTTCATCCAGGTGGCCGACGCGATGCTGGCCCTCGGCGTCATCTGAGTGCGGAACGGTTCAACTACCGAATTGGTCGCGACCAGGCCGGTCTGACGACGAATTCGGTAGTTGCACCGCGCACGGGCTCAGCTGAGCGCGCCGCCGTAGCTGGGCAGCCGCAGCTTGCGCTCGTAGTCACCGCCGACGAAGTCGGTGCTGCGGTTGCCGACGTTGAGGACGAACGTCCAGCCCTGCGCGGCGTACTGAGCGCGGCAGCGCTGCTTGCCGTCGGCGATCGCCTCACCGTGGCGACGCCCGCAGATCCCGTCGTGGTGGTACCCGGCCGCGTCGAGGGCGTTCGTCACGTTGGCGAGGCTGTCCTCGAAGCGGCCGGTGACGAAGACGACCGCCATGCCGCGGCTCTCGGCCTTCCTGGTGAGCTTGAGGGTCCGCTTGATCGGCGCGGGCCAGGCGTAGTGGGTGGCCAGGGAGGTGTTGTCGATGTCGAGCACGACGGCCAGGCGCTTCTCGCCGCTGGCCGCCCGCTCCGTGAGGTAGGCGCCCGGGCGCTTCTTCGCGTAGACGGCCCGGACGTCGGCCTGCCACTGGGCCGCTGAGGGCAGCGGCCCCATGGCTGTGCTCCCCGCGCTGCCGGCCGCGGTGGCCGGCGACGCGGGGAGCAGGATCAGCAGGAGGACGAGTGCCAGGGTGCGCATCGCCCCATTCCAGCAGAGCAGTCAGAGCCCGAGCCCGGCGTACCCCCGCTCGGCCTTGGCGGCGGACGGCTTCCGCAGGAAGACCGTCCAGGTGACGAGCGTGCAGGCCACGTAGAAGCAGGTGAACACGACGAAGGCGGCCTTCGTGGCGGCCAGCGGGTCGGTCACCCACGGGGAGCCGAACGTGATCGGGATGAGGAATCCGCCGATCGCGCCGACGGCGCCGATGATGCCGACCGCGGCCGACGACCTCTTCGTGCCGTCGAGCAGCGCGAGCTCGCGCTCGGGGGTGCCGGCGGCGGTGGCGCGCTCGGCGTCGGTGCGGAAGATCGCCGGGATCATCTTGTACGTCGAGCCGTTGCCGATGCCGGTGCAGGCGAAGACGAACAGGAAGATGCCGAGGAACAGCGGGAACACGTCGGCGTTGGACTCGACCGCGGTGCGCACGGCGTCGGGGAACTGGAACGCGGCGGGGTCGGCGGCGATCTTCGCGAGGGTCGCCTTGTCGGGAGCCGGCGGGAGCGGCTCGAGCATGCCGAGGGTCACCAGGATGCCGAGCGTGCCGAGCACCATGCCGCCGAACGCCATCAGCGTGATCCGGCCACCGCCGAACCGGTCGGCGAGGTAGCCGCCGAGCGGGCGGGCGACGGAGCCCACGAGCGCACCGAGGAAGGCGTAGAACGCGAAGTTGATGCCGATGCCGTGCACCGCGGGGACCGGCTGGCGCCAGAAGTTGAGCTTGATGAGCAGGGGCATGGCTGCGGAGTAGCCGATGAACGAACCGAAGGTGCCGATGTAGAGGAACGACATCACCCACGTGTACCTGTGCTTGAGCACGCTCAGCTGCTGGCGGGTGTCGGTCTTCGCGTTGGAGAGGTTGTCCATCCGGAAGCAGGCGGCCAGCACGGCCACGACAGCCAGCCCGGCGTACACGAACGCGGCGCGCTCGAGGTGGATCCCGCCCTCGCTGGCCTTCACCAGGCCGAAGATGCCGGCGCCGCCCACGATCACCGGCAGGAAGAACTGGATGATCGCGACACCGAGGTTGCCGCCGGCCGCGTTGAGGCCGAGCGCCGAGCCCTTGAGGCGGGCGGGGTAGAAGAAGTTGATGTTCGCCATCGAGCTGGCGAAGTTGCCGCCGCCGAAACCGGCGGTCGCGGCGATCACGCAGAAGACGGCGTACGGCGTGCCGGGCTGGGTGACGAACCAGGCGAAGCCCAGGGTCGGGACGAGCAGGAGGCCGGCGCTGACCATGGTCCAGTTCCGCCCGCCGAACGTGCCGACCGCGAGGGTGTAGGGCACCCGGATCAGCGCTCCGACGAGGTTCGGGATCGCGACGAGGAAGAACAGCTGCTGGGGCGTGAAGGTGAAGCCCTGGGCGAGCAGGAACGCCGAGCTGACGCTCCAGATCAGCCACACCGAGAAGCCGAGGTGCTCGGCGAAGATCGACCAGATCAGGTTGCGCTTGGCGATCGGCGCGCCGGTCTCCTCCCAGAACTGCCTGTCCTCCGGGCGCCAGTCGTCGATCCAGCGACCCTTCCGTCGGCGGAGGGGTGCTTCGGGTGCGCGGGCGGCGAGGTCGCCACCGCTGGGACTGGTGAGGGTCATCTCAGGCTCCTGGCGGGCAGAGGTCCGGTTGTTGTCCCTGAGCCTGTGCCTCCGCGGTTTCGGCGCGATGTGCCTGCAGATTTCGTCTCGTCAACTCCGTCTCACGGGCTCACGCGCCTCACGGGATCACGGTTGTGGAGAGCGCGCGGGGTCTGTGTCGGACCCCGCGATGAGGGTCGGGTTCGCTTCTCCGTCTCGGGAGTTGCGTGCACACTGGAGGAGACCGATGTGTCGATTCGTCAGGATTCAGCGATGGATGTCGCCTACGCGGAGCGCTTTGAGCGAATCCCCATGTCCCGGGACGAGTTCGATCGGATACCCGAGAAGGTTCGGGCGGAGTACGTCGACGGGGTCGCGCTCGTGACGCCACCGGCGCGCGGCGAACACAACCACGTGGGCGTCAATCTCGTCGTGGTGCTGCGTCAGGCCTTCCCCGACGCGTTCTTGACCTATGAGCGAGGGCTCGAACTCCCCACCGGCTCGCTCCGCGTCCCCGACCTGGCCCTGCAGGTCGAGCGCGACGACGAGTGGTGGTCACCCTCAGTCCCTGTGCTCGTCGTGGAGATCCTCTCGCGATGGACCCGCGACGAGGATCTCTTCCGCAAGACCGACGACTACCGTCGGGCCGGCATCGCGCACTACTGGATCGTGGACCGGACGGCCCGCACGCTCACGGTCCTGGTCAACGCCAGCGAGCACTGGGACATCGGCCTGTCGCTCACCGACGAGAGTCCGACGGGGACGGTCGAGGTCGCCGACCTGGGCCCGGTCGAGCTCGACCTGCCGGCGCTACTGGCCTGACGAAGCGAATCCGCGAGCGGTCAGCAGTGCCTGCTCGCGGTCCAGGAAGATGAACTGCGCCAGCTTCTCGGCGATGCTCGTGCGCAGCTCGACGAGCGGGCCTCGGGTGCACCCGAGGCGCTCGAGGAGGCTGACCGACGCGGCGTTGCGGGCGTCGGGCTCGAACACGAGCCGGCGGCAGCCGGGCAGGTGGGCGACGAGGTCGAGCCCGGCGGCGATGACGTCGGGGGTGCGGCCGGCGCGGCGCGGGTCGTCGGCCAGGAAGAGGTGGACACCGACGTCGCCGGGGGCGCGGTCGTACCACTGGCCGATCTCGTCGACGGCGGGGTCGTAGGTCTGCAGCAGTCCGAGGGGGTGGTCGTCGGAGAGGAGGAGGTACGCCGCGAGGTGGGCCTGGTCGTGGATGTACGCGTAGACCAGCGCGACGTCCTCGACCGAGTGGTCTGTCATGCCCCAGAACTCCGCGCGCGGCTGGGTCACCCAGGCGTGCAGGAGGGCCGCGTCGGCGGCGGGGTCGACGGGGCGGACGGTGATGCTCATGGCTGCTCCAGGGGGTGGTTCACGGGGAGGGTGCCGCCGGCGGCCCAGGTGGTCTGCTGGTCGTGGTGGTGCGGGGACGCCGGGTCCCCGGATGCGCCGAGCGGGACGACCCAGCGGCTGTCACCGGCGAGGTCCCAGACCCAGCGGGCGACGGGGCCGTGCACGCAGGCGCCGGTGCCACCGAGCGCGCGCGTGGCGAGGACGCAGTCGTCGTCGCCGGACAGGGGGACGGAGGGCGGCGCGGTGCCGTCGGGTGCGGGCAGGCCGAGCTGCTGGTGCGGGGTGAGGGGTACGACGACGTGGTCGGCCCCCCACGGCGCGGGCTCCGGCTGCGCTGCGACCTGCTCGAGCGCAGCGGCCACGACCTGCAACGCGTCGACGCCGAACGGCTTCTCGGCCGTGAGGATCGTGGGCAGGCAGAGGCGGAGCCGGCTGCGCAGGTCGAACCACGGCGCGAACAGCTCCCCGTGCGGCGACCCGTCGACGCCGGCGAGCGCGGGGGTGGCGTGCAGGCTCTCGACGACGGCGGCGCGGACCCGGGCGAAGAGGGCGGCGTCCACACTGTCGGCCGCCATCCGGCGGTCCCAGGCGAGCAGACGATCGCGGAGTGTGGCGGCCGGTCCGGTGAGGTCGAGGAGGGAGGTGATGGTGTCGAGGAGGGCGGCACCTGCGGTCTGACGGTCGTCGGCGAGGACGGCGGCGACGGCCTCGGAGGTGAGCGGTCCGTCGGCGGCGAGGTCGTCGAGGAGGCCGCGGATCCGGCGGGCGCGGTGGGGCGGGGCGAAGTCGGTCCCGACCCGCTCGAAGGCCGGGGTGGCGCGGTCGTTGGCGGTGACGAGCACCGGCCCCGTCCGCCGCGGCAGGCCGGTGACCCAGCCGCCGGTCCAGCGGCGGTCGGCGTCCCGCTCGGGGATCCGGCCGACGACGCGGTGCTCGGTCGCGCCGTGCCGGTCGCCGACGACCAGGTTGTCGACCGGTCCCACCCAACCGGCGAAGGCGCTGGTGACGTCGGCGGTCGTGCGGGCGCGCAGCAGCGGGAGGATCGCGTCGAGGCCGAGGTCACCGAGGACGTAGGCCGGCGTGCGCAGGCTGTAGGTCTCCGGCTCCCCCGGCCCGCCGAGCACGACCGGTCCGCGGTCGGTGACCAGGACCTCGACCTCGTGCACGTCGTACCGGTCCTCGCCGACCAGGATCCGCACCTGCTCGACCCGCCGCGCGACGGGCCCCCAGCCCGACGTACCGCGGGCGATGACGGCGTCCTGGTGGCGGACCAGCTCTTCGGCGTACACGTCCTCGTCGTCGGCCACGGCGTTCGTGATCCCCCAGACGACGTCACCGGCGTGGCCGAAGTGCTGGACCCCCGGGACGCCGACGAAGGTCAGGCCGGCGACGTCGAAGGGGTCGTCGGGGTCGGTGCAGACCAGTCGGACCTGGGCGTAGCAACCGGGCGCCTCGATCACCCGGTGCGGGTCGCCGGCGACGATCGGGAGCCCGCTCGCCGTGAGCGAGCCGTCGACGACGAGGGCATTGCTGCCACCGGGCAGGCCCTCGGCGCGGAACAGCGGGAGCGACTCCTCGCCGGCGGTCGCGGCGAGGTGCTTGCGCCAGAGCTGGCTGGGGAAGCCGGAGAAGAGCAGGTGCTGCACGGCGAAGACGGCAAGGGGCGTCCACGGGCGCCAGGGGCGGTCGACGACCTCGTTGACCCCGTCGACGTACGCGTCGACGAAGGTGCGGCTCTCCGGTGACAGCGCGGCATACGCCCGGCGGGCGAGGTCGACGAGCAGTGCGCGGCGGGCCAGGACGTCCCACTCCAGCGCGGTCACGCCGAACAGCTCGGCGCAGGTCCCCTCGGCCCGGCGGCGCTCGACCTCGAGCTGCCAGGCCCGGTCCTGGGCGGTGGCTCGGCCCTGCTCGCGGGCCACCTCGAGCACGGAAGCCCCGACGACACGGGGGATTCCGTGGACGTCACGGACGATCACGGCTGCACCGCGACCGGGTTGGCCAGCGTCCCGGCGAAGATGAGCGACTCGGCCTGGTCGGTCAGGTCGACCATCTGCAAGGTGTTGCGCAGCTGGAGCCGGTTGAGGCAGCTGTGCCGGAACTCGGGCCGCAGCAGGTCGTACGACGCCGCCGCCTCCGCGAGCTCGGGGTGGTCGGCCGCGTGCTCCTCGATGGTGGCGCGGGCGATCGCCCAGAACTCCGCGGCCGGCAGCGTGCCGTCCTCGTCGAGGATCGCGGCGACGAAGCGCAGCACCCCGTCGAACACGTCGGTGTGGATCGCGAGCGCCTTGACGTCGTCGGGGAAGTCGCCGCGGATCCGCTCGACCTCGGCGGGCAGCGGCACGTCGCCCATCACGGCGACCTCCTCGCCGATGTCCTTCATGAACGCGCCGACCGGGATGTGGTCGCGCAGCCGCAGCAGGAGGTTCTCGCCGTGCGGCATGAAGGCCAGGTCGTAGGCGTAGAGGCAGTGCACGAGCGGGCGGAGGTACGCGCGGAGGTACGCCCGGACCCAGGTCGCCGCGTCGACCGGCGACGCCTTGATCCAGGCGGTGACGAGCGCGTCGCCGGCGGCGTCGCGGTGCAGCAGCGCGGCCATGGTGGTCAGCTGCTCGCCGTCGGGGGTGCGCGGGACGGGGCTCTCGCGCCACAGCGCCGCGATCATCTTCCGGTACGGCGACGGGCCGGCCGTGCGGTGGAAGGCGTCGCCGGTGTACCCGATCGCCGCCAGCTCGCGGAGCACCTCGAAGCCGCAGTCCTGCAGCTCCCCGTCAGCACGAACGAGGGAGGCGACCCAGTCGTTGATGGCCGGCGTCGCCGCCATGTACGCAGGCGAGAGCCCGCGCACGAAGCCCATGTTCTGGATGGCGAGCGCGGTCTTCACGTAGTGCCGCTCGGGCCGGCTGGCGTTGAAGAACGTCCGGATCGACTGCTGCGGGTGGTGGTCGTCGTCGCCCTCGCCGAGGTGGACGAGGTCGCGGCGCGCGACGTCGGGAGAGAAGGTGATCGCCAGCTTGTGCTGCCACTGCCACGGGTGGACCGGCAGGTAGAGGTAGTCGTCCGCGTCCAGGCCGAGGGCGCGGAGCCGGCCGGCGAAACGATGGCGTGCGCCGGGCGCCAGCTCGCCGTCGTACAGCCCGGCCTCGGAGCCGTCCGCGACCAGCGAGAGATGGGTCAGCGAGCGACGGGCGGCCAGCCAGTGCAGCCGGACGGACTGCCCGGTCTCGGGGGCGTAGGCGCGGTAGTCGTCGAGGCTGAACCCGATCCGCCCGTTGTTGGCGACGAACGCGGGGTGCCCCTCGGTCATCGCGGACTCGATCTCCTGGTACCCCGCGTCGACCAGCCCGGCGACCGGGAGACTGCGGCGCCGCAGCTTCCAGGCGCCGGCGGCGAGGGTGGAGGCGATCTCCTCGAGGTACGTCGGCAGCAGCTGGTCCGGGATGCCGAGCGTGGGCGCCAGCTCGGCGATGAGCTCCTGCGCGTCGGGGTGGGCCGGGGCGCCGTCACGAAGCCGCTCGATCGAGGCGGGGTCGACGACCCAGTGGTCGAGCAGGTGCCGTCGCGCCGTGAAGGTGTACGACGACGGGCTGGCCTCGACCCGCCACCGCTCCTCGCCCGGGACGGGCGCGGGGGCGATCAGCCGCTCGTGCGCGAGCTCCCCCAGCGCCTTGGCCACCAGGTGCCGCTGGGCGCGGTCCATCAGGTCCGGCGCGAGGTGGTCGGCCGAGCGCGTGGTCTCGAACGCCGCGCGGGTGCACACCGAGAGCATCGCGGTCTTGCCCGGCAGTGGGATCTCGCGGAGCTCGACGAAGCCCGCGGCCACGTTCTTGGCCCGGATCTTCGCGTTGCGGGCGTCCGGCTCGACGACGACCCGCTGCACGGCGGGGTCGGCGAAGCAGTGCTCCATCACCGCGTCGAAGACCGCCGTCGTGAGCCCCGCGAGCGCCGGGCCGGTCGGCGGCGCGACGAGGACGTGCATGCCCAGGTCGCCGGCGCGGACCTCGGGGAGGTCGGCCAGCAGGGAGTGCGCGGGGTCGTAGGTCTCGGCGAGGAAGGTCGGCCGGCCGTCGACCCGCCCCAGCCAGGCGTCATGGTGCGGATCGGACGCGATGCGCGCGTACTCGACGCGGACGTCGGCGCGGCTGGCGCCCTGCATCATCCAGTACGCCGAACGCGGGTGGGTGACCCAGGCACGGAGCAGGTCGAGGTCGCGCTCGACGTCGAGCGGCTCGAGGGTGATCTGCATTCAGCTCACCTCCGCCGGTCGTCGAGGAGGTTGCGCAGCAACCGTCTCGAGACGCAGGTGGTCGGGGACGCCGAAGGTCTGCACGGCGATCCGCTTCTCGATCGGGTACACCTCGCGGCCGAGCATGGCGGCGACGATGACCGAGTTCCGGTACGGGCCCATGCCGAGGTCCGGCGCGAGAAGGGAATGGGTGTGCTCCTCGGCGTTCTGCACGAAGACCTCGCCGCCGTTGACGTCGACCGAGTAGTCGGCGGCGACGTCGTAGCGGCCGCGGGCGTCGTACCGGATCCGGTCGCGGATGCCGTCGAGGAAGGCCGGCTGCGTGGGGGCGTACCCGGTCGCGAGCACCAGACCACCGGTCTGCAGGGAGAAGGGCTCGCCGGTCTCGACGTGGAGCAGGTCGAGCTCGCTGCCGCCACCCGGCAGCGGGCGGGCGGAGCTGACCTCGGTGTGCGTGAGCAGCGTGGTGCTCGGGCCGGTGCCGGTGACCCGCTGCTGGTAGTGCAGGTCGAAGATCGCGTCGACCAGGTCGCCGCTGATCCCCTTGAACAGGTGGCGCTGCTCGCGGGCCAGCCGGTCGCGGGTGTCGATCGGGAGGGCGCGGTGGTACTCGGCGTACTCCGGCGAGGTCATCTCGAGCGTGAGCTTGGTGTACTCCATCGGGAAGAACCGCGGGCTGCGCGTCAGCCACACCAGCTCGTAGCCGTGGTCGGGCGCCTCGGTGAGCAGGTCCTGGTAGATCTCGGCGGCGCTCTGGCCGCTGCCGACGATCGTGATCCGGTCCTGCTGCTGGAGCTCGGCCTTGCGGGCGAGGTAGTCGGCGGAGTGGGTCGCCCGGCCGTGCTCGAGGAGTGGGCGGAGCGGCTCGGGAACGCGCGGGGTGGTGCCGATGCCGAGGACCAGGCGGCGGGTGCGGTGCCGCTCGCCGGTGGAGGAGGTCACGACGTACGCCGTCCCGTCGTGCTCGACGCCGGTGACCTGCTGCCCGAACCGCACGGACGGCAGTCGCTCGGCGGCCCAGCGGCAGTAGTCGTCGTACTCCTTGCGCAGCGGGTAGAAGCTCTCCCGGATGTAGAACGGGTAGAGGTGGCCGGCCTGCTTGAGGTAGCTGAGGAACGACCAGCGCGAGGTCGGGTCGGCCATGGTGACGAGGTCGGCGAGGAACGGGACCTGGAGGGTCGCGTCGTCGAGCAGCATGCCGGGGTGCCAGGCGAACCGGTCGCGGGCCTCGAGGAAGACACCGTCGAGGTCGTCGCTGCTGCGGAGCGGATCGGTCAGGCAGGCGAGGCCGAGGTTGAACGGGCCGAGGCCGATGCCGACGAAGTCGTGCGTGATCACCGGGCCGCCTCCAGCTGCGCCGGTGCGAGCCGGGCACCCGTCTCCCGGACGAGGTCGAGGACCCCCGTGATGTCCTCGACCGTCGCCATCGGGTTGAGCAGGGTCAGCTTGAGGTGCTGCACCCCGTCGACCTTGGTGGCCGCGACCATCGCCCGACCCGAGGCGTACAGCGCCTCGCGGATCGCGTTGTTGAGCGCAGCGCTCTCCTTCTCCTCCAGCGGCGGCCCGTGCGGGACGTAGCGGAGGACGAGGGTGCTCAGCTCGGGGGCTGCGGCGAACCGGAGGTCGTCGGTGTCGCGGTGGGAGTCGTGGACGGCGGACGCGAGGTCGATCACCGCGTCGACGTACTGGCCGACGAGGTCGGGGCCCATCGTCCGCAGCGTCACCCACAGCTTGAGCGCGTCGAAGCGGCGCGTGGTCTGCAGGCTCTTGTCGACCTGGTTGGGGTTCGTGGCCTCGCGCGGGTTGAGGTAGTCGGCGTGCCAGGTCGCCGGGCGCAGCGTCGCGCGGTCGCGGACGATGATCGCGCTCGACGACACCGGCTGGAAGAACGTCTTGTGGAAGTCGATGGTCACCGAGTCCGCGCGCTCGATCCCCTGCAGCCTCGCCCGGCGGGTCGGGGAGACGAGCAGCCCGCCGCCGTACGCCGCATCGACGTGGAACCACGCGTCGTACGCCACGGCCAGGTCTGCGACCTGCTCGAGCGGGTCGATCGCGCCGAAGTCCGTGGTCCCGGCGGTGGCGACGATCGCCATCGGCCGCAGCCCGAGGTCGGCGCAGGCGGCGAGCGAGCGTTCCAGCGCAGCCGGGTCCATCCGGTGCCGCTCGTCGGTCGGCACGCTGACCACCGACTCGTCCCCGAGCCCGAGCAGCCGCGCGGACTTCTGCACCGAGAAGTGGCTCTCGGCCGACGCCAGGATCCGCAGCCGCTCGGCGGGGACCCGCTCGTGGCGGCCGCGGGCGAGCAGCAGCCCCTGCAGGTTGGACTGGCTGCCCCCGCTGGTGAACACCCCGTCCGCCTCGTCACCGAAGCCGATCCTGCGGGCGGTCCAGTCGATCAGCCGGCGCTCGATGAACGTCCCGCCGACGCTCTGGTCGAAGGTGTCGAGCGAGCTGTTGACCGACGCGACGAACAGCTCGGCCAGCAGCGCCGGCACGACGACCGGGCAGTTGAGGTGCGCGGCGTACGACGGCTCGTGGAACCAGACCGCGTCGTCGAGCCACAGCCGCGAGATCTCCGCGAGCACCTGGCCCGGGTCGTCGAGCGGCCGCTCGAGGTCGACCTCCGCGACCCGCTGCTCGGCCTCGTCGGGGCTCAGTCCCGTCGCGGGCCCGGCCACCCCCTTGAGCTGGCGCAGCAGGTGGTCGAGCCCCTCGCCGAGCGTCGCGGCGTAGTGGTCGGCGTGGTCAGGGTGGAACACGTGGTGCAGAGGGAGCTGGGGCACGGCAGGCACTCCTCGTCCGAGATCAGGTAAGCCTTACCTAAGCAGATCGGCGAAGGGGCGTGCCAGCCCCGTCTCGGGTGGCGCGCGTCACGTAGCGCTGTAACACGCCGTCCACCGCACTACTCGGCGGTTGTCAGCAGAAAGGCCGCGATTTCGGCCCGATTTCTGCGGAGAACCGGCGACCAGTCGCATGGACGGCGTGTTACAGCCACGGCAGAGGCGAGCGCGCGGCGCTACTTCGTCTGCCCCAGCAGCTCGGCCATCAGCGCCAGGTCGGCCCGCGGCCCACCCGGCGTGTCGGCGCCGTACGTCGCGATCTCGGCGTCGAGGTCCAGCGCGCGGGTGGGCGCGACGCCGGGGACCAGCTCCTCGCGCAGGCGGGAGTCGGGGACCAGCCAGGTGACCTCGAACTCGATGCCGTCGGGGTCGCGGCAGTAGAGGGCCTTGGTGCTGGCGTGGTTGGCCATGCCGGTCAGCGCACCGGCGGCCGCGAGCCGGTCGCGCGCGGCGACCATGTCGGCGAGGGTCTCGACCTCCCAGGCCAGGTGGTACAGGCCGACGGCGCCGTCGGCCGAGCGCGGGGAGCGCGCC
Organism: Nocardioides sp. F233; assembly: GCF_057813895.1. NCBI lineage: Bacteria > Bacillati > Actinomycetota > Actinomycetes > Propionibacteriales > Nocardioidaceae > Nocardioides > Nocardioides sp. F233. The sequence goes on from NZ_JBVASH010000006.1 coordinate 44,146, forward strand.
TGGAAGAGGCCGAGGTCGTGGTCGTTGGCGGAGTTCTTGCCGCGGAGGAAGGCGCCGCCGGGGAAGTCGAAGGGCAGCTTCTCGAAGCCGAGGACGTCGCAGTAGAACTCGACGCTGCGCTCGACGTCGGAGACGAACAGGACAGCGTGGTTCAGGCTTCGGATCGACAAGGTTGCTCCCGGGGCAGGGCTGATCGCCCGGTGCGATCGACTCCCCGCGACGGTAGCCGCGGGGAGGTCGTCGACGCACCGGGCTCTCGCCCAGCGGAACCGCCCTGACGACGCGTCAGGGCAGGTAGGTCTCCCACGGCCCGGTGATCGCGAACGTCAGCCCGGGGGTCTGCATGTTCACGAACAGCACCTTGCCGTCCTCGGAGAACGTCGGGCCGGTGAACTCGGAGTCGTTGAGCATGTTCCGGGCGATCGCCTGCGTCGGCCCGTACGGCGTCGCGGACAGCACGTGCGAGGCACCGGCGCCGTCCTCGGCGAGCACGAGCGAGCCCCAGGGGGTGACGGTGACGTTGTCGGGGCCGTCGAAGGTCAGGTCGTCGTACTTCGCGACGGCGCCGGAGGCGGCGGTCTTCTGGTGCGGGAAGTAGCTGACCAGCTGGATGGTCTCGTCCCGGTAGTCGTAGAACCAGACCATCCCGTCGTGAGGTACGGCGTCCGCGGGCAGGTCGCCGTCGGAGAAGGCGTAGGAGTTGACGACGTACACGCCGCGGTCGGTGCCCCACACGCCCTCGAACTTCTTGCCGCGGGTGACCTCGCCGGAAGCGGCGAACTGCTTGCGCACCGAGGTGGTCCGGGCGTCGCGGTCCGGGACGGCCTTCCACTGCACGGGGAACGGCAGGCCGAGCTGGGCGGAGGTCAGGTACGCGACATCGGGGAGGACCGAACCGTCGGGCATCAGGATCTGCATCGCCTCGAGGACGCCGGCGTCGTCAGCGAGGCGGTCGGCGAGGTTCGGGCCCATCTCGAAGCCGCGCGGCGCGGACCAGCGGTAGAACAGGCCGTTCGGGCCGGAGGCGTCCTCGGACAGGAAGACGTGCTTGCGGGCACGGTCGACGGCGAGCGCCTCGTGGGCGTACCGGCCGAACGCCTTGATCGGCTTCGGGTTGGTGCGGCCGTCGTGGAAGACCTCGAAGACGTAGCCGTGGTCCTTGGCGTACGTACCGCTCTTGCCGTTGCCGCTCCACGCCTTGCCGGCGCGGTCCTCGGTCTCCTCGCAGGTCAGCCAGGTGCCCCACGGCGTCGGGCCGCCGGCGCAGTTGGTCGACGTACCGGAGATGCCGACGGTCTCGCCGAGGTTGCGGCCCCGGTCATCGGTGCGGATCACGGTGCAGCCGCCGGCGTCGACCGCGCCCTCGTCGTACACCGTGCCCGCGATGTGCGGTACGCCGAGCGGCGAGCCCGCCTTCAGCTCGTGGTTCTGGATCAGGCGGTAGCGGCCGCGGCCGGTCGAGAACACGGCCGTGCCGTCGTGCGCGTTGGGCGTCAGGGCGCCCTCGTCGAGGCGGGTGACGCCGGCGCGGGTGACGACCGCGTACGAGAAGCCGGCCGGCAGCGCGAGCAGCCCGGCGGGGTCGTCCTGCAGCGGCGGGAACGGGGTGACGCCGTTGCCGCGGCCGCGGCCGCGGTTGTCGTCGCCGCGGCCGGGCGTGGCCTGAGCGAGGGAGGGCATGGCGCCGGTGACGGCGAAGCCGACGCCGGCGGCACCGCCGGCGAGCATGGTGCGACGAGTAGCGGTCATCGTGAGAGCTCTTTCGGTGAGGCGGGGAGATGGGGGCCCAGCCGGCCCAGCCAACCCCGCCCCGGTGGCCCGCGGCTGTCGTCGAGGTGAACAGCGGCGATCCCCGTGCGGACCGACCGTTCGTCGCGTCGTACCGACCGCTGGTCGACAACCCCGACCCACTCGGCGCGCAGCCGGACCGCACCCCTCCCGGGCCCCGCACCACCGCTCCTAGCGTCGGAGGAAGCCCGTGACCCCGGTCACACCACCACCCCGAGGAGGCCCGTCGTGACGTCCGACATCTCGCCCCATGACCCCCATGCCGCCACAACGCGCCATGATCCCGTGTACGACGAGCTCCACGCCTCACCGGAGTTCGCCGAGCTGAAGCGCCGCTACCGGGGCTTCGCGTTCCCCGCGACCGCGGCCTTCCTCGCCTGGTACCTCACCTACGTCGTGCTCTCGATGTGGGCGACCGACTTCATGAGCACCAAGGTCGTCGGCAACATCAACGTCGCCCTGGTCCTGGGCCTGTTGCAGTTCGCGACGACGTTCCTGCTGGCCTGGCTCTACAGCAGCTACTCGACCAAGAAGCTCGACCCGCTCGCCCGCGAGCTCGACGAGCGGTTCGTGTCCCTGGCCGGCAAGGCCTCCCACGGCAGGAGCGAGCACTGATGGACCACCAGGTACTCACCGCGGGCCTCTTCCTCGGCGTCGTCGCACTGACCCTCTTCATCACGATCCGTGCCAGCCGCCAGACCAGCGGCGCGGCGGACTTCTACGCCGGCGGCCGCTCGTTCTCGGGCTTCCAGAACGGCCTCGCCATCGGCGGCGACTACATGTCGGCCGCGTCCTTCCTCGGCATCTCCGGCGCGATCGCGCTGGCCGGGTACGACGGCTTCCTCTACTCGATCGGCTTCCTCGTCGCGTGGCTGGTGGCCCTGCTGCTGGTCGCCGAGATGCTGCGCAACTCGGGCCGGTACACGATGGCCGACCAGCTGGCGTACCGGATGAAGCAGCGCCCGGTCCGCACCGCGGCCGCGACCTCGACGGTCGTCGTGTCGATCTTCTACCTGCTCGCGCAGATGGTCGGCGCGGGCAGCCTGGTCGTGCTGCTCCTCGGCATCGACAAGGAGAACACCCTCGCCATCAGCGCGGTCATCGCCGGCGTCGGCGCGCTGATGATCGTCTACGTCACGGTCGGCGGCATGAAGGGCACCACCTGGGTGCAGATCGTCAAGGCCGTGCTGCTGATGATCGGCTCAGCCGTTATCGTCGTGATGGTGCTGGCGAAGTTCGACTTCAACCTCTCCGAGCTCCTCGGCGCGGCGTCCAGCAACTCGGGCAAGCCCGGCTTCCTCGAGCCCGGCCTGAAGTACGGCATCGACACGACCCACAAGCTCGACTTCCTGAGCCTGGGCCTGGCCCTGGTCCTCGGTACGGCGGGCCTGCCGCACATCCTGGTCCGCTTCTACACCGTCCCGACCTCGCGTGACGCACGGAAGTCGGTGCTCTGGGCGATCGGCCTGATCGGCGTCTTCTACCTGTTCACGCTGGTCCTCGGCTTCGGTGCCGCGGCCCTGCTCAAGACGGGCGTCGGCAGCGACGTCGCCGCCAGCGAGGGCAACCTGGCCTCGCCGCTCCTCGCCGAGGCGGTGGGAGGTGGCGCCGGCTCGACGGGCGGCGCGATCCTGCTCGCCCTGATCTCCGCGGTCGCCTTCGCGACCATCCTCGCGGTGGTCGCCGGCCTGACCCTGACGTCGTCGACCTCGGTCGCGCACGACATCTACAACTCGGTCATCCGCAAGGGCCAGGCCACCGAGGCCGAGGAGATCAAGGTGACGCGGTACGCCGCGGCGGGGCTCGGCGTCGTCGCGATCCTGCTGGCCATCCCCGCCCGCAACCTCAACATCGCGTTCCTCGTGGCGCTCGCCTTCGCGGTGGCGGCCTCGGCCAACCTGCCGTCGATCGTCTACAACATGTTCTGGAAGCGCTTCAACACCCGGGGCGCCACCTGGAGCATCTACGGCGGCCTGGTCTCCGCGATCACGCTGGTGTTCTTCTCGCCGGTCGTCTCCGGCAAGACGGCGATCACGCCGGACGGCGAGATCATCAGCAAGGCGCTGTTCCCGCTCGGCGTGGACTTCCACTGGTTCCCGCTCGAGAACCCGGGCCTGCTGTCGATCCCGCTCGGCTTCTTCTTCGGCTGGCTCGGCACGGTCACCTCGAGGGAACCGGCCGCGGAGGAGCGGTTCACCGAGCTCGAGGTGCGCGCCCTCACCGGCGCCGGCGCCGAGCAGGCCGTCCAGCACTGACCCGCCGCACCACCACCGACCTGGAGGCCGGGACGGAAGGAACCCGTCCCGGCCTCCGGCACGAGCAACCCCCGTGCAACCCCTGGTGACCAGACTTCCCGTGGGTCCTAATGTGACCTGTGGCACCCGACTCGATCAGGAGAGAACCGTGAGCGACAACGCCGAGACCTTGGCCAACCTGCTGAAGGAGGACCGGCGCTTCGAGCCGCCGGCCGAGCTGGCGGCCGACGCCAACGTGAAGGCCGACGCGTACGCCGCCGCCAGGGCCGACCGCGAGGGCTTCTGGGCCGAGCAGGCCGAGCGGCTGTCCTGGGACACCAAGTGGGACCGGGTCCTCGACTGGGACAACCCGCCGTTCGCGAAGTGGTACGTCGGCGGCAAGCTCAACGCGGCCTACAACTGCGTCGACCGGCACGTCGAGGCCGGCCGCGGCGACAAGGTCGCCATCCACTGGGTCGGCGAGCCCGAGGGCGACACCCGCGACCTCACCTACGCACAGCTCAAGGACGAGGTCTCCAAGGCCGCGAACGCGCTCACCGCGCTCGGCGTCGGCAAGGGCGACCGGGTCGCGATCTACCTGCCGATGATCCCCGAGGCCGTCGTCACGATGCTGGCCTGCGCCCGCATCGGCGCCCCCCACACGGTGGTGTTCGGCGGCTTCTCCGCCGACGCGCTCGCCTCGCGCCTCGACGACTGCCAGGCCAAGGTCGTCGTCACCGCCGACGGCGGCTACCGCCGCGGCACCGCCTCCGCCCTCAAGCCCGCCGTCGACGAGGCCCGCACCAAGACCGACGTGGTCGAGAAGGTGCTCGTCGTCCGCCGTACCGGCCAGGACCTCGGCGAGGGCACCTGGGACGACGCGGTCGACGTGTGGTGGCACGACGCCGTCGACGGCGCGTCGAGCGAGCACACCCCCGAGGCGTTCGACGCCGAGCACCCGCTCTACGTCATGTACACCTCCGGCACGACCGGCAAGCCCAAGGGCATCCTGCACACCACGGGCGGCTACCTGACCGGCGCGGCGTACACCCACCACGCGGTGTTCGACCTCAAGCCCGAGACCGACGTCTACTGGTGCACCGCCGACATCGGCTGGGTGACCGGCCACTCCTACATCGTCTACGGCCCGCTCGCGAACGGCGTCACGCAGGTGCTCTACGAGGGCACGCCCGACGCGCCGAAGCCGGGCCGCTGGTGGAAGATCATCCAGGACTACAAGGTCTCGCTGTTCTACACCGCGCCCACCGCGATCCGGTCGTTCATGAAGCAGGGCAGCGAGGTCCCCGACCAGTACGACATGTCGTCGCTGCGGATCCTCGGCAGCGTCGGTGAGCCGATCAACCCGGAGGCCTACGTCTGGTACCGCCACGTCATCGGCGGCGACCGCACCCCCGTCGTGGACACGTGGTGGCAGACCGAGACCGGCGCGATCATGATCTCCCCGCTGCCCGGCGTCACCGCCGGCAAGCCCGGCTCCGCGATGACCGCCATCCCCGGCATCGAGGCCGACGTCGTCGACGACGAGGGGCACCCCGTCCCCAACGGCTCGGGTGGCTACCTCGTCGTCACCTCGCCGTGGCCCTCCATGCTGCGCACCATCTGGGGCGACGACGACCGGTACGTCGACACGTACTGGTCGCGCTTCAAGAAGGAGGGCTACTACTTCGCCGGCGACGGTGCGAAGAAGGACGACGACGGCGACATCTGGGTCCTCGGACGCGTCGACGACGTGATGAACGTGTCCGGCCACCGCCTGTCGACCACCGAGATCGAGTCCGCCCTCGTCTCGCACCCCAAGGTCGCCGAGGCCGCCGTGGTCGGCGCCACCGACCCCGACACCGGCCAGGCGGTCGTCGCCTACGTGATCCTGCGCAACGACGCGGGCGACGGCGGTCCCGACATCGTCAAGGAGCTCTCCGACCACGTCCGCAAGGAGATCGGCCCGATCGCCAAGCCGCGGCAGATCATGATCGTCCCCGAGCTCCCCAAGACCCGCTCCGGCAAGATCATGCGCCGCCTGCTGCGCGACGTCGCCGAGGGCCGCTCCGTCGGCGACACCCAGACCCTCGCCGACGCCTCGATCATGGACCTGATCTCCGCCGGCCAGGCCACCTCGACCGAGGACTGACGTCTCGTCCGCGCGTCCGGCCGGGGCTCAGCCCCGGTCGGGCGCACCGGTCGTGCGCAGCGCGGCCAGCGCGGCGGCGTACGGGTCCGCGCTCTGCTGGACGCGGCTCCCCTCGCGGAGCAGCACGACGTGGAGACCCTGGCCGTCGACCGGGATCCGCGACGCCAGGTAGGCGTGCTCCCACCGCAGCACGATCTCCAGGCCCGCCGCGTACGTCGGCTCCGCCATCGCGGTGGTGGTGAGGAACCGGGTCCGCTGGGTCACCCCGCCGAGGGCCGCGATCCTGGACCGGACCTCCTTGAACGACTGGACCGCCTTGGCGCCCGGCGCGAACACGTCGGCGAACACCCGTGCCGCGGCCACCTCGGTCCCGTCTGCGAAGAGGGTGTCGAACGCAGTGGGGGCGTCCGGCTCAGCCACCGTGCCGGCCCTGGCTCTCGGCCTCCAGCTCCGCGACCCGGGCCTCGAGTGCCCGGATCCGGTCGTAGAGATCGACCAGTGTGACGCCGTTGGCGACGACGCCGGAGCGGTTCCAGTGACGACGGACGTAGTCTTCGCGGGTCTCGCCCGCATGCTGGCGAAAGATGCCCATCGAGTTCTCCCGAGTGTCTGGACGGATCATCGCGGTTCGACTGCATCATCGCACCCGGGTGGATATCCGAGGAGGAACCTGCAATGCCTGTGTTGGAACCCGTCACCTGGACCGCTCTCCCACCCGCGCTGGCGGCGTTCTGGACCGAGCGCCACCTCTGCACGCTGAGCACCCTCGACCGCGACGGCGCTCCGCACGCGGTCGCGGTCGGCGCGGTGCTCGACCCGGAGCAGGAGTGCGCCTGGGTGATCACCGACGGCGGCTCGCAGAAGGTCGCCAACCTGCGCCGCGACGGCCGGCTCGCGGTCAGCCAGGTCGACGGCGCCCGGTGGTCGACGATCATCGGCACCGCCGAGGTGCTCTCTGACCCGGCGTCGGTCGCCCGCGCCTGCGAGAGGTACGCCGCCCGCTACCGCGAGCCCCGGCCCAACCCGAACCGGGTGGCGCTGCGGATCAGCGTGACGAGGTTCCTCGGGTCGTCGCAGGTGCTGCCTCGGGACTGAGCGGGCCTCAGCGCTCGATCTGGGCCAGCCGTGCCGTGAGGAACGCCCGGACCGCGTCCTCCGGCAACGGCCGGTCGGGCTGGAACCGGATGGTGCCCTTGGCGAGGTCGAACCCCTCCAGCAGGGGCGCGGCGGCGGCCACCGCATCCGGGCTGAACGGGTAGACGCCGATGTGCTTGCGCGCCCGCATCACCGAGACGAACGGCTTGCCGCGGTGGACCAGCGCCGGCATGCCGTAGCCGGTGCCCTGCTCCGCGTCAGGTGCCATCTCGCGCGCGATCGCGTAGACCCGTTCGATCACCGCGCGGTCGGTCTCGTCCAGTCCGGCGAGGTAGTCGTCGATCGTGCCCACGCCGGCATCGTTCCACGACGGACCCCACCGACGCCTCCGTCAGCTCTCGTCGTTCCGGCCTCTCCCCCCGTCGCACCCCTTGACACCCGGGACACCGGAAGCGCATTCTCCTAATTATGGTAGGCAATCCAACTCGCAATAGGATCGCCGAACGGCGTGCGGCAACGCGCCGGGAGATCCTCGACGCCGCGTGGGCGCAGGCCCGCGAGGTGGGGATCGCGAGCATCACGCTGCGCGACATCGCCCGCGCGGTGGGGATGCAGCCGCCGTCGCTGTACTCCCACTTCGACTCCAAGAACGCTGTCTACGACGCGATGTACGGCGAGGCGTGGGCCGAGTTCGAGGCTCACGCCTCCCGCGCCCTCGACGACCTCCCGGACCACCCCCGGGCGGCGATGCACCGCATGGCGCGGGTGTTCTTCGACTACGCGGTCGCCGACCTGGCCCGGCACCAGCTGATGAACCAGCGGACCATCCCGGGCTTCGAGCCGACGCCGGAGTCCTACGCACCCGCTGTCCGGGTGCTCGACGAGAGCGTGGCCTTTCTGACCGCCCAGGGCATCTCGGACCGGGCGGACATCGACATCTACATCTCCCTGATCGGCGGCCTGATCGACCAGCAGCTCGCCAACGACCCGGGCGGAGACCGCTTCGCGCGGTTGCTCGACCGGGCCATCGACATGTTCGCGGACGCCGTCGGACTCCTCCCCCTTCCCGAGAGGAGCTCCACCCTCCCCAAGGCAGGCAGCAGGAAATGAGCACCACCGAGAAGGACCCGTCGAACCGCCGGACGTTGCGCCGGCCCGCCCTGGACCGCAGCACCGCCATGACGCTCGCCGCCGACGAGTACCGCAGCTACGCCGACGCCGTCGCGGCGCTCGACGTGAGCGACTGGACCCGGCCGACCGCCTGCACCCTGTGGGACGTGCGGCAGATGACCGCGCACGTCGTGGGCATGGCCGAGATGGCCGCCGGGATCCGCGAGGGCGCCCGCCAGCGCCGAATCGCCGGGAAGGACGCCGCCGCGAAGGGGGTCGCGTTCCTCGACGCGCTGACCGACGTCCAGGTGCGCGAGCGCGCGGACCACAGCCCCGCCCGGTTGCTCGACGACGTGCGCGGGGTCGGACCGCGCGCGGTCCGCGGCCGCCGCATGGTCCCGGCCTTCCTCCGTCGACGCGACATGGGCATGCCGCAGGACGTCCAGGGTGTCGAGGAGAGCTGGGCGTTGGGATACCTCGTCGACGTGATCCTGACCCGCGACACCTGGATGCACCGCAGCGACGTCGCCGAGGCCACCGGCACCGCGATGGCGCTGCGGCCCGAGCACGACGGCGTCATCGTCGCGGACGTCGTGGCCGAGTGGGCACAGCGCCACGGCAAGCCCTACCGGCTGACCCTCACCGGACCCGCAGGCGGCGAGTGGTCGGCCGGGGATGCCGGCGAGGAGCTCGAGCTCGACGCCGTTCAGTTCTGCCGGCTGGTGTCCGGCAGGGGCACCGGCTCGGGGCTGCTGGCGACCGCAGTCCCGTTCTGATCGCCGCGACCCGCGAGCAGCAGCAGAACCACGCCGACCACCGCCGCGAGCACCGACGCCAGCAGGATGCCGACCTTCGCCTCCGCGGTGAGCAGCTCGGAGCCGGGGAAGGACAGCCCGGCAATGAACAGCGAGACCGTGAAGCCGATGCCGGCGACCGCGCCGATGCCGATCACCTGCGGCCACGAGGTGCCCTCGGGCATCCGGCCGATGCCGAGGCGGATCGCGAGGAAGCAGGCGAGGGCGATGCCGAGCGGCTTGCCGAGCACCAGGCCGGCGGCGATGCCGAGCGCGACCGGGGCCCGCAGCGCATCACCGAGCACGCCGTCGCCGAGGGCGACACCGGCGTTGGCGAGGGCGAACACCGGCAGCACGACGTACGACGACAGCGGGTGCAGCCGCGTCTGCAGGCGTTCGACCACGGGCACGGACTCGCCGATGAGGAAGCGCAGCCGGTGCAGCTCCTCGGCGTCGAGGTCGTTGTCGCGCAGCCCCTCGACGGCGTACTCCGTGGCGACCGAGGGGCGCAGCAGCGCGACGGCCGGGGAGAGCAGGCCGACGGCGACGCCCGCGAGCGTCGCGTGCACCCCGGACTGGAGCAGCGCGAACCAGACGGCGATGCCGAGCACGGCGTACACCGGGATCGCCCAGACCCGCGCCGCCCGCAGCACCGCGATCACCGCAAGCAGGGCGAGCGCGGCGAACAGCCAGCCGAGCGAGAGGTCGTCGGTGTAGAAGACCGCGATCACCAGGATCGCGCCGATGTCGTCGACGATCGCGAGGGTGAGCAGGAACAGCCGCGCGGCGGACGGGATCCGCGGGCCGAGCAGCCCGAGCACGCCGACCGCGAAGGCGATGTCGGTGGCCATCGGGATGCCCCACCCGGCCGAGCCGTCGCCGCCACCGACGACGGCGACGTAGACCAGCGCCGGCACGGCCATCCCGCCGATCGCGGCGACGATCGGCAGCGCCGCGGTGCGCGGGTCGCGCAGGTCGCCGTGGACCAGCTCGTACTTGATCTCCAGGCCCACGACGAAGAAGAAGATCGTCATCAGCCCGTCGTTGACCCAGTGCTGCAGCGACTCCTCGATCCGCCAGTCACCGATCTCGAGCGCGAGCGGGGTGTGCCAGAAGTGGTCGTACGCCGACGCCCAGCCGTCGAACGGCAGGTTCACCCACAGCAGCGCGATCACGGTGGCCGCGAGCAGCAGCACCGAGCCCGCCGACTCGACGTGGAGGAACTCCCGCAACGGGCGGGCGACGTACCGCGCCAGGGGACGTTCGCTCGCGGTCCAGACGGGGCCGCGACGCCAGAGATCGTCGGGGTGGTGCGAGGACCGGTGCGAGGACTGGTGCGGGGGCTCGGACACGGCGGGGTCTCCTGGCGTCGTGTGGGCAGGGGCGTTCACATGCCGACCAGACTTCCCGGCTCACCTGTAGCGATCCTAGCGATGTCGGTAAGGTCGGCCGCATGGCCACCGAACCGCTCCGCGAAGAGCCGACCATCGGACGTCTCATCAAGGACGCGCAGACCGACATCTCCACGCTCGTCCGCAAGGAGATCCAGCTCGCGAAGTCCGAGCTCAAGGTCAGCGTGACGGCCGGCGGCGTCGGGCTCGGCCTGGTCGCGGCGGCGGGCTTCCTGCTGGTGCTCGCGATCATCATGCTCTCGGTGGCGATCGCCTACTTCATCAACTGGAACGGCCAGGGCCTCGACCTGCACTGGGCGTTCCTGATCGTCTTCGCCTTCTACGTCCTGCTCGCGGCCCTCTTGGTGTTCCTGGCGATCCGCAGCTTCAAGAAGGTCAAGGCACCCGCCCGCGCCATCGAGCAGGGCTCGAAGATCCCGGCCGCCCTCAAGGGCCAGGCCTGACCCGGTCCTGACGGGCCGGACAGGGGGAGCCGATGGCGCGCCAGCCGGTCGTCGCCGGGAGGGCCGAACAGCTGCTCGGCGCTGCCGTCGTCGCCACCGCGCCGGTGGCCGGCGGCGACGTCTCCACGGCGGTCAAGCTGCGCCTGTCCAGCGGGCGCACCGCCTTCCTCAAGACGCTCAGCCCGGCGCCACCGCAGTTCTTCGCCCGTGAGGCCGCGGGCCTGCGCTGGCTCGCGGAGGCCACCCCGGGTGGCGGCGTCGCCACCGCCGGGGTGCTCGCCGTCGACACCGACTGCCTGATCCTCGACTGGGTGGAGGCCGGCCGCCCCAACGCCGAGGCCGCCGGCGCCTTCGGCCGCGCGCTCGCCGCCACCCATGCGTACGGCGCCGCCGGGTTCGGTGCCGACGCCGACGGCTACATCGGCCGGCTGCCCCTGCCCAACCGCACCCTGCCGAGCTGGGCGGAGTTCCACGCCGAGCGCCGGATCGCGCCGTACCTCAAGGTGTTGCGCGACAAGGACATCGTCAGCGCCGAGGACGCCGCGCTGATCGAGACCGCCGCCGCCCGGGCCCCGTCGATCGTCCCCGAGGAGCCGCCCGCGCGCCTGCACGGCGACCTGTGGAACGGCAACGTGCTGTGGGGGGCCGGCGACCGCGTGGTCGTCATCGACCCAGCGGCGTACGGCGGCCACCGCGAGGTCGACCTCGCGATGCTGGCGCTGTTCGGCCTGCCCCAGCTGCCGCAGGTGATGGCGGCGTACGACGAGGTGCGCCCGCTCGCCGACGGCTGGGAGGACCGGCTGGGCTACCACCAGCTGTTCCCGCTGCTCGTCCACGCCTGCCTGTTCGGCGGGCAGTACGGCGCCCGCGCGGCCCGGGTCGCGCAGCGCTACCTGTAGCGCCTCTCAGCCACCGCTCAGGCCCATCGGCCATGATGGGAGGGTGCCCGCCCGTACCCCCGTCCCGCACCGCGTCCTCGTCGTCGACGACGACCGTGCCGTGCGGGAGTCGCTGCGCCGCTCCCTCGCGTTCAACGGGTACGACGTCCACCTGGCCGGCGACGGGGCCGAGGCCCTCGCCGGGATCGGCGCGGTCGCGCCCGACGTGGTCGTGATGGACGTGATGATGCCCAAGCTCGACGGCCTCGAGGCCACGCGGGCGCTGCGGGCGGCCGGCAACGACGTACCGATCCTGGTGCTGACCGCCCGCGACGCCGTGGGCGAGCGCGTGGAGGGGCTCGACGCGGGCGCCGACGACTACCTCACCAAGCCGTTCGCGCTCGAGGAGCTGCTCGCCCGGCTGCGGGCGCTGCTGCGCCGGGTGACGCCGATCGAGGACGGCGCCGAGGAGGAGGTCCTCTCCTTCGCCGACCTCACCATGAACGTCACCACCCGCGAGGTGCGCCGCGGCAGCCGGCTGATCGAGCTGACCCGCACCGAGTTCACGCTGCTCGAGATGTTCCTGCGCCGCCCGCGCCGGGTGCTCGACCGCAGCTTCATCCTCGAGGAGGTCTGGGGCTACGACTTCCCCACGACCGCCAACTCCCTCGAGGTGTACGTCGGCTACCTGCGCCGCAAGACCGAGGCCGAGGGCGAGCCGCGGCTGATCCACACCGTCCGCGGCATCGGGTACGTCCTGCGCGCGACGGAGTCCTGAGCCTTGATCCACCGGAGGCTGGCTACTACGCGTCACCCCAGCGGCGCGCTCGCTGCGTTGCGGACGCTCGAAGGGCGGACAAGCACGTCGTCGCGCCCACGCCTTGCGATCACACCCCTGGGGCGGCGCTCGCTACGCCACCCTCCGGTGGATCAAGGCTGAGGGAGAGATGGCGACCTCCTGGGGCCTCGCGATGGGCCCGGGACCGGACGGGCGCTGGCACTACCGCCGCTCGCTGGCGAGCCGGGTCATCTGGCTGACCACGATCGCGGTCGGCATGTCGGTGGCCCTCGTGGCCGTGGGCGCCTACATCACCGCCCGCGTGCAGATGCAGGACACGCTCGACAACGCACTGGTCGACCGGGCCGAGAAGGCGGCCGCCTCCGACACCCTCCTGCAGGCGGGCTCGCAGGGCATCCCCTCGTGGGCGCTCGGAGCGGGCGACGTCCGGATCGCGATCCTCGACTACAACGAGCGCACGCTGCGGATCCTCGACCGCGGCCCGACCCTGGAGCTGGGCCGGTCCGAGCTCGAGGTGGCGCAGGGCAAGAGCGACCGCAGCCTGCGCACGATCGTGCTGGGCGGCGAGCGGTACCGCGTGGTCGCCGTGCCCACCCAGCAGAGCGGGCTGGCGCTGGTCATCGCGCAGCCGCTGGTCGACCAGGACCGGACGCTGCGTCGGCTGGGCTGGGTGACCGTCGCGTTCGGCGTGTTCGGCGTCCTCGCTGCCGGTCTGGCGGGCTGGGCGGTGGCGAGCAACGGCCTGCGTCCGGTACGACGACTGAGCGGCTCGGTCGAGGAGATCGCCCGCACCGAGGACTTCACGCCGCTGCCCGTCGAGGGCGACGACGAGGTCGCCCGGCTGGCCACGGCGTTCAACCACCTGCTGGTGGCGCTGGACGCGAGCCGGACCCGGCAGCGGCAGCTGGTCGCCGACGCGAGCCACGAGCTGCGCACCCCGCTGACCGCGCTGCGCACCAACATCGACCTGCTCACCATGACCGCCCGCAGCGCCGACGGCTTCGGCGGCCTGCCGCCCGACGCGCGCGACGAGCTGCTCGACGACGTCCGCGCCCAGATCGAGGAGCTCACCACCCTCATCGGCGACCTGACCGAGCTCGCCCGCGACGAGCCGATGCCGGTCCAGGTCGAGCCGGTCGACCTCGCCGACGTCGTCGACCACGCCGTCCAGCGCGTACGACGCCGCGCGCCCAGCATCGAGTTCGAGGTGTTCACCCGCCCCTGGTGGGTGATCGGCGAGGACGCCGAGCTGGAGCGCGCGGTGACCAACCTGCTCGACAACGCCGCCAAGTGGAGCCCCGAGAGCGGTCACGTGACCGTCCGACTCAGCGACGGCGTGCTGACCGTCGACGACCAGGGGCCCGGTATCGCCGAGGGCGACCGGACCCGGATCTTCGACCGGTTCTGGCGCTCCGACGACGCCCGCACCCTGCCCGGATCGGGCCTCGGGCTGGCGATCGTGCGCCAGGTCGCGGAGCGCCACTCGGGCTCGGTGATGGCGACCGCCAATGCCAGCGGAGGCGCCCGCCTCGTGCTCAAGCTGCCCGGACGGGAGAACAACCCCCATGCCTGACCTTGCTCGTCTCCGTCGTACCGCTCTCGTGGCGGCATCGCTCGCCCTCCCCCTCGCGCTCACCGCGTGCGGCGACGAGAAGGTCGGTGCGAAGCCGAGCCTTCCGACCGAGACACCTGCGCTGTGGAACCCCTGCGACGCACTGGATGCGGCGTTCGTGAAGGCGCAATTCGGCATCGACGCGACCGAGCACACCGGCACGCCCACCAAGCCGGAGTGCCGGTTCACTCCCGCCGAGGGCACCGGCGACGCCGTGATCAAGTCCAACTACCTGCTCTTCCCCGGCACCCTCGACCAGGCCTGGAAGACCATGGGGCAGCAGGCCGACGCCGACGTCCGTACCCCCGCCATCGAGCAGGCCGACGACGCGCGCGTGGTCGTCAACGCGACCAAGGAGCAGCTCTACGTCACCGGCTTCGTCCAGAACGGCGACCTGATCCAGCAGGTCGACGTCGTCGACCCGGCGCCGTACGACGAGAAGCGGGTGGTGCGCGGCGTGCTCGCCACCCTCACCACGCTGTCCACCCACGCCGCCGAGTCCCGGGCGGGGGCGGACCCCAGCGCATCGGCGAACTGAGGCGAGTCAGCTCTCCTCACCCGATCGAATCGCCGCGAGCACGACCGGATCACCGCACCCACGGGCGAAACCCTCGATCCGAGCCCGGATCTCCCTGCCGAGCAGGACCCGGCCGATCCGCTCCGCGACCGGTGCGAGGAGCCGCGGTCGGCAGGTGAAGCTGTACTTCCAGGTGGCGATGGTCCCCTCCCCGTCGGCCTCGAACCGCCAGCCGGCGCCGAGCTTCTCGAAGAACCAGGGCCCGCGCTCCATCACCATGCCGACGTTGCGGGGCGGGGCGTAGGACACGTAGCGGCTCACCATCGAGGGACCCAGACGCTGCCGCGTGAACGTCCGCACGCCCGTGGCCGCCTCGGTCGCCCCGTCGAGGAAGTGCTGCTCGCGAATGAACACGTCCCACCTGCGACGCACGGCGCCGGTGGTCTGGGAGACCGCGAAGGCGACCTCAGGCGGGACCGGGACGCGGATCCGGGACTGGACGACGGGCACGATCCAACGCCTACCCCCGGCCGCGACGTCGAACCCCGACGAGAGGCCCGGTCAGGGCTTGATCGCCTGCAGCAGCCGGGCGGCCTTCCACTCCGTCTCGGCCCACTCCTCGTCGACGTCGCTGGCGACGGTGATCCCGCCGCCGGTGCCGAGCACGTAGTCGTCGCCGGCCGTGGCGAGGGTGCGGATGACGACGCCGAGGTCGGCGCGGCCGTCGCCGGAGACCCAGCCGAAGGCGCCGGAGTAGACGCCGCGCGGCGTGGCCTCGACCTCCTCGATGATCTCCATCGTGCGCAGCTTGGGCGCGCCGGTCATCGAGCCGGCGGGGAACAGCGCCTTGAGCGCGGCGACGGTGCTCACGTCGTCGCGGAGCCTTCCCCGGACGGTGGACACCAGCTGGTGCACGGAGGCGTAGGACTCGACGTCCATCAGGATCGGGACGTCCACCGACCCGACCTCGCACACCAGCGCGAGGTCGTTGCGCAGCAGGTCGACGATCATCAGGTTCTCGGAGCGGAACTTCGGGTCGCTCGCCAGCCGGTCCCTGGCCGCGGCGTCCTCGGCCGGCGTGCTCCCGCGCGCGGTGGTGCCCTTGATCGGCTTGGTCTCGATGACCCGGTCCTCGTCGACGAGCGCGTACCGCTCGGGTGAGGAGCTGAGCACCCACGCCCGCGCGCCGTCGACGTCGTGCTGCAGGAAACCTGCGTAGGGAGCGGGATTCAGCGCCCGGAGCCGGAGGTACGCCGCCGCCGGGCTGAGCGGGCTGTCCGCCCAGAGCCGGTGGGTCAGGTTGACCTCGTAGGAGTTGCCGGCGTGCAGGTGCTCCTGGACCTTCGCGAAGGCCCGCGCGTACGCCGCCGGCGTGGCGGTCGGCTCACCGCCGGTGATCCCGAGAGTGGCGGCCGGGGCGGCGACCGGGTGCTCGTACTCCCGGATGTGCGAGGGCCGCAGCCACAGGGCGTCGGGCAGGTCCGGGTCGGGCACGGCGGGCAGGTCCGCACGGGCGGCGTACCCGAAGTAGCCGAACCACTGGTCGCTCGGCCGACCGTCCGCCAGCTCGGCCTCCAGCACGGCGAACGGGTCGTCGCCGACCACCACCGCACGGCCGCCGGCGTGACGGGTCACCTCACGGGTGGCGGCGTCGTACGTCAGGGACACGTCGTCGTCGTCGAGCCAGCCGAGCATCGAGCGGCGCCGCGACCAGGTGCGGGCACCGCCGCCGTCGAGCCACAGGCAGCGGGAGTGGCGTGCCTGGATCCGGGCGAACAGCTCCGCGGGCTCGCCCTGGATCACCATGCGATCACCCTCCCACCGCGAGGAAGTTCGCGACCAGCCGCGCGCCGTGCTCGGAGAGCACCGACTCGGGGTGGAACTGCACGCCCTCGAGGGGCAGGGTCCGGTGCCGGACCCCCATCACCGTGCCGTCGGCGGCCCAGGCGGTGGCCTCCAGCTCGGCGGGCAGCCGCGTCGCGGCCAGCGAGTGGTAGCGGACCGCGGCGATCGGGTCCGGCAGACCCGCGAACACACCGCGCCCGTCGTGGGTCACCGACTCGACCATGCCGTGCGCGGGCTCGACCCGCGCCACCTCGCCACCGAAGGCGACCACCAGGCCCTGCATGCCCAGGCAGACGCCGAGCACCGGCCGGCCCTCGTCGAAGCCCCAGGCGTACTCGCTCGGGTGGCCCGGACCGGGTGACAGCACGATGTGGGAGTACGCCGCGAGGTCGACGGCGTCGTCCCACTGGACGACCGTCGGCAGCACGCCGGTCACGCCGGCGACCAGGTGGACCAGGTTCCAGGTGTAGGAGTCGCGGTGGTCGACGACCACGACATCGGGGGTGGTCATCGCTCCACCGCGAGCTCGCCGCGCCGCAGCGCTGCGACCACACCCGCAGCGGGTACGACGTGCACCTCGGGCCAGTCCTTCTCGCCGGCAGCCGCGTCGACCGGCCAGGCCAGCCGCTCCTCGCCGAGCGAGAACTCGGCTGCGACGCCGGGCTTGTTGCCGCGCGGGTCCTGGCGGTGCCAGCCGCCGTCGAGGTGGACGGCGACCAGGCCGTGCACGACGTGGGCGTCGCCGTCGGCCAGCCACTGGTAGCACAGGCCGGTCGGCACGCCGCCCGCTCGCAGCACGGCGGCGAGCAGGTGGGCCTTGGCGTAGCACCAGCCGACCCCATCGGCGAGCACCTCCGTCGCCGACACCGCGAACCGCGGGTCACCGGCATCGCCGGCGTGAGCGATCTCGTCGCGCACCCAGGCGAAGGCGGCGGCCGCGAAGGCGACGTCGCCCAGCACGCCCGCGCCCAGCCGCTCGGCCAGGGCGACGATCGCGGGCGCGGTGGACTCGACGACCTCGTCCGCCACGAGGTACGACGCCGGCGACCCTGCGATCAGCTCCACGTCAGGACGCTCAGAGCAGGACGCCGGAGACCAGGTCGTGGACGATGTCGAAGCCGCGCTCGGTGAGGATCGACTCGGCGTGGAACTGGACGCCCCGGAAGTGCGGGCCGGCCAGCGCATTGACGTCGCCGGTGTCGGCATCGGCGTCCACCCGCACCCCGTCCGGCAGCGCCACGTCGTCACCGACGCGGCCCACGAAGGTGTTGTAGAAGCCGACCTTCTGCGGCCGCCCGTCGAGCAGCACGGTGGCCTGGGTGCCCTGGAAGACGATGTCCTTGTAGGCGAGCGGGATGCCGAGCTGGTGGCACAGCGCCTGGTGGCCGAGGCAGACCGCGACGAACGGCTTCTCGTTGGCGAGCAGCCAGGCGACGGCGGCGCGGAGCTGGCCCATCTTCGGGTCGGCGTCGTCGCGCGGGTCGCCGGGGCCGGGCCCGACGATGACCAGGTCGTAGCCGTCGAGCACGCCGTCGGCGTACTCCTCGTGGCGCACCACCGAGCTCGTCATGCCCATCCGGGCGAGCATGTGGCGCAGCATGTTCACGAAGTCGTCCTCGCCGTCGAGGATGACGGCGGACTTCCCGGCCAGGCGCGGGTCGACCGGGGTGCCGGCCTGGTCGGCGAGCCAGAATCCGGAGAGCCGGTTGTTGCGGGCGTTGAGGGCGATCAGCACCTCCTCGTCGGCGACGAGGGTGGCGATGTCCGTGGTCGGGATCGGCGCGGGCGGGACGAGTCCGAAGGCGGACAGGATCCCGCCGGCCTTGGCGTGCGTCTCGGCCACCTCGTACGCCGGCACGGAGTCGCGCACCAGCGTGGCACCGGCGGTCACCTTCAGCTCACCGGCCGGCGAGACATCGGCGGTACGGAGCACGATCGGGCTGTCGAGGACCGGCTCGCCGGCATCGTCGCGCCCGAAGAGGGCGAGCGCGGAGGCGTAATAGCCGCGGCCCTCGGGCTCGTACTGCTTGATCAGCCGGCAGGCGTTCTCGACGGGCGACCCGGTGACCGTGGCGGCGTACATCGTGTCGCGCAGGACCTCACGCACGTCGCGCGTCGTACGGCCGGCGAGGAGGTACTCGGTGTGGATCAGGTGGGTCATCGGCTTGAGGAACGGGCCGAGCACCTGGCCGCCCTCGGTGCAGATGTCGCACATCATCTTGAGCTCTTCGTCGACGACCATGAAGAGCTCGTAGATCTCCTTCTCGTCCTTGAGGAACTCGCGCATCCGGGCCTCGGTGCTGCGGGTCTCGCCGGCGGGCGGGCGCAGGTGGAACGTGCCGGAGATCGGGTTCATCCGGACGTCGCCGCCGTGGACGGAGACGTGCCGCTCGGGCGAGGCGCCGATGAGGAAGCGGTCGCCGGTGAAGAAGACGAAGGTCCAGTACGCGCCGCGCTCGCGCTCGAGCAGCCGGCGGAAGACGGTCAGCGCGACGTCGGGGCCGAAGTCGGCGACGACGGCGCGGTAGTTGCGGCCGACGACGAGGTTCGCGCCCTCGCCCTGGCCGATCTCGCCGTCGATGATCGCCGCGACGATCTTGGCGTAGTCCTCGTCGGAGGTCTCGAAGCCGCCGCGGTCGGTGAAGTCCACCTCGACCGGGTCGATCGCGTCGACGACCTCGGCCACGGAGAACTCGTGCTCGCTCTGCACGTCGACCACGACGAGCGGCGTACCGTCGTCGTGTGCCTCGAAACCGCGCTCGCTGACCTGGCGGAAGGGTACGGCGACCAGTCGGTCGCAGATGTGGCCCGGCTCCGGTACGCCGGTCTCGAGCGGGATGTCCATGATCGACTCGACCACGCTGCGGGTGCCGCCGAGGACGCCGACGGTGTCGCGGTCGCCCGCGCGGGTGGAGCGCCGGATGATCGCCCAGGCCTCGTGCCCCTGGACGGCCGTGATGGCTTCCCGGGCAGTGAGGCTGGTGCTGAGCTGATCTGGCATGACCGAAGCCTATTCGGCTGCGGCCCGCTCGCTCAGAGCAGTCCGGGGATCAGCTCGCCGACGAACGGCAGGACCAGGGCACAGCGGATCGGCCGCGGGTGCTCCGGGTCGAGCGCGTTGAGCACGGCCTGGGCGGCGTTGCGGCTCGACGCGATCTGGAAGTGCTCGGAGTAGTCCTGCTTGCAGACGTCCTGGAGGACCACGTTGTTGACGCCGGGCAGGGTGCCGTTGGTGTAGGGCAGCACCAGCTCGTCGTACTTCGTGACGATGCTCGTGTAGTGCACGCCGGGCTGGACCATGCCGCCCTCGTGGAGCTTCTTCATGAACGTCGAGGTGGGCGAGAACTGAAGGCAGGAGCGGCAGCCCGTGGGCAGGATGCCGTCCGGGAGGATGCCCGCGACGAGGCCGGTGAGCGAGGCGACGCCGGTGCCCTTGAAGGCGGACGCGAGGCCGACGAAGTTCTCGACCTTCTTCGCTCCGCCGAGGTACTTGAGGTACCACTGTGGCATCAGCGTGCCCTCGGAGTGGCCGACCAGGTCGACCTTGGTCGCGCCGGTCGCCCCGAGCACCTTCTTGACGAACCTCTTGAGCTGGCGGGCGCTCACCCGCATGTCGTCGAGGCCGCCGAACAGGTTGACCGGGGTGACGTCGTACTCGACGCCGTAGGTCAGCGAGAACACGCAGTAGCCGTTGTTCTTCAGCAGCGGGCCGTAGGTCTGCCAGTTGGTGGAGCGGTTGCCGAGGATGCCGTGCAGCAGGATCACCGGCCGCGGGTGGGCGGCGGTCGGCTTGCAGGTGAAGTCGTTGGTGCCGGGTGCGTTGGCGCCGGGCATGCCGCCGAACGCAGCGTTGGGCAGGAAGCTGTAGGGCACCGGCAGCGGCTTCGTGCCGGCCTGCGCCGGGGGCGCGGCGAGGAGGCCGCCGAGCAGGGCGAGCAGGACGGCGACGGTCGTCAGGGCACGGCGCAGCATGCCCTCCCAACGAGAACGGGTTCTATCGGTCACACGCCCAGCGCGAGGAACGCCGCTGCGGTGCCCGCCGCGACCGGGTCGCCGGCGACCTGGCGGCGTACCTCACACAGGGCCGTGGCCGGGTCGCTGCCCCGGGCGAGGGCGGCGTGCAGGTCGACCATCAGGGCGGCGGTGGCGGCGTCGTTGACCTCGCCGACGCTGCAGACCAGGCCCGCGGTGCCGAGCGAGAACAGCGCCGCCGCCAGCCCGAGCAGCTCCTCCGCCCCGACCGGAGCGAGGACGCCGGACTCGCAGGCAGAGAGTACGACGCGGTACGGCGCCCGCGGGACCCGTTCCAGGTCGTGCACCGTCAGCGGCCCGTCGGCCAGGTCGAGGGCGGAGAACAGCGGGCTGTCCGCCCGGAACCGGCCGTGGGCGGCCAGGTGGACCAGACCAGCACCGTCGAGGTGGGCCAGTACCGCGTCGAGCGTGGCGCCCGGCCCGTCGAGCAGGACGGCGTCCGGGTGTCGCGCGGCGAGGACCGGCACCTCGGCGCCGCCGCTCGCCAGGGACGGGCCGGCGACGAGAACCGTGCTGGCGCTCTGCGGGGGTGGGGTGGCCCGGGCGCGCAGCCACTGGCCCGCCGACGGCACGACCGCGAACGGCCGGTCGTGGAGCGCCGGCAGCAGCGACCAGGCGAGGCCGTGCAGGCGGGCGGTCGGCGCGAGCACGACCGGGGTGTCGGGGAGGAGGCGGACGGCGTCCCCGAGGATCGCCTCCTGGAGCGACTTCCCGATGGCGGTGGTGTCGGCGTGCCGGCCGCGGGCCGCGCGGCGCAGCAGCATCCCCGCCGGGCCCAGCAGGGCGGCGATCTCGGCCGTCGTGCCGGCGACCCGGCGTCGTACCTTCCCGGCGTGGGCGACCACGGCGTGCAGGCTCCCGTCGACGTCGACCAGCTCGACCAGGCAGGTCTCGCCGGTCGCCGCGAGGATCTCCTCCACGCTCGCCGGCCGCTGCTGGGCGGCCGTGGTCGCCGACAGCGTGTGGCTCTCCGCCCGCACCGCCCGCTCCAACCGCCGCCGATCCCGCTCGAGTTCCTCGGTCTCCGCGCCCTCCTGCCGGGCCTCCGCCAGCTGCCGCCCGTTGTCGCGCAGCGCCGCCAGGGACGCCGGGATCGTCGCCGCGTCGGAGGTCGCGGGCGGCTGTGCCAGCGCCGTCGCCCGCGTCCGCTCGCTCCACCGCAACAGGGTCCGGGCATCGCTGGCCGCGTGCCGCAGGGCGATGGTTGTCAGCTCGCGCCCGTGGGTCGTCGCCAGCGCCCGGAGCTCGGAGGAGCCGATCAGGCGCCGGTGCTCGTCGATCGCGTCCAGGCCCGCCGCCGCTGCCCGCAGCACGCTGCGCCTATCCCGGTCGTCCTCGCCCGCCAGCGCCCCCGCCGTCCACGCCGCCGCCCGGACGAGCGCATTCGGGTGGGCGCGGTAGGACATGGCGACGTTCCAGCACTCGTGTCGCGTGCCGTCTGCCGCACACCGCCCCGCCAACGCGAGTGCATGCGCTGCTTCCGCGGCCTGCTCCTCATGCAGCTCCACCGCGATGGTGCGCGTGTCCGAGGCCAAGGCTCGCCGCTCCCCGAGCTCCCACCGGGCACGCAACACCACCCAACGGGCTCGCCGCTCGAACCAGGTGCGGCCCTGGCCACGGAACGCTGCAGCAGCCTCCCGGCCCACGTGGACCGCGCGCTCCGGTTGGCCGGCGGCGACCAGCGCCTCAGCCTGCACCAGGGCGCGATCGGCCTGCTGCACAGCCGTCAGACCGTCGGCGTGGGCGTCCAGCAGCTGCACCGCGTCCTCGGCCAGACCCGCCGCCAGATATCCCGCGGCAAGGCTGGCGACCTCCTCGAAGCGAGGCGCGCGACCCGCCGCGCTCCACCCACTGACAGCCTCGGTGAGGCGACGCAGGCCGGACGGCAGGTCGCCGCGGGCGAGCGCGATCTCACCGAGGTTGGCCAAGGCACTGAACTGGTTCGCAGTCTCCCCGAGAGCTCCGAGCACTTCCATCGCCTCGTGGGCGTGCTGCTCGGCCGCGTCGAGGGTGCCGAGCACGAGCTCGATGTGCACCAGCCACAACAGGGTTCGCGCCTCCCAGACCAGGTTCTCGGCCGCGCGTAGTTCCGCCAAGGCCCTCCGCAGCTCAGGGACGGCGTCGTCGTAGCGCCCGAGTGTCGTGAGGACCCCGGCGTAGCGGACCGCAACCTTCGCCAGGGTCTCGCCCTGCGCCACTCCCAACGCATGGTCGAAGTGCCGCAACGCCTCGGTCGGTCGACCAGCGAAGGCCAGCGTCGCCCCAAGAGTTGCTCGAACGTCGGCCTCACGGTCATCGTCTCCGGACCGGGCTGCGGCCCGCACTGCCAGCCGCAGGGAGACCACGGCCTCGTCGGTCCTCCCGCTGTCCCTCAGCACTATCCCGAGCGCTTGGTGTGCGTAGGACTGCGCGACCGCGTCGGGATCTCCGCCCAACAACTCCCGGGCACGCCTCGAGGCTTCCTCGGGACGATCGATCGCCAGGTCCAGGAGCTCGTGCATGACCACCTCGGAGAACACCGGCGCAACCGCCCTTTACGGCGCGGAACGGCGCCACTAGGTTAGCCGTCGCGACAGACCCCGCGCTTGCCACATCTGCGAATCGTGAGGAGCCGAAATGTCCGAGCCAGCAGGTGTTTCCCGATCACTGGCGACGCTGCGGTCGCTCCTGTCCAAGCTACTCGGCCCGAAGGACCGGCCCAAGGTGCCCGATGCGCGAACCGAGGCCAAGAACCAGCGGGAGAAGCTGCGCATCCAGGCCGACGTGATCCGCCGCGCGTACGACGGCGAGGTGTCCGTCGCGACAGCCGGTGACGAGCTCGCTCGCGACGATGCCGACGCCCACTACCTGTTCCGGCCACACCACCTGCTCATCCGCGCGGACCGGTTGGAGGAGGTGAGTTCCTACATCGCCGCCCGGCCCGAGATCTTCGCCGGCGAGCTCGAGCACGTGGGCAGGCCCACGGAAGGCCTGGTCGTCGCTCGCGTCCCCGGTCGCCGCGACAACGGGGACCCCGTCCTGGCGACGCTCGACGAGCTGGACCGGGCGTTCTCACGCCAGGACGAGAAGGCAGCCCGCGGAGGCAAGGCTGCCGAAGCGCCGGTGGCATCGCCCGATCACGTGATCTACGTGACCAACCGGCCCACGATGTGCCCCGCCACGGAGCCGGAGCGTCCGCCCGGACGTGCTCCGGCTCCCTTCCCCCGCGCGCAAAAGGACCCGTCGCTCGGACGAGGCATCCGCGTCTCCGTCGTCGACACCGGCCTGTGGGACAAAGCGGTCACCAGCACGGCGACGCCCTGGATGCACGGTGTCCTCGCGGACCCGGAGGACCTCGAGGTGATCGATCCGCAGCACATCCACCCCTACGGCGGTCACGGCACGTTCGTCGCCGGAGTGGTGCGCTGCCTGGCCCCGGGCTCCCGGGTCGAGGTCGAGGGCGTGCTGACCCACGGCGGCGCCGTCTACGAGTCGGAGATCGTCGCTCAGCTCGACCAGGCCCTCCAGGAGTCCGACCACCCGCAGCTGATCAGCATCTCCGCCGGGTCCCGCACCAGGAGTGGCTACACGATGCTCTCCTTCGAGATGCTCGCCTCGACGTACGGGCTCGATGACGGCGAACAGACCCTGATCGTCGCGGCCGCCGGGAACGACGGCAGCAAGGAGCCCTTCTGGCCCGCTGCCTTCCCCTGGGTGGCAGCGGTCGGCTCCGTCGACCCTGACGGCAAGGTGTCCGACTACTCGAACCACGGTCCGTGGGTCGACGTCTACGCGCGAGGACGCGACCTCGTCAACGCGTTCCCCACGGGCACCTACACGTGCCACGAGCCGCCGAACGCCGGCCAGGTGCGCACCTTCCACGACTTGGCACAGTGGAGCGGGACATCGTTCGCAACACCCGTCGTGACGGGCCTGATCGCCGCACGGATGAGCGAGACCGGCGAGTCCGCACTCCAGGCGTACGCAGCCGTCAAGGCGGCCGGAAGCGCTCCGATCGACGCCAAGGCCGGTCAGAGCCGGACTGTCGGTCCCCTCACCTGACTACAGCGTCACCCAGGGCGTGGTGAGCGACCAGCCGCCCTGCTCGACCACGAACCGCACGGTGCCGGTGCGCACGCCCTCCAGCCGGAAGAACCCGGCGGCGTCGGCCTCGGCGCTCAGCGCGTCGGCCTCGGGGCGCTCCAGGAGCACCGACGCGGGCTCGGTCACGGACGCGGCGGCCCCGGAGCCGATCACCTGGCCGAGCAGGGTCTCGCCGTCGACCTCGACCTCGAGGGTGAGGCCGCTGTGGCCGAAGGACAGCGTGCGGGGCTCGGCGGCACCGGAGCGGACGGCGGCGCCGGCGTCGAGGGCGGAGTCGTGGAGCAGCTCGGCCAGCTCGGCGTCGACGGAGCGCCAGGTGAAGGCGGCGCGGGCCGCCGTACGCCGTCGGTCGCTGACGGCCGCCTCCTCGGCGACGGCCTCGCCGAGCAGGGCCATGAGCTCCTCGTCGTCCAGGGGATTGGTCACGGGGTCACCTCCACCAGTCGGCGCAGTGCGGGGGTACGGCGCAGCTGCTCGAGCGCGCGGGCGCGGGTCGGGCCGATGCTGCCGATGGGGATGCCGAGGCGGCGACTGATCTCCTCGTAGCCGACGGGTGGGTCGGCGAGGAGGAGCAGGAGCAGGGCCCGGCGGGCCTCGGGGAGCGCGGCGAGAGCCTCGCGGAGCAGTTGGCGGCTCTCGGCCGCGAGCAGGTCGGTGCCGGCGACGTCGTCGACGACGGCGTCGAGGCCGGTCGCGTCCTGAGGGTCGACGGGGCGGACCCGGCCGCGGGCGGCCAGCAGGCGCAGGCACTCGTTGCGGGTCGTCGTACGGATCCAGCCGGGCAGGGCCGCGGGCTCGCGCAGGTCGCCGAGGTGCTCGACGAGGCGCAGCCAGACGGTCTGGCTGACGTCGTCGCCGTCGGCCTCCGAGAGCCGGTGTCCGCGGATGATCGCGTCCACCAGCGGGAGGAAGCGGTCCACGATCGCGTCCCATGCATGCTGATCTCCTTCCCGCGCCGCGGGGACGAGCGCTGACAGCGGTGTATCGACGTCCACACCCGACCCCCAATCGCTCGACGCGAGAGCTTGCGGATGCATCGTCCCGCACATCTGACCCGCGAACCAGTACCGCTGATACGTCGAGATGGCGTGTATCAACCGGCCGCCCGCGCGGCTCCTCCTTCCATCCCCCCGGATCACCCGACACCACGCGGCACTCCCGCGGCTCCCCGGAAGGAACCTCGTCATGACCTGGACCGAGACCCACGAACGCACCCGCATCATCCGCGAGGTCGAGGCGGCCGCCGCGACCGACATGAGCGGCGCGGTGCCCTGGCGCGAGGAGTGGCGCCCGTACTTCGACGGCCCGACCGCGCTGGTCACGGCACTGCGCGCCCGGTGGCAGCACATGTGCGAGGCGCAGCTCGACGCCCAGACCGGCGAGGACGAGCTGCAGGCCACCTACACGCGCATGCGCCGTACCGAGGCCGCCGTGCTCCTCATCCTGCGGCGGTACGACGCCGGCACGCCCGGCGCGCCCGCCGTCATCGGCCTGGCGGGTCCGCGGCCCGTGTCCCTCCCGCCGCGGACCCGCCGGTTCCACCTGCGCGGTCCGATCCTCCCCGCCTGAGAGCCATGACGATGCTCGAGCTCACCTACCTCGCCGCGACCAGCCGGCTCGACCGGCTGGGCATCCGGGAGCAGCAGGTGCTCCGGCTGATCGCCCTGGGCCAGTCCGAGGCGGCCATCGCGGCCCAGCTCGGGCTGAGCCCGGAGACGGCCGCGGACCTGTGCTCGGGCGTCTTCCGGACCCTGGGGTTGCGGCCGACGCCGTACCTCGGCAAGCGACTGCTCGCGGTCCTGACGCTCCGCCAGTCGGAGCAGGACCCGTCCTCGCGTTCTCGGCCCGTGGGGGGTCGGTGCGACGCGAGCGGGTGGCCCGTCCGGACGCCGGACGGGCCACCCCCTTCTCCCGATCAGCTCAGCCCTCGCGCTCCTCGGAGCGCACCGTCACCTTCTTCAAGAGCCGGTTGAGGGTCGCGAGCTCGCGCTCGGTGAGCGCCTCCGCGAGGTCGTCCTCGGCGCGGCCCCGGAGGTCCATCGCCTGCCGCCAGATGGCCATGCCGGCCTTGGTCACCTCGACGATCACCCGTCGGCGGTCGTCGACGGCGGGGATCCGGCGGATCCAGCCGGCCTTCTCGAGCCCGTCGAGCCGGCCGGTCATTCCCGCACCGGAGACGCCCATCTCGGTCGCGAGCTCGGTCGGCGAGGCGGAGCCGGGGGTGTCCCGGATCATCAGCACGTGCAGGGTGTCGTACTCGAAGTCGGTCAGGCCGACCTCGGCGACGGCGCGCTGCTTGGCCCGGCGCAGGTAGCGGTCGATCCGGTTGACCCGGACGAACACACCCTCGACGACCTCGTCGAAGGCCAGGTCGAGCCAGTGGTCCTTCCACCGCGCGACGTGGCGGTCCGTCCAGTCCTCGGCCATGGCCGAACGCTACTGCGCCACCCGCAGGCGTCCCCGCCAGCGCCCCGCGAGACCGCTGCCGAAGCAGAGGACCGCGACCAGCGGGAACAGGTACGACGGCGAGCCGAACCAGAAGTACGTGGACGGCAGGTCGCGGGTGAAGTCGAAGAAGCTGCTGATGTCGGCGAGGAACCACACGAACGGAGCCACGCCCCAGACCAGGCCCGCGAGCACCGGCCCCAGGCCGGAGAGCCGGGCGGTTGCGCCGACGGCCACCAGGATCACGGCGCCGACCAGCATCAGCAGCAGCTCGCCGGTCGCCCCTGAAGTGTCGAAGCTCCGTGCTCGCTCGAGGTAGTACTTCCCGGCGCCGTAGTCGAACACCAGGACTCCGACCGGGACGAGGCCGAGAGCGAGGACGATGCTGGCGAGGTGCCGCAGCACCATGGACGAGCGGCGCGGGAGCCCGGGCGGCGGGAAGTACGGAGCAGCTGACTCGGTCATGCCCGCGAGCCTGCCCGCGCACGGTCCGGACCGAAACGGGTATTTCGTTGGCGAATACTTAGGTGGCGAAGTACTCTCCTCGGGTGAAGCCGCCCTCCCCGCTCCGCTCGCGCGACTTCCGGCTGCTCGTCGGGGGCGTCGCAGTCAGCGGGCTCGGGTCGGCGATGACCCCCGTGGCGCTGGCGTTCGCGGTCCTCGACCTCGGCGGCACCGCCACCCAGCTGGGCCTCGTCGTCGCGGCGTTCTCGGCGGCCGAGGTCCTCACGATCCTGTACGGCGGCGTGCTCGGCGACCGTCTCCCCCGCCAGCTCCTCATGCAGGGCTCGTCCGCGGCCACCGCGGTCAGCCAGGGCGCCTGCGCCACCGTGCTGATCACGGGCCACGGCTCGCTGTGGTTCCTGACCGCGATCGGCGTCGTCAACGGCTGCCTCGGCGCGATCGCCCAGCCCGCCTCCAGCGCGATGACCCGCTCGACGGTCACCGACGAGCAGCTCGGCCGCGCGGTCGTGCTCCGCAGCCTGGCCACGCAGACGGCGTTCGCGATCGGCTTCGCCATCGCCGGCGTGATCGTCGCGGTCACCAGCCCCGGCTGGGCGATCGCGGTCGACGCGGCGACGTACGCCGTCGCGGCGGTGCTGTTCGCGATGATCCGGGTCCCGGCCTCGGCGCCGGTCGAGCGCGAGCGGCTCCTCGCCGAGCTCGCGGACGGCGCGCGCGAGGTGTTCCGGCACGCCTGGCTGTGGCTGCTGATCGGGCAGGCGCTGCTCTACCACCTGTGCTTCGGCGGGGTGCAGGGCGTGCTCGGCCCGATCGTCGTCAGCGACACGTGGAGCAAGGAGGCGTGGGGCTGGGCGCTCTCGGCCCTGATGGCCGGCTTCGTCGCCGGTGGCCTCGTCGCGCTGCGCTGGCGACCGCGCCACCTGCTGCGCTGGGGCGTGCTGATGCTGTCGCTGACCGCCGCCTTCCCGCTCGCGCTGGCGGTCGCCGACGACCTGTCCGTCGTACTGGCCGGGGCGTTCGTGCACGGCGTCGGGCTGCAGCTGTTCAGCGTCAGCTGGGACCTGGCGATCCAGGAGAACGTCGCCGAGGACATGCTCGCCCGGGTCTACTCCTTCGACCTGGTCGGCTCGTTCGTCTGCCGCCCGCTCGGCCTCGCGCTCACCGGCCCGGTCGCCGCGCTCGTCGGCACCGACCGGTGGCTGGTCGCGGTCGCCGCCGTGATCGGGCTGAGCTCGATCGCCGCGCTGGGTGCGCCGTCGGTGCGGCGGCTGACCCGTCGTACGACGCCCGTCGTGGCGCCCGAGCCAGCCCCGCTGTAACACGCCGTCCTCCCGACTGGTCGGCGGTTGTCAGCAGCCGTACGGCGTGTCGCGCGGCGTGTCGCTACGTGGACGGCGTGTTACTTGAGCAGGGCCGTCAGCGAAGTCGTGCCCGTCGCGGGATGAACACCGGGGCGCCGGGCTCGCCGACCTCGACCGCGAGGACCGCGTGGTGGGAGGCGGTGCCGAGGATCGCGGACTGGTTGGCCACGAGCACCCGGGTGCCGAGGAAGGTCGCGTTGGACGGACTGTCGAACGGGATCGGCGAGCCGTTGGTGCCGAGGACCGGGCCGGGCGGGAACTTCGCGCGGACCTTCCCGTCGGGGCCGAGCCGCACCAGCTGGCTGGTGCCGAGCAGCGCGACGTAGATGTTGCCGGACTGCGCGACCCCGAAGCCGTCGGGCAGGTCGAGCGGGCCGGAGGTCCAGACCGTCGAGATCTCTCCCGGCGCGCCACCGGCCGCGACCGGCAGCCGGTAGAGGTGGCCGCGGAGCAGGTCGAGGGGGTCGCCGGTGGTCTGCTGGCTGATCAGGAAGGAGCGGCGGGAGCGCTCGTAGACGATGCCCGTCGTACCGAATCCCGCGCCCTCGAGCGCCTTCGACCGGAACCACGGCGTCGGCTCGCCGCCCTTCGCCGGGATCCGCCAGATCACGCCCTGGCCGTAGTCGGTCAGGTAGAGCTTGCCGCCGGGGCCCCACGCCGCGTAGTTGGGGATCGGGTGGCCCGCACCGGGGAGGTCGGGGAGGGTGGCCTGCACCTTGAACCGGCCGGTGCTCAGGTTGAGCGTGATCACCTGGGCGCGCGACTTCTCCAGCAGCACCAGCCGGCCGCGGGCGTCGGACGTCGCGACCTGCACGCCGCGCGGGGCGCCGAGGTCCTGCCCGGGCACGGTCCACGACCGCAGCAGGGTGCCGCTCGCGGTCCACTCGAAGACCCGGGAGGCCATCGTGTCGCCGGCGGGGTTCGTGTACGTCGCTGCGTAGACCCGCCCGTTCGGTGCGACGTGCACGTACGCCGGGAAGCCGGGCTTGCCGACGGTCGAGAAGACCGTCGTCGGCCACTTCTCCGGCGCCTGCTCACCCGCCGCCGGACCGGCGAGACCGGCGACGACACCGAGCAGGGTCAGGGCGAGCGCGAGCGCCCGCCTCACAGGGTGTCCAGCACTTCCCGGGCCGCGCGCTCGCCGGAGCGGACGGCGCCGTCCATGTAGCCGGTCCAGTACGTCGAGGTCTCGGTGCCGGCCCAGTGCACCCGGCCGTGCGGCGTACGGATGTGCTGGCCGTGGGTCGACATGACGCCCGGCGGGTAGATCGCGGTCGGCCCGCCGCCGGTCCACTGCTCGCGGGTCCAGTCGTGCTCGGTGTAGTCGATCGGGTGCAGCGCCTTCTCGCCGAACATCTTGGCGAAGCCCTCGAGGACAGCGGTACGACGCTCCTCGAGCGAGCGGTTGCCGAACTGCTGCCAGGCGGAGCCGCCGACGAAGGCGAGCAGCACGCCGTGGCCGGTGTCGGCGACGTGGTTGTCGAAGGCGACCCGGACCGCGCCGGTCTCGGCGATGCCGAAGCCGGTGAGCCCCTTGTCGCGCCAGAACGGCTTGTCGTAGACCGCGTCGCACTTCATCAGCCGGCCCATCTGGACCTGCTCGAGCAAGGCCTGCCGGCCGGCGGGCATCGCGGGCGAGAAGCCGATGCCGAGCACCTGCTTCGGCGGGGCCGCGACGATGACCCGGCGCGCCTTCACCTTGCCCCGGCGGGTGTGCACGCGGATCCGGCCGTGGGCGGGCTGCACGATCCTGGTGACCGCGGCGTTGAGCGCGATCCGCTTGCCGAGGCGGCGGGCGAGCTCGAGCGGGACCCGCTGGGAGCCGCCGACGAAGCGGCTCTCCTGGGCGCCGCCCGCGGTGTCGGAGTTGCGCTCGAAGGTGCCCGGGGTGGTCTCGTTGCCGGAGCAGGCGATGTAGTGCAGCACGAAGAGCAGCGAGATCTGGTCCGGGTCGGCGCCGAAGCCGGGCTGGGTCCAGGACTGGATCAGCTTCTCGATGCCCTGGCTGTTGACGGTGTTGCGGCGCAGCCAGTCGCCCAGCGAGACCGAGTCCCACTCCTTGGCGCGCGGGTGCGACCAGGGCGCGTCGACGGGCAGCTCCTTGGCGAAGCCGTTGAGACGCTTCAGCGCGAGCGCGGCGTCGAGCAGGATCGTCGGGTCGGGCGGGACGGTGCCGGTGAACTCCATCCGGCCCAGCAGCGAGGACAGGTAGACGTTCTTGCCCTTGACGTACTCGTCGAAGGTGCCGATGCCGAGCTGGTGCGCGAGCTGCTTGATGTGGTCCTGGGTGGGGCCGACGAAGGCGCCGCCGGCCTCGATGGTGCCGCCGGTCGGGAGCTCGTGGTTGAGCACGCGGCCACCGACCCGGTCCCGGGCCTCGACGACGAGGACCGAGTGCCCGGCGCCGCGGATCTGGCGGGCCGCGACCAGTCCGGCGATGCCGGCGCCGACCACGACGACGTCCACCTTGCGGGGCAGCTTGCCCTTGCGTACGCCGGCCTGGACCTCCGCCTCGAGCGCGTCGAGGGCGAGCAGGCCGAAGGCTGCAGCCCCTCCGGCGAGCAGGCCGCGGCGGCCCAGGGTGAATCGCGGGTCGATGGTCTGCACGTCGCCTCCGAAGATGAATCTGTGTCAGGTTCGGGTTCGGAGGCTACACTTCGTGCATGCCTTCCGCCACCGTTGGATCCAGCACGGGTCCCAGCCGCCGCCGGGTCCCCGCCCAGGCCCGGTCCCGGGAACGGGTCGAGCGGATCCTGGAAGCGGCTGCCCGGCTCGTCCTGACCAACGGCGTCGACGGGCTCACGACACGCTCCATCGCCGAGGCCGCCGAGCTTCCGGTCGCCTCGCTCTACCAGTACTTCACCGACAAGGAGGCCGTGCTCCTCGCGCTCTGCGAGCGGGACATGGCCGAGATGGACGACCAGGTCGCCACCGATCTCCTCGCCGTCGAGGAGCTCACCGTCGCGACGATGGTCGACACCTCGATGCGCGCGTTCGTGAAGGTCTACCACCGGCGTCCGGCCTTCATGCAGATCTGGATGCGCGGGCGCACCAACCCCGCCATCTACGACTACGGGCGCCACCACAACCGTCGCACGGCCGAGAACCTGCTGGCCTTCGGCATCGACGCCGGGCTGCTCGCCGCCGGGTCGTACGACGAGCAGCAGCTCGCGACGATCGCCGAGCTCGCCGTCGAGGTCGGCGACCGCGCCTTCCAGGTCGCGTTCGAGAACGACCCGCAGGGCGACGGCTTCCTCATCGACCAGGCGATCGCCCTGGTCACCGGCTACCTGGACCAGATCGCCACCGGCCGGTGAACGAGCTCAGGGCGGCGGTCGCGGCCGCGTCCCAGCAACTCGCCGACGCCGGACTCCTCGTCGGCACCGCCGGCAACGTGAGCGCCCGCGCCGGGGACCTGGTCGCGATCACCGCCACCGGCGTCCGGCTCGGCGCGTGCACCCCCGACGACGTCACCGTCGTCGCCCTCGACGGCAGCGTCGTCGAGGGCACCCTCGCACCCACCAGCGAGCTCTCCCTCCACCTCGGGGTGTACGCCGACGGGCCGGCCGCCGCGGTGGTCCACACGCACGCGCCGTTCGCGACCGCGCTCGCCTGCGTGCTCGACGCGCTGCCGGTGCTGCACTACCAGCAGCTCACGCTGGGCGGCGAGGTCCGCGTGGCGCCGTACGCCACCTTCGGGACACCCGAGCTCGCCGCTGCGGTGCGCACCGCCCTGGCGGGACGCAGCGCGGCGCTGCTCGCGAACCACGGCTCGGTCACCCTCGGCGGCTCGCTCGACCAGGCGGTCGAGAACGCCCTCCTGCTCGAGTGGCTGTGCCAGCTGCACCACCGGGCCAGCGCTCTCGGCACGCCGCGCGTACTCACCGAGGAGCAGCAGCTCGACGTCATCCGCGCCGCGATCGAGCGCGGCTACGGCTCCACCCGGAAGGCCTCCGAATGACCATGACCGTCGCCGCCGTCGGCGTGCACGTCCTCGACACCCACGTCCTCGGGATCGAGTCGATCCCCGCGGGCTCCGAGGGCCAGCTGGTCGAGACGATCCGGATGTCGCCGGCCGGCACCGCCGGCGGCACCGCCGTCGTGCTCAGCCGGCTGGGCGCCACCGTCCGGTCGTACGGCGCCGTCGGCACCGACCCCGTCGGCGACACCCTGCTCGCACTGCTGGGCCGTGAGGGCGTCGACGTCGCCGGCCTCGTCCGCAAGGACTCCGCGCAGACGTCGGCCTCGGTGCTGCCCGTGCGCCCCGACGGCGACCGCCCGGCCTGGCACTGCATCGGCGCCAACGGCGCGTTCACGCTCGGCGACCTGCCGGGCGACGTGCTCGACGGCGTGACGCACCTGCACCTGGGCGGACCGGAGTTCCTCGGCGGCGACGCGGCGGCCGAGCTGCTCGCCCGCGCCCGCGCCGCCGGGATCACCACGTCGGTCGACGTCCTCGCGCCCGGCGACCCCGACATGCTGGCCTGGATCGCCGCCGCCCTTCCCCACACCGACCACCTGCTGCCCAACGACGAGCAGGTCCTCGGCTTCACCGGCGCCGCCACCCTCGCCGAGGGCGCGCAGGCGTTGGTCGCCGCCGGCGCCGGCTGCGTCGCGGTCACCCAGGGCGCCCGGGGCGCGCTCCTCGCCACCGCCGACGGGGTGACCGAGGTGCCGGCGTACGCCATCGACGTCGTCGACACCACCGGCTGCGGGGACGCCTTCTCCGCGGGCTACCTGCGGGGGCTCTCGCTCGGCCGGACCCCGGTCGAGGCCGCTGCGCTCGGCTGCGCCACCGCGGCCCAGGTCGCCCAGGGGCTCGGGACCGACGCCGGGAGCTACGACCTGGCCGCGGTCGAGGCGTTCGCCCGCTCGGCTGCGACCATGGCGGGGTGAGCCCCGAGATCCGTGTCCAGCACCCCGACGAGAAGGCCGCGACGCTGCAGCTGATCGCCGCCGCCTTCGGTGCCGAGGGCGCCGCCGTCGTGGGGGTGTGGAGCGACGTGGTCGCACGCGGGCTCGACCGGGCCCAGCTCGTCGCGGTGGACGCGACCGGCCAGCTGGTCGGCCACGTGGGGCTCAGCCACGGCTGGCTCGACACCCGGCAGACGCTGGTCGACGTGCTGGTCCTCAGTCCGCTCAGCGTCGCTCCGGCCCAGCAGGGCCGGGGTGTCGGCAAGGCACTGCTCAAGGCCGCGGTCGCGGAGGCCGACCGCCTCGGCGCCCCCCTCGTGGTGCTCGAGGGCGACCCGGGCTACTACGGGCGGCACGGCTGGTCGGCGGCCGCCGACCTCGGCATCGAGGCCCCCACCCCGCGGGTGCCCGGGCCGGCGTTCCAGGCGGTGCCGCTGGCGGCGTACGAGAGCTGGATGACCGGCCGCGTCGTCTACCGCGACGTGTGGTGGGAGCACGACTCCACCGGCCTGCGCGACCCGCTGCTCGCCGAGGTCGAGACCGGTCTCGCGTCGCCCGAGCCGACCGCCGATCCGCCTCAGGCGTCGTAGTCGATCCGCAGCTCCTCGGTCACCGGGTGCGCCTGACAGGTCAGCACGACGCCGTCGGCGACCTCGCGCTCGCCGAGGACGTGGTTCTGGTCCATCACGGCCCGGCCGAGCACGACCTTGGCGCGGCAGGTGCCGCACGCCCCACCAGCACACGAGTACGGCGGATCGATCCCACGCTGGAGGGCGGCGTCGAGCACCGAGTCGCCGGTCGAGGTGAGCGGGAAGGTCGTCTCGGTGCCGTCCAGGGTGACCGTGACCCGGCTGGTGATCTCGGGCAGCTCCGGGACCGCTGCGGCCGTGACGTGGAAGACCTCGGTGAGCACCTGTCCGGTGCCGGGCACCCGGCCGAGCACGTCGCGGACCTCGTCGACCATCTCCTGCGGACCGCACAGGAACCAGGCGGCGACGTCGGCCGCGTCCGGCACGAGCTCGGCGACCAGGGCGGGCGTGATCCGGCCGGTGACGATGCCCGGAGCCGTCGCGCGGGAGCGCACGTGGTGCACGACCAGGCGCTCGCCGTACCGGTCCTGCCAGGCGGCGAGCTCGTCGGCGAACATGGTCGACGCGGACGTCCGGTTGCCGTAGACGAGGGTGAACCGGCTGCCGGGCTCGGCGTCGAGGGTGGTCGCGATGGTCGACATCAGGGGCGTGACCCCCGAGCCGGCGACGACCCCCACGTGATGGCGTACGGCGGCCGGGTCGAGGCGCACGTGGAAGGCGCCGGCCGGCGTCATCACGTCGAGCAGGTCACCGGCGACCAGCCGCTCGTTGACGTACGACGAGAACCGCCCCCCGGGCACGTGCTTGACCGCGACCCGCAGCGTGCCGGGCCCGTCCGAGGCCACCGGTGCGACGAGGGAGTAGCTGCGTCGCACCTCCTCGCCGTCGATCACCGCCCGCAGGGTGAGGTGCTGCCCCTGCAGGTAGCGGTACGACGCCACGAGGTCGTCCGGCACCTCGAAGGTGATCGCGACGGCGTCGCTGCTCACCGGCTCGACCGCGCGCACCCGCAGCGGGTGGAAGGTGGGGCGGCGGGTGATCTCGTCGGTCAGCCGGCGCCAGGTGCGGTACTCGCTGGGTGTCAGCGAGCGGCCGAACCACGTGGAGATCGCGGCGTTGCGGTCGAGGTAGGCCTGCTCGTTGCGCTTCCACGCCCGGACGTAGCGGTAGAAGGGGATGCTCGGGTGCAGGTGGTGCACCAGGTGGTAGTTCTGGTAGACGAACAGCGGCGTCAGCAGGCCCTCGCCACCGACCCGCACGCGGGTCGCGCGGTACTTGTCCTCGCGCTGGGTGACCGTCAGGCCGTGGTGCGGCAGGTAGTCGAACCACCAGGCCAGCACCAGCATGCCGAACCGCTGCGGAACCAGGAATCCCCAGAGCAGCTCGCTGCCGTGGCCGGCGGCAGCGACGGCCAGGAAGCCGCCGATCACGGCCGTGAAGACGGCGAAGGTCGCCGCGACCTCACGCCTCGGCCGGTCCGGCAGCCGGCGCAGGTAGAACACGACGTACCAGAGGTCGATCGTCGCCCAGCGCAACGGCAGCTGCCAGGCCGGGCCCTCCTCGCACCAGGCATCCGGGTCGATCGACTTGGACTCGTTGGTGTTGCGGTGGTGCTCGATGTGGATGAACTTGACCAGCGCGTAGGGCGCCCACGGGACCACCAGCAGCACCGACAGGTGACCGAAGGCGTTGTTGACCCACGTGTTGGTGCTGATGGCGTGGTGCGTCGACTCGTGCAGCACGCTGAACATCAAGAAGGTGACCGCCGCGCCCATCGGCACGGTGAGCCACCGCGAGAGGTCCCACACCAGCAGGCCCGCCATCTCGACGGCGAACAGTGCCAGCGTGCCGACGTACAGGGCGGCGGTCGGCCAGGCCATCACCGGAACCCGCTCGCCGGGGTCCGGCAGTCCCGAGACCGATTGGGGGAGCTGAGCGCGCGGCGCCGCCGCGGCGGTCGTGATCGGTTGGCTCTGCATGGGAGGTGACCGTAGGAGCCCGCACCCCCTCGGGGCCTTGGACGCGCGTCACAAAATCGCACACCGCATTTGTCCGAAGGCCCGTACCTGCGGGGATGTGCGATCCCGAGACTTGCCGCCATGACGACGATCGCGGTCGAGAACCCTGCCACCGGACAGGTCATCGGCACCGTCCCCGACCTGAGCGCTGACGACGTCGCTGCCGCGGCCCGCCGGGCCCGCGCAGCGCAGCCCGCCTGGGCCGCCCTCGGGTACGACGGCCGCGCGGACGTGCTGCTGCGGATGCAACGCTGGATCGTCGACCACACCGACGAGGTCATCGCGACGATCTGCGCCGAGACCGGCAAGGCCTACGAGGACGCGCTGCTGGCCGAGGTCAGCTACGGCGCGGCGGCCTTCGGCTTCTGGGCCAAGCAGGCGCCGCGCTACCTCGCCGAGACGAAGGTCCGCTCCAGGCAGCCGCTCGTCGCCGGCAAGCGGCTCGTCCAGCGCTACCGGCCGCTCGGCCTGGTCGGCGTGATCGGGCCGTGGAACTACCCGCTGACCAACTCGTTCGGCGACTGCATCCCGGCGCTGGCCGCGGGCAACGCGGTGCTGCTGAAGCCGTCGGAGGTGACCCCGCTGACGTCGCTGCTGCTCGCCGAGGGCCTGGCCGCGAGCGGCCTGCCGGACGGTGTCTTCGGCGTCGTCACCGGCCGCGGCGAGACCGGCGCGGCGCTGGTCGACGAGGTCGACATGGTTATGTTCACCGGCTCCACGGCGACCGGACGACGCGTCGCGGCACGGGCCGCCGAGCGGCTGATCCCGGCGTCGCTGGAGCTCGGCGGCAAGGATCCGATGATCGTGCTCGCCGACGCCGACCTGGAGCGCGCGGCCACGCACGCGGCGTACTACGCGATGTTCAACTGCGGCCAGACCTGCATCTCGATCGAGCGCTGCTACGTCGAGGAGTCGGTCTACGCCGAGTTCGTCGAGCTGGTGACCGCCAAGGTCGATGCGCTGCGCCAGGGGGTGCCGGGCGGGCCGGGCAGCGTCGACGTCGGCTCACTGACCTTCCCTCCGCAGGTGGACGTCATCGACCGGCACGTGAGCGAGGCGCTCGCGGCCGGGGCACGGGCGCTGACGGGCGGCGTGCGTCCCGAGCGCGAGGGTCACTGGTACCCGCCGACCGTCCTCGTCGACGTCGACCACTCGATGGCGATCATGCGCGAGGAGACGTTCGGCCCGACGTTGCCGATCATGGCGGTGCGTGACGCCGACGAGGCCGTGCGGCTCGCCAACGACTCGGAGTACGGGCTGTGCGCATCGGTCTTCGGTCGCGACCTCGCACGCGCCGAGGAGGTCGCACGCCGACTGGAGGCGGGCGCGGTGACGGTCAACGACGCCGTGGTCAACTACACCGCGCTCGAGCTGCCGATGGGGGGAGCCAAGCCCGCGTCCGGGATCGGTCGGCGGCACGGGCGGGACGGCATCACGAAGTACTGCCGCCAGCAGTCCCTGCTCGTCTCCCGCTGGCATCTGCGCCACGACGTGCACACCTACCCGTACCGCGCCGCACGGAGCCGGTTCCTCGCACGGGTCCTGGCCGTGCTCAATCGCGGGCGCCGAACGACCTGACCGGAACCGCCATGAACATCTCGTGGCACCGCAGCGCGACGTCGATCTCGGTGGACTCCTCGGCGACCCGGCGGCCCATCAGCTCCTCGGCGCGCTCGACGCGGTAGCGCACGGTGTTCTTGTGCACCGAGAGGTGGCGGGCAGCCGCGTCCACGTTCCCGGTCGAGAGCAGGGCCCGTAGCGTCATCCGCAGCCGGGCGGCCTGGTCGTCGTTCGAGGCGAGCCGCCCCAGCGTGCGGTGGATGTAGCGCCGGGTCGCCTCACCGTCGCCGACGAGGGTCAGCAGCTCCACGTCGGTGAAGTAGGTGACCGGCTCCTGGCGGTCCGACCCCAGGCACAGCCGCTGGGTCGCGAGGGCCTCGCTGTGGGAGGAGCGGAAACCGTCGACCCCGGGGGCGGGCGCGCCGACCATGGCCACCATGCTCCGCTCCCGCAGCCAGTCCGAACAGCTCGCGAGCAGGGCCAGGTCGGGCGCCTCCCCCGAGCTGATCCAGGCCCAGAGGTCGCGGCCGCCGGGATGGACCACGAGCGGCTGGCGCAGGCCGAGTGACGCGGTCAGCGCCTGCGCTGCCTGCGGCAGGTCGGCGATCCGGGCGTCGTCGTCGGTGTGCAGCAGCAGCGCGGTCTGGAAGGCGGACACCGGGTGTCCGCCGAGACCGGCGGAGATCTCCCGTGGATCGACCAGCGTGCCCGCCAGGACCGCGCGGACGACCTCCAGCCGGCGTGCCGCGTCGCCCTGGCGGATCCGTTCGAGCTCCTCCTGGAACAGTGCGACCGACATCTCGACGGACCGGTCGAACCACGTGCTCGACCGGGTCCAGAAGTGCACGAGCGCGTCGGCCTCGCTCACCCCCGAGGGCGACCCCTCCTTGACCGCCGCGGTGATGAACTCCCACACCGCCTGCTCCCCCGCTGTGTAGATCTGGAACAGCACGGGCAGCGGGTAGCCGTGCTGGGCGACCACGACCGGCACCTGCCTGGCCTCCTGCACCAGGTGGAAGGTCTGCTCGGGTTGCCCGAGGTTCGCCAGGAAGGAGCGCCAGTGCGCGTCGCACGCGTCGCGCACCACGCTCTGCAGCGCGGCGTCCTGACGGACCTCGGGAACGACGTCGACGATCCGGCCGAGCACATGCGCGACCCATGCGTCGACCGCGGTGTTGTCGGACGCGGAGCTGACGAAGTCGGCGATCCACTGCTTGAGGTCACTGGCGAACGACACGAATCCTCCCTCGGGTGGCCTCCACCCGGGTGCACGGTGCACAGCGGAGCCTGGTGTCGAGGACGAGGTTGTCACACCGGTCACACCGGCTTCAGCCCGGCGATGCGCCAGCCGTCGCCGACCCGCTTCATGGTGACCTCGACCCGGCTGCCGGAGACCGACGTACCGCCCTTGCCGCCGTCCTCGCCCGTGGTCGCGGTCGTGGTCTGGGTGAGGAACAGCAGTACGACGACCCGGTCGCGGGTGCCGCGGACGACGCCGGCCGCGTTCACGGCGGCGGTGGTGGAGATGCCGCGCTGGGTGGCGGTCGGCTTCACGACCTCGTCGAGGATCTTGCCGTAGTCGGTGTGGAAGCCGCCGGTGGTCTGCTCGTCGGCGGCGGCGAGGTCGGCGTCGAGCGTCGCGGCGTCGTACCCGAGCAGGGTGGGGACCCGTTCCTTCGCCGCCGCCAGCGCCTCGGCGCGGGCGTCGGTCACGGCGGCGGCGTGGTGGGCGGCGAGGGCGGCGACGACCGCAAGGACCAGGGCGAGGACGACGACGGCGAGGCCGGCGCGGCTGCGCAGGGCGGTCATGCGACGAACTCCAGTCCGGACACCAGCCAGTCCCCCTTCACCCGCTGCAGGTCGACCGTGAGCCGGTAGTTGCGCGGCTCGGCGGCGGCCGTCTGCTTGTTCTGCACGGACCCGGCAGCGGCGACGATGACCGTCGCGCGCTCGCCCGCGAGCTTCACGAGGCCGGCGGAGACGACGTCGCCGCTGGCCTGGACGGCGTTGTCGGTGAGTGCCTGCTGCAGCCGGTCGGCCTGGCCCTCCAGCTCGGTGCGGAAGCCGGCGGTCGCGCCGGCGAGCAGCTTCTCCATGTCGGCGTCCGAGGTGGCCGAGCTGATGTCGATCAGCCCCTCGACCTCGGCGGTCGCGGCGGCGATCGCGTCCTTCCCGTCGGCCACCTGCGCCCGCTCGTCCTGCCAGGCCAGCGCCCGCTGACCGGTGACGAGGAGCAGCGCAGCCGCAAGGAGGACGACGGCGCCGGTGCGCCAGGTGAGGCGCTCGACCACGGCCTTCACCGGACCCCCAGGGGTGCCAGCACGAGGATCTTCCACAGCTCGTCTCCTCCGGTCTCGTCGGTGCCCGTCGTGGTCGTCGTGCCGTCTCCGCGTCCCACGGCGAGGTCGTAGGCGACCGTGCCGCTCGAGTCCGGCCACACCCCGCCGCCGAAGTGCTCGCCGCAGGCCGCCGGGGTGTTGCCACGACCGTCGCCCTCCGGGCAGGGCAGGTTGCGGGCGCCTCGGATGGCGGTCGGGTTGTCGGGCGCGATCTCGCAGTGCGCCAGGGTGTCGACGTCGCGGACCTCGGTCGCCCGCGGGTTGCGGCGCTGCTTCGGCGACAGGTACCCGCTCTGGCAGGTCGGCGGGTTGTTGAGCGCGGCGCGCAGGTCGAGCTTCACGTCGCCGTACGTGGCCCGCGGGTTGATCGCCGACTGCAGCCGCGCGACGAGCGACGGGTAGACGACCAGGGTCTGGTGCACCTGCGGCAGGTAGGTGTTGAGCACCTGCGCGTTGGTGGTCAGGTTCGCCAGCATCATCGGCAGCACCGGCTGCAGGTCGGTGACGGTGCGGGTCGCGGCGTTCAGTCCGCCGGGTGCGTTCTTCAGCAGCGTGCGTAAGGCGGCCGAGTCGCCCGCGGCGAGGGCGGCGGTGAGCTGGTCCAGGGAGGCGGCGTACGACCGGGTCTGCGAGCCGAGGTCGCGCTGGGTCTCCAGCACCGGCTGCACGGTGGCGATCAGCGAGGTCGTGGTGTCGATCCGGGCCTGCGCCTCGGTCAGCACGTCGCCGGTGGCGTCGACCAGCTCGTTGAGGTCGGGACCGGCGCCGCCGAGGCCGGCGTCGACCTCGTCGAGGACCCGCTTGGTCTCGGCCTTCGGCACCGACTCGAGCAGCCGGTTGACCGAGTCGAGGACCGGCGTGATCTGCGGCATCTCGACCGCCCGGTCGCGCGGGATCCTCGCGCCGTCGGCGAGCACGTCACCGGAACCCGCGTCGGCCTTCCCCCCAGAAGGCTTCGAGCGCGGGTCGACCAGGTCGACGTACTGCTCGCCGACGGCGGAGGTGCTGTGCAGCTCGGCGGAGGCACCGGCCGGGATCTTCGCGTCGTTGTCGAGGCGCAGGGTGGCGATCGCGCCCTTGTCGGTGACCTCGAGCTTCGAGACCTGGCCGACCTCGACGCC
Source organism: Nocardioides sp. F233 (assembly GCF_057813895.1). NCBI lineage: Bacteria > Bacillati > Actinomycetota > Actinomycetes > Propionibacteriales > Nocardioidaceae > Nocardioides > Nocardioides sp. F233. The sequence goes on from NZ_JBVASH010000006.1 coordinate 85,750, forward strand.
GCGGTAGGTGACCGCGGCCTTCGGGTAGAGCCCGCTCGCGTCGCCGAAGTCGACATCCACGTTGTAGACGCCGATGCCGAGCATGGCCGGCACCCGGGCGTACTGGAAGAACGCGAGGCCGAGCGCCACCACCGCGAGCACGGTGAAGATGCGCAGCTGGCGCTTGATCAGGGGTGTGAGCAGCATCAGGCCATGTCTCCTTGGTCAGCGCCGTCGCGAGCGGCGGTTCGGGCCGATCTGGCAAGACTGCGGAGCGATGGCGTGCTGGATCGCACTTCGAGCGACGCGGGCGCCGCCAGATCGGATGCGAAGCGCCGCGTAGCAGGCGGGGTCCAAGGAGACATGGCCTAACAGCCTCCGAGGATCTTCTTGAGCAGGCCGCAGGCAGGCGCTTGCTCGGACGGCGTGGCCGGCGCGGGCGTGGCCTCGCCGGTGGGCGTCGACGGGGCGGCGGGTGCGGGCGTGCCGGGCGACGGGACCGGCGTCTCCGGGACTGCCGGGGTCGCCGTGGCCGGGGCGTCCGCCGGAGTGGTGGGCGGTACGCCGATCAGGCCGAGCCAGCTGCCCAGCAGGCTCTGGTCGCGCAGGTCGAGCGTGGCGAACAGGTTGGCGTAGTCGCCCCGCAACGCGTTGCGCGCGGTCATCACCGGGAACGGGATGGTGAGCGCGAGCTTGAGCGACTCGGGCAGCGACGCACTGGCCTGTCCGAGGTTGGTGAGGATCGGCCCGAGGGAGTCGAGGTTGGCGAGCAGCGCGGTCTCGCTGGCGTGGATGACCTCGCTCGCGCGGGCGCCGGTGCGGCTGGTCCGGGTGACCGCCTTGACCAGTCGGTTGCGCTCCTGGTCGAGCACCTTCAGGCCGGGGGTGATCCGGTCGATCGCAGTGGCGATCTTCTCCTGGTCCTTGCGCAGGCCGGCGCTGAGGCTGTTGAGCGACTCCAGGGCGCGGACGATCTCGGACCTGTTGGCGTCGAGGACGGAGAGCAGCTCGTTGGTGTGCCGGATCAGGCCGCGGGTGTCGGGCACCCGGTCACGCAGCGCGGTCGAGAGCTCGCCGGTGATGGTGCTGATCTGCGAGAGACCGCCGTTGTTGAGCAGCAGCGCGACGGCGCCGAGGACCTGCTCGGTGGCGGGGTAGGTGCCGGTCTGGGCGACGGGGACCACCGCCCCGTCGGCGAGGCGGGCGCCGGTGGGCTGGGCTCCGTCCGGTACGGCGGGGGCGGACACCTCGACGTACTGCGCACCGAGGAGGGTCTTCTGGCCGATCGAGAACACGGCGTCGGCGGGCAGCTGCACGTCGTCGAGCAGGTGGAGGTCGACGACCGCCTCCCAGCCCTCGGCGCGGATCTCGCCGACGGTGCCGATCACGACGTTGTCCTTCTGGACCGTCGAGTTCGGGACCAGGTTCTCGATCTGGTCGAAGTGCACCTGGACGGTGTAGCCGTCGTCGCCGACCGCGACCTGGCCGGGCAGGGTGTTGTCGTTGGGCTGGATGTCGCAGCCGGTGAACAGCAGCCCGGCCACCAGTGCGGCGGGGAGGAGGGCGCGGGAGAGACGGTTCACTGGGTGCCTCCGATCGAGCCGATCCCGAGCAGGTCGATGAGCGGCTGCAGCACCTTCGAGCACTGCTCGGCCGTGCCGCCGACGCCGAGGACCGCGCCGCAGAGCAGCTGCGGGACGTTGTCGAGCGCCGAGAGCGTGGCCCGGCCGGTGATCGCCTGGTCCTGGATGGTGTTGCTGAGGTCGACGATCGCGTGCGGTGCGACGTGCAGGACGCCGGCGAGCTCGTTGGACCGGTCGGCGAGGGCGGCGGCGAGCAGGTTGACGTCGGTGGTCGTCGTACGGATCTGCTTGCGGTGCTTCTTGAAGTACTTCTCCGTCACCGCGAGCACCTGGCCGAGGTCGGTCAGCGCGCCGGTGAGGTTGGTGCGGTTGTCCGCGAGCACGGTGCTGACGTCGTCGAGCTCGGTGGTGAAGCCCCGCACCGCAGCGTCGTTGAGGGCGAGGTTGCGGGTGAAGGTGTCGAGGTGCTCGATGGTCGAGAACAGGTCCGAGCGGCCGTCGGACAGGGCGGTCGCGGCGCCCCGGAGCTCGGCGATCGAGGTCCGCAGCTGGTCCGAGTTGCCGTCCGCGAGGCTCTGGTCGATCGCCTTGATCGCGACCGCCAGCGGGCCGTCCTTCTTGCCCGCATCCGGCCCGAGCGTGGTCGCGAGGTCGGTGAGCTGCTGCTTCACGTCGTCGAAGGTGACCGGCACCGCCGTCCTGTCCAGCGCGATGGTGGCGCCGTCCTCGAGACGCGGGCCGCCGTCGTACACCGGCTCGAGCTGGACGAACCGGCCACTGACCAGGCTGGGCGACACGATCGCGGCGTGCGCCTGGGCTGGGATCGGCTGACCGGAGTCGACCTTCAGCGTGACGAGGACGCCGTCGGGCTTGTTCTCGATCGCGGTGATCTTGCCGACCTTCACGCCGAGCACCTTCACGTCGTCGCTGACGTTGAGCCCCTCGGCGCTGGCGAAGTACGCCCGCACCGTGGTGCTGCTGGTGTCGCGGTTCCACGCGAGCCCGCCAACCAGCACGGCGGCGACCACGAGCGCGATCAGGATCTTCTTCTTCACGGCACGATTCCTGACAGGACGGGAGCGAGGGTTCCGGGCGACGTGAGGTTCTGGATGTAGGCGTCGAACCACGGCCCGCTCGAGATCGCCTCGCCGAAGGCGGTGGCGTAGCCCCGCAGGCCGACGATGCTGGCCTGCAGGTTCTTCTTGTTCCTGTTGAGCACGTCGACGACCCCGTCGAGCTCGTCGAGCGCCGGGCCGAGCACGTCGTCGGTGTCCTTCAGCAGCAGCCGCAGCTGGGCCGCCAGGGCCCGGGCACTCCTGAGCAGGCTGACGACGACGTCCTGGCGGGCGTCGAGCTCGCTGAGCAGCGAGCGCCCGCTGGTCAGCAGCGAGGCGATCTGCTGGTCCCGACTGGCCAGCACCCCGGTCACGCTGTCGGCGTGCGCGAGGAGCGAGCGCAGCTCGTCGTCGTTGGAGGACACCGCCCGGGAGAGAGCGGTGATCCCGTCGAGCGCCGGGCGCAGGTCGGGACTAGCGGAGCTCAGCGTCGTCGACGCCTGGTCCAGCGCGGCCGCGAGCTGCGCCTTGTCGATGTCGGCGGTGGTCTCGGCGAGCTCGTTGAGCGTGCTCGTCAGGTTGTACGGCGACGAGGTCCGCGCCAGCGGGATCGACTCGCCTGCCCCGAGCTCGCCGGAGCCGCGGGGCACCAGCTCGACGGCGGCCCGGCCGAGCAGGGTCATCGTGATGATCCGGGCCTCGGTCCGGTCACCGAGCACGATGTCGGGGTCGGTGAGGACGACGTCGGCGACGACGTGCTTCCGGTCCAGCCGGACCTCACGGACCTTGCCGACCTGGGCACCCGAGACCATGACGGCGTCGCCGCCCTTGAGCCCACCGGCCTCGGCGAACTGCACGTGCACGACGTCGCTGTTGCCGATCAGCGGCAGCTTGTTGATGTTGAGCGCCGCGAGCACGGCGAGGACGAGGACGACGGTGCCCAGCAGGCCGCGGACGGCCAGGCGGTCGGGGCTGGTCACGCGGCTCACTTCTTGCACCTCGGGGCGTCGGAGTAGATCCACGGGGTCGTGACGTTCGCGCCGGCGAGGCCGGTCTGGATCCGCACGCCGCAGAGGAAGAAGTTGAAGAAGTTGCCGTACGACGCGGTGTTCTGCACCGCCCGGTAGTGCGCCGGCAGGTTCTGCAGCACGGTCTCCAGGGTCCCGGCGTTCTCGTTGATGCCGCGGGCGGAGACGGCCAGGCCGTGGAGGTCGGTGCGCAGGTCTCCGCGCGCCTTCGTCACGAGGTCGGTCGTGGTGGTCGCGAACTCGTCGATCCGTGCGGCGGCGTCGAGGACCTGGGTGTCCTGCGCGTCGAGCCCGGTCAGCAGCTGGTCGAGCCGGTCGAGCAGCAGCCCGACGGTCGCCTTGCGGTCGTCGACGGTGCCGAGGACGCTGTTGAGGTTGCGGATCACCTGGCCGATCAGCTCCTCGCGGCCTCCGATCGTGGTGGTGAACGACGCGACGTGCTGCACCAGCGTGGCCACGGCGGCCTGCTGGCCCTGGAGCACCTGCACCAGCTGGCCGGACAGCTCGTTGACCTGGGTCGGGCTGAGCCCGGCGAACAGCGGCTTGAAGCCGTTGAGCAGGGTGTCGAGGTCGAGCGCCGATGCGGTCTGGCTGGCGGGCAGGGTGCCGCCGGCAGCGAGTACCTCGCCGGTGTCGCCCTCACCGCGGGTCAGCTGGACGACGCGGTCGCCGATCAGGTTGCGGTACTGGATCGTCGCGTGCGTGCCCGTGGTCAGCTGCTGGTCGTCGCGGACGTCGAAGGTCACCAGCACCGTGTTGTCCCGGCGTACGTCGATGCCGGTCACCTTCCCGACGTCGACGCCGGCGACCCGGACCTCGTCACCGACCGCGAGGCCGGACACGTCGTCGAAGACGGCCTTGTAGTCGTCGCGGTCGCCGGGCCGGTACTCGCCGGTGACGGCCGCGACCCACACGGTGAAGACCGCAGCCAGGGACAGGAACGCGGTGAACTTGACCAGGTCGGCGCGCTGGCGCCGCTTCTCGGGGCTCAGCTTGGAGCTCACGGCAGGTTCCCCACTCCCTTGAGGACGCCCAGCAGCGTGTCGGCGACGGCCTCGCCGGGCGTGGGCTGCGGGCCGACGTACGGATTGGCACCGGTGCGGAACGACGGCGGCACGGCCTTGCCCTCCTGGGCGTCGACGTACGGGAGGCCGTAGCAGGCCGGGCCGTTGTCGGCGCCGAGCTCGGGCAGGTTCTCCTGGTACGTGTACGGGTCGCGGCCCGGGATGATCCGGGTGAGCGTGGTGACGCCCGGGTGGGTGCCGCCGACGGCGGCCTCGGCGAGCTTGTTGGCCGAGGCGAGGCCGAGCACCAGGCAGGGCAGCTCGGGCGAGTAGCGCTCGAGGACGTCGGTCACCGGCTGCAGCAGGCCGAGCGAGGTGACCAGGCCGTGGCGCGAGCTGCGCAGCAGGACGTCGGTCTGGTCGCTGAACCCGGTCATGCTGCGCTCGAGCGCGCGCAGCGAGGCCTGCTGCCGCACCAGCGTCTGGGAGACCTCGCCGGTGTGCGTGAGCATGCCGACCAGGTCGGGCCGAGCGATGTCGTAGACGTCGGCCACGTCGTCGGCGACCCGGAGGTCGGCGGACAGCGTGCGCAGCGACGGGTTGAGCGACTGCAGGTAGGTGTCGGTCTGGGTGATCAGGTTGCCGATCAGCTGGCCGCGCTCCTCGACCGCGCCGGCCACCGCGGTCAGCGCGGAGTTCACCTCGGCCGGACGGGCCACGTCGAGCACCTTGGTGAGGTTCTCGAAGGCCTCGTCGACCTCGACGGTGACCCGGTCCGCCGGGATCACGGCACCGGCCCTGATCGCGCCGCTGCTGCTGTCGGCGGGCGGCGTGAGCTGGACGTACTTCGCACCGAACGCCGTCGGCGGCACGATCTGCGCGGTCACGTCGGCCGGCACCCGGTCGACCTTGTCGGCGTCGATCTCGAGCTCGATGCTCACCTTGCCGTCGGCGGTGAGGTTGTTGTCGATGTGGCTGACCCGGCCGATCTCGACGCCGCGCAGCTTGATCGGAGCCCCGGAGGCGAGGGTGAGGCCGGCCCGGTCGGACTGGACGGTGACCACGACGTTGTCCTCGAAGGCACCGCGGTACTTGGCGATGGTGCCGGCGATCAACGCCGCGACGAGGGCGATGAACAGGAAGCCGTAGACGACCTGCCGGTCGACGTGGTGGGCGTGCTTCTCGCGTGCGCTCATGCCCGCCTCACCCCGCGATGTGGACCGACGGACCGCCCCAGATGGCGATCGCGAAGATCAGGTCGATGAACATGGTCGAGATGAGCGCCGAGCGGACGGCCTTGCCGACCGCCTTGCCCACGCCCGCGGGGCCGCCGGACGCACGGAAGCCGTGGTAGCAGCAGATCGAGACGATCACGAGCGCCATCAGGGCGACCTTCACGATCGCGAGGAACAGGTCGCTCGGGATGAGGAAGGTGTCGAAGTAGTGCTGGTAGGTGCCCGGCGCCTGGTCGTAGCCGACGGTCACGACGACGTACGTCGCCAGCCAGCACATCATCAACGCGATCGCGAACAGCGGCACGACGGCGATCAGGCCCGCGATGATCCGGGTCGTCACCAGGTACGGCACCGGCGGGACCGCCATCACCTCGAGCGCGTCGATCTCCTCGGAGACCCGCATCGCCCCGATCTGCGCGGTGAACCCGGCGCCGACGGTCGCGGTCAGCGCGATGCCGGCGATGATCGGCGCGACCTCACGGGTGTTGAAGTACGCCGAGAAGAAGCCGGACAGCGTCGAGACGCCGATGTTGTCGAAGGACGTGTAGGCCTGCAGGCCCACCTCGATGCCGGCCGCGGCGGTGAGGAAGCCGATCACCAGCACGGTGCCGCCGATCAGGGCGAGCGCGCCCGAGCCGAGGGACACCTCGGCCAGCAGCCGGACGACCTCCTTCGGGTAGTGCTTGAGCGCACGCGGCATGTGCGCGTAGGCGTTGCCGTGGAAGCTCAGCTGGTCGCCGAGGCGACGCAGCGAGGACATCGGCTTGCCGACGTGGCGGGCGATGAAGCCCGGCGCCGTCGTACTCATGTCAGGCTCCCAGCTTGATCTGGAGGAACAGGGCACTGATCACGCTGTTGGCGGCGAAGAGCAGCATGAACGCGAAGACCACCGTCTGGTTCACGGCTTCGCCGACGCCCTTGGGGCCGCCCTTGGCGTTGAGGCCGAGGTAGCAGGCGGTGAGTCCGGCCAGCAGGCCGAACACGGCGGCCTTGGCCTCGGAGGCCAGGAAGTCCGGCAGCCCGACGAGCAGCGTGAGGTCGGAGAGGTAGAGGCCGGGTGTGGCGCCCTGGAGCACGACGGAGAAGAAGTAGCCGCCGACCAGGCCGACCACGGTCACCATGCCGTTGAGCGCGACGCCGACGAGGGTGGAGGCCACCACGCGGGGTACGACGAGCCGCTCGATCGGGTCGATGCCGAGGGTGACCATGGCATCGATCTCCTCGCGGATCTTCCGCGAGCCGAGGTCGGCGCAGATCGCCGTCGCACCGGCACCCGCGACGACCAGCACCGAGACGATCGGGCCGATCTCGCGGACCACCGCGACCGCCGCACCCGCGCCGGCGAGGTCGACCGCGCCGATCTGGATGAGCAGCTGGTTGACCTGGAAGATGATCACGACGCAGAACGGGATCGAGACCAGCAGCGCCGGCCCGAACGAGACCGTCGTGATGAACCAGGCCTGCGAGATGAACTCGCGGAAGTGGAAGCGGCGCGTGAACATCTCCGCGAACACCTTGCCGACGAAGCTGTAGAAGTCGCCGAAGGTGCCGAGCGTCTTGAACGCGAAGGTCGAGCGCACTGCCTCGCGGGCGACCTGCCGGGTCCGCTCGTCCATCCCGTCCGGGGCGGCGCGGCGCTTGCCCGGCGCCTCGACGGTGGGCGCCGCGGTCATGCGGTGACCTCCGCGTCGACCGGGTTCTTGACGACGTACAGCGGGAGGCGCAGCGCAGCCGGTGCGGTCGGGGGCACAGCCGCCCGCACCGGCGCGATCGGGGAGAGCCGCTCGTAGCCGGCTCCGAGGTCAGGGCGGCGGTCGGCCTCGCCCTGGTTGGGCCACACCGCCATCGCACGCTCGGCCTGCGCGGTGATGGTGAGGCTGGGGTTGACACCGAGGTTCGCGGAGATGGCGGCGCCGTCGACGACGTGCAGGCCGGGGTGCCCGTAGACCCGGTGGTAGGCGTCGATCACGCCGGTCTCCGGGGAGTCGCCGATCGGGCAGCCGCCGAGGAAGTGCGCGGTCATGGGGATGTTGAAGATCTCGCCGGCGGTGCTGTACGAGCCGCCATCGATCTTGTCGCTGATCCGGCGGACCACCTCGTTGCCGGCAGGGATCCAGGTCGGGTTCGGCTCACCGTGGCCCTGCGTCGAGGTCAGCCTGACCTTGCCCTCTCCACGCAGCCGGCGCTTCTTCGGCGACACCGTGATCGAGTTGTCGCTGGTCTGCATGACCAGCGCGATGATCGTGCGCTCGGGCCAGCTGCCGAGGCCGGCGTACACCGACAGGAGCAGCAGCGGGTGGCGCAGCGCCTGGCCGATCCAGCGCAGCCAGCGCGGGGTCCGGCCGCCGCCGTCGGTCATCAGGGTGAGCAGCAGGCCCATCAGGCCCGAGCCCTTGCCGTAGCGGACCGGCTCGACGTGGGTGACCTCGTCGGGATGGATCGAGGAGGTGATCGCGACGCCGTGGTGGAAGTCGTACTCACCCTTGTTGCGCAGCTTGGTGCTCGACGCGCACAGCGCCTCGGAGTTGGTGCGGGTCAGGTGACCGAGCCGGTCCGACAGCTCGGGCAGGTCGCCGGAGCGGCGCATGCCGTGCAGCAGCTCCTGGGTGCCCCAGGTGCCGGCGGCCAGCACGACCTGGCCGGCGGCGATGGTCGTCGTACGACGGGCGGAGCGACCCGAGGCGTGCGTGACGACGTCGTACCCGCCGTCCGGGCGCGGCCTGATCGTGTCCACGGTGGTGCGCTCACGGACCTCGGCGCCGATCTTCTCGGCGAGGTAGAGGTAGTTCTTGAGCAGCGTGTTCTTGGCGTTGTGGCGACAGCCGGTCATGCACTCGCCGCACTCCAGGCAGCCACGGCGCTCGGGCCCGGCACCGCCGAAGTACGGGTCCGGGATCGCCTCGCCCGGCGTGCCGAAGCAGACGCCGACCGGCGTGGCCCGGTAGGTGTCGCCGACGCCCATCTCGTCGGCGACCTCCTTCATGACCACGTCGCTGGGGGTGACCGTCGGGTTCTCGACGACGCCGAGCATCCGGCTCGCCTGGTCGTAGTACGGCGCCAGCTCGGCCTTCCAGTCGGTGATGTGCGACCACTGCGGGTCGTTGTAGAAGGCGTCCGACTTCGGCTGGTAGAGCGTGTTCGCGTAGACCAGCGATCCGCCGCCGACGCCCGCGCCGGCGAGCACGACCACGTCGCGCAGCAGCAGCCGGATCCGCTGGATGCCGAAGCAGCCCAGGCGCGGCGCGAAGAGGAACTTGCGCACGTCCCAGGAGGTCTTCGCGAACTCCTCGTCCTCGAACCGGCGGCCGGCCTCGAGCACGAGGACCCGGTAGCCCTTCTCGGCGAGGCGGAGGGCGGTGACCGAGCCGCCGAAGCCGGAGCCGACCACGACGACGTCGTACTCGAAGTCAGCGCGCATGCGGCTGCACCCCCATGAGAACGGCAGGGCCCCTGTGCCAGGCCCGCCTGTGACCGCCAAGTCCACCCGGTGACGGTGGTCACGCTCTCGTGGTGACGGTCCAAAGAACCGCGGGCGCGTTGTCTCCGTGCACAAAGACGTCGGCCCACCCTAGGGTGGGCCGGGTGAGCAGCGAGTCCGTGCCGTCCGACCTCGCACCGTGGCTGCTGGCGTACGTCGCCGAGCAGGCCCAGCCCGACCAGGTCGACTCCTGGGTCGACCGGGTGACCAACGCGATCCTGCGCGAGATGCCCGAGGTCACCTTGGTCGAGGGGCTGCCGGACACCCTGCGGGTGACGGTCCGCGAGCACTGGGTGGCCTTCCTCGGTGACTTCGCCCAGCCGGAGCAGCACTTCCACCTGCCCGAGGCGGCGCGACGGCTGTCCGTCGACATCGCCGACCGGCAGCTGCCGCTGGAGTCGCTGATCCGCTTCTACCGGGTCGCCCAGCAAGAGGTGTGGGCGTACGTCAGCGAGGTCATCAAGGAGCTGCCGCCGGCGGACTTCGACCGGGCCGACCTGCTCATGTACTTCTGGAACCGGGCCGGGGTCTGGCTCGACCAGTCGATCACCGAGTCCATCGCCGCCTACCAGGCCGCCCGCTCGCGGGTGCTGGCCGGCGCGGCGGCGCAGCGGTTCGAGTCGGTCCGCTCCATCCTCGCCGGCGAGCTGAGCGATGCCCGCGAGGCGTCCGCAGCGCTGGGCGGGTACCCGATCTCGGTGCACCACACGGCCGTCGTCCTCTCGGTCGGCGACGCCGAGCAGGCCGGGTCGCTCGAGTCGCTGGCGGCCGACCTGGCCCGCCGGATCGGCGCCGCCAACCCGCTCGTCGTCAAGCCCGGCGGCCGCCAGCTGTGGATGTGGCTCGGCACCCGCGACCAGCCCGACCTGTCCGGCCTGGTCGCCGCGGCCGCCGACCTGCGGGCCGAGAGCGTCGTCGTCGGTGTCGGCTCCGCGACCCCGAACGTCGCCGGCTTCGTCGCCTCCCACCGCGAGGCGCAGGGCACGCTGCGGGTCACCGCCCCCGACACCGACGACTGGCTCGCGGTGTACGCCGACGTCGAGCTGCCCGTCCTGCTGGGGTGCTCACCGGAGGTCGACCGGTTCATGACCCGCCGGCTCGGGCCGCTCGCGGGCGAGGAGGAGGGGGTCCAGCGGATCCGGGAGACGCTGACGGCGTACCTCGACAGCGGCGGCAGCGCCGAGGAGGCCGCGCGCACGCTGGTGGTGCACCGCAACACGATCCGGTACCGGCTCGGCCAGGCCGAGGAGATGCTCGGCCAGCCGATCACCCGGATCAGCCCGCAGCTCGCGGTCGCGCTGCGGCACCACCAACTGTTCCACCGGAGCTGATCAGCGCGCGTCCCAGCTCCAGGTCGCGGTGACGGTGTCGTCGCCGCGGGGGTGGTAGCTGCGGTCGCCGCGGATCCACGACATGTCCGGGTGCAGGGGGACGTTGCCGGTGTTGGCCGCGTCCCCGTCCAGGGGCCAGACCTCGGTGGTCGTGGTCCCGCTCCACGGGCAGGTCACCTGCACCTTCACCGGCTCGGTGCGGGCGGGGTAGAGCTGACCGGTGTAGTAGCCGAAGTCGAGCCACACCATGTACGACGCCCGGCCGGTCAGGGTCGCCGACCCGGCGTACGTGCAGTCCTCGCGGTCCGTGCCACTGATCGACCACTGGAACGACGCCGAGCCCTCGATCAGCTGCGGGGTGTCGTCGGCGCTGTCCATCGTGAACGTCGCGCTCCAGGTCTCGACGACCCCGGTGCCGTCGGCGAGGGTGCCGTGGGCGGTTCCGGAGTACGCCGACGAGTCGGCCGAGCGGCACGACCTCATCTGCTCCGCGTCGCAGCGGTCCGGGTCGGTCGGGGTGTTGGCCTCGCCGCCCGGCGCACCGCCGTCGCAGCGGTCGCTGCCGGCGCCGCCGGTGCAGATGTCGTTGCCCTCGCCGCCGTCGATGGTGTCGTCGCCGGCACCGCCGCGCAGCACGTCGTCACCGGCGCCGCCGTCGACGGTCCCACCGCGCCCGTACACGTCGACGTAGTCGGCGCCCGGCCCGGCGAGCGCGTTCGAGGCCTTCCCCTCCAGGACCAGGTGGTCGTTGCCGGGGCCGCCGAGCGCGAGCTCGCCCGTGCCGCCACCGGTCCACACCACGTCGTTCCCGCCCTGGCCGTCGACGACATCGCGGCCGCCACCGGCGTCGACGTAGTCGTCACCGCCGCCGGCGAGCACCTTGTCGTTGCCGCCGCCGGTGCAGATCACGTCGTCCCCACCGAGGCCCGTGACGACGTCCTTGCCGCCCTTGCCGACGATGACGTCGTGGCCACCGGTGCCGGTGATCCGGTCGGCGCGGTTGGTGCCGACGATGGTCGCGGTCTCGCCGTGGCAGCGGGGCTTCTTCGTTGCGGCCTCGGCTGCGCCGGCCAGGGTGGTGGGGGTGGACAGCGGGACGAGCAGGGCGGCGAGCAGGCCGACGGTCGCCGTACGACGGCGGGCGGGGCTGGACAACAGGATTCCTTCCGGGAGTTCGGATGACGTCCCGATCCTGCTGGGGTCGCGCGGCCCGGACCATCCCAGAACACTGGGAAAACGGCACTGAAGGCGCCCCCGGCAGGTGGGAGCGCCTTCAGTGGTCTGGGTGCCGGTGCGTCTGGCTGTGCCTAGCCCTCGAGGGTCAAGGCCAGCACCGGGCAGGCCTGGACGGCGGCGTACACGTGGGCCCGGTCGGACTCCGGCGGGTCGGCGTCGAGGACGGTGACCAGCTCCTCGTCCTCGTCCACCTCGAAGTAGTCGTTGGCCATGGACTCGCACATCCCCAGGCCCTCGCACTTCTTGAGATCGGCCACGATGCGCATCGCACTCACGCTCCGACCTTGCCGATGAGGTGGTGGCGCGGCTCGACGGCCTTGAAGTCGACCTTCTCGCGCACGCCGCAGTCGGGGCAGCACCAGTCGTCGGGGATGTCCTTCCACGCCGTACCGGCGGCGAAGCCCTCGAGCTCGTTGCCCTCGGCGACCTCGTAGGTGTACTGGCAGCCGGGACACTGGGCGGCGAGCACCTCGCCGACGAAGTCGTGGGCGCTGGTGTCGGCCTGGACGGCGGCCTCGGCGGCGAGCAGCTCGGCCGGGACCGGGTACTTCTTCAGCAGCTTCTCGCGCTTGGCGGGGTGCAGGTTCGCGAGGCGCAGGTCGCCGTCGTAGTGGGCGATGACGCGCTTGTCCATGAGGGCCCGGAAGGCCGGCGGGAACATCGCGACCACGATCATGCCGGTGTAGCCGGTCGGCAGCACCGGCGCGTCCTTGAAGTCGCGCAGCGTCTGGTAGCGGCGGGTCGGGTTGGCGTGGTGGTCGCTGTGGCGCTGCAGGTGGTAGAGCAGCACGTTGGTCGCGATGTTGTTGGAGTTCCACGAGTGCGCCGGCGTGACCCGCTCGTAGCGCATCTTGCCCGGCGTACCGACCTTCTGGCGGACCATGCCGTAGTGCTCCATGTAGTTGACGACCTCGAGCAGCGAGAAGCCGACGACGGCCTGGAGGAGGAGGTACGGCAGCAGGCCGAGCGGGTTGACGTCGTACGCCAGCCCGAGCCAGAGCATCAGGCCACCCCACAGGGCGACGGTCATCAGCCAGGCGTTGAGCACGTCGTTGCCGAGGTGGAACGGGTGCGTGCCCTTGCGCTGGTAGCGCTTGGCCTCGATCTCCCACGAGCTCTTCAGCGAGCCGGAGACGGTACGCGGCCAGAACCGGTAGACGCTCTCGCCCATCCGCGCGCTGGCCGGGTCCTCCGGCGTCGCGACGCGGACGTGGTGGCCGCGGTTGTGCTCGATGTAGAAGTGGCCGTAGAAGGTCTGCGCGAGGGCGATCTTCGACGCCCACCGCTCCACCGACTCACGCTTGTGCCCGAGCTCGTGCGCGGTGTTGATCGCCACGCCGCCGACCACGCCGACCGAGATCGCGAGGCCGACCTTGGCGAGGACCGACATGTCGGTGGTGGCGAGGTACCAGATCGAGGCCACGAATCCGCCGTACTGCACCGGGAGGTAGAGGTAGGTCACCCAGCGGTAGAACCTGTCGTTCTCGAGCGCGTCGATCACGTCGTCCGGCGGGTTGGTGCTGTCGTACCCGGCCACCAGGTCGATCAGCGGGATCAGCCCGAAGAACACCACCGGCGTCAGCCAGAAGAAGAGCGCCTTGTCGGTCGCCTCGAACAGCGCGATCCCCACGATCGGCGTCAGCGGTACGACGAGGCCGAGGATCCACAGGTAGCGCTTCTTGTCGCGCCACGAGACGACGGTGCCGTCCGCTCCTCGCGTTTCATATGTGGCCATCGGGTGCCTCCTTGGACGTGGCGACGGCGGCGTCGCCGGGTAGGCCTCAACGGTCGCAGCGCGGGCGGTTCCGGCTCTCGGGCGAGTTGCACAACTTGGGCGCGGGGCGTTGGCTGGCTGCACAACGCGTAAATCCGGGACCGTGCGTCATCTCCGTGGCTAGGGTTCGGGCGTGGCCCGCCAGTACCTCGACGACGCCGTCGGCCCCGACGGCACCCGGGTCACCATCGCGATCGAGCCCGCGGTCGACCAACTGGTCCGGGCCAACGACAAGCTCGGCGGGTCCTTCCTACTGCGCGGTCTCGGCGGGCGCGGCAGGGCGACCGTCCAGCAGGTCGTGTACGACGGCGCCTGGGTCGTCGACGTCGAGACGGACACGGGCGAGCGGGTCCGGGTGAGCCGGCCCGATCACGCCTCCGCGGTCGAGCTCGCCAAGGCGACCTGGCGGGAGGTCCGCGCGCGAGGTGTGGGGGCGGTCCGCGAGCTCGGTTGAGCCGAGGCCTCCGGCGCCCTGCGCGCGGTCCGGTCGGGAAGTAACACGCCGTCCACCCGACTACCTGACGGTTCTCAGCACGACACGCCGGGCCAGCGACCGGTTTGCTGCTGAGAACCGGCGACCAGTCGGGTGGACGGCGTGTTACCGCGGGCGAGCGCACGGCCGCGCATCGGCGAGATCAGCGCGAACCGTGGGTCGTCGGTCATCGTCCGGCCCGCACCAGCACGACCAGGCCCGCCACCCCCGCGGCCGGTACGGCGACCAGCGCCGCCAGCACGCCCCACAGGCTGTCCGGCGCCAGCCAGGTGAGCCCACCGCACAGGACGACCGGCGCCATCAGCCCGACCGCGATCCAGGGCGAGCGCCCCATCACCAGCCAGCCGTGGGCCGCCGCGAGGGTCAGCAGCACGCACGCCCACGCGATCAACGCCGCCCCGTGCCGGGCGGCGAGGACTGCTTCGGAGGTGTTCTCGACGTAGATCTGCTCGCCGAGGCCCCGGACCATGAGGGCCAGCGCGCAGACGACCACGATCGCCAGGAGGATGCGACTCATCCTCCGATGGTCAGCGGCAGCCGCCCCCGGAGGCGTCCGTCGGCGTACTCACCGGGCCTGGCCCGTCCGGGTCAGCCGATCGTGGTGAGCAACTGGGTGGCACGGGTGAGGACGACGTACAGCGTGGCGCGGCCGGTGGCCGACTCGTCCTCGATCTCCTGGGGGCGGACGACGACGATGGCGTCGAACTCGAGGCCCTTGGTGTCGAGGCCGGTGAGCACGACGACCCGGTCCTCACCCGAGGGGGTGACCGAGGAGTCGATGGCGGCGCGGGCGCCGGCGGCGTCGGCGGCCAGCTCGGGCCAGGAGGCGAGCCAGGCGTTGACCTCGGACCGCCGGGCCACGGGTACGACGATGCCCACCGTCCCCGAGACCTGCCCGGCGACGTCGAGCACGGCGGCGCGGGTGGCGGCCTCGAGCTCGGCGGCACTCGCGCCGACCGGCAGGTCGACGAGGACCGGCTCCTCACCTGTACGACGCACCGCGTCGGGCAGGTCCGCGTCGAGACCGACGCGGGAGGCGTAGGCCGCCGCGAAGGCGTAGATCTCGGCCGAGTTGCGGTAGTTGGTCGACAGGTGGAACGAGTGCACCTGCTTGCGCTCCAGCGCCGCCGCACGAGCGGCATCCGACTCGGCGGGTACCGGCCAGGACGACTGGGCGGGGTCGCCGACGATGGTCCAGGAGGCGGTGCGGCCACGGCGGCCGACCATCCGCCACTGCATGGGCGTGAGGTCCTGGGCCTCGTCGATGAGGACGTGGGCGTACCCGTCGTCCTCGATGCTCGAGATCGGCGGGCGCCAGGCGCGACCGGACGGTGCGTACTCGCGCTCCGAGGCGGTCATCAGCTCCTGGATGTCGACGGCACCCTCGATCAGCGCGATCGGGTCGTCCCGCTCGTCGTCGGCCTTCTGGGGGAGGTCGCCGAGGGCGTAGCGCAGCTCGTCGAGCAGCGGCACGTCCTCGATCGCGATCTGCGGGCTGATCGCCCGCGTCGGGTCGAGGTGGGCCCAGGTCTTCGCCAGCAGCCGCTGCTCCTCGCCGGAGAGCAGCCCCTCGCCGACCCGGGCCAGGAACTCCGGCTCGCGCAGCCAGCACAGCACGGTGGGCGCGTCGAGCGGCGGCCACCAGCCGAGGGCGAAGTCGAGGAAGTCGTCGCGCGAGAGCATCTCGTCGTTGAACTTCTCGCGGCCCTGCTCGCGGCCGCGCTCACCGCGGACCTGGCGCCACAGCGCGTCGAGGAGGGCGTTCGAGACCCGCGGGAGCTGCTTGTTGCGAAGGCCTTGCGACATCAGCTGGCGGCGGACCTGGCCGAGCTTGCCGCGGTCGAGGACCAGCCGGTCGTCGCGCCAGAACACGCGGTACTCCCGGGGGCTGCCGGGCGCCTGCTGGCGCGCCGTACGACGCATCAGCTCGGCCATCCGCGCGGAGCCCTTGATGTCGGCGACGGCCGGCTCGTCGTGACGGGTCGCGCGGACCTCGTCGACGACCTCACCGAGGCTGCGCAGCGCGACCGCGGTCTCGCCGAGCGACGGCAGCACCCGCTCGATGTAGCGCATGAACACGCCGGACGGGCCGACGACGAGCACGCCGCCGCGCTCGTAGCGCTGGCGGTCGGTGTAGAGCAGGTACGCCGCCCGGTGCAGGGCGACGACCGTCTTTCCCGTGCCGGGACCACCGGAGATCGACACGACCCCACGCGAGGGCGCCCGGATCGCCTTGTCCTGCTCGGCCTGGATGGTCGCGACGATCGAGTGCATCGAGCGGTCGCGGGCGCGGGAGAGCTGCGCCATCAGCGCGCCCTCACCGATGATCGGGAGGTCGCGACCGGCGGCCTCGGCCGCCTCCAGCCCGGCCGCATCGAGGAGCTCGTCCTCGACGCCCACGACCGAGCGTCCGGCGCTGCGCAGCACCCGCCGGCGCAGCACGCTGTGGGGCTCGGCCGCGGTCGCCTGGTAGAAGACCGCGGCAGCCGGTGCGCGCCAGTCGATCAGCAGTGACTCGTGGTCGTCGTCACGCAGGCCGATCCGGCCGACGTACCGCGGCGCGGCGTCGACCGCCGCGTCGAGGTCGAGCCGCCCGAACACCAGGCCCTCGTGGGCGGCGTCGAGCTGCGCGATCCGCTTCGCGGCCTGGAAGACCATCGCGTCGCGCTCCACGAGACCGCCCTCGTGGCCGAGCCGGCCCCGGGAATGACCTTCCTTCGCCAGCTGCTGGGCGGCTTTGCCCGCCTGCCCCAGCTGCCGGTAGACCCGGTCGACGAAGGTCTGTTCTGCCGCGACCTCGCGCTCCACCAGCTCGTCTGCCACCGCTCGTGACCCCTGCCGTCCGTACTCGTTTCCTGACCGCCGCACAAAAGCGGCAAGCCACCAACTCTACAGGCGCCGATGAACGGTCAGCGGACGGGACAGCGAACTCCCACCAAAGGCAGTACCGTGGTGGTGAATTGCCCGAAGCATCGCGTGTCCAAGGGGGGAACACGATGAGCATGACCACCGGGGCGACGATGTCCCGCAAACCCAATCGCCGCGGCGTGGCCGCGCGCGAGAAGCTGTTGTCCACGGCGGTCGAGATGCTCGGGACCGGCCGCCCGGAGACGGTGTCGATCAACATGGTGGCGAAAGAGGCCGGCCTCAGCTGGGGCTCGGTGCAGAACCTCTTCGGTGACTCCGACGGGTTCTGGTCGGCGGTCGCCGACCAGGTCGCCGAGCACGGGGCGGAGCTGTGGAGCAGGCCGCAGAGCACGACGCTCGCCGGCCGGGTGGCCGAGGTCGCCGAGCTCTACAGCGCGGTCCTCGGGTCGCCGTACGCCGTCACGATCGAGACCATGCGTTGGGCGCTGCCGCGACCACTCGAGCTGCTCGCGGAGACCCATCCGCGCACGGCCGCCTCGATCCGGCACCTCGACGAGCTCTCGGTCCTCGCGTTCAACCGCTTCTTCGACGGGGTCGAGGGCCTCGACGAGGAGCGGCGGGCTGCCATGTCCGAGCTGATGCCCGCGATGCTGCGCAGCCTGCGCAACGAACGGCTGCTCGGCACCCACATCGACATCGACCGCGCCCACCGCGTGATCGTGTCGCTGCTGACCGCCTACCTCGAGGGCTAGACCGGCTGCGCGAGCAGGGCCCGCGTCGGCGCGATGACCTCCGCGCCGAACCGGGCGATGCCGTCGAGACGCTGCTCCAGGGTGGCGTCCGGCGGGTAGTAGTACATCCACGGCATCGTCATGCACATCGTCACGCCGCCTCGGGCGGCGCGGGCGAAGTCCTCGGGAGCGAAGGCGTCCGTGAGCGCCGGTACGACGGCGAACGGGTCGTCCGGGTCCTTGCCCTCCTCGCGCCGCAGCGCCTGCAGCCGCTCGACGATCTCGATCGCCTCGTCGACGGTGGCCATGTCGCCGATCCAGCCGTCGTTGCGCGCCGCCCGACGGAAGGCGACGTCGGACAGCCCGCCCACCCAGACCGGGATCGGGCCCGGCGGCTTCGGCAGCATGACCAGCCGCTCGCAGCTGTAGAACTCGCCGGCGAACTCGGTCCAGCCCGGCGCCCACAGCTCGCGCATCAGGTCCAGTCCCTCGTCGGTACGGCGCCCGCGGGTCGCGAAGTCCTCCTCGAGCAGCTCGAACTCCTCGCGGCACCAGCCGACCCCGACGCCCAGGGCGACCCGGCCGCCGGACAGGGCGGCCGCCGTACCCACTGCCTTGGCGACCACGAACGGGTTGCGCATCGCCGCGACGTAGATCGAGGTGAAGAACTGCAGCTCGGTCGTCACCTGCGAGAGCGCGCCGATGGTCACCCACGGGTCGGGCCAGTCGACGTCGGGCTTCCAGCGCCGGTCGCCGTCGCGGGTGTAGGGGTACGGCGTCGCGAGCGTCTCCAGGTCGACCACGTGGTCGGCGAGGCTGAACGCGGAGAACCCGGCCTCCTCGGCGGCGCGTGCCAGCGGCACCAGCTGGTCGATCGGGTGGTAGGCAGTCACCATCGCGAAGTCCACGCGTGCACCCTAGGCGACAGGTAGAACATGTTCTAGGGGTGCGACACGGCGGAGTACCTCACCAAATCGGGCGGCTGATGCAACCCTCGGACCCACGAACGGCCTTGGGGTAGTCGTGAACACGAGGTCTCGGGAGGGGGTGAGCGGCGCGTGGACGCCGAGTTCGCCGCATTCGTGGCGGCGAAGCAGCACGGCCTCCTGCGCTACGGCATGCTCCTGACTGGAGGCGACCCGCACACGGCCGCCGACCTCACCCAGGAGACCTTCCTGCGGCTCGGTCGGCGCTGGCGGCACGTCCGCGACGTCGAGCACCAGGACGCGTACGCCCGCCGGACCATGACCCGGCTGTGGTGGACCCGCAGCAAGCGGGACCGGCGCGAGCAGCTGCGCGCCGAGCCCGAGGACCGGGCCGCCACGGCGACCGGGCCGGACTGGGAGTCCGACGTGTGGGCCGCGCTCCAGCAGCTCCCGCCGCGGCAACGCGCCGTGCTCGTGCTGCGCTACTACGAGGACTGCTCCGAGAAGGAGATCGCCGAGGTCCTCGCCTGCCGGCCGGGCACGGTCAAGAGCCAGGCCAGCCGCGGCATGGCGAGCCTGCGCCGGCTGATGGGCGTGCAGCTTCCCGACGAGGACGTCGTGGGGAGGTCGGTCGATGAGTGACCTCGAGCGGCAGCTGCGGGCCTTCGTCCACGACGGCGACGTCCCGGTGCCCCACGTCCCCGACCTGCTCGAGCGGGTCGCGGCCGGCCAGCGCCGGCACCGGCGGCGCCGGGTGGCCGTGGTCGCGGCCGCCGCGTGCGTCGTGGCCGGGCTCGGCGTGGCGGGCGTCATGCTCCGGGGCGAGCGGGACCACGCCCCGAACCCGACCGTGTCCCCGGCCTGCGCCACGGTGACCATCCGCGCGACCGGGGTCAATCCCGACGAGCTCCTGCTCGTGCTCGACGGCCCCGCGGCTCGCCCGTGCACCCTCGGCCCGGGTGTGCGGATCACCGTCGGCACCGGCTCGGCGGCGACCAGCAGCACCGTCCCCGCGACCTTCACGCCGGTCCTGCTCGGCGTCGGGCAGCACGCCGCGGTGCACGCGACGTGGCGCAACTGGTGCGGCGAGGCGAACCCCGTCGCGCGGGTCGACTTCCCCGACGGGTCGACTGTCGAGATGCAGCTCGGCGACGACCTCCCGGCGTGTACCGATCCCGCGACACCGTCCGTGCTGGAGTTCCGGACCGCCCAGCTGGCGGACGTGCAGGGCGGCGGACAGCGCCCCTAGGACTAGCGCATCCGCACCGAGTTGGCCGCCCCGTCGAGCGCCCCGAAGTACCCGGAGCTCGCGACGAAGCCGTACGCCGCGCCGGCGTACCAGGCGTGGTTCCAGACCTTGAAGTCGCAGCGGGCGTAGCCGACGCCCGAGCGGATCCGGTTGCGCCACTCGGGGGTGAGCGTCGGCCAGGCCCACTCGACGCCGGGGTCGTCGTCGCAGCCGGTGGGCGCTTCCATGACCAGCGCGGCGCCGGTGGCGTTGATGCCGTCGTAGAAGACCGCCGTCACGACCGGCGTCAGGGGGACGCCGGGCGCCCGGTAGCCCTCGTTCGTGCCGGAGTCCGCCAGCCCGGACTCGATGGCCGCCACCGTGGCGGGTGCCGCGAGGTCGGCGGTGCTGAACCCGTCGGCGGGCTCGCCCGTCACCGCCTCCAGCAACGCGTCGGCGCTCGGGTAGCACTGCACCCGCCCGGTCGTCGCCTGCATCAGGCAGGCCTCGTCGGTCGCTGTTGCCGGCGCCGCGCCGGCCGGCGTACCTCCCGGCAGGGCCACCACCGCCAGCGCCGCCACTCCCACGGCGAACCTGCTCGTCATCGTGCGCACCGCTCCACCTCCACCCGTGCCCATGCTCCGGATCGGTCCGACGCAAACGCCTTCGCGGGCGCGGATCAGCCCTTCTTGCGGGTCAGGAACGCGGTCATCGCCTCGCGGGCCTCGTCGGAGCCGAACAGGCGGGCGCTCAGCTCGACCAGCTCCTCGCCGTGGGTGTCGATCCGCTCGAGGAGGTCGGCGGCGAGCAGCTTCTTGGTCTCGCGCAGGCCCTGCGCGGCGCCGGTCGCGAGCTTGCCCACCACGTCGTCGACGCTCGCCTGCAGGTCGGCAGCGGGAACGGCGAAGGTCGCCAACCCGTACGACGCCGCCTCGGCCCCGGAGAAGACCTCGCCGCCGAGCGCGGTCCAGGCCAGGCCGCGCGGGGTGAGCCGTGGGAAGACGGTGAGCGAGATGACCGCGGGGGTCAGGCCGAGCTTGACCTCGGTCAACGCGAAGGTGGCGTCGTCCGCGACGACCACGACGTCGGAGGCGGCCACGATGCCGATGCCGCCGGCGCGGGCGGCACCCTCGACGACCGTGACAACCGGCGTGGCCGAGGCGACGATCTGCCGCTGCAGGGCCACGATCGCCCGCGCGCCCTCCTGCATCGGCACCGTCGAGGCCTCCGAGAGGTCGGCTCCCGAGCAGAACACCCGGCCCGACGACCTCAGCACCACCACGCGTACGTCGTCCGCCGCGTCCGCCGTCGCGAGGTGGCCGACCAGCTCGGTGACCAGCTGGCGCGAGAGAGCGTTGCGGTTGTGGGGCGAGTCGAGGGTGATCGTCGCGATGCCGTCCGCGACGTCGAGGTGGACCAGCTCGGCGGGTGCGTCAGTCATGCCGCCATCCTGCCGCCTCCCGCAATCGGCCTTCCGTCATGATCGCTGCGTGGGCCTCTACCTGCCGAGCCGCGAGGAGATCCTCACCGTTGCGGGACACGCGCACCTCAACAATCCGCGCCCGGCCGCGAGAGAGTCGCTGCGCGCCAAGGTCGAGGACCCGCGGGACGACTGGGACGAGCGCTCCGTCCTCACCGTGCCCGGCGTCGTCTGGACGGTTTCCAGCGACACCTGCGCGACGGGACGCCTGAACGCCCCCGACAACGTCGCCTACGACGACCTGTACCGCGAGTTCGTCTTCCGCCAGCCCGCGAACGACGACGAGCTGGCCGCTGTCATGGGCGCCGAGGCCGACGAGGTGTTCTCGTGCTACCGCTTCGACGGCCTCGACCGGTGGACCGGGCGCAGCGTCGGAGCATGGATGGCAGACCTGCACGTCGTCGTCGGCTACGTCCGCCAGATCCTCGCGACCAGCGAAGACCCGGAACTCCTCGACTGCCTCGGTCGCTACGAGGCCTACCTCATCAGCAAAGAGCTGAGCAGCTATCTCAGCGGTCTCCGGCGACACCTCGACTCACCCCAGCGCGGGCGGAGGCACGCAGGCTCCTGAAGCACGCCCCGCGTCGGCGGGGCTCACGCCTCGTGGTGGATCGGCGTCTTCGGCAGCTTCTTGACCCGGGCCCGGCGCTTGGGCCGCGCGGGGATCATCGAGCGCATCTCCTCGAGCTTGCCGAAGCACAGCAGCCGGTCCTCGGCCTCCAGTACGTGGTGCGGGAAGGGGTTGGGGATCACGATGGTGCCGCGGTGGAGGGTGAGCACGGTGATGTCGCGGTCGCGCAGGCCCGAGTCGCCGATCGACTTGCCGACGAGGTCGGCGTCGCCGTGGACGACGAGCTCGGCGACGCCGTACCCGGTCGAGACGGAGAGCCGCTCGCGGACGTCGATCTGCGGGAAGGCGACCTGGTTGTCGATGTAGTCGATGATCGCGCCGGCGACGTCGAGCTTGGTGGCGGTCTCGATGCCCTCGAGGCCCGGGGAGGAGTTGACCTCCATGACGAGCGGGCCGGACTTGGCCTCGAGCATGTCGACACCGGCGACCTTGAGGCCCATGATCTGGGCCGCGCGTACGGCGACCTGCTCGTACTCCGGGTCCAGCTCGACCCGCTCCACGCTGCCGCCGCGGTGCACGTTGGAGCGGAACTCGTCGCCCTGCGCGACGCGGCGCATCGCGGCGACGACGCGGTCGCCGACGACGAGGGCGCGCACGTCGCGCCCCTTCGACTCCTTGACGAAGCGCTGGATGAGGACCTGCTGCTTGGTGCTCTGCAGCGTCTCGATGATCGCCTCGGCGACCTTGATGCTGGGCGCGAGGATGACACCGATGCCCTGGGTGCCCTCGAGCAGCTTGATCACGACCGGCGCGCCGCCGACCCGCTCGATCGCGGGGATCACGTCGGCGCGGTCGCGGACGAAGGTCGTCGCGGGCATGCCGATGTTGTGGCGCGAGAGGATCTGGGTGGCGCGCAGCTTGTCGCGCGAGTTGGCGATCCCGTTGGCGGTGTTGGGCGTGTAGACGTCCATCTGCTCGAACTGGCGCACGACGGCGGTGCCGAAGTAGGTGATCGAGTTGCCGATCCGGGGCAGCACCGCGTCGTAGTCGGACAGCTGCTTGCCGCGGAACTGCAGATCGGGCTCGTCGCCCGACAGGTCGATGGAGAAGCGGAGGGTGTTGAGCACCTTCACCTGGTGCCCCCGGTCGAGGGCGGCGGTGCGCAGACGCTGGGTGCTGTAGGACCGCGGGGCGCGGGAGAGGATCGCGAGCTTCATACCCGACCTGATTGGATTGGCTTGTGGACGCCGCCCATTCAACCAGCCCTCCGGTGGTCGCCGGTTGGCGCGAGTGGGTGCGCCTGCCCGCGCTGGGGGTCGGGCCGGTCAAGGCCAAGCTCGACACCGGGGCCCGCACGTCGGCGCTGCACGCCTTCGACCTCCACGAGTTCGAGCGCGACGGCGTCGCGTGGGTCCGGTTCTCGATCCACCCGTGGCAGCGCTCGGCCGAGGATGCGGTGTACGTCGAGTGCGCGGTCCACGACCGCCGCACGATCCGCAGCTCGACGGGCCACACGCAGCAGCGCATCGTGGTCCTCACCGAGCTCGAGCTGCTCGGGCGCACCATCACGACCGAGGTGACGCTGACCCGGCGCGACGAGATGGGCTTCCGGATGCTGGTCGGCCGCGAGGCGCTGCGCCAGGGCTTCCTCGTCGACTCCGGCCGCTCGTACCTCGGCGGCCGCCCGCCGCGGAAGGTGCGGCGCAAGAACCGCGGACGAGCGGAGGCAGCAGCCGATGGCCCTGCGTGAGTCGTTCGCCATCGGCAACGTGCGCGTCCGCGCCGGCTCGGCCAAGGAGGTCGAGCTCCCGATCACCCGGCTGGTGACCGGCGGTGACATCAGCCTGCCGGTGCGGGTGGTCCACGGTCGCGAGCCCGGGCCCACGGTCTGGGTCAACGCCGCCATCCACGGTGACGAGGTGATGGGCGTCGAGGTGGTGCAGCAGATCGTGGCGAGCCTGTCGCCGAAGACGCTGCGCGGCACCGTGCTCGCCGTCCCCGTCGTCAACGTGTTCGGGTTCATGACCGGCGACCGCTACCTGCCCGACCGCCGCGACCTCAACCGCTCGTTCCCCGGCTCCGCGCGCGGCTCGCTGGCCAGCCGGATCGCGCACCTGTTCATGACCGAGGTCGTCAGCAAGTGCGACGTCGGCATCGACCTGCACACCGCCGCCGACCGGCGCAGCAACCTGCCCCAGATCCGCGCCGACCTCGACGACCCGCGCACCCGCGAGCTCGCCGACACCTTCGGCGCCCCGGTCATGCTCCACGCCCGGCTGCGCGACGGCTCGCTGCGCCAGGCCGCCCGCGACCGCGGCGCCCGGGTGCTGCTCTACGAGGCCGGCGAGGCGATGCGCTTCCAGGCCGAGCCGATCGCCGTCGGCGTCGCGGGCGTACGACGCGTGCTCGCCTCGCTCGACATGATCGAGCCCGACCCCGCCTGGGCCGACCACCCCGCGCCCGCCGAGTCCCGCTCCAGCGCCTGGGTCCGGGCCCGCGGCACCGGCATCCTGCACCTCGAGGTCAGGCTCGGCGACCGGGTCGAGACCGGCCAACGCCTCGGCGGCCTCTCCGACACCTTCGGCCGCCGGGTCCGCCTGGTCCACGCCGACCGCGACGGCATCGTGATCGGGCTGACCCGCGCGCCGCTCGTCAACGCCGGCGACGCGCTCGTCCACATCGCCACGCCCGTCTGACCCATCCCGGACCGGGGTCCGCGACGAACCCCTGTCATGCGAAGACTCCTCTGGGCCGGGTACGGCGTCCTGGCGACCCTCGTCGGCATCGGGCTCGCCCACCTGGCGGCTGCGCTCACGGACCCGGCGACCTCGCCGGTGCTGGCGGTCGGCTCGGCCGTCATCGACCGGACGCCCACACCGATGAAGGAATGGGCGATCCGGAACTTCGGGAGCGCCGACAAGACGATCCTGGTCGGCTCGGTGCTGGCAGGCGTGCTGGCGCTGGCCGCGGTCGCCGGCGTGCTGGCCCGCCGCCGGTTCGCACTCGGCGCCGGGCTGCTGGTGGCGCTGGTCGGGATCGCGGCGGTCGCCGTGGCCACCCGCCCGGAGGCGTCGGTCACCGACCTGCTCCCCTCGCTCGTCGCCGCACTCGCCGCCCCGGCCGCGCTCGGGATCCTGGCCCGAACCGGGACCCGGGCCGGCGAGGAGGGGCGACGGACCGTGCTCCGCACGGCGCTCGCGCTGACCGCCGTCGCCGTCCTGGGTGGTGCGGCCGGGCGACTGGTGACGCGGCTGCGTGCCCGTCCCGAGGACGTCACCCTCCCGAAGCCGACCGATCCCGCGCCGCCCTTCCCGCGCGGCCTCGACGACCAGGTCCCGGGCATCACCCGGTTCCGCACGCCGACCGCCGACTTCTACCGCGTCGACACACGCCTCGACGTGCCCGTCATCGGCGCCGACGACTGGACCCTCACTATCGACGGCGACGTGGACCGGACGGTGAAGCTGACCTTCGACGAGCTGCTCGCGATGCCCATGGTCGAGCGCGACATCACGCTGACCTGCGTGTCCAACAGCGTCGGGGGCCCGTACGTCGGCGGCGCCCGCTGGCTCGGCGTACGGCTCACCGACGTGCTGGACCTGGCCGGCATCGGCCGGACGAAGGCCGACCAGATCCTGTCGACGGACTTCGCCGGGATGACGATCAGCACCCCGCTCGCCCTCGCGACCGACGGGCGCGACGCCCTGGTCGCCGTCGGCATGAACGACAAGGCCCTGCCCCGCGAGCACGGCTTCCCGGTGCGGCTGGTGATCCCCGGGCTCTACGGGTTCATCAGCGCGACCAAGTGGCTGCGCCGCCTGACCCTGACGACGTACGACGACCAACAGGCGTACTGGACCGAGCGCGGCTGGGCGACGGACGCGCCGATCAAGATCTCCGCCCGCATCGACACCCCGAAGGCACTGGCCGAGCTGAAGGCCGGCGACGTGGTGGTCGGGGGCGTCGCCTGGGCCCAGGAGCGCGGCGGCATCGCCGGCGTGCAGGTCCGCCTCGACGGCGGTCCGTGGGTCGACGCGCAGCTGGGGCCGGACGGCGGCGACGACTACTGGCGGCAGTGGTTCCACCGCTGGTCCGCCGAGCCCGGCTCGCACCGGATCGCGGTCCGCGCGGTCGCCGGGAACGGCGAGCCCCAGGCCGCCGTACGCGCCGAGCCGTTCCCGAACGGCGCGAGCGGGCTGCACGAGCTGATCGTCCGGGTCTCGTGACGGTTGCTGCGCAACCTCCTCGACCTCCGGTCGACCCATCCGATCCCGGCACCGCTCCGAATCACGTGCACAAGGCACCGATCACCCTCCACGGAAGGCACCACCATGAAGCTCCAGAAGTTCCGCCGGGTCACCGGCGCCGGCATCGCCGTCCTCGCCCTGTCGGTGTCGCTCGCCGCATGCGGTGACGACGGCGACAGCGACGCCAAGGACTCCGGCTCGACGTCGAGCTCCGACTCGGGCATGACGAGCGACGCACCGGCCGCCGAGGGCGCGGCCGCCCAGACCTTCGGGCCCGGCTGCTCGGCCATCCCGACCTCGGGCGCCGGATCCTTCGACGGCATGGTCAAGGACCCGGTCGCCACTGCAGCGAGCAACAACCCGCTGCTCAGCACCCTGGTCACGGCCGTCACCAGCATCGACGGCCTCGCCGACACGCTGAACGGGGGCGAGGCGCTCACCGTCTTCGCGCCGTACAACGACGCCTTCGCCGCCATCCCCGAGGACCAGCTCAACGGCCTGGTCACGGAGGGCAAGGAGAAGGGCCAGGACAGCGCCCTCTACAAGATCCTCGCGCACCACGTCCTCGGCGAGAACGACGCTGCCGACGCCGTCGCGGGCGACAAGGAGACCCTGGCGGGCGACAAGCTCACCGTCGAGGGCGACGCCGAGAGCGGCATGACCGTGTCCGACGGCACCGTCACCGCCAAGGTCCTGTGCGGCAACATCCCGACGGCCAACGCGACCGTCTACGTCATCGACAAGGTGCTGACCGGGGTCAAGTGACCCGCTCCGGGCACTTCCCGCACACCCGCTGAAACCGGAAGGATCACCACCATGGATCCGGTCCCCGGCGACCCGGCCGGCGCTCCCCACGCGGGGGCGCCGGCCGGCGGTCACGGTCCCGACCTGGGCGCACTGCTGCGTCAGTCCGCCCGCGGCGACAGTGCTGCCTTCGCCACGCTGTACGACGCCACGGCGGCTCGCGTCCACGGCCTCGCGCTGCGCGTCGTGCGCGACCGAGCGCAGGCCGAGGAGGTCACCCAGGAGGTGTTCCTCGAGGTGTGGCGCCAGGCGAGCAGGTACGACGCCGCCCGCGGCAGCGCGCTCGCGTGGCTGATGACCATCACGCACCGCAAGGCGGTCGACCGGGTGCGCAGCGCCGAGGCCGCGAGCCGGCGCGACGTCACCTGGGAGCAGCGCAACCAGGGCGTCGAGCACGACACGACCGCCGAGGCGGCGCACGCCTCGCTCGAGGCGCATCGCGTGCGCGCGGCGCTCGGTCAGCTCACCGACGTCCAGCGCGAGGCGATCGAGCTGGCGTACTTCGGCGGCTACACCCACACCGAGGTGGCCGCCCTCCTCGACCTGCCGGTCGGGACAGCGAAGACCAGGATCCGCGACGGCCTCATCAGGCTGCGCGACACGATCGGAGTAGGACGATGACCGGTCACGACCACAGCTGGGACGTGCACGCGCTGGTCGGCGCGTACGCCGTCGACGCGCTCGACCCCGATGAGCGGGCCGCCTTCGAGGCCCACCTGGCCCAGTGCGCCGAGTGCCGCGACGAGGTGGACGGGCTGCGTGAGGCTGCGGCCGTGCTCGGAAGCGCCGAGCCGGTCGAGCCGTCCGACGCCCTCCGGGACCGCGTCCTGGCGGAGATCACCCAGATCCGGCCGCTGCCGCCACAGAGCACGCCCGCGCCTGGGGGGGCGCCGGTGGAGCTCGCCACGGCACGGCGTCGGCTCCGGCCGCTCCGGCCGGGGCGGACCGGCCACCTTCTCCTGGTGGCCGCGGTCCTCGTCCTGGTGGCCGCGGCAGGGGGACTCCTGCTGCGGCCCTGGACCGACGACAACTCGACGCGGACAGGGCCGACCGTTGCCGAGCGGGTGCTCGCCGCGGACGACGCCACCTCGGTCGACAAGAGGTTCCCCGACGGGTCCACCGCCACGATCGTGGTGTCCCGCAGTGTCGGCCGCGCCGTCATCCGCACGACCGACATGGCGCCCGCTCCGGACGGCAAGGTCTACGAGCTGTGGCTGCAGACCCCCGCCGGCGAGATGGAGCGAGCAGGCCTGATGCCCGACCTCCGCGACGCGACGGTCCTGCTGGACGGGGACGCCTCGCGGGCCACCGGGGTGGGGATCACGGTCGAGCCCAACGGCGGTTCCGACCAGCCCACCAGCCAGCCCATCGCGTTCTTCACCCTGGACTCCTAGGGGACCAGCCATGACCACGACACCACGGCGGATCGCCGTGGTGGGCTCCGGCGTCGCCGGGCTCACCGCGGCCCACCTCGCATCGCGCGCCTCGACCGGCACCCAGGTCACCCTGCTCGAGGCCGACGACCGGCTCGGCGGGCACGCCGACACCCACACCGTGACCGACCCGACCGGGCGGACGCTGCGCATCGACAGCGGGTTCATCGTGCACAACCGGCGCACCTACCCGGTGCTGACCGGGATCCTCGACGAGCTCGGCGTGCCGACCCAGGCCTCCGAGATGTCGATGTCGACCAGCGACGAGGTGACCGGGCTGGAGTGGGCCGGCGCGCTCGGGCGGCGCGGGCTGTTCCCCGCGGGAGCGGGCAACCACCGCAACCCGGCGTACCTGCGGATGCTGGCCGAGGTCCCGCGCTTCCACCGGGCCGCTCGGCGCCTCCTGGAGTCGGGGACCGACGACCTGACCACGCTGGCCGCCTTCCTCGACCGGCACGGCTTCTCGCCGTACTTCCGGCGGCACTTCATGGAGCCGCTCGTCGCGGCCGTGTGGTCCTGCGACCCCGACACGGCGCTGGACTACCCGGCGGCGTACCTCTTCGCCTTCCTCCAGCACCACGGCATGCTGGCGGTGTTCGGCTCGCCGCCGTGGCGCACGGTGACCGGCGGCTCGGCGACCTACGTCGCCGCGATCGCCGCGGCGCTCGAGGCGGCGGGCGGCCGGATCCGGACGTCCACCCCGGTGCTCGCCGTCGAGGAGACCGACGACGGGGTCGAGGTGACCACACCTGCCGGCCGGGAGGCGTACGACGCCGTGGTGATCGCCACCCACCCCGAGCAGGCGCTCGGGATGCTCGCGGCGCCGAGCCGGGAGCAGAAGGAGGTGCTCGACGCCCTCCCGTACTCGACCAACGTCGCACTGCTGCACACCGACACCCGGCTGCTGCCGCACGCCAGGGACGCCTGGGCGTCGTGGAACTTCCGCCGGCCGCGGGTCGCGCAGGAGCAGGTCCGGGTCACCTACGACCTGACCCGGCTGCAGCGACTGCCCACCGACACGCACTACCTGGTGACGCTCGGCGGCGAGGACGCCGTCGACCCGGCGACCGTGCTGGTGCGCCGGACCTACGCACACCCGCTCTACACGCCGGCGTCGGTGGCCGCCCAGGCCCGGCTGCCGGAGATCGACACGGACCGGATCACCTTCGCTGGGGCCTACCACGGCTGGGGGTTCCACGAGGACGGTGCTCGCTCCGGTCAGCGGGCGGTCGAGCGGCTGCTGAGCCCGTCGAGTGGCCCACGGCCGAGGAACGAGGTCGTGGGCGTATCGAGACGCGGTGAGGCGTCTCGATACGCCGCCGCCGCTCGTTCCTCGCTCCGGCGGCTACTCGACGAACAACGACCAGCCGGCTACTCGACGAGCTCGGCCGCGACGACGTACGCCACGACCCTCGTGCACCGGCGCCGCGAGCCCCTGCGCAATGCGTTCACCCACCGATCCCACCTGACGGTGGTCGACCTCGACCGGGTCGCCGCCGACGGCACCGTCCCGGGTACGCCGGGCCGGTTCCTGGGGCGCGACCACTTCGCCGGCGACACCAGCTCCGTGCGCGAGGGCCTGGACCGGTTCCTGGCCGCGCACGACCTCGACCTGCGGGGCGGCCGCGCCCTGACGGCCACGCAACCGCGGGCCTTCGGGCACTGCTTCAACCCGATCACGGTCCACTGGTGCTGGGCCGCGGGCACGGAAGGCGGCCGCCCCGCAGCCACCGTCGTCGAGGTGCACAACACCTACGGCGACCGGCACGCCTACCTGCTCGACCCCGAGCGCACGACATCCGACAGCCGGGTCGTCGTCGACAAGGCGATGTACGTCTCGCCCTTCCACGGCACCGACGGCCGCTACGAGGTGCTCGCCCCGCCGCCCGACCCGACCACCGGCCGGCTCCAGCTCGGTGTCCGGCTGGTCACCGGGGACGGAGCCCGCTTCGACGCGACGCTGACCGGCACCCCGACGGCTCCGCCCCGGCTGCCCCTCGCCGGCCTGCGCGGCGCGACCCTCATCCGCGCGCACGGAGTCGCCCTGTGGGCCCGCCGTCTCCCCGTCCAGCCCCGACCGCTCCACCGCTCCCCCGAAGGAGGGCCCCGATGACGCTCACCGCCGCCCCCACCACCCTCTGGCCCGGCCTCGCCCCGCTCCCCGAGGGCACCCTCTCCGCCCGGATCGCGGAGCGACTGTTCCGCTCGGCCGTCGCCCGCCGTCGGATCACCGTGCGGCTGCACCTGCCGGACGGCACAGTGGAGCAGCTCGGACTGGGCGGGCCCGCGATCGTCGTGCACCGTCCCGCCGAGCTCTTCGCCCGCGTCGGTCGCGACAAGCTGATCGGCTTCGGCGAGGCCTACCTGACCGGTGCCTGGGCCGAGGACGGCGTCCCCGGCGACGGCGTGCTGGGTGACTTCCTCGCCGTCCTGGCCGCCGACATGGCCGACCTGGTGCCCCGCAGCCTGCAGCGGCTGCGCGCGGTCGTCTCGCCCCGGCTCCCGCGCAGCCAGCGCGGCACCCGCGAGAACACGCAGGCCAACGTCGCCCACCACTACGACCTGTCCAACGCGCTGTTCGCCGCCTTCCTCGACCCGACGCTGTCCTACTCCAGCGCCCTCTTCGAGGACCCGGACACCGCGCTGACCGAGGACTTCGCCGTCGCCCAGCGGCGCAAGATCGACCGGCTCCTCGACCGGGCCGGCGTGGGCCCGGGCACGCGGCTACTGGAGATCGGCACCGGCTGGGGCGAGCTCGCGATCCGCGCCGCTGCGCGCGGTGCGACCGTCCGGTCGATCACGCTGTCGGTCGAGCAGCAGGCGCTGGCCCGCGAACGGATCGCGGCCGCCGGGCACGCCGACCGGGTGAGCGTCGACCTGTGCGACTACCGGGCCCTGCTCGACGAGCCGGCCGGGGCCTACGACGCCGTGGTCTCCGTCGAGATGATCGAGGCGGTCGGTCGGGAGTTCTGGCCGACGTACGTCCGCACGCTCGACCACGCGCTCGCCCCCGGCGGCACGGTCGCGCTGCAGGCGATCACGCTGCCGCACGACCGGATGCTCGCCACCGGGTCGACCCACACCTTCATCACCAAGTACATCTTCCCCGGCGGGGCGCTCCCCTCGGTCCGGGCGATCGAGGAGGTGACGCGCGCCCACACGCGCCTGCGGATCGCCGACGACCTCGCCATGGGCCGGCACTACGCGCCCACCCTGCAGCGCTGGGACCGCGCGTTCCTCGCCCAGCACGAGCGGGTCGCGGATCTCGGCTTCGACCCGACCTTCGTGCGGATGTGGCACTTCTACCTGGAGTACTGCCGCGCCGGGTTCGCGGCGGACTACATCGACGTGCACCAGCTCGTGCTCATCCGACCGGAGGAGGACCGATGAGCACGGCGGTCGCGAACCACCTCGAGCAGGCCCTGCGGCCGTTCGTCGGCGGCGACCTGCCGGTGCGGCTGGTCGCCTGGGACGGCACGACGGCCGGCCCGGTCGACGCGCCGGTCGTGGAGCTGCGCTCGCCCGACGCGCTGCGCCGGCTGCTCTGGCACCCGGGCGAGCTCGGCGCTGCTCAGGCCTACGTGACCGGGGAACTCGACGTTCCCGGCGACCTGGATGCGGCGCTGACCCACGCCTTCGCGGTCGCGTCGGACCGCGACCTCCCTCGGCGCCCATCGCTCAGCGCCCTGGCCGGCGCGCTGCGCACCGCCGTGGGACTCGACCTGCTCGGCCGGCCACCGGCCCCGCCCACCACCCAGGCACGTCTGCGCGGCCGGCTGCACAGCAAGGACCGCGACCGGCGGGCGATCAGCCACCACTACGACACCACCGCCGACTTCTACTCGTTGATCCTCGACGAGCGGACCATGGCCTACTCCTGCGGCTACCACTCCGGCCCCGACCAGCCGCTCGCCGACGCGCAGGAGGCCAAGCTGGACCTGGTCTGCCGCAAGCTCGGCCTCGAGCCGGGGATGCGGCTGCTCGACGTCGGCTGCGGCTGGGGCTCGCTGTCGCTGCACGCGGCCGAGCACTTCGGCGCACACGTCGTCGGCGTGACGATCTCGGCGGAGCAGCGCCGGTTCGCGGAAGCCGCGGCCCGGCGCCGGGGCGTGGCGGACCGGATCGAGATCCGGCTGTGCGACTACCGCGACGCGGTCCCGCTGCCCGGTGCCGAGCACGACGCGGTGGCGTCGCTGGAGATGGGCGAGCACGTCGGGGAGCGCAACTATCCGGCGTACGCACGAGTGCTGCACGACGCCGTCCGGCCCGGCGGCCGGGTGCTGGTCCAGCAGATGTCGCGGGACGCGCACCACCCGGGAGGCGGTCCGTTCATCGAGTCCTTCATCGCCCCCGACATGCACATGCGGCCGGTCGGCGCGACGATCGGCCTGCTGGAGGCGGCGGGACTGGAGCTGCGTGGCGTGGAGGCGCTGCGCGAGCACTACGTGCTGACCGTCGCGGGCTGGCTGGCACGGTTCGAGAAGAACCTCGACGCGATCACCGCGCTGGTCGGCGAGGAGCTGGTCCGGGTCTGGCGGCTCTACCTCGTCGGCGGCTCGATGGCCTTCCGCGACGGGCGGATGGGCGTCGACCAGCTGCTGCTGCGGAGGCCCGCATGAGCGTGGTCCTCAGCATCGGACTCTCCGTGGCCGCCGCGGCGGTCGTGATGGCGGCGACCGCACTGGTCGCCCGCCGCCAGGGCCGGGTGGCCGTCGTCGACGTGGCCTGGGGGGCCGCGTTCGCCGGGGCCGCGCTGGTGTGTGGGGCCGGCGCGGTCCTGGCGGACGCCGGTACGCCATGGCGCACCGGCGTCCTGGTGGCGCTCGTGGTGCTCTGGGGCGGCCGGTTGGCCTGGCACATCGGTCGTCGCGCCGCACAGCACCGCAGCGAGGACCCGCGCTACGAGAAGCTGCTCGGCGGCACCCTCGCCGAGGTCGGCATGGCCCGGGCGGTGCGGAAGGTGTTCGCGCTGCAGGGTGCGATCGTCCCCGTGATCGCGCTGCCCGTCTCGGTCGGCGTCGTGCTCTCCGTGCGCTGGGGTCCTGTCGTGATGGCCGGCGTGGTGGTCTGGGCGGTCGGGCTGTTCTTCGAGGCGGTGGGCGACGCCCAGCTGGCGTCGTACCGCGCCCGGCCGCGGGACCAGCGCCCCGCGGTCCTCGACACCGGGCTGTGGGCGTGGACCCGGCACCCGAACTACTTCGGCGACGCCTGCGTGTGGTGGGGCCTGTGGCTCGCCGGCGGGCTCGCGTCCGGGTGGGTCGCAGGGCTGGCCACGGTCGTCGCGCCGCTCGCGATGACCTGGTTCCTCAGCGAGGCGACGGGGGCAAGGCTGATCGAGCAGACGATGATGCAGCGGCCCGGCTACCCGGCGTACGCCGCCCGGACCTCGCGCTTCCTCCCGCGGCCGCCCCGTCAGGGATGACGCCCTAGGGTTTGGTCCGTGAGCGACGAGACCGAGTACCTCCGGCTGGCGTCGGCCGACAACTTCCGCGACGTGGCCGGGACCGGCTACGCGACCCGCGACGGCGGCCAGGTCCGCACCGGCGTGTTCTACCGCTCCAACGACCTGCGCCTGACCGGCGACGACTTCGAGGCGCTGCAGGCGATCGGGTTGAGCGCGGTCATCGACCTGCGCTCCCCCACGGAGATCGCGGTGCACCCGGACCCCGAGGTCCCCGGCGCCGAGAATCTGCACTTCGACGCGATCGGGATCCCGATCGAGCGGCTCTCCAGCCTCACCAGCAGGGCCGAGGCGGTCGCGCTGATGGACGAGGTCTACCGCGGCTTCGTCGTGGAGCAGCACTGCCGGACCGCGTTCGGCGGCGTGCTCCGCCAGCTCGCCACCGGCGGCCCCCAGCTCTTCCACTGCTCGCAGGGCAAGGACCGCACCGGCTGGGTCGCCGCCCTGCTGCTGCACATCGCCGGCGTCGACGACCCGACGATCGAGAGCGACTACCTGCTCACCAACGCCCGCAGCGCCGCTTCACGGGCGCGGGTGGAGGCCGAGATCGAGAAGCACGGCGGGCCCGACCTGGTCGCCGTCTACGAGCCGACGCTCATCGTCGACGTGGAGTACCTCGACGCCGCGTGGGCGGCCGTCGAGCAGCTGTACGGCGACCGGTCGGCGTACCTCCGCGACGGGCTGGGCCTCGACGACGCCACGCTGGTCCGGCTCCGCGAGCTGCTCCGGGACTCCTGATCCCGCGCGGGTCCCCCGCAGTAACACGCCGTCCACCCGACTACCTGTCGCCTTTCAGCACGCCTTCGGCGTGTCGTGCGGCGTGTCGCTACGTGGACGGCGTGTTACAGCACGGCTGGGCCCCGAGCGGGTCCAGCGGCGCGTCCTTCGCGGGCTCGCGGGTGCCGGTGCGTTGCGCGGCCGCCCCGGCGACGACGACCAGCACGATGCCGACGGCCAGGGCCACGCCGACGAGGTCCACGTGACCGTGCCAGGGCTCGGTGAGCAGGACGACGCCGACCAGGGCGAGGGCCGGCCAGGCCAGCGCCTGCCGGCTGTGGCTGCGCACGGCAGCGACGGTCAGCGGACCGAGGAACTCGATCGCGACCGCGGTGCCGAGCGGGATCCGGTCGATCGCGGCCAGCAGGCCCACGGTCATCAGGCCGGTCGCGAGGCCGAGGCCCAGCAGGACCGGGACGTCCTGTCGTCGTACCAACCGCAGCGGCGGCCGGGCCAGCACCAGCAGGAGCAGCGCCCCCCATGCACAGCCGCAGCCAGGCGGTGCCGCCCGAACCGACCCGGTCGATCAGCGACACCGCCAGCGAGGAGCTGAAGCTGGACCGAGAACATGGCGGCAACCGTGATCGCCCACGGTGGTACCCGGTCCGTGCTCATCGTCGCCGCTCTCGGTCCTGGCTCAGCCGAGGAGCTCCCGCTCCGCCGCGATCGTGGTGTCCTCGCCGTGCCCGGTGTGCACGACCGTGTCGCCGGGCAGGTCGAACAGCTTCGCCCTGATCGAGGCCTCGAGCGTGGGCCGGTCGCTGTGGGAGCGGCCGGTCGCGCCGGGACCGCCGTGGAACAGCGTGTCGCCGGTGAAGACGCAGCCCAGGTCCGGCGCGTACAGGCACACCGCCCCGGGCGCGTGTCCCGGCGTGTGGAGCACCTGCAGCGTCGTACCGCCCACCTCGAGGGTCTGGCCGTCGGCGAGGTCGACGTCCCACAGGTACTGGGTGTGGGTCAGCTCCCACAGCGGCTGGTCGTCGGGGTGCAGCAGGATCGGAGCCCCCGCACCGTTGTTGACGGCTTCCCGCAGCGCGGGGGCGACGCGGACGTGGTCGTCGTGGGCGTGGGTGCACACGATCGCCTTCACCCGACGGTCCCCGACCACAGCGAGGATGTCGTCGACGGAGTGGGGGGCGTCGATGACGATGCACTCCTCGTCGTTGCCGACCACCCAGACGTTGTTGTCGACGTCGAAGGTCTCCCCGTCGAGGCTGAACGTGCCCGACGTGACGGCGTGGTCGACCCGGGCGGTCCCAGCTGCCATCAGAGGATCACGACCGAGCGCAGCACGTCGCCGTGGTGCATCTTGTCGAACGCGGCCTCGATGTCGCCGATGCCGATCTCCTCGGTCACGAACGCGTCCAGGTCGAGGCGGCCCTGCTGGTAGAGGTCGACCAGCATCGGGAAGTCCCGGCTGGGCAGGCAGTCGCCGTACCAGCTGGACTTGAGCGCACCGCCGCGACCGAACACGTCGATCAACGGCAGGTCCGGGACCAACATGTCGGGGGTCGGTACGCCGACCAGGACGACCGTGCCGGCCAGGTCGCGGGCGTAGAACGCCTGCTTCCACGTCTCCGGGCGACCGACCGCCTCGACCACCACATCAGCACCCTCCGCGCCGTCATAGACCGACGCGCAGATCCGCTTGATCTCCTCGACCGGGTCGACCTGGCTCGAGTCGACGGTGTGGGTCGCGCCCATCTCACGAGCCTTGGCGAGCTTCTTCGCGTCGATGTCGACCGCGATGATCGGCGACGCGCCCGCGAGGGCGGCGCCCGCGATCGCGGCCACGCCGACACCACCGCAGCCGATGACGGCGATGGACTTCCCGCGGCCCACGGCGCCGGTGTTGATCGCCGCACCGATACCGGCCATCACACCGCAGCCGAGCAGGCCGACCGCGGCCGGGCGGGCCTTGGCGTCGACCTTGGTGCACTGACCGGCCGCGACCAGGGTCTTCTCCGCGAACGCACCGATCCCCAGCGCCGGCGAGAGCTCGGTGCCGGCGTCCGGACCATCAGCCAGCGTCATCCGCTGGGTCGCGTTGTGGGTGTTGAAGCAGTACTGCGCCTCACCCCGCTTGCACGCACGGCACTCACCACACACCGCACGCCAGTTCAGGACCACGAAGTCCCCGGGCGCGACACCGGTGACGTCCGGTCCGACGGCCTCGACGATGCCGGAGGCCTCGTGGCCCAGCAGGAACGGGAAGTCGTCATTGATCCCACCCTCGCGGTAGTGCAGGTCCGTGTGGCACACGCCGCAGGACAACACCTTCACCACCGCCTCGCCCGGACCCGGGTCGGGGACGTTGATCGTCACGACCTCCACCGGCGCCCCCTTGGCCCTGGCGACGACGGCCTTCACCTGCTGACTCATGTACTCCCTCTCCTCACAGATCCAGGACGATCCGCGCGCCGCGGCACCGCGACACGCAGGGCATCATCATCTCGCCGCTCTCGCGCTCCTCGTCGCTGAGGACGTGGTCGCGATGATCCGGCTCGCCTTCCAGGACGACCGTCTCACACGTGCCGCAGACACCCTCCTGGCAGGAGCTGAGCACCCGGATGCCCGCATGGGTGAGGGCGTCCAGCACGGTCTGGTCGGCGGCCACGGGGATCTCGGTGCCGTCGGCGATCTCGACCACGAACGCGTGGTCACCCTCGCGGACGGCGTCCCCGTCGCCGGTGAACCGCTCCAGCACCAGATGGGTGCCGGGGCGGGTCGCGGCGTACTCCTCGAGCGCGGCCAGCAACGGCCCCGGGCCACATGCGTAGACGTCGGCGTCGGCAGCACCGAGCCCGTCGAGCGCGGCGGCCAGGTCGATCGGTCCGCCGTCGGTGTCGACGTGGCGGACCACGCGTTCGCCGTACGACGCCAGCTCGTCGACGTACGCCGCCGCGGCCTCGCTGCGCGCGAGGTGCAGCAGGCTCCAGTCGGCGCCGACAGCCTCGGCTGCCGCCGCCATCGGCAGGATCGGCGTGACCCCGATGCCGCCGGATACGAGCACGATCCGGCGCTCGCCGACGACGAGCTCGAAGTTGTTGCGCGGCGCGGAGGTGACCAGCTCGTCGCCGACCGCGAGGGCGTGGTGGACGTGGCTGGAGCCGCCCCGGCCGTCGGTCTCCTCGAGCACCGCGATCCGCCAGGTGTCGGCGCCGGGCGCCGAGCACAGCGAGTAGGAGCGCGTGAGCTCGTCGGTCAGCACGAGGTCGACGTGGGCGCCGGGCGTCCAGCCGGGCAGCGGCGTACCGTTCACCGGCGCGAGGACCAGCTCGCGGACCCGCTCGGCGACCTGGCGGGCGGCGGTCACCCGGACCCTGACGTCGCCGGTCACGACAGTCCCTCGGCGGTCGCGACGACTGCGCCGGAGTGGACCAGCTCGACGGCCTTGCGCAGCCACGGGTAGAGCACGCGGTCCTGGGTCAGGTGCGCGACCGGCTGGCCCTGCTCGTCCTCGCTGCCGCGGACCAGCGCCCGCACGGCGCGGCTGGTCGGGGCGAGCCCGTCCTCGGTGACCTCGTCCTGCAGGATCCGCAGGTCCAGCGCCTGGGCGGCCATGAGCAGCTCGATGGCGACCACGGCCTCGATGTTGGCGACGACCTGACGGGCGTGCCGGCCGGCGTTGTTGGCCATCGAGACGTGGTCCTCCTGGTTGGCGCAGGTGGGGATCGAGTCGACGGAGTCGGGGTGCGCGAGGGTCTTGCAGTCGGAGACCAGTGCGGCGGCGAGGTACTGCGGGAGCATGTAGCCGCAGTCCATGCCGACCTGCGCGCTGTTGACGAGCATGTCCGGCAGGCCGCGGTTGAGCGTGCCGTCGTCCATCCGGAACAGCCGGCGCTCGGTGATGTTGCCGATCTCGGTGACGGCGATGCTGAGGAAGTCCGCGGCGAAGGCCATGTACTCCGCGTGGAAGTTGCCGCCCGAGACCGCCTTGAGGGGGCGCGGCAGCGCGGGGAAGATCAGCGGGTTGTCGGTGGCGGCGTTCATCTCGTTCTCGACGAGGCCGGCCACGAAGCGCAGCGTGTCGGTGATCGGGCCGAGGACCTGCGGCACGCAGCGCAGCGAGTACGCGTCCTGAGGGGGCTGCCGCACCGGGTCGTGGTCGCGGTCGCCGTCGACCAGGGTCGCGCCCGCGAGCAGCTGGCGGATCCGGGCGGCGACCTCGATCTGGCCCGCCTGGCCGCGGGCCTCGTGCAGCTCGGCGATGAACGCGTCGCCGAAGCCCTTGAGCGCCTCGATCGACATCGCGGCTGTCACCAGGTTGGTGTCGAGCAGGTTCTGGGCGTCGTGCAGCGCGAGCGCGACCTGGGCGCAGGAGAACGACGTGCCGTTGAGCAGCGCCAGGCCCTCCTTCGCGGCGAGCGCGATCCGCTCCAGGCCGGCGTCGGCCATCGCCTGTGCGCCGCTGACGACCCGCTTGCCGTCGACGAGGACCTCGCCGGAGTTCCGGACGTCCTCCTCGGTGCTCTCGCGGCCCTCGACGCCCTTGGTCATCACGACCGCGAGGTGGGCCAGCGGGATCAGGTCGCCGGACGCGCCGAGCGAGCCGTACTCCGGGATCGCCGGGTGCACCCCGGCGTTGAGCATGTCGACGACCAGCCGGGCGACCTCCGGGCGGACGCCGGAGTGGCCCGAGAGCAGGCTGACCGCGCGGATCAGCATGGTCGCGCGGACCAGCTCGCTGTCGACGTACCGACCGATGCCGGAGGCGTTGCTGAGGACCAGGCGGCGCGACAGCTCGGCCGCGTCGGCCGGGTCGGCGAAGGCCTGGCGGCCGGCGAGCGAGCCGAACCCGGTGTTGATCGAGTAGATCGGGCGCTCCAGGCCGGCGGCCTCGACCCACTCCTGGCTGGCACGCAGGCGCTCGTCGACGGCTGCGTCGAGCTCGACGCGGGCGCCGTGGCGGGCGACGGCGACGAGGTCGGTGAGCGTCAGCCGGGCGGTGCCGAGGACGACGACGCGGTCGGGGGTCTGCGTCAGGTGAGCGGTCATGGGCACATCGTCGCGGAGGGCCGCCACACCCCGGCAACGCGGATTCTCATGACGCGGGAACCTTCGTTGTCCGGCGCTTCCGGCCGCTCCTACCGTCCCGCCATGAACATCGCCGACGACCCGTACGACGACGCGAACCTGACCGACCCGTACCCGCTCTTCCAGCGGATGCGCGAGGCCGGTCCGGCCGTGTGGCTGGACACGTACGACGTCGCGGCGTTCTCCCGGTTCGCCGAGGTGCGCGAGATCCTCGTCGACCACGAGACCTTCATCTCCGGGGCCGGTGTCGGGCCCCGGAACTACCACCACCAGCCACCGTGGCGGAAGCCCGGCATCCTCGACTCCGACCCGCCGATGCACACGCCGCTGCGCACGGTGATGGCCGACGTGATCAGCCCGCGCAACATGCGCCCGCTGCGCGCCGGCTTCCAGGAGTTCGCGACGCCGCTGGTCGACAAGCTTCTCGACATGCGGGAGTTCGACGCGATCACCGACCTCGCCGAGCTGTTCCCGATCCGGGTCTTCGGCGACGCGGTCGGCATCCCGCGCGAGGGGCGGGCCGAGAACCTGCTCCCCCACGGCGCGATGAACTTCGCGCAGTTCGGCCCCGAGGACGCCCGCTACGAGCACTACATGAAGGCCGGCGAGCACACCATCGAGTGGACGATGAACAACTGCGCGCGCGAGAACCTCAGCCCCGACGGGCTCGGCGCCAAGATCTGGGCGCACGCGGACGCCGGCGTCGTCGCACCGGAGGAGGCCGCCGTGCTCGTGCGGGCGCTGCTCTCCGCCGGCCTCGACACCACGGTCATCGCGATCGGCAACACCCTGCGCTGCCTGACCGCGAACCCGGACCAGTGGGACCTCGTGCACGCCACGCCCCGGCTGACGAAGTTCGCGATCGACGAGGCGCTGCGCTTCGAGTCACCCTTCCAGTCGTTCTTCCGGACGACGTCGCGCGAGGTGTCGTTCGGCGGCGTGACGCTGCCCCAGGACAGCAAGCTGATCGTCTTCCCCGGCGCCGCGAACCGCGACGTCGAGCGCTTCGGGCCGGACGCCGACCAGTACCGGATCGAGCGCGAGGCCGGCGGCCACCTCACCTTCGGCATGGGCATCCACCAGTGCGTCGGCCAGCCGATCTCCCGCCTGGAGATGGACGTGCTGTTCGGCGAGCTCGCCCAGCGGGTGCGCTCGATCGAGCCCGCCGGCGAGCCGGTGCCCTTCCTGCACAACACGCTGCGCGGGCTCAGCTCGCTGCCGGTGCGTATCGTCCCGGCGTGAGCACTTCCTCGTTCGTCTCCGAGCTGGTCGCCGAGCTCGGTGAACGCTGCCGGGTCATCACGGACGGCGACCTGCTGGCGTCGTACCGACAGGACATGGCGACCGTCGTCCCCGGCGGCCTGCCCGCTGCGGTCGTGCTGCCGCGGACCACGGCGGACGTGTCGGCTGCACTCCGTCTTGCTTCCGAGCACGGCGTGGCGGTGGTGCCGCGCGGCGCGGGCACCTCGCTGGCCGGCGGGGCGAGCGCGATCGAGGGGTGCCTGGTGCTGTCGACCGAGGCCCTCGTGTCGATCAGGTCGTTGGACCCGCTGGACCGGGTCGCCGTCGTCGAGGCCGGTGTCATCAACGCGGCCCTCGACCGGGCCGCGGCCGAGCACGGGCTGATGTTCGCGCCCGACCCGTCGAGCTGGGAGATCTCCACCGTCGGCGGCAACGTCGCGACCAACGCGGGCGGCCTGCGCTGCGTGAAGTACGGGGTCACCCGCCAGTCCGTCCTCGGCCTCGAGGTCGTGCTCGCCGACGGCCGGGTCGTCTCGACCGGGACGCGGACCACCAAGAACGTCGCGGGCTACGACCTGACCGGGCTCCTGGTCGGGTCCGAGGGCACGCTCGGCGTGATCACCGCCGCCACCGTCCGCCTGTCCCGCCGCCCTCCCGTGCCGCCGACGACGGTGGTCGCGGCATTTGACTCGTTGGAGGCTGCTGGCGAGGCGGTCGCCCTTCTCGTCGCCCGCGGGCCGGAGGTGTCGCTGCTGGAGCTGCTCGACGGCACCACCCTGCGCGCCATCGACTCCTGGAAGCGGATGGGCCTGGCGGGCATCGAGGCGATGCTCGTCGTCCAGGTCGACGGGCGGTTCGCTGCCGACGCCGCCTCTGTTGCCGCGTTGTGCGAGGAGGCCGGCGCCGTCGACGAGCCGGCCGTGTCGACGGATCCCAAGGAGTCCGACGAGCTCCTCGCCATCCGCCGCCTCGCCTACCCCGCCGCCGAACAGCTCGGCCAGTGCCTCGTCGAGGACGTCGGCGTACCCGTCTCCCGCCTCCCCGAGATGATCCGCCGCATCGACGCCGCTGCCGCTCGTCACGGCGTGACCGTGCTGACCGTCGCCCACGCCGGCGACGGCAACCTCCACCCCACCTTCGTCTTCGACCACGGCGCTCCCGGGATTCCCCCGGCCGTCGCCGCCGCGGCCGACGAGGTCTTCGCCGCCGCCCTCGAGCTCGACGGCACCATCACCGGCGAGCACGGCGTCGGCGTGCTCAAGGCTGCCTGGCTGGAGCGGCAGGTCGGCGCCGACGCGATGGAGCTGCACCGCGCGGTGAAGCGGGCGTTCGACCCGCTCGGGATCATGAACCCGGGGAAGCTGCTCGCCTGAGCGAAGTAACACGCCGTCCACCCGACTACCCGGCGGTTGTCAGCAGAATCGGCCGCCTTTCGGCCCGATTTCTGCGGAGAAGTGGCACCCAGCCAGGTGGACGGCGTGTTACAGCGGCCATCCCGTGCAGGCCCCCGTGCGGCCGCCCGAGCCAGCCCCGAAGTGGGCGGCCGCGTAGCGGCGGCGCGGACGAAGTCCGTGCCGACAACCGCGCCACCAGCCGACCGCCGACCGCCGACCAGCCACGACATCACCAAGCACGAACGACAGCGGGGATCGGACGTGCCCGTCCGATC
The DNA here is from genome assembly GCF_057813895.1 of Nocardioides sp. F233. Taxonomy (NCBI): domain Bacteria; kingdom Bacillati; phylum Actinomycetota; class Actinomycetes; order Propionibacteriales; family Nocardioidaceae; genus Nocardioides; species Nocardioides sp. F233. Next base: position 128,420 of record NZ_JBVASH010000006.1, read on the forward strand.
CCCGCTCTCACCCTCACCGCCCCGGGCCCTCACTCCCAGGCGGCGAGCACCTCCGCGAGCACCGCTCGCAGGTCCGGGTCACCCACGGTCACCCGGACGCCTTCACCGGCGAAGGGCCGCACGAGCAGTCCGTGGGCGCGGCACAGGTCCGCGAAGTCCGACGCCCGGGAGCCGAGAGGCAGCCAGACGAAGTTCGCCTCCGAGTCCGGTACGACGACACCGCGCCCGCCGAGCAACGCGGCCACCCGCGCGCGCTCGTCGCGGGTGGTCGCCACGCGGGAGGCGAGTACCGACGGGTGGGCGAGCGAGGCCAGGGCGGCGGCGACGGCCACCGACGAGACCGGGAAGGGCGGCAGGACGGAGCGCACCGCGCCCGCGACCTCCGCCGAGGAGACCAGATAGCCCGCCCGCAGGCCGGCGAGGCCGTGCGCCTTGGAGAAGGTGCGCAGCACGGCCACGTTCCCCCGCCGGGTCAGCTCGGGCACGGACAGCGACGCGGGCCGCGAGCGGGCGTCGTACTCCGTGTACGCCTCGTCGAGCACCACCAGCACGTCCGGCGGCACGGCGTCGAGGAACTCGGCCAACGACGACCAGGGCACGACCGTGCCGGTGGGGTTGTTCGGGTTGCAGACGATCACGACTCGCGTCGAGGGCGAGATCGCGGCCACCATCGCCGGCAGGTCATGGGCCCCGTCGAGAAGAGGCACCGACACGGATCGGCCGCCGGCGACCTGCACGCTGAGCGGGTACGCCTCGTACGAGCGCCACGCCATCACGACCTCGTCGCCGGGCCGGAGGTACGCCAGGAGCAGCCGGTCGAGCAGCGGCAGCGCACCGTCCGCCACGGCCACCGCAGCGTCCGAGACCCCCAACGAACCAGCAAGTGCAGCCGAGAGGTCGGCACCGCCGATCAGGGGGTACCGCGTCGCGCCGGAGACCGCAGCGAGCGCCGCGTCCAGCACCGGCCCGGTCAACCCGCCGGGCGCCTCGTTCGAGGACGCCCGGACCCGGACCGGGACCGGCCCCGGCGCCACGGACGAGTACGCCGCCAGGCCCGACAGCTCGGGCCGGGCAGTTGGGGCAACCCTCACGCCAGCACCTTCGACAGGAACGCCTGGGTGCGCGCCTCCCGCGGCCGCTCGAGCACCTCGGCAGGAGGGCCGGACTCGACGACCACGCCGCCGTCCATGAAGTACACGCGGTCCGCGACCTCGCGGGCGAAGCCGAGCTCGTGGGTCACCACGATCATCGTCATCCCGTCGTCGGCGAGCTGCCGCATCACGGCGAGCACGTCGCCGACCAGCTCGGGGTCGAGCGCGGAGGTCGGCTCGTCGAAGAGCATCAGGTCGGGCTGCATCGCCAGCGCCCGGGCGATCGCCACCCGCTGCTGCTGGCCGCCGGAGAGCTGCGAGGGGTAGTTGTCGACCCGGTCGGCGAGCCCGACCCGGTCGAGCAGGGCCCGCGCCCGCCGCTCGACGACCGAGCGCTTCTCCCGGCGGACCACCATCGGCCCCTCCATCACGTTCTCCAGCGCGGTGCGGTGCGCGAAGAGGTTGAAGCCCTGGAAGACCATCCCGATCCCGGAGCGGCGTACGGCGATCTCGCGCTCGTTGAGCTCCTTGAGCTTGTCGCCGTGCGGGCGGTACCCGACCCGGTCGCCACCGACCCACATCTCGCCCCGGTCGAACTTCTCCAGGTGGTTGATGCAGCGCAGGAAGGTGCTCTTGCCGGACCCGGACGGGCCGAGCAGGCAGACCACCTCGCCGCGGGCGACCGACATGTCGATGCCCTTGAGCACCTCGACGTGGCCGAACGACTTGTGCACGTCCCAGGCCTGGAACATCGGCTCCTCGCCGACCTCGACAGCACTCATGCGACTGCCTCCTCCTTGCGCGCGGCGCGGCTGCCCTTGCGGCTGACCCGGTGGTTCGAGAAGCCGCGGCCGAAGTGCCGCTCGATGAAGTACTGACCGACGGAGAGCACCGCCGAGATCGCGAGGTACCAGAGCGCGGCCACGATGAGCAGCGGGATGGTCTGGTAGGTCCGCGAGTAGATGTTGGACGCGGTGGTCATCAGCTCGGTGTAGCCGATCACCAGCACCAGCGCGGTGTGCTTGAGCATGCCGATGGTCTCGTTGCCGGTCGGCGGGATGATCACCCGCATCGCCTGCGGCAGCACGACCCGGCGCATCACCTGCGAGCGCCGCATGCCGACCGCGCTGGCCGCCTCGGCCTGACCGGGCGGCACCGAGAGGATGCCGGAGCGCACGATCTCGCTCATGTACGCCGCCTCGTTGAGCCCGAGGCCCAGCAGCGCCGCAGTGAGCGGCGAGATCAGCTCGTTGGCGCTCCACGACACGCCACCGACGCCGATGGTCGGGTAGAGCGCGGCGAGGAAGTACCAGAACAGCAGCTGCACCAGCAGCGGCGTACCGCGGAAGAACCAGGAGTACGTCCACGCCGCCGACGACAGGATCGGGTTCGGCGAGAGCCGCAGCACGGCGATCACGACGCCGAGCCCGACACCGATCGCCATCGCGGCGGCGGTGAGCATCAGCGTCTTCGCGACGCCCTGCAGGATCGGCTGGGCGAACACGTAGTCGCCCACGACGTCCCACTGGAACCGCTCGTTGCCGATGACCTGGGTGATCCCGCCTGCCACGATCAGGACGACCACCGCGGCCATCGCCCAGCGGGCGGGGTGCCGGGTGGGGAGGACCACCCGGGCGTCCCGCCCGTCCCGTGGAGACACGGGACGGGACGAGGCCGGAGCAGTGTTCTCGGTCACGGGAACCGAGGTCACTGCGTGCCGCCGTTGATGGTGAACTCGTCGATCGCGCCGGTCTCGAGGCCGAACTTCGCCAGCGCCTTGTCGTAGTCACCGTTGTCCTTGAGCGCCTGCAGCGCCTGCTGGACGGCCTTCTGCAGCTCGTCGGTGCCCTTGGCGAACACGATGCCGAACGGCTGCGACTCGTAGGGCTTGCTCATCACGAGGCCCTCGGTCTGCGAGGCGGCGTACGCACCGGGCGCGCTGTCCATCAAGATCGCGTCGACGCGCTCGTTCTGCAGCGCGAGGATGACCTGGTTCTGGCCCGGGAAGACCGTCGCCTTGATCGGGTCCTTGCCGTCGGCCTCGCACTGCTTGGAGGCCTCCTCGGCCTGCGGGACCTCGGTGGTGCCCTTGACGACGGCGACCGTGGTGCCGCACATGTCGGCCAGGGTCGTGTACTTCCCGGCGTCGGCCTCGTGGGTCATGATGCCGGCGCCCGCGGCGAAGTAGTCGACGAAGTCGACCTCCTTCTGGCGCTCGAGGTTGTCGGTCATGGCCGACATCGCCATCTGGTAGCGGCCCGAGGCGAGGCCCGGGATGATCGCGTCGAAGGCGATGTTGTCGAACTCGATGTCGATGCCGAGCTGCTTCTCGAGCCCGTCGGCGATCTCACGGTCGATGCCGAGGACCGTCTTGTTGTCGGTGTCGAGGAACTCGAACGGCGGGTACTCGACGTTGCTCGCGATGGTGATCGACTTCTCGCCCTGCAGGTCCTTCGGGAGGGCGCTGTGCAGCGGGGCGGACTTGTCGTACGACGGCTTCTCGTCGGCCTCGCTGCTGCCGCCACACGCGGACAGCAGGACAGGGAGGGCGAGGGCGAGAGCGGCGGCGGAGAGGGAGAGGTGGCGGGGTCGCGTCATGATGCGGTGCGCTCCTGGCGGCTGGTGGGTGGCGTGGATCACAGGAGGATCCGGCCGCGGAGCAGGCCGCAACAATCGCCGTTCCCACGGCGTGGGAACCCGGCGTTTCGGTGAGGTTATTTCTCGCCTGCGAGCAGGTCGACGCGGTGGTCGTCGTCGTCGAGGAAGCCGCCGTCCTCGACCCGCACGCACTCGCTGCTGGTGATCGCGAAGCCGAGCAACTGCTCGCCGTGCTTGGCCTGGGAGAGCCCGAGCCGGAGGTCGTCGCGACCGAGGTTGGCCCAGGGCCGGGTACCGTCGGTGCCCTCGGTGACGACGGACCAGCCGTCGGCGAGGAGTGCCGCCCGGGCGGTGGCGAACTGGGTCGGGACCTCACCGGGCGTGCCGGCGACCGCACCGCCGCTGCGGTAGGTGACGCCGGGCGCCGGCTCGGACTGGCAGTACTCCGCGACCCCGGTCGCACGGGTGACCTCGAGCCCGGCACCGGCCAACAGGTCGATGACCTCCCGCGTCTGCGCGACCACCGAGTCCTGCAACGTGCTCAGCTCGGCCGCGCCCTTCCGGTCGTCCACGCCGCACCCTCCCAGGGCCAGTACGACGGCCAGCGCCGCCGCAGCAAGGCTACGGAACGTCATCGGCACGGGTGTCCGAGCGCCCCGGGACGTTGGTCGTCGGGTCGCGGTCCTTCTCCGGGTCGACCGCCCACCGCCACCACGGGTCGTAGCTCTGCGCGGCACCGTTGACCTGGTCGCCGTGGCCGTCGACGATCTTGCCGAGGTTGTAGAGCGACTCGGACTCGTGGTCGTAGTAGCGGCTGTGGTCGTCGAAGTTGCGGGTGCCGCCGCGGTCGACCGACTCGGCCTCGAACCGGTGGGCACCGAAGTCCTCGGAGGACGGATCGACGCCGAGCCCGCCGGGGTTGTGGTACCAGCCCTCGTCGCCGAAGAAGGCCACCGCGTCGCGGCTGTTGCGGCCGTCGTAGACGTGGTCGGCGCCGACGCTGAAGTCGGCCGCGGTGTCGGCCGGGCCGGCGCCGGGGCTGCCGATCAGCACGACGTCGTCGGCGGCCAGGCCGTGGTCGACAGCGGCGTACGACGTCGTGGTCGACCCGTAGCTGTGCCCGATCACGGTGAGGTGGGCGGGGTCGTCGGACCGCGAGGCACGCAGCCCCTCGACCGCGTCGGCGAGGCGCTGCCCGCCGTCCTCGGCGCGGCCGGTCGTGATCGTGTCGAGGTCGATCGCGCCCTCGGGGGTGTTGTAGCCGAGCCAGAACAAGGTCGCCACCGATGAGCCGTCGCCGTTGTAGCGGGCCGACTCGTAGAGCCGGATCGCCTCGTCGGTGTAGCCGCCGACGTCGTCCGTCTCGGACGTGATGCCCGGGACCTGCACGGACACGTCGTCCGCGGTGTCGAGGTCGCCGACACCGACCGCGACCCGGCCGTCGCCGTCGAAGGCGGCCGGGTCGTAGAGCCAGAGCGTGCCGCCCGGCTTCTCGCCCGTCGTCGGGTCGACGAAGCCGTCTGCCTTCTCGACGGCCTTCCGGGTGGCGTCGGCGTTGGCCAGCACCTTGCGCTCGGCGTCGGAGATGGTGCCGTCCGCCTCCTTGGCACCCAGCCGCGCGAGGTCGTCGTCGAGCAGCACCCGGTTGGCCTGGTCGCGCGCATCGGCCGGCAGCCCGTCGGCGGACCCGATCACGCCGGGGTAGGCGGCGATGACCGCCTCCCGCTCGGCATCGGTGAGGTGCTCCCACCAGTCGCGCACCTGCGCAGGCGTGGCGCCGGTGCCGGGCGCGCCCGGCTCGTGCATCGCGTCACGCGCCGTCTGCGGTACGCCGCCGTCGGCGGAGAGCCCCTCGGCGAGGGTGTCGGCGGCCTGGAACGCCTGCCGCAGCAGGTCCTCGTTCTCACGGACCCGGCGCTGCAGGGTGTCGTGGTCGGTGACCAGGGTGCCGTAGTCGGTGCGCAGGTCCGTGGCCCGCTCCCGCAGCGCGGCGACCACCTCGGGCGTGGCCTCGGTGGCCGCGTTGATGTCGGTGATCAGCATGGTGCGGCGCTCGTCCAGCCCGCCCTTGCGCTCGAGGAGGGTGTCGTGGGTGGTGGTCAGGTCGCGCAGCGTGTCGGCGTACGCCGCCACGGCCCGCCCCACCCGACGGACCGTCCCGGCCATCGCGGCGTGCTCGGTGGCGGCCTTGCCGGAGGCGACCACGTAGGCGTCGTACGCGACTCCCCACCAGTAGCCGGTGAGGTTGCGCAGCTGGGTGGCCTCCTCGCCGAACTCCTCGTAGCGGGCGGCGGCGGCGTAGAGCGTCTCGGCCAGGGTGTCGCACTGCGCCGCGTCGCCGGGAGGCTCGGGCAGTGTGGCGGGCTGCGAGGCCGGGACCTCGATGGTGACGCTCACAGCTCGGGTCCCAGACGACCGTCGAGCTGGGCGTAGCGCTGGTCGACGCTGTCGTCGGTGGTGAGGAAGTCGTCGGAGGCGGCGGTCAGCGCCTCGGCGAAGCCGCGGGCGATGACGGCGCTCTCGCCGGCGAAGCCCGACCAGCGCTCCAGGAAGAGCGCGCCGGCGGGCTGCACGCTCGGCGGCAGGCCGGAGGTGCTCGCCTCGCCGAGGGAGGTCTTCGAACCGGTCATCAGCTCGTCGAGGTGTTGCCAGTCGCTGATCGACTGGCGCATCAGGCTCAGCTCGAAGCCGGAGATGCTCATCGCGCGCCGTCCAGCAGGTACAGCCCGGAGCGCACGGTCAGGAAGAACCGCCCGGTCGACGGGACCAGGACCAGGTCGAGCTCCTCGCGGCCGCTCCGGGCCGGGCGCCCCGCGAGCACCCGCGGCATTCCGTCGGGCGGGGCGAGCACCCGCCAGCCCTCGTCCCGCAGCGTCTGCGCGGCGCGCTCGATGGCGCCGGTGGCGGTCACCGGGTCGACGGCCAGCAGGGTCCAGGTGGCCTCATGGCGCACCGGGCCGGGCGTCGGGCCGGTGGTCCACCCGGAGCGCTGCTCGTCGGGGACGACGTCCCCGACGACCTGCTGCCAGAGCCCGGCCACGCGGGCCAGGCACTCCGCGGTCGCGTCCTCGACGCTCACCTCGGTCGCGGGCGCATCGGGCACGGCCTCGTCCGGAGCCGCTGCCGGCGGCAGCAGGACCAGCTCGACGTCGGGATGCCGTCGTCGTACCACCGACCAGAACGGGTCGGCGGCCACCCGGGCCGCCGCCTCGGGTCCACCCAGGAAGGCCATGCCCCTCCCTTCCCGAGCCCTCCCGCGACCAAACCGGGAGGCGGTCAGGCGTCGATCTCGACCGACATCTCGGCCGCCGCCGCCCGCAGCAGCCGGGTCGTGCGACGGACCCACTCGACGTTGTCGCAGCGGTCCGACGGCCCGGCGATGGTCAGCGACGCGGCGCACTCGCCGTTGCTGAACACGGGGACGGCGACCGCGATCGCGCCCTCCTTGAACTCGCCGCGCGACACGGCCAGCTGGTCGCGCCGTACCTGCGCGAGCGCCGCCGGCAGCTCGTCGGGCCTGATGGTCGCGGCGGAGTAGCTGACCAGGTTGGCGAGCGCGACCTCGACGATCGGGCGCGGCGCATAGGCGAGGAGCAGGCGCTGGCCGGCTCCGGCGTACAGCGGCAGCAGCTCGTTGATCCGGAACGCGTAGCGGTCGGGGGCGGGCGAGACGGACTGGCGCAGGCAGATGGCGTGCGAGCCCGCGCGTACGGCGAGCACCGCGGTCTCGCCGGTCTGGTAGGTCAGCGTGCGCAGGTACTCCCCCGCGACCTCGGCGAGCCGGGTGTGGGTGAGGTGCTCCCCGGAGATCTCCATCAGCCGCCAGCCCGGGACGTAGACGCCCTGGGACTCCTCGATCAGGCCGTAGTCGCGCAGCGAGCGGACGTAGCGGTACGCCGTGCTGGTGGCGAGCCCGAGCTCCTCGGCGACCTCGGCGACGGTCACCTGGCCGTTGCGGGCGATCGCGATGAGGACGTCGAGTCCGCGGGTGAAGGAGTTCTGCGCCATGGCTGTGGTCGGACCGGGTGCGTCAGACGGACGGTGGCAGGTTGACCGGCTGGGTCGGCTCCTCGGCGGCTTCCGGGCGCGGTGGCCGGCCGGGGATGTGCTGCTTGTGGACCTTCTCGGTGCGCGGGTCGAGGACGATCTCGTGGGAGTCGCCGTCGCGGCCGTCGAAGCGCACCGCGACCGTCTCGAAGCCCTTGTGCCGCTGCATCTGGGCGTACATCGCGTAGGCACGACGGTCCGCCTCGGTGAGGTCGACCGAGTCGGTGAACGGCGTCAGCAGGGCGCGCGGCCACAGCTTGCGGGCGAGCACGACGTTGACCTCGATGCCGATGACGCCCATGACCGCACCGATGTAGAGCAGGCCCATCAGGCCGAGGACGACGCCGAAGGCCTCGGTCATGTTGTTGCGGTTGGCGCTGGCGATGACGTTGGTGACGTACCAGGTACCGATCCACTGCAGGAACTGCCACAGCACCGCGACCGTGAAGCCGCCGGGCGCGGCCCGGATCCCACGGTCCCGGATCGCCCGGGCCGCGGCCATCCGCAGCAGGACCGTCATCATCAGGCCGAGGAGGACCAGGGACAACAGGCGCACCAGCCAGTGGAACCACCCGTGGGTCGACAGGTCGCCGACCAGCTTGGTCTCGGTGAGCACCGCCGATCCGACGAAGACCGTGAAGATGGCGGTGCCGGCCACCGCGAGGATGAACAGGCTGTTGACCCGGGTCATCACCGGGTGCGGACGGCTGTTGCGCGGCACCGCCCACGCCGCGGACTGGACGTTCTGCAGTGCCAGGCCGAGCCCGAGCGCGCCGTACAGCGCCGTCAGCGAACCCACGACGATGCCGCCGGTCGACCCCTGGATGCCCTCCGGCCGGCCGAGCGCGTCACCGATGATCGGGAACTGGCCCAGCGCCGAGTCCAGGACCTGCTCCTGGAGCGCCGGGCGTCCGTCGAGGATGAAGCCGAGGATCGACGTACCGAGCAGCATGAGCGGGAAGATCGAGAGGAACGCGTAGAACGTCAGGATGGCCGCGAGGTAGTTGCCCTGGTCGTCGAAGAACTTGTAGATGACCGCGAGCGGGAAGCCGGCAGCGGATTTCCGCCGCTGCGCCCGATCGATGTCTCCGACAAGTCCCACAGGCGCAACCTATGACATCGGGTGGCACCGTCTGACGAGGGTCGGTCCGACGCTCCGGCCCGGCTATCGGTCGACCGGCTCCGGGCGGCACGGAGCGACGTCCCCGGAGGCCACACCGACGCTCACCTGCATGCCCCCGTCGTCGGACACGCCGTCGCCGTCGGGGTCGCCCAACGGGCTGGTCCGGGCTGCGGAGATGACCAGGGTCTCCCCTGTGCGGATCACCCCGCCGGCGAGGTCGATCTCGTACCCGCTGAGGGACCCGATCGACAGGTGGTACGAGCCCTCCGTCTCCGGTGCCTGGACGAAACGCCCGGGCGCGCACTGCAGGTCGGGGTCGAGGTAGGTGATGTCGGCGTCCACACCCTGGTCGGCCAGGGCCCGCTCGAGCCCGGTGGCGTCCTCGAGCCGGTGGACCCGGACGTGCACGTCGCCGTCGCCGTCGACCGTCACCGCGTACGCCGGCTGCGGACCGGTGCCCGGCAGCACCAGCACGGCGGCGAGAGCGGCGGTGACGACCCCACCGGCCGCCAGCAGCCGGGTACGGCGACGCCGCTGTCGAGGCGCGGGGGAAGGGAGCTCGGCGCGGGCGGCAGCAACGCCCCGTAGCTCGGCGAGCAGGGAGGTCTCGAAGGAGTCGAGGGAGGTCGTCACGAGGTCACCTCTTCGGTCGCGGGACGGACAGTGGGGCGGAGGACAGCGAGGCGACGTCGTGCTCGGTGCAGCCGGACCCGGACGGCGACCGGGCTGATCCCGAGGACAGCGCCCGCCTCCGTCGGCGTGAGCCCGTCGACGGCGACCAGCTCGACCACCGCCCGCTGTCCCTCGTCCAGGTCGTCGAGGAGGCCGAGCAGCTCACGTGCGTCCCGCTCCGCGTCGATCCGCTCGACGATCCGCTGGATCGCGTCGTGCTCGAGCTCCCGGCGGCCGTGCACCCGGCCCAGTGCCTGCACCTCGCGGGCACCGCGCCGCACGTGCATCGCCAGGACGTTGCGGGCGACGCCGTACAACCAGCCGCGGGGCGAGCCGAGCTCCGGGCGGTACCGGACGCTCGCGTCCATGGCCTCCAGGAACACGTCGGCGGTCAGGTCGGCCGCACGGTGCGGGTCGCTGACCCGACGGGCGACGTAGCGCTGGACTGCCTCGACGTGCTCCCGGTAGAAGGCCTCGAGCGCGTCGGGATCGCGACCGATGGCGGTGATGTCGGGCTGCATGACTGTCCTCTGCCGCAGGGCCGTGGTGCGTTACGGAGCCAGCAGCGCGGAGATCCCGATCGCGACCGGTGCGGAGGCGAGGGTGGAGACGAAGATCGCGTCCCGGGCGAGCAGCACGCCGCGCTCGTACCTCATCGCCACGACGAACACGTTCTGCGCCGTCGGGAGCGCCGAGAGCAGGGTCACGGCGAACAGGTCGGTGCCCTCGAGGCCGACGCCGAACCGACCGACGACGTACGCCGCGACCGGCTGGACCACCATCTTGAGCGAGGTGACCGTGGCCAGCGCCCGCGGCGTGACACCGCGGCCGGGCAGGGGGCCGAGGCGCAGCGCGACGCCGTACGCGATGAGCATGGCGGGCACCGCCATCCCGCCGATGAGCTCCAGCGGCGCGTGCACGACCTGGGGCAGCTCGGTGTCGGTGGCGGCGAGGAACAGGCCGGCGAAGGACGCGATGGTGAGGGGATTGGTGACCGGCCGGGACAGGATCTTCAGCAGGGACGGGCGTTCCGGGCTTGTCACCACGTCGAGGACCGTCAGCGCGAGCGGCTGCAGCACCAGCAGCTGCATGAGCAGCGCGGGGACGACCAGTGCCGCGTCGCCGAGCGCGTACGCCGCGATCGGGATGCCGAGATTGCCGGCGTTGACGTACGCCGAGCACAGCGTGGCGACGACCGACGTGCCCGCGTCGAGGCGGCGTACCCGTGCGATCACGGCCATGGTCCCGGCGCTGACGACGACCCCGGCCGCCGTGGCGACCAGCGGCCCGGACAGCACCCGGGACGGGTCGGAGTCCTCGAGGACGGTGACCAGCAGCGCCGGGCTGGCGAGGTAGAACGACGTGAGCGACAGGCTGCGCTGGCCGGCCAGGTCGACGATGCCGCGGTCGGCCAGGAGCGCGCCGAGGGCGATGACGATCGCGATCGTCCCGAAGCCCTCCAGCACACCGCCCACGGGTCGATCCCATCACCCGGTGGTCGGTCGGGGGCATCAGGGGTGCAGCGGCGGCATCCCGGACCCCGCGGACTGAGCGGCTCCCGACAGGAACGCCTCCATCGCCTCCCCCGCGGTGTGCCGGGGCTGCCAGTCGAGCTCGGCGCGGGCCCGGTCCGTGGCGAGCAGCGGCACGGCGAGCAGCGCGTCCGCGAGCGAGCCCGGCACGCCGACGAGGTGCGTGAGCCAGCCGAGGTCGAACGCCCCGGTGACCAGCCGGCGCGGCACCTCGACGGTCGGCGCCCCGACGAGGCCGCCGAGCTCCTCGCGGCGCAGCACCCCGTCCGCGGCGAGGTTGAAGGCGCCGGTCACCGGTCGCTCCACCGCCGCGACGACGGCCCGCGCGACGTCCTCGGCGTGCACGGCCTGCAGCCGCAGCCCGCGCGGGACGGGCAGCGCCGGGATCATCCGACGGTCGAGCATCCAGGGCCGCAGCAGGGCGCCTCCGAAGATCCGGCGCTGCTCGCTGGCGGCCGAGCGCTGGAAGACGAAGGCCGGGCGCAGCCGCACGACCCGGATCCCGGCCACGGTCGACTCGAAGGCGTCGAGGACGCGCTCGTTGTAGGCCTTCTCGCGGCAGTACGCGGCAGATGACGACCCGTCGGTCTCCCAGCCCTCGTCGACGAGGTCGTCGTGGCGAGCCGGTGAGTAGGCAGCGACGGAGGAGGCGCAGACCAGCGCCGGGACCCGCTGGCGGCGTACGGCGGCCAACAGGCGGCGGGTACCGATCGCATTGGTGCGCCACGTCTCCTCGGGGCGGTGGGTCGGTTGGAACTGCCAGGCGAGGTGGACAACCGCGTCCGCGCCGTCCAGCAGCGGGTCGAGGTCGTCGGTGCCGACGTCGGCCGGCCGCCACGTGACCGACCCCTCGGCCCCGGCGCGGTCGGACATCTCGGGGCGACGGCGGGCGACACCCACGACCTCGTTCCGGCCGCCGGCGGTGAGCTCACGGATCGACGCGCTGCCGATGTTGCCGGAGGCCCCGGTGACGACGACCCTCATGCCACGATCCGCCTCCGGGCCGTGGTGAGGTGCAGCTCGCCCAGCCTCTCGAGCTGACGGTCGGAGCGGGCGACGAGCCCGTCGAGGAGCGTCGCGTCGAGCCGCGGGTCGACGTCCGCGACCGCGCGCAGGGCTTCCCAGCCGCAGCGCTTGCCCCAGACCGCGATCCGCAGCGCCTCGATCTCGACCAGGTCGGTCAGCGGCGCGCGGCTGAGGATCCGGCCGTTGGGCTTGAACCGACCGAGCTCGGCGCCCACCTTCGCGACGACCGTCCCGAGCGTGCTGGGGCTGGTGCCCACGGCGTGCATGATCCGGCGCAGCGTCTCGCGCTCCTCGGCCACCTCGTCGGCGAGCAGGCCGACCGCCGTGGCCACCTCCACGACGCCGTGGGCGCGGGCCACCCGTTCGAACAGCGCCACCCCGGCCGTCGAACCGGCCCAGTGGTGCTGCAGGTATCCGTGGAGAACCTCGTCGTCCATCCTCCGGGGGTACCCGCCCCTGAAGGCGGCAGACCTAGGACGGGTCGGTGCCCTCCGCCTTGCGGCGCTCCTCCTCGCGCTTGCGCTGCTCGTAGGTCCGGCGCTGCTCCTCGGCCCGCTCGCGCACCTTGCGCAGGAACTCCTCGTCCTTCTCCGGGTCATCGGCGGCGAAGCGCCCGCGGCGCTCGTACTCCGGGTAGTTGGGCGCCGCGCCCTGCTCGCGGGTCAGCGGCCGTGCGGCGACCGGGCGGCCGGCGATGAACCAGGCGAGCGACCCGGCGAGCGGGAAGAAGAACACGATCAGCAGCCACCAGGTCTTCGCGAGGTTGCGGACGCTGTCCTCGCGCGCCGTGATCACGTCGACCAGGCAGTAGACCCACAGGATCAGGACCAGGAGGGGCGGCAGCAGGCGCAGCATCCCGGCATTGTGCCTCGGGCCGCCCCTCCGCGGTCGTCATTTTCAGTAGGACTTCGGCAGTCCCAGCGAGTGCATGGCGACGAAGTTGAGGATCATCTCCCGGCTGACGGGGGCGATCCGGCCCAGGCGGGCGGCGACGAGCTGGTTGCCGAGCCCCAGCTCGGTGGTCAGCCCGCTTCCGCCGTGGGTCTGGACGGCCACGTCGAGGGCATTGCAGGCGATCTCGCCGCCGGCGTACTTGGCCATGTTGGCGTACTCACCGGCGGTGAAGTCGTCGCCGGCGTCGTAGAGCGCCGCCGCCTTCTGCATGAGCAGTCGGGCCTGCTCGAGCTCGATCTTCACCTTGGCCAGCGGGTGCGCGATGCCCTGGTGGGCGCCGATCGGCTGGTCCTTCCACACGGTGCGGGTCTTGGCGTAGTCGACCGCCTTCTCCAGCGCATAGCGGGCCTGGCCGCAGGTCATCGCCGCGCCCATGATCCGCTCGGGGTTGAGACCCGCGAAGAGCTGCCACAGGCCGCCGTCCTCGTCGCCGACCAGCGCGTCGTCGGGCAGCCGGACGTCGTCGAAGAAGAGCGTCCACTGCTTCTCCGGAGCGACGAACTCCATCGGGATGTGCTGCCGCTCGAGACCGGGGGCATCGGTCGGCATCAGGAACAGCGCGGGCTTGAGCTTGCCGGTCTTGGCGTCGGCGGTACGCGCCACGACCAGGATCACGTCGGCCTCGTCGACGCCGGAGATGAACGTCTTCTGGCCCTTGATCACCCACGCGTCGCCGTCGCGGGTGGCCGTGGTGGTGATCTGGTGGCTGTTGGAGCCCGCGTCGGGCTCGGTGATCGCGAACGCCGCGACCGTCTCGCCGCTGGCGATCCCCGGCAGCCACTTCTGCTTCTGCTCCTCGGTGCCGCAGCGGGTGATGATCGAGCCGACGATCGCCGGCGAGACGACCATCATCAGGAGCGGCGCGCCCTGGGCCGACGCCTCCTCGAGCACGGCCGCCAGGTCACCCATGCCGCCGCCACCGCCGCCGTACTCCTCGGGGATGTTGACGCCGATGAAGCCGTGCTTGCCGAAGTCCTCCCACAGCGCGGTCGTCTTCTCGCCGTTGCGGGCCTGCTCCGCGACATAGGCGTGGCCGTACTTGCCGGCCAGCGCCTTGACGGAGTCGCGCAGCGCGACCCGCTCCTCGGACTCGGTGAACGGGATGGTCATCAGTTGTCCTCCTCGGAGCCCTCGGGCTCGACGACGGCGAGCACGACGCCCGCCTCGACCTGCTGACCGGCGGTCGCCGACAGCTCGGTGACGGTGCCCGCGTAGGGCGCCGCGATGGTGTGCTGCATCTTCATGGCCTCCATCACGAGGATGGGCTGGCCCTCCTGGACGACGTCCCCGACCGCCGCGCGGACCGCGATCACGCTGCCCGGCATCGGCGCGAGCAGCGAGCCCGCGGCGACCTGGGTCGACGGATCGACGAAGCGCGGCAGGATCCGGAGCGTGGCGCCGCCGCGCGGGCCGTCGACCAGGACGGCGTCCGGGAGGACCCGGACGTCGTAGCGGCGGGTGACCCCGTCGACGTCCACGACCACCTCGGACGGCGACGCCGACACGACGGTCACGTCGTCGCGATCGGCGCTGCGGTAGCCGTCGCGACCGCCGTACCAGAGCACCGCGACCTCGTCGGCGCCGAGACCGAGCCGCGTCGAGCGCGGGCCGGCGACCACGTTGCGGAAGCCGGCCGGGATCCGGCTCTGCACCGCGGCGGCCAACCGGCGGTGCTCGGCGAGCGCGACCACGCCCACGAGCGGCAGCAGGTCGTCGGCGCCCGCGGACGCGAGGGTCTCCGGGTGGTCGCCGTAGAACGACGTCGCCAGGCCGGCCGGGTCGAGGAAGGCGGGGTGCCGCAGCGAGGCGACCAGCTGGTCGCGGTTGGTGACCAGGCCGTGGATCCGGGCCTTCTCCAGGGTGCGGGCGAGCGAGCGCGCGGCCTGCTCCCGGGTCGGCGCCCAGGCGATCACCTTCGACAGCATGGCGTCGTAGAAGGTGCCGACCTCGTCGCCCGACTCGAAGCCGGTGTCGAGCCGGGTGCCGAAGCCGTCGAGCGCGAAGGTCTCGTCGTGCTCGACCTCCAGCTCCAGCAGGCGCCCGGTCTGCGGGGCGTAGTCCGCGGCCGGGTCCTCGGCGTAGAGGCGGACCTCGATCGCGTGGCCCACCGGCTCCGTGACGGCCGGGACCGGGCGGCCCTCGGCGACCGCGATCTGCAGCTCGACCAGGTCGACGCCGTGGATCAGCTCGGAGACGGGGTGCTCGACCTGGAGTCGGGTGTTCATCTCCAGGAAGAAGAACCGCTCGGTGTCGGCGTCGTAGAGGAACTCCACGGTGCCGGCGCCGACGTAGTCGACCGCCTGGGCCGCGGCCCGTGCGGCGTCGTGCATCGCGGTGCGGACCGCGTCGGACAGGCCGGGGGCCGGCGCCTCCTCGACGACCTTCTGGTGCCGGCGCTGCAGCGAGCAGTCGCGGGTGCCGAAGACCTCGACGTTGCCCGCGCGGTCGCCGACGACCTGGACCTCGACGTGGCGGCCGCGCTCGACGTACGGCTCGACGAAGACGGTGCCGTCGCCGAAGGCGGACTCGGCCTCGGCCGACGCCTTCTCGACCTCGCCGGCCAGCTCGCCGAGCGACCGCACGACGCGCATGCCGCGGCCACCGCCGCCGGCGGACGCCTTGACCAGCAGCGGCAGGTCGGCCTCGGTCGCGGTGTCGACGGTGAGGTTGCCCAGGACGGGCACGCCGGCCGCGTCCATCAGCTTCTTGGACTCGATCTTGGAGCCCATCGAGTCGATCGAGGCAGGGTCGGGGCCGAGCCAGGTCAGGCCGGCCTCGGCGACCTGGCGGGCGAAGGCGGCGTTCTCGGAGAGGAAGCCGTAGCCGGGGTGGATCGCGTCGGCGCCGGACCTCTGCGCGGCGGCGATGACGAGGTCGCCGCGCAGGTAGGTCTCGGCCGGCGTGTTCCCCGCCAGCCGTACGGCGGCATCCGCCTCCCGCACGAACGGCAGCCCTGCGTCGGCGTCGGAGTGCACGGCCACCGTGTCGATGCCGAGGCGGCGGGCGGTGCGGAAGACGCGGCGGGCGATCTCGCCGCGGTTGGCGACGAGGATTCGGGTGATCGTCATGGGAGGCCTCACATCCGGAAGACGCCGAAGTTCATGGCGCCCTCGATCGGCTGGTTGTCGATGACGGACAGGCAGATGCCCAGCACCGTCCGGGTGTCGCGCGGGTCGATCACGCCGTCGTCGTAGACCATCCCGGACAGGACGTAGGGCAGCGACTGCTCCTCGATCTGCGTCTCGACCATCTCCTTGATCGCGACGAAGCCCTCCGCGTCGAAGTGCTGGCCCTTCTTCTCCGCGGACTCGCGGGCGACGATCTCGAGCACGCCGGCCAGCTGGGCCGGGCCCATCACCGACGACTTCGCCGAGGGCCAGGTGAACAGGAAGCGCGGGTCGTAGGCGCGGCCGTTCATGCCGTAGTTCCCGGCGCCGTACGACGCGCCCATGATCACCGTCAGGTGCGGCACCTTCGAGTTGGAGACCGCGTTGATCATCATCGCGCCGTGCTTGATGATGCCGCCCTGCTCGTAGTCCGCGCCGACCATGTAGCCGGTCGTGTTGTGCAGGAAGAGCAGCGGCGTGTCCTTCTGGTTGGCGAGCTGGATGAACTGCGCGGCCTTCTGGGCCTCCTCGCTCATCAGCACGCCACGGGCGTTGGCGAGGATGCCGATCGGGTGGCCGTGCAGCTGGGCCCAGCCGACGCACAGCGCCGAGCCGTAGAGCGGCTTGAACTCGTCGAACGGCTGGCCGTTGTCGGGCCCGGTGCCGTCGACGATGCGCAGGATCGCCTCACGCGGGTCGAAGGGCTCCTTGAGGTCGGTCGGGATCAGGTCGAGCAGGTCCTCGGGATCGAGGTCGGGCTCGGCGTAGGACGTCGCGGGGACCTCGCCCTGCTTGCGCCAGTTGAGCCGCGCGACGGTACGACGCGCGAGCCGGATCGCGTCGTGCTCGTCGACCGCGAGGAAGTCGGAGGAGCCGGAGATCCGCGAGTGCATCTCGGCGCCGCCGAGGGTCTCGTCGTCGGACTCCTCACCGGTGGCCATCTTCACCAGCGGCGGGCCGGCCAGGAACACCTTGGCCTGCTCCTTGACCATGATCACGTAGTCGCTCATGCCGGGGACGTACGCGCCGCCCGCGGTCGAGTTGCCGAAGACCACCGAGATGGTGGGCTGTTTGCGGGCGCTGGCCCGGGTGAGGTCGCGGAAGCCGCGGCCGCCGGGGATGAAGATCTCCTTCTGCGTGGGGAGGTCCGCGCCGCCCGACTCGGTGAGGTTGATCGTCGGGAGGAAGTTCTTCTCGGCGATCTCGGCCGCCCGGAAGGACTTCTTCAACGACCAGGGGTTGAGGGCGCCGCCCTTCACCGTCGGGTCGTTGGCGACGACCAGGCACTCGACACCCTCGACGACGCCGATGCCGGTCACCAGCGAGGCGCCGACCGCGAAGTCGCTGCCCCAGCCGGCCAGCGGCATCAGCTCGAGGAAGGCCGAGCCCTCGTCGACGAGCAGCTCGATCCGCTCGCGAGCGGTGAGCTTGCCGCGCTCGCGGTGCCGGGCGACGTACTTGCCGCCGGCCTCGACCGCCTTCTCCTGCTCGGCGTGCAGGTCGGCGATCTTGGCCTCCATCGCCGCGCGTCGGGCCTGCTCGGGCACTTCTGTGGTCGTCATGACTCGCTCACTCCCTCAAGCACCGCCTTCATCCTCTCCAGGGTCGTGCGCATGCCGCGCTCGTTGGTCTTGCCGCGCAGCCGGCCGAGGACCAGCCAGTAGCCGCGCATGTACCAGGCCGGCGTGAGCCGGAAGTACTCGGTGACGCTGCTGCCGCCGTTCTCCGGCTGGATCCGGTAGCCCCATGTGTTGAGCGGGTTGTCGTCGAGCCCGACGCCGAACTCGAAGACCTCGTTCTCGACGGCCTTCGTGACGGTGCAGGGCGTCCAGTACGTCGGACCGACGCCGTTGCGCTTCACGTGGCCGCGGAACCGGGCGCCGACGACCGGGCCGGTGGCGCCGTGGGTCCACTCCGCCTCGAAGGTCTCCGGGGAGAACTCGCCGATCCGGGTCACGTCGCTGACCAGCGCCCACACCTCGTCGACCGATGCCTTCATGTGCACGGTCACCTCGCCGCCGAGCGGCCGCACCAGGCCGCTCATGCGTAGCCCAGGAGACGCGCGGCCAGGTCGGTGAGGACCTCGGTCGCACCGCCGCCGATCGGGAGCAGCCGGGCGTCGCGGTAGTGCCGCTCGACCTCGGTGCCGTGCATGTAGCCGGTGCCGCCGTGCAGCTGGACCGCGATGTCGGAGACCGCGACCGCGGTGTCGACGGCGGTCTGCTTGGCCAGGCAGGCCTCGGCGATGACGTTCTCGCCGGCGACGTGGCGGGCCGCGACGTCGAGCGTGTAGGTCCGGGCGACCTCGACCTGCCGGTGCATCTCGACCAGCTGGGCGCGCACGACCTGGTTCTTGTTGAGCGGCTTCCCGAAGGTCTCGCGGTCGCGGGTGTACGCCGCCGCGAGGTCGAGACAGCGCTTCGCGTGGCCGTAGCCCATCAGCGCGAGGAAGATCCGCTCCACCACGAACTGCTGGGCGATGTAGTAGAAGCCCTGGTTCTCCTGCCCGACGAGGTTCTCGACCGGGACCCGGACGTCGACGTACGACAG
This sequence comes from Nocardioides sp. F233, assembly GCF_057813895.1. Classification (NCBI taxonomy): domain Bacteria; kingdom Bacillati; phylum Actinomycetota; class Actinomycetes; order Propionibacteriales; family Nocardioidaceae; genus Nocardioides; species Nocardioides sp. F233. Next base: position 147,120 of record NZ_JBVASH010000006.1, read on the forward strand.
CTCGGCGGTGTCGGAGCAGTGCCAGCCCATCTTCTTCAGGCTGCGCTGGACGGTGAACCCGGGCGTGCCCTTGTCGACGACGATCAGCGAGATGCCGGCGTGACCGGCCTCGCCGGTGCGGCAGGCAGTGACCACGAAGTCGCCGCGCACGGCGGAGGTGATGAACGTCTTGGCGCCGTTGATGACGTAGTGGTCGCCGTCGCGGACCGCCTTGGTGGTGATGCCCGCGACGTCGGAGCCGCCGCCGGGCTCGGTGATGCCGAGGCTGCCGATCTTCTCGCCGGCCAGGGTCGGGCGGACGTAGGTGTCGATGAGGTACGGCGAGCCGTTCTCGACCATGTGCGGGACCGAGATGCCGTGCGTGAACAGCGAGGCCATCAGGCCGCCGGATGCCCCGGCCTCCATCAGCCCCTCCTGCAGCGCGCAGGCGTCGAGCAGGTCGCCGCCCTCCCCGCCGGCCGCCTCCGGGTAGCCGACCGCCAGCAGGCCGGCCTTGGCCGCGGCCTGGGTGAGACTGCGCGGCAGCTCGCCGGCGTCCTCCCACTCCTGCAGGCTCGGCATGATCTCCCGGCGTGCGAACTCCGTCGCCGAGTCCTTGAGCGCCTGGCGCTCCTCGCTCCAACGCATCTAGACCAAGTCCTCCTGGATGTGGACGATCCGGCTGCGGACCCACTCGCCCAGGCCCTTGGCCTGCGGGTCGAACCGGGTGGACGCGGCGACGCCGTCGCCCAGCAGGCCGTGGATCACGATGTTCACGGCGCCCAGGTTGGGCAGCACGTAGACGTCGACGTCGAGGTCCTTGGCCTCGGGCACCAGCTCGCGGACCTTGCGGTCCTTGACGATCTTCGCGAGCCACTGCACCCGGGCCTCGTACTTCGGCGAGCCGTCGTTCTTCACCCACAGGCCGAGGTTGGCGTTGCCGCCCTTGTCGCCGGAGCGGGCGTGCACGAAGGTGCCCAGCGGCATCCGGCGGGTGATCGTGTCGGCCGGAGCGGGGTACGGCGAGGGCCGCTTGCCGAGCTCGGGGTCGAGCTCCGCGGGGTCGGCGAACGCGGTCGGGTCGGCGATCACCTCGCGGGTGCCGTCGTGGTGGACCACCGTGTGCTCGACGAGGCCGCGGTCGACGTACTCCGGCGTGTAGACCCCGAACGGACTGGGCTTCTGCGGCGGCGTGGTCATCGTGAAGCCGGGGTAGCTGGCGAGCGCGAGCTCGACCGCCGGGCCGGTGAACGGCTTGCCGAGCGGGCCGGCCTCCGGGTCCTTGCCGATGCAGCGCAGGATGACCGAGGCGCCCTCCTCGGTGTCCGCATCGCCCGTACGTGCGGGGGCCTGGGTCCAGGTGACGCTCTGTGCGGTGAGGTGCGGGTCGAGCTGGCTGCGGAGCCACTCCGCCTTGGCGTCGACGTCGAGACCGGTGAGCACGAACTCGACCTGGTTGCGGAAGCCGCCGAGCCGGTTGACCGCGACCTTGAGCCGCTCCGCCGGTGCCGAGCCGCTGACGCCGCTGATCTCGACCCGGTCGGGGCCCTGCTGGTGGAGGCGGATCGAGTCGAGGCGCGTGGTCACGTCGGGGTTGAGGTAGCGGGTCGTCTGGATCTCGTAGAGCAGCTGCGCGGTGACGGTGTCGACGGTGACCGCGCCGCCGGTGCCGTCGTGCTTGGTGATCACGCTGCCGCCGTCGGCGGCGATCTCCGCGATCGGGAACCCGAGCGGCTTGCCCATGGGCGCGCCGGCCTTGAACAGGTCGACGAAACCGGAGAAGTTGCCGCCGGTGGCCTGCGTGCCGCACTCGATGACGTGGCCCGCGACGACGGCGCCGGCCAGCTCGTCGTACGACGTGGGCGTCCAGCCGTGGTGGGCGATCGCGGGACCGACGACGACGCTGGCGTCGGTCACGCGCCCGGTGACGACGATGTCGGCGCCACGGGTCAGGGCGGAGGCGATGCCGAACGCGCCGAGGTAGGCGTTGGCGGTCAGCGCTCCGTCGAACAGGTTTGCCGAGCGCAGGTCGTCGCCCTCGACGTACGCGACCTTGGCGCCGGTGCCGAGCTCCTCGATCTTGCGGGCGAGAGCGGCGGGGTTGAGGCCGCCGGCGTTGCTGACGATCTTCACGCCCTTGTCGAGGGCGAGGCCGAGGGTTCCCTCGAGCTGCGTGAGGAAGGTGCGCGCGTAGCCCAGGTCGGCGTCGCGCAGCGTGTCCATGCCGAGGATCAGCATGGTCAGCTCGGCGAGGTAGTCGCCGGTGATGACGTCGACGTCACCCCCCTCGAGCTGCTCCTGCAGCGCGGAGAGGCGGTCGCCGTAGAAGCCGGAGCAGTTGGCGATCCTGATCGGACTGGTCATCGGGGTTCCCTTCCGCCGCCGGCCGGGCCGGCGAACGCCTGCGCGATGGTGAGCCACTTCTCGGCGTCGTCGCCGACGGCCTTCAGGTCGGTGTCGTCACGGTGCACCCGCTGGGTGACCAGCTGGCAGAAGTCGTACGCCGAGCCGGTGACGATCTGGGGCGCGTCCTCCGGCCCCCAGGTCCACAGCTCGCCGCTGGGCGCCGACAGCTCGACCCGGAACTCCTCGGCCGGCGCCTCCAGCCCGTTGTTGGCGTAGGAGAAGTTGCGGGTGCGCACGCCGATGTGGGCGACGTGGCGGATCCGGTCGGTGACCTCGGGCCGGACGCCGATCGCGTCGTAGACGTCGAGGGCGTGGGCCCAGGTCTCCATGAACCGGGCGGTCGCCATCGAGGTCGGCGCCATCGGCGGTCCGAACCAGGGCATCTTCAGGCCGTCGGGGTAGGTCTGCAGCGCGGCGACGAGGGCCGGGCGCGCGACGTCCCAGCGGGCGAGGAGGTCCTCGGGGGCGAGCGCACCGATGCGCAGCGCCTCCGCGTCGACGAACCCGGTCGGGTCCTCGATCGCGGTGAGGACGACGGCGTCCCACGCCTGCTTGCCCTCCTCGCTCAGCGCGCCGGCGGCCAGCACCGCGACCTCGTCGGTCCACAGCAGGTGGGCGATCGTCGTGGCGACGTCCCAGCCCGCGGCCGGGGTCGGGGTGCGCCAGGCGTCGGCGTCGAGGGCGGCGACCGTCGTACGAAGCTGGTCGCCCTCGGCGCTCAGGTCGGCGATCACGTCGTCGAGGACACTCATCAGTTGTCTCCCTGGGGCTCGTGGAGCGCGCGGTCGAGGGTGCGCGCCCACTCGGTGAGGATCCGGCGGCGACGACGGGCGTCGTCGCCGAGCGTGTTGGCGAGGCCGAGGCCGCGCACCAGGTCGAGGGTGGCCTGGACCAGCTCTCGGGCGCCGGGCCGGGTCTCGTCGATGCCGAGCAGCTCGACGGTCAGCCGGTGCGTCTCGCGTCCGACGTGCTGCTCCAGCGGTCCGACCGCCTCGTGCAGGCCCGGGTCGGTGCGGGCCGCGACCCACAGCTCGAGCGCCGCGGTGAAGACCGGTGAGGCGAAGTGGTCGCCGAGCATCTGCACGACCGCCTCGGTGCGTCCCCGGCCGTCCGGCAGCCTGGCCGCCGCGGCCTCGAGGTCGGACCCGCGGATCGCGGTCAGGTGACCGACGGCCGCGACGACCAGGTCGTTCTTGGTCGGGAAGTGGTGCAGCTGTGCCCCACGGCTGACACCGGCGCGCTCGGAGACCAGCGTGGTCGTCGTACCGCCGAAGCCCTTCTCGACCAGCAGCTCCACCGTCGCGTCCATCAACCGCTGCCGCATGGCGCGGGTGCGCTCCTCCTGCGGGACGCGGGTCGTGGTCACGTCGTCAGCATGGCGCCGTACTAACAAACAGTCAAGCCTGACTTTAAGTCAGGCACGCCGGCTGCTGCCCCCTGATCGGGTGTCATTTCGGCAAGGAGTCCGGGCATTTCCGGCCCTGGTCGCTCGAACACCGGCAGGATGCTCACACCTTCGGGGTGCGCCTCGAACGGACGGGGACGGACAGGCTTCGAGATCCCCACATCACGAAGTCGAGATCCCGACGTCGGCGGGGGCGGTGCTTCTCCGCCACCGCCGACGAACCTCAGTCGATCCGCGCCACCAGCGGCAGCCGGCTCCGCGCACACAGCCCGACCGCGGCGGCGGTGAGCAGCGGCAGGCCGACGACGACGAGCCCGAGCAGCGGCCACGGGACCGCGAGCAGCGTGCTGCCGTCGTCGCCGCGGGACAGCGGTCGGCTCACCGCGATGCCGGGGATGAACCCGATCGGCGTACCGAGCAGGGCGCCGGCCAGTCCCACCACCAGCGCGTACGCCGCCGCGACCCGCCGCCGGGTGCGTGGCCGGGCACCGACCGCGGCCATGGTGGCGAGGTCGGGCCGGGCGTCGGAGAGGGCGAGGAAGGTGGCGGTGAGGGTGCCGCCGAGCATCAGGATGCCGCCGAGGACCGCCAGCACCCGCTGCAGGATGCGCACGCTGTCGTCAGGCCGGAAGCCGCGCTCGACGTAGAGCAGGTCCACGCCGGGCAGGGTGGCGAGGCTCTCCTGCAGGTCGCGCTCGGTGGACTCCGGGATCGAGGGGGTGATCGCCACGGCGGTGGTGGTGACGGTGAGCCCCAGGTCGTGCGCGACTCCGGGCGGCACCACCGCCTCCACCGGGGCGACCCCGACGCCGGCGGCGAGGAACGTCGCGCCCGCCTCGAGCGCCGCGACCTCGTGCGTCGAACCGACGTCATCGGAGATCTGCATGACCACGCGCACCCGGTCGGCCACCGGGGCTGCCGGATCCAGCGACCCCCGGACCAGCACGACACGGCCCGCGGCCAGGGCGCGGTCGGCGCGCACCCGGTCCGCCGAGGCGAGACCGAGCACGTCGGGCACCGACGATCCGACGAGGTAGCGCGTGCCGAACGCGCCCCGGGTCGCGCCGAGGACGCTCTCGCCGTCGGCCTCGAAGGCGATGTCGACGTAGCCGGCCGCCGTGTCGGACACGACGCCCGCGACCTCGTGCACCTCGGCGCCGGGGACCCGCCGTGCCACCAGCTCGCGAACGGCGGACGGGTCGGCATCGGGCTCGACCTGGACCACGCCGTACCCGTGGGCGAACTGCGCGTCGTAGTCGCGCTCGTCGGCGGCCTGTTGGCTGCTGAGCGCGAGGGCGAGGGTGATCACGCCCGCGACGGTCGCGCCGACGGCAGCCACGGCCGGGACCGTACGGGTTCGGTGCCGGGCCGCGTCGCGGGCGGCGAAGCGCAGCGACAGCGGGAAGCTCCGCGCGACCCGGCCGACCAGGGCGACGACGGTCGCGACGAGCAGGATCATCCCGACGACCGACAGCAGCGCGGAGGCCGCAACCAGCGCCGGGGAGGCGCCACTCGCCCGGGAGCCCAGCAGACCGGACGCGATGCCCGCCCCGACCAGCACCAGCCCGAGCACCGGCGAGCGGCGCGAGGGCCGCCCCTCGCCGCGGCGGCCGGCCAGCACCGCGACCACGTCCTGGCGCGAGGCCGAGAACGCGGGTACGACGGCGGCCAGGACGGCCGCGGCCAGTCCGAAGCACGCGACCACGGCCAGCAGCGGCCACGGGACCTCGAACGGCCCGAACCAGGTGCCCTGGAAGCGTTGCGCCACGGGTACCAGCAGCGCCCCGACACCGATCCCGAGGACGACACCGAGCAGGCCGCCGACCAGGCCGACGACGACCCCCGAGGCGAGGACGGTACGACGCGCCTGGGCAGGCGTCCCTCCGGCGGCAGCGACCAGGGCGAGCGTGCGCGCCTGGGCCCGGGCGCGGACGGCGAAGGCCGGCCCCGCGAGCAGGACCACCTCGAGCAGCACCATGGTCACGACCAGGACCAGCGCGGTGACGGTGGTCTCGTCGACCGGCTGGTGGCTGACCACCTCGGGCGGCAGCGCGGAGTCCGGCGGCGGGTCGGAGAGAACCTGGCGCGAGGCGGCGAGGAGGCCGACGGCATTGAGCGCGCGGACGTCGTCCCAGCTCACCGGGGCGCCGCCGACCAGCCAGCGCGGCTGGTCGTCGGGCGTGCCGAGCGCGCCCGGGAGGACTGCCGCGACGGCGTCCTCGCGGGTGGTCGTGCTCGCGGCGATGCCGACGACGTGCAGGTCGGTCCGGGCCTCGCCGGCCGGCGTGCGGCGCAGCACGCTGAGCGTCTCGCCGAGGCCGGGGCCGCGTCCGGCGACCACGGTGTTGACCACGACCTCGTCGGCAGCGCGCGGATAGCGGCCGTCCTCGAGCCGGAACAGCCCGTCGGTGAGCGGGTTGGCGAGGTCGGTCTCGGTGACCAGGAGGTCGCCGACGCCGCGGTCGGTGCGGTAGGAGAGGTACTCCTGGGCCAGCGGGACGAGCTCCCGGTCGGCGCCGAGGACCCCGCGCACCTCCGCGGCCGTCGCGGCGTGCTCGTCCTCGCTGACCCAGGACGTGACTGCGTTGGGGTCGAAGGCCTGCAGCACCTCGGAGGTGCCGCTGCCGACGACCAGGGCGGCCGCCGTACCCATCCGGCGGTCGACGCCCTCGGCGCCCGAGACACTGGCGGTGCGCCACACGACCGCGGCCGCGGCGACGGCGAGCACGGGCAGGCAGACGAGCACCAGCATGAGCGCGGTCTGCGCCTTGCGCCGCCAGGCCTCGCGGCGCGCCAGCCGCAGCGCGACCCGCCAGCCTGCGATCCGCTGGTTCATCGCGCGGCCGGCTCGGTGAGCACGTCGACGCGGTCGGTGCCGGTCTCGTCGACGACCACGCCGTCGCGCAGGAACACCACCCGGTCGGCCCAGGCGGCGTGCCGCGCCTCGTGGGTGACGAGGACCCCCGCCGCACCCGCGTCGCAGCGCGCGCGGAGCAGCTGGAGGATCCCCTCGCCGGTCTCGGTGTCGAGGGCGCCGGTCGGCTCGTCGGCCAGGATCAGCCGGCGCTCGCCCACGACCGCGCGGGCGATGGCGACCCGCTGCTGCTGGCCGCCGGACATGTTGTCGGGGAACCGGTCGGCGAGGTCGAGGATGCCGACCTCCTCGAGCGCGCGGCGGGCCTCGGCCCGGGCCTGGCGCGGGCCGATCCCGTCGAGCTCACGCGGGAGCGCGACGTTCTCGGTCGCGGTGAGCGCGGGGATCAGGTTGAAGCCCTGGAAGACGTAGCCGATCGAGGTACGCCGCATCCGCGCCCGCCCCTGCTGCCCGAGCCGCGCGAGGTCGACCCCCTCGACACTGACCTCGCCGCTGGTCGGCTGGTCGAGCCCGCCGGCGATGGTGAGCAGCGTCGACTTGCCGGAGCCGGAGGGACCCATCACGGCGACCAGCTCGCCGGGGTACGCCGCGAAGGAGACGCCGCGCAGCGCGAGCACCTCGTGCGGCGCGACGCCGTGGGTGCGGGTGACGTCGGTGAGCTGGAGGACAGGGTTCATCGCTCTTGCTTTCGGGAGAGGAGGCGGGCGGCGCGGATCCGCTGGAGCCGGTCGCGGGCGTCGGCGAGCCAGCGCCGCTCAGCGCGGTCCAGCCGGCGCGCCTGGTCGTGCAGGTCGGGGCTCATCGGGCGCCCTTCGCGCGAGTTCCACCGGCCGGCCGGTGATGCTCGCGGTGGGACGAGGAAGCTTCGTCGTCCGGGCGCGAGCTCTCTCGTCCCAGCTCGGCCGCGGCCCGGCGCAACCGGGCCTCGCAGTGGTCGAGCCAGCGGATCTCGGCCTCGGCTCCGAACACGAGCGAGTCGAGGACCAGGCTCCACGCGAGGTCCGCGGGGGCGGTGGACCCGGCCGCCTGCCGCTTGAGGCGGGTGTAGTCCTGGAGCGCGGCCATGGTGGCGCTGCGCTGCTGCTGGATCACGGTGCCGACGTCGACGCCCGGCACGGTCACCGCGAGCGCGAGCTTGATCGCGAGCTCGTCGCGCGGCGGCTGGGTGCGGGCGACCGGCGTGGTGAACCAGGTGGCGACCTCGCCGCGCCCGGCTTCGGTGATCCGGTAGATCACGTGGCCCTCGCCGTCCTCGCCGTCGGCGCGGGCGAAGCCGTCGCGCTCGAGCCGGGTCAGGGTCGTGTAGACCTGCCCGACGTTGAGCGGCCAGGTGGTGCCGGTGCGCTGCTCGAACTCGGCGCGCAGCTGGTAGCCGTACATCGGCTGCTGCTCCAGCAGCGCCAGCAGGGCGTGCTTCACGGACATCGGGGCTCCCTCGGGGATGACTGCATACCGGGTATAGAAACTGTATACCCGGTATGTGGTGAGCCTGTCGAGCCGTGGCAGCGGCGCCGGGGTAGCGTGCGGGCATCTCGGCCCCGGAGGAACCCATGCACCGCACCCGTCTCGCCGCCCTGACCGCCCTGGTCGCCCTGCTCCTGACCAGCACGCTGGTCGCCGCAACACCCGCCAGTCAGGCCGCACCCCGCCCGGTGGCCACGAAGGACCTGCCGTCGAGGTCCGAGATCGTGCGCGCGATCCCCGACCTCGCGGGACTCACCCTGTTCCGGGCCTCGACGGCAACGGTGGACCAGTACGCCGGCGCGTGCTCGAAGTGGGCAGAGACCGGAGTGCGCTACGGCGAGATCCGCTCGGGCGAGGACTTCTCGACCGGGCGCACGATCGACGTCCGGGTGCTCCAGCTCAACACCAAGGCGGAGGCACGGGCGCTCCTCGCGGCGCACCAGGCCTTCGCACGTGACTGCGGCCAGTACTGGGCCGGGGTCGCCACCGCGGTCCAGCCGGAGAAGCTGCCGAAGCTCGGCGGCCCGCGGGTCGGGTACCGCACGACCAAGGTCCCCGCGGCCGACACGGGCATGCCCCCGAGCCACTACTTCACCGTCGCGGTCCGCAAGGGCAAGCGCGTGCTGGTGATCGAGGTCCAGCAGCCGGCGCCGCCGCGCAAGGCGCAGGTCGTCCGCCTGGCCCGGGTCGCCGCGGCCAGGATGAGCTGAGCCCGCCGGGCGCTACCGCTCGCAGCCCCGGCGGACCTCGCCGGTGCAGGTGTCCTTGCCGCGTCCACCGATCACGGTGTCGGACCCGGCGCGGCCGTTGAGGACGTCGTTGCCGTCACCGCCGCGAAGGACGTTGTCGAGGGCATCGCCCAGGATCAGGTCGTCGTCCGGCGTACCGCGGACCTCCTCGATCCCGGCGAGCGCGGTCCGCATCCGGAGACTGCCGACCTCTGCGTCCGCGGACGCGAGACCCAGGGCGAGGTTGACGTAGACACCCGAGGTGGCGCCGGGGACGTAGCCCTCGTAGAAGACCACCCGGTCGTAGCCCGCGCCGCCGTCGAAGGAGCCGGTGCCCATCGGGGCCCAGGCGGTGTCGGCGCCCTTGCCGCCGCGCGCCGTACCGACACCGTGGAAGCGGTCGGCTCCCCTGCCGCCGTCGGCGCTTCCCGCGTAGTAGACCGTGTCGTCGCCCCGCCCGCCGACGACCCGGGTCCGCGCGTCGCCGCAGACCAGGTCGTCGCCGTCGAGCCCGAGGACGACGTCGCGGCCCTTGCCACGGCCGGCGACGATCACGTCGCGCTTGCTGGTCCCGACGATCCGGTCATTGCCCTTCGACGGGTCGACGATCGTGGCGCGCTTGCCCGCGCACGTCGGCACGGGTGCGTGCGCCTGCGCGGGCACACCCGCCAGTGCGCCGCCGGCCGCCAGCAGCACGAGCGCCGCGCTGGTCCGGATCCTCCCGATCCTCCGCATCCCTGCTCCCTTCCGAGGTCGGCGGTCACCCTGCCACAGGGCCGGGTGCGGAAGACTGCCGCCATGGCACCGACGATCCTGATCACCGGCGCGTCCAGCGGGCTGGGCGCCGAGATGGCCCGCCAGTTCGCCGGTCGCGGCTACGACCTGGCGCTGGCGGCCCGGCGTACCGAACGGCTCGAGGAGCTGTCCGCGGAGATCCGCGCCGCCCACCCCGAGCGCCGGGTGGCACTGCGGGCGCTCGACGTGACCGACCACGCCGCCGTGTTCCGGGTGTTCGGCGAGCTGCGCGACGAGCTCGGCCGGCTGGACCGGGTCGTGGTCAACGCCGGCCTCGGCAAGGGCGCGAAGCTCGGCACCGGCCGCTTCGACGCCAACCTCGAGACCGCGATGACCAACTTCGTCGGCGCGCTCGCCCAGACCGAGGCCGCGATGGAGGTCTTCCGCGCGCAGGAGGCCGGGCACCTGGTGATGGTGTCGTCGATGTCGGCGATGCGTGGGATGCCCTCCTCGATGACCACGTACGCCGCCACGAAGGCCGGCGTCGCACACCTCGCCGAGGGGCTGCGCACCGAGCTGCACGGCACCAGGCTGCAGGAGAGGATCAAGGTGACCGTGCTCTACCCGGGCTACATCCGCTCGGAGATGAACGAGAAGGTCGAACAGTCCACGCCGCTGATGTCGTCGACCGAGAAGGGCGTGGCCGCGATGGTGGCCGCGATCGAGAAGGAGGTCGCCGACGCCTGCGTGCCGCCGCTGCCGTGGGCGGCGATGGCGCCGGTCATGAAGCACGCCCCGCTCGGGGTGCTCAAGAAGCTGATCTGACCGGTTGCCGCTCCCGCACCGAGCGCGGCAGCACGATCTCGAGGTCGAGCCCGGCTGCGCCGTGGGCCAGCCCGCGGTGCCCGCCGGCCCTCGGGACCGCCGCGGCCAGGCTGACGACGACGAAGAGCGCCAGCACCGGGCCGGTCCACGTGCCGGGGATCGCGAGCAGCGCCACGAACGGCCCGACGCCGGTGGCCAGCTTGACCAGGCGGGCGACCGGGACCGGTCCGCGCCGACCGGTCGTGCGCACGGACACGACCCACTCGCCGACGGTCCGCCCGCCGAGCAGTACGGCGACCGCCTCGACCAGTCCCGGAACACCCCACTGCAGCAGGCGTTCGGGCGTGGTCGGCAGGTCCTCGAAGGGCACCTCGACGACGTACAGCTGCACCGCCCGCCAGGCGATCGACAACGTCGACCCGAGCAGCAGCACGAACAGCCCGTCGCAGGCCATGCCGACCCAGCGGCGCCCGAGCGTGATGGTCGTCGGCCAGACTACCTCGGGCCGCTGCCGTCGGACGAAGATCGCCGACACCAGCGAGCCGAGGGTCGCGCCGAGGGTGTTGATGATCAGGTCGTCGACGTCGAAGAGCCGGTAGGCGCAGTCGTAGAGGTGCCACACGCCGGTGGCCTGCGTGGTCTCGATCAGCAGCGAGACCGAGAAGCCGAGCAGGGTCGCGACGACCACCCCGCGTCGCGCGATGCGGCGTACGAACCAGCCGAGCGGCACGAACAGCAGCGCGTTGAGCGCCACCTGCAGGAACGCCGCGTCGTGCACGAGCGCCGACAGCCCGGCCCGCGAGCCGAGGTCACCCCAGTCGATCGCGCGGATCGTGTCGAACGGGACCGTCTGCTTGCCGGCACAGGTGTAGTCGGTGTCCGCCGGCATCGGCAGCAGCGTGTAGGTCCACAGCGCCAGCCCGTAGACCGCGCCGGAGAGCAGCACGGTCAGGTCGCGCGGCCCGAGCCGCCCGTCCTTGCGGTACTCCACCGCCGCGACCGGGATCAGCAGCAGCACCGCCACGACGGTCCCGAGGGCCGTCGCGATGACGGCGTTCATCACCTGGTCGGACATGCCCGGCTCCCTAGCGGTAGGTCACCAGCGACCGCGGCAGGTGCGGGTGCTCGTTGAAGGTCAGCAGCCGCGCGCCGGTGGCACCGACGATCACCCGCGTCACCGAGGTGTTCGCGATGACCGTGTTGAACCGTGCCCAGACGGGGCCCACCGCCGCCATGTCGGGTACGACGAGCAGCGCGGCCAGCGCAGCGATCACTCCCCCGGACGTGACGACGAGCGTCGGGCCAGGACGTTCAGCCGCGGCGGACAGGGCCGCGCGGGCGCGGCCGACGAAGGCGTCGTACGGCTCCGGGTAGCCGCCGTCGGGGCCGGAGCCGTACCAGTGCTCGGTGGAGACCTCGAACTGCTCCTGGAAGGCGCGGCGGTCGGTGGTGTGGTCGACGACGGTGCCGGTCGCCTCGGCGTACCGCGCCAGCACGCCGAGGTGGTCGAACTCGGCCCAGCCCTCGTCGACCGCTGCCTCGGGCGATCCCGGACCCCAGCCGGCGCCGTCCGCGATCGCCTCCCAGGTCTCGCGGTGCCGGCGCATCCCGCCGTGCACGACCGAGACCGGCTCGGGGCCCTCCTTGGCGAGCCAGCGGCCGAGCACCCGGCCCTGCTCCCACCCGGTCTCGGAGAGCACGTCGTAGTCGTCGGACCCGAACGACGCCTGGCCGTGGCGGACCAGCAGCAGCACGCCCATCAGCTGACCTCCCCCGCAGGCAGGGCGGCCAGGACCTGCCGGCAGCGCGCCTCGAGGTAGCCGACGGCCGGCCCGAAGGCGGCGTACGCCTCATTGGTGGTCTGGCCGTGGAAGTAGCGGTACCAGATCTGCTGGGCGATCACGGCCAGCCGGAACAGCCCGAAGACCTCGTAGAAGGTCCACTGCTCGGGGGTCAACGAGAGACCGGCGCGCGAACAGTAGGCGTCGACGACCTGCTGCCGGGTCCACATGCCCGGCGCGGTCGTGGGCTGGCGGCGGAACAGCAGGAAGAACTCGTCGTCGTCGGCCTGCACCCAGTAGGCCAGCGTGCAGCCGAGGTCCATCAGCGGGTCGCCGACGGTCGCGAGCTCCCAGTCCAGCAGGCCGATGATCCGGGTCGGGTCGTCGGCGTCGAGGACCATGTTGTCGAAGCGGTAGTCGTTGTGGATCATCCGCTGCCCGACGTCGGCGGGCTGGTGCGCGTCGAGCCAGCCGGTGATGTCGGACCAGTCGCCGGTGTCGTCGGTGCGCGCGTTGTCGAGCCGGGCGATCCACCCACCGACCTGGCGCGCGACGTACCCGTCGCCCTTGTTGAGCGCCGCGAGCCCCGGAACGGCGCTGACGTCGATCGCGTGCAGCGCGACCAGGGTGTCCACGGCGGCGTCGCACAGCGCGCTCGCCTGGGCCTCACTGATGGGGAAGCCGAACTCGCGGCGCGGGATCAGCCCGTCGAGCCGCTCCATCACGTAGAGCTCGCTGCCGATCGGGCTGTCCTCGGCGGTGCAGTACGCCGCCATCGCGGGCACCTGACCGAAGACCGGCTTGAGCGCGTCCTGGATCCGGTACTCCCGGCCCATGTCGTGCGCACCCTTCGCCTTGGTGCCGACGGGCGGACGGCGCAGGATCAGGTCCGGTCCCTCGGCCATCTGCAGCAGGTAGGTCAGGTTGGAGGCTCCGCCGGGGAACTGGCGCACCTCGGCGATCGGGCCGCGGCCCAGCCAGGCCTCGACGGCGGCGACGTCGAAGGCGTCCTCGTCGCGGACCGGGCGCGACTCGTCGTTCGCCCCGCTCACTCGGCCACCGCGTCGAGCTTGCGGGCCTGGGCGCGCATCACGGCGTCGTACGCCGTCCGGTCGGCGAGCTTGAGCTGGTACGCCGCCCGCGCGGCGTCGTCGGGGATGATCAGCTCGGTGCCGGCGTCGATCGCGTCGAGCACCGCGGCGGCGATCTCGTCGGGCCCGAGCGGCGCGTCCTCGACCAGCCTCGACATCACCTGCTGCAGCGCGGCGTCGCGGCCCTCGACGCCGGCCATCAGGTTGGTGCGGAAGTAGGACGGGCACACGACGTGCGCGGTCACCCCGTGCGCCGCGAGCTCGTGTCCGGTGGTCTCGGTGAGCGCGACGACCGCGGCCTTGGTGGCGTTGTAGCCGCCCATCCCGGCCGGGTGCACGAGGCCGGCGAGCGAGGCGACGTTGACGATCCGCCCGCTCCCCTGTCGCTTGAAGACCGGCGTGAACGTGGCCGTGCCGCGGACCGCGCCGAGCAGGTTGATGTCGACCAGCCGCTGCCACTCGTCGATCCCGGACACGTCGAGCCGCCCGCCGCCGGCGATCCCGGCGTTGTTGACGAGCACGTCGAGCCCGCCCCAGGTCTGCTCCACGTGCTCGCGCGCGGCGGCCCAGTCGGCGTCGCTGGTGATGTCGAGCGGGAGGATCCCGTCGCCGGGCGCACGGTCGGTGCGGAGCACGTCGGCACCCCGCTCCTCCCAGGCCCGGGCGAGGGCGGCGCCGAGCCCGGAGGCCGCGCCGGTGATCAGGACACGCTCTTGCTGCTGCGGCTGCGTCACCCGGCCGACATTAGTGCCTCCTCGAGAACGCTCCCGAGGGCGCTCACGAGCAGGTCCACATCGTCCTCGGTGCACACCAGCGGCGGCGCGAAACGGACCGTCGAGCCGTGGGTGTCCTTGGCGAGGACCCCGCGATCCATCAGCGCCTCGCAGACCTGGCGCCCGGTCAGCAGACGGGGATCGATGTCGACGCCCGCCCACAGCCCACGGATCCGGACCGCGACCAGCCCGACGCCGACGAGCGCGCGCAGGCCGGTGCCGAGCCGTTCGCCGAGCACTCGGGCGCGCTCCTGGTACTCCCCTGTCGCCAGCAGGCCGACCACCTCGTGGCCGACGGCGGCGGCGAGCGGGTTGCCGCCGAAGGTGGAGCCGTGGGTGCCGGGCCGGACGACCTCGAGCACCGCGCGGTCCGCGGCGATCGCCGAGACCGGCAGGATCCCGCCGCCCAGCGCCTTGCCGAGGACGTAGACGTCCGGGACGACGCCCTCGTGGTCGCAGGCGAAGGTGCGGCCGGTGCGCCCCAGCCCGGACTGGATCTCGTCGGCGACCATCAGCACGTCGCGCTCGGTGCACAGCGCCCGTAGGCCGCGCAGGAAGCCGTCCGGCGGGATGACGACGCCGCCCTCGCCCTGGATCGGCTCGAGCAGCACGGCCACCGCCGAGCCGGCGGACGCGTCGATCGCCTCGGCGACGGCCGCCAGGTCGCCGTACGGCACGCGGACGAAGCCGGGCGTGAACGGGCCGTGGTCGGTCGTGGCGTCGGGGTCGTCGGAGAAGCCGACGATCGTGGTGGTGCGGCCGTGGAAGTTGCCGCTCATGGTGATGATCGTGGCGGCTCCCGGCGTCACGCCCTTGACCTGGTAGCCCCACTTGCGGCTGACCTTGATCGCGGTCTCCACCGCCTCCGCGCCGGAGTTCATCGGCAGCACCATCTCCTTGCCGGTCAGCTCGGCGAGCGCCTGCGCGAACGGTCCGAGCTGGTCGTTGTGGAAGGCCCGGCTGGTCAGCGTCAGCCGGTGCAGCTGCTCGGTGGCACGGGCGACCAGCCGCGGGTGGCCGTGCCCGAAGTTGAGCGCGGAGTAGCCCGCGAGGCAGTCGAGGTAGCGCCGGCCCTCGACATCGGTCACCCAGGCACCCTCGCCGGACGCGAGCACCACGGGCAACGGGTGGTAGTTGTGCGCGGCGTACGTCTCGACGAGGTCGACGTGGTGGCGAGTGGTGGTCATGGGTCCAGCATGAGGGCGCCGGGTTGGCTCCCGGTCAGGACGCGACGACGGCGACGACCGCGGCCCGTCGTAGCGGCTCCGACCAGCGGCGGGCCGCCCCGGCCGCGCCTGGTCTCGTCGTCACCCACGGTCGGTGCCACGCACCATCAGGACTTGTCTTCCAGGCCGGACGGGGCCAGGTTGCTGATGGCGACCGCGACCCGGCTGGGACGCAGGTCGAGCGCTTCGGCTCGTTCCTTGCGGACGATCGCCTCGCGTACCAGGTGGGCACCGACGTAGCGGACCGGGTCCGGTGGAAAGTGCTTCGCACGTGCGGACACCAGCCCTGCGGAGCTCCATTCGTCCTGCCGGCCCAGGACCATGGAGGCGAGCATCTTGCCTCCGACGACGCTGGGACCGACACCGTTCCCGGACCAGCCCACCCCGACCGCGATCGTCTTCTCCCGGTTGAGCCAGTCGATGATGGGGAGGCTGTTGTGGGTGCGGTCGATCGGACCGGCCCAGTCGTGCGTGATCCTGGCCTGACGCAACATCGGGTAGTAGCGCTGGAAGTCGCGCGTGACCATCTCCGCACGACCGGCGCTGCGTTCCATCGCCTTGGTCATGTGGCCACCGATCCCGATCGACCAGCCGCCCTTGCCGAAGACGACACGTCCGGAGTCCGTCGTCCGGTAGTAGCAGACGAGCGTCTGCGAGTCGGTGATGGCCGGACCCTCGCGCCATCCGATCTCATCGAGCTCATTCGGGATCTCCTCGGTCGCGACGATGTCGCTCGAGATCACGAAGAGGCGGGTGTGCAGCTCCTTCAGCCCGGCAGCCCAGGCGTTGGTGGCGACGACGACACGGTCGGCGCAGATCGTGCCGGCCGCGGTGGCCAGGCGGGGAACGCCTCGACGGTTCAGGCGCTTGACCTTCGTGTTCTCGTAGATGTTGACACCCAGCTCGAGTGCTCGCCGGCGCAGGGCGCGGACCAGGTGGCCGGGGTGGACGATCGCAGCCGAGTGCTCCAGCACTCCGGCGAGATGGGTCGGGCTGCCGGCCAGTCGAGCGACCTCTCGGGGCGCGAGATGCTCGAACGTCCCTTCCTTGGCCCGGTCGGCCAGCGTGACGACGTCGTCCCAGGACCTGTCGTGTGCGGGGGACGTGGCGGTCCACAGCCATCCGGAGCGGCGGAACTCGGCCTCGGGAGAGTGTGCCGCGCAGAACTCACCGATCTCGCTGATCGCGTCCTCCGAGGCGAGTGCCAGGCGGAGCGCCTCCTGCTCTCCGCACAACGCGGTCAAGGACGCGAACTTGGGCCACCAGGACAGGACGAAGCCGCCATTGCGACCACTGGCGCCCCCGCCGCACACGTCGGCTTCGACGATGGTGACGTCGACGGCGGGGTCGAGCTCCTTGATGCGAAGCGCCGTCCACAGACCCACGTAGCCCCCGCCGACGATGGCGACGTCGGTCTTCCTGTTCCCGGTCAGCGGTGGGCAGACGTCGTCGACGCCAGCCTCTTGGAGCCAGAACGAGCGGTGCTTGGTCAGGTTCGTCATGTCAGTACTTCCAGCGGAGGAGGTCGATGCGTGCTTCCAGGTCCTTCGAGCCGTGTTCCTCGTCCTCGTGCCTGTGCACGGCAACGAACGAGTCGAGCAGCTCGGCTCCCAGCGCGGCGCGCAGAGTCTGGTTCTTCTCGAGAAGGTCGAGCGCGTCGGCGAGACTGCCCGGGAGCCTGCCGACCTTGTTCCGGGCTCGCTCGTCGTCGGTCATGACCGCCGGATCGACATGGATCTCGGGCAGGATGTCGTACGGATGGGCAAGGGCGTCCTGCGTGATCGCCACGACGGCGGCGACCACGAGGTAGGGGTTGGCCGCCGGGTCGATCACCTTGACCTCGCAATTCGCCGATGACTGGCCGTGACCCCCGGTTCCCTGCACGAACCGGACTCCGGCCTCGCGGTTCTCGTGACCCCAGCACACCCAGGCACCACTCCACATGCCGGGCCGAAGTCGCTCGTTGCTGAGGACGCTCGGAGCGTAGAGACCGATGGTGTCCGGGAGGAGCTGGGCGAGGCGCGACACCATGGCGAGACCGTCATCGGTCATGCCGCACTCCCGGTCGCCGCCGCTGAAGACGTTGCGACCGTCCTTGAAGGCGGACGCATGGAGGTGGGCCCCGTTGCCGATGCCCTCGACGCTGGTGATCGGCGCGAACGAGGCTCGATAGCCGTGCGCGAGTGCGGTCCGGGCGACGATGACGCGACACAGGACGGCGTTGTCGGCCGCTCGAACCGGGTCCGCCGGCGCTATGGAGACCTCGATCTGCCCGTTGCCGTACTCGGGGTGGATCTGCTCCACCTCGATCCCCGCGATGATCAGGCTCTGTTCGAGGTCGCGGATCATCGGCTCCAGGCGGAGGAAGGGACCCACGCCGTAGCCTGGTCCGGTGTGGGCGAGTTCGAGTGAGCCGTCGGCGTTCTCCTTGTAGAGCGTGAACTCGAACTCGAACGCCATCCGGTACACGTACCCGGCGTCCTTCGCGGCGGCGACGAGACGCTTCGCCGCCGATCGGGCGCAGGTCGGCACCGGGTCGAGCGTCTCCTGGTCGAGCTGATCGACCGGGGCCCAGTCGAGACCCGCGGCGAGCATCCGTCGAGCATCAGCCGCAGGTACGAGTCGCATGTCCCCGACCGCGACTCCACCTGGGATGGGAGCGAGGTGGTCGTCGACGCACATGTATGCGAAGGCGGTCGACAGGCCGACTCCCCTCTCGCTCACCGCGGCGATGCGCGACGCCGGAAGCAGCTTCGCGCGAGTCACCCCTGAGTTGTCGACGAGGTTGAGCAGGAGGCTCTGTCCGTCACCGGTGGCCTGGTGGTCGCTCATGTGACACTCCCTTCGGAAAGTGATCTCGAACTCATGTCTGCTCTCAGGTGGTCGTTCGCCGCCGAGAATCCGGCGAGAAGCACCCGGGCGACGTCTTCGACGGCGCTCTCGGGCGGCAGGAACCTGGGGCTGTGCAGGCCGGGGGAGCTCGACGTTCCGTCGCCGGTCCCCACGAAGACCATCACGGAAGCGACGGCGTCGCTGTAGTAGGCGAAGTCATCGGCACCGCACGACCTGAGGTCCTCTCCGAGGCTCATCCCCTGCTCGCGGATGTTGGGTCGCAGACGATGCACGATGTCCGGCGAGTTGGTCAGCACCGGCTCTCCGGAGACGATGCGCAGCGTCGTCGTGCATCCGTAGCCAGCGGCCACGTTGCGACCGATCGCCTCGAGGTGCGACTTCACGTCCTCGCGCTGCGCAGAGTCGAAGGTGCGGACAGTGCCGAGGATCCGAACGTCGTTGGGGATGATGTTGGCCGCCTGACCACCTCGAACGGAGCCGATGCTGACCACCGCCGGCTGCATCGGGTCCGTCCGCCGAGACACGATGTGCTGCATCGCGCCGACGATCGCCGCTGCCGCGACCACCGGGTCCTCGACCGTGTGCGGATAGGCGGCGTGCCCACCGACTCCGTGGACGGTCAGCTCGAACTCGTCGGACGCCGCGTTCACCGCGCCCGGTGCGGCCGAGACGACGCCGGCCGGGAGTCGGGGCTGGAGGTGTCCCCCGACGACGGCGCCGATGTTCGCGCCCGCCCACTCGTCCGAGCCCAGGAGATCGGGCGCGCCGCACGGATAGGTCTCCTCGCGAGGCTGGAGAAGGGCGACCACCGGTACGTCGGGCATCGTCTTGCGCAGGCAGCCGACGGCCAGGGCGAGAGCCGCCATGTGTACGTCGTGCCCGCACGCGTGCATGGCTCCGTTGCGAGAGGCCCAGCGCACGCCGGTCTCCTCATCGATCGGGAGTGCGTCGAGCTCCGCGCGCAGCGCGACGGCAGGACCGTCCGCCGGCCCGAAGCGAAGGATCCGTCCACCCGCGATGCTCGGCGCCTCGGCGCGTCCGAGCCGGGTCGCGAGCAGCCGGGCGATCGGCTCCTCGTCCCCTCCGGTCCGCGGGGTCCGGTGAAGCTCTCGGCGTAGGGCTTGGGCATCGCCGAGACCCGCCCGGATCTCGTGGTCGAAGGGACGGCGACCGGCCGCCACTGGCGTGATCACCTGCCGTACACCTTCGCGGCGTTGCCGACGGCGATCATGTCCAGATATCGCTTTGCGTCGTCGAGGCTCATCTCGTCGTCGGCCACCCAGTCGCCGAACACCCTTGCGACGCCGCGTCGCCACAGGTGACTCCCGCAGTAGTAGAGCTCGGGCAGCCCGTACGCGTCCGTGGAGAACATCACCTTGTTGAACGGGGCCAGCTCCAGGGACTCGCGGATGATCGCGTGGGAGCCGAACCCGGTGTAGTTCACGGCCGCACCGGTGTCGAGGTAGACGTGCGGGTAGACCTGGGCGAGGAAGGCCGCCTCCCGCTGGAACGGGTAGCAGTGCAGCAGCATGATGCTGGCTCCGGTGTCGACCGTCCTGCGGATGAACTCGGTCATCTTGCTCGGGTCGCACCGGTGCAGGTCGATGTCCGAGTCGCCGTAGCCGACATGGAACTGGAGAGGACACCCGTGGCGCACCGCCTCCCAGATCAGGAACCGGATGACGACCGGATCCTCGAGCCGGACCGGCTCCTCGGACGTCCTGGCACGCAGGAGGCGGTCGGCTGCGTCCCTCACCTCGTCGCGGGTGGGCTGGTCGGGGTCGAAGTCGAGCCCGCAGCGGTACGCGACGATGGACTTGAAGCCGAGTGATCGCGCCGCGCTGGCGCCGATCCGCTCCACCATGCGAGCGACGAAGTCCTCGCCGTTCTCGGCCAGGGCAAGCTCATCTTCGGCGAGAGCCTCGAGCCGGTCGATCTCACCGAACTCGGCACCGGCGGCATCGGCGACCTCCTTCGGTCCGAGCATGTGCGCGCCCACCCCGGTCTCCACGACGTAGCGCTCGATGCCGGTCCCGCGCAGGAGCGTCTGGTTGACCGCATCCGGGCCGAGGGCGATGCGACGCTCCATGTACTGCTCGCCCGTGCAGTGGGCCTCGAGTCCGAGCTCCGGCGCGCAGAGCGCACGCACAGCGACGCCGAAGGGGGTGTCGAAGTTCGACCCGCCGAAGGGAGAGCGCCAGGACGACTCCGTGGCGAGCGCCTCGAACTGCCCCGAGGAGAGGTTGGCGGACGTCACCCCGTGACAGTGGTGATCGATGAGCCCGAGGTGGCTCACGTACTCGGCGAGCTGAATGGTCACTGCGCTACCTTG
This sequence comes from Nocardioides sp. F233, assembly GCF_057813895.1. NCBI lineage: Bacteria > Bacillati > Actinomycetota > Actinomycetes > Propionibacteriales > Nocardioidaceae > Nocardioides > Nocardioides sp. F233. The sequence continues at coordinate 167,593 of NZ_JBVASH010000006.1, forward strand.
CGTTGGATGGCCGAAGAGGACCTCGGGCCGGACTGTAATGTTTGTTTCAGTTCTTGTCAGAAGCGTAACTCTGTAACATGTGGTTCGCAAGGCCCCCGGCAAGAACTCCCGAAGGCGGCGTGATTCAGGTGGATGACTACAGGTCCGTGCGCAAGTCGCTGATGGACTCGATGGACGACCTCTCGAACAGCGAGAAGAAGGTCGCGCGCTCCCTGCTGGCGCAGTACCCGGCCGCCGGACTGAACACGGTGGCCTCCCTGGCCGAAGCGGCCGGCGTCAGCGCTCCCACCGTCGTCCGGTTCGTCGCGAAGCTGGGCTATGCCGGCTACCCGGCGTTCCAACGGGCGCTCATCCACGAGGTGAATGCCGAGATGGGCTCGCCCGTGCGCCAGTTCTCGACCAAGGCGATGGAGCCGACGTCGGGCGCACTGACGCGCACCCAGCACGCTTTCGCCGACATGATCGAGCTGACGTACGACGAGGTCCCCCAGTCCGAGTTCGACCGCGTGGTCGAGCTGTTGAGCAAGAGCGCCGCCGAGGTCTGGGTCGTCGGCGGTCGCTTCAGCCGGCTCCTGGCCGAGTACCTGGTCCTGCACCTCCGGCTCCTGCGGCCACGGGTCAACATGACCCTCCCCGACGCCATGGGGCACAGGACCACCCTTGCGGACCTCACGAGCTCGAGCGTGGTGGTGATCTTCGACTACCGGCGCTACGACGAGAGTCTCGCCGCCTTCGCCGAGGCCGCGGCCGAGCGCGGCGCGACCGTCTGCCTGATGACCGACAACTGGCTGTCCCCGGCCGCGCAGTCGGCGAAGGTCGTCCTCCCGTGCCGAGTCGAGTCCGCCTCGCCCTTCGACTCCCTCGTCGCGGCGATGGCCCTCACCGAGAGCGTCATCACCGGCGTGACCGAGAGACTCGGCGAGACCGGCCTCAAGCGTCTCCAGGACCTGGAGGGCGACCACTAGGGTGCGGCTCCTTGCATCAGTGGTCCTCGAGCACGAGACGTTCTCCGATTCGACGGGCAAGGCCCGGAGTGGCGGACGCGACCATGAGGCCGACGAACGCCCAGACCGCGACGATGTAGGGGAAGAGGTCGTAGGGGCGGGCCGGGATCGGCCAGACGTTCCGGTACAGCACGTAGCCGATCATCGCGATGCCCCCGAAGGGAAGGAGACCTTCGATCGCGGGGATGGTGTGCGCTCGACTGGTGACGATGAAGCGCGCGGCACCGACCAGGGACAACAGGTACGCGACCAGGAGGAACAGCGAGCCGACGGTCGCGGTCCAGAAGAAGATGTCGACCACGTCGTCGGTGGCGAACGTGCGCATCAGGACGGCCAGCACCAGGAGCACAGCGACGGTGGCCAGCACGGAACGTCGGGGTACCCCGTTGCTGTCCGTGTCACCGAGCTTGGTGCTGATGAAGCCGTCACGGCCCATCGCGAGGAGCAGCCGTGATGCGCCGACCGTGCAGGCGAGGCACGAGCCGAAGGCGCTGAGACCCGCGCCGAGCGTGACCAGGTCTCCGATGGGGCCACCGATGTAGTCGCGCGCCAGGTCGCCGACCAGTGACGACGACGAGACGAGCGCCTCGGTGCCGGCTGCGCTGGTTCCGAAGCCGAGCACCTCCGCGCTGGTGACGATCACGAAGAAGGCTCCCGCAAGGAGCACCGACCCGACCAACGCGATCGGAATCGAGCGGCGCGGGTCCTCGGTCTCCTCGCCGAGCGTCGAGGCCGCTTCGAAACCCGCGAACGAGAGGAACCCGAACGTCATCGCGGCGAAGAGCGCAGAGCCCCCGACGCCGTCGGGAAGCGTGAGGAGCTGAGAGAAGCTGGACCCGCCGACCGGCCCGCCTCCGCCGCTGACCCTGACCAGGACGACGACTGCGACGACGAGCATCAGGGCGATGGTGACGAACTCGACGACCAGAAGGACCGTGGTCGCTGCCTTCGCCGGACGAGTCGCGAGGAAGCCCACCGCGGTCACGACGACCCCGCCGACGACCTCCCACGGAAGGACCGGATCGATGAGCGAGTCGACGAGGCCTCCGAGGAACAGCGCGGCTCCGGCGGCCGTGCATGCCGCGAAGGCGATGTAGGTTCCGAGCAGGAGCCAACCTCCCACGAACCCGGTTCGCGGGCCGACCGTGGCGCCGATGAACCCGTAGACGGAGCCGGCGCTCGAGATGTACTGGGAGAGCCGCGCGAAGGAGTGCGCGACGACGAGGACCCCGACCATCGCGAACACGAAGACGAGCGGGACTGCCGATCCGACGAGGCCGGCGGGCGCTTGGGGGTTGATGTTCACGGCCATGCTTGGTCCGAGGAGCGCCACGGAGAGCCCCAGCGCGGCCCACACGGACAGGTTGCGGTGGAGCCCGGATCGCACGGTGTTGTCGTTCCCGGCGGCAGACGGCTTCGTCATGGCGATGCTCCTGTTTCGGGCGCCCCCGTTCCGTCCGCGACGAGTCGTCGCGGACGGAACGCTGGAGCGGTGGAGGGACTGGCGGACCGGGGCGTGTCGCTGCCCGGCTCCGGCTACTGCGGAGCGTCGGCGGATTCGGCGGAGTCGGCGACCCCGCAGTAGTCGAGTGCGGTGAGCGCATAGGTCTTCACCGCGGTGACGAGCTGGTGGATCGGCACGTACTCGTCCTCGGCGTGAGCGGTCTTCCCCACGCCGGGTCCGTAGATCACGCCATCGATTCCCTGGGCCGCGGTCCAGGTGATGTCGCAGACCCCGAACATTCCTGACTTCGTCGGTCCCGCTCCGACTTCCACGCCCCCGAGGATCTCGGCGTGCGCGGAGGAGACGGATGCCTCGAGGCCGTGGCCCGATGGTGTCGTGTACGCCGGCCAGTCGAGCTTCCAGTCGAACTCCGGTTCGTTCTCGCGCAGCCACACGTCGCGGCGACATGCCTGACGAACCGTTTCCTCGATCTCCGCGCGTACCTCGCCATTGCTGCGATCCGGGTGATGCAGGACGCAGTAGTCGACCGTCAGCGTGTCGGCCAGGAAGAAGGGGACGTCGATTCCCTTCGGGTTCGCGTTCAGGACCCCCGGCATGATGCAGAAGTGTCCCGGGGCGAACAGGGGATGGCGATCCCGCTCCGCCCACATGTTCTCCAGATCGCGCAGGGCCTGATAGATGACCCAGTACTTGTCGATGGTGTTGACGCCGAGCGCTGCTCCGTCGAGGGTCGGATGAATGGTCCGCCCCCGCCACCCGACGTGAGCGGTCCTGCCCTTGAGGGTCAGGGAGAACCAGAGCAGACCCGGAGCGCTGGTGCTCAGATGGGGTGGTCCGTCGGTCGCGTTGGTGGGCTCGCACACGAGGACGGCGTCCCCGCCGTAGCCGGCATCCAGCACGGCGCTGGTCCCCGCCTCGTGGTCACCGACCTCCTCGCCGACGACGGCCTGCAGGATCAGGTCACCCCGGAGCCTGACGTCTGCCTTGGCCAGGGCCAAGGCAGCGTAGGCAGCCGCGACGGTGCCCCCCTTCATGTCCGTCGCTCCACGCCCGAGAACGGCGTCGTCGGTGATCTGTCCCGAGAACGTGGGCCCCGTCCACAGGTCGGGCTGGAGAGCGGGGACGACGTCGACGTGCCCGTTGAGGACGAGAGTCCGTCCACCACCCGTACCCCGGATCCGGCCGCAGGCATTGTCGCGCCGCCGTTCGGCGGTCACCATCTCGGTCTCGGCGCCGGCCTCACGGTAGAGATCGGCGACCAACGCGCTGACGTCGGACTCGGCGCCGACCAGCCGGTCGTAGTCCTGGCCGGGGTACTTGGGGTTCACCGACGGGATCCTCACCGCGTCCGAAACCGACTGGACGAGCCTGGGCGTAAGCGCGTCGACGGCGTCGAGCACCGCCTTCTTGAGCTGGTCGTCAGACATTCTCGATACTCCTTCGCGACGTGCTGGTCTCGTTGGTGGACTGCCGCCGACCGGGTGCGACGGCGGTCTTGCTCAGGCGACGAGCAGCCTCGGTGACGCGCACCAGGGTCGCGCTGATCCCGCCGGGCGCGAACACGAGGACGGCTATCGTGGCCAGGGCGAAGATGACCGGCCGCCATGCGTCGAGGGCCGCGAGCTGGTTGTCGACCAGGGTCACGACGATCGCCCCGACGACCGGGCCCCAGGTCTGCTTGGTCCCGCCGAGGAAGATCATGCTCAGGCCGAGGGTGACGAAGGTGAAGCTGAACAGGCTCACGTCGGCGACCCGGTAGTAGCTGACGTACATCGCACCCGTGAAGCCTGCCATCGCGCCGGAGATGACGAACGCGATGAGCTGCTGCCGGATGCGGTTGACGCCGCGGCTGCAGGCCAGCTGCTCGTTGTCGCGCAGTGCGACGAGGCTCTGCCCGAACGGGCTCGACATGATCAGCTCGAGGATGATCAGCATCACTGCGACGGAGAGCCCGAGCAACCACAGGTAGCCCAGACCGTCGTTCATCGCCAGGTTGTGGCCGACCAGCGTCATCGCCGGCACTCCGGGCAGCCCGTTCGATCCTCCGGTGAGGTCGGGCAGGGCGAGAACCAGGTGGTAGCAGATCTGGACGAGCACGAAGGTGATCAGCGCGATGTAGATCCCTCGCATCCTGACCACGGGCAGATAGGCCAGGGCACCGATGGCCGCCCCGCACAGGACGGCGAACCCGACGGCCGGCACGGTGGTCCACTCCCACTTGAGGGACGCGATGGCCATCGCGTAGCCCCCGACCCCGAACATGCCGACGTGGGCGAAGTTGAAGATCCCGCCGAACCCCAGGGTGAGGTTCCAGCTCGCGGCGAGCAGTGCGTAGATGAGGGCGGTGGAGACGACCAGCCGGCTGGTCGGCGCGAGGACGACGTACGGCACGGCGAGGGCGAGAGCGACATAGCCGCCCCACCTCAGGAGGAGTCGGAGGTTGGTCATGACGCGCGCCTCCTCACGAGTCCCTCGGGACGTACCAGCATGACGACCACGAGCAGGGCGAACACGGCGACCGGGCTCCACTGCAGGCCGATCCAGTAGCTGGTCGACGCCTCGAGGAGGCCGATCACGTAGGCGCCGACCAGGGTTCCGACCAAGGACGCGGTGCCTCCGAAGACCAGCACGACGAACGCGGTCAGCAGGGGGCCGCTTCCCTTCGTCGGGGTGAGTGTCGTGGTGGTCGCGAAGACGAGGGCACCGGCCGTCGCGAGCCCGGCTGCCACGGCGAAGACCGACATGTAGATGCGACCGGGCCTGATCCCGAGGAGCATCGCCATGTCGCGGTTCTGGGCGACCGCCCGAATGCTCGCCCCCCATCCGGTCCGGTTGACGACGGCGATCAGCGTGCCGACCAGGCCGACGGCCATGAGGAGGGCCACGACCGTGGTCCACCGGACGGCGACACCGGCGACGTCGAAGGTCGCGGTCGTGAGGGCGGGCAGCTGCTTGTTCTGAGGGCCCCACACGATCTGCGCGATCCCTTCGGACGCACTCGCCAGCGCGAGCGTGGCCACCATGACCATCAGGGTCCCGTCCGGGCGGGATGCGAGCGGCCGTACGGCGACCAGCTCCACGAGCGCACCCGCCCCGGCCATGGCGATCGTTGCGAGGACCGTCGCGAGCAGGACCGGAACGCCATGCTCGGTGAGGCTCCAGATCAGGTACCCACCGATGACCAGGGTCGCGCCGTGGGCGTAGTTGAAGACCTGGAGCGTGGACCAGATGAGCGACATTCCCGCGGTGAGGAGTGCGTACATCGAGCCGAGAAGCAAAGCCGACGCCAGGATCGAGACGAGACCCTCAGACATGCGACACCTCCGTCGTCGTATCGGGGCCGCCGGACGGAGTGCTCGACGCTCCGACGTACATGGCCATCATCTGTTCGTGTGTCGGCCTGTTCTCCGTCGTCCCGCTCCCGACGATGCGCCCGAGCTCGATCACGTGCCACTCGTCTGCGAGCCCGAACAGGAAGTCGACGTCGCCGTCGGCGACGAGCAGGGAGAGTCCGGCCTGCCGGACGTCGAGCAGTCTGGTGAGGATCTCGTGGCGGACCTTCGGGGCGAGACCGAGCGTCGGCTCGTCGAGGATGAGGACGCTGGGGTTCGCCATGATGCCCATGCCGATGGCGAGCATCTGTCGCTCCCCGCCCGACATCGTTCCTACGAGCTGGTGACGTCGCTCCGCGACGCGGGGGAAGAGATCCAGCACGAGGCTGAGATTGGTCGCACGCTGCCCGCGTGCCCGGCGGAGCCGGCCGGCCAGGGTGAGGCTCTCGTTCACCGTCAGCTGGGGGAAGAGCATGTCCCCCTGCGGCACGTGCATCAGGCCGCGTTCGACGATCTCGGGAGTCGTGAGCTTCTCGATGCGCTCCCCGTCGAGCTCGACCGTGCCCGACGTGATCGGCCCGAGGCCCGTGATCGCGCGCAGGAGCGTGGTCTTCCCGTGACCGTTGGGCCCGAGGAGAGCGAGCGCCCGGCCGGCGCCGAGCTCGAGCGAGATGCCCTTGACGACCTGGAGCCTCCCGTAGCCGGCGGCGAGCCGGTCGATCGTGAGAGTGCCTGCACCGGCTCTCATGGGCTTGCCTCTCCGAGATAGGCCTCGACGACGCGGGAATCAGCCAGGACGTCCTCGGGGCGCCCGGTGACGAGAACCTCACCGGCGACCATGACGATCATCCGGTCAGCGACACGTCGCAGCAGGCTCAGGACGTGCTCGATGACGACGATGGTCAGGCCGGTCGAGCTGAGGGTCTCGATCAAGGACGCGAGTTCGTCCTGGTCGTGGGCATCGAGGCCGCCGGCCGGTTCGTCCAGCAACAGCACCTGGACGTCGCCCACCAGCGCGCCCGCGATCATCAGCTTCTTCTTCGCGAGAACGCTGATGTCGCCGGCACGGACATCGGCGAGCGCCAGCAGGCCGGTGCGTTCGAGGACCTTCATGGCCTCCCGGCGAACCCCGCGACCGCCCTGGAGGTACGCGGCCGCGAGGCGCGCGTTCTCGTAGACGGTGAGCTCGGGGAAGACCTGATCCGCCTGGAAGGTGCGACGGAGGCCGAGACGGCAGATCCGGTGGCCGGCCAAGCGTTCGATGCGCCGGCCGTCAAGCTCGATCTGCCCTCCGCTGGCGCTGAACGGGACTCCGCTCAGCAGATTGAACAACGTGCTCTTGCCGGCGCCGTTCGGGCCGGCGATCCCCAGCACCTCGGCCTCGTGGACGTCGAAGGTGACCTGGCGGACTGCCTGGTAGCTGTCGAACGAGCGGCTCACCTCGCGAACGCTCAGGAGCACCCGGTCATGCATGGTCATGGTCACGGCGAGTGCCTCACTTGAACCAGGTGGGCTGCTGGAACTCGCCGTCGGCCCACTGCGCAGGGCCGAGGAGCGTGTCACGGCCGTCCTGGATCTCGAAGAACTGCAGCGGCATGCCGTCCTCGTCGTCGGCGACGGCGAGGTGGGTCTGCTGGTCGAACCTAATCGTCCCCATCGCGGTTCCGGACATCACCGTGGTGCCGATCGCCTCGCCGACCGCCTCCTTGTCGAGCGGATCGCCACCGCTGCTCTCGACAGCCTTGGCCCAGAGCATGACCTGCTCGTAGCTCATGACTCCGTAGAGGCCAGGGTCGGTGCCATAGGCGTCCCGGAACTCCTTCAAGAAGTCCTGCGCCGGGGCGTACTTGCTGGACAGGATCGCGCCTGCCGGGAGGTTGTACATGACCCCGTCGGCCGCGTCCCCCGCAAGCTTCTTGTACTCCGGCACGCTGGGCGCGTACTGTGAGAACAGGAGGGCGTTGGTGGGGTTGTCCCGGAACTGGGTCAAGAACTTGACCGCGTTCGCCGTCAGGTAGTCGAGGTTGACGATCACCGACGGATCAGCAGCATGGATCTTGGAGATCTGCGGGGTCCAGTCGTTGACCTCTCCGAAGGGCACGACATCGGGCCCCTCGACCTGCCAGCCCCCGGCCTCGAAGTTCGTGGCAAGGCCGCCGGCGATGTCGTTGGAGTAGGGGTTGTCACTCGACACGATGTAGACGGTCCTGTTGCGCAGCGGGAAGGTGCCATCGGCGTCCCACTGCTCGAGCCGGTTCGGCAGGTCGGTCTTGTAGGCGTCGTAGCTCGGTGCGGTCGACCAGATGCCCGGGTACTTCTCGGGGTCCTTCTCGATGATCTCGGCGGTCTGCGCACTGCCGCCTCCGATCAGGTACGGCATGGTGGCTTCGGCGAGCTGGTCGATCTCGAAGTTCGTCGTGCTGGCGTAGCCCGTGATGACCGCAGCGACCTCGGGGTCAGCGGTCAGCCGCGAGACTGCGGAAGCGACGGCGTCGGCCTTGAGATCCTTGACGTCGGCGGACTCCAGGCTGATCTCATGGCCATTGACCCCACCGCCGGCGTTGAGCTCCTTCACCGCGAGCTCGGCGCCCTGCCGCATCGCCTTGCCGTCGGCAGCGGAAGCGCCGGTGAGCGGCGCCAGGAGACCCAGCTTCACCGAGCCATCGCTCGTCGATCCCCCGTTGCTCGAGGACGGGAGCGAACAGGCCGCGAGTGAGAGGGCGGCCACTGCGGCGGTGACGGTCGCGACTACGCGGGCCGACGGGGACTTGATGGACATCACATCTCCAAAGTGGTCGGTGTTGGAGACAAGTAAGATGCGTTTCAGGTTCCATGTCAAGAGATCATTCTGTAATGTTTCGTTCATGAGGTGCTTCGCCCGAGACCAGGAGTGCTGACCGATGAGGGAGGCACGCTGCTCTGTCGGGACCCTGCAGACGGCACTCGCGCTCGCCTATCCCCGGACGGACCGTCGTCGGATCCTCGCCGGCGGGCCGGCGGGCCTCACGGCGGAGGATGCGCCGGCCCTTCGGACAGCAGTGCAGGATGCGCTGGCGAGCCTCTCCGAGGTGGATCTGACCCGGAGGGCCAATGCCCTCCTCGCGGAGCACGACGCCCAGGTCGCCTTGGTCCGGCACGACATGCTCTCCTGGCACCTGCACGCGACCAGTCGGCGAAGGGGCCGCACCTCGGACGCGATCAGCCAGTTCGCGCTGTCCCTGCTGCTGATCGTCGCGGCCGGTGACCAGGACCGACTCACCAACTGCGCGGACACGACCTGCGACAGCATCGTGTTCGACGCCAGCCGCAACCGCTCACGGCGGTTCTGTTCAACGGCGTGCGGAAACCGGCATGCCGTCGCCGCCTTCCGTGAGCGGCGACGCCAGGAATGAACGCTCGAGCGGCTACGCCGCGACGACGGCGACGACCGCCGCCCGCCGGACCGGGTCCGACCAGCGGCGGGCGGCGCGCCGGATCCGGACAGCCGCGACTGCGAGCAGGACGACCGCAGAGAGGGCAAGCAGGTCGGTTCGGCCGACGCCCGCGAACCCCGCGAGCAGCAGGCCCGACAGCGTCGTGGTGACGGCGAGCCGCAACGAGTAGCCGACCATCGCCAGCGGCGGTGCGGGGGTGGCGCGGGCAGAGCGGAGGTCGACGGCGTGCGGGTGGGCCAGCGACCAGCGCAGCGCGGCCGAGAGGGACTGGGCGACGACCACGAGCAGGGCCAGGACGACGGCCAGCAGCTCGGCGGTCGTGGGCCGGCCGGCCCGGAGCGCACCGAGCAGCAGCGTCGTCGTCCCGGCGCCGGCGAGCACCTCGGTCAGCACGAGCGCCCGGGCGAGCAGCACCGTGTGCGGCGCGACCGGCAACGACTCGCGCCACAGCATCCCGCGACCGTCGAGGCACCACAGGTTCACGCCGAACAGCAGCACGCAGCCGGAGGCCACCAGCCCCGGGAGCAGCACCAGGTTCGACCACGCGAGACCGCCCGCGAGGGCCACCGCACCCGGGGCGAGGGCGAGCAGGTAGGTGCCCCGGCGCAACGGGACGCTGCGCCACACCGACGCCCGGTCGGTACGCCGCAGCAGGGCGAGGTCGGAGCGCGGCAGCGACCGCGGAGCGTGGTCGGCTGTCTCGCGGCGCGCCTCGTCGCGCGGCACCAGGCGGGCGGTCACCACGGCGAGGACCGCACCCGCGGCGACCAGCGGCACGGTGGCCGCGAGCAGGGCCAAGGCGGCCAGCGACTGCGCGGCCGGGCCGTCACCGATCGCCTCCGCGACGAACGGCGCCGGAAGGACACCGAGACCGGCGAGCGGCGCCGCGAACCAGGCGAGAACCCCGCGCCGGCGGAGGTACTCCCCGGCCCAGCCGACAGCCTGCGCCAGCGCGGTCGCCGCGACCAGCCAGGCGACGGCGACCGGGGGCCCGCCGGGTCCCGCGACCGCGGAGGCCAGCCCCAGTAGGCCCCACGCCTGGATCAGCCAGCCCGCGCTGAGCGGGGCGAGCAGCAGCGCGCCGAGGTGGTCGCTCACCGGGCTGATCGGGTGCACGGCGGCCGGGTCCCGGGCGAGCAGCTCGCGACCGCCCCCGCCGGCGATCGCACCGGTCACGGCGACCAGCACGACCGCGACCAGGGCCGGCCTCACGAACCGGTCGAGCTCGTCGGTCGCGACGAGGAGCGGCGGCAGCACCGCGGCGGCCACGGTGACCAGGCCGAGCGCGGCGAGGGCGAGCGCGGCGGCCCGCCGGCGTCGTACCGTCGCGCGGCGGAACCAGAGCAGGTGCCGGACGTCGGCCAGCGCCCGGGAGGTCTCAGGCCAGGAGCGCGCGGTAGGCACGGGCTCCCTCGTCCCCGGCCATGTGGTCGGCGCTGACGGTGGCGACCCGGACCCCGCCGCGCAGCACGGCCACCTCGCTGCAGACCTGGACCGCGAGGTCGCGCAGGTGGGTGGAGACGAGGACCGCGGCACCGCGGGCACGGGCGTCCTCGACGACCGCGAAGGTGGCCTCGACCCCGAGCGGGTCGACACCGTCGAACGGCTCGTCGAGCAGCAGCACCTCCGGCTCGTGCAGCGCGGCGAGCACGACGCTGAGCCGGCGGCCCATGCCGTGGCTGAACCCGGCGGTCACCCGGTGCGCGACGTCGCCGAGGTCGAACTGCTCCAGCAGCCCCCGCGCCCGTGGCTCCCAGCCCTCGAGCCGGCGCAGCCGGGCGCTCAGCTGGAGGTGCTCCCAGGGAGTTGCGCGCGGCACCAGGCCGCCGACGTCGGGGCAGTACCCGACGGACCGCTTCGCCAAGAGCGGCTCGGTGCGCACGTCGTGCCCGGCGACCACGGCCCGCCCCTCCGTCGGCGGTACGACGCCCGCGAGCACCCGCATCGTCGTCGACTTGCCCGCGCCGTTGCGGCCGAGCAGCGCCATCGCCTGCCCCGCCTCGACGCGCAGGTCCACGCCGGCCACCGCCTCGACCGTCCCGAACCGCACCTGCAGCCCGGACACGTCGACAGCAGCGTCCCGCGTGGACAGAGGCTCCCTCCCCGTCACGGTGCTCACTCTGGCGCCGGGCCGGGCCCGGCGCCAGAGCAGTGGGCACAGTCTGGCCGATCGGTCAGCCCGCACCCCCCGTCAGGAGGGGGTCTCCTCCCTCGCGAACACCATGGTCACGTTGCTCGCGAACCAGTCCTGGGCGGCCCACCCCATCCGCGCGGGCGTCTCGCGCGCGGCGGCCAGGGCGGTCGAGGAGAAGGCGCTCGCGTCGGCCAGGTCGTGGAGCACCAGGTGCGTCGCGGGCCGGCTGGACGCGTCGAGCCGCAGCTGGCGGATGCGCAGCCAGGCGGGCTCCTCGAGCAGCATCGGGCCGTGCTCGTCGCGGAACCAGTCGACGAACGCGTCCCGGCGGTCCTCCGGCGCCTCGAACCACAGTGCGGTCAGCAGCGAGCCCGTGACCGCCCCGTCCTGCTGGCGGCCGCCGTAGGCGAGCTGCCCCCGGGCGTGGTCGACGGCCGCCGCGGCGGCCGCGTCGTCGGCGGGGTGGGCACACGCCCAGAGGTCGTCCCCCTCCCCGGTACGGCGGTAGAGCGGCACGTCGTACCTCTGCGCCACCGTGCGGGCGGCGGAGCGGTCGTCGAACAGGCTGAGCTGGACGGCCTGGTCCGCGGTCACGGCTGCACCGCCTCGACTCCGGCACGGGCGCAGTCCTCGTCCTGCTGGGCCGTGCCGCCACCGACGCCGCACGCACCGATGACGACGCCGTCGACGAGGATCGGGAGCGCCCCCTGGCAGTAGATGATGTGCCCGCCCTCGGCCTCCGCGATGCTGGGGAAGATCGGGTGGTGGGCGAGCTCGGCGACGACGCCGCTGGGGCGGGCGAAGGCCGCCGAGGCGACCGCCTTGCCCTGCGCGCCGTAGCCGCCGGCCCAGTGCGCGCCATTCATGCGCTGGAAGGCGACGAGCCGCCCCCCGGCGTCGCAGACCGACACGCTGATCCGGATGCCGAGCTCCTCGGCCTTGGCCTGGGCGGCCACGATGGCCGCGTTCGCGTTCTCGATGGTGAGGGTCATTTCGCTTCTTCTTTCCACACTGGTCACGAAAGGGCGCGGAAGAGCGAGAGCTCCGCGTTGGTCACGTACGGGCGGATCACCGACTTCCAGTCGCCCTCCGCCGAGGCGCGGGCCCAGGCGTCGCTGGTCGGGAGGTCGGGCGAGCTCACGCGGTAGAGCGTCAGGTACTTCTGGATGCCCGGAGCGTCGCGTTCGATCACGTAGCGCTGGACGTCGAGAACGCCGTCGACCTTCGCGATCGCAGGCACGTGCTCGTCGTCGTAGATGCGGTTGAACTCCGCATCCAGGTGCTCGGGAATGTCGATCCTGACGAGCCACAGGTAGTGGTCCGCAGATGTCGCTGTCATGCGCGGAGATCCCTTCTGGAGCCTGTCGGCGCGAGGTCGCGCCGTTGGGCGCAGGCCCGCCAAGAGATAGCGGTCACGGCCGGGGACCGGTCAACTATCACCCCGATAGCGCATCGACGGCTGACCCGCTCCCGGCCGGCAGACCAAGATCGCCGCTGACCCCCGACTCCAAGGACGTGGTGACGTGCAGCTCGCCGAGAAGGTCGACCCCTCCCGGACCGCCCTGCTGATCGTGGACATGCAGAACGACTTCTGCAGTCCCGGCGGCTTCATCGACAGGTCGACCAGCTTCACCCCGGCGATGACCGCCGGCGCGACCGAGCGGATCGCGGCCCTGCGGGAGCGGGCGAGCGAGCTCGGCACGCTCGTGGTCCACGTCGTGTCGCACTTCGACGAGGAGTACCTCAACGCTCCGATGAAGGAGCGGCTGGTCCGGATCGGCGCGGAGCCGTACTGCGTGTCCGGGACCTGGGGTGCGGCGGTGGTCGACGAGCTGACGCCCCGCGTGGACGAGCCCCAGGTCGCCAAGCACACCTACGACGGGTTCCACGCGACCGGCCTGCAGGACCTCCTCGAGGAGCGTGGGATCCGGACCGTCGTCGCCACCGGCCTGGCCACCGACAACTGCGTCGCGGCCACGGCCAAGGGCGCCTACTTCCGCGGGTTCTACGTCGTGATGCCCAGCGATGCCTGCGCCGCCGGCAGCCCGGCCCAGCACGAGGCGGGCCTGCGCACCGCGGGCCACGCGTTCGCCGAGCTGTGCACGACCGACGAGCTGCTTGCGACCTGGGGGTCGCGTCCGTGACCGTCACCGGGGCGGACGATCGACGCCGAGGTGTGTTCCCCGCGCTCGGGTGCGTGACGGACTCGGTCCGGGCATGAGAGCCGTCCACGTCGGCGCGTTCGGCGGCCCGGACACCCTGGAGGCGTGCGAGCTCCCGGTGCCCGCCCCCGGCGCCGGCGAGGTCCTGGTCCGGGTGGCGGCGGCCGGCGTCAACTTCGCCGACCTGCGGATGCGCTCCGGCGCGTACCCGGTCCCTCCCCCGATCCCCTTCGTCCCGGGCTTCGAGCTCAGCGGACACGTCGAGTCGGTCGGACCGGGAGCAGCCGCGCTCGCGCTGGATCCGTGCGTGCTCGAGCCCGGCACCCGTGTCGTCGCCGTCCATGCGGTGGCCGCCTACGCGGAGTACGTCGTCGTCCCGGCCGACATGCTGGTGCCGCTGCCCGAGGGCCTGGACCTGGTCGATGCCGCGGCGATGCCGGTCGCGTACGGCGTCGCATGGATGGCCCTGCACACCCAGGGCGGGCTCCGGCCGCACGAGACGGTCCTGGTGCATGCCGCGGGCAGCGGAGTCGGCCTGGCCGCCGTCCAGCTCGCGGCGGCCGCCGGTGCACGCACCGTCGGGCTGGCCAGCACGCCCCGGAAGGTCGCGATCGCGCGGGACGCGGGCGCGAGCCTCGCCCTCGGGTACGGCGAGCTCTACCCCGGGCAGGAGATCCGGGACGCCGTCGGGTCCGTCGACCTCCTCCTCGACTCCCTGGGTGGCGAGAGCCTCCTCGCCGGGCTGGGCCTGCTCGGGTTCGGCGGGCGGGCCGTCTGCTTCGGACAGGCGAGCGGGTCGCCGGCCGCGCTCGACCTCTACCGGGACCTGATCCCCCGCCAGCTCGAGGTCCTCGGTCTCGCCCGAGGGGCGCTCGTGGACGCGCCCGATCCGGCGATGCGGCGCATCGTCTCGACTGCGGTCGCGCGGGTGCTCGATCTCTGGGGGTCGGGTCGCCTCCCGGGGCCTCTGGTCACCCGGCTCCCCCTCGCCGAGGCGGCCCGGGCACACGTCGCCCTCGCCGACCGCGGCCACTCCGGCAAGATCGTCCTGGTCCCGTAGCCGGGCCGGTCCCTACGAGCAGAGGCCGGCGGCTGCGCGATCGTCGTCGGACAGCCCGCCCGAGGAGTCGGGGGTGGCGGGGCCGCTCGGCGAGCCGGATGCGGACCCCGACGGCGACCCCGAGGACGATCCCGAGGGCGACTCCGACGCGGAGCCGGAGGGCGCTCCGGACGCGGACCCTGACGCCGAACCCGAGCCGGACGGGGACTCCCCGGCACTCAGCGCCTGGTCGAGGAACTCCTTGGTGAGCGGCTGGTCGTCGATGACCAGCTGCCACAGCCGCTCCACCGAGGGCAGCCACTCGACGCCACCGCTGATCTTGTCGGTGTCGAGGGTCCACGGTGTGGTGATGAACCTGATGTCGCCGGCGTCGATGCCCTGGGCGCTGGCCGCGACCTTGGCCATCGCGGCGACGGACTTGAAGTCGGTCTGCAGCTCGGTGGTCGCGGCGCTGATGAAGCTCGCCACCTTGTCCGGTCGGGCGAGCATCCCGCCGGTCAGCGCCTTGTCGATCATCGCGCCGATCAGGGCCTGCTGGCGCCGGGTCCGGTACGGGTCGATGCCGCCGCTGATGCCGTAGCGCACCCGGGCGTACGCGAGCGCCTCGGTGCCGTCGACCTCGCGGGTGCCGGCGTCGAGGTGGATGTTGCCGGTGGTGTCGTCGATCTCCTCGGGGACGCAGATCTCGACGCCGTCGAGCGCATCGACCATGTCCTTGAACTGGTTGAAGTCGACGACGACGAACTTGTCGACGTGGATCCCGGTGAGCTGCTCGAGCTGTTGGCGGGTGCAGCCGGGACCGCCGACGGCGTACGCCGCGTTCCACTTCTCGTAGGCCGTCGCGGCCGGGATCTCGCTGCCGTCGGCCTCGTAGCAGGCCGGTCGCATCACCGCGGTGTCGCGCGGGATCGAGATGCCGTAGGCGAACTCGCGGTCGGCCGAGAGGTGGAACAGGATCGTGGTGTCCGACAGCCCGCCACCGGCCTCGCCGTCGATCTTGCACCCGTCGCAGCTGCGGCTGTCGGTGCCCATCACCAGGATGTTGAGGGCCCTGGTCTTCTTCTTCGGGCGGTTCTTGCCGACGACGTCCGGGTGCTGGAGGTTGCCGTTCCAGTTCTCGTAGGCGAGCACCACGCCCAGCCCGGTCAGCAGCCCCAGCGCCAGCAGGCTCGCCACGATGACCCGGAGCACCGTACGCCCGGGCCGCGCCTCCCTACGCCGGCCTCCCATGTGCGGAAACGTACCGGGCCGGGCCGAACGGAGTGCTCCGTTCGGCCCGGCCCGGCGTGCCGTTCTCGGTGAGTCAGGCTGCGATCAGGCGGGGAAGCCCTGGCCCGACGCGGCCAGCTCCCGCAGCCACGGGGTGGCCTGGAAGCGGTCGCCGTACTTCGCGGCGAGCTCGTCGGCCCGCGCCAGGAAGGCGGTGAGACCGATCGTCCCGTCCGGGCCCTCGTAGCCGGTCATGAACTGGGCGGCACCACCGGTGTTGGGCGGGAAGCCGATGCCCATGATCGAGCCGATGTTCGCGGCAGCCGCCGAGGTGATCACGCCCTCCTCGAAGGTCTTCGCGGTCTCGAGCGCCTCGGCGAAGAGCATCCGGTCGCGGATGTCCTCGATCGGCGGCTGCTCCGTCGCGACCGGGAAGAGGTCGGCGAGGCCGGCCCAGATGGAGCCGCGCTTGCCGTCCTCGTAGTCGTAGAAGCCGGCGCCGCGCAGGCGACCGGCACGACCGGCCTCCAGCATCTTGGTGACCACGACCTGACCCGGGTGCAGCGGCACGTCGGGGTTGGCCTCGGCGGTCGCCTTGGCGATCTTGGCCATCAGCTCGAGGTTGAGCTCGTCGGAGAGCTGGAGCACCGGAGCCGGGTAGCCGGCGGAGGTGGTGGCCCGCTCGATGGAGTACGGCGCCACGCCCTCGGCGAGCATCGCCATGCCCTCGTTGACCATGTAGCCGATGACGCGCGAGGTGTAGAAGCCCCGGCTGTCGTTGACGACGATCGGGGTCTTCTTGATGAACTGGGTCAGGTCGAACGCCTTGGCCAGCGCGGCCTCGTCTGTCTTCTCACCGGTGATGATCTCGACCAGCGGCATCTTGTCGACCGGCGAGAAGAAGTGCAGGCCGATGAAGTCGGCCGGACGCTCGACACCCTCGGCGAGCACCGTGATCGGCAGCGTCGAGGTGTTGGAGCACAGCACCGCGTCGGCGTTGATGTGCGGCATGATCTCGGCGAAGACCTTGGCCTTGAGCGCCGGGTCCTCGAAGACCGCCTCGATCACCGTGTCGCAGCCGGCAAGGTCCTCGGGCTTGTCGGTGGCCGTGATCCGGTTGAGGATCGCGTCCGCCTTCTCCTGCGTGAGCTTGCCGCGGGAGACCGCCTTCTCGTTGAGCTGGGCGGTGTAGGCCTTGCCCTTCTCGGCGTTCTCGACCGAGACGTCCTTGAGCACGACCTCGGCGCCGTTGCGCGCGTAGACGTAGGCGATGCCGGCGCCCATCATGCCGGCGCCGAGCACTGCGACCTTCTTGGGCACGAACCGCTCGTGGCCCGCGGGACGCTGCGAGCCGGAGTTGATCGCCTGCAGGTCGAAGAAGAACGCCTGGATCATGTTCTTGGCGCCCTGGTTGACGACCAGGTTGGTGAAGTAGCGGGTCTCGATCCGCGAGGCGGTGTCGAAGTCGACCGAAGCGCCCTCGACCGCGGCCGAGAGGATCGCGCGCGGTGCCGGGTAGTCGGCACCCTTGAGCTGCTTGCGCAGCAGGGCCGGGAAGGCGGGCAGGAAGCCGGCCAGGGCCGGGGACTTCGGGTTGCCGCCGGGCATCTTGTAGCCGGGGGCGTCCCACGGGTTCTGGGCAGCCTCGGGGTTGGCCTTCAGCCACGCCTTGGCGGCCGGGAGCAGCTCCTCCTGGGTGGCGACGAGCTCGTCGACGAGGCCCTTCTTCAGCGCGGTCTGCGGGTTGAACTGGGTGCCCTGGAGCAGCACGTCCATCAGCGCGGACTGCAGGCCGAACTTGCGCACGGCACGGGTCACGCCGCCGCCGCCCGGAAGCAGGCCGAGGGTGACCTCGGGCAGGCCGATCTTGATCCGGGAGTCGTCGACGACGATCCGGTGCTGCGTGGCGAGGGTGATCTCGTAGCCACCGCCGAGCGCGGCGCCGTTGATCGCGGCCACGACCGGCTTCGGGAACAGCTCGAGGCGGCGCAGGCTGCTCTTGACCCGCTCGGCCATGGCGAACAGCGTCGGGGCGTCGGCCGGGGTGGCGGTCGCCATGTTCTTCAGGTTGCCGCCGGCGAAGAAGGTCTTCTTGGCCGAGGCGATCACCACGCCGGTGATGTCGTCCTGCTCGGCGTACAGGCGCTCGACGGCGCCCTCCATCGAGGACAGGTACAGCTCGTTCATGGTGTTGGCGCTGGCGGTCGGGTCGTCCAGCGTGAGGGTGACGATGCCGTCGGCGTCACGGTCGTAGCGCACGGCTGTCTGGGTGTCGGTGCTCAATGTCGTTCCTGTTCTGGGTCTCTGGGTGCGGTACGGCGTCAGACGCGCTCGACGATCGTGGCGATGCCCATGCCGCCGCCGACGCAGAGCGTGGCGAGGCCGCGGCGCAGGTCGCGCCGCTCGAGCTCGTCGATCAGGGTGCCGAGGATCATCGCGCCGGTGGCACCGAGCGGGTGGCCCATGGCGATCGCACCGCCGTTGACGTTGGTGATGTCGTGGCTGATGCCCATGTCGCGCATGAACCGCATCGCGACGGCGGCGAACGCCTCGTTGATCTCGAACAGGTCGATGTCGCCGACCTCGAGCCCGGCCTTGGCCAGCGCCTTGCGGGCGGCCGGGGCCGGTCCGGTCAGCATGATGATCGGGTCCGCACCGGAGACCGCGGTGGCGATGATGCGGGCGCGCGGGGTCAGGCCGAGGTCCTTGCCGACCTGCTCGTTGCCGATCAGGGTGAGCGCGGAGCCGTCGACGATGCCCGAGCTGTTGCCGGCGTGGTGGACGTGGTTGATCTTCTCGAGCCAGTGGTACTTCTCGAGCGCGACGTCGTCGAAGCCGGCGTCGGCACCGAGCTGGGCGAAGGACGGCTTGAGGCCGGCGAGGCCCTCGACGGAGGTGTCGGGGCGGACGGTCTCGTCGCGGTCGAGGACGGTCAGGCCGTTGATGTCCTTGACCGGCACGATCGCGCCGTCGAAGTAGCCGTTGGCCTGGGCCTTGGCGGCGCGGTGGTGGGACTCGGCGGCGAACGCGTCGACGTCCTCGCGGCTCCAGCCCTCGATGGTGGCGATCAGGTCGGCACCGATGCCCTGCGGCACGAAGCCCGCCTTGAACGCGGTGGCCGGGTCGGACGCCCAGGCGCCACCGTCGGAGCCCATGGGCACGCGGCTCATGGACTCGACGCCGCCCGCGATGATCAGGTCCTCGAACCCGCCGCGGACGCGGCCGGCGGCCTGGTTGACGGCCTCGAGGCCCGAGGCGCAGAAGCGGTTGAGCTGGACACCGGCGACGGTGTCCGGGAGACCGGCCGCGATGGCCACGGTCTTCGCGATGTCGCCACCCTGGTCGCCGATCGGGGAGACGACGCCGAGCACGATGTCGTCGATCCGGTTCGGGTCGAGGCCCGGGTTGCGCTCCTGCACGGCGTCGACGAGGCCGACCGCGAGGTCGACCGGCTTCACCTCGTGGAGGGAGCCGTTGGCCTTGCCCCGGCCGCGCGGCGTGCGGAGGTGGTCGTACACGAATGCTTCTGCCATGACCGTCCTTGTTTCTGTACGGGAGAGGTGTCTCTGTGGTCGATTGTGACACTATTACTGTCATGGTCAAGAGCGAGGGGCCCGCGGACGGTGTGACGCACGACGCATCCGGGGGCGACCCGCAGGAGGAGCTGCTCACCCTCGAGGAGCTCACCGCGCGGGTCGGGCTGACCGTGCGCACGGTGCGCTTCTACACGTCCCGGGGCCTGGTCCCGCCGCCGATCCGCCGCGGCCGGTCGGGCTACTACTCCGCCGCCCACCTGGCCCGGATCGAGCTGGTGCTGGAGCTGCAGAGCCACGGGTTCACGCTGTCCGCGATCGAGCGGTACGTCGCCGGCATCCCCGAGGACGCCACCCCCGAGGACATCACCCTGGCCCGCACCATGCTCGCGCCCTGGCAGTCCGACCTGCCCGTCGAGATGGATCGCGAGCAGCTGGAGAAGAAGGCCGGGCGCGCGCTCTCGACCGACGACATCGCCACACTGCAGGCGCTCGGCGTGCTGCGGATCCGCGGGACGTCGTACCTCGTCGCGAGCAACCAGCTCTCCATCGGCATGCGCCTGCTCGAGCTCGGCTTCCCGCGCGAGGTCGCCGCCGCGGCCGCCGCGGTCTACCAGGAGCACGGCGAGCAGATGGCCAAGGAGCTCTACGAGGTCATCAACGACAAGCTCGCCCCGCTGTACGGCGACGCCACGACCTCCGAGCACTTCCGCGAGATCATGGAGCGCCTCAAGCCGCTCTCGGTCGGCGGCCTGGTGTCGGCGTACGAGTCGGCGGTCGCCCGCGCGGCCCGCACCCCCCGCCGCCGCTGACCCGGCTCGAACTGGCCCCGGAATTGCGTCGACCCGGCAGAAACTGGCACTGGAATTGCGTCGACCCGGCAGAAGTTTCTGCCGGGTCGACGCGGATTCGAAGCCAGTTTGTGCCGGGTCAGCGGCGACCGGAGCTGAAGCCGGCGGCACTGTGGTTGCCGCCCGAGCCGGAGCCCGCGCCGGCGCCACGCGAGCGCGACCGGCCACGGTTGCCGCCGGAGCGCTGACCGGCGGGCTTCGCAGCACCCTGGCCCGAGCGGGCCTGGCCGCCCTGGCCGCCGGAGCGCTGGCCATTGGCCCCGCCCTGACCGCCGGGCTTCTTCGCCGCGGGCTTCTTGGCGCCGGAGCGACGACGACCGCCACCACCGTTGCCACCACCGTTGCCGCCGCCCTGCGGGCTGGCCGGGGTGAGGTCGATGCCGCCCGGGCGGGAGCGCTCGCCGGGGGCGAGGTCCTGGAGCACCGGGTGGTCGGGGCCCTGGATCCGGGTGGTGGTCGGCGTGATGCCGGCCGCCTTGGTCAGCGCCCGGACGTCGCCGCGCTGCTCGCTGGTCATCAGGGTGATCACGGTGCCCGCGGCGCCGGCGCGCGCCGTACGGCCCGAGCGGTGCAGGTAGGCCTTGTGCTCGGCCGGCGGGTCGGCGTGGACGACCAGGGAGACGTCGTCGACGTGGATGCCGCGGGCGGCGATGTCGGTGGCGACGAGGGTGGTCGCCGTACCGCTGTGGAAGGCGTCCATGTTGCGGGTGCGCGCACCCTGGCTGAGGTTGCCGTGGAGGTCGACGGCGGGCACGCCGTTCTTGTTGAGCTGGCGGGCCAGCGCCTTGGCGCCGTGCTTGGTGCGCGTGAAGACGACCGTGCGGCCGGGCGCGCTGACCAGGTCGAGCAGGACGGGCAGCCGCTGCTCGCGCTCGACGTGGAGCACGTGGTGGTCCATCTTCGTGACCGGCGACTGGGCCGAGTCGGCCTGGTGCACGGCCGGGTCGACGAGGAAGCGCTTGACCAGGACGTCGATCGCGTTGTCGAGCGTCGCGGAGAACAGCATCCGCTGGCCGCCCTTGGGCGTCTGGTCGAGCAGGCGGCGTACGGCGGGCAGGAAACCGAGGTCGGCCATGTGGTCGGCCTCGTCCAGCACGGTGACGCGGACGTCGGCGAGGCTGACGTGGCCCTGGCCGATCAGGTCCTCGAGCCGGCCGGGGCAGGCGATGAGGATGTCGACGCCGTCGCGCAGCGCGTTGACCTGCGGGCCCTGGCCGACGCCGCCGAAGACGGTGGTGGTGCGCAGGCCGACGGCCTTGGCGAGCGGGGCGACGGTGGCCGCGATCTGGCTCGCGAGCTCACGGGTGGGCGCCAGGACGAGGGCGCGCGGGCGCTTCGGCGCCGGGCGACGGCGCTCGCCCTCGGAGGCGAGGCGCGCCACGAGCGGGATGCCGAAGGCGTAGGTCTTGCCCGAGCCGGTGCGTCCGCGGCCGAGCACGTCGCGGCCCTTCAGCGAGTCGGGCAGGGTCGCGGCCTGGATCGGCGTGGGGATGGTGATCCCGTCGGCCGTCAGGACCTCGAGCAGGGCAGAGGGCACGCCGAGATCGGCGAAGGTGGTGGTCACTTGTTTCTCTCCGGGGACCGCAGCACGCGTCGGCGCGTTCCCCTCATGGGCGTCTCGCCGTGCTGCCCCGTCCGGTGACGGGGCGGTGAAGCGGTGCCTCAGGTGAGGGGCGCGTCCGCGGGCGGTGCGCCGGGATCCGGGGCAAGACTGGCCGGATCGGTGACTCCACCTTAGGGGTCACCGGTCCGGCGTGCTCAATCCCCAGCCGCGGTCACGACGTGATCTGCACCGCAGCGCCGCGCTCGATCAGCCCGTCGACGTCCTTGACGCCCCAGGCCTCGAGCGCCTCACGGGTGTGCGCACCGGCGCCGGGGGCCGGCGGGTGCGACAGCGTCGCCCTCGTGCGGGAGAACCGCGGCGCGGGCTGCGGCTGCACGAGGCCCTCGTGCTCGACGAAGATCTCGCGACCCTTGATGTGCGGGTGGTCCTTCGCCTCGCTCATCCGCAGGATCGGCGCCACGCAGGCGTCGGTGCCGTCGAAGATCGCGCACCACTCGTCGCGGGTCTTCTGCTTGAACGTCGAGGTGATCAGGTCGCGCAGCTCGTCGGTCTTGGCGACGTCCCAGCGGTCCGGCGCGGTGTCCTTGATGCCGAGCAGCTCGACGAACAGGTCGTAGAACTGCGGCTCCAGCGCGCCCACGGACATGTGCTCGCCGTCGGCGGTCTCGTAGATGTCGTAGTACGGCGCGCCGCCGTCGAGCAGGTTGGCCGCCCGCTCCTCCTTGAACCCGCCACCGGCGAGGAAGGCGGAGGTCATCGCGTTGAGGTTCGCCGTACCGTCGACGATCGCGGCGTCGACGACCTGGCCCTGGCCGGACGCCTTCGCCTCGAAGACCGCGGCGAGGATCCCGATGACGAGGTACGTCGACCCGCCACCGAAGTCGCCGACGAGGTTGGTCGGGAACTGGGGCTTGTCCTTGACCTGGCCCAGGCCGTGGAGCGTGCCGGTGATGGCGATGTAGTTCATGTCGTGGCCGGCCGCCTGCGACCAGGGGCCGTCCTGGCCCCAGCCGGTCATCCGGCCGTAGACCAGCCGCGGGTTGCGGGCGTGGCAGTCCTCGGGGCCGAAGCCGAGCCGCTCGGCGACGCCGGGGCGCATGCCCTCGACGAGGACGTCGGCCTGCTCGACCAGGTCCAGCACGGTCGCGACCGCCTCGGGGTCCTTGAGGTTGAGCGCGACGCTGGGGCGGCCGCGGTTGAGCAGGTCGTGCGAGCCGCCGGTCAGCATCTGCCCGCCCGGGCGCTCCACCCGGATCACGTCGGCGCCCAGGTCGGCCAGGATCATGCAGGCGTGCGGGCTGGGCCCGATACCGGCGATCTCGACGACCTTGAGGCCCTTGAGCGGACCGGTTCCCTGACCCAGCGCGAACGTCATGCGCGCATCATGGCACGGAAAGTGACAGTGATGCTGTCACGATTACCTACTGTCCAGTAGGCCTGCCCGCTTCACCACGGGATGTAGGCGAATGGCCACTTCCCCGGCCGAGTTCCACTACAGATGCTCCGGCTCAGCTACATACCGTGATGAATCCGCGGCCAACGACGAGCTAGGGGTCAGCCGGGGTTGACGATCCTCGCCAGCTCGAAATGCATCGGGTCGGTGTAGGCCCAGTCGCCGCCCCAGGCGAAGCCCCACTTCTTGAAGATCGCGACGATGACCCGGTCCATCTGGCCGACCGTGCCGCGCTGGTTGCCCGGCACGTTGAGGTCGAGCGCCAGGCCGAAGGAGTGGTTGGACAGCTGCGTGGAGCCGGCGATGAAGCGCGGGTAGTAGCAGCCGGCGTACTCGCCGGGGTGGATCTTGTCGGCCAGCTTGCTGGTGACGATCTCGGCGAGCGCTGCCTTGAGCTGGGGCATCAGGTACTTGTTGCAGGTGACCGAGCCGAGGATCGGCACCACCTCGGTCACGATGTGGGCCTTCACCCACGCCGGGTCGGGGGCAATCCGGCCGCCGCCGATCGGCGTGTAGCGGAAGACGCCGACTGCGTCGCTGAACGCACCGACCGGGATCGCCTGCTGGTAGGTGCCGGGGTCGATGCCGCTCTGGGCGACGATGTCGAGCGCGCTGATCGAGAACCGGTCCTTGCCGAACGCGTTCTCGATCTTCTTGCGCACCACCTGCGGGGAGGAGAGGCCGGTGTTGATCAGCACCGCGTTGCCCTCGGGCAGGCCGAGCGCGTCGCCCCACTTGGCATTGACGACAGCGTCGACGCCGTCGACCCCGCCCGGGAAGAGCGCGCCGATGTGGATCTTCTCCTCGTCGACCGCGAGGTAGCCCTTGCTGTCGGGGACCAGGTCCTTCTCGAGGGTCTTGGGGATCGCGACCTCGCCGCCGGCGATCCGGTCCCACTGCTCCTGGAAGGTCGCCGAGCCGTTCCCCGTGAAACGTCGGTAGTCGCCCGGGTCGACGGCCGCGATGTTGAACAGCTTGTTCTCGACCGAGAACTGGCCGTAGGAGAGCTGGGTGTACGCCGCGACGCCCTTCTTGCCCCGCACCGTCACGCCGGTGATGGTGGCCAGGTCGTCCTTGGAGAGCGTGTCCTGCGAGACGAGGAGCAGGTCGTCGCCGTACTGCTTGCCGTCGAAGGGTCCGGGCGGCGCCACCGCGTGCGCCGGGTCGGCCACCGGGGTGGTCGGGTCGGAGCTCGCCGTGGCGGTGGTGCTGGCCGCAGCCTCGCTCGGGTCGGCCTTGGGGTCCTTCTCCGCACCCTGCGGCGTGCCGCAGGCGGCCAGGGCGAGGAGGGCAGCACCCGCTGCGAGCCCGGCCGTCGGCCGGGCCCTCAGGGCGCGTCGCACCAACCCCATGGACCACTTCCCTCCGCCGGGACCTCCCGGCATCTCCCGAGGCGAAGGGTAGTACGTCGTGCTCAGCGCAGGACGCGTTCGGCGATCCACGCGATGTCGTCGGCCGTGCGGGTGGGGTCCGCCGAGGGCTGCATGACGTGGCTGAGGACCAGGCGCACGACCATGTCGATGCTGGCGGCGAGACGGTCCGGCGGGAGGTCGACGTCGTACGCCGCCACCCGGTCGGCGACCACGAGCTTGGCCCCCTCGAGGAGGTACTCCGAGTGCGTGGTCAGCAGCGGCAGCAGCTCGGTGTCGGCGCCGTGGGTCGCGGAGACCACGGCGTGCAGGAGCGCGTTGTCCTGGGCGTACTTGAGCACCCGGCGCGCGGAGTCGCGGATCGCGGCGACCAGGTCGTCGGGGTTCTCGTCGAAGGAGCGGGTCACCCCGGCGAGGAAGCGGTCGAGCTCGCGCAGCACCATCGCCGCGGCGAGGTCGTTCTTGGTGCCGATCTCGTTGTAGACGGTCTGCCGGCTGACGCCGACCTCGTCGGCCAGCCGGGCCATCGTCACCTTCGCCCAGCCCGCGCTGGTGGTGAGCTCGACGGCCGCCTCGAGCAGGCGGTCCCGGAGCGTCAGGGTGGCCACCCCCGTGAGGGTAGCCACCCGTTCGACCAGCGCGCGGGTCCGGTCGGCGAGGAGGGACACCTGCTCGCTCAGCCTTCGAGGGTCAGGGCGAGCACCGGGCACGCCTGCACGGCGGCGTACACGTGGGCCCGGTCGCCCTCCGGCGGGACGTCGTCGAGGACGTTGACCTTGTCCTCGTCCTCGTCCACCTCGAAGTAGTCGTTGGCCATGGCCTCGCACATGCCGAGGCCCTCACACTTGTCGAGGTCAGCAACGATCTTCATGTCAGGCCTGCACCTTCTCGGGGTCGAACGGGATGAAGTCGATCTTCTCGCGGACGCCGCAGTCGGGGCAGCACCAGTCGTCCGGGATGTCGGACCAGGCGGTGCCGGCGGCGAAGCCCTCGTGCTCGTCGCCCGCCGCGACCTCGTAGACGTAGGAGCAGCCGGGGCACTTCGCAGCGAGCACCTCGCCGACGAACTCCTGCGCGAACAGGTCCTCGGTCTTCAGGGCGTGCGCGGGCGGCGGCGGGAACTTGGCGAGGTACTTCGCCTCCTTGCCCGGCACGATGTTGGCCAGGGTGACGTCGCCGTCGAGGTGCTCGACCACCCGGTGGTCCATGACCTTGCGCCACAGCGGCGGGATCAGCGCGAGGTTGATCATGCCGGCGTAGCCGGTCGGCAGGGCCGGGGACTCCTTGAAGTCACGCAGGGCCTGGTAGCGCCGGGTGGGGTTGGCGTGGTGGTCGCTGTGGCGCTGCAGGTGGTACAGGAAGATGTTGGTGACGATGTTGTTGCTGTTCCAGCTGTGCATCGGCAGCACGCGCTCGTAGCGCTGCTTCTCGCCGACCCGCTGGCGCTTGAGGCCGTAGTGCTCGAGGTAGTTGACGACCTCGAGGAGCGAGAAGCCGAAGACGACGGTGATCGGGATGTAGATCGCGACCTCCCAGCCGTTGAGCGCGATCACGGCGGCCCAGAGCGCGACGGACATGGCCCACGCGTTGAGCACGTCGTTGCCGACGTGGAACGGGTGCGTGCCCTTGCGGCGGTAGCGCTTGGCCTCGACCTCCCACGAGCTCTTCAGCGAGCCCCAGACGGTGCGCGGCCAGAAGCGGTACAGGCTCTCGCCGAGGCGGGACGACGCCGGGTCCTCGGGCGTCGCCACGCGGACGTGGTGGCCGCGGTTGTGCTCGATGTAGAAGTGGCCGTAGAAGGTCGGCGCGAGGGTGATCTTGGCGAGCCAGCGCTCGTGCGACTCCTTCTTGTGGCCGAGCTCGTGGGCCGTGTTGATGCCGATGCCGACGACGCCGGCGATCGACAGCGCCCACAGTGCCTTCTCCCACCACGGCAGCTCGAGGTGGTCGGCCATCAGGTTGGCGCTCAGGTGCGCGTCGCCCCAGTCACCGAGACCCACGTGGTTGAGCAGCCAGGCGACCGGGTTGCCCTCGCCGATGATGTAGTAGCCGGCGAAGACGAGCGCGAACATCATCGGCACGTAGGCGAAGACGACCCAGCGGTAGTAGCGGTCGTTCTCGAGCTCCTCGATGACCTCGTCCGGCGGGTTGCTCTGGTCGGTGCCCATCAGCAGGTCCATCAGCGGGATCAGGAAGTTGACCAGGAACGGCGCGACCAAGGTGAAGCCCCACCAGCCGCCCGTCGCGATGTAGGCCAGCGCGAACAGCACGCCGAAGCCGGGGACCATCAGTCCCCACAGCCACAGGTAGCGCTTCTTGTCCTTCCACTGCTCCGTGGATCCCACGGGAACGGTCGCACCGATGGTCGGTCCGGTCATCGTCTGGCCTCCTCGCACTGCGGCAGCACTGCCGTTTGACAGAACGGTAGAACTTGTAAAGTGCTTTGACAAGAGGGTCGTATCTGTAAAGTGGCCGCCGTCACACGGCGCAGGCGCGAGAATGGGGGCCGGACCAGCGGGCAGAAGGGGGTCGTGATGACGGGCTACCCGCGCGAGGGCGAGACCTTCGGTGACTACCAGGTCGACGGCGTCCTCGGCCGGGGCGGCATGGGGGTCGTGTACGCCGCCACGCACACCCGGATCGGGCGCCGGGTCGCACTCAAGGTGATCGCGCCCGAGCTGGCCGGCAACGACGAGTACCGCACCCGCTTCCTCCACGAGACCGCCACCCTGGTCCGCCTCGACAGCCCGCACATCATCCAGGTCCTCGACCACGGCGAGGTCGACGGCTCGCTGTTCATCGCGACCCAGCTGGTCACCGGCGCCGACCTCGCCCACCGGCTCGAGGACGGGCCGCTCCCGGTCGGCACCGCGCTGACGCTCGCCGTACAGATCACCTCCGGGGTCGCCGACGCCCACCGCGCGGGCGTCCTGCACCGCGACATCAAGCCGAGCAACGTGCTCGTCACCGGCACCGCGGACGCACCGTTCGCGTACCTGTGCGACTTCGGCATCGCCCGCGACACCGAGCCCGACCAGGGCCTGACCGCGACCGGCGCGGTGATCGGCACCTTCCCCTACCTCGCCCCCGAGCGGTTCGGCGGTGCCCCGGCGACCCGGACCACCGACGTCTACGCCCTCGGCTGCCTGCTCTGGACGATGCTGACCGGCGCGACGCCGTACGTCGGCACCCAGTTCGTGCTCGCCCGCGAGCACCTCGAGGCACCCGTGCGCCAGCTGGCCGCCGACGCTCCGTGGGTCGAGGACCTCAACGGGGTGCTGCTCCAGGCGATGGCCAAGGACCCGGCCGAGCGGTTCGCCTCGGTCGACGCGATGCGGGTGGCGCTCGACCACGTGCTGGCCGAGGTGCCGATGCAGGTACGACGGCTCGCGGTCCGGCCCGCCGGGGAGACCGTGGTCCCGCCGCCTCCTCCGCCGCCCTCGTTCCCGACGCGCCTCCCGACGCCCACGCCGCCCCTGCCGGTGCGCGTCGACACGCCACCACCCGCGCCCCCGGCCCGTCAGGCCGGGTTGATCACCCTCGCCGCGGGCGTCGCGGCGCTCGTGGTCGTCGGCGTGGCCGCGGCGGTGCTCCGGCCGTGGGCGAGCGGCGACGAGCCGCGGGCCGACCCCCCGAGCACGCCCTCCTCGCACGCGACCACCGCCGACACCGGCGAGGTAGCCGGGGTGTCGACGACCCGGTCCGACCCCACCCGGTCCAACGACCCGGCGCCGGTCGCGGTGCGGGTGCACGACACCTGCGGCGACGGCAGCTGCTACCTGCAGGTCCGCACCGGCCCGTCGACCGACGACGCCGAGGCCCGCGACGACCGGGGGAACAGCGAGCGCTGGAAGAACGGCACGGTGCACGAGGTGGTCTGCTGGGTGCACGGTGGGACGGTGTCGTCGCAGAGCCTGGCGAGCAGCTCGGACCGGTGGGCGCGGACCGTCGACGACGACTGGGTCGCGATGCTGCACCTGTCGGGCTCCGGCGCCGGCTCGAACGACCCGGCAGTCCCCGAGTGCTGAGGCGCGCAGCGCTCGCCCTCGCGGTGCTCGCGCTCGCGGCGTGCACGGCCGACCCCGTCGCCACGACACCTGCGCCGACAGCTCCGCCGACCGTGACAACGAGCCCGACGCAGACGCCGGCACCGGTCGGGTACACCTCGAGCAGCCGCCGGCTCACCGACGCCGAGCAGACGGCGATGCGCGGGGTCACCTGGCACCCCGGCTGCCCGGTCCCGCTCACCGACCTGCGGGTGGTGCGGCTGGCGTTCCACGACTTCGCCGGGCGGCGTCGTACCGGACGGCTCGTGGTGCACCGCGACGTCGTCGCCGACGTACGACGGGTGTTCGGGCAGCTGTGGGACCTCGGGTTCCCGATCCGGCGGATGCGGCCGATCGAGGCGTACGGCGGCGACGACTTCGCCTCGATCGAGGCCGACAACACCTCGGCGTTCAACTGCCGGCCGAAGACCGGGTCGAGCACGACCTGGTCGCACCACGCGTACGGCCGGGCGATCGACCTCGACCCGCTGGAGAACCCCTACGTGCTGCACGGGCGAACCACCCATGACCGGTCGGTGCCCTACCTGGACCGGACCGCCGCACGCCCCGGAGTGGTGCGCGAGGGCGACCCGGTGGTGGCGGCGTTCGACGCGATCGGCTGGTACTGGGGCGGGCGGTGGCACGACCCGGTCGACCACCAGCACTTCTCGGCGATGCCGGACTGAGCCTTCCTAGGAGGGCACCCGTGCGGTCGTGCGCACCGGCAGCCGCTCGAAGCCGCGCAGCACCCGGGTGCCGCGCCGCTCGGGACGCCCGGCGACGTGCAGGTCGGGGTGGCGCTCGTACAGCGCCTGCAGCGCGACCGCGGTCTCCAGCCGGGCCAGGCTGGCGCCGAGGCAGAAGTGCACGCCGGCCGAGAAGGCGAGGTGCTGGTCGGCGTTGGCGCGGGTGACGTCGAAGGCGCCGGGGTCGGTGAACACCGCGGGGTCGCGGTCGGCGCCGCCGAGGTAGAGCAGGATCCCGTGGCCCGGCTCGAAGACCTTGCCGGCCACCTCGGTACGCCGCAGCGCGATCCGCAGGGTCAGCTGAACCGGTGACTGGTGGCGGAGCACCTCGTCGACCGCGTTGCCCCAGCCGTCGGGATTCTCCTGCAGCCACCGCAACTGGTCGGGGTGCCCGTCGAGCATGGCGACGGCACTGCCGATCAGGTTGACGGTGGTCTCGAAGCCGGCGGCCAGCACGAGCAGGCCGACCTGGTGCAGCTCGACCGGTTCGAGCCGGTCCGGGCCGTCGAGCAGGATCAGCTGACTGATCAGATCGTCGCCGGGGTTCTCCCGGAGGCGCTCGACGTGGCCGCGGAACCAGGTGTGCATCTCGCGCAGCGCCACCTCCGCGCGCCGGAACTGGCGCCAGGACAGGCCGGGGTCGAGGGTCACTGCAGCCTCGTTGCCGAGCGCGAGGAGCCGGCCGCGGTCGTGCTCCGGAACGCCCAGGAGGTCGGCGATCACGGTGACCGGCAGCTGGGAGGCGTAGCGCTCGATGAGGTCGAAGTCCTCGACCCCGGCCAGGTCGTCGAGCAGGTCGCCGGCGACGTCGCTCACCCGGTCGCCCATCCGGCCGACCTTGCGGGCGGTGAAGGCGCGGGCGACCTGCTTGCGGTAGCGGGTGTGCAGCGGCGGGTCCACCGCCAGCATGGACGGCGGGTCGACCGGGCCGAGGGTGTCGGGGTCGATCACCTTGTGGTGCAGCCACTGCAGCGGCCTGGGCAGCTCACCCTGGCCGCCCGCGGTGCCGAACGCGTCGCTGCGCAGCACCTCGTTGCACACCGCGTGGTCGACGCTCGCCGAGATCAGGTCGTTGGCGCTGATCACGCCGCGACCGCGAAGCTCCTCGTACGCCGGGAACGGGTCGACCCGCAGCGCGGGGTCCATCACCATCCGGCTGATCAGGTCGCCCTTGCGGGCACCGCGCTGGATGAGGGAGCGCTGCAGGCCGTGGGCCAGCGTCCACGCGGTGAAGGAGCGTGGGAGGTCGACGGCACGGGCCAGGTCAGGCGACCGCATGCGTCGTACCCAACTCCTCGTCGGTGCCGTTGTCCAGCACGGCCAGCACGCCGCGGGCCCGCTCGGCGAGGACCCGGCGCTGCTCCTCGAGGACCCGCTCGGGCAGGTGGGTGTCGAGCTGGGTGCTCACCGCGAGCCGCCAGCGGTACCGCAGCGCGGCCCGCAGGCCGTCGCGGTCGCCGAAGATCAGCGCGAGCTCGTCGTTCCAGGGCAGCTCGGGACGCTCGGCGGACCACAGGTCCTGCTCGATCGCGCGGAGGGCCTGCCAGCGGCGGTGCGTCTCGGTCCAGGTCATGGTCCTCACCGACCTCTCTGTCGGGTGGATGTCGTTCGGGGGGATGCATCGAAGGTAGGCGCGGCACGGGGGGCCGGACATCGGACGACGGCAGGGACCTGGCCTCCTACCAGGGGAGGAGCGCGGCGGCCTCCCGCGGCCGGATGACCCCGGTCGCCGTCCTCCCTAGGCTGTCGTCATGCTGCGCTGGTTGCGCGCCGGGATCGAGTCGAACCTCGAACGGCACCAGATCCTCTACCCCTGGTGGGTGCCGTTGGCGTCCCACCTGGGCCAGCTGGTCTCGGTCGTCGTCGCCCTCGTGCTGCGCGACGCGCTCTGGCCGCTCGACCCGCTGTTGGTCTGCGTGCCCCTGGTGATGGTCTCGCCGCTCCTCCAGTTCACGACCCACCGCTGGCTGCCGTGGTGGGCCGACAGCGCCGGCAGCGTGCTTGCCGCCGCGCTGCTGCTGTCCCGTCCGCCCGACGGCGTGCTCGACCTGGCCCCCGTGCTGCTCGGCCTCGCGACGGCCGAGATCACCGCCCGCGACGGGCTGCGCGAGGGCCTGTCCGTGGCCGCGATCGGGCAGGTCGTGCTGATCGGTGCCGCGATCCACCCGGGGCTGGTCGGCGCCCCGCTGTACACCTTCGAGCTGCTGCTGGGCTTCGTCATCGGCGCGATGCTGCTGTGGCAGATGCGTGCGCTGATCGCCGAGCGGAAGGCCCGCGAGCAGGCATGGGAGCGGGCGACCACGGCTGAGCGTGAGCGGATCGCGCGGGAGATCCACGACCTCGTGGCGCACTCGCTGAGCATCTCGCTGCTCCAGGTCACCGGTGCCCGCCGCGCGCTCCGCGACGTCGGCGAGGCCGCGACCGCGGACGAGACCGCCGAGGCGGTGGCCGAGGTGGACGCCGCGCTCGCCGACGCCGAGCAGGTCGGCCGCCGCGCCATGGCCGACATCCGCCGCGCGGTGAGCGCGATGGCCGACGGCACCTCGGAGCGCCACGCCCTGCCCGGCGCCGCCGACATCGCCGCCCTGGTGCGGGAGATGTCCGACGCCGGCCTCGCGGTGGCGTACGACGAGCAGGGCGACCCCTCGTCGCTGCCGGACGCCGCGGGGCTGGGCCTGTACCGGATCGCCCAGGAGTCGCTCGCCAATGTCGTCAAGCACGCCGGCGGGGACGCCCCCGTCCGCGTGCGGTTCGCCGTGACCGGCGCCCGCGCGCGACTGCAGATCTCGAACCCGCTGCCCACCGGCCGACCGCGCCCCGACGGGCTCGGCTCCGGACTGGCCGGGATGCAGGCCCGGGCGGCCCAGCTCGGTGCCCGGCTCGACGCCGGGCCGGCGGGCGGCGACTGGGTGGTCGACGTACGACTGGGGTCGGGACGCCCCGGCCACGGCTTCGAGCTGCCCTGCGGCCGGACCCTCGGAAAGATGGAGACAGCGTGACGGACCCCGTGGTGAAGGTCGTCCTGGTCGACGACCAGGAGCTGGTGCGCTCCGGCCTGCGCCGGATCCTGCGCCGGCGTGACGGCTTCGAGATCGTCGCCGAGTGCGCCGACGGCGGCGACGTACCCGCCACCCTGGCTGGCCTCGGCGAGGGCGGCGTCGACGTGGTCGTGATGGACCTGCGGATGCGCACGGTCGACGGGATCACCGCCACCCGCGCGGTGGTCGAGGACGACGGCCCGCCGGTGCTGGTGCTGACGACCTTCGACGACGACGAGATGCTGTCCGGCGCACTGCGCGCGGGCGCCGCGGGCTTCCTGCTCAAGGACTCCTCGGCCGACGACCTGATCCGCGGGGTCCGCACGGTCGCCGAGGGCGGCAGCTGGTTGGACCCGGCCGTGACCGGGCGGGTGCTCGACCGATTCCGCACCTTCGCGCCCGTCCCGGCCGCCCGGGCCTCGGACGGCGTGGACCCGTTGACCGCCCGCGAGCTCGAGGTGCTCCGCGCGATGGCCGTCGGCCGCAGCAACGGCGAGATCGCGGCCGAGCTGGTCATCTCCGAGCTCACCGTGAAGAGCCACGTCGGACGGATCTTCACCAAGCTCGGCCTGCGGGACCGACCGGCCGCGATCGTCTACGCCTACGACCACGGCCTGGTCCGGCCCGGCTCCTGAGTGACGTCGCAACTACCGAATTCGTCCTCGCACCCGACGCTGAGCGACGAATCCGGTAGTTGCGTCTCCCAGGTCAGGCGGAGGGGGTGCCGTCCAGCTCGCCCGGGACGACGGCGTCGGTACCGCCGGCGACCTTGCCGACCGACTTCTTGATCAGCGCGTCGAGGTCGAGACCGGTCGAGGTCTTCAACATCTGCAGGGTCTGCGTGACGTTGTCGATGACCTGCTTGGGCAAC
Organism: Nocardioides sp. F233; assembly: GCF_057813895.1. Taxonomy (NCBI): domain Bacteria; kingdom Bacillati; phylum Actinomycetota; class Actinomycetes; order Propionibacteriales; family Nocardioidaceae; genus Nocardioides; species Nocardioides sp. F233. The sequence goes on from NZ_JBVASH010000006.1 coordinate 200,865, forward strand.
GCGCCCGCACCGTCGGTGGACAGCACGGTCAGCTGGTCGATCGCGGCGATCGGGGACGCGACCTCCTTGGCGATCTGCGGGAGCACCTCGATGAGCATCTGCAGCACCGCGGCGTCGTTGTAGTGCGCGAACGCCTCGGCGCGCTTGTCCATCGCCTCGGCCTCGGCCTGGCCGACGGCCAGGGTCGCGGCGGCCTGCGCCTCACCCTCGGCCCGGGTGGCCTCGGCCTCCGCGACACGACGGGCCTTCTCGGCCTCACCGCGCTTGGCACCCTCGATCGCCTCGGCCTCGGCGAGCGCCGCACGCCGGCCCTTCTCGGCCTCACCGCTGAGCTTGGTCTCCTCGGCCTTGGCCTGGGCGGCGGCGATGGTCGCCGCCTTGCGGGCGTCGGCAGCCGCGATCTCGGCGTTGCGCCGACCCTCGGCCTCCTGCTCGACCCGGTACCGCTCGGCGTCGGCCGGCTTGCGGACCTGGGTCTCGAGCTGGCGCTCGGTCAGTGCCGCCTGCTGGACGGCGACCTTCTCCTGCTCGGACAGGATCGCCTGGTCACGCTCGGCCTGGGCCAGCGGGCCGGACGCGGCAGCCTGCGCGGACGCGGCGTCCGTCTCGGACTTGATCTCGGCCTGCTTGAGGGCGAGCGTCCGCTGGGCGATCGCGATCTCCTGCTCGGCGGCGATCTGCGCCTGCTCGGCGGCCTGGCGGGCGTTGGCCTCGGCGATGGCCGCGGCCTGCTGGATCCGCGCGGCCTCGGGGCGTCCGAGGTCGGCGAGGTAGGTACCGTCGTCCGTGACGTCCTGGATCTGGAAGGCGTCGAGGATCAGGCCCTGGCCGGTCAGCGACGCCTCCGACTCGTCGGCCACGCGCTGGGCGAACGCCGCCCGGTCACGGATGATCTGCTCGACGGTCAGGCCGCCGACGATGGAGCGCAGCGCACCGGCGAGCACCTCCTGCGTGAACGGCTCGATGTCGGCCTGCTGCGAGAGGAAGCGCTGCGCGGCGAGCCGGATCTGGTCGGCGTTGCCGCCGACCTTGACGATCGCGACGCCGTCGAGGTTGAGCTTGATGCCCTGGCCGGAGACGGCACCGCGGATCTGCACCGAGATCCGGCGGCTCGACAGGTCCATCGTGGCCTGCTTCTGCACGAACGGGATCACGAAGACGCCGCCGCCGAGCACGACCTTCTGACCGGACAGGTCGGTGGTGAGCTCACCGGTCTCGGGGTTGATCACGGCCTTGCCCTTGCGGCCGGTGATGATGAAGGCCTGGTTGGGACCGGCCACCTTGTAGCGGCTGGTGACCAGCAACACCAGGAGGACCAGCAGGACGACGATGCCGGCGATCGGCACCAGGACGGCGGTGTTCATCGCATTCCGTTCTTTCCGAGGGTTGTGAGAAGGAGAAGCCTGGGGAGCGGAGGTCGGCGTCCGGTCAGGACGGCCAGACCTCCGTGACGCTGACCGCGGTGGGCGAGAGCACGCCGGTCACGTTGACCTCGGCTCCTGCCTCGATGGGCCGGTGGGCACTGGCGTTGAGGCGCATCGGGTGGCCTCCGACGACGACCCGCACCACGCCGTACCCGTCACCGGGGATGTCGGTGACGACCTTCGCGACCAGGCCGACGCTGTCGCCGATCGAGACCGTGCCGTCGCTGGGGCTGTCCTTGAGCAGCCGGGTCAGCCACCACGCGAACCAGCCGACGACCACACCGCAACCGCCACCGATGGCCAGGGAGACGGCGACCGGGAGGCCGGCGCCGTCGCTCGCCGCACCGCCGAACCCGAAGGCGGACACGAAGCCGCCGATCACCGCAGAGGAGATCCAGTCGGCCTCGAGCGCGTTGAAGGCGCCGTCGAGCAGGTCGCCGACGACCAGGGACAGCGCGAGCAGGACGAGCCCGGCGATGCCGAGGACGAGGAAGACGGTCAACGAGTGCTCCGGGGAAGGGGGACGGGCTCTGGATCGTATCCACGAGGACGGCCCGGAAACTCGGGTTCGGGGCCAGTGACGGCCGTCACAAAGTTGCACTGAAATCCAAATGAGTGCAAAGATGCACTCATGGCCGAACTGTGCAACCGACGCGAGGCGAAGCGGCACCAGACCGCGCTGCGCCTCCAGCAGTGCGCCGTACGGCTGACGCTCGACCGCGGCTTCGACGGCTGGACCATCGACGACCTCGCGGCCGCGGCCGACGTGTCGCGGCGGACCGTCTTCAACTACTTCGACGGCAAGGCCGAGGTCGTGCTCGGCCCCGAGCCGGACGTCGACGAGGAGCTGGTCGCGACCTTCGTCGGGGGCGGCCCCACGGGGCGGCTGTTCGACGACCTGATCGTCATGGCCCACGAGGCGACCCGCGAGCAGGCCGACTCCGACCAGCACATGGCCGCGGTCCGCGACGCCGTGATGAACGACCCGCGGTTGATCCAGCTCGTGCACCAGCGGTTCGAGTCCGCGGCCGACCTGCTGGGTGACTGCATCCGCCAGCGTGAGGGCGCGGACTTCCCGAGCGAGAAGGTGCGCGTGATCCTGCGCCTGCTCATCACCTTCTTCGACGACGCCCTCGAGCGGACCGCCGCCGACGCCAGCCTCACCTTCGCCCAGCACTTCGACAACTCCGTCGCCGACGCCCGTGCGGCGCTCGGCTGAACACCTTCCCCAGCACGCCCAACCAGGCCCACCAGGAGATCCCACATGGCCCGCCTGCTCTACCGCATCGGCTCGACCGCCTACCGGCGGTGGCCGTTCTTCATCGCCGGATGGCTGCTCGTCGCCGTCGTCCTCGGCAGCCTCGCGGCTGCCTTCTCCAAGCCGATGACCGACGCGTTCTCCATCCCGGGCATCCCCTCGGAGAAGGCCGCCGACATCCAGCAGGAGCTGTTCCCCGAGGCCGGTGACGCGTTCGAGGACGCCTCCGTCAACCTCGTCGTGGCGGCGCCGGAGGGCCACACCCTGGCCGAGCCGGCGTACCAGGCCGCGATCCAGCAGCTCATCGACGAGGTGCCGACGCTGCCGCAGACCGGCGCCGAGAACCCCGGCCTGGTCGCCCCGGCGCCCGCCGCCGAGGGCGTCCCCGCCGCGTTCTCGACCCTGTCCGAGGACGGCCGGATCGGCACCATGTCCTTCGAGTGGGACGTCGACTCGCCGTCCGACCTGAAGGTCACCACGATCGACGACCTCGAGAAGCTGCTGGCCGACACCACCGACGCGACCGGCCTGGTCGCGGAGGCCAACGGGCCGGGCATGGCCGTGATGGAGCCGCCGGGCGGCTCCTCGGAGCTGATCGGTCTCGGGATCGCCCTCGTCGTGCTGGTCCTCACCTTCGGCTCGCTGCTGGCGGCCGGCATGCCGCTGCTCAACGCGGTCTTCGGCGTCGGCCTCGGCATGACCGGCATCACCGCCATGACCGCCCTGATGGACATCGGCTCCAGCACCCCGATGCTGGCCACGATGATCGGCCTCGCGGTCGGCATCGACTACACGCTGTTCATCCTCGCCCGCTATCGCACCGAGCTGCACCACACGAAGGACCGCGCCCACGCGGCCGGCATCGCCGTCGGTACGGCGGGCAGCGCGGTCGTCTTCGCCGGTCTCACGGTGCTCATCGCACTGTCGGCACTGGCCGTCGTACGGATCCCGTTCCTGACCGCCATGGGCCTCGCCGCGGCCGCCACCGTGTTCGTCGCGGTGCTGGTGGCGCTGACCCTGCTGCCCGCGCTGCTCGGCCTGACCAAGTCGAAGTCCTTCGCCGGCCAGGTGCGCAAGTACAACCCGAAGCGCGACGAGCACGGCCGGGTCCACAACAACGGCGTGCGCTGGGCGCGGATGCTGGCGAAGGCTCCCGTCGCCTGGGCGCTCGGTGTCGTCGTCCTGCTCGGTGCGCTGGCCGCGCCGATCTCGCAGATGTACCTCGCGTTCCCGACCGACAGCACCTCGCCGACCGACACCACCCAGCGCAAGGCGTCGGACCTGATGACCGAGGCGTTCGGCCCCGGTCGCGAGGGCCCGCTGCTCGTCGTCGTCGACGGCCGCAAGATCGCGAACGACGACCAGCGCCGGGCCGCGTTCGACCGGGTCGTCGAGTGGGCCGCGAGCCAGGACGACGTCGCGAGCGCCGACCTGGTCGCCACCAACGCCGAGCGCGGCGAGGACGGCGCCCCCATCGGGACCGGAACCGGCGCGATGATCCAGATCGTGCCGTCCTCCGGGCCGGACGAGCCGGAGACCCTCGACCTGCTGCAGGCCCTGCGCGACGGGCAGGCCGGGATCGAGGACCGGACCGACACCGTCGTCGGCGTCACCGGCCTCACCGCGATCACCACCGACGTGTCGGACCGCCTCAACGGCGCGCTGCCGATCTACCTCGCCGTCGTCATCGGCCTGGCCTTCGTGCTGCTGGTGCTGGTGTTCCGCTCGATCCTGATCCCGCTCACCGCCACCCTGGGCTTCCTGCTCTCGGTGCTGGCCACGCTGGGTGCGACGGTCGCGGTGTTCCAGGAGGGCGCGTTCGGCCTGTTCGAGGGCCAGCCGATCGTGAGCTTCATGCCGATCTTCCTGATCGGCGTGGTGTTCGGCCTCGCGATGGACTACCAGGTCTTCCTGGTCACCCGGATGCGGGAGGCGCACGTCCACGGGCTGCCGACGCACGAGGCCGTCGTCGACGGCTTCCGCAACAGCGCCCGGGTGGTCACCGCCGCCGCGACGATCATGATCGCCGTGTTCTCCGGCTTCATCCTCGAGGACACCGCCGTCGTGAAGTCGATGGGCTTCGCGCTCGCCGTCTCGATCGTGTTCGACGCCTTCGTGGTGCGCATGGTGCTGATCCCCTCGGTGCTCTACCTGCTCGGCGAGAAGGCCTGGTGGCTGCCGAAGTGGCTCGACCGGATCCTTCCGAACGTCGACGTCGAGGGCGAGTCCCTCGAGCGCGACTCCGCGCCGGTGCACGTCGAGGACAAGCAGCTGGCCGGGGTCTGATCGACCCGGCCCGAAATGGCTCGGAAAAGCGGCCGACCCGGCAGAAGGTTTCTGCCGGGTCGGCCGTATTTCTCAGCCAGTTTCTGCCGGGTCGGCGTGATTCGCGAGCCAGTTTCTGCCGGGTCGGCCGTATTTCTCAGCCAGTTCCTGCCGGGTCGGCGATCAGCCGATCGCCTTCTCGATGTCGTCGGCGAGCTTGGCCGGCTCGGTGGTCGGTGCGTAGCGGTCGAGGACCGCACCGTCGCGGCCGACGAGGAACTTGGTGAAGTTCCACTTGATGGCGCCGCCGATCAGCCCGCCCTGCTCCTTCTTGAGCCACTGGTAGAGCGGGTGGGCGTCCTTCCCGTTCACGTCGACCTTCGCGAACATCGGGAACGAGACGCCGTAGTTGCGCTGGCAGAACTCGGCGATCTCGTCCTCGGTGCCGGGCTCCTGGTGGGCGAACTGGTCACAGGGGAAGCCGAGGATGGTGAAGCCGCGGTCGCCGTACTGGTCGTACAGCTCCTGCAGGCCCTGGAACTGCGGGGTCAGCCCGCACTTCGAGGCCGTGTTGACGACGAGGACCACGGTGCCGTCGTACGACGCCAGGTCGGTCTCGACACCGTCGATCGCGGTGGCCTTGAAGTCGTGGAGGGAGGTCATGCAGGCAGTGTGGCACGGGCGACGCGACGCTGGCGCCAGAGCAGCAGCCCCAGCAGGAGCACGATCACGTCGACCCCGCCGATGACGACGTAGCCCAGTGGTGAGGAGCGGGCGCCGTCGACGCGCTGGACCGACGGCTTGTCCGGGAGCACCCGGACACCGATCTCACCGGTGTCCTCGGCGGCCCGCCAGGTGGCGTGGTCGACCTCGGCCGGCCAGGTACGGCGCTGCGGGTCGACGTCCTCGGCGAGCCGGAACCGTACGACGTAGTGCGGGTCCGTCCGCGCGCGCAGCACGTTCGTCGCGGTGACCTCGGCCGTCACCTCGACACCGTCGCGGGACAGCTCCCAACGCTGCCAGGTCAGGTGGGCGAGCGGCAGGTTCACGAGCAGCGCGACCACCACCAGGGCGACCAGCACCCCGCCGCGCCGTCCCTCCACGTCAGGCGCGCTCGGCGACGGTCGGCCCGGACGGGGCCAGACCGGACCAGGCCTCACCCCAGGCGCCGTACGCCGTCTCGGCGAGCGGGCGGCGGTGCCGCTCGCGGTGGTCGCGCTCCGCGTCGCGCTCCGACACCTCGGCAGGGTTGCCGCGGACGCCGACGGCGATGCCCGCCAGCAGCCGCGCGGTGTCGGGGATCCCGAGCGCCGCAGCAGCGGCGTCGTGGTCGAATCCCCCGAACTGGTGGGCATTCAGGCCCATCGCGTGCGCCTGCAGGGTGATGTGCGCCGAGGCCTGGCCGACGTCATGGGTCGGGATCAGGACGTCGCTCAGCTCGACGCCGTCCTGGCCCAGCTCGACCACGGACAGGAGCACGAGCGAGGCCCGCGGCACCCAGCCGGAGTTGCCGCGGCTCAGGTGCGGCACGAAGGCGGCGTGCTGGGCGCTGCCGCGGGGAGCGACGACGTAGCGCCACGGCTGCCGGTTGCCCGAGCTCGGCGCCCACTGCGCCGCCTCGAGCAGTCGGCTGATCTCCGCGCTGGTGAGCCGGTGCTGGGCGTCGAAGACGCTCGGGCTCCAGCGGGACCGCAGCGGCTCGGCGATGTCGACCGGGTTCATGGAACGAGTATCTACGGCAACGCCACGAACACCTTCGTGGCGGGCTCGACGGTCTCCCAGGTCCCAGAGAAGCCCTTCGGCACGAAGAACGCCTCTCCCGCCCTGAACTCCCGGCGTGCGCCGGTGGTGTCGATGAGCGCGACGATGCCCGTGAGCATCACGCAGACCTCGTCGTACGGGTAGTCATCGAGACGCAGCGCTCCCGGTCGACCCTCCCAGGCGCCGCCGAAGGGGAGCGCCTCGTCGTCCCCGAAGGAGCGCCACTCGGTCTCCTGCCACGTCGACGAGGCGGTCCCCGGCTGCCAGACGGGTACGACGGCCGAGCCGGTCCCGACCTCGATGGTGCGGACGTCGGCGAGGGTCTTGGGCTGGCTCATCGGTCCTCCTGCTGCCCGGTGAAGCGGCGCAGCACGTTGTGGGTGATCTGCTCGGTGAAGGGGTCGTGGTGGATCAGGCCGCTGACCCACTCGGTGGTCCCGGCGTTGAAGACCTCGCCGTCGCCGCGACGGAAGGTGGCCACCATTCCGGCGCCGTACCCGGTGCTGAACCGCTCCGGGACGTCCTCGCCCCAGACCGCGCGAACCAGGTCGAGCACCTCCTCGATCGGCGCGCCGATCGGGACCTCGCCGGCCCAGCGATCGGTCTCGCCGAGAACGGCCGGCGTCATCGCGACGATCTCGAGATCGGCAGGGGCACCGTCGCTGCCGGTCGCGTACGGCAGACCGTGGCGGAAGGTGTAGTCGACGCCGTCGACCTCGAACGCGGCCACGCAGACCGGGGCGGCACCGAAGACGTCGCCGTAGAAGAGGTCGCTCCCTTCCAGCGCCCAGTGCTCGGGGCGGTAGACCGTGTAGCCACCGCTGCTGCGGGGCGTCGTCGATCCGTACCGCGCATAGGCACCGCTGAGACCGGTGAGGCCCATGGTGTGGGCCGCCGGACGGCCGATGAACGGCGCGTCCCAGGTCGTGGTGACCCGGGTCGGGTCGGTCGCCAGCAGCGGGTCGAGGTTCGGGTCCTTGTAGCAGGTCTGCCGGCCCTCGGAGTCGAGCCGGACCTGCCAGACATAGTTGCCGGCGAAGCGCGCAAGGTTGCCTCCTGCGTCGACGAACCGGTCGACCACGTCGCGCATCTCCCACGTCCAGTACTCGTCGTGACCCACGAACACCGCGCAGCGATACCCGTCCAGGGCCGTCGGGTCGTCGTGCAGGTCCTGCTGGGTGAGGTGGTCGAGCCGGTAGCCGTTCTGCTCCGCCCACACCACGAAGGGACGCTCGTAGGTCGCCCAGAAGGCATCGCTGTGGTGGCGGGAGTAGCCGTGGGTGATCGCCCACTCGTACGTCGGGTGGCGGGGACGGTAACCCGGACCCGGCGTCGTGGGATTGGCGTTGCGGGGCGCGCCGTCGGGCAGCCGGAGCATGCCGCGAGCGACGGGCCGGCGGCTGGACAGCACCGGTGCGGGGACGTCGGCGTACGGGTCGTCGCCGAGCCCGCGGTAGTGGTTGGCGCCGCCCCAGTCGTTGTACGCCGCCAGAGTGCCGGTGGTCAGCACGAGCGCGATGTCCGCGCTCGGACGCGGTGCGCGGACGACGAAGAAGCCCTCACGCTCGTGGCGGCGGCCGTCGACCTCCGTCCCGACGACGACCAGGTAGAAGCCGCTGCGCCACCGCGGATCGACCGGGATCCGCACGGAGACCGGCCAGCCGCAGCCGACCGCATAGGCGTCCGTCGGCGTCAGGTGCGCGACCCCCGGAAGACCGGACGCCGACCACACCTCGGCCGGGTCGGCGCCGTCGCGCACCACCCGGACGTCGTACGACGCCGCAGTGGTGTGCACGCTCAGCGCCACCTCGTCGCCGGGCAGGTAGCTGTAGCGGTCGGCGTAGCACCAGATCTCGGGCGTCGTCGGGTCGGCGCCCGGGCGCTCGACGGGGAAGCCGGGGATCGACCAGGCGTAACGGGCGGAGCTCATCGCGCAGCCACCGCCCCGCGAGCGAGTCCGGCCACGAAGGCGACGGCGAGGGGGAGATTGATCAGCAGGTTGTCGCGGGCACCGAGCCCGGTGAGCAGACCCATCTTGGTGCAGACCAGGTAGAGCACCCCAGCGAGCGCGATCGTCGCGAGCACGGGGGCGACCAGCCGTTGCCAGAGACTCTCGTCGCTCTGATACCGGGCGAAGAACCGGATCACCGCGACCGAGGTGAGGATCTGCAGGAACAGCACGCCGACCAGGGTCGGGGTATTCGTCCAGATCACCACCTGCGTGTAGGGGTCGAGGTCGGAGAGGCCGAACCCGACCAGCGCAGCCACGACGATCACGGACTGCACGACGACGGCGCGGGAAGGGCTGCTGTTGGCTCCGGTCGTGCCGAGTGACGCGGGCAGGAGGCGGTCCCGCCCGAGGGCGAAGAGGTAGCGGGCACCGGCGTTGTGCAGGGCGAGGACGCCCGCGACGAAGCTGGTGACGATGAGGACCCGCATCACGTCGGTCATGAAGCCGCCGAGGAAGGTCTGGTTCACGCCGAACACCAGCTGCGAGGGGTCTCCCGCGAGGGCGGCGCCGAGCGCATCGGGACCGATCGCCATCAGCAGGACCCAGGACACGAAGGTGTAGGTGACGGCGAGCAGGGCCACCGCGATGTACGTCGCCCGTGGCACCGTCCGGCGCGGGTCGCGCGCCTCCTCGGCGTAGACCGCGGTCTGCTCGAAGCCGATGTAGACGACGAACGTGATCACGAACAGCGAGCCCAGCACGCTCGCGTCCCACCCGGAGGGGTCGAAGCCCTCGAGCGTGAGCCCCTCCGGCGCGCCCGTCACCAGCACCGCGACGGAGAGCGCGACCAGCAGGCCGATCTCGCCCACGAGGAGCAGGGCGAGCACGCGGGCGCCGACGTCGACCCGGCAGTAGGCGACGGCCGAGACGATCATGCCGAGCGCGACCGCGCAGACGCCCCACGACAGGTGGATGCCGGCCAGGCCGTCCAGGGTGGTCGACGCGAACAGGCCCGCCGCGGCGCAGAAGCCGATCTCACCGAGGGTGTAGGCGACGTACGCGACAAGGGCAGAGCCGGCGCCGATCGTCCCGCCGAGACCCCTGCTGACATAGGCGTAGAAGGCACCCGCGTTGCGCACGTGGCGCGACATCGCACAGAAGCCCACGGCGAACAGGGCATAGACGAGGCCCGCCGCGAGGTAGCCCACGGGCGCGGACTGTCCACCGACGAGGAACGCGAGCGGTGCGAAGCCCGCCATCACGGTCAGGGGGGCCGCGGCCGACACCACGAAGAAGACGAGGTGCCGCGCACTGACGGCGTCGCTGCGGAGCCCGGCGCCCGTCTCCGCAGGTGCTGTGGTCGATTCCATGGATCTCCCTCGGTGCCATTTGCCTATCGATCGATAGGCGACGGCGTCACTGTAGGACGGTCCCCGCGGTTTGTCTATCACTCGATAGACTGGGTCCATGGCGCGATCGAAGGTCACCCCGGAGCAGATCCTGTGCGAGGCGGCGCGGCTGTTCGCGACCAAGGGGTTCCACGGGACCTCGACCCGGGAGATCGCCGACGCCGTCGGCGTGCGTCAGCCGTCGCTCTTCCACCACTTCGCGTCGAAGCACGACATCGCCCGGGCGCTCTACGCGTACGACCACGAACGCTCCCCCGGGCTGCGCGGCGAGCGAGAGGTCCCGGACGGAACGCCCGCGTGCGTCGAGCTCTACCACGGTGTCCGGCGGGAGATCCTCGTGGAGATGACCAGCGCGTACGACCTGCGCGGCCTCTACCTCAGCGCGCTCATCGACGAACCGGAGTTCGCCGAGTGGCACACGATCTACCACACCGCGCTGGACAGCCTGCGAGCACTGATCGAGCGCGGCGTCGCCGAGGGAGACTTCGTACCGACCCGCGCCGATGTCGTCATCGAGATCCTCGACGCCACCATCAACCAGGCAGTGCGCTGGTCGGGCGCCCAGCGCGACGTCTCGCTTCCCGACGACGTCGCCGAGCTCGCCCTGCGCCTGGTCATCACCCGCCCGAGCCGGATCCCCTCGATCCGCCGTCAGGCCGACCGTCTGCTCGAGGACGCCGGCACGCCGTGGGCCGTGGAACTGGCTCAGCTCGGCTGAGCCTCCTGGGACCAGATCACCGTGCCCCGCACCCGGATCGCGTTGACCGCGGACTGCATCGGCAGCTCGAAGCGCACCTCGTTCGCGCCGACCTCGACGCGCGCCGGCCCCGCGGACAGGTCGACGTACCAGGTCGTGTCGTCGGTGACCTCGCCCGGCGCGAGGAAGAGCTCGAAGGCCTCCCACCAGTCGATCTCGCCGGCCTCGCCACGGCGCATCTGCTCGACGAGGTCGTAGCTGCCCGGCCCGGCGTGACCGGGTACGGCGAGGGCGAGCTCGCTCAGCGTCGTGCCGCCGAGGGCGACCGGCGTGGGCGCCTCGACGCGGACCGCCAGCCAGGCGTCGCGTTCCTCGACCGACACCGGCAGCTCGGCGTCGAGGGTGCCCTGCTCGCTGCCGCTCACGGTCAAGGTGACCCGGCCGGTGGCCTGGGTGGCGAGCCGCTCACGCCGTTCCTTCGCCTCGCGGGCGGCGACGTTCTCGGGGCGGGCGTCGGTGACCCTGCGCGACCACTTCTCGGGCAGCACCGCCTCGAAGGCAGAGGTCCCGAGCTCCTCCTGCGTGCGCCGACCGATCTCCTCGAGCTCGGCGCGCGCCCGCTCCCGCTCCTGGTTGTCGGTGGTCAGCAGCTCGGTCTTCTTCGCCTCGGCCCACTCGCGGCCGAGCTTGGCGACGTCCTTCCAGCCCATTCGCGGCACCCTAGGGGACGGAGGTGCGGTGTGGCTGGCGAATGCCGCGTCGAGCCGGATCAGCGCGCGAGCCGGGCGGCCCTGCGCCGAGGGCGGCGACGTCGGGCGAGCGGGCTGGTGCCGACCACGGTCGCGGCCGAGGCGATCGCTGCCCACACCAGCCACCACGGGAACGAAGCGGCCCGGCTGCCGCGGATCACGCTCGACCCCGCCGTCACCTCGGGGGTCGGGACCCGATGGCCACGGACCAGGAGCCGGTGCGTGTTGACGCCCGTCGGCGTGCAGGTGACGAGGGTGACCAGGTCCTGCCCGGGCACCGCCGCGAGGTCGTCGGTCTCCGAGGGCAGCACCACCCGGATCTGGTCGACCTCGTAGGTCAGCACCTGGTCGAGCACGGTGATCGTGAACCGATCGCCCTTCTCCGCCTGGTCGAGGTGGGTGAAGAGGGTCGCGTGGACCAGGCCCGAGTGGCCGGTCAGGACGCTGTGGGTGCCGGCGCCGCCGACCGGCACGGCGGATCCGTAGAGGTGGCCGAGCCCACGGTCGAGGGTGTCGGGATCGGTGCCGTGGAAGATCGGGAGCTCGGCATCGATCGCCGGGAAGCCCAGGACGCCCATCATCCCCTCGGGACCGAGGTCGAGCGTCCGGAAGTACCGCGTGGCGTCGGTGCCCAGCGCGGTCTGCTCACCCTCCGACCCACCGGCATAGGGGTCGCGCAGCATGCCGGCGGGGAGCGTGGCGTTGTAGCGGTCGGCCCGGCGAAGCTGCGCACGCGCCTGGGTCGGGCTCAGTGACTCGATGGCGTGCACGTACGCGTCGACCTGGTGGGCCTGCGCGCGAGCCGCGACCCACGACGCGATGCCGGGATAGAGGATCGTGGCCACGCCGAGCAGGGCGAGCACCGCGACGAGGACACGAGGAACCGGCCACGACCCCAGGATCGGACCGAGGCGGCGCCGCCCCCTGCGCCGCGGGCGACCCGGAGGTGACGAGGGGCTCTCGTCCGGTCGTGGCGCGGCGGCGGTGATCGTCATGGGTGTCCTCCGAACGGGGCCGGGGCGGGAGGCGTCGGCGAGCGACGCCCCCCACCCCGGGGATGGATGCCGAGCCGGTCAGTCCTCGGCGCGACGGCGGCCGGCGACGACGACGAACGCCCCGGCGCCGACGAGGAGCACGAGGCCCAGGATGTAGATCAGGGTCCGCCCGCTGCCGCCGGTGAAGGGCAGCTCGAAGCCACCGTTCGCGGGCACGTTCTCGACGGTCAGGTCGACGCCCACCGCGGTGGTGGCCGCGGTGACCTCGAAGCCGATCGGGTCGGCGAGGAGCTCGAACCCGGACGGCGCCTTCACCTCGACGAGCCAGTACTTCTGGTAGCCGGCGTCACCGGGCGCGACCGTCGCGCCGTTCGCGAAGTCGGAGTAGCGCAGACCGGCGATGGTCAAGGTGCCGTCGGCACCGGCGGTCCAGGTGGACTGGCCGCTGATCACGATCGCGTTGGTGCCGGCCTCGGCGTCGGCCTGCGACGGGTAGACGCTGAACACCGCGCCGGCCAGGGCCGTGCCACCCTCGTCGGTCTTGAGGACGGTGATCGAGCCCCACTTGGTGAGGACGGGCGGGGTGACGGTCGGGCCGCCGGGCTCGCCCGGCTTCACGCCGTAGCTTGCCTGGTTCGGGTAGAGCAGCGCGGTGTTGGCGATCTCCCCGACCGTGTTGACCTTCGTGGTCACGACGACGCGGACCTTGGCGGTCGGGTGCGCGGCCAGGACCGCGCGGCCGGCGGCGGTGAACTCGACGGTCACCCGGTGCGCGGCGGCGTCGTAGGCGACGGTGTAGTCGGTGCCCTGGGTGATGGCGGTGCCGTCGCTCAGGGTGACCTGGGCGCCGACGTAGTCGAGCTTGGCGTCCAGGTTGTCGACGACCTTGTAGGCGTCGATGACCTGCACGTTCGGGATGTCGGCGTCGATGGTCCACTCGACCTCGTCACCCAGCTTGATCGCGGCCGCGTCGTCGACGGTCTTGCTCACGCTGGTGGTGGCGTTCTTGGGGTAGACGTGGACGTCGTAGAGCCACTTGTCGCCGTTCGCCGGGTCGGTCAGCGGGATCGACACCAGGAACGGGGCGGACGGCGTCGCGCCCGCGGGCCAGGCGGTCTCCTGGACGAGGTAGAGGCCGAGCGGCAGGTTCGACAGCGACGCAAGACCCGCGGAGTCGGTGGTGACCGGCGATCCGTTCGCGGCGGCGAGGCCGTAGCCGGCGCCGGTGACCGATGCCTCGGCCGCGGCGGGGTCGAAGACCTGGCTCAGGTCGTTGGAGTCGGCCCAGCCCTGGTTGGTGGTGAGGTCGATCCCGGTGACCTTCTTGATGCTGAAGGTCGCGCCGGGAACCGGGGTCAGGCCGGTGGTGTCGACCTGGGTGCCGTTGTGGGGCAGGCCGGTCGGGCTGTCGGGCGTGGCGAACTTGTGGATCGTGAGCGATCCGGTCCGGGCCGGGTCGGGCAGGGAGTCGGCGGCCGAGGCCGGCGACGCCACGCCGAGCAGCGCGAGCGCGGCCACGGCGATGACGGTCAGGAGAGCGGTGAAGCGCCCCACGGACTTCTGGATCATGGTGATGTCGTCTTTCTCTTCACTGAACTGCGTGATGGTGAGGTACGGCGGTCGGGCTACTGCTGGGGCACGGTCACCTCCAGGCGCCTGGCCTCTCGCACCCGGAGCGCGAGGAACAGCAGTACGGCGAGACCCAGGAGGAGCAGCCCACCCAGGACCAGGGATCCGGTACCGGACCCTCCGGCCGCGGGCAGCTGTGCCGCCTGGAAGTTGCGGACGGTGAGCTGCGGCTCACCGGTCGAGGTCGTGCCGAGGGAGACCACGTCGGCGACCGCACCCGAGCCGAGGGTCACGGTGCCGTTGCCGGCCACGGTGAACTGCAGCGGCTGCGCGAGCAGCGAGTTGCCGGTGGGCGCCTTGGTCTCGAGCAGCCAGTAGGTGCCGGCGGACAGCCCCGGGATCCGGAAGGTGCCGTCCTGGCCTACGACCGGCGTCACCGTCGGCGAGGCCAGGACCGGTCCGAGGCTGCCCGCGGCGTCGCCGTGGAGCTCCCAGGTCGAGCCCGCGACCGGAGACCACGAACCGCCGGCCGCCGGGGCCACCTTGCGCAGGTAGACGTCGTGGATGGCCACGGAGTTGGTCAGCTCGCAGGAGATCCGCGCGCCGGGGACCGGTGTCAGCACGAAGGACGCCGTGACCGGGGCATTGGTCGGCAGCCCGGTCTGGACGCCGGCCGCGTCGGTGCAGGTGATCGTCTTGGCGTACGCCGTCAGGTTCGTCGTACCGGCGGCGACCTCGGTGAGGTGGTACGCCGTGCCCGCCGTCGCCGTGTAGGTGCCGGTGGTGCCGGTGCCCGCGGTGACGGTCGCGCCCGAGCCGGTGGTCGTGGAGCCGGCGGTCGCGTTGACGACCGGTCCGGTGGCCGAACCGGTGCGGATGCTCACCGTGAACTCGTCGGTGTCGGCGGCACGCGGCGAGCCGAGCTTCTTGACCAGCGTGATCGTCGGCGCCTTGGCCCGGTTGGTGATCGTGCAGGTGATCTGCGCGCCGATCGCCGGGACGATGCTGTTGCTGCCGGTGTAGACCGCATTGGTCGGCAGGCCGGTCGTCGCGCCGGTCGCGTCGACGCAGGTGAGCGTCGTGTCGTAGGTGGAGAGGTCGGTGCTGCCGACCCCCGACTCCGTCATGAAGTACGACGTCCCCGACCGCCCGATGTAGGCGCCCGTCGTACCCGTGCCCGCGGTGACGGTCGCGCCGCTGCCCGTGGTGGTGGAGCTCGTCGTGCTGTTCACGACCGGGCCGGTGCCGGAGCCGGTGCGGATCCCCACCGTGAACTGGTCGGCGGTCTTCGTCCGGGCGGTGCCGAGCGCCTTGACCAGCGTGATCCGGGGCCACCGGAACTCGACCGTGCCGGGCGAGCCGGGGATCAGGCCGGTGAGGTTCATGTTGGTCGTCGGGCTGTTGGTGTAGCTGCCCTCGCTCGACGAGGTGACGCTCGCAGTGATCGTGCACGAGGTCTGCCCGGCGGCCAGGTCGCCACCGGTGACGGTGATCAGGCCGGTGCCGGACACGCCCGACCGGACCAGCGGGGCCCCGGCGACCTGGGCGCAGCTGCCGCCGAACGTCGAGCTGGCCAGGGTCAGACCGGTCGGCAGGGTGTCGGTGAAGCTCCAGTCCGTCTTGGCAAGCAGCTCGGAGGTGTTGGTGATCGTGATGGTCAGCGTCGAGACCTGGGTGGGCTCGAGCAGCGCCGGGCTGAAGGACTTGTCCACGGTCGGGGTGACGTCGCGGACCTCGACGTTGTCGAACCCGCCGTCGTTGCCGTTGGTGATGCCGACCTTGTCGTACATCGCCACGCCGAGGCTGGAACCGGCGTACATGAACGCGCTGGTGGCGCGCAGCCGGCTGACGTAGCCGCTCATGGTGGTGCTGGCGCCGATCGCTCGCGGGCGATTGACGGTGAACGGCGACCGGCTGCTGTCCCGGCAGGGGTTCAGGGCGGTGCCCACGTCGGACCGCGTCGCGCCACTGAGCAGCTGGAACTGGTACTGCGGGTCGCTGGGCTGCGTCGTCGTACCGGTGCCGGCACAGTTTCCGGCGACCGCGTCGACCGCGAAGGTGTAGTAGTGGTTGGGCGTGACCGTGATCTGCTGCTGGGTCTCGAACATCCGCGACACCGTCGGGCCGACCGGCAGCGTGTCGCAGGTGGACGTGTTGCCGCTGGCGTCCTGGTCGCACTCGGTGTAGGTCGAGACCATGTGGTTCGAGTCGCCGCCGCCGACCACCTGGCCCATCGCGCGGGCCAGCGTGCGGATGCCGTTGTAGGACTGGACGCCGCTGAGCGGGCTGCACTTGTCCTGCATCGTCTGACCGCCCGCCGTGCGGCTGGTGGTCGCCCAGGCAGGCCCGCCGCCGTCGTCGCGCGTGCTGTCGCCGTTGGCGTACGCCAGGACGATGCCGCTGCACCGCTGGCCCTCGCGCCAGTTGGTGTCGGCGAGGTACGTCGTACCGGCGGCACCCGTGTACTGCGGAGCTCCCAGGGTGTTGGCCGTCAGGGACTTCGCACCGGTGGCGGTCGTGCCCATGCCGTTCTCGAAGTCCTCGCGGTAGACCACGACTGGAGCAGCGGGCACTCCCGCCACCGTGGGCCGGACCCCCGAGCCGTCCACGTCCGGCACGCCCGACCGGCCGCCTGCTGCGTCGTCGGCGCCGGCTCCCGCGAGCATCAGGACCAGCGCGACCATGCAGCTCAGCACGAGTCGGGTGGCGTGGATCAGTGGAGCGCGCAGGGCACGCGCAGGTGCGTCGTACATGAGATCCTCTGGTCGGGGGCCGGATGAGCCCTGCGGGCGTGCCGGAGCGCGCCGGAACGCGACCCGCCGCACCCCCCAGGGGCGACGGGCTGCGTCCGGAGAGGTGATCTCCTCCCGAGGCGGGCGCCCGACGTCGGTCAGGCGCGCCTCGCGCACTCCCTCGGGGACCGCTCACGGGTGATCGGTCCGCACGGGGCGGATGGCCTGGCTGGCCGTCCCACAAGTTCAGACACAGCGGCTGGCAGCCCCTTACGCGGCTCCCGGGATTTCCTTCCCCGGACGGGGAGTCAGCCAGGGAAGAGCGGCGCCAACGTGCAGGTCGGGCCGGGCAGGTCGACGTCGGCGCGCAACGCAACCTCCAGCTCGTCGAGGCAGACCATCGCCTCGTAGGCGTTGGGGAACGGGCCGGTGTAGGTGGTGACGCCGGTGTGAGGGTCGGTGCAGACCAGGATGTGGGGCTCCTCGAGCAAGGCGACCTCGAGCTCGGCGAGACGGTCCAGCAGTGGCCCCGCGAAGGTTGCAGCCAGGTCGGCGGCATCGCTGTGCCCTGCGGCGCCGGCAGCCCTGCGACCGGCCCGTGCCTCCGGTTCGACCTCCCGGCCCGCCCCGGCGATGATGGAGACGACCGCCTTGGGGTTACGCCACTCGCGCAGTGCCTCGCGCCATGTCGTCCTCACGGGGCGATCGTGAGTGACACCGTGTTGTTGGCGGCGACCGGGTCGAGGACACCGGGCGCCTGGCTGACCGAAGCGGTCAGCAGCGAATGGCCCGCGGTGAGGACGGACAGCCTCAGCTCGGCGAGCCCGGTCTCCGGCCCGATCCAGGTGCAGACCAGGGTCGTCGAGGGGACCAGGCCGGCCCCGTCCGGTACGCCGTCGCTCGTGCCAGAGCAGTCCCAGCCACTGCTGAGCCGCACCGGCCGACCGAGCACACGGCTGATCGTGACGGTCACCCTGGCGTCCGGGCGCAGGTTCTTCAGGGGAAGGCGGACCAGGGAGAGCCGGACGTCGCCATCCGTGACCGGCGAGACCGTGGGCGTCCCGAAGCCGATGTCGGGCGGAAGAGCGGGCGGGTACGTCGGGTCAGGCGGGTCGGTCGGGTCGGTCGGGTCAGGCGGGCCGGTCGGGTCGGCGGGGGCCGGCTCGGTCGCCGTGGCGGGCGGTGGCGTCACCGGGACGAGGGTGTCCGCCGAGAGGGCGCTGCCCCCGTGGGGCGGTGCAGGGGTGCGGACGGGCGTCGGCGCCGCGGTCGACGGTGCCCTGACCCGTGGGGTGGTCGCAGGGCGGGTCGACGGGCGTGGCTCCCGCTCGGCACGATCGGTGGCCGCCGGCCACCGAGGACCGGCATCACGCGCGCGCTCCGACGCCACGGGCTCGGGCACGGTGATGGCCGAGCTCGCGGCAGGCGGCTGGTCCCGGACCGTGCCGTCGACGAGCAGGGGCAGCGTCACCGCGGCGCCCACGACGGCGGCCACCACCGTGGCGAGCAGGCCGGCCTTGCCGGCTGCGACGACCCCCACCTTGCCGGTCACGACCGGCGTACCACCGTGACCGAACAGGCTTGCCCAGCTGCCCGAGGAGCCCAGCAGGCCCGCCCCCATCACGGCCGGGAGGAGCACGGCGCCGAGCCGGTTGTTGACGTCGTCGAGATCGGCGAGCGCGGCCGTGCAGCTCAGGCAACCGTCGAGGTGTGCCTCGAGTCCGGGACGCTTGCGCCGGTCGAGCGCACCGCGGGCGTAGGCAGGCATGAGGGGAGCCCACAACAGGCACCCCTCGTCCGCCGTGCGCCCGAGGTGGGCGGCGAGGTAGGCCTGGCGCAGCCCCTCACGGGCCCGGAAGCTCAGGGCGGCGACCGCATTCGGCTTGATCCCGAGGTGCACGGCCACCTCGCCGTGGGGCAGGCCCTCGACGGCGGTGTACCAGAGCACGGCCTGCCACCGCTCCGGAAGGCTGCGGTACGCCGCGGCGACGGCTCCGTTGTCGAAGCGCCCGTCGGGATCGTCGGCGAAGGTCAGCTCGTCGACCGGCGGCAGGTGCTCGTAGCTGTCCACCAGGTCGTAGCGGCGCTCGGTGCGGATCGTGTTGTTCCAGATGCTCCTGATGGAGGTGAGCAGGTAGGAGCGGAACGACACGGTCGGCCCGAGATCACGCTGCAGCGCGTCGAGCACCTTCGTGAAGGCCTCGGCGACCAGGTCGTCGGCATGACCGGGTCCCGCGAGCCGGCGGGCGAAGGAGACGGCGGCACTGCGGTGGCGTTCGAAGAGCTCCCCGTACGCGTCGGGGTCACCGGCGCGGACGCGGCTCAACAGGACGGGGTCTCCGTCCAGCACGGGGTCGACCAGGTCGGCGGTCATGACTGCTCAACGTCCGCCGGGACCCCAGAGCATCCCGAATGGTCCCAAAGGACTACGAGGTCTGGGCGGTCGGTCCCACATCGGCTCGACGACTCGTCCCGGCCCCCGCCGGCCGTCCTCTCACACTGCCTGATCACGACATGCACCCCCCGGTGTGTTCGTCCGGGCCGCCGCGACAGCGCGCGACAGCTCGGGTCGGCCCCGCCGACAGCTACCTGACACCCGACCCGTGCGTTGCTTACGCGAGTCCGTGGGACTTCTTCCACCCGGTCCGGCGAGGTCGTCACCACGAGTGCCGTAAGGCCGGCGGCCCTTCGGTGTCCGGCCTGTGGTGGACGTCCGGAGGGAGGACGTCCGCCACCTTGCCGACCGGAGGACCCGTGTTCCACTCGACCCGACCGACGACCTCGCGCCGTTCGCGCCCCCTCCCGGGAGCGACTCCGTGAGCCGGCTCCGAAGCAGGCGCGCCGCGCCTGCGGACCGGACCCGGCCGTCCGCCGTCGTACCGCGGCGCGGTTGGATGCTCGCCGATGCCCTGGCGCACCGGACCGGGACCGACGAGGCGGCGAGCGACTTCGGGAGGTCCGCGGCCCAGGACGGCGAGGGCCTCGACGTGTGCCTCGCCGAGCTCGACGACACCCATCTCGCCGTCGAGGGGGACGTTGCTCCCCCGCCGGTCGTGCGCCGGGTCGCGCTGGCGTGGGCCGACGCGGTCCAGGAGCGCTACAACGGGCTCACCTGCGCGGACCCGACGACCGGACTGAGCAGCATCCAGCACGTCCAGTCCGAGGTGGCCGCGCTCTACCGTGCCGCGGGGAACGGCTGGCTCGTCGACACCGACATCGCCCGCACCCATGCGTTGGCCGTGGTCGAGCTGTCGGGTGTCCGCGACGACGTGGACGACGGCTTCGGCAGGCTCGAGGCCGCGCTGCGACGGGCGACGGCAGCCGAGCTGGTCCGCGACGGGCTGCCCGCGACGACGCAGGTCGCCGAGCTGAGCCAACGCCGGCTGGTGGCGCTGGTACGACGCACCGCCGACCTCGACGCGCGGCTCGCCGGCGTCGTCGACGCGCTCGGCAAACGGATCCAGCTCTCGCCCAGCGGCGGCCGCTGCCGCGGCTGGACCGAGGCCCTCCCGTTCGGTCCTGATGCGGCCCGGGCACTGCTCGACGAGCTCGCCCGATGATCAGGCCCCGCCCCTAGAACCGCAGCCACTCCAGCACCGCCCGCACCCGGCGGTGGTCGTCGACGTCGGCCGGCAGGTCGAGCTTCGCGAAGATGCTGTTGATGTGCTTGGCCACGGCCTTCTCGGTGACGACAAGTGCCTGGGCGATCCCGGCGTTGGCGCGGCCCTCGGCCATCAGCGCGAGCACCTCGCGCTCCCGCTCGGTCAGCCGGTCCACGGGTGTGTCGCGCCGGCGGTCGAGGACGGCGGCGACCACCGAGGGGTCCAGGACGGTGCCGCCACCGGCGACCCGGCGCAGTGCGTCGACGAACTCGGCGACGTCGGAGACGCGGTCCTTGAGCAGGTAGCCCACGGCACCCTCGCCGCTCGCCAGGAGCTCGCGGGCGTAGAGCTGCTCGACGTACTGCGACAGCACGAGCACGGGGAAGCCCGGGCGCCGCGCCCGGACGGCGATGGCGGCGCGCAGGCCCTCGTCGGTGAACGTCGGCGGCATCCGTACGTCGACCACGGCCGCCTCTGCGCTCGGGTCGTCGAGCGCCCGCTCGAGCTCGGTGAGGTTGTCGACCGCGGCCACCACCTCGAAGCCCTTGGCCTCGAGGAGCTGGGTGAGGCCGGCCCTCAGGAGCGCGTGGTCTTCGGCGAGGACGATGCGCACGGGACCTCCCAGCTCACGACGGTCGGTCCCCCGGACGGGCTCGACACCGACAGGATGCCGTCGAAGGCCGCGAGCCGCGCGGCCACCCCCGGCAGGCCGGACCCGCCGCGCAGGTCCGCGCCGCCGCGGCCGTCGTCGCCGACCTCGGCCCGCAGCACCCTCCCGTCGTGGTGCAACGTCACCCAGGACTGGTTGGCGTGCGCATGCTTCGCCGTGTTGGCCAGGCACTCGGCGACCGCGAAGTAGACGGCCGACTCGACGGGCGCCGGCAACCGGTCGGGTACGTCGAGCGCCAGCTCCACCGGCACCGCCATGTCCAGAGCCAGCGCGGAGACCGCGCCGGTCAGGCCGCGGTCGGCGAGCACCGGCGGGTGGATGCCGCGGACCACGTCGCGCAGCTCGCCGAGCGCGGTGGACGACGTACCGCGGGCCTCGTTGATCAGCTTCCGCGCGGCATCGGGGTCGGTCTCGAAGAGGTCGTCGGCCAGGCCGAGGCTGAGGGACACCGCGGCCAGCCGGGCCTGCGGGCCGTCGTGCAGGTCGCGCTCGATGCGGCGCAGCTCGGCGGCGGAGTGGTCGACGACGACAGCGCGGGACGCGGTGAGGTCGTGGACCCGGCGCTCGAGCGCCTCGGTGCGTCCGGGCGAGAGGATCGCGCGGTCGACCCAGGAGCGGGCCCGCATGAGCGGCACGGCGGCGTACCACCACAGGGGCAGGGTCACGACCGCGACCATCAGCAGGAACACCAGGAACGAGAGGACGAATCCTCCTGTCATCGCCCACAGCATCCAGAGCAGGTCGCGCCAGGTCGCCGGGTCCAGCGCCCGCGCGCGCAGGCCGAGGAGGGGTCCCGGCGGCACCGGCAGGTACGGCGCGGGCACCGGCTCCTCCAGCACCTCGGCCGCCATCCGCCGGTGGGCGTTGGCGATCAGCCGGCCCAGCGGCAGCACGGCGAGCAGCAGCAGGATGCCGATCCACACGACGGTGAGGACGCTGCTGACCACGACGAGGACGAACACCACGATCACCGGCACGAGCAGGAGGACCTGTGCACCTGCGACACCGGTGACCTTGAGGGGGCCGACGCGGCGGGTGGGGACGGGCTGCACCGCTCCATCCTCACCGACGAGCGCGGATCGTGCAGTGGTGCAGGCACCACCACCGGTCGGGACGCTCCACCCCTGACCCGGGGCTCCGGCGTCGGGAGGGTGGAACCACCCTCTCCTTCTCTCCCCAGGAGTCCTCATGTCCCTCTCCCTGAGTGCGTTGCCCACCCGGGCTGCCCGCTGGAGCGCCACCCACCCGTGGCGCGCGATCGGCGCCTGGCTGGCGTTCGTCGTGGTCGCGGTCGGCCTCGCCGCGACCGTCTCGACCAACGACGTGAAGGACGCCGACTACCGGGTGGGCGAGTCCGGCCGGGCCGAGGCGTCGATCGAGCGGGCCGGTCTCGACACGCCGCCGTCCGAGAGCGTGCTGGTCCGGGCCAGGTCGGGCGCGCTGGACGTGACCGACGGCCGGGCCGCGGCGGCCGAGCTCGCCGACCGGATGCGGAAGGCGCCCGGTGTGGCGGGCGTCGGTGACGTCGTACCGAGTGCGGACGGGACGGCCCTCCTCGTCCCGATCGAGCTGTCCTCCGACGAGGTCGACGCCGCGCCGCTGCTCGCCGTGACCGCCGCCGTGCAGGACGCGCACCCGGACCTGGTGGTCGCGCAGGCCGGCGACGTCACCATCGACGAGGCGATCAACGACCGGGTCGGCGAGGACCTGCACTCCGCGGAGTTCATCAGCCTGCCGATCACGCTGGTGCTGATGCTGCTGGCGTTCGGGGCGCTGATCGCGGCCGGGCTGCCGGTGCTGCTCGCCGCCACCAGCGTCGCGGCGACGATCGGCATCAGCGCGCCGATCTCGTGGCTGGTCCCGGCCGAGTCGACGGTGCTCAGCATGATCGTGCTGATCGGCATGGCCGTCGGCGTCGACTACTCGCTCTTCTACCTCAAGCGGGAGCGCCAGGAACGCGCCGCCGGCCGTACGACGCTCGACGCGGTCGCCATCGCCGCCGAGACCTCCGGCCACGCGATCCTCGTGTCCGGCGGTGCCGTGATCGCCGCACTGGCGGGGCTGTTCGTGCTCTCCGACGTCACCTTCAACTCGCTGGCCACCGGCGCGATCCTCGTGGTCGCGGTCGCCGTCCTCGGCTCGATCACCGTGCTGCCGGCGCTGCTGGTCAAGCTCGGCCGTTGGGTCGACCGGCCGCGGCTGCCGCTGCTGTGGCGCCTGACCCGACGTGTCCCCACAGGCACGATCAGCGGCCGCATCCTGGGTCCGGTGGTCCGGCACCCCGTCGCCGCTCTGGTCGTCTCGTCGGTCGGGATCGTCGCGCTCGCCGTACCCGCCTTCGGGATGAAGACCCACCAGGCCAGCCTCGAGACCCTGCCCGCCGACATCCCCGCCGTGCAGACGCTGCGGGCGATCACGAAGGCGTTCCCCGCCGAGGGGACGGCCGCGCAGGTCGTCGTGACGGGCGCTCCCGAGGACGAGGTCCGGGCTGCTCTCGAGCGGCTCACCGCTGCGGCGGGACGCGACGGGTTCGCCACCGACGGCGTGCAGGTACGCACCTCCAACGACGGCGGTACGTCGGTCGTCGACCTGCCGCTGCCCTACGAGGAGTCCGACGACCGGGCCACCGCAGCGATCGAGCGGCTCCGGTCCTCGCTCGCTCCGGCCGCGCTCGACCGGCTCGGCCCGGACAGCTCCTGGGCGGTCGGCGGCGGCGCGGCCGAGTCGCTCGACCACAACCAGCAGCGCGACCAGCGGATGCCGTGGTTGCTGGGGTTCGTGCTGCTGCTGACGATGGTGATGATGGTGCTGGCCTTCCGCAGCGTGCTGCTCGGCCTGGTCTCGACCGTGCTCAACCTGGCGTCGGTCGGCGTCGCGTTCGGGCTGCTGTCGATCGTGTTCCAGCACGGCGTCGGCGCGGACCTGCTCGACTTCACCAGCCCCGGCTTCGTGATCGAGTGGATCCCGATCTTCGTCCTCGTCGTGCTCGTGGGCCTGTCGATGGACTACCACGTGTTCGTGCTCAGCCGGATCCGTGAGCTCGTCGACCGCGGCCTGCCGGCGCGTGAGGCCGTGCACCGTGGCATCGCCGACACCGCGGGCGTGATCACCAGCGCCGCCGCCGTGATGGTCTCGGTGTTCGCCATCTTCGCGACGCTGTCGATGATGGAGATGAAGATGATGGGCGTCGGGCTGTCCGCCGCGATCCTGATCGACGCGACGGTGATCCGGCTGGTCGTGCTGCCGGCGGTGCTGGTGCTGCTCGGGGAGAAGGCGTGGCCGCGGCGGGCCCGGCGCCCCGTTGCCTCGACGGCTCCCGCGCAGGAGCCGGTGCTGGTCAGCTGATCGCGAGCGGCGAGACCTCCTTCGTCGTACCGAAGGCGAAGGTGGTCTCGATCGACGCGAGCGACGGGATCCCCCGGAGGCGGTCGCGGAGGAACGCCTCGTAGGCCGGGAACGACGCGACGACGACCTTGACCAGGTAGTCGGCGTCGCCGGCCAGCAGGTAGGCCTCGGTGATCTCCGGGACGTCCCGCAGCTCGCGCTCGACCGCGTCGACGACCTCGGAGGCGTGCGACGACAGGGTCAGCCGGACGAACGCGGTGATCGCGAGGCCGACGGTCTCCGGCGCGACGACGGCGCGGTAGCCGGTGATCACCCCGGCCTGCTCCAGCGCCCGCACCCGGCGCAGGCACGGCGACGGCGAGAGCCCGACCCGGTCGGCGAGCTCCTGGTTGGTGAGCCGGCCGTCGAGCTGCAGCTCGAGCAGGATGTGCTGGTCGATCGCGTCGAGGGTCGTCATGTGGCAGATCCTGCTACAGATCCCGTTTCTTGAGGCATTTTCGGCAATCGCCTGCCGTCACGATTTCCCTAATCTTGCGGCGTGAACGAGAGCGGGATGAGGAGATCCGGGTACGTCGCCCTCGCGGCGACCGTGCTGCTGTGGGCGTCCTTCGCCCTGTCGTCGCGGGCGATCGGCGGCTCGACCCTGACCGAGCACGACGCCGCGCTGGTGCGCTTCGCCGTACCCCTCCTGGTGCTGGCGCCCCTCCTCCCCCGCACCTTCCGGGCCCTCGCCCGGGAGCGGGCCGCGACCGTCGTACTGCTGCTGGCCGGCGGCCTGCCGCACTACCTGCTGTTCGCGCTCGGTGCACGACTGACCAGCGCCGGCCTCACCGGCCTGCTCGTGCCGGGCACGGTGCCGCTGTTCGTCACCCTGCTGCTCCTGCGGCAGCGCACCGTGTCACCGCGAGCCTGGGCTGCGCTCGGCGCGATCGTGGCCGGCGTCGTCGCGAGCGCGACGATGATCGGCGACGGCGCGGGGCCGGGCGGGATCGGCGTCCTGCTGCTGGCCGGCGCGGTGTGGGCGGTCTACACGCTCGGCCTGCAGCGCACCTCGTTGAGGCCGCTGGAGATCGTCGTCGGCGTGTGCGCCGGCTCGACCGTCGCCGCGCTCGCGGTGATGCTCAGCGGCCTCGCGCCCTCCCACCTGCTCACCGGATCGGTGCGCCCCACCGACCTGTTGTCCTTCGTCGTCCTCCAGGGCATCGGCACCGGTCTGCTCTCCACGCTCTGCTACACCCACGCCGTCCGCACGCTCGGCGGTGGTGTCGCCGCCGTCGGCGGCGCGCTCAGCCCGGTCGTCACGGCCGTGGCCGCCGTACCGCTGTTCGGTGAGGCGATCGGGACCGGCCTGGCCGTGGCGCTGGTGCTCGTCGTCGCAGGGGTGCTCGGGTTCAACGCGGCGCCACGGCCGGCGCGGATCGGGCGTCCAGTGGTGCGCGACGAAGTCCGCGTGCTCCAGCTGCGCCCCGTGACCGCAGCGGTCGATGCCTAGGGGTTGCGGGGCAGCACCGTCAGCACGCGCTCGACGTGGTCGCGGAACTCCGTCAGGTAGCCGCGCAGGAAGTCCGCCGTGCCCTCGTCGGTGACCTGCCCGTCGACGTACACCTCGGGGTTGAAGTAGATGTAGGCCTCGGGCGCGGTCATCTGGCGCGCGTTGCAGAAGCTGAGCACCCCGCGCAGGCTCTGCTGCGCGACGGCCGTCCCGATCTGGCCGATCGAGGCGCCGATGACGCCTGCCGGCACGTGGTCGAAGGAGTTCTGCCCCCACGGCCGCGACGCCCAGTCGATCGCGTTCTTCAGCGCGCCGGGGATCGACCGGTTGTACTCCGGGGTGATGAACAGGAGGGCGTCCGAGGCCGCGATGGCGTCCTTCAGCGCCCGGGCCTCGGGCGGGTAGTCGGCGTCGAAGTCCGGGCTGTAGAGCGGCAGGTTGCCGATCGGGATCTCGGTGAACGCGAGGTCCGCCGGCGCCAGGTTGATCAGGGCCTGGCTCAGGATCCGGTTGATCGAGGTCGAGGAGAGGCTGCCGACGAAGTATCCGACCTGGTACGTGCTCATGGATGGGCTCCTCACGACGGGTGTCCTCCCAGCGTGGCACCGCCGGGACCGACGCGACAGCCCCGGACCTTCGGCGCTTTCGCCGTACGACGACACCGGCCCGCCGCGCGTGAGCGTGACGGGCCGGTGTGGTGCTGGTGGAGCTCAGGCGTTCTTGATGGCGGAGATGTCGAACTCGAGCTTGATCTTCTCCGAGACGAGGACGCCGCCGGTCTCGAGTGCGGCGTTCCAGGTCAGGCCCCAGTCCTTGCGGTTGACGGTGACGTCGCCCTCGAACCCGACGCGGATGTTGCCGAACGGGTCCTTGGCGGAGCCGTTCTCCTCGAACTCGATGGTGACCGGCTTGGTGGTGTCCTTGATGGTCAGGTCGCCGGTGATGGCCCACTCGTCGCCGTCGCGGGTGACGTGGGTGGAGACGAACTTCCACTCGGGGAACGCGGCGGTGTCGAAGAAGTCCGGCGAGGTCAGGTGACCGTCGCGGTCGGTGGAGCCGGTCGAGACGCTGGCCGGGTTGATGGTCACGGTGACCGAGGAGGCGGCGGGGTTCGCGGTGTCGATGTGAGCGGTCGCGTTCCAGTCGGTGAACTGGCCGCGGACCTTGGTGACCACCGCGTGGCGCGCGACGAAGCCGAGGCGGCTGTGCGCGGTGTCGAGGGTGTAGTCGCCGGTGATGTCGGTGAGGGCGGTGGACTCGCTCATGGTGCTGGCTCCTGAGGCGGTAGGACTTTGGTTGATGAGTCAACCATCTCGGAAACACGTTGACATGTCAACCAACTGTTGGCGTGACGCCGCTCACCGCCCGGCGGTCACCGGATCCAGGCCGGTGCGACCGGATCCCCGGCGCCGTCGCCGAGCGGGGTCGCGAGCCCGTCGGCGGGACCGGTGACGACGAAGGCAGCCCCGGTCGACGTACCGATCCGCCGGCGACTGCCGCGCGGGAGGACCACGGTGTCGCCGGCGGCCAGCTCGATCGACCGCTCATCGACGACGACGGTCGCCACCCCGTCCAGCAGGTGCCAGGCCTGCTCGACGTCGAAGGCGTGCTCCGGACCGTACTGGCCGGCCTCCATGTCGACGCGCCACAGGCTCAGCGGCCCGGAGCCGCCCTGGGTCGGCGACGCGAGGGTCGTCATCGTGGCGTTCGGAGTGGTCGTGACCCGGGCTTGCGCACGGGCGATCTTGAGAACCGACATCTCTGCTCCTCGATATAGACAATGTGGTTGTCGATCACAGTAGACCGCACGTGCGATACCGTCAACCAGGTTGTCGATCAGGAGGCGATGTCGTGAACGAGCCCGCGTGGCGCGTGATCCTGCTGCTCGCCGGCGCCTTCCGAGACGGCGTCGACGCACTCCACGCCGAGCTCGCCGAGCAGGGACACGCCGAGGCCCGCCCGCTGCACGGCTTCGCCCTCCAGGCGATCGGCCCCGACGGCTGCACCATCAACGAGCTCGGCCACCGCCTCGGCGTCTCCAAGCAGGCCGCGGCCAAGACCGCCGCGGGCCTGGCCAACGCCGGCTACCTGCTCCGGGAGCCGGTCCCCGGCGACCGGCGCGCGGTACTGCTGCGGCGCACCCCTCGGGCCGACGAGCTCCTGGCCGCGAGCGCCGCCGGTTTCGAACGCGTCGCCGATCGCTGGCGCAGCGAGCTCGGCGCGGTCGAGTACGACGCCATGGTCGACGCTCTCGCCCGGATCGCCGGCAACCGGCCCGTCGGCGACCTGCCCGGCTGGCTCACCCAGCGTCCCTGACCGCTGGCGATCAGAGGTCCAGCACGAGCCGCGGGCACGCGTCCCGGGAGACGCAGATCAGCATCGACGTGGCATGACGTCCACCCCGGCGGCCCGGACCGCGTCGAGCACGCTCTGGTCGGGCGGTACGTCGACCAGCCGGCCACTGCTCGCCAGCTCGACCTCGAAGCCGCCGCTCCCGTCGGCCGGGGCGATGACGGCTGCGGGGGCGAAGCGCTCGAGGTGCAGCTCGTCGGCCCGGCCCTCCGCCGCCATCGCGGCAGTCAGCTGTGGGAGTTGCTGCGCCACAAGGTGAACCCGATCCCCGGCGTCACCAGCGTCGAGACCACCGCGATCCTGCAGGTGCACAAGCTGCGCTACACCACACCGGTCTGATCCGTCGCCGGCCCGGCTGTTCGAGGCGGCCCCCGGGGCAGGATTCTCGACCCCGAGAACCTCGACAAGACACGAGTCTGCAGCCCCCGACTCGCCGTGACCTCGCGGTACCCCCGAGCGATCGACGGCAGTCGGTCTCCGGCCCCTCGAACCGGTTGCGCCGCTGCTGGCGGAGCATCGAGGGGGTCTGCGATCCTGCTGTGATGGCCGACGAGCGAGAAGCCGTCACTGGCCGGTTCGCCTTCGACCTCGCGACCGGCGACTGGCAGTGGGACACCGAGACCTACCGCATCCACGGGCTCGCACCCACGACCGTCGAGCCCACCCTGCAGACCGTCCTGGACGCCGCCGCACCCGACGATGCGACCCGGATCAAGGACGCCCTGGACGCCATGGTCGCCACCGCGGCTCCCTTCAGCATCGCCTACCAGCTGACCGGCGCTGACGACGTGGAGCGATCGGTGGTGCTCGTCGGCCAGCGGGCGGTGTGCGACCCGGACGACGTCACCACCATCGAGGGCTACTTCATCGACCTCACCGACGACCTCGACGCCGTCGCGCGCGACGCCGCGCAGGCCGCCGTCGAGGCCAGCGCGGAGCACCGGGCCGTGATCGAGCAGGCCAAGGGCGCACTGATGATGGTGTACGGCTTCGGCCCGGACGCAGCGTTCTCGATGCTGCGGTGGTGGTCGCGCAACCGCAACGTCAAGGTCCGCGAGCTCGCCGGGGACCTGATGCGGGCCAGCCAGGACGGCGAGGTCAGCATCCCCGCCTTCCGGGGCAGCGTGGACCGCCTGCTGCACGACCTGACCGACCGCGAGGCCGCCGACTGATCACGTCGTGGACGCTCCGCGGCCGCGAGCGCCGGCGGGTCGAGAAGCACGAAGGCCCCGGTCTCTCGACCGGGGCCTTCTCACGTGCGCGAGGGGGGAGTTGAACCCCCACGTCCTTTCGGACACACGGACCTGAACCGTGCGCGTCTGCCTATTCCGCCACTCGCGCGTCACTGTCATGCAACAGCCGGGCAAGGTTATCCCAGCCATCACCCCACGCCCAAAACGGGGGGTGCGGCAGCCAAGGTCCCGGGTACGACGAGGCGCCACCGATACGATCGTGGAACCGTCGGGCAGGGGGCTCGGCGACTGAGGCGTGCGGAAGGAGGGCGAGCGACGTGGGTGGACTGCAGCGGTTCGAGCAGCGGCTCGAGCAGGCGATCTCCGGCGTGTTCGCGCGCACCTTCCGCAGTGCGGTGCAGCCGGTGGAGGTGGCTGCGGCGCTCCAGCGCGAGCTCGACAACAAGGCGCAGGTGCTGTCGCGGCAGCGGCGGCTGGTGCCCAACAGCTTCGTCGTGGAGCTGTCGGAGGGCGACCTGGAGCGGCTGGCGCCGTACGACTCCGCGCTGGCGACCGAGCTGGCCACCCAGCTGACCGAGCACGCCGAGCTGCAGTCCTACGTCTTCCCGGGCCCGATCCGGATCGTGTTCGAGTCGGCCGAGGACCTCGGGACCGGGCGGTTCCGGGTGCGCAGCCAGGCCGAGGCCGAGGTCACCGACCAGAGCCGCCGCTCCAGCAGCCAGCGCACCCGTGCGGTGCTCGAGGTCAACGGCACGCAGCACCCGCTGCGGGCGCCGGGCCTGGTGGTCGGGCGCGGCAGCGAGGCCGACCTGAGGATCAACGACCCCGGCATCAGCCGGCGACACGCCGAGTTCCTGATCACGGCTCCCACCCCGCAGCCCGGTACGACGACCGCCGGCACCGTCCACGTCGAGGTGCACGACATGGGATCGACCAACGGCATCCGCGTCGACGGCCAGAAGGTCGCTCGCGCGGCCCTGCGTGACGGCTCCCGGGTCCAGATCGGTCACACGTCCCTGGTCCTCCGACTGCTCCAGGAGACAAGTCAGGTGGTGGACGGTGTCTGAGCTGACCCTGTTCCTGGTCCGGATCGCCTACCTCGCGATCCTGTGGATCTTCGTGCTCTCCGCGATCTCGGTGATCCGCTCCGACATGTTCGGTGCCCGCGTGCCCGCGCCGGCTGCGCCCGGCAAGCAGCCGCGCGCGCCCAAGCCGGCCAGCCCGCGCCGCGGCCAGCCGACCAAGGTCGAGGTCGTGCAGGGCGTCAACACCGGCATCGTGGCCGACCTGTCGCAGGCGCCGGTGCTCATCGGGCGCGGCAACGACGCGGCGATCCGCCTCGACGACGACTACGTCTCCACCCGGCACGCGCGGATCGTCGAGTCCGGCGGCCAGTGGTACGTCGAGGACCTCGGCTCCACCAACGGCACCTACCTCGGCAGCCAGCGACTCACCCAGCCCGTCCCGGTCGGCCTGGGCTCGCAGATCCGGGTCGGGAAGACCATCGTGGAGCTGAGGAAGTAGATGAGCGACGAGACCTTCCCGGCCGAGCCGGACGAGGTGCCGCACGACCCCCAGCCCGACACGGTCGACGTACCCCTCCCCGTGACGCGCCCACTGCTCCAGCTCGACGGGTACGCCGTCTCCGACGTCGGCCGGGTGCGCAAGGACAACCAGGACTCCGGCTACTCCGGCCCGTGGCTGCTCGCCGTCTGTGACGGCGTGGGCGGCGCGGCGCGCGGCGACATCGCCTCCGGTACGGCGATCAGCGAGCTGCGCCAGCTCGACGAGTCGCCCGGCTCGGTCGACGTGATCGACCGGGTCAACGACGGCCTCCACGAGGCGCACGTCTCGATCGGCGCGCAGGTCGACCAGGACCCCGCCCTCAACGGCACCAGCACCACCGCGACGGTCGCGCTCTTCGACGGGCAGCGGTTGGCGGTCGGCCACATCGGCGACTCGCGGGCCTACCTGCTGCGCGACGGCGAGCTGTCCCAGCTGACCAACGACCACACCTTCGTGCAGAGCCTGATCGACGAGGGCCGGATCACCGAGGCGGAGGCGCGGGTCCACCCCCACCGCAACCTGATCCTCAAGGCGCTCGACGGCCTCCACGACGTGGAGCCCGACCTGTTCGCGCTCGAGCTGGTGCCGGGCGACCGGCTGTTCCTGTGCAGCGACGGCGCGTGCGGCGTGCTCGAGGACGACCGGCTCACCGAGCTGCTATCCCACGGAACGCCCGAGTTCTCCTCGATCGAGCTGGTGCGCGCCAGCCTCGACGCCGGCAGCTCCGACAACGTGACCTGCGTGGTGGCCGACGTGGTCGACCCGTCCGAGCACCCGCCGGCCGACCCGATGGTGGTCGGTGCGGCCGCCGACATGAGCCGGCGGCGGGCGCGCAGCCTGTTCCGCGGCCACCGCTCGGGCGACACCGGTGAGCTCGAGCCGGTGCCCGCCGAGATCCCGGGCGTCGGCTACGCGATCCCCGAGGACCCGATCGTCGACCCGGAGGCGCTGCGCTACGCGCCCCAGCCGCCGCCACGGTTCGCCTGGGCCCGGCGCCTGCTGGGTGCCGCGATCGTGCTCGGCATCGTGTGGATCGCCGTCGGCACGGCGTACTGGTGGAGCCAGCAGAAGTACTACGTCGGCGAGGGCACTGGCGACAGCGACGGGTACGTCGTCATCTACCGCGGCGTCGACGTCCCCGGCCTCTCCCACGTCTACGAGGTCTCCGACCTCGAGGTCGCGGACCTGCAGGAGTCCACGCAGGAGGAGGTCCGGGGCGGCGCGATGATCTACGGCACCGTCGAGCGGGCCCGCGCGGCGATCACCCGGATCGGCGCCAACGGGCGCCAGTCCGAGGAGCCGCCGGCCACCACCCCGCCGGCCACCACGACCACGGCGCCCCCGGCCGGCTCGGCGTCCCCGTTCACCACCCCGACCGAGGGCGGCGCCGCAGACCTGACCACCCTCGGCTCGCAGGGGTCGTGAGGCCCGCCATGGCCACCAACTCCGCGCTGATGGGATTCGTGCACCGCCGCCGGCGGGGCGCGGAGCTGTTCCTGCTCGTGCTCGCCCTGGTCGTCGGCATCGGCGCCTACGCCGCCGTCGGCCTGGGCGTCGACGGCGAGGTGCCCGCCAACCTGATCGGGTACGGCGGCTGGCTGACCCTGCTCGTCGTGGCGGCCCACGTGGCGGTCCGCATCGTCGCGCCGTACGCCGACCCGGTGCTGCTGCCCGTCGTGGCAGCCCTCAACGGCCTGGGCCTGGCGGTCATCCACCGCGTCGACCTGGCCAAGGACACCGGCCTCGCCAGCCAGCAGCTGACCTGGATGACGCTCGGCGTCGCGCTCTTCGTCGGCACCCTGATCGCGCTGCCCGACCACCGGCTGCTCGCCCGGTTCACCTACACCTCGGGCCTGGCCGCGATCGTGCTGCTGGTCCTGCCGATGGTCCCCGGCCTCGGCACCTCCATCAACGGCGCGAAGATCTGGATCTCGCTCGGCCCGTTCAGCTTCCAGCCCGGCGAGGTGGCGAAGCTGCTGCTCGTCATCACCTTCGCCGGCTACCTCGTCGTCCACCGCGACGCGCTCGCCCTCGCCGGGCGCCGCGTGGTCTTCGTCGACCTGCCGCGCGGCCGCGACCTCGGCCCGATCCTGATGATGTGGGTGGTCAGCCTCGGCATCCTGGTGCTGCAGCGCGACCTCGGCTCCAGCCTGCTGTTCTTCGGCCTCTTCCTGGTCATGCTGTACGTCGCCACCGAGCGTCCCGGCTGGCTCGTCGTCGGCGCCATCCTGTTCTTCGGCGGCGCCACCGCGGCGTACCGCATCTTCGGCCACGTGCAGAGCCGCGTCGACATCTGGTTGCACCCGTTCGCCGACGCCGACGGCAAGGGCTACCAGCTGGTGCAGGCGCTCTACGGCTTCGCGTGGGGCGGCCTCGTGGGTCGCGGCCTCGGTGAGGGCATGCCCCAGCGGGTGCCGTACGTCGAGTCCGACTTCATCCTCGCCGCCATCGGCGAGGAGCTCGGTCTCACCGCCGTGATGGCGGTGCTGCTGCTCTACGGCCTCGTCGTGGAGCGGGCGCTGCGCGCGGCCCTCATCTCCCGCGACGGCTTCGGCAAGCTGGTCGCGACCGGTCTCGCCGCGGTGTTCGCGCTGCAGGTCTTCGTCGTCATCGGCGGCGTCACCCGGCTGATCCCGCTGACCGGCCTGACCACACCATTCCTGTCGTACGGCGGGTCGTCCCTGGTCGTGAACTGGGTGATCATCGCCATCCTGCTGCGTATCTCCGACCAGGCCCGCCGGCCGCTGCCCGACCTCGCGCCCGACGCGGAGGACCCGGACGAGCAGGCCACCCAGATCGTGAAGGTGGTGCCCGAGCGATGAACAAGCCGATCCGAGCGGTCTCCATCTTCTGCATGTTCCTGTTCCTCGCCCTGATGGCGAACGTGACCTACGTGCAGTTCGTGAAGTCCGGCTCCTACAACAAGGACCCGCGCAACGCCCGGGTCGCCGAGGCGTCGTACAGCCGCGAGCGGGGCCAGATCATCGTCGGCGACGAGCCGGTGGCGACGAGCAAGCCGGTCGACGACCGCTACAAGTACCTGCGGGTCTACCCGGAGGCCGGCGCCCGGATGTTCGCCCCGGTCACCGGCTACCTGCAGCTCGGCAGCCAGACCGGCATCGAGCGCAGCCAGAACGCCGTGCTCACCGGCGAGGACCCGCAGCTGTTCGTGACCCGGCTCGTCGACCTGCTCAAGGGCGAGACCGCGCAGGGCGGCAACGTCGTGCTCACCCTCGACGCGGCCGCGCAGAAGGCCGCGTTCGAGGGCCTGCGCGACACCCTCGGCCCGCGCGGCGAGGGCTCCGTGGTGGCGATCCAGCCGAAGACCGGCCGGATCCTCGCGATGGCCAGCTACCCGTCGTACGACCCCAACGAGCTGGCCAGCCACGACTCCGCCAAGGCGTCGGCCGCCTACAAGGGGCTCGACGCCGACGAGCGGGAGCCGCTGCTCAACCGGGCGATCCGCACCCGCCTGTTCCCCGGCTCCACGTTCAAGCTGGTGACCGCGGCGGCCGCGATCGAGAACGGCAAGTTCCACGCCGGCGACCAGGTCCCCGCGGGCGCGACGTACCAACCGCCGGGCACCACCCACCGGATCGCCAACGACGGGCGCAGCCAGTGCAGCCCGGCGAAGGTCTCCTTCGCGACCGCCATGGAGTGGTCGTGCAACACGACCTTCGCGCAGCTCGCGGTCGACGTCGGCCCCGACAAGATGCGCGCCCAGGCCGAGGCGTTCGGCTTCAACAGCGACTACCTGCGCGACCTGCAGGGCCAGGTCCAGTCGGTCTACCCGGCCAGCGTCGATGTCCCGGAGAGCGAGGGCGGCGGCACCCGCGAGCTGAGCCTGGCCGAGACCGCGCAGACCGGCATCGGCCAGAACACCGTCCAGGCGACGCCGCTGCAGATGGCCATGGTCACCGCGGCGATCGCCAACCAGGGCACGTTGATGCGGCCCTACCTCGTCGAGAAGGTGCAGACCGCCGGCTTCAACGTGCTGCGCACGAGCGAGCCCGAGGTGTTCAACGAGCACGCCGTGTCGGCCCAGACCGCCGGTGAGCTCACCCAGCTGCTCGAGGCGACCGTCGACAACGGAACGGCGTCGCCGGCCGCGATCCCCGGCGTCAAGGTGGCCGGCAAGACAGGCACGGCGCAGCGCGGCGACTCGTTGTGCAGCGCGGGCGGCAAGCCGCCGTACGCCTGGTTCGTGTCCTTCGCCCCGGCGGAGGACGCCGAGGTGGCGGTGGCAGTCATGATCGAAGAGGCGCCGGACGTGGCGTGCGGCGAGATCGCGGGCGGCCAGCTCGGTGGTCCGATCGCGAAGGCAGTGATGGAAGCGGTGTTGAAGAAGTGACCGAGCAGAGCAGGTACGCCGACCGGGCCGGTCGCTACCGCCTCGACTCCGTGATCGCCACCGGCGGCATGGGCGTGGTCTGGCGCGCGACCGACACCCGGCTCGGCCGGCCGGTCGCGGTCAAGGTGCTCAAGCCCGAGTACGCCGACGACGCGACGTTCCGCAGCCGGTTCGAGGGCGAGGCGCGCAGCGCCGCCGCGCTCCACCACCCGGGCATCGCGGGGGTCTACGACTACGGCGCCGGCGGCCACGCCGAGGGAGCCGGCGACGACCTGCCGCCGTACCTCGTCATGGAGCTGGTCGACGGCCAGCCGCTCTCGGCGCTGCTGTCCAACGCCCGCGCCAGCGGCCGCACCCTCGACACCGGGGTGGTGCAGGACCTGATGGCGCAGGCCGCCGACGCGCTCGGCGTCGCCCACCGCGCCGGCATCGTGCACCGCGACGTGAAGCCGGCGAACCTGCTCGTGACCTCCGACCGCACGGTCAAGATCACCGACTTCGGCATCGCCCGCGCGCTCGACTCGGTCGCGCTGACCCGCACCGGTTCGGTGATGGGCACGCCGCAGTACCTCAGCCCCGAGCAGGCCCGCGGCAACCCGTCGACGCCCGCCTCCGACGTCTACTCGCTCGGTGTCGTGGCCTTCGAGTGCCTGTCCGGGCGCCGCCCGTTCGAGGCCGAGACGCCGGTCGCGACCGCGCTCGCCCACCTCCAGCAGCCCGTCCCGCAGCTGCCGCCGAGCGTGCCAGGGCCGCTCGCGGCCGTCGTACGCCGGGCGCTGGCCAAGGACCCGGCCGAGCGGTACCCCGACGGCGCCGCCTTCGCCGATGCGCTCCGCTCGCCCGAGGTGGCGGCCGCCGCCGCGACCCCCGATCCCGACGAAGGGACCCGGGTGCTGACCGGCGTCGTGCCGCCCGTGCCCGCCCCGGTGCCCGCCAGCCCGCCGTCGCAGCCGATGCGCCGCCTGGACAGCCCGGCGGCGTATGCCGGCGACAGCCGGCCCGCACCGGACGACGACGAGCGGCGCAGGTCGCCGTGGCCGATCGCGGTCGCCGTGATCGTGCTGGTCATCCTCGCCGTGGTCGCGGCCGTGCTGCTCCTCGGCAACCGCGGCGACGACACCCCCGTGGTCGAGGACACGACGACGCCGACCTCGGAGCCGACGACGGAGCCCACGACGGAGCCGACCACCGAGCCCACGACGGAGCCGACCACCGAGGCGCCGAAGACGGTCGAGGTCGACGAGGACCAGTACACCTGCTTCAGCGACTACCACGACGCCGTCGCCGACCTGCGCGCCGACGGCCTCAAGGTCACCTGGGAGCAGGACTCCCAGACCAACGACGGCGGCTGCGACGAGGGCACCGTGTCCCGGTTCTCCCGCAACGGCACGCTCACCGTCGGCGACGCGATCGTCGTCTACTACTGGGGCCCGGCCCCGGAGGAGCCGAGCACCGAGCCGACCGAGCCCAGCAACCCGATCACCCTGCCCACCGCTCCCACCGACCTGACAGGTGGTGCCCAGTGACCACTCCTCCGCACGAGCCCGGCGCCGGCCGGCCCGTCGTCGGCGGACGGTACGAGCTCGGTGAGCTCCTCGGCCGCGGCGGCATGGCCGAGGTCCGCAAGGGCACCGACACCCGGCTGGGTCGGGTCGTGGCCGTCAAGCGGCTGCGCACCGACCTCGCCAGCGACGCCACCTTCCAGGCCCGGTTCCGCCGCGAGGCGCAGTCGTCCGCGTCGCTGAACCACCCGGCGATCGTCGCGGTCTACGACACCGGCGAGGAGCGCACGACGCACCTCGACGGCAGCACCGAGGTGGTCCCCTACATCGTGATGGAGTACGTCGCCGGGCGCACCCTGCGCGACATCCTGCGCGAGGGCCGCAAGATCCTGCCCGAGCGGGCCCTGGAGATCACCAGCGGCGTGCTGTCGGCGCTCGACTACAGCCACCGCGCCGGGATCATCCACCGCGACATCAAGCCCGGCAACGTCATGCTCACCCCGTCCGGTGACATCAAGGTGATGGACTTCGGCATCGCCCGCGCGATGAGCGACGCCCAGTCCTCGATGACCCAGACCGCGGCCGTCGTCGGCACCGCGCAGTACCTCTCCCCCGAGCAGGCCCGTGGCGAGACCGTCGACTCCCGCTCCGACGTCTACTCCGCCGGCTGCCTGCTCTACGAGCTGCTGACCGGGCGGCCGCCGTTCGTCGGCGACTCGCCGGTGGCGGTCGCCTACCAGCACGTCCGCGAACCCGCCGTACCCCCGTCGCGGCACGAGGACGACCTCACCCCCGAGGTCGACGCCATCGTGATGAAGGCGCTCGCCAAGCGGGTCGAGGACCGCTACCAGTCGGCCGCCCAGATGCGCGCCGACATCGAGCGCTACCTCGCGGGACGGCCGGTGCAGGCCGTGCTGCCCTCCGAGACCAGCGAGACCTCGGTCGTCGCGCCGCGGCACGCCGCCCCGGTCGAGCACCACGAGACCGCGATCCGGCAGCCGCTGCCGCCCGACCGCGACCGCGAGAGCGACCGCCGCAGCCGGGCGACCCTGTGGGTCCTCCTCGGCCTGCTCATCGCCGCGCTGATCGGTACGGCGTTCTTCGTGCTGCCCCGGCTCTTCGACAACACGCC
Source organism: Nocardioides sp. F233 (assembly GCF_057813895.1). Lineage (NCBI taxonomy): Bacteria > Bacillati > Actinomycetota > Actinomycetes > Propionibacteriales > Nocardioidaceae > Nocardioides > Nocardioides sp. F233. The sequence goes on from NZ_JBVASH010000006.1 coordinate 238,880, forward strand.
ACCGCCGGAGCGGGTCCCGAACGTGGTCCGGATGACCGAGGACGACGCCCGCGCCGCGATCGGCAAGGCCGGCTTCGAGGTCGGCACCGTCAGCGTCCGCAACGACGACACCATCGAGGCGGGCCGGGTCATCGAGCAGAACCCGGTCGGTGACGACTACGTCGAGGCCGGCACCCGGATCAGCTTCGTCGTCTCGCTCGGCAAGGGGCAGTTCGCGCTGCCCTCGGTGGTCGAGCAGAAGCGCAAGGCGGCGATCCAGACCCTGGTCGACGCGGGGATCGCCGAGCGCAACATCACCTCGCGCGAGTGCGACACCGACGACCCCAAGAACACCGTCGTCGAGCAGACCCCGACCGCCAACACGATGGTCGACCAGGACGCCACCGTCCAGCTGTGCCTGTCCGACGGGCCGGAGACGGTGCCCAACGTGGTCGGCATGAAGCAGGCCGCCGCCGAGCAAGCGATCCGCGCCGCCGGCTTCGTACCCGTCGCCCGGGACGCCCGCGCCGACGACACCAGCCAGAAGAAGGGCCGGGTCACCGAGCAGATCCCCGCCGACGGGACGCTGCCGAAGGGTGCCAACGTCGTCATCCTGGTGTCGGTCTACGAGCCGGCGCCGCCGGTCGTCGACACCGACGGCGACGGGCTGCCCGACGCCGACGAGACTGCCCGCGGCACCGACCCGACCAACCCGGACACCGACGGCGACGGCGTCAGCGACGGCCAGGAGGTCGCCAACGGGACCGACCCGCTCAACCCGCTGGGGTGAGTCGGGGGCGCCTCAGCGCAGGGGCCGGGCGTACTGCAGGTCGACCAGGCCGTCGTACGCCGGCGCCTCGATCCGGTCCTCGACCTCGAGGTCCCATCCCATCTCGATGAGCGGGTTGTCGGCGTCCTTGCGGTAGCCGGCGACGATCGGGTCGCCGGCGACCGAGGAGTAGAGGTCGCCCTCGTCGCCGACCGCCTCGATGACGTAGGGCTGCGGGAACGGCTCGCCCTGGAGCTGGACCACGGGACCCTTGCAGCGGATGCCGGTCGTGGAGATCACCCGCTGGCCCGCGATGGTGACGGCGGTGGCGCCTCCCCGCCACAGCGCGTTGACCAGGGCCTGGATGTCCTGCTGGTGCACCACGAACCGGTTGAGGTTGAGCTGGTCGTCGGGGTCGAGGTGCCTGTTGCGCTCCACGGCGTCGTCGAGGAGCTCCTCCGGCGCGTCGGAGAGGGTGATCTTCAGGCCCGGCCCGGTGCGCGGCGTCATGCCCGCCGGGTCACGCAGCTTGGCGATCTCGCGCCGCGCGTCGCGCACTCCCTTGTCGCCGACGCCGGCGCTGAGCCGCTCGACCTGGTCGGACAGCTCCTGGTACCTCGCCTCGACCTTGCGGTAGTCCGACGCCTCGCCCTCGACCAGCCCCGCGAGGTCGGTGTAGCGACCGGGTCGCAGGTCGGATCCCTCGCTGTTGGTGGCCGAGACGGCGAGCAGCGCACCGCACAGCAGCACCACCGCAGGGGTGCCCACCCGCCACGCCTTGGAGCGATCGCGCGCCTCGGGTCGGCGGCCCGTCGTACCTCCGGCGTGGGCACCCGTCATACTGACAGTGTCCACCACCACTGAACCTGATCGAGGAGCCACCCGTGGCGAAGTCGTCCCGCCTGTCGAAGCGCAAGGAGCGCGAGGTCTTCGGCGACCCCGATCGCGGCCCGCTGCTGAGCATCCGCTTCGCCATCGCGCTGGTGCTGATCCTCGGCGGTATCGGCTGGATCCTCTACACGTACTACGGCATCCGCCCCTCGGACGGCTGGACCTCGACGTTCACGAAGAGCGGCAAGCCGGTCCAGCCGGGCGGTCCGTCCTTCTTCGCCGACCTCGACACGAAGAACTACCTGATCGGCTTCATCGCGTTCTTCCTCGGCCTGATGGTCTCCGCCCACCCGTCCACCCCGATGGGTCGTGGCCGCGGCGTCGTCATCAGCATGCTGGCCTGCTTCCTCATCGGCCTGCTGTGGATCTGCGTCTTCTACATCTTCCTGACGGGCAACGACCCCAAGGACATCCCGATCCTCAACGACCTGGGCCAGAGGAACCTGTTCGTCGGCATCGGGTTCATGGCCGTCGGCTTCGCCTTCGCCACCCGCTGGGAGTAGGCCTCCCGCTGCTCGTACGCCGCGCCGGCGGACCCTCGTGGTCCCGCCGGCGCGGTTGTTTTTCCACCGGTGGTTTTCCCCAAGGCTGTCCACAGCTGGGGAGAACTACATGGGTGTCATTCATCCACATCGGTGGAAAAGCCTGGGGAAAACGCCGACCCGGCAGAAACTGGCTCGAAAAAGCAGCCGACCCGGCAGAAAGTTCTGCCGGGTCGACGCGATTCGCGAGCCACTTTGTGCCGGGTCGACGCGATTCGCGAGCCAGTTCCTGCCGGGTCAGGTGAGGGTGAGCGTGCGGAGCACGGTGGCGGCGACGAGCACGGCGCCGATGGCCGACAGGCCCGCCGCCTGCACGGCCGTGCGACGCTCCTTCGGCGCCAGCACGAGCACGGCGGCGATCGCCGCGCCTCCGACCAAGCCGCCGAAGTGGCCCTGCCAGGAGACGTTGTGGACGCTGAAGGTCAGAGCCACGTTGATGCCGATCCAGACCAGCAGGCTCTGCACGTTGCCGCCGATCTTGAGGCCGACCACCAGGAGCGCGCCCATCAGGCCGAACACGGCACCGGATGCGCCGACGGTGGTGGCCTGCTCGTTGGACAGCCAGTAGACGGCCACCGAGCCGGCCAGTCCGGAGAGCAGGTAGAGCGCGAGGTACCGGCCGCGGCCCAGGATCGCCTCGAGCTGCGGGCCGAGCACCCACAGCGCGAGCATGTTGAAGCCCAGGTGCCACGGCTCGACGTGGGTGAACATCGAGGTGAGCAGCTGCCAGACGGCGCCGTCGCTGACGCCGCTCGCCCAGTGGGCGGTGGTGCCGGCGTGGCACTGCGCCTCGTTGATCAGCGGGTAGTAGCTGCCGTCGTTCTCCCGGCACGAGCCCGTGGCGGCGAGCGCGAAGAGCTCGTAGAGCTTGCTGCCGTAGCGGCCGGTCGCCATGATCGCCGCCCACACGACGACGTTGATGCCGATCAGCGCGATCGAGACCGCGCCCGGGTTGCCGGTGATCTGGCCGCCGTACGCCGTGCGCGCCTGGCGCACCGACGTGCGCCCCTCGGCGACGCACTCGGGGCACTGGAAGCCGACCGACGCCTCGCGCATGCAGTCGGGGCAGATCGGGCGGTCACAGCGCTGACAGCGGATCCAGGTCTCACGGTCGGAGTGCCGGTAGCAGGTCGGCACTCCGACCGGAGGGGTGCTCATGCGGGGTGGGTCAGCCGATGATCTCGACGGACTCGATGACGACGTCCTCGACGGGACGGTCCATGCGACCGGTCGGCGTCTTGTCGATCGCGTCGACGACGTCGCGGGAGGCCTGGTCGGCGACCTCGCCGAAGATGGTGTGCTTGAAGTTCAGCCACGTCGTCGGCGCGGTGGTGATGAAGAACTGCGAGCCGTTGGTGCCCGGGCCGGCGTTGGCCATCGCGAGCAGGTACGGCTTGTCGAAGGTGAGCTCGGGGTGCGGCTCGTCCTTGAACTGGTAGCCCGGGCCACCGGTGCCGGTGCCCTGCGGGCAGCCGCCCTGCAGCATGAAGCCCTCGATGACGCGGTGGAAGATCAGGCCGTCGTAGAACGGCTCGCCCGCACCCTTCGCCGAGTTCGCCTTCTCGCCCTTGGCCAGGCCGACGAAGTTGGCGACCGTCTCCGGCGCGTGGTTCGGGAACAGGTTGAGCGTGATGTCGCCCTTGTTGGTCTTCAGGACGGCCTGCTGCTCTGCCATGGAAGTGCCTCGTCTCCAGGTGGTACGGGTGTGGTGCGGAACGACCTCGATCCTACTGACGAGCACACGCACGGCCACACGCCCGGCCACCACTCGCCAGGGGTTGACCCCCGCCGCCGGGGACGTGGTGGGATGGAGTCGTCGACCCGGCCGGGGTCGGGAACGACGAAGGGAGCGCAGGGCATGGGAAAGCTGAAGAAGCTGGTGGTCCTCGGTGCACTGGGGGCGATCGTGAGTGCGGTGGCCAAGAAGCTGCAGGGCGGCAACGAGTCCCCGTGGCAGTCGGCCCCCGAGCCGACCTCGCCCGCGATGCCGACCGCACCGACCCCACCCGCTCCCCCTGCCGCGGCCGAGCCGATCGACGAGCCCGACCAGGTCCCGCCGCCGCCCGCGCCGGCCGACGCGCGCCCGGACCCGCTCACGGACCCGCTGCCGGAGGAGCCGCAGGACTAGTCGCCTGCAGCAGGCTCAGCCCTGCGCGAGCTCCGCGTGGTCCTCGCGCAGGCGCTGGGCGACCCGGCGCTCGACCCAGAAGATCAGGCCGGGGACGAGGCCGGCGATGAGCATCAGGCCGAGCTGGGGGATCGTCCAGCGCGCCTTCTGCGTGAGCAGGAAGGCGACGACGACGTACACGATGTAGACCCAGCCGTGCACCAGCCAGATCGGGGTGAGGTCGTCACCCAGCCGCTGGAGCGTGGTGCCGTCCTGGAGCAGGTACTTCAGCAGCGAGCCGACGGTGCCGACGAGCAGGAGCACGCCGACCACGAGCGCGAGCACGCGGTAGACGTTGAAGAGCTTGGTCACGGGTCCGAGCGTACGACGGGCTCCTCGCCCGCCTCGGCGTCGGCCTCCTCGAGCACCCGCTCGGACGTGGCGTCGCGCACGTAGCGGAACCACAGGAAGGCCGCGAAGGCGGCGAACACCCACCACTCGATCGCGTACAGGATGTTGCGCAGCCCGGTGAACCGGCTCGCCTCCGGCAGCTGGTCGAGCGTCGCGCCGTCGATCCCGGCCGCGGCGTCGGCGGCCAGCGGCTCCTCGGCGACCACGTAGGCGCCGTACAGGTCCTGGTCGACGCGCTGGACCAGGTCGGCGATCCGCAGCTCCGGCAGCACGTCGTCGCGCGGGTCGTCGTCCTCCTGGCCGCTGCCCTCGGGCGGCTGCAGCCAGCCGACCAGGTCGACCTCGCCGCTCGGCGGGGCCGGCAGGCTCGCGGGGTCGGTGCCGGCGGGCACCCACCCCCGGACCACGGGTACGGCGGGAGCGTCCGCGTCACCCACCGTGATCGGGGTGACCAGCCAGTCGCCGTCGACACCCGTCGCACCGGCCCGGCCGGACACCAGCACGGTGCCCTCGGGCAGGAAGGTGCCGCGCACCTCGACCGGACGTCCCAGGCCGGCCGTCGGGAACGGGTCGTCGGGGCCGATCAGGTCGGTCATCGCGACCGGCTTCGCGTGGGTCAGGTCGACCCGCTCGGCGTCGCGGCGAGCCTGCCAGGCGTCGTACTGCCACACGCCCATGCCGACCGCGATCGACACGCAGACCAGTCCGAGCAGGTGGGCACCCCACAACCGCATGCTCCACCACCGCACCACGTCAGCAGCCTACGAGTCGCCCGCACACCGGCGGGCATCGGGATCAGGCAACTGGTCTGACCACTTGACCACCTGCCGTAGGCCGGCCTACGGTGCCCCCATGGCCCTCCGCCCCGTCACCCGCCGCTCGGTGTCCGACCAGGTCTTCGACCAGCTCCTCGACGAGGTCGTCGACGGCGAGCTGCCCGCCGGCGAGCCGCTGCCCAGCGAGCGTCGTCTCGCCGAGGTGCTCGGCATCTCCCGCCCGGCCGTGCGCGAGGCACTGCAGCGGATCGCGCAGACCGGGCTGGTCGAGGTCCGCCACGGCGGAGCCACCCTGGTCCGCGACTTCCGCCGCGCCGCCGGTCTCGACCTGCTGCCGCGGCTGCTCGTCCGCGGTGGGCAGCTCGACACGTCGATCGGCCGCAGCGTGCTCGAGGCCCGGGCCGAGGTCGGACCCGGCATCGCCGCTCTCGCCGCCGAGCGCGGCGGCCCCGCTCTCGCCACCGACCTGGACGCCGTCTCCGACACGATGGCCTCGACCACCGACGCGGTCGCGTGGCAGGTGCTCGCCCTCGACTACTGGGACCTGCTCGTCGATGGCGCCGACTCGATGGTGTTCCGGCTGATGTTCAACAGCCTGCGCGCCGCCTACGAGCCCGCGCTCCCCGCGCTGGCGACCGTGCTCGCCGGCGAGGTCGGGCAGGTCGAGCCCTACCGGCTGCTCACCGCCGCGATCCGCTCCGGCGACACCGCCACCGCCCGCGCCGCCGCGGCCCGGGTGCTCACCCCGACGGCCGACACGCTGCTCGGTGCCTTCGCCGCGATGGGGGACGAGAGGTGAGCCCGCGTGAGGCGCACGCCGCACGACGGCTGGCCGAGGACGAGGCCCGCCTGGACGGGAAGTACGTCGGCGACCGGGCCGCCGGACGGCGTACCAACCAGACGCTGGGCGAGGTGTTCGTCGAGTTCTGGCGCCACCCGAGCCCCTACCTGCTGGCGACCTGCCTGGCCGCCGCGGTCACGGGCCGCATCCTGTCGGGGCCGGGGAGCTGGTGGGAGCTGGCGATCCCGGCCGGCCTGGTCGCGATCCTGCCGGTCGTGGAGTGGGTGGTCCACGTGTTCATCCTGCACTGGAAGCCACGCCACGTCGGCCCGATCACCCTCGACCCCCTGCTCGCCCGCAAGCACCGCGCACACCACGCCGACCCGCGCGCCATCCCGCTCGTCTTCATCCCGTGGCAGGCCCAGCTCTGGCTCGCGCCCGCCTGGACCGTGCTCGCCTGGCTCGTCACACCGACGACGAGCGCGATGTTCACCCTGCTGACGGCGATCTACGCGATCAAGTCGGCGTACGAGTGGACCCACTACCTGCTGCACAGCGACTACCGGCCCCGCTCGGCGTGGTACCGCAAGGTCTGGCGCAACCACCGCCTGCACCACTACAAGAGCGAGCACTACTGGTTCACCGTCACCACCGCGGGTACGGCGGACCGGCTGTTCGGCACCGCACCCGACCCGAGCACCGTGCCGACGTCACCGACGGTTCAGCGACTCCACGACCTCGAGCTGTGACACCCTGACGCCGTGCGGATCTCCCACCTCAACTGCGCGACCATGAGGCCCGCCCTCGCTCCCCCCATGGTCGCCCACGTCCTGCTCCTCGAGCGGCCCGACGGGCTCGCCCTCGTCGACACCGGCTTCGGTACCGGCGACCTCGCCGACCGCAAGCGGCTCGGTCGGCCGTTCCTCACCACCGTGCGCCCCGACCTCGACCCGGGCGAGACCGCCCTGGCGCAGGTGAAGGCGCGCGGCCACGACCCGGCCGACGTCACCGACATCGTGCTCACCCACCTCGACCTCGACCACGCCGGCGGCATCGGCGACTTCCCGAACGCCCGGGTGCACGTGCACGCGACCGAGCACGCCGCCGCCACGCACCCGAGCCTGCGCGAGAAGGCCCGGTACGTCGGCGCCCAGTGGGCGCATGGCCCGCAGTGGACCCTCCACGAGGAGGGCGGCGACGACTGGTTCGGGTTCGCGTCGGTCACCGCGCTCGCCGACGACGTCGTGATCATCCCGCTGCACGGCCACACCCGCGGCCACTCCGGGGTCGCCGTACGCCGTGACGACGGCCGCTGGCTGCTCCACGCCGGCGACGCCTTCTTCCACGGCGGCCAGCTCGCCGACCCGCCGACCTGCCCGGTGTCGCTCACCGCGTTCCAGCGGCTGATGGCGATCGACAACCGGGCGCGGCTCGCGAACCTCGAGCGGCTCCAGGCGCTGGCCCGCGGCAACGACGAGGTCACCGTCATCTGCGCCCACGACAAGGCGCAGTACGACGAGCTCAGTGGCGCCTGAGCGGCGTCAGCTCGGGCAGACCGTGAAGGGCAGGTGCCCCGCGCGGGTCAGCCGCGCCGCGGCCACCGGGTCATTGAGGACGTAGCCCAGCCGGCCGCTCGCCGGGTCCGCGACGCCGCGGCTCATGACCAGGCCGAAGTCCGGGTCGGTCGGCGGCATCACGTCGGCCAGCCGGACCCGGTCGAAGGCGTCGCTGCGCTTCTCGCCGAGCTGGACGGTCACCAGCTCGGTGCCGAGGGCGACCGACCAGGCGTCGAGCTCGTCGAGCCCGTGCAGAGCAGCGGCGGGTGCCGCGGCGAGCTGCTTCTCCATGCCGGAGCCGAAGACCGTGTCGAAGGGCGTGCAGCCGCGCTCGACGTACGTCGACACCGCCTCCGTGCCCGTCAGCGCGACCAGGGCCGGGTCGGCTCCCCAGGAGTCGGCCGCCGCGGGCGGGGCGGCGGAGGTGACGAGGTGGCGGCTGTCGTCGACGACGGCGCCGGCCAGCGGACCGACCCCGGCCTCGACGGCACGGTGGATCGCGGGCATCGGCACCTTGTCGTGGAACGCGAGGACCCAGCCCTTGCCGGAGTCCCCGGACCAGCCGGCCTCCCACGAGACGTCGTCCTGGCTGATCCCGAACTGGTTGCGCAGCCGCTGGTCGACCGGCCGCAGCAGCCCCTCGGAGAGCGCCGCGGTGTGCGGGACCTTCTGCCAGAACTGGTCGCGCTCCGGGCCGGGCGTGGCCCCGTCGAGCGTCGAGAAGCCCAGCACCAGGCGGAGCTGGTCGAAGTCGGTGACCTCGAGCGTCGTGGCGGCCGCCGGCACCAGGGCCAGCACCGCGGCCGACGGCTCCTTCGAGGCGTCGTAGTCGGTGACGACCGCCTCGGGCGTCGGCACGGCCTGGTGGACGACCTTGGGCTCCCCGCTGCAGCCCGTCAGGAGCAGGACGCCGACGAGCGCGGCACCGAGACTCCCCACACGACTCACGCGCCGAATCTTGCCATGACAGCCGAGCGGGCGCCGACGAGTACGCCGACGCCCGCTCGTGGGTGAGGTCACCCGGTGCTTCCGTGCCTTCTCAGGGCCCTCCTCAGCGACCGCTCGCCTGGGCCTCGAGGAGCAGCCGGCGCAGGTCGGCCGGCATCCGGTCGTCGACCGTCAGCGGACCGGTACCCCGGGCGGACACGCTCGCCGCCGGCGGCGGGACCGGGTCGCACTTGAGGTCGCTGCCCTTGTGCTTCTTGCGCTTCGGCAGCACGCCGGTGTCGAGGTAGCTGGCGACGAGGTCGTCGGTGCAGGCGACGCCGGACAGCGAGCCGGAGTGCGTCGTACCACCCTTGCCCTCGATGAGGAACGAGGTCGGGAACGCCTTGCGGGTGACGATCGCGCCGGAGAAGATCGTCGCGGCGTCGTTGGTCTCACCGATCATCAGGATCGGCGACTTGACCTTCTTGCCGCTGACCTCGAACGCCTTGCGCGACGGGGCCGGCCAGTTCAGGCAGGGGGCGTTGTACCAGGTGTTGCCCCACGTCAGGAACGGGTGCTTGGCGTGCACGCGCCAGGCGTCGGCCTCGGTCTTCTTCCAGTTCGGCCACACCGCGTCGGTGCACTGCACCGCGTTGTAGACGGCGAAACCGTTGTCGTCGCCGGGACCGGCGTACATGTCGATCAGGTCCGCACCGTCACCGGTCTTGACCAGCTTGGCGTAGGCCAGGCCGATGGTGTTCCAGTCGTAGACGTAGTAGCCGGCGCTCAGCAGCACGTCACCGAGCTCGTCGGGACCGAGCTTGCCGCCCGCGGCGGGCTGCTTGTCGAGGTGCTTGAGCAGCTTGTAGTAGCCCTTGCGGATCGCCTTGCCGTTGGTGCCGAGGCCGAACACCGCGTTGTTCTGGGCCAACCAGTTGAAGTAGGTGCGGATGTTCTTGTCGAACTGGATGTTCTGGTCGACGTTCGACTCGTAGAACGCGCGGTCGGCGTTGAGGACGCCGTCCCACACGAACCGGCCGACCTTCTTCGGGAACATCGTCGCGTAGACCTGACCGAGGTAGGTGCCGTAGGAGAAGCCGTAGTAGTTCAGCTTCGGCGCACCGACCGCCTTGCGCAGGCTGTCGAGGTCCTGGGCGACGTCAGTCGTGTGCATGTGCTTGAGCAGCCGCTTGGCGTCAGACTTCGAGCACGCCTTGGCGTACCTCTTGGTGACGCGCTGCCACCACTTGAGGTCCTTCTTCTTGGTCGGCACGTAGTTCGGCCGGTCGTAGCCCGCACCCTTGTAGTCCGGGTTGCAGCTCAGCGACGGCGTGCTGCTGCCGACACCACGGGGATCGAAGCCGTACCAGTCGTACTTGGCGCCGACACCGTTCGGGATCGCCGCACCCAAGCGGGCCATGCCCAGGCCGGAGCCACCGGGACCACCGGGGTTGCCGACGATCATGCCCTTGTAGTCGGCGTTGGTGTGCAGGATCCGGCTGACCGCGACCTGGATCTTCTTGCCCTTGGGCTTGTCGTAGTCGAGGGGTACCTCGAGCATCGCGCACTGGGCGCCGGCGTCGATCAGACGCTGGCTGGTGCACGCGCCCCAGACAGGGGCAGGTGGGGTGTACGACGGCGCCTTCGCGGCGACCTGGGGAGCCTGCGGTGCAGCGCTGCTGCTCCCCCCGGGCACCAGCAGTGCTGTTGCCGTCGCAACCGACGCAACGATCGTCAGTGCTCTCTTCACGTCACAACCTTCCGAGATCGATGGGTGTCCGGGATCTTCCGGCGTGGGTCCGACCTTGCCGCGTCATCTCCGTCACGTCCACCCCGACGCGCGGGTAAAAGATGGGCCGCAGGCCTTCCTCGACGGTCCGCTCGGCAGGACGATGCACGGATGGCGAACCTCCGACTCGCGATCGCCTCGGTAGTGACGCTCGCCCTTCTCGGGTGGGCCCCACCTTCGTCCGCCGCCGTCTCGGCCACCGTCACGCTCCGCGCTGCGTGTCCCTACCAGGGCGAGTACGACGCCACCGTGTTCCTCTCCGAATCCATGTCCGGTCTCGACACCGGGGCCTGGAACTACGGCGTCGTCGCCAACCACGACGTCGACGGGGCGAACAGCTTCACCATCGTCGACGGCTCCTGGTACGCCGACCCGGACGGATCGCACACCCAGACCGACACCGGAACCTTCGCCTACAACGGCGGTCCGGTGACTCCGAAGGTCGTGCCCGGTGACACCTGGACGTGGCAGCTGACCAAGACCTACGGCAGCTCACAGGTGATCGCCACCGGGACGACCGTGGTGGACGCTGCGACGGGGTGCCCCGGCACGCCACCTCCCGGTGGTGGAGGCGTGGTCGCCCAGCCACCAGCTCCTGCAGCGTTCGCGGCATCGCCGAAGGCCGTCAAGGTGCACCCGAACGGCACCTTCCACTTCGCCTTCGGGGCGAACGCGGCCGGCACCGTCGTCGTGCTTGCGAAGGGTGTCGCGATCGCCGAGGCCACCTTTACGACGCCGGCGAACGGCTCGGTGTCGGCCAGGCTGAAGCTGACCAGGGCAGCGCGTCGAGCGCTGATGCGCAAGCACCGGCTGAGGACGGTCGTCACGGTCGCCCTCACCACGAGCGGCGGCAGCACGACCGCATCGACGCGGCTGCGCCTGAACTCCCGTGACCGTCAGGCCTTCACGGCGAGCGTGAGCGCGAAGTCGCCCGCGTCGTCGGTCCACACACGTGCGACGCCGAGGCCCGCGGCCTCGAGCTCGGCGGCGATCCGGCTGACCCGGAACTTGGTCGAGATCTCGATCCGGATCTCCTCCCCCATCGCCAGGTCGAGCACGACGTCGGCGCCCGGGATGCTCACCCGCTGCGGAACCTCGGCCCGCAGCCGCAGGTCCATCCGCTCCATGTGGGGGTCCCAGAACGGGACGTAGGAGAAGGCCTCGGGATCGAAGTCCGCGCCGAGCTCGCGGTTGACGACGACCAGGCTGTTGCGGATGAACTCCTCGGTGACGCCCTGGCTGTCGTCGTACGCCGCGATCAGCCGGTCGGCGCTCTTGACCAGGTCGGTGCCGAGCAGCAGCGAGTCGCCCGGCTGCAGCTGGTCCGCCAACGCGCCGAGGAAGGCGGCGCGCTCCTCGCGGTAGAGGTTGCCGATCGTGCCCCCGAGGAAGGCCACCATCCGGCGCCCACCTTCGGGCAGGTGCGCGAGGTGGAGGGTGAAGTCGCCGACCACGGCCACCACCTCGAGGCCGGGGTGCCGGGCCGCGATCTCGTCGGCCGCCTGCCGCAGCGTCCCCTCGGCCACGTCGACCGGCGCGAACCGCTTCAGCTGACCGGTCCTCGTGAAGGCGTCGAGCAGGATCCGGGACTTCTCGCTCGTCCCGCTGCCGAGCTCGACCAGCGCCGTGGCCCCACTGGCCGCGGCGATCTCGTCGGCGTGCGCCTCGAGGATCGAGCGCTCGGCGGTGAACGGGTAGTACTCCGGCAGGCGGGTGATCTCGTCGAAGAGCGCGGAGCCGCGGTCGTCGTACAGCCATCGGGGCGGAAGGGTGCGCGGATAGGTGCTCAGACCACGGCGTACGTCGGCCGCGAGGCTGTCGCTGGCCCAGTCGGGCTCGAGCAGCACGCAGACCCGGGGCGTCTCGCTCATGCGCGGACCCCGCCGTCCGCGAGGCGCAGCCCGCTCAGCGCCCAGCGTGCGCCGGGTGGGAAGAAGTTGCGGTAGCTCGCCCGCGCATGGCCCGGCGGCGTCAGCGCGCAGCCGCCGCGCAGCACCATCTGGCCGGACATGAACTTGCCGTTGTACTCGCCGATCGCGCCGGCCGCCGGGTGGAAGCCGGGGTAGGGCAGGTACGCCGAGGAGGTCCACTCCCAGCAGTCGCCGTAGACCTGCCGCAGCCGGCCGGTGCTCGCGCCGGCGGCGCGGGGGTGCCAGGTCTCGGTGTCGGCGAGGTTCCCACCGGGAGCGACGTCGCCGGTGTCGAGCCGGACGGCGTGCTCCCACTCGGCCTCGGTCGGCAGCCGCTTGCCCGCCCACGTCGCGTAGGCGTCGGCCTCGTAGTGGCTGACGTGGCTCACCGGCAGCCCGAGGTCGACGGGGAAGGTGCCGTGCAGGGTGTGCTCGAACCACACGCCGTCGACCTGGGTCCAGTAGAACGGCGCCCGCCACTCGTGGGTCTTGACCTGGGCCCAGCCGTCCGACAGCCAGAGCTCGGGACGCTGGTATCCGCCGTCGGCCATGAAGTCGAGCCACTCGCCGTTGGTCACCAGCCGGTCGGCGAGCCGGAACGACTCCAGCCAGACCTGGTGCACCGGAAGCTCGTTGTCGAACGAGAACCCCGCGCTGTCGTGGCCGATCTCCACCAACCCGCCCTCCACCTCGACCCACCCCAGCGGGTCCGGGGTCGTGATCGCGGCCGGGGCGCCGGCGTACGTCGGGCGCAGGGGGTTGAGCGAGAGCACGTGCTTGATGTCCATCAGCAGCAGCTCCTGGTGCTGCTGCTCGTGGTGGAACCCGAGCTCGATCGTGCCCGCCAGCTTGTCGATCGTGCCCTGGTCGAGGCTGCTGACGAGGTCACGCATCCGGTCGTCGACGTTGCCCCGGTAGACGCCCACGTCGTGCGCCCCCGGCCGACTGATCACCCCGCGCTCGGCGCGGTTGTAGCGGGGCCCGACCGCCTCGTAGTAGCTGTTGAAGAGGAACCAGTACTTGTCCTGGTACGGCGCGAACCCGGCCTCGTTCTCCGCCAGCACGAAGGTCTCGAAGAACCACGTGACGTGCGCCCGGTGCCACTTCGTCGGCGACACGTCGGGCATCGACTGGACGGTCTGGTCCTCGGGACTGAGGGGTGCGGCAAGGCGCTCCGTGTGGGACCTGACCTCGTCGTACCGGGTCAGGAGGGTGTCCGCCGTCCACTGGGTTGCGGTCATGGCATCGAATGTAGGACGGGGCACCGACACTCACCAGAGGTGCGGGACAGGCGTCAGCATTTGTTCACGCATCCGGGCGATCCGCCGGGGCCGCCGTCCGGGCCATGCTGGGAGGCATGACGGACATCGACCTCGACTTCAGCGACCTGCGGGCGACCTTCATCAACTGCACCCTCAAACGCTCCCCCGACCTGAGCCACACCGGCGGCCTCGTCGACGTGAGCGCCGCGATCATGCGCAAGCACGGCGTCGCCGTCGAGACGATCCGCGCCGTCGACCACGACATCGCCACCGGCGTCTACACCGACATGCGCGAGCACGGCTGGACGAGCGACACCTGGCCGGAGATCCACGAGCGGGTGATGGCCAGCGAAATCCTGGTGCTCGCCGGCCCGATCTGGCTCGGCGACAACAGCAGCGTCATGAAGCAGGTGATCGAACGGCTGTACGGCGGCAGCGGCGACCTCAACGAACGCGGCCAGTACGCCTACTACGGGCGGGCCGCCGGGTGCCTCATCACCGGCAACGAGGACGGCATCAAGCACTGCGCCATGAACGTCCTCTACTCGCTCCAGCACCTCGGGTACACGATCCCGCCCCAGGCCGACGCGGGCTGGATCGGCGAGGCGGGTCCCGGGCCGTCGTACCTCGACCCGGGCAGCGGTGGACCCGAGAACGACTTCACCAACCGCAACACGACCTTCATGACGTGGAACCTGATGCACGTCGCGCGGATGCTCAAGCGCAACGACGGCATCCCCGCCCACGGCAACCAGCGTTCCGCGTGGGACGCGGGTGCCCGGTTCGACCACGAGAACCCCGAGTACCGCTGACCGCGCACGGCGCATGAATCAACCCGTCAGCCGATCCCGGTGCAGAGCAGTGCCGGGTCGCCGATCACCGGATAGGCGTCGACGCCGTCCGGTGAGGTGTGAGTCGCGCGGAGACCGAACCGGTACGGCAAAACCCGCGGCACCTGGATCTTCATGCTCATCCCCGGCGTCAGCACGGGCAGACCCGGCGACTGGTAGATGCTCACGTCGTCCGCGGTGACCGCGATCGTGCCGCTCGATCCGTCATCGGACTGGTCGTCGACTCCCAGGATGCCCGCGAGAGCCCTGCAGTTCCTCCCTGGAGTGAAGCGCGACTCCCAGGACCCGATGTTCGAGTAGGTCGCCGCGCCCACGGCCCGGTCCGGCATGCGTCAACCCTAGGGGAGTTGCTTGGCGCGGTCCGCAGATCTGTTCTCTCAAGCGGTGATCTCTGGGTGGAAGTAGTCGAAGAGGGCTGAGTCGATCGGTTCCTCGAAGCGCAGAAGCATCCGCACAACGTCCAGGTCGTGACCACTGTCGCTCCGCATGGTCGTCTGTTCGGCATCCGAGGATGTGGCTTGGCCGAGGTAGTAGAAGTCCGATCCTTCAGCGTCGTCCTTCTTGACGAAGACGTGCAGGTCGACCTCGTTGTCGACGATCGCCTTGACCTCGTCGCTGGCCAGCGTCCTGCGGCTCCTCGTGTACCAGAGCATGGTGTGGCGATCGAGGATTGTGTCCTCGTAGGCCGTGCTCGCGGTCACCTCTTCGGACTTGTGGAGCGTCACGAAGATCGGGCAGGTCCTTGATGCGCGGTCGACCTTGTAGCCGTACAGGGTCGACGTCCACTTGCGCGGCAGGGTGAGGAGCCTGGTCGACTCCTTGCGGGAGTACTGGCGCCCTGGGGTGAATGTCCGGTCCCGTTCGTAGCGACTGGAGACAAGTGTGTCTGCGGTCTCGAGCAGGTCGTCCACGGCCGTGGCGAAGGCGCCGCCGGCCTGATAGGCAGTGAGGACGTCGGGCTCGAGCACGACCTGGCCCTCATGGATTCTCGCGATCCCTCCGCCGTACCGCTTGATGTCTGCCTCGGCGTGATGAGCCAAGGTGAGGGTGTCGACGGCGCTGTGCATCTGTCGCTCGCTCGCAGGGATGCCGGCCGCGGTCAGACCCGCGAACAACTCCCCCATCGTCTGACTCGGGGCGTCGAGCAGTGCCCGAACGACCGCGCGCTCGTGGGGACGCCTCGCCGTGAGGACCTCATGAGACAACAGTTCCAGAGCACGTCGTTCCGTGGCCGTAAGGCCGCTGTCGGTGGTCCGGAACAGACGCTCAAGGAGCGCTGGATAGTTCTTGTCCTTGGTGGCGACCAGGACCGGATCGACCGACTCGAAACGAAGGAAGTCGGTCAGCGATGGCATGTGGCCGAGGCGGTTGCGCAGCACATCAATCGACTTCTTGATGTTCTGTATGCTGTCGAGCTTCGTGTCGGTGATGGCTCGCAGGACCCGCTCCTGAGCGATCCGGTCGAACCGCACACTCGACAGACCGGGCAGGACTCCGGACTCCTCCGCGGCGATCAAGTTTTGTCGGAGTGACTCCTTGTTCAGGGACTCGTCGCCGAAGAGCGCGATCGGGATGAGGAAGTTGTTGGCGTAGTTGCCGATAAAGTCGATGACGACGAGGTAGTCCTTGCCGTCGACCTTGCGCAGCCCGCGGCCGAGCTGTTGGACGAACACAATCGCCGACTGCGTCTGGCGCAGCATCACGACCTGGTTGACGGTGGGGATGTCCACGCCCTCGTTGAAGACGTCGACGGTGAGGATGTAGTCGAGGTCGCCACGCTCGAGCGCTCGGACCTGGTCCTCGCGATGGCTGACGGAGTCCTGTCCCGTCAGTGCGACCGTTCGCAGTGAACGGGCGTTGAGAGCGATCGAGAGCGAACGCGCTTCATCGCGGCTGCTGCAAAAGATCAGCCCCCGCGGGGCGACGCCCGCCTGGCCGTAGATCTTCAACGCCTTGAGGAGGTGCTCGACTCGCTCTGGCGAGATGAGGACCTGGAGCTCGGTCTCGTCCGTAGTCGTCCGACCGTCCTCGAAGGTCAGGTCACCGACGCCGTAATAGTGGAACGGCGAGAGCATCTCCTCCTCGAGCGCGTGGCTGAGACGGATCTCGTAGGGCACGTTGTAATCGAAGAGCTCGAAGACGTTGAAGCCGTCCGTGCGCTCCGGCGTCGCCGTCATTCCAAGCATGAACTCGGGTGTGAAGTAGTCCATCACCCGGCGATGCGTCGGCGATGCCGCACGGTGAGCCTCGTCGATGATCACGTAGTCGAATGAATCCGGTGCAAAGCTCGCCAATACCTCGGGCTGCGACAAGGTCTGCACGGTGGCAAACACGTACCTGCGCTCACCCTGCTTCTGCGATCCGGTGAGCTTCCCGTACTCATGCTCCGCGCCGCCCAACACCCGCCTGTACTCGCTGATCGTCCGGTCGAGGATTTGCTCGCGGTGGACGACGAATAGCAGCCGGACAGGATCCACCGCACGGACGTCGAGTGCCGACAGGATCGTCTTGCCAGTGCCGGTGGCCGAGATGACGATCGCCTTATCGTGGCCAGAAGCGCGCACACCTGCGATCGCCTCAAGCGCGACTTCCTGCATGGCGTTGGGGACGACCCCGATGGTGGCAGGAGGATCCGCGGGATCAGCGATCTTGCGGGGTCGGGGCGCCGGCGGGGCGTAGGAGGCGGCGTAGGCCTGGACCCAGTCCTCGGTCAGAGCGACCGATTCATCGAGCTGTCCGGCAGACAGTTCTGCGAGCTGACTGCCAAGATCGCTCCCCAGGGCCGCAGTCACCTTGAGGTTCCACTCGTGGTTCTTCACGAGAGCGTTCTTGGTGAGGTTGGAGCTGCCCATCATCGCCGTGACCGAGTCAGCACGGGTGAAGATGTACCCCTTGGGGTGGAACGCCCTCGCCGGGTGGATCCGGACGTCGATGCCGAGCTGTCGAAGGTTGAGCAGTTCCTCGAACGCCGCGGGAGAGTTGAAAGCCAGGTAGTCCGAGGTGACGATGCGGCCCGTTCCCTGGAAGTCGACCAACTCCTGCTTGATCAAGGCAATGGCACCCGGTGTCACGAACGCGACGGAGAACAGGAAGTCGTGGCACTGACCAAGCTCATCGCGCAGCGTCCTGAGCACAGACGTGCCGTCGGTGTTGAGCACAACCTTCGGGTTGTGCCGCTTGGGAGCGAGGACTTCCGGGTTGAGGTAGCCGAACTCGATGTCGAGATCGAGGCCGTTCGGCCAGACGAAGTCCGCACTCATGCGTTGCAGATGATCTCGACTGCGGGGACGTCCGCCGGAGCCCACTCGAGCTGGTCAAGCTCGTCCGTCCCGAGCCAGCGGACCTCAGCGTGCTCGGTCAGGGTCGGCGTCCCGGCAACGAGCGCACACCAGAAGGTCGTCAGCGTTACGACTCCGAAGTCGTACTCGTGCCGCGTGGTCGTGACCTCGTCCCCCACGGCGATCTCGCAGCGCAACTCCTCGTCGATCTCACGGATCAGGGCGTCGCGCGGCGACTCACCGCTCTCGATCTTGCCGCCCGGGAACTCCCACATGCCGCCCAGGCGTCCTCCCGGACCTCGCTGGGCACAGAGGATCCGCCCGTCCTGGTTGATCACGGCGCCCACGACGTTGATCTGCTTCAAACTCACCCGCCCAGCTTGGCGGAAACGACCTGGCGAGGAGAGGCTATCGGTCCGGTGCGGCCGGTCGGTTTCCGCCGTTGCAACGGGCCGCTTCCCCCTACAGTCCCCCCAGCGCCCGATCTCGAACCAAACCAGAGCAGTCTTGAAATGAAAGAAACCGCAGGCTGACCTGCGGTTTCTCTGGTGGAGCCTGCGGGACTCGAACCCGCAACCCCCTGCTTGCAAAGCAGGTGCGCTACCAATTGCGCCAAGGCCCCTCGCGGTCTCGATTCACCCTCGCCTGGGGGCTCGGGCTACTCGACCAGCTTGGTTGCAGCCGATTCAGTTCTTGGGAAGCGTGTCGGTGGCCTCGGCCCAGAGGGCCTGCTCGGCCTTGCTCTCCTGGAGCTTCCGGCCGGCCAGGACGACGCCGGCGAGGCCGAAGACCGCGAGAAGAATCTTCTTCATGAACCGCTCCTCCTTCGAAGAAGCCCCGGTCCGCGGTGTACGCGGCCGGGGCTTTCCGTGGGCCTAAGAGGACTTGAACCTCTGACCCCCACATTATCAGTGTGGTGCTCTAACCGTCTGAGCTATAGGCCCGGGTGGCTCGCTGGTTCTGGGTGGAAGCCCCTCCGCAGCAAGCCGAGGTCAGACACTACCGGAGGGGGTGAGTCGGGGACAAAACGGGGCGTCTCGATGCGTCCCTCTGGCGTCTCGATACGCGCTCGCCTAGCGGCTCGCGCTACTCGACGAACTCACCGCGTCTCGACGAGCTCCGGAGGGGTCAGGCGTCCTCGGCGAGGGTGATCTCAACGCCCCCGAGGAGAGCCGCCGACATGTTGTAGAGGAAGGCGACGAGGGTGGCCGCGGCGGTGATCAGGACGACGTCGATGGCCGCCACGAGCATGGTGAAGCCGAGCACGCGGCTGGTGCCGACGTAGTCCTCGATCCGGAAGGACGCGACGTCCTCGCCGCCGATGCCCTCCTGGATCGTGGAGTTGATCGAGTCCCACACGCCGGCGGCGCCGAGCACCTGCCACACCATCGCCACCGACACCACAGTGACGACGGCGAAGGCGATGGACAGCAGGAAGGACGTCTTCATGACCGACCAGGGGTCGACCCGGGTCAGGCGTAGGCGGGCGCGGCGCGGCGCGCGACCCCGGGCCGCAGCAGCGGGTACGCCGCCCGGCACAGCCGGGGGGACGGGCCCGGGCGCCGAGGGCGCGCCGGCAGGGCGGCCGGCGGCCGCCGGCCGGACCACGGTGTCCTCGACGCGCTCGGTCATCAGCTCTCACTCTCCCCGTCGGCCTCGTTCGTGCCCTCGGATCCCTCGATTGTGGCATCCGGAGCCTGAACCGACGATTCCGTCGAGCCCTCACTGGCGGCACCGGCATCCTCGACGGCACCCTCCTCGGCACCCTCCTCGTCGGCGTCCTTCGCCTCGACCGAGCGGGCGACGACGGCGACGGTGTCCTTGCCGCGCAGGCTGACGAAGCGCACGCCCTGGGTGATCCGGCCCTTGGGGGCGATGTTGGCGTCGATCGGCGAGCGGACGACCTGGCCGGCGGCGGTGATGGCGAGGATCTCGTCGCCCTCCACGACGATGAAGGCGCCGACCAGGCGGCCCTTCTTCTCGTCGATCAGCTGCATCGCCTTGATGCCGGTGCCGGTGCGGCCCTGGACGCGGTACTCCTTGATCGGGGTCCGCTTGGCGTACCCGGTGTCGGTGATGGTGAAGACGTACTGGACGTTGTCGTCGCTCTCCTCGCGCGCCGCGTCGTCGGCCCGGATGACCGACATGGAGAGCACGGCGTCCTCGTCGTACTTGAACTTCATGCCCGTCACGCCGGCCGTGGCCCGGCCCATCGGGCGCAGGGTCTCGTCGGTGGCGCGGAAGCGGATCGACTGCGCCTTCTGCGACACGAGCAGGATGTCGTCCTCGACGTTGACCAGCTCCGCACCGATCAGCTCGTCGTCGTCGTGCTTGAAGTTGATCGCGATGACGCCGGCCTGGCGCGGGCTGTTGTAGTCGCCGAGGCGGGTCTTCTTGACCAGGCCCTTCTTCGTCGCGAGGACGAGGTACGGCGCCTGCTCGTAGTCCCGGATCGCCAGCACCTGGGCGATCGACTCGTCGGGCTGGAACGACAGCAGGCCGGCGACGTGGCCGCCCTTCGCGTCGCGCGAGGCCTCGGGCAGGTTGTAGACCTTGGTCCGGTAGACCCGGCCGGCCGTGGTGAAGAACAGCAGCCAGTGGTGCGAGGTGGTCGAGATGAAGTGGTCGACCACGTCGTCGCCGCGCAGCGTGGCGCCGCGCACGCCCTTCCCACCGCGCTTCTGGGTGCGGTACTGGTCGGCGCGGGTGCGCTTGGCGTAGCCGCCGCGGGTGATCGAGACGACCTGGTCGTCGTCGGGGATCAGGTCCTCCATGGACATGTCGCCGGCGGCCGCGATGATCTGGGTACGGCGGTCGTCGCCGTACTTCTCGACGATCTCACCGAGCTCGTCGATGACGATCTGCCGCTGGCGCGCGACGTTGGCGAGGATGTCCTTGAGGTCGGCGATCTCGAGCTCGATGGCGGCGAGGTCGTCGATGATCTTCTGGCGCTGCAGGGCGGCCAGGCGGCGCAGCTGCATCTCGAGGATCGCGTCGGCCTGGAGCTCGTCGACGTCGAGCAGCTCCATCAGGCCCTGTCGCGCCTCGGCCACGTCGGGCGAGCGCCGGATGAGGGCGATCACCTCGTCGAGCATGTCGAGGGCCTTGACCAGACCACGCAGGATATGGGCCCGCTCCTCGGCCTTCTTGAGCCGGAACTCGGTACGACGACGGATCACGTCGATCTGGTGCTCGACCCAGTTGCTGATGAACTGGTCGACGGTCAGGGTCCGCGGGACGCCGTCGACGAGCGCCAGCATGTTGGCCGAGAAGTTGGTCTGCAGCTCGGTGTGCTTGAGCAGGTTGTTGAGGACGACCCGGGCGACGGCGTCGCGCTTGAGCACGACGACGATCCGCTGGCCCACGCGCGAGGAGGTCTCGTTGCGGACGTCGCTGATGCCCTGCACCTTGCCGGCGTCGGCGAGCTCGGCGATCTTCATCAGCAGGCTGTCGGGGTTGACCATGTAGGGCAGGTCGGTGATCACGAGGACCGTGCGGCCCGACTTCTCCTCGTCGACCTCGATGACCGCGCGCTGGGTGATCGAGCCGCGGCCCGTGCGGTAGGCCGTCTCGATGCCCTCGCGGCCCACGATCAGCGCACCGTTGGGGAAGTCAGGGCCCTTGATCCGCTCGATGAGGGCGTCCTGCAGCTCCTCGCGGGTGGCGTCGGGGTGCTCGAGCGCCCAGGTGGCGCCGGCGGCGACCTCGCGCAGGTTGTGCGGCGGGATGTTGGTCGCCATGCCGACCGCGATGCCGGCGCTGCCGTTGACCAGCAGGTTGGGGAACCGGGCCGGGAGGATCGTCGGCTCGGTGGTCTTGCCGTCGTAGTTCGGGGTCATGTCGACGGTCTCTTCGTCGATGTCCCGGACCATCTCCATGGCCAGCGGCGCCATCTTGCACTCGGTGTACCGCATGGCCGCCGCGGGGTCGTTGCCCGGCGAGCCGAAGTTGCCCTGCCCGCTGACCAACGGGTTGCGCATCACCCACGGCTGCGCGAGGCGCACCAGGGTGTCGTAGATCGCGGTGTCGCCGTGGGGGTGGTAGTTACCCATCACGTCACCGACGATGCGGGCGCACTTGTTGAACCCTCGGTCGGGGCGGTACCCGCCGTCGTACATGGCGTAGAGGACGCGACGGTGCACCGGCTTGAGGCCGTCGCGTACGTCGGGCAGCGCGCGGCCGACGATGACCGCCATCGCGTAGTCGATGTAGGAGCGCTTCATCGACTCCTGGAGGTCGACCGGCTGGATCCGGCCGCCGCCCGTGCCGCCGCCGATGTTGCTCTGGGTTTCAGTCACGATGGTTCTTTCTGACGTGATCTATGAATGTCTAAGAAATGAGTTAGAGACCTAGATATCGAGGTCTAGATGTCCAAGAACCTGACGTCCTTGGCGTTGCGCTGGATGAAGGAACGGCGCTGCTCGACGTCCTCGCCCATGAGGATCGAGAAGATCTCGTCGGCCTGCGCCGCGTCCTCGAGGGTGACCTGCAGCAGCACCCGCTGGTCGGGGTCGAGCGTGGTGTCCCACAGCTCGTCGGCGTTCATCTCGCCGAGACCCTTGTAGCGCTGGATCGGCGCTTCCTTGGGGAGCTTCTTGCCCTGCTCGAGGCCGTCGCGCATCACCGCGTCGCGCTCGCCGTCGGAGTAGACGAACTCGTGCTCGTGGGGCTTGTTCCACTTGATCCGGTACAGCGGCGGCTGCGCGAGGTAGACGTGGCCGGACTCGATCAGCGGGCGCATGAACCGGAACAGCAGGGTCAGCAGCAGGGTGTTGATGTGGTGGCCGTCGACGTCGGCGTCGGCCATCAGCACGATCTTGTGGTAGCGCAGCTTGTCGAGGTCGAACTCCTCGTGGACGCCCGTGCCGAGCGCCGAGATGATCGCCTGGACCTCCTGGTTGGCCAGGACCTTGTCGATGCGCGCCTTCTCGACGTTGAGGATCTTGCCGCGGATCGGGAGGATCGCCTGGATCCGGTTCTCGCGGCCCATGACCGCCGAACCACCGGCCGAGTCACCCTCGACGATGAAGACCTCGCACTCCTCCGGGTTGCGCGAGCTGCAGTCGCGCAGCTTGCCGGGGAGACCGCCGCCGCCGAGCAGGCCCTTGCGGTTGCGGGCCAGGTCGCGGGCCTTGCGGGCCGCGATCCGCGCGGTCGCCGCGGCCTGCGCCTTGCGGATGATCTCCTTGCCCTCGTTGGGGTTCTGCTCCAACCAGGCGCCGAGCTCGTCGTTGACGGCCGACTGCACGAAGCCCTTGGCCTCGGTGTTGCCGAGCTTGGCCTTGGTCTGGCCCTCGAACTGCGGCTCGGAGATCTTCAGGCTGATGATCGCGGTGAGACCCTCGCGGATGTCGTCACCGGTCAGCCGGTCCTCCTTCTTCTTGATCAGGCCCCACTCCTCGCCCCACCGGTTGACCAGCGAGGTGAGCGCGGCGCGGAAGCCCTCTTCGTGCGTGCCGCCCTCGGGGGTGTTGATCGTGTTCGCGAAGGTGTGCACCGACTCGTTGTACGACGACGCCTGCCACTGCATCGCGATCTCGAGGCTCATCGGGTTGGCCACGTCGTCCGCGGTCTGGTCCTCGAAGGCGATGATCGAGCTGATCGGGGTCTTGCTGCGGTTGAGGAAGTCGACGTAGTCGGCCAGGCCGCGCTCGTACTGGAAGACCTGCTCGAGCGCCTTGTGACCGTCGACGTCGACCGCGTGGACGGCGGACGCCGCCGCGGCGACGCCGGCGGCCTCGTCGACCGTCCCGTCCTCGACCGCGTCGGCGAGGTCCTCGGCCTTGGGCCGGGCGTCACGCAGCTCGATCCGCAGGCCCTTGTTGAGGAAGGCCATCTCGCGGAACCGGGTCGAGATCGTCTCGAGGGTGTAGTCGGTGGTCTCGAAGATGTCGTCCGAGGCGTACCAGGTCACCGTCGTTCCGGTGCGCTCGCCCTCCTCGAGGGGGCGTACCGCGCGCAGGTCGAAGTCGGGCACGCCGAGGGAGAAGTCCTGCTCCCACAGGTAGCCGCGGTTCTTGATCTCCAGGCGCAGCTTGGTCGACAGCGCGTTGACCACCGACGAGCCGACACCGTGCAGACCACCGGAGACCTTGTAGCCGCCGCCGCCGAACTTGCCGCCCGCGTGCAGGACGGTGAGCGCGAGGGTCGCGGCCGGCAGCTCCTGGCCGGGCGCGGTGTCGGTCGGGATGCCGCGGCCGTTGTCGGCGACGCTGACCGAGCCGTCGGCGTTGAGCGTGACCTTGATCGTGTCGCACCAGCCGGCGAGCGCCTCGTCCACCGCGTTGTCGACGATCTCCCAGATCAGGTGGTGGAGACCGCGCTCACCGGTGGAGCCGATGTACATGCCGGGTCGCTTGCGGACCGCCTCGAGACCCTCGAGAACCTGGATCGCCGAAGCGTCGTACTCGGGGGACTGGTCGTCAGTGGACACGCGGGACCTCATTCACTTTGGTCGTTCGGGGCACGCCGGGCCGACATTTGTCGAAGGCATGGCGAAGGCCGAGTCAGGCGTCCCGAGACGCGTTCCCGGCCGATGGCCCATTCTAGCCTTCTGAGGGCCTCAGGACACGCGTCGCGACGCGGTCTGGGGACAACGTCGGGTGAAATGTGGCCACAGATGGCCCAGAAACGGCGATGGGAGCCCCGAACAGGGGTGTCGCTGAGCCCCGGTACGTCGCCGGGCTCCCGATCAGCCGTACGTGTCGCGCGGGCCGCGGCTCCCGGGAGCCTTGCGGCGGCCGTGCTTCCAGCTCGGCGCGTGCGGTCCGAGGACCTCGACGACCGTGACCGTGCCGTTGCCCAGCTCCTCGTTGAGCCGCCGGACGACGGTGACCGCGAGCAGCTTGAGCTGGGTGGCCCAGGCGGTCGAGTCGGTGCGCACCACGAGGACGCCGTCGACGAGCGACTCCGGCGTGCTGTGGGCGCCGATCTCCGGGCCGACGATCTCGGCCCAGCGCGCGAAGACGCCGCGCACCTGCAGGTCAAGACCCCAGCCGCGACCGTCGATCAGCCGGCCCACCTCGTTGCCGAGGCCCTGCGGGTCTCGACCGTCTGGGTAGGCGCTGCTCAGCTGTGGATCGGAGCGACCGCCCCGGCGCCGGAAGGAGCCGGTGCCGCCCTTGCCGGCGTTGACCCGCGGCAGTCGGCGCGCGGGCGTCGCACTGGATCCGGCGGTGCCGAGCATCTGCGCACGCGCCAGGTCCAGGCCGTCGGCCCGGTGCTCCTCGACCTCCTCGCCGGACGCCTCTGACGGCACCGACGGCTCGTCGGGCTCAGCCACGGGTCACCTCCCCCGCCGCGACGTGGAAGGTGGCACCCGCCAGCTCAGCCGGTACGTCGGCCGGCACCGCCGCGGTGACCAGCACCTGCTCGGCGCCCGCGACCAGCCCGGCGAGCTGCACCCGACGCTCGGCGTCGAGCTCGGCGAACACGTCGTCGAGGATCAGGATCGGGTCGTCGCCGTCGGCCCGCAGCAGGTCGTACGACGCCAGCCGCAGCGCCAGCGCGAACGACCACGACTCCCCGTGGCTGGCGTAGCCACGCACCGGCAGCCGCTGGTCGTCGCCCGGGCCGAGGCTGAGCACCAGGTCGTCGCGGTGCGGCCCGACGAGCGTCACGCCGCGGCCGATCTCGTCGGCCTGGCGCCGGACGAGCTCGGATCGGAAAGCGGCTTCCAGCTGGTCTCGAGACGGTTGCTGCGCAACCTCCTCGACCTCCGAGGGCCAGACGGTCGGCTCGTAGCTGATCCGTGCGTCGTCGCGTGATGCTCCGCGGGCGACGGCCTCGTAGGCCTTCCCGACGTACGGCGCCAGGTCGGCGCTCAGCGCGAGCCGCGCGCCGAGCAGCTCGGTGCCGGTCGCGACCAGCTGGTCGTCCCACACCGCCAGGGTCGCGAGCGCCGCCTCGCGACTCGAGCCGCGGGCGGCGTACAGCGTCTTGAGCAGGGTGTTGCGCTGCTTGAGGACACGCTCGTGGTCGGAGATCAGGCCCGCGTAGCGCGGCGTGCGCAGCACCAGCAGGTCGTCGAGGAAGCGGCGCCGGCCGCCCGGGTCGCCCTTGACCAGCGCGAGGTCCTCGGGGCTGAACACGACGGTGCGCACGATGCCGGCGAGCTCGCGTACCCGCGGCAGCGGCGAGCGGTTGATCCGGGCCCGGTTGGCCTTGCCGGGGTTGAGCTCGACCTCGAGCACGGCGGTGCGTCCCTCGCGGACCACCGCCGCGCGGATGATCGCCTGGTCGGCGCCGGCGCGGATCAGCGGGGCGTCCGTGGCGACCCGGTGCGACGACAGCCGGGAGAGGTAGTCGACCGCCTCGACCAGGTTGGTCTTGCCCTGGCCGTTGCGCCCGACGAAGGCCGTGACACCGGGTTCGAGCTCGACGACGACGTCGGCGTACGACCGGAAGTCGTGCAGGCTCAGCCGTGCGACGTGCATGCCTCCACCTCCCTCGACCCGGTCACGTGACGATTCTCCCCCGAACCCACCGCAGTTGGGGGGTTTGCACGTGGCCCGAGAACCCTAGGCTGGCCCGCATGACGCAACCACCCAACCCTCCCTACGGCGGCTCGGACCCCTACGGTCAGCAGCAGCCGCCCCAGCAGCCTCCGGCGGGCTACGGCCAGCCGCAGTACGGCGCGTACGGCGCCCCGGGTGTGCCCGGCCAGCCCGGCGGGCAGCCCGGCCAGCCGCAGTACGGCGCCACGATGAACGGTCCCTTCTTCATCAACTACCTCGGCCAGGAGCAGGGCCCGATCGAGTTCGGTCAGCTCGCGCAGATGGCCGTCGCCGGGCAGATCAAGCCCGACACCGCGGTACGGACGGCCGAGAGCCAGCAGTACTGGCTCGCCAAGGACGTCCCCGGCCTCTACTCCGACAAGGAGTGGCTGACCACTGTGCTGCTGTCGTGGCTGGTCGGCACCTTCGGCGTCGACCGGTTCTACCTCGGCTACACCGGCCTCGGCGTCGCCAAGCTGCTCACCCTCGGCGGCTGCGGCATCTGGGCGATCATCGACCTGATCCTGATCCTGATGCGCAAGGTCCCCGACGCCCAGGGCCGTCCCCTGCGCTGATGTCGACCACCCACGCGCCGGCGACCCGGCGGCTCGCGAGCTCCGAGCTCGTCGGGGCCGTCGGCGTCGCCGCGCTGGGCGTGAGCGCGCTGCTCTCGCCCGACCACATCGAGGACGGGCCGGTCATCTGCCCGTTCCGCCGGTTGACGGGGCTCCCCTGTCCCGGCTGCGGGCTGACCCGCTCGTGGACCTACCTCACCCACGGCTGGTGGCAGGACTCCCTGCAGGCCCACGCCTTCGGGCCGCTGCTCGCGCTGGTCGTCGTCGTGCTGGCGGTGCTCGCCGTCCGGGCACGGGTACGACGTACGCCGGCCCCCTCGCTCGACCGCCTGGTCAAGCACCCGCTCGCGATCGTCGTGATCGTCGGGTGGCTCGGCTGGGCGGTGGTCCGTGCCGTCCTGGCGGCGTAGGAGCCTAGGACTCCTTCTTCACGGCGTGCCCGCCGAAGCCGTTGCGCATCGCCGCGATCGCCTTCATCGCCGGGCTGTCCTCCTGGCGCGACACGAACCGCGCGAACAGGCTCGCCGAGATCGCCGGCATCGGCACGGCGTTGTCGATGGCCGCCTCGACGGTCCACCGGCCCTCACCGGAGTCCTCGGCGTACCCCTGCAGGGCGTCGAGGTGCTCGTCGGCGCGGATCTGGTCGACCAGGAGGTCGAGCAGCCACGAGCGGACGACGGTGCCGGTGCGCCAGGAGGCGAAGATCTCGGGCACGTTGTCGACGATGTCGACCTTCTCGAGCAGCTCCCAGCCCTCGGCGTAGGCCTGCATCATCGCGTACTCGATGCCGTTGTGGACCATCTTCGCGAAGTGGCCGGCACCGGGCGTCGCACCGCAGTGGACCAGGCCGTCCTCGGTGTCGGCGGGCTTGAGCGCCTCGAACGCCGGCATCACCTTCGCCGCGTCCTCGGCCGCGCCGCCGTACATCAGGGCGTAGCCGTTCTGCAGGCCCCAGACGCCGCCGGAGACGCCGCAGTCGACGAAGCCGATGCCCTTCTCGGCCAGCGAGGCGGCGTTGAGCGCGTCGTCGGTGTACTTGGAGTTGCCGCCGTCGACGACCAGGTCGCCCTCGCCGAGCAGGTCCTTGAGCTCGGCGATCGTGGAGCGGGTCGGGTCGCCGGCCGGCACCATCACCCAGACCACCTTCGGGGCGGGCAGTGCCTCGACCATCGCGGCCAGGCTGGCGACGTCGGCCAGGTCCGGGTTGCGGTCGTAGCCGACCACGGTGTGGCCGGCGTTGCGCAACCGGGTGCGCATGTTGCCGCCCATCTTCCCGAGTCCGACGAGTCCGATGTGCACAGCGGTTCTCCCTCCGGTTGGCGGTGCGACGGGCGGTGCTGCGGCCAGATCAGCTGAGCAGGCGGCGCGGCATCAGCAGGTAGCGGAACGACCCGCCGTCCTCGGCATCGCTCTCGTCACCGGTGCCGCTGATGACGACCGGCTTCGAGGGCTGCGTGAACGCGAGCTCGACCACGGCCTGGTCGATGGCGCTGAGGCCGTCGAGCAGGAAGGTCGGGTTGAAGCCGGTGACCAGGTCGTCGCCCTCGATCTCCGCGGAGACCGACTCGGAGGCCTGGGCGTCGTCGCCGGAGCCGGCGTCGAGGATCAGGGCCCCGTCGCGGAAGCTCAGCTGGACCGCGGTGTTGCGGTCGGCGACGAGCGAGACGCGCTTGACCGACTCGATCAGCTCCTGGCGGTCGATCTTCGCGATCGTGAGCTTCTCGTTGGGGAACAGGCTGCGGACCTTGGGGAACTCGCCGTCGAGCAGGCGGGTCGTGGTGCGTCGTACGCCGCCGGGGCCGGTGCCCTCGAAGCCGATGATGCCCTCACCCGAGCCGGACGCGGACAGCGCGATGGTGACCTCGGGACCGGCGGTCAGTGACTTCGCGGTGTCGCCGAGCACCTTCGCCGGCACCAGGGCAGCGAGGGTGGCGTCGGGGGTGCCCGGGTTCCAGGCGAGCTCGCGCTGCGAGAGGCGGAACCGGTCGGTCGCGAGCAGCGCGATCGTCGAGCCCTCGATCTCGAGGCGGACGCCGGTGAGCACCGGCAGCATGTCGTCGCGGCCGGCGGCGGTGACCGCCTGGGCGACGGCGTGGGCGAACGCGTCGCTGGAGACGGTGCCGGTCGCGGCCGGCATGTCGGGGATCGTCGGGTAGTCCTCGACCGGCAGCGTCTGCAGGGAGAACCGCGACGAGCCGCAGGTCAGCGAGACCCGGGTGCCGTCGAGCACCAGGTCGACCGGCTTGTTGGGGAGGCTGCGGCAGATGTCGGCGAGGAGGCGGCCGCTGACGAGGGCCCTGCCCTCGTCGTTCACCTCCGCCGCGAGCGTCGCACGTGCGGAGGTCTCGTAGTCGAACGTCGAGAGCACCAGGCCGTCGTTGCCGGCCTCGATGAGCAGTCCCGCGAGCACGGGCGCGCTGGGCCGGACGGGCAGGCTGCGCGCAGCCCAGGCGACGGCGTCGGCGAGGACGTCGCGGTCGACACGGAACTTCACGTCGTCGTACCTCTCACGTGGTTGGTGGGAGTTGCATCCTGCCACGTCGTCCCTGAGGGCGGGACGGCGAGGGAACGATCGGGCATTGATCCACAGATCGGAGGTCCGGAGGAGTTCCGGCGATCGAGGTCCGCATGTAGTCACGGAGTGGTCGTAGCGGTGGTGGAAACTGTGGAGAACCGATGTTTCCGCAGGTGAGCGACCAGATGGCCGGTGGATGACGGCTGTGGACGAAATCGGGAATCACAAGGATCGATGTGCACCGCGCCGCCGCTGTGGACGGCCGCGCAGGTGCCTCCACGGAATCCTCCCCGTGTAGTTCTCACAATTCCGCCGGTTTTCTCCACAGGAATTGTGATCGCGCGGTCAGCCCTGGCGGGCCTGCATCTTCACCCGGTTCGTCAGCTCGCTGACCTGGTTGAAGACGGCGCGGCGCTCGCCGAGGAGCTGGTTGATCTTCCGCTCGGCGTACATGACCGTGGTGTGGTCGCGGTTGCCGAACTGGGCGCCGATCTTGGGCAGGGACAGTCCGGTGAGCTCGCGGCACAGGTACATCGCGATCTGCCGGGCCATCACCAGGTGCCGCCCGCGGCTGGGGCCGGTGAGCTCGTCGATCGAGAGCCCGAAGTACGCCGCGGTCTGCGCGATGATGAGCGACGCGGTGATCTCCGGCTCGCCGCCCTCGGGGATCAGGTCCTTGAGCACGATCTCGGCCAGCGTCATGTCGACGTCCTGGCGGTTGAGGTTGGCGAAGGCGGTCACCCGGATCAGGGCGCCCTCGAGCTCGCGGATGTTGGTCTGGATCTTGCTCGCGATGAACTCGAGCACGTCGGAGGGCGCCGTGAGGCGGTCCATCGCGGCCTTCTTGCGCAGGATCGCGATCCGGGTCTCGAGGTCCGGCGGCTGCACGTCGGTGATCAGGCCCCACTCGAACCGGTTGCGCAGCCGGTCCTCCAGCGCCTCGAGCCGCTTGGGCGGGCGGTCCGAGGTCAGCACGATCTGCTTGTTGGCGTTGTGGAGCGTGTTGAAGGTGTGGAAGAACTCCTCCTGGGTCTGGGTCTTGCCCTCCAGGAACTGGATGTCGTCGATGAGGAGGACGTCCACGTCGCGGTACTTCCGCTTGAACCGGTCCTGCCGGTCGTCGCGGATCGCGTTGATGAACTCGTTGGTGAACTCCTCGCTGGAGACGTAGCGCACCTTGGAGCCGGCGTAGATCGTGCGGACGTAGTGGCCGATCGCGTGCAGCAGGTGGGTCTTGCCGAGGCCGGACTCGCCGTAGACCAGCAGGGGGTTGTAGCTGCGGCCCGGCGCCTCGCTCACCGCGACCGCGGCGGCATGGGGGAACCGGTTGGACGAGCCGATGACGAACGTCTCGAACGTGTACTTGGGATTGAGCCGGGACTCACCGCTCGGCGTCGCCGGCGGCACGCTCGGGGAGGGCATCGAACCCAGGTCCGGCGCGGGTGCCTTTGTCGACAGATCGACAGGTGGCTTTGTCGACATGGCGACTTGTCGATCCTGCGGCTCGACGGGCGCCACGTCCTCGCGCGGGCGCTCGTACGCGGGCGCGGCCTCGTAGGTCGGGTAGCCGGTCGGCTCGCCGTAGGACGGGCCGTCGTCGTACGACGGGTTGGCGGTCGCGTCCGGCCCGAGCTCGTGGCGCAGCGAGCTGTCGACGGTGACCGCGAGCTGGACGTCGTGGCCGAACCGCTCGGTCAGCGCGTCCTCGAGCTCACCGCGCAGCCGGCCCTCGAGGCGCTTGCGGGTGAAGTCGTCGGGGACCGCGACGATCGCGGTGGTGCCGTGGAGGGTCACCGGGCGGCTGGCCTGGAGCCAGGCGCGCTGGTGGGTCTGCAGCTCGCCGACCACCGTCGTCCACTCCTGGACGAGGCGTGCGGTCGCCGGATCGACGGGCGGGGTGTCCGGGGCCGGGGTGCTGGTCTCGTCCTGGGGCTGATCCGGGTTGCCGGTCACGCCACTCCCTCTCGCTCGTCTGTCTGCGGAGGAGCCGGATCACGTCTGGTCGACGCTGGCTCCACAGGTTTGTCCACAGGTTGTGAACTCTTGCATCATTGGGCTGACAATGCCGAACCGAGGCCTGTCCGGACCGTCCTCTGCTCACCGTTTGCGCAGGTCAGCCGCACTTTCCCGAGCAGGAGAGAGCAACTGTGCGGCGAACGTCGACCGAGGCGGCCGGCACCGGCGGGGAATCCCGGATCTGTCGAACCTAACTGCCGGGATGCCTGGGGATCAACCCGCTATCCACAGGTTTTGATCTGGCTCACACGCGACGTGTCTCACGGTGCCCGGGACGCCGCCGGTTTGACCCCTGATCCGGCGTCCGCGTACCGTTGATTGGTCAAACCGGTGTCGACCGGTGCCGCATGTCCACGACGCCCCGGGTCCACCGGTCATCGTGGCTGCGCGGTGCCGGCCGACATGCTGTGCGGCTCCCGATCGGAGCTCGCTCGAGGCTGCCGGTGACCCTTCCCGACATCTGCATCATCCTGAGAGGCCGATCGTGAGCAAGCGGACGTACCAGCCCAACAACCGACGTCGCCACAAGGTGCACGGTTTCCGACTGCGCATGCGCACCCGCGCCGGTCGCGCCATCCTGGCGAACCGTCGCCGGAAGGGCCGCTCGAGCCTGTCCGTCTGAGGACGGACCAGCGTGTCCGCCCAGCGGTTCCCGTGGGGCTGACGTGCTCGCTGCCGACCAGCGGCTGACCGAACCGGACCTGTTCCGGACCGCCAGTCGCAAGGGTCGTCGTGCCGGCTCGCGCACCCTCGTCGCCCACCTGCTGCTCCCTGGCGAGCAGCAGGTTGTCGGCATGTCCGGGGACCGTACGGTCCCGGCGCTCCCCGCACGGGCGGGCTTCGTGGTCAGCAAGGCCGTCGGCAACGCCGTCGTCCGCAACCGCGTGAAGCGGCGGCTTCGGCACGCCGTGCGACCGGCGCTCGCGGGACTTCCCGCGGGCTCCGTGCTCGTGGTGCGCGCGCAGCCGGCGGCGGCCGAGGCGTCGTACCCGGAACTGGGCGAGGACCTCGCACGTTGTCTGGACCGCGTGACCTCGCAGGGTCCCGCAGCCGGTCAGGAGGCGCGATGAAGTGGTTGCTCATCGGCCTGGTGCGCGGCTACCAGCTCCTCATCAGCCCGCTGCTGGGCCCGACCTGCCGCTACTACCCGTCGTGCTCGGCGTACGCCGTGCAGGCGCTGCAGGTGCACGGCGCGTTCCGTGGCACCTGGCTGGCGATCCGGCGACTGCTGCGCTGCCACCCCTGGTCGCCCGGCGGCGTCGACCACGTCCCGCCGCGGCGCGGCCACACGCACGTGGAACCCGGCACGCCCTCCCCCACGCGCGCTGAGCGCGACTCCGAACTCCGCCCGGCGACCGCCGGGCGTCACCCCTTCCAGCAAGGAGCCTGATTCGTGGGCATCATCGGCGACATCGGCCACTTCATCATGG
Source organism: Nocardioides sp. F233 (assembly GCF_057813895.1). Lineage (NCBI taxonomy): Bacteria > Bacillati > Actinomycetota > Actinomycetes > Propionibacteriales > Nocardioidaceae > Nocardioides > Nocardioides sp. F233. Next base: position 271,740 of record NZ_JBVASH010000006.1, read on the forward strand.
TGCCGCTCTACTACATCATCTCGGCGGTGCTCCTCGGCTGGCACAAGTTCTTCACGGTGATCGGCCTCGACCCCAAGGGCGGCATGTCCTGGGCGCTGTCGATCATCGGCCTGACCCTGGTCATCCGCGCGGCGCTGATCCCGCTGTTCGTCAAGCAGATCAAGTCCAGCCGCAACATGCAGCTGCTGCAGCCGAAGGTGAAGGAGCTGCAGAAGAAGTACGGCCACGACCGGCAGAAGCTGGCCGAGGAGACGATGAAGCTCTACAAGGACGCCGGGACCAACCCGTTCGCGTCCTGCCTGCCGATCCTGCTGCAGATGCCGATCTTCTTCGCGCTGTTCCGCCTGCTCTCCGGTGCGACCAAGAGCGACAAGCCGCACGGCTTCCTCACGGTCGAGAAGGCGCACCAGTTCGGTGAGTCCAAGCTCTTCGGCAGCCTCCCGATCAACGGCAACTTCTGGGAGTCGCGCACCTGGGGTGCCGACCCGAACACCGCGGTCATGATCGTCGCGGCGATCCTGGTGCTGGCGATGACGGCGACCACGTTCACCACCCAGCGCCAGCTGATGGCCAAGAACATGCCGGCCGAGGCGATGAGCGGTCCGTACGCGCAGCAGCAGAAGATGCTGCTCTACATCCTCCCGGTGGCCTTCGGTCTCGGTGGCATCGCGTTCCCGATCGGTGTCCTCCTCTACTGGACGACCTCGAACCTGTGGACCATGGGCCAGCAGTTCTACGTCATCCGCAACAACCCGGCGCCCGGCACGCCCGCCTTCAAGGCCAAGCAGGACCGTGACAAGGCCAAGGCGGCCCGTCACGGCCACACCGCGACCGAGGTGATCACCGAGGCCGCCCCGGAGACGGAGCAGCGGGCCAGCACGCGCCAGCAGCCCAAGCGGCAGAGCCGTGCCGCGCGCAAGACCACGCCGAAGCCGGGCGGCGCAGCCGCCGGCGGCAGCGCCAAGAACCCGTCGGCCGACGGGGAGAGCTACAACCCCGAGGCCGGAACCGAGAAGAACGAGGGAGACACCAAGTGAGCGCCGAGACCGAGACCGGTGCCGAGGTCGTGACCGAGGCAGACGAGATCGTCGAGACCGAGCAGGCCGACGACACCCAGGACGACGCCCCCGCCGGCGAGGGCGACCGCATCTCCCGCCTGGAGCAGGAGGGCGACATCGCCGCCGACTACCTCGAGGAGCTCCTCGACATCGCGGACCTCGACGGCGACCTCGACATCGACGTGGAGGCTGACCGGGCCGCCGTGTCGATCGTCGGTGCTGACCTGACCCAGCTGGTCGGTCGCGACGGCAAGGTCCTCGAGGCCCTGCAGGAGCTCACCCGCCTGGCCGTCTACCGGGAGACCGGTGAGCGGTCCCGGCTGATGCTCGACATCTCCGGCTTCCGTGCGGACAAGCGCACCCGGCTGACCCAGCTCGGCGCCGAGACGGCCGCCGAGGTCGCCAAGTCGGGCGAGCCGGTCTCGCTGGAGCCGATGTCCCCCTTCGAGCGCAAGATCGTGCACGACGCCGTCGCGGCCGCCGGCCTGCGCTCGGAGTCCGCCGGTGTCGAGCCGCGGCGCTACGTCGTGGTCCTGCCGGCCTGACACCCCACCTGTCGACGTTTCACGTGAAACACGACGACGACACCACACCCCCGGTGTCCCCCGGCCCTGAGGACCGGGCGGACCCGGGGGTGCTGCGTGCTGCCCTCCCCGCTCCCCCGGCGATCCTGGCGGAGGTCTTCTCCGCTGATCGCCTCGATCTCGTGCTGGCGTACGCCGACCTGCTGGCGACCGACGGTGTCGTCCGTGGCCTGATCGGCCCCCGCGAGACTCCCCGGCTCTGGGAGCGCCACCTGATCAACTGCGGCCTGCTGGCCGCCGCCCTGCCCGCCGACGCCACCGTTGCCGACGTCGGGTCCGGAGCGGGCCTGCCCGGCCTGGTTCTCGCGATCGCCCGCCCTGACGTGCAGGTGACGCTGATCGAGCCGCTGCTGCGCCGTACGACGTTCCTGGAAGAAGCCGTCGAGCGACTGGGCCTCGACAACGTCACCGTGATCCGGGGCCGCGCCGATGCGGTCCACGGCGTCGCGACGTACGACGTCGTCACGGCCCGCGCCGTGGCCGCCCTCGACAAGCTGGCGGCCTGGTGCATGCCCCTGGTGGCTCCCGAGGGCGCCCTGCTGGCCATGAAGGGCTCCAGTGCGGCCGAGGAGGTCCTGGAGGCCGAGGAGGCCACGCGACGGCTGGGGTGCGCTCCGGCGGTCGTGGAGGAGCTGGGTGCGGAGCTCGCGGCCGACGGTGACGTCGAGCCGATCCGCATCGTCCGTCTGTCGTGGGCCGATCCGGCCCGCGTATCGTTGCCGCTTCGTGGCCAGCGCGGTTCTCGGGGATCACGCGAAGGCTCGACGCGGAAGAAGAGGAGGAAGTCGTGAGCGACTCGTTGGGTCCTGGTCCCGGGTTTTCCACCGGTCCAGAGGCGGGTGCTGAGCGTAAGTCTCCACAGAACGCCCCAAGTTATCCACAGGCTGCCTCCGAAGGGACCGTAGTGACCGAGGACCACGTTTCACGTGAAACCGGGGCTGTCGACGTGGAGGACGTTTCACGTGAAACGGCTCCCGTGGCATCGGCCGGCCCGCTGACGGCCGCCCAGCTGGCCGAGCGCGCCGCCGGGTACGACGACGACCTCACCCCCCTCGCCCGGGCCGCCCAGGCCACGGTGATGGTCCGGGCCGGCATCCCGCAGGAGCAGCTGAGCCGCCCGTCGGAGACCCGGGTCTTCGTGGTCGCCAACCAGAAGGGCGGCGTCGGCAAGACCACCTCCACGGTCAACCTCGCGGCAGCGCTCACGCAGCTCGGACAGCGCGTGCTGGTGATCGACCTCGACCCGCAGGGCAATGCCTCGACGGCACTCAACATCGAGCACCGCCAGGGCACCCCGTCGTCGTACGAGCTGCTCGTCGACGGCCTCGCCATCTCCGACATCTCCCAGCCGTGCCCGGACGCGTCCGGCCTGTGGGTGGTCCCCGCGACCATCGACCTGGCCGGCGCCGAGATCGAGCTGGTCAGCGTCGTGGCGCGCGAGCAGCGCCTCAAGAAGGCGCTCGACGCCCACCCGCGCATCGGCACCGCCGAGGCGATCGGCGAGGACCGCTTCGACTACGTCTTCATCGACTGCCCGCCGTCGCTCGGCCTGCTCACCCTGAACGCGCTCGTCGCGGGCGCGGAGATGCTCATCCCGATCCAGGCGGAGTACTACGCCCTCGAGGGCCTCGGTCAGCTGCTCGCCACCGTCGACATGGTGCGCGCCCACCTCAACCCCGAGCTCGCGGTGTCGACCATCGTGCTGACCATGTACGACGCCCGCACCCGTCTCGCCGCCGGGGTGGCGACCGAGGTGCGCGAGCACTTCGGTGACCAGGTGCTCAAGACCGCGATCCCGCGCTCGGTGCGGGTGTCGGAGGCGCCGTCGTACGGGCAGACCGTGATGACCTACGATCCGGGTTCGCCGGGTGCGCTCAGCTACCTCGAAGCGGCGCGCGAGATCGTCGTCCGAGGGAGTCTCTCGTGAACGCCCAAGCCCCCCGCCGCGGCCTCGGTCGCGGCCTCGGCTCGCTCATCCCCACTGCCCCGCCGGCGCCGGTATCTGCCCCGGCCACGGGTGAGGATGTCAACCACGGTGCCCAGAATTCGGACTTTGCTGCTGGAGCCATTTCCAGCGGTCCGGCGGACCCCAGGTCCACCGGGTCCGCGAACGGCGCTCAGATCGCAGATTCGGTCCTGCAGCCCGTCGACGGTGCCTACTTCGCCGAGCTGCCCGTCGGGCAGATCTCGCCGAACGCGGTCAACCCGCGGACCGTCTTCGACGAGGAGGCGATGGCCGAGCTGGTCCACTCCATCAAGGAGATCGGCCTCCTCCAGCCCGTCGTGGTCCGCAAGACGGGCACCGACGCGTACGAGCTGGTCATGGGCGAGCGCCGCTGGCGCGCCACCCAGGCCGCCGGGCTCGCCACGATCCCCGCGATCGTGCGCGAGACCGACGACACCGACATGCTCCGCGACGCGCTGCTGGAGAACCTGCACCGCAGCAACCTGAACCCCCTCGAGGAGGCGGCGGCGTACCAGCAGCTGCTCGAGGACTTCTCCTGCACCCACGACGAGCTGGCCCAGCGGATCGGTCGCTCGCGCCCGCAGATCAGCAACACCCTGCGTCTGCTCAAGCTCTCCCCCGCCGTCCAGCGCCGGGTCGCGGCCGGCGTCCTGTCGGCCGGCCACGCCCGCGCGCTCCTGGGCGTCGGCGACGGCGAGCAGCAGGACCGCCTGGCCCAGCGCGTCATCGCCGAGGGCATCTCGGTCCGGGGGCTCGAGGAGATCGTCGCGATCGGCGACGGCACCACCAGCACGCCGCCCCGCCCGCGCCGGGCCAAGCCGCAGGCCCCCGGCCTCGGCGAGCTCTCCGAGCGACTCGGCGACCGGCTGGAGACCCGGGTCAAGATCGACCTGGGCAAGGCCAAGGGCAAGATCTCGATCGAGTTCGCGAACACCGGCGACCTGCAGCGCATCGTCGACCTGATCGACCCGCGCAACCGGAACGACCGCCCGATCTGACGTACTGCCGGATCCCGGGCGCAGGGCGCGACCACCTCGGTGGTCGCGCCCTGTTTCACGTGGAACGCCGAGCGGCCCGGTCCTGGCCGGCTGCCAGACTGCGGGACATGACGACCAACGAGCCGGCGATCCGGACCGCCACCGCCGGTGACGAGGGAGGGGTGCTTGCGCTCTGGGGCCTGCTGTTCGACGACGAGGACGTCGCAGCCACAGGATGGCGCGACAACGCTGCCGCCTGGCTCCGATCCGCGGTCGGCGACCCGACCCGGACCCGGGTCGTCGTGGTCGAGGTCGGGGGCGACGTGGTGGCGACGGCGACCGGTGTGCTGCGCACCGGGGTCCCGGATCCCCACTCTCCGCGCGGTCGCAGCGTCCGTCTGACCAACGTCGTGACCCTGCCGGCCCACCGGGGCCGGGGATACGCAGGCCGGCTCGTCGACGACGTCGTGGCGTGGTCCCGCAGCGTCGGTGCGGACCGGGTCGACCTCAGTGCGTCGGCGGCGGGAATCGGTGTCTACGAGCGGGCCGGGTTCGTGCGGACCTCGGCTCCGCGCCTGAAGCTGGTGCTCTGACCTGCGCGAATGGCCATTTGTCGACAAGACGACAGATCGACATACCGATATATCGGGAAAGCGACACGCCAGCTGTGAGGCTGTTGTGACCTTCATGCCGGGTTCGTGTGAGGCTGGGGAGCGACGCTGGTCAGGCCGGCGAGATCCGCCGGAGTCCCAGCAGAACGGAACCCCATGAACACCACCCGCACCCGTCGTACCGCCGCCCTGGCCGGGGCCCTGGTCCTCTCCCTGGGTGCGCTCGCCGCCTGTGGTGTCGAGGACGACGCACCGGTGAAGGCGCAGCCCGGCGCCGGATCAGGTACGACGGCCGCGACCGACCCGGCCGTCGCGGCCCGGGCCGCGGTGACCTACATCCTGGACTGCGTCGGCGAGCCCGTGGCCAGCCCGGCGTCGGTGACCGTGGCCTGTGCCGACGGCAACCAGAGCCTGACCGACCTCGCGTGGACCGACTGGGGAGCGGACGAGGCGACGGCGACCGGGAAGCTCGTTGCCAACAACTGTGACCCGAGCTGCGCCGAGGGCACCGACGTGACCGTGCCGGCGAAGGTCGTGGTGTCGGACATCGTGGAGGGCGAGGCGTCGGCGACGTACGGGACGATCACCATCACCGTCCAGGGCACGGTCCCCGACGGGATGCTCGCGACGCAGACCTACCCGCTGCAGACGGTGGACCCGGTCGACCCGGAGATGGGTCCCGGTTCCTGAAAGGTCACCACGACCTCGGCGCCGCCGGTCGGTGGGTTCGCCATCGTCACGGCAGCGCCGAGCGCGCGGGCCTGGCCCTGCACGATGGTGAGGCCCAGGCCGGTGCCCTTGCCGGTGCTGTGGAACCGGATCGCCCCGGCAGCCAGCACGTCGGCGGGGAAGCCCGCTCCCCCGTCGCGTACGACGACCCGCGGCCCGTCCACGAGCAGCGCCGTCACGCCCCCACCGTGCCGCTCGGCGTTGGCGACCAGGTTGGTGACGATCCGCTCGACGCGACGTGGATCGACCAGGACGTCGGCATCGGCGACGAGCGAAGCGCCGGGGACCAGGGAGCCGAGCCGGTGCACGGACAGGGCGACCTCCTCGGTGCCGCTGTCGAGACGGGCCACCTCGAGCAGGTCCTCGACCAGGCGACGCAGCCGGGCGACCAGGCCGCGGGTCAGGTCGGTGGTCTCCCCGGCCGGCAGCAGCTCGCTGGCGCTGACGAGGGCTGCGACCGGGGTGCGGAGCTCGTGGGCGACGTCGGCGGAGAACGCTTGTTCCACGTGGAACCTTCGCTCCAGGGCATCGGCCATGTCGTCGACGGCGCGGGAGAGCGCGGCCACCTCGTCGCGGCCGGCGACCGTGCAGCGCGCCGTCCCGCCGTGGCTGATCACCTCGGCTGCCGCCGCAGCCCGTCGCAACCGCCGACTGAGACCTGCACCCACCAACAGGCCCAGCAGCGCGGTCAGGGGCAGGACCGCTCCGGCTGCGACCAGCATCCGGCGCCGCAGCGACGACCGGGCCGCCCGGACGGGTCCGTCGTCCAGCGCCACGCTCGCGACCCGGTCCGCAGACAGCCGGCGGGCTGCCCACATCCGGCCGTCGGCGTAGTACGTCGCCGCGCGGCCCTCCCCCGCCGCCGGCAGGGAGATCCGCAGTGGACCGGGCAACCGGTCCGGGTCCAGGGACAGGTCGTAGCGCAGCGTCGAGGTCACCTCGAGCACCGCGATGCCGGCGTCCAGCTCCGTCAGCGCCTGCGTGCGCAGCCGGTCCCGGGCGTCGACGGCCGACTGGTGGTCGACGACCAGGCCGACACCCACCAGGGTCGCGAGCGCGGCACCCACCACGGCGACGGTGATCCGGGTCCGCAGCGACTGCCGCCAGCCGGCCCACCAGGACGGCACGCTCAGGCCCGCGCCATCTTGTAGCCCGCACCGCGCACGGTCACCACCTGCTCGGCGCCGATCTTGGCGCGCAGTCGCTGCACGGTCACGTCCACGACGTGCGGGTCGCCCCAGGTCGCGCTCCCCCAGACCAGCTCGAGCAGCTGGGTGCGGCCCAGGACGATGCCTGCGTTGTCGAGGAACGCCGTGAGCAGCCGGAACTCGGTGGCCGACAGGTCCACGGGTACACCGTCGCGCTCGATCGTCATCCCGTCGACGTCGATCCGCAGTCCGTCGCGCTCCACCACCCGCGAAGGAGCGGAGCCACCCCGCCGGCGCAGCAGCGAGCGCAGCCGCGCCTCCAGCACGTCGCCGTCGAACGGCTTCACGACGTAGTCGTCCGCGCCCGCCTCGAAGCCGACCACCTGGTCACGCGGCAGGTCGCGGGCGGTCAGCAGGAGCACCGGCAGGTCGCCGTCGGCGCGGATCCGCTCGGTCAGCCGCAGCCCGTCGAGCTTCGGCAGCACGACGTCGACGACGGCGACGTCCACCGGTTGGGTGACGTACGTCGTCCACCCGGCCTCGCCGTCCGCGGCCGTGACCACCTGGAAGCCGCGCGACTCGAGGACCAGGCGGGTCGTCGTACGCAGGTCGTCGTCGTCCTCGACCAGCAGGACCAGCGGCGACTCCACGGCGACGGTGTCAGCCGGCCTTCTTGGCTGCCCGCTTGGCAGCCCGCGCCCGCAGCTCGGCCTTGTCGAGCGCGTCGGCCTCGTCGGGCGTGGGGGCGGAGCCGCCGAAGCGGGCGGGGGTCCACCAGCTGCCGGGGGCCTTCTCGGCCTCGGGGTACTCGGCGATGACCTCGTCGAGCATCCGCTGCATCACGACGCGCAGCTCTGCCGTCTCGGCGTCGACGTCCTCGCCGGTGGGATACATCGGCTCGCCGACCTTGACGATGATCGTCTTGGCCGAGCGCGAGAAGTCCTTGGGGTGGTCCTTGGTCATCAGCCGGTGGGCGCCCCACACGATGACCGGGATGAGCGGCACGCCGGCGTCGGCGGCGATCCGTGCGGCACCGGACTTGAGCTCCTTGATCTCGAAGGAGCGCGAGATCGTGGCTTCGGGGTAGATGCCGACGATCTCGCCGGCCTTGAGGTAGGCCAGCGCGTCCTTCATCGCCTGCAGGCCCGAGGAGCGGTCGACCCGGATGTGGTGGAAGGACCGGAGCAGGTGACCCACGCCGGGCGCGTCCATCATCTCCTTCTTGATCATGAACCGGACCAGCCGCTTCTTCGGCTCCGCGCCCGCGCCGGCGTAGATGAAGTCGATGTAGCCGGTGTGGTTGATCGCCATCAGCGCGCCGCCCTTGCGGGGCACGTTCTCCGAGCCCGACACGACGACCTTCTGCCGCATCAGCTTGAAGAGCACCTTCGCGGTGACGATGACGGGCGGGTAGGTGATGTCGAGCATGACGAGATTCTGACAGGCGGCGGTGGCCCGGCCTAGGCAGCGTCCTATCGCCGGGCGGCGAGGAAGTCCGCGATCCGACCGATCGCCTCCTCGAGCACCTCGACGTCGGGCAGCGTGACCAGGCGGAAGTGGTCGGGGGCGAACCAGTTGAAGCCGGTGCCGTGGGTGACCAGGATCTTCTTGGCGCGCAGCAGCTCGATGACGAAGGCCTCGTCGTCCTCGATCGGGTAGATCTCGGGGTCGAGGCGCGGGAAGCAGTAGAGGGCGCCGCGAGGGCGGACCGACGAGACACCGGGGATCTCGTTGAGCAGCTTGTCGGCGAGCATCGCCTGCTCGTAGAACCGGCCGCCGGGGACGATCAGCTCGTTGATCGACTGGTAGCCACCGAGTGCGGTCTGGATGGCGTGCTGGGCGGGGACGTTGGCGCACATGCGCATGTTGGACAGCGTGGTGAGGCCCTCGAGGAAGTCCTCGGCGAGCTCCTTGGGGCCGGAGATCATCACCCAGCCGGCGCGGTAGCCGCAGACCCGGTAGGCCTTGGACAGGCCGCTGAAGGTGAGGCAGAGGACGTCGTTGCCGGCGGCCGCGGCGGCGTGGTGGTGCTCGGCATCGTCGAACAGGATCTTCTCGTAGATCTCGTCGGCGAAGACGACCAGGTCGTGGCGCCGGGCGATGTCGACCAGCTTGGCGACCATCTCCTTGCTGTAGACGGCACCCGTGGGGTTGTTGGGGTTGATGATCACCAGGCCGTGGGTGTTCTCGGTGATCTTCGACTCGATGTCCTCGAGGTCCGGCATCCAGCCGTTCTCCTCGTCGCACCGGTAGTGGACCGGCGTACCGCCGGACAGCGACACCGCGCCGGTCCACAGCGGGTAGTCGGGCGCCGGGACGAGGATCTCGTTGCCGTCGTCGAGGAAGGCCTGCAGGACCATCGAGATCATCTCGGAGACGCCGTTGCCGATGAAGACGTCGTCGACGGCGGTGTCCTTGAGGCCGCGCGACTGGTAGAACTGCGCGACCGCGGTGCGGGCGGAGTAGATGCCGCGCGAGTCGGAGTAGCCCTGGGCCTCGGGCAGGTTGTGCACCATGTCGGCCACGATCGCCTCGGGTGCCTCGAAGCCGAACGGTGCCGGGTTCCCGATGTTGAGCTTGAGGATCTTGTGACCCTCGGCCTCGAGGCGCTGTGCCTCGACGAGGATCGGTCCCCGGACGTCGTAGCGGACGTTGCGAAGCTTCTGGCTCTGGCGGATCTTGCGCACGAACCGCATTCTCTCAGGTCCGCGCCACCGGTTTCCGGCTCGTTCACCGACGTACCATCGAGGACGTGGCCCGGACCACGGTCCCCCTCACCCTCGACCTGCTCGACGCCCTGTTCCGTGACGCGGACGCGCCGTGTCGTACGTGCCTGTTCTGGGAGCGCGAGCCGGTGCACCGCCAGCGCCTGGACGCCGAGGAGCGGGCGGCCGAGAAGGAGGCCTGGGTCTCCGAGCTGCTGCGCGAGTGGGGGTCCTGCGGCCGGGTCGCGCTCGTCGACGGCCGGCCGGTGGGGTACGTCGTCTACGCGCCGGCCTCCTACGTGCCGGGTGCGGCCGCCTTCCCCACGGCCCCGGTGTCCGCGGACGCCGTGCTGCTGACCACGGTCTGGGTGCGCCCGGACCACACCCGCGGCGGGATCGGACGGCTGCTGGTCCAGGGCATGGCGCGCGACCTGGTCGGGCGCGACGGGATCCGGGCGGTGGAGGCCTTCGCCCGCACCGGGCGCCGTCTGCCGGGCCGGGTCCCCGAGTGCGTCGTGCCCGCGCAGTTCCTGGCCCGGGTCGGGTTCAAGACGCAGCGCGCGCACCCGGTCACGCCGCGGATGCGGATGGAGATGCGCTCGCTGGTCACCTGGCGTGGCGAGGTCGAGGCCGCGTGGGAGCGGCTCGTGGGCGTCGTACGACGGCCCAAGCACGCCCCGACGCCGGTCAGTCGGCGCTGACCGGCTCCAGCTCGGACACCTTCGCCCGCCAGGTCCCGCCGACCAGGGTCATCGCGACCCGGAGCCGCTGGTCGTCGGTGACGGCCAGCACGGTCGCCGTGGTGCGGTCGTACGACGCCACCCCGGCGGCGAGCACCTCCCCCGGCACCTCTCCCGACACCGCGTCCGTGGCCGCGGCGAGCAGGTCGACCCGCGCCCGGTCGGGCTCCTCGAGGTGGTCGACGGGAGCGTCGACCGGCGCCAGGTCGTCGACCCGCCAGCTGCCGCGGTCGCGGCGCAGGTGCAGCAGGAGGTTCTCCGGGTCGGCGTCGGCCCGGTCGACGAGGACCAGGACGTCGGCCTGCTCGCGGTCGATCCCGATCAGGCCGGTACCGACGACGGTGGCGGTCGTGACCGGGTCGGAGGCGTTGCCGACCGTGCGCCGGTAGACCCGCGCGTAGCGCGGGGTCATCAGCGCGTTCGGGTCGGCGACCTGCTCCACGACCTGCTCCGTCGCGGTCGCGGCGGCGCTCAGTACGGCCGCGCGCTCGTCGTCGTCGACCGTGAGGGGTACGGCGACCGGTGCCGTGCTGGCGGTGGGCAACGGCGCCGTGACCTCCGGTGGCGGTACGTCGCGGTCGGTGAGCAGCAGCCCGAGGACCACGGCGACGGCGACGACGAGGAGGACGGCGAGCACGCGGACGAGCACCTGCTTGAGGTCCGGTGGGCGCCGTCGTACGGCCGAGTGGTTCCCCATGAGTCCTCCGGTCTTCGGTCGGGAGCGAGGACATTCTGGGGGCTGCGCACCCACCCCGGTGGGGGAATGCGAAAGCCCCCGGCCAGATGACCGGGGGCTCTTGCGGGGGAACGTCAGGCGATGAAGTCGGCCAGCTCGTTGAGGATCGCGGCCTTCGGGCGGGCACCGACGATGGTCTTCACGACCTCGCCGCCCTGGTAGACGTTGATGGTCGGGATGCCGGTGACGCGGTACGACGCGGGGGTGACCGGGTTCTCGTCGACGTTCATCTTGAAGAACGTGATCTTGTCGCCGTGCGCGCCGGCGATCTCGTCGAGGATGGGGGCGACCTGGCGGCACGGACCGCACCACTCGGCCCAGAAGTCCACCAGGACGGGCTTGTCGGACTTGAGGACCTGCGCGTCGAACTCGGCGTCGGTCACGGCGGAGATGTTGTCGGCCACGGGGGCTCCTTCGGAACTTGGTTGAACGTAACGTCTGTGGACTTGAACCTACGCGTTGGCCGGGGCATTCCCGGCGGTCGCGGCGGCGTGGTCGAGCTCGGCGATGTAGCGCTCCGCGTCGAGGGCGGCCGAGCAGCCGGTGCCGGCGGCGGTGATCGCCTGGCGGTAGGTGTGGTCGACCAGGTCACCGGCGGCGAAGACGCCGCGGATGTTGGTGGCGGTCGAGCCCGGCTGGACCAGCACGTAGCCGTTGTCGTCGAGGTCGACCTGGCCCACCAGCAGCTCGGAGCGCGGCTCGTGGCCGATCGCGATGAACAGGCCGGTCGCGGGCAGCTCGGAGGTCTCGCCGGTGACGGTGTCCTTCAGGGTCAGCGACTCGAGGGAGTCCTCGCCGTTGATGGACTCGACGACGGAGTTCCACACGATCTCGAGCTTCGGGTCGGCGAAGGCGCGCTCCTGCATGATCTTCGAGGCGCGCAGCTCGTCGCGGCGCACGATCAGGGAGACCTTGGAGCCGAAGCGGGTGAGGAAGGTGGCCTCCTCGACGGCGGAGTCGCCGCCGCCCACGACCGCGATGTGCTGCTCGCGGAAGAAGAAGCCGTCGCAGGTCGCGCAGTAGGAGACACCGCGGCCCGACAGCTTCTCCTCGTTGGGGAGGTCGAGCTTGCGGTAGCCGGAGCCGGTGGACAGGATCACCGCGCGGGCGGTGTAGGTGTCGGTGGCGGTCTTGACGATCTTGATGTCACCGGTGAGGTCGACCTCGACCACGTCGTCGGCGATCAGCTCGGCGCCGAACCGCTCGGCCTGGGCGCGCATCTCGTCCATCAGCGCCGGACCCTGGATGCCGTCGCGGAAGCCGGGGAAGTTCTCGACCTCGGTGGTGTTCATCAGCGCACCGCCGGCGGTGACCGAGCCCTCGAAGACCAGCGGGTTCAGCTGCGCCCGCGCGGCGTAGATCGCGGCGGTGTAGCCGGACGGACCCGAGCCGATGACGATGACGTTGCGGGGCTCGGGCGTGGCGGACTCGGACATGGGACTCCCAACAGGATCTGGCCGGCGGGCCGAGGATCGGGTACGACGGACACTTCGACAACGAGATCGTAGGCCGCCAGATTCCCGCGCGCCCGTCCCGGTCCAGCGGGGGGTTTCGATACGCGCGTCGCGACCTCGTGCCTCGGTCGCGGCGCTACTCGACCTTCGCGCCTGCCCGCGGCCCTCGCAAGCTCGGTCCCGCGGGCGCTCTCAGCCGGTGGCGGCGAGCGAGGTGGAGTGCATCACGTCGCCGGTGCCGCAGGCGAGCACCTCGGCGACCTGGGTCGACCCGACGGGCGCACGGAAGGCGACCACGGCCGGCTTGCCGTCGTACTCGATGCCGACGAGGTACCCGGCGCCGAAGGCGGCCGGGTCGCACATGAAGTCGGCGGGCGCGGTGAGGGTGGTGCCGGAGTAGTCGGCGGCGCTGGGGTGCGGCAGCGCGACGTGCTGGAGGGCGACCAGGTCCTCGCGCAGGTGGGCGATCCGCACCTCGCGCAGAGGCTGGTCGGTCGGCACCCGCTGTGCCTCGACGAAGAGCCGCTCCTGGTCGGCACCGGGCACTGCCGCCGGCTCGGGAGCGTCCTTGAGGGCGCTGGCGCCGGAGCTGTCGGACGGGGCGCCGCGGGCGGAGTCGTCCTTGGCCGCCTCGCTGGCCGCGGTCAGGTCGTCCTGGCCCTGCTGGTCCGTCACGATCCCGACCCCGACCGCCACCACCGCGACGGCCGCCGCGGCGCCGAGGAGCATCCGGACCCGGCCGCGTCGGCGGCGTGCCGCCTCGTCCAGGGGTACGACGACCGCCTCGGGGTGCGACTCGTGCACTCCCCCGAGCGGACGGGTGCCGGAGGTGCGCTCGGCTGCGAGGCCGGCGATCACACCGTCGATCCGCGTGGCGACGTCCGCCGGCATCGGCACCGGACCACCAGCGTCCGCGAGGGCGCGTCGGACGGCGGCCTCCTCGGCGGGGGGCAACGGCTCGTGGGCGTCGTTCATGTGGGGGTTCCTGGCACAGGGGTGGGGTCCCGGGTGGGACGGGTGGGTGATCAGTCGACGGCGGTCCCGGCGGGTGGTCCGCGGGGCGTCACCGATCCGACGTCCGGGCTGCCGGACGGGTTCCCTGCGGCGTGCGGTGGGGGGTCCGCGTCGTCGTCGGTGAGGTCGAGCACGTCGGCCAGCAGCACGGCCAGCCGGGCGCGGCCGCGGGAGCAGCGGCTCTTGACCGTGCCCTCGGCGCAGTCGAGGATCCGGGCGACCTCGGCGACGGGGTAGCCCTCCATGTCGACGAGCACGATCGCGGCCCGCTGCTCCTCCGGCAGGGTCCGCAGCGCGGTCAGCACCCGTTCGCGCCGCTCGACCACGACGCCGTGCTCGGCCGGGTCGGTCGCAGCGCCGGCGGTCTCGCGGTGCCGGTGGCCGGCGTGGAGGTCGTCGAGGTCGTCGGGGAGCGGCTCGGCCCGGCGTACCTTGTCGGCGCGCAGGCGGTCGAGGCAGGCGTTGACGACGACCCGGTGCAACCAGGTCGTCACGGCGGCGTCGCCGCGGAAGGTGGCGGCGCGGCGGAACGCGGAGACCAGCCCGTCCTGCAGGGCGTCGGCAGCCGTCTCGGGGTGCCCGCAGGTGCGCAGCGCGACGGCCCACAGCCGGTCGCGGTGCCGCGCGACGAGGGTGCCGAAGGCCGTGGCGTCGCCCGCGACGTGCGCAGCGAGCAGCTCGTGATCGCTCAGCGCGTCGTCACTCACCACGGACCACCACCTCGGAGACCTCGGCCCGGAAGCCACCGGAGACCTCCGGCAGGGCCGTCCACCACAGGACAAGGTAGCGAGCCCTCACCGGGTCCGCGGGAGTCAGGGTGAGCCGGCCGCCGCCGTTCGCGGTGGCGACGGGAGTGCCGGTGGGTGCTTCTGCGGGAGCGGCGGCGCCGTCGACGGCGTACACACCGACGACGTCAGGGGTCATCACGCCCTCGTCGACCATGCGGACGTCGACCGAGGTCACTGCGCGCACCTGCCCCAGGTCGAGGACCAGCCCGACGCCGGTCTTCAGGCCGGTCGGACCGAGCTGGTCGAAGTAGGTGTCGGTGCGCCAGCTGGACCCCGGGTCGCCGTCGACCGCGTCGCCGGCCAGCGAGCCGTTCTCGTCGCCGTCGGTGCCGAGCGGGTCGAAGGCGGTGGCCTTCACCCCGTCGATGACCGCGGCCCGCCCGGCGGTGGTCTCGGCCGTCGTCGGCGTCTGCTTCGGCTCGCCGCCGAGGACGGTGCGGCCGCGGCCCAGGTTGAACGCGATCGCCACCGCCACCAGCAGCAGCACCGCCAGCGCGACCGCCATCGCCAGCCGCAGCCAGCTGCGGCCGGGCACGGTCTCCAGGCTGTCGGTCGAGTCCTGGTCGTCGTGGCCGGTGTCGGTGTCCCACGGCCAGAAGCCGGTCGGGGTGACCCCCGGGGGCGGTGCGCCGGGCTCGGGCTCGGACGGCACGGACGGCACCCGGCGTCGTACGCCGCCCGGCGGGTCGGGCGCGAACAGCGGCCGCTCCGGCAGGTCCTCGAACGGGGGCGGCGGGGGCGGCGGCGTGCTGCGGGTGCGCAGCCACGTGACGTCCTCGTCGTCGCCGAACACCGGCATCCCGGCCTCGGTCGGCAGCTCGGTCACCAGCGGGATGGGCGGCTCGTCCTCGGGCTCCGCGACGGGATCGGGCTCGGGATCGGGCTCCGGGGCCGGCGGTACGACGGGGATGTCGTCGCGCGACGCGTCGTGGGGCAGCGGGTCGGCGAGCGCGGGCAGCCAGACCGGGCGCAGCTCGTTGATCGGCGGGATCGCACGGGCCAGCCGGGTCGGGGCCCCGGCCGGGTCGCCCACGAAGGCGAGCAGCTCGCCGGCGATGCCAGCGGCGGAGGACACGTCGGGGTGCTCGGAGCTGCGGCGGCGCCAGCGGGGCTGGGCGCCGCGCTGGTCGAGCTCGCGCCACAGCACGTCGAGCGGCTGCGGCACGCCGGCCACGACCTGGCGCGGGCTCAGCGTGGTGTCGTTCTCGCGGGGCGCGGCCGGCACGATCGATCCGGACGGGCCCGGCCAGGTGCCGGTGAGGGCACAGTGCAGCAGGCCGCCGAGGTCCTCGAGGTCGCCCTGGACGTCGCCGGGCGAGAGGCCGTGCAGCGCGGCGTCGACGCACATGCCGATGATGCGTACGGCGCCGTACCGGTCGATGAGGACGTTCTCGGGGTTGAGCCGGCCGTGGGTGACCCCGGCGGCGTGCGCCCGGGAGAGGGCGTCGGCGACGTCGGCGACCAGCCAGGCGGCGTTGCGCGGGGTCAGCGGGCCGTCGTGGGTGACCAGGATGTCGAGGGAGATGCCGGTGCCCCACTCGTTGACCACGAAGCAGCGCCCGTCCTCCTCCTCGGCGTCGAGGACCCGCAGGATCCGCGGGTCGAGCACCTGGGCGGACGTGCGGGCGGCCTCGACCAGCTCGTGGGCGCGCGGGTCGTCCTGGGCGATGACGTGCAGCGCCACGAATCGCTCGAGGACCCGGTCGTGGGCACGCCAGAACCGTCCCCCGCCGCTCTCGCTGAGGAGGTCGATCAACCGGTAGCGGCCGGCGAGGACATCGCCCGACCGCGTCGACGTCGCCACCTCGATCCCCCTGCCGATCCGCCCTCGAGTCCCTCCGGTCACCTTAGTCCTGACCGGATCGGATCTAGCGGCGGCTCAGCCGCCGGCCGACGGTGTCGGCGACCGACGTCACGTCGTCGAGCCCGAGCGGGCGCGCGATGCCGAGCAGCGCGGCTCCGGCCCCGGCGCTCACGACGGCCACCTCGAGCGCCGCCCACAGCCAGTGCGGGTGCGCGCCGACCAGCTCGACCACGGTGTCGGTCACCACGATGTCGAGGAACCGGGCGACCACGAACACGACCACGCTCGCCGCCAGCAGCCGCACCAGGAAGCCGCGCCGGTGCCACACCGCACCCTTCGGCATGCCACCGCGCCGCAGCGTGCGCAGCAGCACGGCGGAGGAGAGGCTCGCGCCGACGGTGTACGCGCCGCCGTACGCCAGCACCAGCATCGGCGAGGTGTCCCACGGGTCGACCCGGCTGACGAACAGGACGGCGAGCCCGATGTTGGTGGCCGCGATCGCGCACTGCACGAAGAACACCAGCTTGTTGAGCTCGAGCGCGTAGAACCCGCGCAGCACCAGGTAGTGGACGGTGAACGCGACGACCGCGAAGCCGAAGAGCACCATCGACGACTCGAACCGGTGGACGTACGGCGCCGTCGCGCCGTGCCCCCACACGACCTGGGCCAGCGGGAGCGCGATCGAGGGCAGCAGCGCCGCGAACGGTACGACGACCGACAGGGCCGTGCGCAGCGTCGAGCCGAGGGTGGTGGCGAGCCGGCCCATGTCGCCGGCGGCCGCGGCAGCGGAGAGCCGCGGCAGGATCGCGGTCGCCAGGGAGACGGTGATGATCGAGTGCGGGACCATCGTCACCAGCATCACGTTCGAGTAGATCGTGATGCCGGTGCCGTCCTCGGCGGCGGCGGTTCCGCCCGACGCGAGGCGCACCACGACGACGTACGCGATCTGGTTGACGACGACGAAGAGCACCGTCCAGATCGCGAGGTGCAGGGTGTGGCCGAGCCCGACCCCGCGCCAGTCGAACCGGGGGCGCACCCGCACCCCGGCCGCACGCAGGTAGGGCAGCAGGATGAGCAGCTGCGCGGCGATGCCGACCGTCGAGCCGATGCCGAGCAGGGCCTCCTGACCGGACGTGAACGCGCCGCGCTGCTGGGCGGGCGTGGCCGGTCCGAACGCGACCAGGTAGGCCACCAGCACCGCCACCGAGATGACGTTGTTGGCGATCGGCGCCCACATCATCGGGCCGAACCGGCCGCGGGCGTTGAGCACCTGCCCGACCAGCACGAACATGCCGTAGAAGAAGACCTGCGGCAGGCAGAAGCGCGCGAAGTCGATCGCCGACTGGCGCTGCTCGGTCAGCTCCGGCGTGTTGTAGCTCGGCACCAGCACCTGCATCACCAACGGCGCCGCCACCACGAGCAGGATCGTCACCAGGCCCAGGAAGCAGGCGGCGAGGGTCATCACCCGGTTGACGTACGCCGCGCCGCCGTCGGGGTCGTTCTTCATCGACCGGACCAGCTGCGGCACCAGCACCGCGTTGAACACCCCGCCCGCGAGCAGGATGTAGAGCATGTTCGGCACCGTGTTGGCCACGGTGAAGATGTCGGCGTGCAGCGAGATGCCGAGCGCCGCGGCGAGCAGGGTCGAGCGGATGAAGCCGCTGAACCGGGACACGATCGTGCCGGCCGCCATCACCGCGGTGTTGGCGAGGATCTTCTTCTGCTCCCCGCCGGCCCCGGTCGCGCTGTCGGGCTCGCTCACGCAGTGGCTCCGTCGGTCGGCTCGGCGGCGTCGCTGCCCTGACCGCGGGAGCGGAACCGGCGGACCAGGCGGATGCCGATGGCGACGAACAGGATGCCGGCTCCGGTGCCGATGATCGCCCAGATCACCACCCCCACCTGGCCGGAACGGATCGGCAGCTCGTCCTCGGCACCGATCGGCGTACCGTCGGCGTCGGTGAGGCGGAGGCGGACGTTGTGGACGCCGGTGCCGTGCATGTCGGCGCTGATCGGGACCGACGAGCGGCTGTTGGCGGCCAGCACGATCGGGTTGGCGGCCTTGATGGTGGCGTCGGAGTCGGTGGCGGCCTCGATCCGCACCGTCACGGCGTGGTCGAGGGTGTTGGCGATCGCGACGTTGAAGCTGCCGGAGCTGCTCGACAGGGTCACGCCCTGCGGTGCGTCGAGGGTGACCATGTCGAGCTGGTCGGTGACCCAGTCGCGCGAGCGGCCCAGCCGTGGGGCGGCGTCGGAGTCGCCGCGCATGGCGTACGACGTCCCGGCCAGCGCCTCGCCCACGAGCGTGTCGCCGATCGCGTAGCCGTCGCCGAGGATGCTCTGCAGCGAGCGGCCGGCGCGGATGAGGGCGCCGGCCTCGCTGAACACGCTGCTGTCGAGCTGCGCGGAGACCTGGCCCTCGGGGTAGGTGAGGTCGTCGGGGTCGATCGGGTCGTGGGTCCCCGGGGCGTCGCTGTCGGCGATCGTCGGCAGCGAGACCAGGGACACCAGCGAGGGGTCCAGCTGGGACCAGAACTCGGAGGCGTCGGCCGCGTCGATGGTGGACGGGAGGACGTCGACGATCGGGGCCGGCGGGTCCTCCCCGGCGGCGAGGATCCGGACGGTCGCCTCGCTGAGCAGTCGCTGGCGCAGGGCGACCGGGGCCAGCGCGCGGTCGGGTCCCGGGCCGCCCTTGGCCGTGGCGGTGGCGGTGGGCACGATCGTCCGGCTGCCGACCCGGCCGCCGGCCGGCGGGCCGTCGGGGTAGTCCTCGGCGCCGAAGGCCTGCTCGCCCAGCAGCACGGTCGCGTCGTCGTCGACCTTCTCGATCGCGGCGGCGTCGAGGTAGCCGTTGCGGGACGCGACGACCGGGGTGCCCTCGACGCCCCACGCGCTCAGCGTCGGCGAGGCGTGCTTGCGGGCGGTGTCGTACAGGCTCGGCAGGTAGCGGGCCGCGGAGGCGAGGTCGGGGTCGCCGTACGGGAGCAGCGCGACGGTGTCGTCGGGCAGCACGGTGCCGGCCTTGTCGAGCCAGCTCTGCGCGGCCCGGACGAGCGTGCTGTCGGGCTGGAGGGTCGCGCCGCCGACGTCGGCCCCGTCGTCGCCACCGTCGCCTGCGTCGTCGCTCTCCGACTCGCTGGGCGAGGGGCTCTCGCTCCCGTCCGGCGGCTTGACGGGCGCGACCGGCGCGATCTCGCGGATCGGGTTGCCGGCGGCGAGCTGGCTCACCGCGTCGGGCAGCGCGGGGTCCACCAGCCAGGTCACCGGCCGGGTGTTGCTGGTCGCGCCGAAGGCGAGGGGGCCGCCGAGCGTGCCGTCGGGTGCCAGCGCCTCGTCCCACCAGCTGGTGCGGCCGAGCTCGCCGTCGGCCGAGTGCGCGACCCGGCCGCGCAGGGGCACCACGACGGCGGTCTCGACGGGACCGCCGGCGCCGGGGGCGACGTACGGGAGGAAGGTGCGGGCCCGGCCGTCGGCGATGTCGTCGCGGCCATCGGTGTTCTCGCCGAGCGCGTGCACGCCGAACCAGTAGACGCCGGTCGTGGGGTTCGGGAACTGCAGCCGGAGCACCCGCTGCGGGATCCGGATCGTGTAGTCGGCGGACTCGCCGGGGCCGAGGGACCCGGCCTCCGCGCGGACCGCGAGGTCCTGGGTGTAGCGCTCGCCGACCTGGGCCTCCGGGTCGGTGGCGACCGCATCGGTCAGCTCCTTCTCGGTGGTCATCGCCGGCGCGCTCGACCCGAACATCGGGTAGAGGTTGACCCGCTGCCAGGTCTCGAGGTCGACATTGGTCACCGTGCCGCTGATGACCAGCGGGCCCTTGGTCGGCAGCACCCCGGGGGTGAGCGCGTCGATGCTGACCTCGAGCGGCGGGTCGTACTCCGCGTGCTTCGGCGCCTTCTCGGGAGCCGCGTGCGCGGGCGCCGCGGGGGCGGCGACGCCGAACACGAGAGCGGTCGCCAAGCCTGCGAGCAGGCGAGAACGACGGCGGACCACGGACCGAGGGTAGTAGGGGGCCCTGTGCGGCTCGCGCCTAGACTCTCCGGTCGTGACGGACACGCCCGACCAGACACCGACCGGTGCCCCGATGAGACTGGTCGACGTGCAGGCCGCGGTCGCCGCCGAGCTGGACCGGATCGCCCCGGTGATCGACGAGCTCGGTGCGCTGTTCGCCGCCGCGGGCCACGAGCTGGCGCTCGTGGGCGGCCCGGTGCGCGACGCGATGCTCGGCCGTCGTTCCAACGACCTCGACTTCACGACCTCCGCCCGTCCCGAGCAGACCGACAAGATCCTCAAGGGCTGGGGCGACGCCTGGTGGGACATGGGCCGCGACTTCGGCACCATCGGCTGCCGCAAGGGCGACTGGGTGGTCGAGGTGACGACGTACCGCTCCGAGGCCTACGACCCCGACTCCCGCAAGCCCGAGGTGCAGTACGGCGACAACCTCGCCGGCGACCTCGGCCGGCGCGACTTCACCGTCAACGCGATGGCGGTGCGGCTGCCCAGCCGCGAGCTGGAGGACCCGTACGGCGGCGTGGTGGACCTCGCGCACCGCGTGATCCGCACCCCCGGCACCCCCGAGCAGTCCTTCTCCGACGACCCGCTGCGGATGATGCGGGCCGCCCGGTTCGCCGCCCAGCTCGGCTTCGCGGTCGACCCGTCGGTCGTCCGGGCGATGACCGAGATGGCCGACCGGATCCAGATCATCTCCGCCGAGCGGGTCCGCGACGAGCTGGTGAAGCTCGTCTGCGCCCCCCACCCCCGGCTCGGTCTGGAGCTCCTCGTCGAGACCGGCCTCGCCGACCGGGTGCTGCCGGAGCTGCCCGCGCTCAAGCTCGAGCGCGACGAGCACCACCGCCACAAGGACGTCTACGAGCACACCCTCACCGTGCTCGAGCAGGCGATCGACCTCGAGCCGCGCCTCAGCACCCGCGGCGACATCCCCGCACCCGACTTCGTCTCGCGCTTCGCCGCGCTGATGCACGACGTCGGCAAGCCGAGGACCCGGCGCTTCCAGGACGACGGCGTGGTCACCTTCCACCACCACGACGTCGTCGGCGCCAAGCTGACCCGCAAGCGGATGAAGGCGCTCAAGTTCAGCAACGAGCAGATGGACGCCGTCGGCGACCTGGTCGAGCTGCACCTGCGCTTCCACGGCTACGGCTCGGGCGAGTGGACCGACTCCGCCGTACGCCGCTACGTCCGCGACGCCGGCACCCAGATCGAGCGGCTGCACGTGCTGACCCGTGCCGACTGCACGACCCGCAACAAGAAGAAGGCCGACCGGCTGCGTCGTACCTATGACGACCTGGAGGCCCGGATCGACCGGCTCTCCGCCGAGGAGGAGCTGGCCTCGATCCGCCCGGACCTGGACGGCAACCAGATCATGACGATCCTGGGCATCGGTCCGGGCCGCGAGGTCGGCGAGGCGTACAAGTTCCTGCTCGAGCTGCGCCTCGACAACGGCCCGATGTCCGAGGAGGACGCCGCCGCCGCGCTGCGGGAGTGGTGGGCCGCGCGCGGCTGACGCGCTGCTACCAGGGCACCGGACCGGCGGCGTCGAAGAAGCTGCCCGACGGACCGGCGTCGTCCAGGAGCGCCGCCCGTGCCACGACCTCGGCCGCCTCGTCGGCCGACGTCGGCGCGGCCGCCCGGTTGTCGGGACCGCCGAGGTCGGTCTGCACCCAGCCCGGGTACACCGAGTTCACCTTGACCGGCGTGCCCGCCAGCTTCTTGGCCAGCGCGATCGTGAGCCCGTTGAGCGCCGCCTTCGACGACTGGTAGGCCGGCACCACCAGTGAGTGGTACGGCGACGCCGGGTCGAGCTGGTCGGTCAGCGAGCCCATCCGGCTCGACACGTTGACCACCCGACCCCGGTCGGAGTGCACGAGCAGCGGGAGCACGGCCGCCGTCACGGCCACGGCGCCGAGCACGTTGGTGCGGAAGGTGCGCAGGAAGAGGTCGGGATCGAGGGGATCGACCGCGTCGGTCGCGGTCGCCTCCGGCAGGATGCCGGCGTTGTTGACGAGGATGTCCAGTCGGCCGTGCTCGCGCCGGATCCGCTCGGCCGCGTCCCGCACGCTCGCGTCGTCGTCCACGTCCAGGGGCACGGCACTGGCCCACACCCCCGCCTCGCGCAGGTCGGTGACCGCGGCCCGGGAGCGGTCCGCGTCGCGCGCGCCGATCACCACCGTCACGCCCTCCCGTCCGAGGCGGTGGGCCGTCGCGAGGCCGAGGCCGCGGTTGCCGCCGGTGACCAGGGCGACCTTCTCGTTCGTCGTTGTCGTCATGCGTCCAGCCTCGCGGGACCGGACCGGCCGGGTCTGGCGGCATTCGGACGTCGCAGCGTGTGCTCGGCGTCACATACCGTCGGTCTGCTACCTGCGGGTAGGTTGCCCGGGACCGCCCTGTTCCCACGGAAGGCACCACCATGGCCGACACGTACGAGAAGCTGCTCGAGGACTCCATCGAGATCTCCGCCCCCACCGAGAAGGTGTGGTCGCTCGTCACCGACATCCCGGCCATGTCCAAGTGGAGCCCGCAGGTCGTGAAGTCGACCGTCCGTGGCGGCGTCGTCAAGCAGGGCGCGATCTTCAACAACCTCAACAAGCAGGGCATCAAGCGCTGGCCGACCGGCGGCAAGGTCGTCCGGTTCCAGCCGCCGAGCGCCTCGACGCCCGGTGACTTCGCGTTCCGGATCCGCGAGAACCGGACCATCTGGTCCTTCGAGCTCGCGCCGACCGCCGACGGCGGCACCCGGCTGACCGAGCGCCGCGAGACCCCCGACGGCATCTCCGGCCTGTCGATGATGCTGACCAAGGTCGTCCTCGGCGGCCAGAAGCCGTTCACCGACGAGCTGCGCCGCGGCATCCGGCAGACCCTCGAGCGGATCAAGGCCGAGGCCGAGGCCTGAGCCTCACCGCGCGTCTGGTCTGATGGGGCGCGTGACGGAGGGCAGCCGGGCGACGAAGGTCGCCACCGTGGCGGTCGCCGCGGTGGTCCTGGTCGCGGTCGTGGTCGTGCTCCTGCTGCAGGGTCCGACGCAGCAGCCGGGCAGTCGGCCTAGCGAGCCGGTCACCACGGTGCCCCCGCCGCCCTCCTCGGGCCCGACCCCCACCCGGACCGAGCCGCCCCCGCCGTCCCCGACGCCGCCCACGACGGTCCCGCCGACCTGCCCGACGCCTGCGCCGGTCCAGCTGACGGTGCTGACCTTCAACATCCACTTCGGCACCGCACACAACGGCCGGGTCGAGCTCGACCGGATCGCCGCGGAGATCCGCGGCTGGAAGCCGGACGTCGTCCTGCTCCAGGAGGTCGACAAGGGCCGCCCGGTCAGCGGCAACCTCGACCAGGCCGCGGTCCTCGGCACGAAGACCGGCCTGAACCACGTGTACGGCGGCAACTCCCGCAACACCGGCGCCGGCCCCCGCGGCAACGCGATCCTGACCCGGTTCCCGATCACGTCCGCGACCAACACGCACCTGCCGATGGCCGGCGGCAAGGAGCTGCGCGGGCTGCTGCACGCCCAGCTCGACGTGGCCGGCGTACCCGTCAGCATCTATGCCAGCCACTTCGACCACCGTGGCCGCAAGGCCCGCAGGGTCCAGGCGAGGACCGTCGTGCAGATGATGGCCGCCGACCCGCTGCCCAAGCTGTTCGGCGGCGACCTCAACACCGGCCCCGACTCCCGCCCGATCGCCATCCTCAAGGGCTCCGGCCTCGGCGACTCCTGGGCCGTCGGGTCCGGCAAGGGCGCGACCGTCCCCGCCGACCGCCCCGGCAGCCGGATCGACTTCATCCTCCACGACGGCTGGTTCTCGCCCGTCCAGGCCGAGGTGCTCTTCTCCGCCGTCTCCGACCACCGCGCCGTGTGGACCCGGATGCAGCTGCAGCCCCCGCCCGCCTGCTGACGCGAACCGGGTCGCGGGACCCGTCCGGGACCCCGACTTCGCCGACCCAGGGTCCGCCGTCCGGCGCCTGCGGCGCCCCGCCGGCTGAAATGCGCAACGGCCCGGCTCGCGAGTGCGAGCCGGGCCGGAGCCGGTGGAGCTGGGAGCGTCAGACGCCCTTGATGAAGGCCTCGAGCTGGGCGCGACCCTCGGTGTCCTCGATCTGCACCGGCGGGCTCTTCATGAGGTACGCCGACGCGGGGATGATCGGGCCGCCGACGCCGCGGTCCTTGGCGATCTTGGCGGCGCGGACGGCGTCGATGATGATGCCGGCCGAGTTCGGGGAGTCCCAGACCTCGAGCTTGTACTCGAGGTTGAGCGGGACGTCACCGAAGGCGCGACCCTCGAGGCGGACGTAGGCCCACTTGCGGTCGTCGAGCCACGCGACGTAGTCGGACGGGCCGATGTGGACGTTGCGGTCGTCGGCGCCGACGCCGGCCAGCGGGCCGTTGAGGTTCGACGTGACGGCCTGGGTCTTGGAGATCTTCTTGGACTCCAGGCGCTCGCGCTCGAGCATGTTCTTGAAGTCCATGTTGCCGCCGACGTTGAGCTGGTACGTGCGGTCCAGCACGACGCCGCGGTCCTCGAACAGCTTCGCCATCACGCGGTGGGTGATGGTGGCGCCGACCTGCGACTTGATGTCGTCACCGACGATCGGGACGCCGGCGTCCTCGAACTTCTTGGCCCAGACCGGGTCGGAGGCGATGAAGACGGGGAGGGCGTTGACGAAGGCCACGCCGGCGTCGATCGCGCACTGGGCGTAGAACTTGTCGGCCTCCTCGGAGCCCACCGGGAGGTAGGAGACGAGGACGTCGACCTCGGCGTCCTTGAGCGCCTGGACGACGTCGACCGCCTCGGCCGCGGACTCCTCGATGGTCATCCGGTAGTACTTGCCGAGACCGTCGAGCGTCGGGCCGCGCTGGACCTCGACACCGAGGGTCGGCACGTCGGCGATCTTGATGGTGTTGTTCTCCGAGGCGTTGATGGCCTCGGACAGGTCCTTGCCGACCTTCTTGTCGTCGACGTCGAACGCGGCGACGAACTGGACGTCGCTGACGTGGTAGTCGCCGAACTGGACGTGCATGAGCCCCGGGACGGTGCTCGCGGCATCGGCGCCCCGGTAGTACTGCACGCCCTGGATGAGGGACGTGGCGCAGTTGCCCACGCCGGCGATCGCTACTCGAACCGAACCCATGGGGTTTCCTTCCTTGGTACTCATGACATCTCGTGAATGATCAGGTGCTGACCTGAACCGTGGTGCGGTGCCGGTCAGGACGGCGTCGACGGTGCTGCTGGGGTCGGCGTCTCCGGTCCGGGTGGTGCCTGCTGGCCGCTGCGCTCGGCGTTGATGAGCTCCGAGAGCCACCGGACCTCACGCTCGACCGACTCCACCCCGTGACGCTGCAGCTCGGCGGCGTACCGGTCGGCCTCGGCCTGCGTCATGGCCAGCTCGCGCTGGACGCGGTCGAGCCGCTCCTGGAGCCGGGAACGGCGTCCTTCGAGGACGCGCAGCCGGATCTCCATGTCGGTGGAGGAGAAGAACCGGAACCGGATGTCGAAGTTGTCGTCCTCCCACGCGGCAGGACCCACCTCCGACATCAGGCGCGAGAACTCCTCGGTGCCCAGGTCGGTCACCTTGTAGACGATCCGCTGCCGGCGGGTCTGGGGACCCGAGGGCACGGTCTCCTCGATGAGGTTGCCGCGGAGCATCTTCTTCAGCGCGGGGTAGAGCGAGCCGTACGACAGCAGCCGGCCCCAGCCCAGCATCAGGTTGAGCCGCTTGCGCAGCTCGTAGCCGTGCATGGGTCCCTCGTGCAGCAGTCCGAGGACTGCGAGCTCGATGGTGTCCCCGCGCCGTGCCATGCGACCTATCGTAGCGATATATCCGCGGGACGTGAACTTCCGATGGATCGGGAGTGTCGTTCGGGGTCGGAGCAACCCTTCTCCGGCTCGCTACGTACAGGGAGCATGAGCACGGACGTGTGGGACGAGGTGGCGGCCGCCCTCGAGGCCGGGTACGGCGACGAGCCGCCCCCGCGCCCCGCGGCGGCGTACGTCGCGACCGGCCGGCGCCGGCAGCGCAACCGTCGGCTGCGGTACGGCGCGGCCGGGGCGCTCGTGGCGGCCGCGGCGATCAGCGTCGCCCTGCTCCCGGACGGGTCCGGGCCGCGCAGCACCCCGGACCCGACGCCGGTGGTCCAGCAGCCGTCGCCGACCCCGGTCGCCACGGCCACGGTGGAGCCCACCGAGAGGATCTCCGACGTGCTGAGTCCCGGCCAGCACGCCGGGTACGACGCCGGGGGCGCCGTCGTGCTCCGGCGCGGCTGGCGGATCGAGCGGGAGGTGCCGGACCCGCTGCACCGGGTCGCGCCCGACGCCTCGGTCGGGCTGGTCGTGACGAACGGCGAGGAGACCTACTGGTACCTCCTGGACCACACCGCCGACGGCGGCGGGGCGTCGTGGGACCCGGCCGGCACCATGCACGCCCGGTTCGACCAGTGGCTGGCCGACATGGTCGACCTGCAGACCGGGACCGAGCCGGCGGCGTACGTCACGTTCGCCGACGGGAGCGACGAGCTGGTGCCCGGGGTCGGCGTCCGGATCCTGCGGCAGTGGCCGGACCCGGACGTCCCCGGCTTCGCGGGGCCCGGCGACGACAGCGCGGTCGCGAAGGTGGTCCTCGACGGTCGGGTGTCGTTCGTGCTGGCGCGGCGCTCCCCCGGCGGCCCGACCGAGGCGATCCCGGTCGACGTCGGCGTGCTGCCCGAGCCGACGCTGACGGCCCTCCTCGCCTACGCCCGCGACCGCTACGCCTCCGGTGAGGGATTGCGGTGAGCGGTCGCCAGGAGCGGGACGCCGCGTTCACCGCGTTCGTCGAGACCCACCAGGTCCGGCTGCGCCGGATCGCGTACGCCGTGTGCGGCGGCGAGTGGGACCGGGCCGAGGACGTGCTGCAGACCGCGCTGGCCAAGCTCTACGTGAGCTGGCCGCGCCTGCACGCGGCCGGCACCGAGCTGGCGTACGTGCGCCGGATCATCGTCAACGCCGACCTCGACGAGCGGCGCCGGCCGTGGCGTCGCGAGCGGCCGGGGCTGGAGGGCCACGACCCCGCGGCCCGGCCCGGGCTGGGGGTCGACGAGCGCGCCGACCTGCTGGCCGCGGTGCGTTCCCTGCCACCGATGCAGCGCCGGGTGGTCGTGCTGCGGCACTGGCTCGGATTGTCGGTCGCCGAGACCGCCGCCGAGCTGCGGATCGCGGAGGGCACGGTCAAGAGCCAGTCGTCGCGCGCCCTGGCAGCGCTGCGTGGACAGATCTCCGGGAATCGGGTCGGCTGACACCCGCGCCGTACCCTGTCCTGCGTGGTTCAGGGAAAACGGAAGACCGGCGCGCCGACCAAGAAGTCGAAGGCGCGCTCGAAGGACCGCACGCCGCGGACCTGGAAGCAGCGGCTGAAGCGGTACACGATCTGGGGCCTCATCGCCTGCGTGGTGATGGCGCTGCTGGGTGCTGCCGGCTTCTTCGTCGCCTACCGGTCGATCGACATCCCGGACCCCAACGCGGAGTTCCTCACCGAGACCACGCAGGTCTACTACTCCGACGGCAAGAGCCAGCTCGGCCAGTTCGCGGTGCAGAAGCGTGACTCGATCGACTACGACGAGATGCCGCAGTTCGTGAAGGACGCGGTCGTCGCTGCCGAGAACCAGACGTTCTGGACCGACAACGGCCTCGACCCCAAGGGCATCCTGCGGGCGGCGTTCAGCAACGCCCAGGGCAACTCGACCCAGGGCGCGTCGACGATCACCCAGCAGTACGTCAAGATCCTGTACCTCACCCAGGAGCGCACCTGGAAGCGCAAGCTCAAGGAAGCGATCCTCTCGCTCAAGGTGAAGAACCAGCTGAGCAAGCAGGACGTGCTCGAGGGCTACCTGAACACCATCTACTTCGGTCGCGGCGCCTACGGCATCCAGGCCGCGGCGCAGGCCTACTTCGCGAAGGACGCCGCGGACCTCAACCTGAAGCAGTCCGCCGCCCTGGCCGCGATCCTCAACAACCCCAACGGGCTCGACCCCGCCGACGGCGACGACGTGGCCCAGCGCCTGCTCGGCCGCTACCAGTACGTGCTCGACTCGATGGGCAAGATGGGCACCGCCCCCGCCGGTGAGGTCTCCCAGGCGCGCGAGGCGCTGCCGAAGTTCCCGAAGATCAAGCAGAGCGAGCAGTACGGCGGCCAGCGCGGCCACGTGCTGACGATGGTCCGTAAGGAGCTCAGCAACCTCGGCTTCAGGGAGGAGGAGATCAACGGCGGCGGTCTCCAGGTCACCACCACCTTCACCAAGAAGGCGATGGCCGCGGCCGCCGAGGGGGTCGCCGAGCAGCGCCCGGAGGGCTTCGGTCCCAAGCAGCTGCACGTCGCGGTCGCCTCGGTCCAGCCGGGAACCGGAGCGGTGCGCGGCTTCTACGGCGGCCAGGACTACCTCGAGTCGCAGATCAACTGGGCGGTCGCGGGCGGCCAGGCCGGTTCGACGTTCAAGCCGTTCGCGCTCGCCTCGGCGATCGAGTCCGGCTTCGAGCTCAAGGACACCTTCGACGGCAACTCGCCGTACGACCTCCCGGGCGGCGGGCGCCCGATCGAGAACCAGGGCAACCACAGCTACGGCCGGGTCAACCTGATCAAGGCCACCGAGGACTCGATCAACACCGCCTACATCGACATGACGCTGTCGATGCCCGACGGCCCGAACCAGATCATCAGCACCGCCAATGCGATGGGCATCCCGCCGGCCGAGCCGGCCGACCCGGCGTACGGCATCCCGACCTCGAGCCCGGGCCTGCAGCCCAACACCGGCGTCTCGCTGGGCTCGCAGACGGTCAGCCCGATCAACATGGCCAACGGCTACGCGACCATCGCCAACCGCGGGGTCGCCGCCGACGCCTACATCATCGAGAAGGTCGTCGACCGTGACGGTGTCGTGCGCTACGACCACAAGGTCACCACGCACGACGCGGTCCCCGAGGGCATCGCCGACGACGTGGGCTACGCCCTGCAGCAGGTCGTCAAGTCCGGTTCCGGTACGGCGGCCCTGGGCCTGGACCGCCCGGCCGGCGGCAAGACCGGCACCGCCACCAACGGCAACGGCGAGGTCTCCTCGGCCTGGTTCGTCGGCTACACGCCGCAGCTGGCGACCGCGGTGATGTACGTGCGCGGCAAGGGCAACGAGGAGCTCAAGGACTGGCTGCCGTCGTACTTCGGCGGCGCCTATCCCGCCAAGACCTGGACCGCGGTCATGCTGCGTGCGCTCGACGGCACGGACGTCGAGGACCTGCCGCCGGCGGCGTACGTCAAGGGTGAGGCGCCCGACGACGGTCACGAGTACGTCCCGCCGCCGCCCCCGAAGCCGAAGAAGACCAAGAAGCCGAAGAAGACGAAGACGACGGAGGCTCCCCCGACGGAGCTGCCGCCGCCTCCGCCGCCGACGACTGAGATCCCGCCGACGACGGAGCCGACGACGGCACCGCCGACCACAACGCCGCCCACCCAGGGCGGACCGATCCTCGGCGGCCCGGGCGGCGGCAACAAGCCACGGGTCCGGCCCTGAGCCGTGACGCACGTCCACCCCACCCGTGACGACGCGGTCGTCACGGCGCTGAGCGAGGTCGTCGGCGGCCCGATGGGCGACCACGCGCGGCCGCACCGGTGGTGGACGCCGGCGCGGGTCCTGCTGCTGCTCACCGCCGTGGTGTTCGCGGCGGGGCTGGTGCAGAAGGCCCCGTGCTCGCTCGCGGAGGGACGCGACCAGAACTGGGTCTACTCCCACATGTGCTACACGGACCTCAAGCCGCTGTACGTGCCGCGCGGGATGGCCGA
The DNA here is from genome assembly GCF_057813895.1 of Nocardioides sp. F233. Classification (NCBI taxonomy): domain Bacteria; kingdom Bacillati; phylum Actinomycetota; class Actinomycetes; order Propionibacteriales; family Nocardioidaceae; genus Nocardioides; species Nocardioides sp. F233. The sequence goes on from NZ_JBVASH010000006.1 coordinate 301,863, forward strand.
GCACACCTGGCCGTACTCCGACGACGCCCAGACCCGGGCGCGCTACGAGGTGATGGAGTACCCCGTCGGCATCTCCTACTGGGCGTGGGGCACCGCGTGGGTCACGCACTGGCTCAACGGGTCGCCGGACGTCGCGGCCCGCTACAAGGCGCCCGTCTCCGACCTGTACGCCGACCCGGAGGTCCACGACGAGGAGAACATCTTCCTCCTCGTCAACGCCGTCGGCTTCGCCGCGCTCGCGCTGCTGGCGACCTGGCTGCTGGCCGGGGTGAACCGGTCCCGGCCGTGGGACGCGGCGGCCTTCGCCGCCTCCCCCGCGCTGCTGCTGACCGGGCTGATCAACTGGGACCTGCTCGCGGTCACCCTGGTGGCCGGCGCGCTGTGGGCCTGGTCGCGCGAGAAGCCGGTGCTCACGGGCGTGCTGATCGGCCTCGGCACCGCCGCCAAGCTCTACCCGCTGTTCCTGCTCGGCGGGCTGCTGGTCATCTGCCTGCGCCAGCGCCGCGTCGGGCGCTTCGCCGTCGCCGCGCTGTGGGCGGTGGTCGCGTGGGTGGTGGCGAACGCGCCGGCGTACCTCACCGGTCCGGACCAGTGGAAGGTGTTCTGGTCGTTCAACGCCGAGCGGAAGGCGGACCTCGGGTCGCTGTGGCTGCTCGTCGACCAGGCCGGTGACCTCGGCATCTCGGCGCACACGATCAACGTGTGGTCGTGGGCGCTGTTCGGGGCCTGGTGCGTCGGGGTGTTCGCGATCGGGATGACCGCGGGCCGTCGGGGGCCGGTGGCGATGGTCCCGCGCCTCGCGCAGCTGGGCTACCTGATCGTGGTCGGCTTCCTGCTGGTCAACAAGGTCTACTCGCCGCAGTACGTCCTGTGGCTGCTCCCCCTCGCCGTGCTGGCCCGGCCGCGCTGGCGCGACCAGATCGTGTGGCAGGCCAGCGAGGTCTTCTACTTCTGCACGGTCTGGTGGTATCTCGGCGGCTACCTCGCCCCGGCCGGTGGCGGCGACGCCGGGTTCTACTGGGTCGGCATCGTGGTCCGGGTGCTCGGCGAGCTCTACCTCGCCGCGGTGATCGTGCGCGACCTCTACCGGCCGGCCCACGACCCGGTCGCGCTCGAGCGGGTCGAGCCGGGCCGGGCTCAGTCGGTGACGACGACCCGGTCGAACGAGGTGGCGGTGTAGCGGACCCGGACGTCGACGTCCTCGCCGACCTCGGGCACCCGCGCGCCGTGCGGGACGAACAGCATCGAGGCCTGCATGTGCGGCGGCTCGGCGAAGAGCCGCTGCTTCCCGTCGATGGCGTACGGCGAGCGCACGAACCCGACCGCGTCGAGGCCGCCGCGGGCCAGGGTCGCCGCGCGCGCCTTGATCGACTGCTCCCCGGTGGGCGCCTCGAGGCCGATGCCGTGGGCGGTGCCGCCGCTGACCACGAGCACGTGGCCGGACTTCGGGGCGGTGCGGCCGCGGTAGCCGAACGCGTCGCCGCGCTCGACCGGGTGCACGTCGAGGACGGTCGCGGTGACCCGCAGGGCGCCGCGGTCGCCGAGCCAGAGGCCGGTGCCGATCCGGGGGCGGAGCGTGAAGTCGCCGTACTGGCTGCGCAGCGTGGTCAGCTCGGCGTCGGTGAGGTGGCTGACCCAGACCTCCGGGGTGCCGCGGGTGGGGACCTCGGCGGCGACGAAGTCGTTGACCAGCCGGGTCACCTCGCCGAGGTGGGTGCCCTGCCCGAGCGGCAGGTGCAGGGCGAGGCCCTCGACCCGGGCGCCGGGGTGCTTGCGGAGCAGGTCGCCGGCCTCCCACAGCTCGCGGGCGGCCATGCCGTGACGGCGCATCGAGGTCATCCGCTCGAGCACGATCCGCGCCGTCGGTTCGGCGTGCAGCAGGTCGCGCAGGTCGCTGAGCCGGCTGACGGTGTGGACCAGGCGCCGGCTCGTCGCGGCGTCGGGCAGCGGCACCCACGGGCGCCACGGGGTGAGCACCAACAGGTCACCGTGCCAGCGCTGGGCGACCTCGGGCAGCTCGTCGTACGTGCCGACGGCGAGGGTGCGCACGTCGTGGCCGCGCTCGGCCAGCCACTGCGCCTTGCGGGCCAGCCGGCCCAGCGTGAAGCCGTAGCCGTTGCCCTTGGCGACGGGGACGATGCCGGGCTGCGCGTCGGCGACCGCCTCGAGGTGGGCCCGCCAGCGCGGGCCGTCGACGGTGAGGGTCAGTCCGCCGGCCGAGCCTGTCGAGACCATCAGCCCCTCCGCTGCAGGTAGACCTGGAACGCCTTGTAGAGCGCCCGGTTGATCGGCAGGTCCCACTCGCCGGCGTACTCGACCGCCTCGCCGCCGGTGCCGACCTTGAACTGGATCAGGCCCACGTGCGCGTCGTCGGCGTCGAGGGTCTCGGTGATGCCGCGCAGGTCGTAGACGGCAGCGCCGGCGGCGACGGCGTCGCGGATCATCGCCCACTGGATCGCGTTGGAGCCGCGGACCTCGCGCTTCTCGGTGGACGAGGCGCCGTAGGAGTACCAGGCGTGCTCGCCGACCCGGATCGCGATCGTCGAGGCCACCAGGTCGCCGTCGTGGCGGGCCAGCCAGAGCGTGAACCGCTCGTCGCTGTCGGCCTGCAGGGCGTCGTGCATCGTCTCGAAGTAGCGCAGCGGCCGCGGCGTGAAGTGGTCGCGCTGGGCGGTGTGGACGTAGAGCTCGTGGAACGCCTTCAGGTCCTCGCGGGTGCCGCGGGTGACCTCGACGCCCTCCTTGGCGGCCTTCTTGATGTTGCGGCGCCAGAGCTGGTTCATGCCCTTGAGGACTTCGTCCTCGCTCAGCTGGGTGCCGTCGGTGGAGCGGAGCGGGATCTGGAAGACGAACTGCGGCTGCCCGGCGGCGAAGCCGCCCTCGACCCCCTGGTGGCGCCAACCGAGCTCGTGGAGCTGGGCGACCACCCGGGCACCCGCGGGGGTGCGCTCGGCGGGCGGGATCTCGCCGAGGAGGCGGACCGCCGGGTCGGCGATGCCGTCCTTGACCTGTGCGGTGGTCCAGCGTCGGGTGACGACCGGCGGCCCGATGCGTACGGCGAACGCGCCCTGCTTCTTGAGGTGCCGCACCATCGGGTCGAGCCAGGAGCCGAGGTCGTCGGAGCTCCAGTCGATGACCGGCCCCTCGGGCAGGTAGGCGAGGTAGCGGTTGAGCTTCGGCAGCTTCCGGTACAGCACCAGCGCGACGCCGACCTGCTTCCCCGCGTCGTCGAACCACCCCAGCGACTCGCTGCGCCACTCGCCCTTGACCTGCGCCCAGCCGGGCGTCTGCAGGAAGCTGGCGGACGGCAGCGTGGCGAGGTGGTCGCGGTGCTCGGTCGGGCTGATCGGGCGCACGCTGGGCATGGGACCAACCTATCGGGAGGTGGGGCAGCTCAGACGGTCGGCCGATCCGGCTGCCAGGGCGGGGTCTGCCCCCACTGCCACACCGGGACGTCGGCGGCGTCGATGGCCGGCGGGTCCTCGCCGGAGTAGACGAGCGCCATCCGGGTGCCCCACTCCAGGTAGTAGACGAACACCGCCCGGAACTCCGGGTCGGTCGGCAGCCCGACCTCGTCCGCCGCGTCGAGCAGCAGCTGCACCCACCGCCGTCGCTGCTGCTCGGTGATGCCGCGGCCGAGGTGCTGCCGTGCCATGTGCGGGTGGCCGCCGCGGTGCGCGGTGTAGCCGGCCGGGCCGCCGAAGACCTCGGCCAGCCACACGGCGACGTGCTCGGGGTGCTCGGCGTCCATGCTCGCGAACACCGGCGCCAGCACCGGGTCGTCCGGCACCCGTGCGTAGAACACGGTGGTGAGGCGGCGCAGGGCGTCCATGCCGCCGGCCCACTCGTAGATGCTCGGCGTCGCCGGGTCCGGCTGGCTCACCGGGCGTCCGGCCCCTGGGCGCGCACCTGCTGGACGTGCTCGAGCGAGTCGCGCAGCTCGGCCAGCCAGTCGTCGGCGTGCTGCTGGACGAGTCGGACGCACCAGGCCAGGGCCTCGCTGCGGCTGCGGGCGACGCCGCCGGCGATGAGGGTGTCGAGGACGGCGCGCTCGGGCTGGCGCAACCGGGTCATCGCCGGCACCGCGAGGTGGGTGAACAGGGCCCGGGTGCCGTCGCACTCGACACCCCAGGCGACCTTCTGGTCGTACTGGCGCTCGGCCTCGCGGGCGATGGCGATGCGGGTGTCGCGGGTGCGCTCGCGGAACTCCTGGATGCGGCCCTGGGCGGCGGCCTCGCGCTCGGTCGCCGAGACGTCCTCGGCGAGCTTCGGGGCCGCGATGCGGCCGATGACGGTGATCTCCTCGCGGTCGACGGTGACCTCGACCAGGGACTCGAAGAGGTCCTCCGGCAGTCGGCCCACGAACCAGCCGCGGATCTGGTCGCGCTGCTCTGTCGTAATCATGTAATCGAGATTACGCCGGATCCGCCGGTGCGCAAGAGGCTCGTCAGAGCCGCTCGCGCAGCCAGGCGAAGTCGGCGACGTGCTGCTCGGCGCCGCCCGGCGTCTCGCACACCACCGGCGCACCAGCGTCGCGGACCACCTGGGCGAGCAGGTCGGGGTCGATCTGGCCGGCGCCGAAGTTGGCGTGCCGGTCGGCCCCGGAGTCGAAGGCGTCGCGGCTGTCGTTGGCGTGGACCAGGTCGATCCGGCCGGTGATCGCGAGGACGTCGTCGACGATCGTCTCCAGCGCGTTGCCGCCGGCGTGGGCGTGGCAGGTGTCGAGGCAGAAGCCGACCATGTCGGCACCCTCGGCGGACGCGATCGCGTCCCAGGTGCCCTTGATCCGCTCGAGGTAGCGGGTCATCGCGTTGGTGCCGCCGGCGGTGTTCTCGATCAGCAGCGGGATCTTGATGTCCGTCGCCTCGACCGCCTTGCGCCAGTTGTCGAAGCCCTTCGCCGGATCGTCGTCGTCGGTGACGTGACCGCCGTGCACGATCAGGCCCTTGGCGCCGAGCTCGGCCGCGGCGTCCATGTGCTGTTGCAGCAGCTTGCGGCTGGGGATGCGCTGGCGGTTGTTGGTCGTGGCGACGTTGATCAGGTACGGCGCGTGCACGTACAGGTCGACGCCGGCCTCCTCGGCCGCAGCGCGGAGGGCCGCCGGGCCGCCGTCGTACGACAGGACGGGTCCCTTGTAGGACTGCGGGTTGCCGAGGAAGAACTGCACGAGCGGGGCGTTGCGGGCCGCCGCCTCGGCGATCGGGTCGGTCTGGTCGACGTGGGCTCCGATGCGCAGCTCGCTCATGGGAGCCACGGTATCGACCGGGAGGGACACCGCTGTCCCGGCATGTCCCCTCCTTGTCCCGTGGCTGTCCCCACTTGGCCCGGAATGCTCGTCGTGCGCGCGCGAGGGCACTAACGTCCCTCGCGTGACCACCCTCCATGTCTCCGCGGGCGGCCGGACCTGGTCGTTCGAGGAGCCGCGCGTCGTCAGCATCGGACGCGACACCGGCTCCGACATCGTCCTCACGGCGCCGTCCGCCTCCCGCCAGCACGCCCAGCTGCGCTCGGACGGCTCCGGCTGGGTGCTCGTCGACACCGGCTCGAGCGGCGGCACGTTCCTCAACGGCAACCGCGTGACCGAGGTGCGGCTCTCCGGCGCGACCACCGTCCGCTTCGGTGGGGTCAACGGCGAGGAGGTCGTGCTCACGCCGGCCACCGCGGCCCGGCCCGCGGCCCCCGACCCGGCGACGCTGCCACCCGCCGGTCTCGCCCAGACCATGCTGCCCGGCGTCGGCCCGGCCGGTCCCGGCTACGTCAGCGGCCCGGGGCTGCTGGTGCGCGTCGGCGGTACGTCGAAGCGGTTCCCCCCGGGGGTCGTGGTCCGGATCGGCCGCGACCCGGGCAGCGAGGTCGTCGTGGACGACCCGTCGGTCTCGCGGCTGCACGGCGTGGTCGAGGGCCGTCCCGACGGCTGGTGGTACGTCGACCGGTCGACCGCCGGCACCTTCCTCGAGGAGGACCGGGTCACCCAGCGCAAGCTCGAGGACCCGACCACCCTGATGCTCGGCCACCCCACCGCGGGCGCCGAGGTCGAGGTCGTCCCGATCGTCGCGACGGGCGTCGCGCAGAAGTCGATCGCCAAGAAGAAGCGCAAGCGCACCGCCGCCCTCGTCGGCGGGATCGTCGCGGCACTGGTGCTGGTCGGCGGTGGCGTCGCGGCGGCCGTGCTGCTGGGCGGCGACGACTCGGGCAAGGGCGACGGCCCCACCGAGGCGGCCGGCCTCAGCACCAAGGCGCTCGACCGCGCCAAGCTCGCGAGCGTGCTCATCATCGCCGTCGACGACAGCGGCGAGCCGATCTACACCGGCTCCGGCACGATCATCAGCGAGGACGGGCTGATCCTCACCAACGCCCACGTCGGCAAGCCGAGTGCGCCCGGCCAGCAGGGCGGCGAGGAGGACCCGGCCGGGCTCCTGGTGGCCCTCACCTCCGCCGAGGACGACAAGCCGGCTGCGCCGTCGTACTCCGCCGAGGCGATCGTCGCCGACGGGGTCCTCGACCTCGCGGTCCTCAAGATCACCGCGGACGCCGACGGCAAGAAGATCGACGACAAGGACCTGGACCTGCCGCCGCCGGTCCCGGTCGGCGACAGCGACGACCTGCGCACCGGTGACGAGCTCACCGCCCTCGGGTTCCCGGCGGTCGCCCACGTCGCGTCCGACGACGGCCTCGACCGGGCCCTGACCGTCACCCGCGGCGTCGTGTCCACCTTCCTCAAGGAGGCCGCGGTCCCCGGCAACCGGGCCTGGATCGACAGCGACATCCGGATCGGCTCCGGGAACTCCGGCGGTGCCTCGATCAACGACGACGGCGAGCTGGTCGGCATCAACAGCGCGGTCGTCACCGAGTCCACCGTCGGCGACAGCGGCGAGGGCGGCGCGTTCACCGGCGGCTCCGCGCGGATCCGGCCGGTCAACCTGAGCTCGGACATCGTCGAGATCGCCAAGAAGGGCGGCGACCCGGACTACGTGTCGCCGTACCTCGACGACGTGCCGGAGCCCCCGGCCGACCCGATGGGCCAGGCCACCGCCTCCCCCGCGGGCTGGTCCGTCGACGGCAACAGCGACTGCTCGACCACCAGCACGCTCGACGACCCGCAGGTGCTCAGCGGCGTGACCCTCCCGGCCACCCTGTATGCGCACTTCGCCGTCACCGGGCTGCCCGACGGGACGCCGTTCACGATCGAGCTCTACAACCCCCAGGGTGAGCTGCTCGGCTCCCTCGACGGCTCGTGGGACCTCGGCTCGGACGACGTCTGCGCGTCGGTGTCGCTCGACGTGCCCGAGGGCCTGGCCGGCGCGATCGCGGTGCTCGTCATCGACAAGACCCAGGTCCAGGACCCGGTGCTGTTCGGGTAGCTCCCGCGAGCTCTCAGCGGGCGGTCCGGCGCAGCTTGCGCCGGACCGCTGCGCGTTCCAGGGGGCCGAGGTCCTCGACCAGGGTGAGGACGGCGGCGAGCTGCTCGAGCGCGGCGAAGGCGTCCGCGGCGCCGCGGGGATCGACGCCGTCGTACAGCTCGAGCCCGACGAACGAGGCACCGACCGCCCGCGCCAGACCGGGTACGTCGACCAGGTCGGCCAGACCCGTCCGCTCGGTCACGCGGCGCAGGACGCCCTCGACCTCCACGATCCACAGGTCGAGCCCGCGTCGGGTGGCGTCCGCCAGTGCCGGGTGCGACGAGGCGCCCGCCAGCAGCTGGCCGAGGAGCCCGACGTTCCCGGCCGCCTGCTCGATGGCGTGCACGGTGCGCGCGACCGCGACCAGCTCGGCGAACCCGGTGACCCGCTCGAGGGCTTCCCGGTGGGCGGCGACCCGCCGCTCCGCACCGTGCACGCAGGCCGCCGCGAGCAGCTCGTCGACCGAGCCGAAGTGGTAGAAGACCAGCGCCTGGTTGACCCCTGCCTCGGTGGCGATGGAGCGCGCCGAGGCCTTCGCGATCCCCTGCTCGCCGACGACGCGCAGGGTCGCGTCCAGCAGCTTGTCGCGGGTCGTGGTCACGGGCCGATCCTGCCGGGTCTTGAGCGTCCGCTCAATCCGTGCCATGTTTTGAGCGAGTGCTCAACTGGGAGGAGGTCAGCGGATGAACACACCGGGACTCGGTGGGTACGTGATCGCCTGGCTGGTCAGCGCGGCACTCTTCCCGCTCGGCCTGATCGTCGGGGTGCCGGAGAACTCGCCCCTCCAGGCCCTCGCCGGATGGGTGCTCTACTTCCCCTTCGTCGTGGTGATCTCCGTGCCCTTCGCCGCTGTGGGGATCCTGGTGGTGCATCTCGCGTGTCGGCGGATCCCTCACCAGTGGGTCCACGTCCTTGCGGCGGGGCTCGCCGGTGCCGCGGTCGTGCTGATGATCCGTACTCCGGGGGGCGACCTGTTCGCGCCGGTCGTCGTCCTGCCCCTGTCCACGGCTGCGGGACGGCTGTGCGTGGTGCCGCTCGTCCGGCGCCGCCGTCGCGATTCGGCCCACTCCCCCGTGCGCTGTTAACCTCTCCTGTCCGGTGCCACTGGCGCCGTACCGTCTGCTGGGCCGAACCAGCCAGACAAGCAAGGCCCTCCTGCCGTGGAAAGTCCACGGCCGCCTGAGTCCAGAGGAGGTGGAGACCGCTTTGCGCAACTATGAAGTCGTGGTCATCCTCGACCCGAGCCTCGACGAGCGGACGGTCCAGCCGTCGCTCGACAAGTACCTGAACGTCGTCCGCAATGACGGCGGCACCGTCGACAACGTCGACGTGTGGGGCAAGCGTCGCCTGGCGTACGAGATCAAGAAGAACGCCGAGGGCATCTACGCGATCATCAAGCTGACCGCCGCTCCGGCGACCGTCGACGAGCTCGACCGCCAGCTGACCCTCAACGAGTCCGTCCTGCGGACGAAGGTCCTGCGACCCACCGTCTGAGGTAGCAAGGACCCCCTGCCTGTGGATGCCGGCTGTTCAATGTCGGCACCACCGGACACCATGGGGTCCGTTGCCCGGGACTGACCCGGGCGGGCCACTCGAACCCACGCACAGGAGACCACCATGGCTGGCGACACCGTCATCACCGTCATCGGCAACCTCACCGACGACCCGGAGCTTCGCTTCACCCCGTCGGGCGCGGCTGTCGCCAACTTCACGGTGGCCTCGACGCCGCGTTCCTTCGACCGTCAGAGCAACGAGTGGAAGGACGGGGACACCCTGTTCCTCCGCTGCTCGGTCTGGCGCCAGGTCGCGGAGAACGTCGCCGAGTCCCTCCAGAAGGGCATGCGCGTCGTCGTGCAGGGCCGTCTGGTGTCGCGCTCCTACGAGACCCGCGAGGGCGAGAAGCGCACCGTCAACGAGCTGCAGGTCGACGAGATCGGCCCGTCGCTCACCTGGGCGACCGCCAAGGTCACCCGTGCGAGCCGCTCCGGCGGTGGCGGCGGGTACGGCGGCGGCCAGGGTGGCGGCAACCAGGGTGGCGGCGGCGGCCGTCCCGCGGGTCAGGACCCGTGGGGCAGCGCCCCGTCCGGTGGCGGCAACCAGGGTGGCGGTTCCAACTACGGGGGCGGCGCCCCGGCCAACGACCCGTGGGCCGCGCCGGGTGTCTCGTCCAACGACGAGCCCCCGTTCTGACCAGCATCACAAACCAACCATTCCGGCCGCTTTCTGACTGACGCGGCCGGGCTCTGAGGAGGAGCACCACAATGGCGAAGGCAGTCGTCCGCAAGCCTAAGAAGAAGGTTTGCCAGTTCTGCAAGGAGAAGGCCACCGGTGTCGACTACAAGGACACCGCCCTTCTGAAGAAGTTCATCTCCGACCGCGGCAAGATCCGCGCCCGTCGGGTGACCGGCAACTGCGTCCAGCATCAGCGGGACGTCGCGATCGCGGTGAAGAACGCCCGCGAGGTCGCGCTGCTGCCCTACACCTCCGCCGGTCGCTGAGCAGAGTCAGAGAAGGAGAGCTGAACTCATGAAGATCATCCTGACCCAGGAGGTCGAGAACCTCGGCGCTGCCGGTGACGTGGTCGAGGTCAAGGACGGCTACGGCCGCAACTACCTCATCCCCCGCGGCTTCGGCATCCGGTGGACCCGGGGCGCCCAGGCGCAGGCCGACTCGATCAAGGCCGCTCGCTCGGCCCGTGCCGTCCGCGACGAGGCCCACGCTGCTGAGCTGAAGGCCAAGCTCGAGGGCTCGCCCGTCGACGTCAAGGTCAAGGCCGGCCAGGGCGGCCGTCTGTTCGGTGCGGTCACCCCCGCCGACATCGCCGCCGCGCTCGGCGAGGCCGCCGGCGAGGCGATCGACAAGCGGACCATCGTCCTCGGCAACCCGATCAAGTCGCTGGGCAACCACGCGGTGTCGGTCAAGCTGCACGACGAGGTGTCCGCCGCGGTGGCCCTCAACGTCATCCCGGCCTGACGCAGCGTCTCGATACGCAGATCGTTCGTTCCTCACGATCTGCACTCGACGACCAACAACGGCGTGGCCGGTCCCCTCGGGACCGGCCACGCCGTTAGTTTTGGGGCCACTCCTTCCTTCCCCGAGACCCAGGAGCTTCCCCCATGCGTGTACGACGGCTGGCGCCTGCCGCCCTCCTGCTGCTGAGCCCGGTCCTCGCGGCCTGCGGCGACGACGAGCCCGACGCGACCGACACCCCCACCGACGCGTCCAGCGCGACCGGGGCGTCGACGCCCACCGAGGCGACCAGCGCCCCCACCACGGCGCCGACCGCGCCGTCGAGCACCGCGGCTGCCGGCCTGCCGATGGCCTGCGACGTGGTCACCGCCGACGACCTGGCCGAGGCGTACGGCATGTCCTTCGGCACCGCCGAGGTCGGCGGTGGCGGCACCAGCGAGGGCAACCTCGAGTGGTCCAGCGACAACTGCTCCTTCGAGGCCGCGGGCCTCGCCGAGGTGACGGTCAAGGTGACCGGCCCCGAGGACTTCACCAAGGGCGCCTTCGGCTGCCCCCAGCCGCGCGACAACGACGGCGTGGTCGACCCGGCCGACGACATCGCCGGAGCCACCCAGGGCTGGTGGAAGGTGAGCAACCCGCCGGACTTCGAGGGCGAGCTGCGTGCCTGCACGCCCACCGTGCTGCTGCAGATCGACCTCGACTACGAGGACGGCGTCGAGTACGAGGGTGACCCGCTCAACCAGTCGGTCGGGCTGGCCGAGAAGGTGCTGGCCGCGATCAAGGGCTGACGTCCTCGTCGGAGGGCGTGGGCACCGGCACGCCGGCCCACGCCCGGGCGCCGTACACCAGGCACAGCACGAACATCGACAGCTGCGCGAGGGCGTTGACGGCGACCGCGGGCGTCTCGAGCCAGTCCAGGCCACCGCCGATGACGAGCACCGGCGCGATCGCGCTGGCGAAGAAGCCGAGGCCGGTCCACTGCAGCACGCCGGTGGGCGTGCTGTAGCTGTCGGCGCGCGCCAGCCGGGAGAGCTCCAGGCAGACCAGGCCGCAGTAGAGCATCGCCGGCAGTCCGACGGCCCACTGCACCGCGTCCTCGGCATCGGCGGCCCAGTCGGCCCCGGCCGGCACCCAGGTCAGCGCGGCGGCCGCGATCGTGACGAGGCCGAGGACCCACAGCAGTCCGATGCGCTCCAGGTCGGTACGCCGACCGATCACGTGGACGGCGAGCAGGGTGAGCAGCCAGCCGAGCGGGCCGGGGAGCAGGTCCCAGCCGTCGCTCATCAGGTTGAGGGCGACCAGGACGAGGCCGAACGCGAAGACGTGCAGCGGCTTGTTCATCGCGACCCGCTCCTGTGCAGCACGAAGGGGAGCGTAGCCGCTGGGCGTGGTCTCGGGAGGCCGGCTACGTCGACAGGCGCGCGGGGCCGGGATCGTCGGAGACCAGCCAGCGCAGGACGTCGACCTCGTAGTCGCGCAGCAGGTGTCCGGCTGCGGGGATCTTGACCAGCCGTCCGTGCCCCAGCGCGCGCCGGTACGCGTCACCGTGAGTGGCGGGAACCTGGACGTCGTCGAGCCCGTAGAGCAGCAGGGTCTCGGCAGTCACCGCACCGAGGTCGAAGTCCCAGGCGTGGTGGAAGAGCGCCAGGTCGTCGCGGATCCAGCCCTCGGTGCCCTGCCGGGTCGACTCGCGGTGGCGGGCCTGGTCCTCGGCGCGGACGTCACCGCGGCCGAGCACCTCGACGTCCGACGGTGCGAGCAGGTCGACGCCGTCGACGGTGGACGGCGTGTCAGCGAGCACGTCGTCGAGGAAGCCGCGGAGCGACGTCTCCCCGGCGCGGGCGCAGGCGATCTCGTGGCGGGTGGTGGCGTGCATGCCGGCGGCGGGGTCGAAACCGGGCAGCTCGTCGGGGCCGATGCCGGAGGTGAGGCACAGGCGGCGTACGCGCTCGCCGAGCAGCGCCGCGGCGGCCGCCGCGTGTGGTGCGCCGCCGGATCGTCCCAGCAGCGCGAAGGTGTCGAGGCCGAGCTGGTCGGCCACGCCGCGCGTCCACGCTGCGGCGTCGACGACCCGCCGTCCGGCGGACCCGATCGAGCGTCCGTAGCCGGGGCGCTCGATGGTGACGACCCGGATCCCGAGGGCCTGCGGCGCGTCCCACCCGCCGGGCACGGACAGTCCGGAGCCGGGGGTCTCGTGGTGGAACACCACGACGTCGCCGTCGAGGGGACCCCACTCGCGGACCCGAAGCAGGTTCCCGGCGCCGTCGTCGAGGTCGTGCTGCCGCGTCACGGGGACGTGCGGCTGATCGGTGACTGTCATCGCTGGATGCCTAGAGACCGGCCGACCCCAGCATGCGGGCATACGAGTAGTAGAAGCCGGCGACGGAGGTCTCGTCGAGGCTCAGCGGCCCCGGCTCGAAGCCGGTGGACTGCACGCCTCGCTGCACCGATCGGCACAGCTCCCAGTCCTGCCGGTTGGTCTGGTCCCAGACGCGCAGCAGGTCGTCGAGCTCGTAGTCGACACCGGCTTCGGCATCCGGGTGCACCAGCCACTGCACCCGCACCTGGGTGGTCCGCACGTCTACTGGCACGTCCGTGACCACGACGCCGTAGTCGGGGGAGAAGACGGCGGCGAAGCCCGGCTTCAGGTGCACCGATGCGGTGTACGGCGAGGCGCCGTCCGCGAACGCGCCGAGGGGACGGCGGCTCGCCGGCTGTCCGGTCATCGTCAGCGAGACGGCACCCTCCTTGAGCGGGAAGCGACCGCACTGCATGCGGCGGTCGTCGGCGAAGGCGCGCTCGGGGACCAGCGTGGTGGAGGTGAAGCTCGCGTTGTCGAAGGTCCGGATGAACTCGGGGTGGTTCGCGTTGCAGTGGTAGCACTCCTGTGAGTTCTCCCAGACCAGCTTCCAGTTCGCGGCGACGTCGTAGGTCTCGGTGTGCGCGATCCTCGCGGCAGCGATGTCGTACGGCTGCATCAGCTCGAACGGTTCGTCGAGCAGGTTCGCGAGGTCCTCGGTCGGACCGGCGCTGAAGTTCACGAACACGAGGCCGTGCCACACCGCCGTGTGCAGTCGCTTCAGCGGGTAGGCGGCCTTGTCGAAGTCCTCGGGCATCCGCGGTGCTCCCCGCAGCGTGCCGTCGTGGTCGTAGGACCACTGGTGGTACGGGCACACCAGCTTGCGGCGATTGCCGCAGGGCTCGTCGACGAGACGGGCCCCGCGGTGGCGACACACGTTGAGCAGACCGTTGATCTCGCCGTTGCGGCCCCGGACGACGATGCCGGACTCGTCGCCGACCTCGACGGTGATGAAGTCCCCGGCCGCGGGGAGCTGCGAGACGTGCCCTGCATAGAGCCACTGCCGTCCGAAGATCCCGGCCATCTCCCCGGCGAACAGGTCGTCGTCCGTGTACAGGTCGCCCGGGAGGGCGAGTCCACGGTCGAGGTGGCTCACGACGCGCTCGCTGACCGACTGCGTCGTGCTCGCCGGGCCGCTCGTCTGGAGGTTCGACATGCTGGGTTCCTTCCGTTGCTCAGGTGGTCGGCAGCACCGGACGACGCGCCGCGCGGCCGTCCTGGTGCTGCCCGGGGATCGAGGCGATCAGGGAGCGTGTGTAGTCGTCGCCCGGCTCGTCGAGGACCTGGTCCGTCGGCCCGGCCTCGACCATCCGGCCGTGGTTGAGCACGATGACCCGCTCGGTCATCTGGCGGACCACGGCGAGGTCGTGGGTGATGAAGAGCATCGCCATGCCGAGCTCGGTGCGGATCGAGCGCAGCAGCTCGAGCACCTGGGCCTGGACCGAGACGTCGAGCGCGGCGACGGGCTCGTCGCAGATCAGCAGCCGGGGCCGCAGGCAGATCGCCCGGGCGATCGAGACGCGTTGCCGCTCGCCCCCGGACATGCCGGCCGGCAGCCGGGTCGCGTACGACGCCGGCAGGTTGACGGTGTCGAGGGCGTGGGTGATCTCGGCGTCGACGTCGGTGGCGTCGCCGCGGACCTCGATCGCCTCCCGCAGCGTGCGGCCGACGGTGAGCGACGGGTTCAGCGACGCGTACGGGTCCTGGAAGACCACCTGGACGGTCCGCCGGACGGCCCGCGCCTGGCCGCGGCTCAGCCGCCGGTAGTCGGTGATGTCGATGCCGTCGAGGTGGACGGTGCCGCGGTCGGGGCGGACCAACCCGAGCACGGAGCGTGCGATCGTCGTCTTGCCCGAGCCGGACTCACCGACGAGGCCGACGGACTCGCCGGGAGCGACCTCCAGGTCGACCCCGGCCAACGCGACGTGGGTGTGCGCGGGGCCGACCAGGGCGGCGGTGCGGAAGGTCTTCTCCAGGCCTCGGACCGCCAGCAGCGGCGTGTCCGGGATCGCCCGATCCGGACGTCGCTGCTCGGACCGGTCGTCGGCCAGCTTCCGGGCGATGTCGGTCCCGATGACCTCGATCCGGCGGCACCGGGTCGCCCGCGGTCCGGTCTGGACCAGGGGAGGGGGCCCGTCGTCGCACACCGGGGAGGCCCAGGCACAGCGTGCGCTGAAGGCGCACTGGTGAGCAACTGCGTCCGGGGCCGGTACGGCGCCCGGGAGTGCGCTCAGGTCGGGCGTCCAGTGCGCGACCGACGGTTCCGCGGCCATCAGCCCGGCGGTGTAGGGGTGCCGGGGCTCGTCGCGCAGCTCGGCTGCGGGACCGCGTTCGACGATCGAGCCGGCGTACATCACCATCACGGTGTCGCAGGTGTCGAACGCGACCCGGAGGTCGTGGGTGATCAGGATCAGCGACATCGACCGTTGCTCGCGCAGCCGGCCGAGGAGATCCAGCACCTCGGCCTGGGTGCGCACGTCGAGCGCGGTGGTGGGCTCGTCGGCGATCAGCAGGTCGGGATTGGCGGCGAGTGCGGCGGCGATGGCGACCCGCTGCCGCATCCCGCCCGAGAGCTGGAAGGGGTGCTTGTGCGCGATCGTGGGGTCGATGCCGACCTCGCTCAGCCGCCGCTCGACCTCGACGCGTACCTGGGGACGGCGTAGGCGGCCGGGCGGCCGCAGGCTCTCCGCGATGGTGGCGCCGACGGTCTGCAGCGGGTTCAGCATCGTGAACGGGTCCTGGAGCAGCAGCGCCACCTCGGCTCCGCGCAGGCGACGCAGCTCCCGCTCGCCGAGGCCGTCGATCCGACGGCCGTCGAGCTCGACCTCGCCCTCGGTCCGGGTGCCGCGGGGGAGCAGTCCGAGCAGCGCCTTCATCAGCATCGACTTGCCGCTGCCGGACTCGCCGACGACCCCGAGCGTCTCGCCGCGGGCGAGGGCGAAGTCGACGTCGCGGACGAGCGACCTCGCCGTCGTACCGCTGCCGGCGGCGACGCTGACGCCGCGCGCGGCGAGGAGGGGCGATCCCATCAGCTCTCCTTGATCGTGACGCGGTCGAAGAGCCAGTCGCCGACGAGCGTGGCGCTCGCGGCGACTGCCACGAGCAGCACGGCCGGCGCCATCGACATGGCCGGGTTGACCAGCAGCAGGTTCTGGCCGTCGGCGAGGATCGTCCCCCAGTCGGCGGCGCCGTCGTCGACGCCGATCCCCAGGAACGCGAGGGCGGAGAACCCGACCAGGGACGCGGCGAAGTCGAGCAGGAAGGTGCTGACCAGGGTCGGCCGGATGTTCGGCAGGACGTGGCGGGTCAGCACCGTGAAGGTGGAGAGCCCGAGGGTGCGGGCGGCGTCGACGTACGGCAGCCGGGCCTGGACGATGGTCACACTGCGGTAGATGCGGACGTCGCCGGGGAACGACAGGAACGCCAGGACCAGGATCGTCATCGCGTAGCTCGAGCTGACCAGCCCGACGACGACGATGGCGATGAGCAGGGCCGGCAGGCTGTAGAGCAGGTCGGCGGTGCGTGCGATCGCGCTGTCCACCCGCCCGCCGAGGTAGCCGGCGGCCATCCCGAGCGCCAGCCCGACGACGGTGACGATCAGTGCGACCGCGAGCGGCCCGACCAGGGCGCTGCGGGCGCCGACCACGAGCCGGGAGGCGATGTCGCGGCCGAGCTGGTCGGTGCCGAGGAGGTGGCCACCGCCCGGCGGCTGCGAGCTCAGCAGCGGGTCCTGTGCGTTCGGGTCGTGCGGCGCGACGGCGCCGCCGAGGACGGCGGTGAGGACGACCACGGCAAGCACTGCGACAGCGAGGATGACGAGGAACGTCGGCCGCCGGGCCGACCTCGCCCGCGGAGGTGCTCCGAGGAGGACCGGATCGCTGGGTTGGGTGTCCACGGACCTCTCCTAGCTCTCGGACGGGTAGAGGGTGCGGGGATCGATCCACATCGCGAGCAGGTCGACGACGAGCGTCACCGCCACGACGAAGAGCGCGAACAGGAGCGTGATGCCCTGGACCATCGGGACGTCGGTGTCCTCGACGGCGGAGACCATGAGCTGCCCCAGGCCCTCGATCGAGAAGACGCTCTCGACGAGGATCGTGCCGCCGATCAGGTAGATCAGGAGCAGGCCGGAGATCGTCACGATGGGCACCGACACGTTGCGGAGCGCGTAGCCGACCAGGATGCGGCGGGAGGACAGGCCGCGCGCCCGGGCGAAGGTGACGAAGTCCTGGTCCATGATCTCCAACGTCACCGCGCGGGTCTGTCGTACGACGATCGCCGCCATGGTCGCGGCGAGCGCGACAGCGGGCAGGGCGAGGTGGCGAAGCCGGTCGAGGACGCCGCTGCCGCCGGCGCCGAAGGCGGGGAACCAGCCGAGGTAGACCCCGAAGACGTAGAGCAGGAAGATGCCGGTCGCGAAGACCGGCGCACTGAGCCCGACCACGGACGTGGTCGTGATCGCGCGGTCGAGCACGGAGCCACGCCGGATCCCGGCGAGCATGCCGAGCGGGATGCCGATCACGAGGACCAGCAGCATCGCCAGGAAGGTGAGCTCGAGTGTGACCGGCAGCCGATCGGCGATGGCTCCGGCGACCGACGCATCGGTCTTGATCGAGCGGCCGAAGTCGAGGTGGAGGGCGTTCTCCAGCCATGCCCAGTAGCGCACCAGCAGCGGGTCGTCGAGGTGGTACGTCTCGCGGACCTGCTGGACCTGGGCCTCGGTCGCGGGGCGCCCGCCGAGCACGGTGGCGACGAACGATCCCTTGGAGAGCGACTGGAGGCTGAACACCAGGAAGCTGACCGTCAGGAGCAGGAAGGCGGAGAACGCCAGACGCTTCCCGAGGAACACCAGACCCTGCACGGCCGTCCCCTCCCCTCGTCGTCGAGGCCACCGGTGTGGCCGCCGTCACGCCATCGTAGGAACGGGTCCGGGAGCTGCGCGAAGGACGAACGTTGGGAATGCGGAGCGTCAGCCTGCGACATGTGTCGGACGGGCTCGCCCCTGGCCGCGGCAGGTTGCACGAATGACGGAGAGGGGCCGGCGATTTCTGCGTGGTTGTCGATCCCGCTGGGTCGATGGGGGCGATCAGGGTGGACTCCTCACCCCTTCACGAGGCAGGAGCCCATCGTGCACATCCAGGCGGATGCCGTCGTCATCGGTGCGGGCGTCGTCGGTGCGTCCATCGCGCTCGAGCTCCAGCGCGCCGGGAGCGAGGTCGTGGTCGTCGACAAGGCCGGCGGCATCGGCCACGGCTCGACCAGCTCGTCGAGCGGCGTCGTGCGGTTCCACTACTCCACCCACGCGGGCGTCGCCACGTCCTGGGAAGCCGTGCACGGCTGGCTCGACTGGGCCGGTCACCTGGGGTACGTCGACCCGGCCGGCCTCGCCCGGTTCCAGCGGACCGGGATGCTGGTCCTGGAGGTCGTGCCCGGCGACTCGCGCGGGACGACCGAGCTCTTCGACACGGTCGGCGTGCCCTGGGAACGGTGGGACACGGCTGCGATCGTGGAGCACCTGCCCGACGTCGACCCCGGTGCGTTCGGTCCACCGGCCCGACCGGGGAGCGATGAGTTCTTCCGGGACGCGCACGGGACCCTCAGCGGGACCTTCACACCGGACGCCGGGTACGTCTCCGACCCCCAGCTCGCCGCGCAGAACCTGGGAGTTGCTGCCCGGCACCACGGTGCCCGGTTCCTGTTGCGCAACACCGTCGAGCGGATCGAGGCAACCGGGCCGCGGCGCTGGCAGGTCACCACGTCGGAGGGCCGGGTCATCGCGGCGGACGTCGTGGTCAACGCGGGCGGCCCGTGGTCGAGCAGGCTGAACGCACTGGCCGGCGTCGGCGGCGACTTCTCGGTCGTCTCCCGTCCCCTGCGCCAGGAGGTCCACCAGGTGCCGGCGCCGCCCGGCCTGCGCCAGCGCAACGGGGCGCCGCCCGTCTCCATCGCCGATCCCGACCTCGGCATCTACCTGCGCAGTGCGGGAGCGGAAGGCCTCCTGGTCGGCGGGATGGAGCCGGAGTGCGACCCCCTCGAGTGGATCGACGACCCCGACCAGGCCGACCTGCGGGCGACACCCTCGGCCTTCGAGGCACAGGTGATGCGGGCGGCCCGCCGGCTGCCCGAGCTGACCGTGCCGAACCGGCCGTCCGGCCTGGCAGGCGTGTACGACGCCACCGACGACTGGACCCCCATCTACGACAAGACCGACGTTCCGGGCTTCTACGTCGCGATGGGCACCAGCGGCAACCAGTTCAAGAACGCACCGGTCGTCGGGCACCTGATGGCCGAGCTGATCCGGGCCGTCGAGGGCGGTGCCCCCCACGACGAGGCTCCGGTCCAGGTGCGGATGCCCCGCACGGGCAGCGTGATCGACCTGGCGGCGTACTCACGCCTGCGCGAGGTGGACCCGGACGCGCCTGCCACCGTGATGGGGTGACGGGTCCGGTCAGAGCGTCGCGGCGTCGCCCGCGTCCCCGGCCGGGGAGCTGGCGTGCCAGGTCGCCTGACCGGTCAGGTGCGCCAGCTTCAGCCCGAGGTGCAGGGCGAGCCGGTCCTCGCCGTCGGACAGCGACATCCCGCTGATCTCCTCGATCCGCGACAGCCGGTAGTACAGGGTCGCGCGGTGGATCTGCAGTCGCCGGGCACTCTCCTGGACGTTGCCGGCGGCGCCGAGGTACGTCTCGAGGGTCTGCACCAGCCACTGGTCGGTGGCGACCTCGAACAGTGCCCGGAGGCCCGGCGGGATCCCGATCTCGCCGATGTCCTCGACCGGCAGCTGGTGCAGGAGGCCGTAGATGCCGAGCCGCTCCCAGGAGGCCACCGGCCCGTAGCCGTCGATCTTGCGGCACACGGTGACCACGCCGAGCGCCTTCTCGAAGGACCGCTTCGCCTCGCGCACGTGCGACGCGACCGGACCGATGCCGACGACGACCTGCGCCTCGGCGCCGGGCTGGTCCGCGCTGAGCTGGCGGTGGATCTCCTCGCCGAGCTCGGTGATCCGGGCGACCGGGTCGTCGTGGGGGCGGAAGGCGACCAGCAGGTAGGCCCGGCCGGGAGGACGTACGGCGACCAGGGCCCGGACCTGCTTCATCCTGCGGGCGGCGCGGCGCACCGTGGTCTCGAACGCGAGCTCGTCGGCGTCGGTGTCGACGTCGGCCTGCGTGAAGGGAGAGGTGACGACCACGACCCGGCAGGCGAGCGGGCCGGTGAGGCCGACCGCATCGAGGTCGGCCTGGGTGACCGGCCGGTCGGCAGGGTCCTCGCCGACCAGGTCGAGGACGATCTGCTGCTCGCGGGCACGGCCGAGGTCGTCGAGCAGCCGGCTCTGGTACAGGATCTCGCCGGCGGCGGCGGCCGCCTCGACGCTGGCCTCGATCTCCTCCGCGGTGAGCGACTCGTCGTCGTCGATGAGCCAGAGGTAGCCCAGCAGCAGACCCTGCCAGCGGATCGGGACGCACAACCGACCGAGCATCCTCAGGTCGGCGCGTCCGGGCACCCGCAGCGGCGAGGTCGCCGTGCGCAGGCCGAGGCTGAAGACGTAGTCGGCGATCTCCTGGCCCGCCCGCAGGGTCATGATCGAGTGCACGCGGTGCTCGTCGACCTGCTCGTCGTGCGCGGTGTGCGCGAGCAGGCGGATGGCGGGATCGTCGATCGCCACGGCACGGTTCAGCTGCTCGGCCAGCCCCTCGATCACCGTCTGCAGTTCACGCACCGTGCACTCCCGGTCGTCGCGCCAGGATCCCAGCCTATCGCCGGGTCCTCAGGCCTGCATGGCGTCGGCGATGAAGCCTTCGCCGGCGGCGACGAACTCCTGCCCGACCGCCTCGGCGTCGGGGTAGTCGTCGGGCGCGAACCGGTCGAGGCGGTAGGCAGACGGGTCGCACAGCGGTTCGTCGCTCCCGGTGACGAGGTCGGCGACCAGCCGGCCCAGACCGGGGGCGTGCGACACCCCCGACTCGTTGTCACCGCCCACTGCCCACAGACCTGCGCAGGTCGGGACCGGGCCGAGGAAGAACTGGCGGTCGACGGTGTAGACCGGCATGCCCTGGATCGTCCGGATCACCTTCGCACCGGCGAGCGCGGGGAAGACCTCTGCAACCCGGCTCACGTCGGCGGTCATCTCGGTGACGAGCTGCTCGTAGCCGCGCTCCCCGGGCCGGTGGGACAGCCACCGGTCGCCGAGCCGGTGCGCGGGCGCGCCACCGGGCGTCGTACCCCAGGTGAAGCCGCCCTCCGACTCCCGGATCCACAACGGGAAGTCCTTGCCCTGCAGCGTGGGCATCGTGGGGGCCAGTCCGACGTCCTCGGTGACGAACCGGGTGGCGACGAACGGCAGCAGCGGTAGGCGCCAGTCCACCTGCGCGAGCAGGTCGTTGAGCCAGGCGCCGACCGCGAGCACGGCGCAGTCGGTCTCGAGGACGCTCGTCGACGTCCCTCCGTCCGGCACCTCGGCCTCCAGCTCCACCCCTTCGAGCCGCCCGCCGACGTGGCGCAGCGACGTGACCCGCGTGCGGGTGCGGATCTCGATGCCCGCCTCGGCTGCCCGTCCGGCGAGGTGCTCGAGGAGCAGGCGGGTCTCGAGCTGGATGCCCTGCGGCATGAAGACGCCGCCGGCGATCCGGTCAGGGTCGACGGCTCCCGAGGTCATCTCGGCGATCTCGGCCGGGGACACGATGCGGGTGTCGGCAGCAGCCTGCGGGTGGCCGAGCATGACGGGTACGGCGGCGTCGTACGACGCGGTCGTGCTGAAGAAGACGATGTTGCCGTTGTTGCGGTACCTGATCTCGGCGCCGGTGCGGGCGATCGCGTTGTAGAAGTCCAGGGAGTGCCGGCCGATGGCCCGACCGCCCGCACCGAGGTGCGGCAGCACCGCGGACCAGTTCGCGACGAAGCCCGCGCCGGCCGGCGTGGTGCCGTCGCCGACCTCTCCGGCGTCGACGACGACGACCGGGCGGTCGGTGGCCGCGCGCAGGTGGAGCGCGGTGCACAGGCCGATGACGCCCGCACCGACCACGACGATCGGGCTCTGCGTGTCCGTGTTCAAGGGTTCCTCCGAAGGGGTGGGTGAGGAGCCGGCAGGCTCAGAGATGGGTGTCGAACCAGGCGATCATGCGGGCCAGCTGGTCGACGAGGGCACGTTCTCCGCGCACGCCGTGACCCTCCTCCGGATAGATCGCCAGCGCTGTCGGTACCCCGGCCCGCCGCAGCGCGGAGTGGAGCAGCTGGGCCTGGAAGGCCGGTGTCGCCAGGTCGAGCGCGCCGGCCGTCAGGAGCACGGGCGTCCGGATCCGCTCGGCATGGGCGACAGGGTTGCGGCGCGCGTAGTTCGAGTCGGGGTCGAACGGGTCTCCGCCGACGAAGTCCAGGTCGAACTCCGGCAGGTTGCTGGTGAGGTGCTGGGAGACGAAGTCGGTGACCGGCGACCTGGCGACGGAGGCGCGGAAGACGTCCGTGCACGCCGGGGCCCAGGCGGCCATGAACCCGCCGTAGCTGTTCCCGGTGATCCCGACCCGGCCCGGATCGACCACTCCCTCGGCCACCAGTGCCTCGACGGCGGTGGTGAGGTCGTCGACGTCACGGCCGCCCATGTCGCCGACGACGGCCTCGATGAACGCCTGACCACGACCGGTGCTGCCGCGCGGGTTGGGCCGCAGCACCGCGTAGCCGCGAGCGACCAGCAGGGCCGTGTGCAGGTCACGTGCCAGCCAGCCGTCGTGCCACGCCGCGACCGGGCCACCGTGCACGTGCACGACGAGCGGGAACGGCCCCGGACCCTCCGGAAGGGTGAGCAGGCCGCCGATCTCCCAGCCGTCCCTCGAGGTCCACCGGTACGGCGCCGTGTGGCCCGTGATCGCCCGCAGGTGGCCGGTGCCCGTGCTCTCGGTCGTCAGCACCCGCGTCGTCGTGCCGTCGACCGTCGTCGCCACCGCAGGGGGGAGGTCGTGGCTCTCGAGGACGGTCACCAGCACCCCGCCCGCGGTGAGCCCACCGAGCTCCGGCTGGTGACGGCCCGAGGTCGCGCCCGTGGCGAGCAGCTCGGTCCAGGTCGGCTCGCCGTCGTCGGCCGTGCCCTGCAGGTCGAGGACTGCGAACACGGTCTGCTGCCCACGGGTCCCCGCGCACAGGAGCCGGTCGTCGTCGATCCAGCGCAGGTCGGTGACGTCGGTTCCTCCGGTGGCGCAGCGGACCGGGCCGGCCGGCGTACCGACGAGGAGGTCGCCGGCCAGCAGACCGCGGTCGCTGGCCCGGCCGGTCAGGACCGCCCAACGACGCCCACCGGGGGATCCGGCCGGGCGGGCGACCTGGCGGTGGGGTCGATGGAGGTCGGTCGAGGTGCCGTCGGGGGCGACGGCGACCAGGCGGGCGCCGTACCAGGCGCCCTCGCCGGGCGCCTCGCTGACGACGGCGATCACGGTGTCGCCGTACCAGTCCGCCTCCCAGGCGTTGAGCTCCGGCGCGAGCGCGACGGTCTCGGCGGTGTCGATCCGCCAGGTGTGCAGCACGCGGCGGCCCTGGTCGGGTGCGGGGAGCACGCGTGGACGCCAGGAGTCGTCGGTGTCTCCGGCGCTCACGGTGCCGGACCCGTGGACGTCGGACAGCTCCGCGCCGAACCGGGCGACCACGAGCAGCAACCGTCTCCCGTCACGCGACCAGGCCACCGACTCGACCGCACCGCCCACGAACGGCGAGGTCGCGACCAGCTCGAGTCGCCGGCCTGTCCCCGACCGACCGACCCGGAAGACCTGCGCGGCCGGCACGCCGCCCCGGTCCACCACGACGGCGAGGTGCTCGCCGGACGGTGACCACCGCGGACCCGACACGGGCGGGTCGTCGGGATCGAGGACCTCGAGGTCCGGCAGCCGGCCCAGCACTAACCGCGCCGCGGTGGGACCGGTTGCGTCGGCTCGGACCTGAGCCAGGCAGGCGACCTGGTCGCTGGCCGGGTGGACGTCGAGCGCGGAGAGGTCGACCAGGCCGGCCTGGCGGATCCGCGCGAGGTGGTCGGCGACCCAGGCCTCAGTCACCCGGCACCTGCTCGGTCCGGGCGGCGAGCCACGCGAGCGCAGCGCGCTCGCTGTCACGCAGCCAATGGCCTTTCCCCGGCAGGACCACGAGGCGCCCGTGCCCGATGGCATCCAGGTACGCCGACCCGTGGTGGGCGGGGACGAGGACGTCGGCGCCGCCGTACAGCAGGAGCACGTCGGCGGAGATGTCGGACAGTCGGATGCCCCAGGGGCGGGCGAAGAACGCGAGGTCGTCCTCGAGCCAGCCCTCGATGCCGCCGCCGGCGACCTCGGCCGCCTCGAGGGCCTCCTCTGCCTGGACGTCGGGCCGGGACAGGACCTCGGCGTCGGAGGGTGGGAGGCGGTCGATCCAGGCGCCGAGCGGGTCCTCCTGCCCGAGAAGCGTCTCGACGAAGGCGCGCAGGTCGGCGTACCCGGCCCGGGCGTGGCCGACCTCCTCGACCGTCTCGG
The DNA here is from genome assembly GCF_057813895.1 of Nocardioides sp. F233. NCBI lineage: Bacteria > Bacillati > Actinomycetota > Actinomycetes > Propionibacteriales > Nocardioidaceae > Nocardioides > Nocardioides sp. F233. The sequence goes on from NZ_JBVASH010000006.1 coordinate 326,069, forward strand.
GCACCATCTCGTGGAGCTCGTCGAAGCCGGGGTGGCCCACGGGTCCGAGGCCCACGTCGATGCACACCCGGGTCACCCGGTCACCGAGCACTGCGGCGGTCGCTGCGGCGTGCGGTCCGCCGCCGGACGTGCCCGTCACGGCGAACCGGTCGATGCCCAGGGCGTCCGCGATCGCGGCACACCAGCCCGCGGCGTCGCTGACCGTGCGGCCGGGCTGGTTGCCGGACCGGCCGTAGCCGGGCCGGTCGAAGGAGACCAGGCGGATGTCGTCGGGCAGGCCCGCCCAACCGCCCGGCAGTGCGACGTGGGAGCTGGGGGTGCCGTGGTGGAAGAGCACGGCTGGTGCGTCGGGCGGTCCGAAGGCACGGACGAAGACCCGCACGCCGGGGGCCACCTCGACCCGGTGCTCGGTGTGCGGGGGCAGCGTGGTCGACGACGTCACCTCAGGCTCCGACCACGTGCAGGGTCTGCGGGACCTGGGACAGCACGCGGGGGCCGGCCTCCTCGAACACGACGAGGTCGACGAGCGCCACCACGTTCCACGACTCGAAGTTCGTCACTGCACCCGCCTGGATGACGTCCTCGAGATCGCGGTCGGCCACGGAGTACACGAACTCGTTGACCCAGTCGGCCGGCGGCACGGTGATGCCCATCTCGTAGCCCGCGGCACCGCCCTCGACGCCCGTCGCCGCGTAGTAGTCGCGCAGCGCGTCGACCAGCCGCTGCCACGGCGTACCGACCCGGCCGACCTCGCGGAGCACCTCGTAGGCCCCGGCGGCGACAGCGGTGAGGGCGTGCAGCTCCTCGGGGGCCGAGCCGATGACGTACGGGCGAGTGGCCCGGGCGTGGTAGCCGAGGTACGAGCACGCCGCGTCCGCGTGGAAAACCTCGCCCGCGTTGAGCGGGCGGCGCGAGCTCAGCCGGTGGAGGTTCGGCATCAGCGGCCCCGCCGCGACGGTCTCGTGGAGCGCCGCGGGCTCGCCGCCCGCCGCGACCACGGCCGACATGTAGACGGACCACGCCTCGAGCTCGGTCATGCCCGCTCGCACGTGGTCGGCGATGGCCAGCAACCCGGCGTCGCAGGCGGCCTGCGCCTTCTCCATCGCGGCGACCTCGGCGGCGCTCTTGACGTGCCGCAGGCGCCGCACGGGCAGGGTGATGTCGACGACGCGGTGCCCCGCCGCCTCGAGAGCAGCCTGGATCCGCTGGACGACGGCCGGGCTGGGCAGGCAGCTCCACAGCTCGAGGCCGACCGTGGTCCCGCTGCTGCTGGTGGTGGCGAGCTGGGCGACGAGGAAGGCGACGTAGCCGTCCAGGTCCTCCTCGCTGTAGATGTCGTTGGGGAGCGCGCGGACGTCGGTGACCATCGAGGAGGACCGGACCAGGTCCGCGTGGTAGCCGGAGTCGATGACGAAGAGCTCGTCCGACGCGCCGACGACCGTGCACTGGCCCGGGGGCATCCGCGTCGATGTGTGCTGGCGGTACCAACGCGAGCGGTAGCCGTGCAGCCAGGCCTGGGTGTCGGGCGCGGAGATGACGGCGATCGCGACGTCCGCGTCCGCCATCGCGGCCCGGAAGCGGACCTGGCGGGCGGCGTACTCCGCGGTGGGGAACGCACGCTCGACGTACGGCGCCCCGCAGTGCTCGCGCTCGTAGACCTCGACGAACCGGTTCAGGTCCTGTGCCGACAACGCCATCGTCCGTCCTCTCGTGGTGGGGTTCGGCACGAGTCTGGCGAGGAGACCGCCGGCGGTGACAGCACGAATCGTAGGAAGCCGCCCCCGCGGCGGTGCGACATATGGCGAGGTGCTCGAGAACCACCCGTCCGTCACATGTTCAGGCCGACCGCCCGCCACTTGCGACGTTCGACTCTGCCGCGTGCCCGCGAGCGAGGTGGACGATCATCGGGATCTCACGGCACCGATCCCAGGAGGGACCATGCACCGTCCGTCGCGCACCGTGCACCTGGCACTGCTCACGACGCTCGTCCTCGCCGGCGCCGCCTGCTCGCCCGCGGCAGACTCGAAGGACGACAAGGCGACCACCAGCACGATCCCCAGCTTCGTCTACGGGGTGGAGGCGATCGCCGGGACGCTGGACGTCGCCGGCAACTACAACTCGGCGGACATGGCGATCATGGGCCTGGTCACCGAGCCGCTGGAGATCCCCAACCTGGACGGGACCTTCACCCCGGTGCTCGCCGAGTCCGTCGAGCAGCCGGACACCACGACGACGGTGTACCACCTCAAGGACGGCATCAGCTTCTCCGACGGCTCGCCCCTCACCTCGGCCGACGTCGTGTGGACGATCGACCACCTCCGCGGCGACACCACGCAGACCGGCTCCGAGTTCACCGACATCGCCGACGTCGTGGCCACCGACGAGCACACCGTGACCGTCACCTACAAGGTGCCCAACAACGCCGCCCGCGGCTCCCTCGCCCTGGTGTCCTTCATCCAGCAGGACGAGTACGCCGCCGCCCAGGGCGACAAGTTCGGCACCAGCGAGGCACCGCCGATCGGGACCGGCCCGTACACGATCGACACCTACACCTCGAGCGAGATCACCCTGGACCGCAACCCCGGGTACGCCGGCGACAAGCCGGCACCCGACGCGATCAAGGTCGTGCCGATCAAGGACGACACCACCGCACAGCTGGCGATGCGCTCGGGCGAGCTGGACAGCTTCGCCCTGCTCGACGTGAAGACATCGAAGACCTGGAAGTCGGTGCCGGGCGCGCGGCTCTACTCCTCGCCGACCCTCTACCTCGACTACGTCGCCATGGACACCTCGACGGGGCCGTTCTCCGACCTCCACGTCCGCCGTGCCGTCGCCTACGCCACCGACGTGAAGGGCCTGCTCGAGGCCAACTACGGCGACCAGGCGCAGCCGGCGAAGGCGCTGACGCCCTCCCAGATCATCGACCGGATGGCACCGGACGGTGCGGCCGCCGACGATCTCGCGGCCGGCCTCGGCGCCTTCACCCTGGACCTCGACAAGGCCAGGGCCGAGCTGGCCCGGTCGGCGTACCCGGACGGATTCACGACGGAGTACGAGTACTACTCCCCACCGGGGAAGATCGTCGGGCTGAGCCTGGCTCAGAACCTGGCGAAGATCGGCATCACGCTCAAGCTCAAGTCCCGGCGGCTCAACGACTACATCGGCGACCTCTTCGTCGGGAAGGTGCCCGCCATCGGGTTCACCAGCATCGCGGCGATCGTGCCCGACCCGAGCTCCTGGTACCTGTACCTGCTGGGCAAGGACAACCCCTACAACGCGGCGCGGTTCTCCACCCCGGCGACCGAGGAGGCGCTCCAGGTGATCGACGCGAGCGACGACCCGACCGCCCGGTGGGAGGCGATGAGGACGGTCGTGTCGACCATGGCGGACGACCTGCCGTACGTGCAGCTCGCCCAGCCGAGCTTCGTCCTCGCCGTCGCCGACGGCGCCACCTTCGTCACCGAGCCCGACTTCATCCAGATGACCAGCGGCGCGTGGGTGCACGCGTTGAGGTCGACGAAGTAGTCGGCGCGTTCGGCTCGGCTCGGCTCAGGCCGAGGTCGGGGTGGTTCCGGTGACCAGCCAGGCGTCCCCGCGCGAGCGGTGGACGAGGGTGAGCAGCCGGCCACCCATGAAGACGGCGCAGAACACGGCCCAGAGCCAGGGGAGCCCGGCGCCCAGCGCACTCGTCAGCAGCACGAGCGGAGCGTAGCCCGCGAGGACGATCACACCCGCGCGGGCCAGGTAGCGGCCATCGCCCGCGCCGATCAGCACCCCGTCGAGGACGAACACCACGCCGGCGACCGGCTGGGCGAGGGCGGCGACGAGCAGCACCGGGACCAGGGCGTCCCGCACGCCTTCGTCCGGGGTGAACAGGGCGCCGAGCCACGGACTGGTGGCGGCGAGCAGCAGGCCGGTGACGACCCCGCTGACGATCCCCCACCCGACCATCCGGCTGGTGACCGCGCGCGTCGCGCCGACGTCGCCGGCGCCGAGGAAGCGTCCGGTGATCGCCTGGGCGGCGATCGCGACGGCGTCCAGCACGAAGGCCAGGAAGCCCCACAGGGTCATCGCCAGCTGGTGGGCGGCGACGGGGACGGCGGTGCTGCTCGTCCCGCTGGCGGTCAGCACCACGGCGTACGTCGTCACCAGGAGCGAGGCGCGCAGGGTCAGGGTCCGCACGATGAGCGGTACGCCGGCCCGCGCCGCCGCCCGCACGCCGGGCAGGTGCGGGCGCAGCGTGGCGCCCTCGGCGCGTGCCGACCGGACCACGACCAGCACCAGCGCGACCGCCATCGCGGTCTGGGCGAGCACCGACCCCAGGGCCGAGCCGGCGATGCCGAGGCGCGGGGCCGGGCCGGCGCCGTACACCAGGGCGATGTTCAGCGCGAGGTTGGCGAGGTTGCCGGCGACGGCGACGACGAGCGGTGTACGCGTGTCCTGGAGGCCGCGCAGCACCCCGGTACCGGCCAGGATCAGCAGCAGTGGGGCGAGGCCGAGGGCGGCGACGCGGAGGTACGTCGTGGCCGGTTCGACCACGTCCGGCGACGCGCCGAACACGGCGACGAGCGGGTCGGCGGCCAGCGCGGTGACCAGCGTGGCGGGCAGGCCGATGAGCACGGCGAGCCACAGTCCGTCGAGGCCCTGGGCGAGCGCGGCGTCGCGGTGGCCGGCGCCGATCTGGCGGGCGACCCCGGCGGTGGTGCCGTACGCCAGGAAGATGCACAGGCCCACGACCGTGGTGACGACGGTGCCCGCGATGCCGAGGCCGGCCAGTTCCGGGGTGCCGAGGTGGCCGACGACGGCCGCGTCGCCGAGCAGGAAGAGCGGCTCCGCGACCAGGGCGAGGAAGGCCGGGAACGCAAGCCGGGCGATCTCGCGGTCGAGGGCGCGAGGGCTGCTCACCGCACGCTTCCCGCGGCAGCCTCGTGGGGCGCCTCACTCACCGGTGGATAAGTGGGGTCCCGCTGTGGAAACACGGGTCCCGGCGTGGTAGTCGGGAGCGGCACCGTGGCAGACCCGTTCCGACCGACCGGTGGCCAGAAGGTGAACGGGATCACACCCGAGTTTTTTGTCCTCCACAACCCGCGAAAGGAGTCTGCGCAGGTCAGAGGCCTGTTGGGTCGGGCCGACCGCACCTTCTCCACAGCTTCCTCCCCACCCCGTGCACATGATGTCCGCGTGTCGTCCACGGCCGACCCCGAGTTATCCCCAACCCTTGTGGACAGGCCACTTCCGGCGCCCCCCGTCGGCCCCGTAGGTTGCCGCACCGGTGGTCCTCGCGGGCCACCGCCCGACGATTGTGTCGGACCCGGTCGGCACGCTGGGCACCGGACGACCCGCGCAGACTCGATCACCAGGAAGGGGGCCAGGACCGTGAGCCTCACGGACGACCCCCCGGCCTGGACCGCCGAGCCGCCGGAGGCGTACGGAGACGGCCCCGCGCCCTACCAGCCCGGAGAGGCCCCGACCGGCGGCCGCACGCCTCCGCAGGACATGGCGGCCGAGCAGTCCGTGCTCGGCGCGATGCTGATCTCCAAGGACGCCATCGCCGACGTCGTCGAGGTCATCCGCGGGGTCGACTACTACCGTCCGGCCCACGAGGAGATCCACGAGGCGATCCTCGACCTCTACAGCCGCGGCGAGCCCGCCGACATGGTGACCGTCGCCGGCGAGCTGCAGCGGCGCGGCCAGCTGCAGAAGATCGGCGGCGCGCCGTACCTCCACACCCTCGCGGCCAACGTGCCGATCGCCGCCAACGCCGGCTTCTACGCCGAGATCGTCTACGAGAAGGCGATCCTGCGGCGCCTGGTCAACGCCGGCACCAAGATCGTCCAGATCAGCTATGCGGGCGAGGGCGAGGTCGAGGGCATCGTCAACGAGGCCCAGTCCGAGATCTACAAGGTCACCGACCGCAACAAGTCGGAGGACTACGCGCCGCTGTCCGACATCATGGACGGCGTCCTCGACGAGATCGAGGCGATGGAGAACCGCGAGGCCGGCATCTACGGCGTGCCGACCGGCTTCGCCGACTTCGACGAGCTCACCAACGGCTTCCACGCCGGCCAGATGATCGTCGTCGCGGCCCGACCCGCGATGGGCAAGTCCACGCTGGCGCTCGACTTCTGCCGCGCGGCCGCCATCCACAACAACCTCACCGCCTGCTTCTTCAGCCTCGAGATGACGCGCGGCGAGATCGTGATGCGCCTGCTCTCGGCCGAGGCTCGGATCCCGCTCAACCACATCCGCAACGGCAAGATGTCGCCCGAGGAGTGGGACCGCCTGGCCCGCCACGTCGCCAAGGTCTCCGCCGCGCCGATGTTCATCGACGACTCCCCCAACATGACGATGACCGAGATCCGCGCCAAGGCCCGCCGGCTCAAGCAGAAGCACGACCTCAAGCTGATGGTCATCGACTACCTCCAGCTGATGAGCTCGGGCAAGAAGGTCGAGTCCCGCCAGCTCGAGGTCTCGGAGTTCTCCCGCCAGATCAAGCTGATCGCCAAGGAGCTCGAGATCCCGGTCATCGCGCTCTCCCAGCTCAACCGTGGCCCCGAGCAGCGCGCCGACAAGCGCCCCGCCGTCAGCGACCTGCGCGAGTCCGGCTCGATCGAGCAGGACGCCGACATGGTCGTCCTGCTCCACCGCGACGACGTCTACGAGAAGGAGTCGACCCGCCCCGGCGAGGCCGACCTGATCGTCGCCAAGCACCGCAACGGCGCGACCCGCGACATCGTGGTGGCCTTCCAGGGTCACTACAGCCGGTTCGTCGACATGGCGCACTGACGCTGCGAATGTCGATGACAGATGAGATCTCGCCGCTTCGTTTCAATTCGCTGCGCCTTGTGATGCGTGCGTTGCACGTGAGGTCACTGTGACCGCGATGGCGAATGCCTGCAGCCCGCAAGTCGGCGGTGTGGGTGATCCCGCCGGCCGCACGCAGACATTTGGGGAGGGCTTGGGGAGAACGCGGGGTGTGTCACCCAATTCGTCAGCCCTGCGTGAGATACTCGGACACATGTTCGAAAGGGGCGACTCCGCTGGAACGGAGCCGCCCCTCGAGCCGGGGTCTAGGACCACCAGTTGCCAAGTTGGGACAAGGCTGCGGGTGAGAATAGTCGGGTTTGCCAGTCGTGCAAAAGATGCGCGGCGCCCTCTCCGGTTCGGAACCGGAAGAGGAGGTAGAAGTGGCGAGTCCAAACCGAAGGGATGTCGTTCCCAACCCGAACGGTGGATGGGACGTCAAGGCGCCGGGTGCGAAGAAGGCCAGCGCTCACACTGACACCCAGAAGCAGGCACAGGACCGTGCTCGACAGATCGTCGAGCGTGCCGGTGGTGGCGAGGTCACCACGCACGGTCGCGACGGCAGGATCCGCGACTCCGACACGGTTGCGCCGGGAAACGACCCGCTCCCGCCCCGCGACGAGAAGTGAGCGCGACGATGAGTTACTCGTACGCCCAGTTCAAGAACACCATCGCCGGTGACTACGACCGTCGTCGCGGACAGGTCTTCGCTGAGTCCGCGTTGAGTGCGAGCAGCGGAGTTCCGGAGACGCGAGCCCTGGGGCATCCGCGCTTCGAAGGACTCAGGGTGGGGCAGAGAGAGAATGTCACTCTCGCTGTCGCATTCCTCGACCTCACGGCCTTCACCCGGCGTTCCTTCTGGGACGGTGCCGATCAGGTTGCTGATCTCGCCCACGCCATCTTGACCGGGTTCGTAGAGGTCGTCGGACAGTTCGGGGGCCACGCGTTGGGGCTCCGTGGCGATGGCGTCTTCGCGGGCTTCGGCCCGGGCCCCTCAGGGACGCTGGACGCCACGATGGCTCTCGGGGCGTGTGCATTCGCGCTCAACGGCGTCAAGGAGGAGGTGAACCCATGGCTGACGTCGCGTGGGATCGAGCCGGTCTTGGCACGTGCCGGCGTCGACTATGGAGACATCACCTTCGTTCGCACAGGAAGCGCCTCGGCCAACGAAGTGAACCCGATCGGGTTCGCCGCCAACTTTGCTGCCAAGTGTGAGAAGCAGGCCAACTCGTGGGAGATCGTTGTCGGGGAGGGTGCCGTCGCCGGGTTGGGTGATGCGCTTCTCTGCATCGAGCACGCCGAGTCGCCTAAGGAGTACCGGCGGGGCGACGAACGGCGGTACTACCGATTCTACGACTACCGATGGCGCCAAACGCTTCCTGCGCTGCCCGGGGTCGTCCGTGAGCTGGGCGGAATGCCCGTCACGTCGGTCAAGAGCGCCTGAGGAGCCGCACATGTCGATCGCACAGCTACTCAGCATCAACGGCGCACGCCGCCCCCGCTACATCACCGTGGCCGGCCGCACTGTGTTCGGCGGTGTCACCGTGACCACAGCGGGACACATCCACCCGGAGCACGGCCTCGTCACCCCGGTGGCAAGGCACACGTTTCACGACGGCCCCGGACCAGAAGACACCGGAACTGCTCGATGGTGGAAAACTCCAGAGAACCTAGCTCGACACGTCGAGGACATGTCGCGAGCATTCCCCGGCTTTGAACTCGTGCCGGGAACTGACTCCACGCCGCCCGCGTTTGTCGGCAACATCGACACTGGACGCGGAACCTTCACGATCGGCGTCTACCTACGGCGAGACCAAGGTCTTCCCACGATCGCGGTCCTCAGCGGTCAACGACTCGGTCGCAACGCCGGCCGGCGACCGCTGCGCGCCCCACACCTCTACGACAGTGGACACCTCTGCGTCGCCGACGAATCTGACTGGGATGTCCATGCGCACACAGCCGCCACGGCAACCGCCTGGGCGGCCCACTGGCTCGCCGCCTTCACGGAATGGCGAATCACGCTCAAATGGCCAATCGAGGGATACCAACCTGATGTCGCCTGACCAGCAAGACGACGGCGCACTAGTGGCTATGGACCAGATCGGACAATGGGTCCGCTATGCCGATGCCAAGGCAGGGCTGGTCGCAGCGGCAGCTGCGGCCGTCCTGGCCTTGGCCGCAGGGAACGCCACCGAGATCGCAACGACGTGGGAACGTGGCGGTGGATGGCGCGCGGCCATCAGCACGCTGCTCATTGGCGCCGCCATTGCTGGCATGATCACGTTCTGGGCCATTGTCCAAGCACTGGCACCTCGTCCTACGAGCAGTCGCCCCATCCCGAACCGATTTTCCTGGCCGAGCCTGTCCGCACTGACCGACGATCAACTCGAGTCACACCTCAGCACCAGCACTGCGCAACACGACGCGTGGCTGCAGGCCCGTGCCCTCGCCTGCATCGCCAAAACCAAGTTCGGCTGGTGCAGGATCGCATTGGTCGCGTTCATCTTCATGGGAGCGCTCAGCCTCGCAGCGACGTTCCTAGCGGCAGTCGGTGTACCGCCTCTATGAGTCCTAGCGACAACGGGATCTGAGCCCCAACGGGCTCGCCGACGACCACGGCACTCTCGTGCCGTTCACTGCTCAAACCCGTATCACCGGATCCCGGGCCTCTCCGTCATCGCCCTGAGGTTTCCCTGCGCGGCGACGCCCCTTCGAGACTTCGTTGCTCCGCTGCGACGAAGCCGGGAAGAAGTTTCACTTGACCGGTCACCACAACCGCACGATGCTCGACGTGGGGGGTCGACCGGACTGCACTGTCCAGCTCTCGGGACCTTGGCAACATGGGGAAGGTGGCCAACCGATGGACCCGCAACGCGTACTGACCGTGCCCAAGCGACTACCGGTCGCGACGCTCGACTCCGTCCTGAGCGCCGTCGAGGAGGCGCTGCTCGGCACGGGCGCGCGGCGCATCTGGATCGAGTCGGAGGACGCCGAGCTCTGCGTGGTGGCGGAGTTCGACCGTTAGCTACTCCACGACCGGCTGCCGGTCGTGCTCGTCGCGGTTGACCATCACCTCGTCCATGTGGCTCTCGGCCCAGACCTTGATGTCGCGCATGACGGCCTGGAGCGACAGGCCGAGGTCGGTCAGCTCGTAGGTGACCGTCACCGGGACGGTGGCGGTGACGGTGCGGGTCAGCAGGCCGTCGCGCTCGAGCGAGCGGAGGGTCTGGGTGAGCATCTTCTGGCTCACTCCTGAGATACGGCGGGCGAGGTCGGAGTAGCGCAGCGGCTGCGGGCCGTCGTGGGTCGAGGAGCCGGGGCGGGGACCGTCGCCTCCGAGGGCGGCCAGCACCAGGGCGACCCACTTGTCCGAGATGCGGGCGAGGAGCTGGCGGCTGGGGCACATCGCGAGGAAGGCGTCGTACTCGCGCTTCGCCTGGGCCCGGCGCTCGCCGGCGGTCATGGTCGGCATGATGGCTCCTCCTCGGTGACTTACGCACTTTCAGGTGCCTACTTCCCCTGGGGAAGCGACTTCTCCATGGTGGTGCTGACCGACCGGGAGCGCAAGGGCGTTCCGGTCACGATCCCCGAAGGAGCATCACGATGACCCCCACCACCTCCCGCCGCGCCGTGGTCCGCGTCCCGCGCGGACCCGAGGCGATCGAGCTCATCGACGTCCCCGTCGCCGAGCCCGGACCCGGTCAGGTCCGGGTCCGGGTCGCCGCTGCAGCGGTGAACCCGGTCGACCTGGGTGTCGCCGCCGGCCGCTTCCACGACCTCGGCCTGGTGCACCAGCCGGACCACACCGGCCTGGGCTGGGACTTCGCCGGCACCGTCGAGGCGATCGGGCCCGGTGTCGCTCTGGCGGCCGGCACGCGCGTCGCCGGGTTCATCGACGGCTTCGACCGCGACCACGGCTCCCACGCCGAGCACCTCGTCGTCGGGGCGGGCCAACTCGCCGTCGTACCCGACGGGGTGGACCTGGTCGCCGCCGCCACGGTGCCGCTCAACGCGACGGCGGCGGCCCAGCTCGTCGACCTCCTCGGCGACGCACCCGAAGGCGGCGACCGGCTGTTGGTGACCGGCGCGGCCGGCGCCGTCGGTGCGTACGTCGTCCTCCTGGCCCGCGACCGTGGCTGGCAGGTGACCGGGTCGGCCCGGGCGGCCGACGAGGCGTTCGTGCGCGGGCTCGGGGCGGACTTCACCCCCGACCCCGGCGCGGGCTGGGACGTCGTCGTCGATGCCGCTGCCCAGCAGGAGGCGGCGCTGCGCCGGGTCCGGGACGGGGGCCGCTTCATCGGGGTCCAGCCGGCGGCGCGGCCGGCCGGGGAACGGGGCATCGCCGTCGACGCGGTGGTCGCCCACCCCGACGGCCCGCTCCTCGCGCGGCTGCTCGACCGGGTGGCGACGGGAGAGCTCCCGGCGCGGGTCCACGACCTACGCCCGCTCGACGAGATCGGTGACGCCTACCGGCAGCAGGCCAAGGGCGGCGTCCGTGGCCGGATCGTCCTCTCCATGGAGGGCTGATCGCCGTGCTCACCACCACCGCACAGGTCCTCACCGCCCTCATCGGCGCCGGCGTCGTCCTCATGGGGGCGCGCGGGTTCCTGGCCCCCCAGGCCACGGTCGGGTTCGGCATCCCCGACACCCCCGCCGACGACCCGACCCTCCTGGCCTGGCTGCAGGTCAAGGCCGCCCGCGACATCGGCTGCGGACTGGTCCTGCTCGCCGTGCTGCTCGGGGGCACCACCGCGCTGGCCGGCTGGTGCCTGATCGCCGCCGCGGCGATCCCGGCGGCCGACGCCCTGGTGGTCCTCAGGTCGGGCGGGCCACGCGGGATCGGCTACGGCGTGCACGCCGCCACGGCGGCGGCGATGGTCGCGGTCGGTGGGCTCGCGCTGGCCGCCTGACGGTGCGCGCCGGGACCGTCGGCGGGGCGGGTGGGTCCTCGGTCCCGGTGGGCCTGGTACCAACGGACCGGGCGGGGCGAGCGCCGCGGCCCGTGTTCGAGGTTCGAAGCGGAAATCTCGCTCGGTTCACCAAAAGTCGGCGCCCGACGACGTACCGTGGACAGCGATCCGGTAGTAGGGGAGCCGGCGCCGGGAGCACCGTCGAGTGCACTCCGGCCAGGCAAGAGGCGGAGCCGGGTCCGTGCCGCTGAGAGTTGACGAGAGGGCTCCGGATCGGAGCCCAGCACTTGGCTGACTCCAGGAGGTGGTCCGGATGGTCCCCACTACGCAGAAGATCACGGTGCTCGCGGGACACGAGATGTTCGCCGAGGCCTTGCACCTGGCCCTGACGGGCGCAGGTCACCAGGTGCACCACCTGTCGCCGCCGGAACCGGCGGTGCCGTCCGCGCGCCTGGTCGAGGCGGTGGCAAGCACGCGCCCTCGGGTGCTCCTGGTCGACCCGGACCTCGGCGACAACGACGCCGCCGAGGTGATCCGGGCGCTGAGCCGGTACGGCGTGATCGTGGTCGTCCTGACCGCGGAGATCGACCGCGCGCGGTGGGGCGGCTGGCTCTTCCTCGGTGCGCACGCCGTCTTGTCGAAGTCGGTCTCGCTCGGTGACCTGCTCGCTGCGCTCCGTGCCATCGGCGAGGGACGCGAGGTGCTCGCTCGGGAGGAGTGCCACCGCCTCGTCGAGCTCTACCACCAGGAGCGGAACCAGGTCCGCGACTGCCGAGCGCGGCTCCAGGCCCTGACCCAGCGCGAGCGGCAGGTGCTGGCCCACCTGGTCCACGGCGACGCCGTGAGCGACATCGCTGCGGTGCACGTCGTCTCCGAGGCCACCGTGCGTACGCAGGTGAAGTCGATCCTCGCCAAGCTCGGCGTCACGTCCCAGCTGGGTGCGGTGAGCGTGGCCTTCCGCGCGCGGTGGCGGCCGACGCTCCCGAGCCGGGCGGCCGTCGCCGCGGCACCGAGCCGGGGTCAGTGAGCGACGTGGTGCCTGCGGACACCGAACGCCGCCGACAGCGCCGCCAGGACGAACGCGACCGCGCCGAGGGCGAACACGGTGTTGTACGCCGCCTCGGTGGGGATCGTGACGGTGCCGACCGGTGTCGTGTGGGCTCGTGCGGAGGACGCGAGGATGGTCACCACGATGGCTGAACCGATGGCGCCACCGACGGTGCGCATCACCGCGTTGACCGAGTTGGCGATGCCGGTGTCCTGGGGAGTGACGTGCTGGTTCAGCAGGGCCGGCATGGCGGCGTACGCGATGGAGATGGCGGCGTTGACCGCGACCACGGCGACGATGAACTCCGCTGCGTGGGCGTGGAACAGGGCCAGGGCCGCCATGGACACGATCCCCAGCACGGTGGCGCCGACCAGCACCTTTCGGGGACCGTGCGTCCCGACGAAGCGTCCCGCGAGCGGGCCGAGCGGGATGGCCAGCAGCGTCCCGGGCAGCATGAACTCGACCGACGTGCGGAGCACGGAGGCGTCGAAGCCGTAACCGGTCAACGCGGACGGGGCCTGCACGAAGAACGTGGCGCCGAGGAACACCGAGAACATGCCGTACCCGACGAACAGGGAGGCGGCGTTGGTGAACGCGACGTCACGATGGGCGAGCAGGCGCAGTGACATCAGCGGCTGCGCCACCTTGCCCTGGAGGACGGCGAACCCGGCGAGGACGACGGCCGCGGCGACCAGGAGGCCGATGGTGCGTGCCGAGGTCCAGCCCCATTCGTGGCCTTGCGAGATGGGGAGCAGGAGCGACACGAGTCCTGCGCCGAGGACGCCAGCGCCCAGGTAGTCGACCTTGCCGCCGCGACCGGGGCGCTTGGGGAGCGCCCTGGACGACAGGGCGAGCATGGCGACCGACAGCGCGACCGTGAGCCAGAAGATGCGGCGGTAGTCACCGTCGTGGTTCGTCAGGACACCGGTCGCGACCAGCGCGAAACCGGAACCGACGCCCAGGGCCGTCGCGGCGATGGACATGCCGTGGTGCAGCTTGTGCAGCGGCAGCTCCTGGCGCAGCACGCTGATGGCGAGCGGGAACAGGCCGAACGAGGCGCCCTGCAGCACGCGCGCCGCGATGAGGAGCTCGATGCTGTGCGTCGTCGCCGCCAGCACCGAACCCGCGAGCGTGAGGGTGAGCGCGACCAGGATGACGCGGCGGCTGCCGAACACGTCACCGAGGCGACCGAACAGGGGCGTCGTGGCGGACGCGGTGAGCATGGTGGCCGTCGCCAGCCAGCCGACCGTCGTGGCGGAGGTGTGCAGCTGCTGACCGATGAGCGGCAGCGCCGGCACGACGATGGTCTGGACGACGGCGAGGAGGAAGACGTTGGCTGCCATGGCGGGCAGGACGAGTCGTGAGTACGTCGTCGGGCCGGGCGCCGAGGGCTGCCCGCCGACGGACGCCGACGTGTCGAGGGTGCTGGTCATGCAACCAAGGTGACATGGAATTGACGCAGTGTCGAGAATGCGTGACGTGCTGTCAATCACGTTCGACGACCTGTCGACCTGGCGTATCCTCGAGGCCATGAGCACCGAGACGGCCACGACCGCCCCGGTCCGTCGTCGAGGCGGTCCCAGCAAGGGCGACCAGCGCGAGGCGGCGATCGTCGACGCCACGCGACGGCTGCTGGCGACGAAGTCGGTCAACGAGCTCACCGTCGACGCGATCGCCAAGGCGGCCGGCGTCTCCCGGACCGCCTTCTACTTCTACTTCCCGACGAAGCAGGCCGTCGTCGCGGACCTCCTGGACGGTCTGTGGGACCGGTTCGGCGGCAGCTACGGCTGGCTGGACACGACGGGCTCGGACCGTGCCGCCCTGCTGGAGCACCACCGCCTGGTCGCCGACGTGTGGCGCGAGCACGCCTCGATCCTGTCCTGCACGACCGGCCCCAGCCTCGACTACCAGCCGCTGCTGGAGTGGGCTGACCGGGCACGCGCCAGGTTCGTGGACGGACTGACGGCGAAGATCGTGCGTGACCGGACCGCAGGCGTCGCACCCGACGGCGTCGATGCACGCGCGCTGGCGCAGATGGTGTTCGACCTGCGCGACGCGCGGATGCGTGTCGTCGCGACCGTGGGCGAAGCCGACGTCGCGCAGGCACTGGCCGACCTGACCGAAGGTGTCCTCCGCCTTCTCTACGGCGCGGTCGGCTGAGAGGTCGTGGGCGCGACCCACTGCACGAGCTGGTAGATCACTCCGTTCGGGTCGGCCATCTGGAAGTACCGCTCGCCCCACGGCTCGGTCTCGATCGGCGTCACGACCTCGACCCCGGCGGTCCGCAGCCGGGCGTACTCGGCGTCGATGTCGTCGACGGTGAACACGACGAGCAGGCCGTCGACGTGCCCGGCGGCGGAGGCCGGCTTGAAGCTCGAGAGCCCGGTGCGCAGGTAGATCAGGTTCATCCCGGACTGCGGGTGCTCGAGCGAGCAGAACCCGTCGGCGGCCATCGCCTCGGTGAAGCCGAGGTGGCGCTGGGCCCAGGCGGCGGACGCCTCGACGTCGGCGACGTTCAGGGAGACGGCGGTGGCGGTGATGGTCATGGTCCTCCTCAGGATCCTTCTCTGTACGTTGTACATCGTACAACGTATGCATGTGCGAAACTGTTCCCCGTGAGCGGGACGAGCACCGGGGCCGGTGAGCCGAGCCGCACCCTGGCGCTGCTGTGGGGCGACCCGTCGGCCGGTCCGCGGCGCAAGGGACCCGGCCGCTCGGTCAGCGTGGAGCAGCTGGTCACGGCCGCCCTCGCGCTCGCCGACGAGCACGGTCTGGCCGCCGTCACCACGCGCGCCGTGGCCGAGAAGGTCGGCATCTCGGCGATGTCCGTCTACACCTACGTCCCGGGCAAGCCCGAGCTGCTCGACCTGATGGTCGACGCGGTCTACCTCGCGATGCCGCGTCCCGCCTGGCGCGCGCGATCGTGGCGTTCCCGGCTCACCCGGGTCGCCGAGTCGAACCGCGACCTGCTGCGCGCCCACCCCTGGTTGACCGAGGTCGCGGCGCTGAGCCGACCGCCGTTGGGGCCGGGCGTGATGGCGAAGTACGAGCACGAGCTGGCGGCGTACGACGGCACGGGGCTCGGCGACGTCGAGACCGATGCCGCGCTGACCTACCTGCTCGGCTTCGTCCACGCGCACTGCCGCGCCGCCCACGACGCCGCTCGCGCGACGACCGACAGCGCGATCAGCGACGCCGAGTGGTGGGCGGCCAACCAGCCCGTCCTGGCGCGCGCGTTCGACCCGGAGACCTACCCGCGGGCGGTCCGCATCGGAGCCGCTGCCGGCGAGGCGCAGGGGAGTGCCTGGGACGCCGAGCGGGCCTGGACGTTCGGGTTGGCCCGCACCCTCGACGGCCTGGCGGCGCTCATCGACCGTCCCCCGGACCCTCGGGGTGCGTGAGGTCGTAGGCCCGCGACAGCTTCTGCGGCACGACCATCCGCCACGCGTCGACGACCAGCTCGCGCGCCTCGGCCGGGTCGAGGGACGCCAGCTCGGCGTGCACCCAGTTGAACCGGAGGTCCGACTCCGCGGGCAGCCGGAACTTGTGCGGCTCACCGGCGACGAGGGCGGCGCGCTCCTCCTTCGGGAAGCCGAAGCCCATGATCGTCTCGTCGAGCGAGAACGCGGCGTAGACGATCTGGCCGACACGGAACTTCAACCGACGGCGGACGTAGACCGGGTAGGACCGCTCCAGCTCGTCGGCCAGGGGCCGGACGTCGTCGAGGCTCGCCATGCAGGGATGGACCGGCATGACGGCGCGGACTCATCGCAGGAATTCGATCGCGACCCGATGTCGAGGTCCGGGACCATCGTTCGACGTACGGGCAACTGATCAGCACCACGAGAGGAACCCACCATGTCCTTCCAGGCCTACCTCGACAACATCGAGAAGAAGACCGGGCAGACGCCGCGCCAGCTCATCGGGCGGGCCGAGGAGCGCGGGCTGGCCGGCCCCGCCGTCAAGGCGAACGACGTCATCGCCTGGCTGAAGGAGGACTACGACCTCGGCCGCGGCCACGCCATGGCCCTGGTCCACGTCCTGAAGAACGGCGCCACCATCAGCTCGCAACACGTCGGATCCACGGGCAGCCACCGCGACGAGTCGGACACCCTGTGGCTCGACGGCATCGCCACCCGGCCGACCACCGACTGAGGTCCTAGTCTGGGCGCGACCGAGAGGAGTGCCCATGACGTCGACGAGTGCCGGGTACGGCCCCGTGACCCAGCTGGCCTGGGTCACCGACGACCTCGACGCCACCGAGCAGGTGCTCGGGGCGAGCTTCGGCGCCGTCGGGTGGACCCGGATGCCGGGCGTCCACTTCGGCCCCGACGCGTGCACGCTGCGTGGCGAACCGGCCGACTTCACCGCCGACATCTCGCTCAGCTACGCAGGCGACCTGCAGCTCGAGCTGATCCGCCCGGTGACCGGGGACTCGATCTACACCGAGTTCCTCGCCGAGCGCGGGTCCGGGCTGCACCACGTGTGCTGCGAGGTCCCCTCGATGGACGAGGCGCTCGCGCGGGCCGAGCGCGACGGGTTCACGGTCGTCCAGGCCGGCACCATGGCGGGCGGGCTGATGAGGTTCGCCTACCTCGACACGTCGGCCGCGGGGGCGTCGTACGTCGAGCTGGCGGAGATCTCGCCCGACCTGCAGGCGATGTTCGCCGACATCAGGGCGCGGTCGGGCCGGGCTCCTCGCTGAGGTGGTCGAGCAGGTCGTCGAGGCCCTCGAAGGTGACGGACTCGACGCCCTCGATCTCGACCTCGAGGTCCTCGAAGCGGTGGTCCGCGTCGAGCTGGACCCGGATGGTCGCGTCGGGCAGCTGCAGCGGCGCCACGAACGAGAGCAGCACCGCGTCGACGAAGACGACCGACGAGGTCAGCGCGAGGTCGTCGCGCAGCGAGGTGCGCTCGACGACCGGCTGGTCGCCGACGGCGTCCTCGATCTCCGCCACGACCTGGTCCACGACGGCCGCCCACTGCTCGGGCGTGAGCGCGAGGAAGGCTGCGACCCGCTCGACGAGGGCGTCGACCTCGACGTCGTCGCGGTCCTCGGTCTCGGGGTCGACGTTGACCATCACGTCGGTGCCCGCGGCCGGCAGGTCGGCCATGCCGTAGGCGAAGTCGCCCTCGGCCACGGGGTCGCGCAACAGCGGCGCGAGCGCCTCGACGAGTCGCTGGATGTCCATGCGAACGAGGCTACCGAGCCACGGCTCAGGCGCGTGCGACGCGGGTCCAGCCGGCCCAGCCGCGCTCGGCCAGCAGCTCGCGCAACCGGGTGACCATGGGGTGTCCCTCGGCCATCGAGTCGAGCAGCTGCACGAACGCGGAGTCGTCCATCATCTCGTCCTGCTGCTCGAGCTGGCCGGCAGCGGCCGCCTCCTCGAAGAGCTCGACGAGCAGGTCGGCCATCTCCTGCACGAGCGCCTCGTCGCCGGTCCCGTCGCTGCGCAGCAGCTCGCCGATGAGCCGGTAGAACCGGACCGTCCGCTCGTCCTCCAGCTGGGCGCGCTTGTCGGCCATGAACGCGGGGATCTGGTCCGGATAGCGCGCGGCCACGAGGATCCACGCGTCCCGCTCGGCCTCCAGCATCTCCTCCGGCGCCCCGGTCGCCCGCACCATCTCGAGGTACGCCGAGACCTCCTCCGGCACCGCCAGGGTGTCGCCCGAGCTGAGCTGGGCGATCCGCTTCCGGTGCTGCTGCAGCTCGCGGATCTCGGCCCGCAGCCGCCGGTCGATGTCCTCGACCGCGCCGCTGAAGGTGTCCGGGTCGGCGTCGAGCAGCTCCTGCACCCGGGCCAGGGGTACGCCGGCGTCGGCCAGGGTGCGGATCCGGATCAGCCGCACGACCGCGCGGGCGTCGTACGACCGGTAGCCGGAGCGGTCCCGCTCCGGCTCCGGCAGCAGCCCGACCTGGTGGTAGTGGCGCACGGTCCGGACGGTCACCCCGGCGTACGTCGCCAGCTGTCCGATCGTCAGCACGGCCCCAGCCTGCCCTGTCCGCTCACGCGAACCGGCGACGGTAGGCACGCATCGCGAGGGCGTAGGCCAGCACGAGCAGCCCGAGGCACCAGGCGAGCGCGATCCACACGTCGTTGCCGACGGGCTGCTCGCCGAGCAGGCTGCGCAGCGTGTTCACGATCGAGGTGACCGGCTGGTTCTCCGCGAACCAGCGCACCGGACCCGGCATCCCGTCGGTCGGCACGAAGGCCGAGCTGATGAACGGCAGGAAGATGATCGGGTAGGCGAACCCGCCCGCGCCGTCCGGCGACTTGGCGGCCAGGCCGGCGATCACCGCGAGCCAGGTCAGAGCCAGGGTGAACAGGACCAGGATGCCGGCCACGCCGAGCCAGGCGAGGATCCCGGCGCCTGACCGGAAGCCCATCAGCAGCGCGACCAGCACGACCAGCACGACGGAGATCGCGTTGGCCACGAGCGAGGTCAGCACGTGGCCCCACAACGCCGCGGAGCGGGCGATCGGCATCGACAGGAAGCGCTCGAAGATGCCGCCCTGCAGGTCCAGGAACAGCCGGTACGACGTGTAGGCGATCCCCGAGGCGACGGTGATCAGCAGGATCCCGGGCAGCAGGTAGTTCACGTACTTCCCGTCGCCGCTGTCGATCGCCGCGCCGAAGACGTAGACGAACAGCAGCAGCATCGCGATCGGCGTGATCGCGGTGGTGATGATGGTGTCCGGGCTGCGCAGGATGTGGCGCAGCGACCGGCCGAGCAGAGTGCGGGTGTCGCTCACGACATGGGTGCTCATGGGGTCCTCACTTGTCCGTGGTGACGGGGCTGGTGGCGGCGGTGTCGCCGACGAGCGCGAGGAAGATCTCCTCGAGCGTCGGCTGCTTCTCGACGTACTCGACCTTGGCCGGGGGCAGCAGCTGCTTGAGCTCGGCGAGGGTGCCCTCGACGATGATCCGGCCCCGGTGCAGGATCGCGATCCGGTCGGCCAGCTCCTCGGCCTCGTCGAGGTACTGCGTGGTGAGCAGCACCGTGGTGCCGCCGGCGGCGAGGTCGCGCACCGCCTGCCAGACCTCGATCCGGGCCTGCGGGTCCAGCCCGGTGGTCGGCTCGTCGAGGAAGACGACCGGCGGGTCACCGATCAGGCTCATCGCGATGTCGAGACGCCGGCGCATGCCGCCGGAGTAGGTGCCGGCACGGCGGTCGCCGGCCTCGGTCAGTGAGAACCGGGCGAGCAGGTCGTCGGCGATCCTCCCGGGGTCGGGGAGGTGGCGCAGCCGGCCCACCAGCACGAGGTTCTCGCGGCCGGTCAGGATCTCGTCGACGGCGGCGAACTGGCCGGTCAGGCTGAAGGACTCGCGCACTCGGTCGGCCTGGGTCGCGACGTCGTGGCCCTGCACGCTCGCGGTCCCGGCGTCCGCCTTCAGCAGCGTCGCGAGGATCCGGATCAGCGTCGTCTTGCCGGCGCCGTTGGAGCCCAGCAGCGCGAAGATGCTGCCCGGCGCGACCTCGAGGTCGACGCCCTGGAGCACCGCGAGGTCACCGAAGGCCTTCTCCACACCGGCGACCCGGATGGCCGCCGTGAGGCGTTCCCTGGGGGTGGTTTCGTTGGTCATGAAAGAAGCGTGCAGGGTTGACGTTGCGTCAAGGTCAACCCCGATGTCGAAGAACTTTCTGGTGAGCCGTCGAACGACGCTCGGTGACGGTCCGGAGCGGACCGGAGGTACCGTGCTGCCATGACTCGGGGCTACGGCGACGCGGTGCGAACCTTCACGGTGCGGGAGCTGGTGGCCTACGGCCGACTGATCGTGAACCGCGAGCGGGTCGACCCCGAGCGCGTCGTCCACGAGTTCATCCGGGCGAACCCGCACGTCGACCTGGACGCGCGCAGCACCATCATCGACTGGCAGGACGGCTACCGTCCCGGCGACACCGCCGAGCGCCCGCGCGGCTACTTCTGAGTCGCGACTGCGAGGATCGGGCGCATGGACGTGGCGCGCTCGATCCCGCTCTTCGTGCTCGCCGCCGTCGCCGAGATCGGCGGTGCCTGGCTGGTGTGGCAGGGCGTGCGCGAGCACCGCGGCTGGCTGTGGATCGGTGCCGGCGTGATCGCGCTCGGCCTCTACGGGTTCGTCGCGACCCTCCAGCCGGACGCCCACTTCGGCCGGATCCTCGCGGCGTACGGCGGGGTGTTCGTCGCCGGCTCGCTCCTGTGGGCGATGGCGCTCGACGGCTTCCGGCCCGACCGGTACGACGTCGCCGGGGCGCTCGTGTGCCTGCTCGGCGTCGCGATCATCATGTACGCGCCGCGCTCGAGCTGAGCTCCCGGCTCGAGGTGCGCCGCCGGTTGCCCTGTCGACTCTTACGTGGATATTCTGTGTCCAGATAAGAGGAGGCAGGGTCGTGCGGATGAACGAGGGCGTCGAGTGGGCGGCCCACGTCTGCGTGCTCCTGCACTGGCTCCAGGAGGACCAGGGCAGCGCTGCGCCGGTCCCGGTGGCGCGGCTGGCAGAGGCCTACGAGCTGCCGGCGCCGTACCTCGTCAAGCAGGTGCAGGCCCTGACCCGCGCCGGGATCACCGAGTCGGTGCCCGGCAAGAACGGCGGGGTCCGGCTGGCCCGGCCCGCCGACCGGATCACGCTGATGGACGTGGTCGCGGCGATCGAGGGCCCCGACGACGCCTTCGCGTGCACCGAGATCCGGCAGCGCGGGATGAACCAGGACCGCCCGGCCCGCGAGTTCATCAAGCCCTGCGGCATCGCGCACGCCATGCGCGGCGCCGAGCTCGCGTGGCGGCGCGAGCTGGCCGCCACCTCGGTCCTCGACCTCGCGGCCGCCACGCCGCGCAGCATCGCCGCCGACGCCCGGAGACACTTCGCCCGCGCCTGAGGGCTCTCCGCTCCGATCTAAAACTGGACAATCAATATCCATGAAAGGAATCGCCATGACCCGCACCCGCACCCACGAGGCGTCTCCCGAGACCTACCAGGCGCTCATCGCCCTCGACAACCGGATGAAGAAGTCGTTGGGCCCGGTGCTCTACGACCTGGTCAAGCTGCGCGCCTCGCAGCTCAACGGCTGCGCGTACTGCGTCGACATGCACGCCACCGACCTGGAGCGCCGCGGTACGCCGAGCCGCAAGCTGCACGGCGTCGCCGCCTGGCAGGAGAGCCCGTTCTTCGACGAGACCGAGCGGGTGGCCCTCGCCTTCACCGAGCGCCTCACCGGCGGCATCGACGCGGTCGACGACGCGCTGTGGGACGAGGCCGGGCGACTGCTCGGTGAGGAGCGTCGGGCCGACCTGATCGTCGCCGTCGGCACCATCAACACCTGGAACATGACCGGCATCACCACCCACCTCCAGCCGGAGGGATCGCTCGTCCCCGCGTGAGTCAGCGGGTGGCGCGCTCGGCGAGCCGGACGGCGGCGTGGCGCACGATCGCGACCTCGTCGTCGTCCCGCGCCGCCTCGTGGGGGACCTGGCCGCCGAGCAGCCCGGCGGGCTGGGTGAGCCAGGCCCACACCTGCCACGCGTCCATCGTCGAGGCCAGCAGCGGCTCGAGGACGGCCGCCAGCTCGGGGCGCAGCTCGCCGTCGTCGGCCAGCTGGAAGGCCGGCACCAGCACCCCGCCGTCGTGGGGGACGACGAGCAGGGCGTTGCGCTCGGCCGCCTTGTGCACCGCGAACCGGGCGGCGTTCTCCGACACCCCGCGCACCTCGGCGAGGCTCGCGTAGGTGTGGGTCGGCGAGGCGAGCAGGCCGGCGCGGACCTGGGCCTGGCGGCGCAGCTGCACCAGCGCCAGCGGTACGGCGTGCGTCGGGTCGTCGCCGTCCTGGTGGAGCACCCGGTCGAGGTCGGCGAGCTGGTCGTCGCCGAGCGCCGTACCGGTCGCCGGATCGCGCCAGCGCACGACGCCGCCGAGGTCGCGCTCGAAGGTCGGCAGCCCGGCCGCGGCCAGGTGGTCGGCGAGGCCGAGGCCCTCGAGCCAGTCCGCCAGCTGCTCCCCGTTCACGGGGTCCAGCCTCCCACTGGGACACTCGACGACGTGCAGCAGGTCGACACTGACGACGTACGCATCGAACGCCTCGGCCCGGTGGGCCGGATCGTGCTGGACCGCCCGCGGGCGCTCAACGCGATCACCCTCGGGATGGTCGAGCGGATCCACGCCGCGCTCGAGGAGTGGCGCGACGCCGGACTGCGTGCGGTGGTCGTGGAGAGCGCGTCGGACCGGGCGTTCTGCGCCGGTGGCGACATCCGCCGGGTCCGCGAGAACTCGCTGGCCGAGCGGCACGACGAGAGCATGCGGTTCTTCGAGACGGAGTACGCCGTCAACGCGCTGCTCGGCAGCTACCCGGTCCCCGTCGTCGCGCTGGTCGGCGGGATCTGCATGGGCGGCGGGATGGGCCTGTCGGTGCACGGCACGTTCGTCGTGGTCTCGCCGGAGGCCTCCTTCGCGATGCCGGAGACGAAGATCGGCTTCTTCCCCGACGTCGGCGGCTCGCACTTCCTGCCCCGCCTGCCCGGCCACACCGGCCGCTACCTCGGCCTGACCGGCGCCCGGATCGGCGCTGCCGACGCGCTTGCGCTCGGCCTCGCCACCCACGCCTGCTCGGCCGCCGACCTGGCCCGCCTGCCCGACCTGATCGCCGGGTACGACGGCCCGCTCGAGCAGCTGCTCCGCGAGCTCGCGCCCTCCTCGCCCGGTTCGGCAGGCGACCTCGCCCCGGTGCGGCCCGAGCTGGAGTGGGTGTTCAGCTCGCCCGACCTCGCCGGCATCTCCGAGCGGCTGGCGCGGCTGGTCGCCGACGCCGGTCCGGCGTCGGCCTGGGCGGCGGAGACGCTCGCGGCGCTGGAGTCCGCGTCGCCGTACAGCCTCGCGACGACCGACCGCCTGCTCGTCGAAGGCCGCGGCCGCTCGCTCGAGGAGTGCCTGCAGGCCGAGCTCGGGAGCGCGGCGGAGATGATCCGCAGCGCCGACTTCGTCGAGGGCGTGCGGTCCGTGCTGGTCGACAAGGACCACGCGCCGACCTGGTCGACGCCGGTCCCGGTCTAGCTCGTCAGCTCGGCGACGAGGCTCTCGACCCGGCGGCGGATCTCGTCGCGGATCGGGCGGACGGCGTCGATGCCCTGGCCGGCCGGGTCGTCGAGGACCCAGTCCTCGTAGCGCTTGCCGGGGAAGAACGGGCACTCGTCGCCACAGCCCATCGTGATCACGACGTCGGCCTCGCGGACCGCCGACTCGGTGAGCACCTTCGGCTGCTCGGCGGCGATGTCGATGCCCTCCTCCGCCATGGCCGCGACCGCGACCGGGTTGACCTGGTCGGCCGGCTGCGAGCCGGCGGAGAGGACCTCGACCCGGTCGCCGGCGAGGTGCTGCAGGAAGCCGGCGGCCATCTGCGAGCGGCCGGCGTTGTGGACGCAGACGAACAGGACGGTCGGCCGGGTCATGGCTGCTCCTGGACGGTGGGGTGGAGGAAGCGGACGGCGAGCGCGGCGAGCGCGCCGCCGACGAGCTGGAGCACGACGAACGCCGCGACCGAGGACGGCGCGATCCCGGCGAACGTGTCGGAGAGGGTCCGCGCGATGGTCACGGCCGGGTTGGCGAAGCTGGTCGAGCTGGTGAACCAGTACGCCGCGGCGATGTAGCCGCCGACGGCGTACGCGACCGTCTCGATCCGGTCCGAGCGCAGCGCCCCGAACACCACGAGGACCAGGCCGAAGGTCGCCACCGCCTCGCCGAGCAGCACCCCGCCGCCGTCGCGGGTGTGCCCGGACACGACGACGGCGTCGAGGCCGAACATCAGGTTGGCGGCGACCGCGCCGAGGCAGCCGCCGACGACCTGGGCGACGACGAACGCCAGTGCCTCGGTGGTGCCGATCCGGCCGAGCGCGCGCTCGACGAGGGTCACGACCGGGTTGAACGAGGCGGACACCGGCTGGAACGCGATGATCAGCGCGACCAGGGCGGCGCCGGTGGCGAGGCTGTTCTCGAGCAGTTGCAGGCCGGTGTCGCCGGGGGAGAGCCGGCTGGCGGCGATCCCGGAGCCGATGACGGCGGCGACCAGGAACGCGGTGCCGAGGAGCTCGGCCAGCAGGCGGCGGGACAGCGAGGTGCTCACGGCGCCCATCTTGACCGGCCGATATTGCTCAGTCAAACTTGAGGCAATGAACGTTGAGCAAACTGCCACCATCGAGCGCCGGGTCGAGGTCCATGCGGCGCTCGCGGACGCCACCCGGCTGAGCGTGGTGGACCTGCTGACGGTCGGTGACGCCGCGTCCTCGGAGCTCTCGGCCCGCCTGGACGTCCCGTCGAACCTGCTCGCCCACCACCTGAAGGTTCTCGAGGGGGCGGGGGTCGTCGCGCGACACCGCTCCGAGGGCGACGGTCGGCGCAGCTACTGGCGCCTGGTGACAGGTCTGGCGCTGACGGGCGGACCGTCGCTCGCGACGCCCGGCCGGGTGGTCTTCGTCTGCACGGCCAACACGGCCCGCTCCCACCTGGCGGCCGCCCTGTGGCGTGCGGCGAGCACGATCCCGGCTGCCTCGGCCGGCACCCACCCGGCCGACCGGGTGGCCGCCGGTGCTCGTGCGGTCGCGCGCCGGCGGCACCTCGACCTGCCGGACGTCGCCCCCCAGCACCTCGACGACGTCGGTCCGGCCGGGGACGACCTCCTCGTCACGGTGTGCGATCTCGCCCACGAGGAGCTCGGGGCGGCATCGCGCGTGCACTGGTCGATCCCCGACCCGGTCGCTGCCGGCACCCGAGCCGCCTTCGACCGGGCGTACGACGAGCTCGCCACCCGGGTCCGTCTCCTGGCCCCCCGCCTCGAGCGGGCCTCGTGACGAACGGACCCACCTTCACCCGGTCGGCGGGACCGCCTCAACGGTGCCCCGGACCTCGCACACCGTGGCCAGGGTGTTGAAGACCGTGCCGAACTTGCGCAGGTTCTGGTGCGCGAGGTCCACCCGGCGTGCCGGCTCCGTGGTCCTCACCCGCAGTGCGTAGGTGATCTCCACGAACCGTGGTGGCGCGTCCTGGCGGCGAGCGGTGACCGTGACCTCGGCATCGTCGTAGTCGAATCCGATCAGCTCGCGGCATCGGGCCAGGTTCTTCAGCAGACAGGCCGCGAAGGCGCCGGCGAGCAGATCGGCCGGGCCGGGCGAGCCTGACGGCCCGTCTCCCCACGCGGCGTCGATCGGCAGCGTCGTGCCGCCGGCGGTCAGGGTTGCGTCGTCGCCTGGGCGGGCCGTGGCGTTGACCTCGTAGGTGGTGGGTGCGGGCACAGCGCGATCATCCGGCCCGCGGCGTCGCCAGGGACAGGGACCTTCGGCACCGTTCAGGCGTGCTCTTCGGCCCCGACGAGCCCGATCTGCAGCAGCTCGATCCCGTCGCTCGATCGCGGTGCGGGTGCGCAGCAACCGCCGCCCGCTGCCTCCGGGTCGTCGAAGACCCCGGCGCCACCGCACACCCCGGTGTCGGGCAGCACCAGCTCGACACGGGCGGCCGCCTCGTGGTCGCCGGCGATCGCGGCGACGACGCTGCGGACCTGCTCGTAGCCGGTGAGGGCGAGGAAGGTCGGGGCGCGGCCGTACGACTTCATGCCGACCAGGTAGAGGTCCGGCTCGGGCTGGGCCAGGTCGGCGGCGCCGGTCGCCTGCACCGATCCGCAGGAGTGGATGTTCGGGTCGATCTCCGTCGCGATCCGGCGCGGCGCCTCGAGGGTGGGGTCGAGGTCCAGGCGCAGCTCGGACAGGAAGGACAGGTCGGGACGGAAGCCGGTGAGCACCACGACCGCATCGGCCGGCGGGAGGGCGCGGCCGTCCTCGCCGACGAGGATCGCCCGCTCCTCCTGCAGCCTGATCTCGGCGGTCCGGAACCCGGTCACCAGGTCGACCGCCCCGGACTCGACGGCGCGTCGCGCCCGCTGGCCGAGGGCGCCGCGCTCGGGGAGCTGGTCCGCCGCGCCGCCCCCGAAGGTGCCCTCGCCGACGACGCGCCGGATCGCCCAGGTGATCCGGGTCCCCGGGTGGTCGCCCGCGATCCGGACCAGCTCGTGGATCGCGTTGAACGCGGAGTCGCCGGACCCGACGACGACGGTGTGCCGGCCGGCGTAGCGCTCCGGACGGGTGCGGTCCGGCACCTGGGAGGTGAGCAGCTCTGCGGCGGAGCGCTCGCCCAGGGCCGGGAGGCCGTCAGCGCCGGCGGGGTTCGGTCGCCGCCAGGTGCCGGAAGCGTCGATCACGGCGCGGGCCTCGACCCGGGTCTCGCGGCCCGCGGCGTCGCTGAGGTGGACGGTGAACGGCTGGGCGGCCCGGTCGGCGTCGACGAGGCGGTCGCGACCCTTGCGCGACACCCCGGTCACGCGGGCGTCGTACTGCACCCGGTTGCCGAGTGCCGCCGCGAGCGGAGCCAGGTAGCCCTCGATCCACTGCGCGCCGGTGGGGTAGCCGCTGGCCGGAGCGGTCCAGCCGGTGGGCTCGAGCAGCCGGACCGCGGCGGCGTCGACCAGCTCGGGCCACGCCGAGAAGAGCCGCACGTGACCCCACTCGGCGACCGCGGCGGCCGGGCCTCTGCCCGACTCCAGCACCAGCGGTTCCAGTCCGCGCTCCAGCAGGTGGGCCGCGGCGGCGAGGCCCTGGGGGCCGGCGCCGATCACCACGACGGGCAGGTCGTCCATCAGCGTGCTCCTCGACTCGGGTCCAGAACGTATCGACGTTCTTCGATGGAGCAACCTTGGCCAACGCATCGACAGATGTCAATGGGTTGGGCACAATGGATCCATGCCTTCTTCCTTGCCGGTGATCCAGCCCGACGACCTCGCGGCCTGCTGCTCGCCGGTCACCGGTGGCCTGGTCAGCGACGAGGCCGCCGAGACCCTCGCCCGGATGTTCAAGGCGCTCGGCGACCCCACCCGGGTCAAGCTGCTGTCCCTGATCGCGGCGGCGCCCGAGGGCGAGGCCTGCATCTGCGACATGACCGAGCCGGTCGGCCTCAGCCAGCCGACCGTCTCCCACCACATGAAGCTGCTCGTCGACGCCGGACTGGCCACGCGCGAGCAGCGCGGACGCTGGGCCTACTACCGCGTGGCACCCGACGGCCTGCGCGCGCTGGCCGGTGCCCTGGCGCCGATCGGGGCCTGACGCCGTGCGGCGCGTCGGAGCTGCCATCGCCTGCTCCGCGGCACTCCTGCTGGGGGCGTGCGGCGGCGGGTCGGACGGGCCGGCGGCGCCCCCGTCGACCGGGGCCGACGCCGGCGCGACGGTGACTCCCACCCCCACCCCCACGCCCACTTCGACGCCCACGCCCACTCCCGTGCCGACCGCCACCCCGACGCCCACCGCCGCGGCCCACCAGGTCGACAAGATCCTGGTGCTCGTCGTCGAGAACCACTCGCTCGACCAGATGCGCGGCGGCATGCCGTGGACCTACGACCTGGCGACCCGCTACGGCCACGCGACCGACTACCACGCGATGACGCACCCGTCGCTGCCCAACTACCTCGCCATCGCGGGTGGTGACACGTTCGGGATCGCCGACGACCGGACCCCGGCCGCACACCGGCTGGACGGGCCGAGCGTGTTCGGGCAGGCGGTGGCGGCGGGCCGCACGGCGGGGGTGTACGCCGAGGGGATGCCGTCGCGGTGCTCGGGCGCCGACCACGACCGGTACGCCGTGCGGCACAACCCGTGGACCTACTTCGTCGACGAGCGGACCGCCTGCTCGTCGTACGACGTCCCACTGACCGACCTCGACCGGGACGTCGCCGCCGGTCGGTTGCCAGCGGTGGGGATGGCGGTGCCGGACCTGTGCAACGACGCCCACGACTGCGGGCTGGACGCGGCCGACCAGTGGATGCGCGACGTCGTCGGCCGGGTGCTCGCCGGGCCGGACTGGAAGTCGGGGCGGCTGGCGGTGGTGATCACGGCCGACGAGGACGACAAGCACCACGACAACCTGGTCCTCACCGCGGTGCTGCACCCCTCGCTCGACCACGTCGTCGTGGGCGACCGGCTCGACCACTACGCGCTGTCCCGTGCGCTCTCGGAGGTCGGCGGCGGCCCGCCCTTGCGCAACGCGGCCGACGCCCCGTCGCTGCTCGCCGCGTTCGGGCTGGTCGCGGGCGATTCGTCGCCGGGTGGTGGACACCCGTAGGCTGGAGGCACGAAGGGGAGTAGTCCTCAACGGCTGCGTCGACACACTGGACCGCTTGCGGGCCCGGCGCAGCAGGCCACTGCGAGGTGGCGGACGAGACTTTCGACCAGTTGTGCGACCTGTTTTGTGACGGACGTGCCTGGTCGAAGGCACGTCATCGCGACGGGTTCCTCGGCCGGGTGCCGGAGAGGAAACCCTGATGTACGCGTTCTTGTTGAGCACCGCGGTCATCTTCGTGGCCGAGCTCGGCGACAAGAGCCAGCTCATGGCGATGACCTTCGCCACCCGCTACCGCGCCCGCGACGTGCTGATCGGCCTGACCGCCGCGACCGCCGTCGTGCACCTGGTGTCGGTGGGCATCGGCTACGCGATCGGCGACGCGTTCGCCGACTACCAGGGCACGATCGAGGTGTGCGCGGGCATCGCGTTCCTCGGCTTCGCGCTGTGGACGCTGCGCGGTGACGAGCTGACCGAGGACGACGAGCGCAAGGCCACCAGCGCCACCGGCCGCGCGGTGCTCGTGGTCGCCCTGTTCTTCTTCCTTGCCGAGCTGGGTGACAAGACCATGCTGGCGACGATCACCCTGGCCACCCGGGAGGGCTGGTTCGGCACCTGGCTCGGCTCGACGCTCGGCATGGTCGCCGCGGACGCGCTGGCCATCGGTGTCGGTGCGGTCCTCGGCAAGCAGCTGCCCGAGAAGGTCATCAAGTACGGCGCCGCCGCGCTCTTCGCGCTCTTCGGCCTCGCGCTGATCGCCAGTGGGGCTGGTTGGATCTGAGGGTGACCTCCTCCGACCGGGCAGCGCCGGCTCGCCCGGTCTGGACGCCGTGGCGCACGGTCTTCGCGTTCGGCCTGGTCAGCCTCGCGGCCGACATGGTCTACGAGGGCATGCGGGCGATGGCCGGCCCGTTCCTCGGCAGCCTCGGCGCGTCGGCGCTGACGGTCGGCCTGGTCACCGGTGCGGGCGAGGCGGTGGCGCTGATGTTCCGCCTGGTCACCGGGCCGTGGGCCGACCACAGCAACCGCCACTGGCGGCTGACCGTCGTCGGCTACGCGATGACGGCCGTGTGCGTGCCGCTGCTCGCGGTCACGCCGTTCCTCGGCAGCGCCGGACTCGCGGTCGCCGCGACGCTGATCGTGCTCGAGCGCACCGGGAAGGCGGTCCGCAGCCCGGCGAAGTCCGCGCTGCTGGCGCGGATGGCGACCTCGACCGGCCGGGGCAAGGGGTTCGCGGTCCACAAGGCGCTCGACCAGGTCGGCGCGTTCACCGGACCGCTGCTGCTGGCCGGGATCGCCGCGCTGACCGGGCTGCTGTGGCCGGGTTTCGCGGTGCTCGCGATCCCCGGTGCGCTGGCGATGCTGCTGCTCGCCCAGCTGCGTCGCCGGGCACCGATCGCGACCCGGGCCGAGCCGGACCTCGACGCGCCCGCCACCGACCGGCCCCCTCGCAGCGCCTGGGCCGAGGTCCGCGCGGCCGCGGTCGGCGCCGACCTGCCGCGCACCTTCCACCTGTTCTCGCTGTCCGCGGCGCTCACCACCGCCGGCCTGATGACCTTCGGCGTGATGTCCTACCGCTTCGTCGAGGCCGGCCTGGTCGCGGCGGCCGCGGTGCCGCTCGTCTACGCGCTCGCGATGGGGGTCGAGGCGCTGGCCGCGCTGGCGACCGGCGGGATGTTCGACCGCTGGGGCGGGCGGGTGCTGCTCGTCGTACCCCTCCTCGTCGCGGTCGTCCCGCTCTGCGTCTTCACCGACCGGCTGGTGCTCGTGCTCGCCGGCGTCGTGGTCTGGGGCGCGGCGACGGGCGTGCAGGACTCGACGGTGAAGGCGTACGTCGCCGATCTGGTCCCGGCCGGGCGCCGGGCCACGGCGTACGGTGTGTTCGCCGCCGTGCAGGGCATCGGTGCCCTCGTCGGCGGCGCCGTCGCGGGCGCGCTCGTCGACCACCACGTGACGCTGCTCGCGGTGGTGATCGGCGTGCTGCAGGTGGCCGCGGCAGCGCTGCTGTGGCGGACGACCCGGAGGGGATGAGATGGACGTCGTGCTCCGGCCCGTCGTGGCCGAGGACCTGCCGCTGCTGGCGGTCGGCGATGCGCCGTACGACGACTTCGGGCCGCGGGTGCCGCGCACCGAGCCCTACTCCCCGGTGCTGCGCGAGCACGGCGGGATGGCGGTCTGCGACACCGACGGCCTGCTGCTCGGCAGCGTGAGCTGGATCTGGCAGCAGTGGGGGCCGATGCCGGAGTCGCGCAACCCGATGATCGGCATCGGGCTGCGCCCGGAGGCGCGCGGCCGTGGGGCGGGCACGGCGGCCCAGCGGGCGCTGGTCGACCTGTTCTTCCGGCACACCAACGTCAACCGGGTCGAGGCCTGTACCGACGTCGAGAACGTCGCCGAGCAGCGGGCCCTGGAGAAGGCCGGCTTCACCCGCGAGGGCACGGTCCGCGGTGCCCAGTGGCGCGACGGCGCCTACCGCGACTGCTGTTCCTACAGCATCCTGCGCGCGGACTGGTCGGTCTCCTGATGCGCCGCGGCCGTCCGGATCCCTGGTACGCGCGGCCCTCGACCGGTGCCGCGCTCGACCCGGTCCTCCCGGAGCCGTCGGCCGCGGGACCGCTCGAGCCCGGCAGCACCGGCGCGGCCGCGCCGGCCACCGGGCACCCGAACCGGCTGCGGCAGAGCCTGCGGATCACCGCCGACCTCGGCGGGGAGTTCTTCGCCGGCGCGCGACGGGGCGAGTCGTTCTCGTTCGCCAGCCTGCTCGACCCGAAGCCGGTCGTGGTGACCCGGCACCCCGAGCACGTCCGTTCGCTGTTCGCCGCCCACCCCGACGTGGCGCCCTCGCTCGCGGGTGAGTCGCCGGTGCGTCCGATCCTCGGGCTGTCCGTGCTCACCGCCGTCGGCGACCAGCACCGGCGCCGCCGCAAGCTGATGATGCCGTCCTTCCACGGCGACGCGATCGCCCGCTACCGCGCGGAGATCGAGACCGCGACCCGGCGCCACCTCGACCGCTGGACCACGGGCACGCCGTTCCCGCTGGCCGCCACCACGCAGGCGATCACGCTCGACGTGATCATGAGCGGCGTCTTCGGCATCGACCACCGGGCGGCGCCGCAGGAGGCGCGCCTGCGGCACGTCGTACGCCAGACGCTGCGGCTCTCGGTCGGCCCGCTCGCCCAGCTCGCCGAGCTGCTCAACCTCGACCGCGAGGAGTCGGTCGGTCCGCAGAAGTGGATCGTCGCGCGTCTCGACACGGCGATGTACGACGTGATCGCGGCGCGTCGGGCGGCCCACGAGCCGGGTGCCCGGCACGACATCCTCAGCCTGCTGCTGGACGTCCGCGACGAGGACGGTGCGCCGCTGAGTGACCTCGAGCTGCGCAACGAGCTGCTGACCCTCGTCCTGGCCGGTCACGAGACGACGGCGAACTCGATCGCGTGGACCTTCGAGCGGTTGCTGCGCACGCCGGCCGCGGACGACCGGCTGCGCGACGTGGTGCGCTCGGGCGAGGACCCGGACGGGTACCTCGAGGCGACGATCACCGAGTCGATGCGGGTGCGGCCCGTCGTCCCTCTCATCGGGCGTCGGGTGCAGGTGCCGTGGCAGCTCGGCGACGTCGTCGTGCCGCCCGACAGCCGCCTGTTGGTCGGGATCCTGCTGCTCCACCACCGCGACGACCTCTACCCGGACCCGTTCCGGTTCGCGCCCGAGCGCTTCCTCGGCCGCAAGCCGGGTGCCCACGAGTGGCTGCCGTTCGGTGGCGGGACACGCCGCTGCCTGGGGGCTGCGCTGGCGATGGAGGAGCTGCGGATCGTCGTACCCGAGATCGTGCGGCGCGCCGACCTCGTCGTCGACGATCCCGCGCCGGAGCGGCCGATCCACCGCAACGTGACGATGATCCCCGGCCGTGGCGGACGGGTCCGGGCGGTCTCCCTGCGTCGTTGACCGTCGTTGACGTGCGAGCGGCAGGGCCGCACCGAGCTGCATCACCCCGACCACTCAGGGGACGCCCCATGAGGATCGACCTGACCAGCATCTTCGTCGACGACCAGAGCGCCGTAGCGACCTTTCCTCCACCGAGGTCCTCGGCTTCCAGGTCCGCCACGACATGCCGCTCGGCGACGCCGCCTGGCTCACCGTCGTCTCGCCCGATGCGCCCGACGGCCCCGAGCTGCTGCTCGAGCCGGCCGGCCACCCGGCGGTGAAGCCGTACCGTGACGCGCTCGTCGCCGACGGCATCCCGCTGGCCCAGTTCGCCGTCGACGACGTGCAGGCCGAGCACGCCCGGCTCACTGCGCTGGGCGTCACCTTCACCCAGCCGCCGACCGACATCGGCGACGCGTACGTCGCCGTGCTCGACGACACCTGCGGCAACCTGGTCCAGATCATCGCGATGAAGTCCTGAGCCTCGATCTCAGAGCAGGCTGCTCACCGCCACGCACGCCGCGGTCCCGAGCACGACGCTGAGCAGCACGTCGCGCCGCCACAGGTGCATGGCCACGGTGACGACCAGCCCGGCCAGCGGGCCTGCGCCGTGGCCGGGCCCGCCGAGGTCGATGAGGGACAGGCAGTAGACCGCGAGCACGGTGACCGCCCCGAGTGGCATCCATCGGCCGAGGTCGGCGAGCAGCCGTGACTCCCGGATCGCCGCCCGCGCGACGAACGGAAGGGCGCGCAGCGCGAAGGTCACCGCGACCGCCGCGGCGAGCGCCGCGACGACGTACCCGGGGTCAGCCACGGCGCACCTCCCGACGGTGCCGGACGACGAGCGCCGCGGTGTAGCAGCACAACGCCACGAGCAGCAGCGAGCCGGGCGCGACCAGCCAGGCGAAGCCGGCCGACGCGAGCGCGGTGAGCAGCGCGAGCCGGTCGGGGCAGGCGCGGTAGGCGTCGAGGGCGAGCACCACGAACAGCGCCGTGAGCACGAAGTCCAGGCCCTCGAGCCCGCCGAGCAGGGCCGAGCCGGCGACCGCGCCGGTCAGCGAGCCGGCGGCCCACGCCAGGTGCAGGCCGGCTTGCGTCCACAGCACCCGGGCGCTGGTGAGCTCGCGGTCCTCGCGCGCCGTGAGCAGGGCGTAGGCCTCGTCGGTGAGCGCGAAGACGCTGTAGCCGCGCGCCCACCGGCCCTCGACCCGGTGCAGCGGGAAGGACAGCCCGTAGAACAGGTGGCGGCAGTTGACCAGGAAGGTCGTCACCGCGATCGCCGCGACGGGCGCTGTCGCTGCGAGCATCCCGGCGAGCAGGAACTCGGCCGAGCCGGCGAGCACCACCGTCGAGATGACGGGTGCCAGCCACCACGGCAGGCCGTGCTCGGTGACGAGCACGCCGAACCCGATGCCCAGCGCGAACAGGCCGGCCCACACGGCGCCGGCGTCGCGGGCCGCGGTCGCGAGTGGCGTCTCGGTCGTCGTACGGGTGGCGGGCATGGGTGCGACGCTAGGCGATTTCGCGAGCACTTTGATTGCGAACATTGCCCGGACTGAGGGCAATGGCGCGCGATACTTGCGTGGATTCCATTGATCGCGCCATCATCGCTCTCCTGGAGCGCGAGGGCCGGCTGACCAACCAGGAGCTGGCCGACCGGGTCGGCCTGACGCCCGCGCCCTGCCTGCGCCGGGTGCGGCGGCTGGAGGCCGACGGGATCATCACCGGGTACGCCGCCACCGTCGACCACGCAGCGCTCGGCCGCGGGTTCGAGGTGCTCATCCACGCCGAGATCGTCGCGAAGGACCGGGCCACGGTGGAGGCCTTCGAGGAGCGCACCGCCGCGATGGACGAGGTCGTCGAGCTGCGCCGCATGTTCGGGCTGCCCGACTACTTCATCCGGGTGCGCACCCGCGACCTCGAGGCGTACGAGCAGTGGATCACCACCCGGCTGATGAGCGATCCCGCCATCGCGCGCGTGGACTCACGGTTGACGATGAAGTCGATCAAGCACCAGCGTTGAGGGATTCACACCGACTCGGAGGTGTCCCCCCATGCATGCCCTGGTCCGCGCGGTCCTCGCGCTGCTCGCGGTCACGAGCGCGCTCGCGGTGGCCGGCCCCGCCGGGATCGCCGCGTCCGCGCCGGAGCGGATCGTCCATCCGATGGGTGACGACTACGAGACGGCCGTGCTGCAGGCGATCGAACGGCGCCGGGAGCGCCGCGGCCTGTCCGGGCTGACCGCCTCGGCCTGCGTCGACGAGGTCGCCGAGGCCCGGTCGCACCGGATGGCCGTGCGCGACGAGATGGTCCACTACCCCGGACTGAGCAAGGTCTTCGACCACTGCGGCGGGCGACGGGCCGGCGAGATCATCGCCCGCGGCAGGGGCTTCCGCGACCCGGCCGTCGTGGTGCGCGCCTGGATGGCCTCGCCCTCGCACCACGAGATCATCGTGCGGCCGTCGTACCGCCAGGCCGCTGTCGGCGCCTGGCGCGACGACGACGGCATGGTGTTCGTGAGCGTGATCTTCCGGGCGCCGTAGCCGGGGAGCCGTGTCAGAAGGCCTGCGGGCCGATCCGCTCGACGGCGACGAAGACGGCGAGGGCGAGCAGGACGACGTTGAACACCGCGGTCTGCGCCTCGCTGCGGCGCAGGTGGGTGACGACGGCGAGCGCCATGATCACGGCGAGGCCGATCGCGGCCGCCGGGACGAGGGCGGTGGCGATCTCGAGGGCGCCGGGCAGCACGAGGCCGAGCGCGCCGAGCACCTCGCTCGCGCCGATCAGCTTGATCAGGCCGGGCGGCATCGTCTCGGCCCAGCCCAACCGCGGGTCGGCGAGGATCTGCTCCTTCGACTTGGCCAGCTTCATCGAGCCGGACATCAGGAACAGGGCGGCCAGCAGGCCGGTGACGATCCACACGACGAGGTTCACGGGGGCGAGCCTAGGAGTCGGGGTTCGCCTCGAACGCGGGCGGCCCGGATGTGGGGTCGGGCGATGCCGACGGACGCCACTCGCCCCAGCCGAACGACGTCTCGCTCACCCACTCCGACAGGCGGTCGCCGAAGGCGGCCAGGAACACGCGCCAGTCCATGGGAGGCTGCCAGGCGCCGTACCACCACTCCTCGTCGTCGGCGCTCACCTCGATCCACAACGCAGGTTCGCTCTCGTCCGTCCCGCCGTCTTGTCCGTGCGATGCGGCGGGCCGGCCGGCGCCGTCGAGCCACCACACGCCCCAGGCGTCCAGCTCGTGCGGCCGGATCACGCTCGCGATGACCGCGGCGACGTCCTGCGCGTCGGCATCGTCCACTCGTCGTCGCGGTGCAGGGAGGCTCACGTGCCCAACCTGCACGAGTGGCCGCCGGAGCGCACGGCATTTTGCGATGGCCGGTGCCGCGTCCCGGCGTACCCTGTCGGCGTGGAGCCCCGCGAGACCATCCGCGAGTACGCCGGCGACGGGATCGTCGTGACCTGGGAGCCGGGCCGCTGCCGGCACGCCACCGAGTGCGTCCGGGGGTTGCCGGCGGTCTTCGACCGCGATGCCCGGCCGTGGATCGAACCGAGCCGCGCGAGCGCGGACGAGATCGTCGAGGTCGTGGACCGGTGCCCGAGCTTCGCGCTGGGCTACCGGACCGACGACGGCCGGGTGCGCACGGCGCCGGCCGAATGACGACCGATCGCCATGAGTCGCCGATGTCCCGCTTCACGCTGCCGCCCGTCGAGGTCCTCCGGGCTCGCGAGAAGCTGGTGCTCGACCACTTCCACGACGAGGTTCGCCAGGACTGGGACGCGACGCTGTCGACCTTCCCGCACCCGCACTACGAGCTGGTCGCGTCGATGACGGTGCACGACGGCGACGACGAGGTGCGCGGCTACTACCACGACACGCGGGTCGCGTTCCCGGACCAGGACCACGAGATCATTGCGTTCCGGCACTCCCACGACGCGGTGGTCGTGGAGTTCTGGTTGACCGGGACGCACCTCGGACCGCTCGGGAAGATGCCGCCGACCGGGGCGGCGCACCGGACCCGGATGACGGCGTACTTCGTCTTCGACGAGGACGAGAACCTCGTGGCGGAGCGGATCTACTTCGACCAGCTCACCATCCTCAAGCAGCTGGTCGCCGGTCTCGACAAGCGCAAGCCGGCGGACCTGCTCACCCTCGGTCGGGTGGTGGCGGGGGCGCTGGGCATGGCGTCGGGCGACCCCGATCCCCGGCTCACGGAGACGACGCCGCCCGACCTCGGCTGAGCCCGAGACGAGATCAGCCGGCCTGCTTCCAGCTCGGCGCGTCCGCCCGCTCGCGGACCGCGACGTTGACCCGGTTGAACAGGTTGAGCGTCGCGATCTGCAGCAGCAGCGCGGCGACCTGCTTCTCGTCGTAGTGCTTGGTGACCTCGCGCCACAGCTCGTCCGGCACCGGGTCGTGGCTGTCGGCGAGCCGGGTGAGCGCGTCGGTGAGGGCGAGGGCGGCGCGCTCGGCCTCGTCGAAGTACGGCGACTCGCCCCACGCCGCGACCCCGACGATGCGGTCCACGGACTCGCCGGCGCCCTGCAGTGCCTCGAGGTGGCCCTGGACGCAGGCGCTGCAGCCGTTGAGCTGGCTGGCGCGCAGGGCGACCAGCTCGAGGGTGGTGGTGGGGACGCCGCCCTTGGCGACGGCGGTCAGCAGGCTGCCGATGCCCTTGAAGGCGTCGGGCAGGACCTGGGCGGGGTTGGCCATGCGGGGCTCGATGGTGGTCATCGTGTTCTCCTCGGTTGATCGGGGTGGGGGGTGTTCGACCTCCCTGACCCGCGGGCGCGCCGGAGTGTGACCGGATCTGCGAAGAAATCTGCGAAAGGATCGGGACCTGTCACATCGGGGGCCCGCTCGGGGTCAGACAGACGACCCCGAGGAGAGGACCACTCGTGAACGACGACGTCACCCTGGCTGCGGCCTTCGAGCAGCACCGCCGCCACCTGCACACGGTCGCGTACCGCGTGCTCGGCTCGGCCACCGAGGCCGAGGACGCGGTCCAGGAGGCCTGGCTGCGGCTGCACCGCACCGACGCCGCCGAGATCGACAACCTCGGCGGCTGGCTCACCACCGTCGTCGGCCGGATCGCGCTCAACACCCTCCGCTCCCGCGCGACCCGGCGCGAGGACTCGCTCGAGGAGCGGGTCGAGCGGTTGCCGGATCCCGTCGTGACGCCGTACGACGGCGCGCTGCCCGAGGAGCAGGCGCTGCTCGCCGACTCGGTCGGCCTGGCGCTGCTGGTCGTGCTGGACCAGCTGGCCCCGGCGGAGCGGATCGCGTTCGTGCTGCACGACCTGTTCGGCGTCCAGTTCGAGGAGATCGCGCCGATCGTCGAGCGCACCCCCGCCGCGACCCGCCAGCTCGCGAGCCGGGCCCGGCGCCGGGTCCGCGGCACCGACGCCGTCCGCCCCGACAGCCCGACCCGCCAGCGCGAGGTTGTCGACGCGTTCTTCGCGGCGGCCCACGCCGGCGACTTCGAGCGGCTGGTCGCCGTCCTCGCTCCCGACGTGGTGCTGCACTCCGACCTGGGCGCGCTGCGCGGCGGCGTCGTGACCTACGAGGGCGCCGAGACGATCGCGCGCAACGCGCTGATGTTCGCCCACCCCGACCGGATCGTGCACCCGGTGCTCGTCAACGGGCAGGCAGGCGTGGTCATCACGCTGCACGACGAGACGTTCAGCGTCATGGCGTTCACGGTCGCCGACGGCCGGATCGTCGGCGTGGACACGTGGACCGACCCGGACGTGCTCGCCCTGGTGGAGCGGCCGGCCTGAGGGTGTGGGCCGCCCCCACGCGCACGCTCCCGCCGAGCTCGCGCTGGGGACGACCCGCTGGGGTAGCAAGTCCCGGACCCATTGTTGCAAATCATTTGCAATAACGAAAGGCTTGCATCATGACCCCCTACGCCCTGCCCGAGCTCCCTTACGACTACGCCGCCCTGGAGCCGTACATCTCCGGCGAGATCATGGAGCTGCACCACGGCAAGCACCACAACGCCTACGTCACCGGCATCAACACCGCCGTCGAGCAGCTCGCCGAGGCCCGCGACAAGGAGTCCTTCGGCAGTCTCTCGACGCTGGAGAAGAACCTCGCCTTCCACCTCGGCGGGCACGTCAACCACTCGGTGTTCTGGCCGAACATGTCGCCCGACGGCGGCGACAAGCCGACCGGTGAGCTGGCCCAGGCGATCGACGAGCACTTCGGCGGCTTCGACAAGTTCCGCGCCCACTTCCAGGCCAACGCCCTCGGTGTCCAGGGCTCCGGCTGGTCGGTGCTGACCTGGGACACGCTGGCCCAGCGGCCGTACATCATCCAGCACTTCGACCACCAGGGGAACGTCCCGATCTGCATGGTCCCGCTGCTGATGCTCGACATGTGGGAGCACACCTACTACCTGCAGTACCGCAACGACAAGGCCACCTTCGTGCAGCAGTGGTGGAACGTCGTCAACTGGGCCGACGTCCAGCGCCGCTTCGAGGCTGCCGTCGCCCGGACGCCCGGCCTGATCGCGTGATCGACCCGGGAGCCGGGCCCCGACCGAAGTAGGGGGCGGCGCCGACCGCGGTCCGATGTGGCCGCGCGCCGGTGTGGCTTGACTGGCGCGGTGAGCAGCACGACCAGCACCGGCCCCGTCGCCCTGTCCGCGCGGGCCCTCGGGCCGGACCTGGCCCGCGGCTGCATGCTGCTGTTCATCGCGCTCGCCAACTCCCACTACTTCCTGACCGGTACGACGGCCGGTGCCGAGATCCGCGGCGGCTTCCCGCTCGACGGCTCGGCGCTCGACCGCGCGGTCACCTGGCTGATCGCGACCTTCGTCGACGGCCGGGCGTTCCCGATGTTCGGGTTCCTGTTCGGGTACGGCGTCGCGCTCATCGTGCGCCGTCAGGTCACCGCGGGCGCCACCCCGCGCGCGGTGCGCCACCTGCTGTGGCGACGGGCCGGCGTACTGCTCGCGGTCGGCGTGGTCCACGGGCTGTTCCTGTTCGCGGGCGACATCCTCGCGATGTACGGCGTGCTGCTGCTCGTCGGTGCCTGGGCGGTGCGCTGGTCGGACCGGTGGCTGCTGGTCGTCGCTGCCCTGTTCCTGGTGCTGACCGCCCTGCCGTCGCCGGACTCGCTGTCGGTCAGCACCGACCCGCCGGGGGCCGCGATGCTGCCGCCCGACCTCGCGACCCAGCTCGCCGACCGCCCGCCGGTGCTGGCGTTCATCGCGCTGCTCGGGCCGATCGGGTTCGCCTGCCCCTACCTGCTCGGTCTCTGGGCCGGTCGTCGCCGGGTGCTCGAGCAGCCCGAGCGCTACCGTCGCCTGCTCGTCACGGTCGGGGTCGTCGGCACCACGGTCGCGGTGCTCGGTGCGCAGCCGGTCGCGCTGGTGCTGGCCGGCATCACCCCGGTCCCGTCGACCGGCGTGCTCGACGTGATCGGACCCCTCCACGACGCGGCGGGCGTCCTCGGCGGGCTGGGGTACGCCGCCCTGGTCACGCTCGCCGCGCGCCGGCTCGAGAGCGTGGTCGAGGGCCGCCCCGGCAGGCTGGTCGACGCCCTCGCCGCGACCGGGCAGCGCTCGATGACCTGCTACCTCCTGCAGTCGGTGGTCTGGGCGGTCGTGTTCACGCCCTACCTGCTCGGTCTCGCCGGCACCCTCACCGTCACCGCGACGACCCTGCTCGCCATCGCTACCTGGGTGGGCTCCGTCGTCCTCGCGGACCTGCTGGCGCGGCACGGGCGGCGGGGTCCGTTCGAGGTGCTGGTCCGGCGGGCGACGTACCGCACCTGAGGCCGGGGCCGAGCCCGGCGGAATGGACATCGGATGTCTGGTGTTGCATGGCTCCGTGACAGCCACCACCGACGACGTCGCCCAGGACACCCGCCTCCAGCGCCTGCTCGTCGTCCTCGGGATCGTGGTCCTGGCGTTCAACCTGCGCCCGGCCGCGTCCAGCGTCGGCCCGCTGCTGGAGGAGATCCGGACGGGCGTCCCGCTCGGCGACGCCGAGGCCGGGCTGCTCACCACGCTGCCGGTGCTGTGCTTCGCGGCCGTGGGCGGCATCGCCCCCCGCCTGGCGTCCTGGCTGGGGCTGCACCGGGTCACGCTGCTCGGGCTGCTGCTGCTCACCGGCTGCCTGTGGGCGCGCGGTGAGGTCCACCAGGGCTGGCTGTTCCTGGTCCTGTCCTTCACGGCGCTCTCGGGCGCCGCGGCTGCCAACGTGCTGATGCCGTCGCTGATCAAGCTGCACTTCCCCGGGCGGGTCGGACAGCTCACCGCGATCTACACCACCTCGATGGCGCTCGGCCTCACCGCGTCCTCCGCGCTCAGCGTGCCGATCGCGACCGACGGGGGCGACCAGGTCGACTACACGCGCGGCCTGGTCGCGTGGTCGGTCACCGCGGGGATCGCGGTGCTGCCGTGGATCGGGCTGATCCGGCACGACCTCCACGAGGGTCGTCGTACTCGTTCGCTCGGGGTGAGTGCCATCGCCCGCACCCGGCTCGGG
The DNA here is from genome assembly GCF_057813895.1 of Nocardioides sp. F233. Lineage (NCBI taxonomy): Bacteria > Bacillati > Actinomycetota > Actinomycetes > Propionibacteriales > Nocardioidaceae > Nocardioides > Nocardioides sp. F233. The sequence goes on from NZ_JBVASH010000006.1 coordinate 367,384, forward strand.
TGGGCGATGGCGGGCGCGTTCGGCCTGCAGTCGTTGCAGGCCTACGCGATCTTCGGCTGGTTCGCGCAGATGTGCCGCGACGCCGGCTACTCGGCCGAGACGTCGGGCGTGCTGCTCGGCGTCGTCACCGGTGCCAGCATCCCGCTGTCGTTGATCATCCCGGTCCTCGCGGGACGGATGCGCGACCAGCGCTGGCTGCTGACCGCGCTCATCGCCTGCTACCCGATCGGCTACCTCGGCTTCCTCGCCGACCCCCGCCCGCTCGGCTGGCTGTGGGCCCTGGCGATCGGCTGCGGCACGAGCACGTTCCCGCTCGTCCTCACCATGATCGGCCTGCGCAGCCGCACCCCCGAGGGCACCGCCGCGCTGTCCGGCTTCACCCAGTCCGCCGGCTACCTCATCGCCGCGGCCGGCCCGTTCGGCGTCGGCGTCCTGCACGCCGCGACGGGCGGCTGGACCGTCCCGACCCTGGGCCTGCTCGCGCTGTGCCTGCCGCTCTACCTGTGCGGGCTCTACGCCACCGGTGACCGGTACGTCGAGGACGAGCTCGACGCGCGCGGCTGACCTGCGGGACGGATCTGCCCCGATCTGCACAGAACCTGCACACGTCGTCCCCGCTTTCCACCCCTCCGCGCTCGTAGCCTCGGAGGCATGGAGAGCGCGCGCCGCCTGGTCCTCGTCGTCGAGGACGACCCGGTCATCAACCAGGCGGTCGCGGACCGTCTCCAGGCCGAGGGGTACGACGTCGTGCGGGCCTTCGACGGCCCCGGTGCGGTGGCGGCACACGCCGAGCACGCCCCGGACCTGGTGCTGCTCGACGTGATGCTGCCCGGGTACGACGGTCACGAGGTGTGTCGCCGGATCCAGGCCGACCGACCGGTGCCGGTGCTCATGCTCACCGCCCGCGCGGACGAGGCCGACGTGCTGGTCGGCCTCGGGATCGGGGCGGACGACTACCTGACCAAGCCGTTCCGGATGCGCGAGCTGGTCGCCCGGGTGGCGGCGCTGCTGCGCCGTGTCGACCGGGCGACCGAGCTGGCCGGGCGGAAGGCGCTCGATCTCGGCGACCTCCGCGTGGACGCCCCGGCCCGGCGGGTGTGGCGCGGGGAGGAGGAGGTGCGGCTGACGCCGACCGAGTTCGACCTGCTGCTGTGCCTCGCCGCGACGCCCGGGGCGGTCGTCACCCGCGAGAAGCTGCTCGCCGAGGTCTGGGGCTGGGACGGCGCGACCGGGACCCGCACCGTCGACAGCCACGTGAAGGGGCTGCGCGCCAAGGTCGGCGCCGACCTGGTCCGCACCGCGCACGGCGTGGGCTACGCGCTGGAGGTGCCGTCGCCGTGACGCCCCAACCCCTGGTCGGCGTCCGCTCGATCAAGGTCAAGCTCGGCCTGCTCGTCGCGGCCAGTGCCACCGTCGCCGCGCTGGTCGCCGCGCTCGGCCGCTCGGACGGCGTCCCCACGTGGTTGACCATCCCGGTCACCATCGGCCTCGCGCTCGCCCTCACCCAGCTGCTCGCGGTCGGGATGACCTCGCCGTTGCGGCAGATGACCGACGCCGCGCGGCGGATGGCCACCGGTGACTACGCCGTCCGGGTCCCCGACACCGCGCGCGACGAGGTCGGCGAGCTGGCGCGCGCGTTCAACACGATGGCCCGCGACCTCGCCGGCGTCGACCGGCAGCGCCGCGAGCTGGTCGCCAACGTCAGCCACGAGCTGCGCACCCCACTCGCCGGGCTGCGGGCGGTGCTCGAGAACGTCGTCGACGGCGTCGTCCCCGACGACCCGGCGGTGCTCGCGACCGCGCTGGCCCAGGCCGAGCGGATGAGTGGACTGGTCGAGGACCTGCTCGACCTCGCCCGCGTCGACGCCGGCCAGGCCCCGCTCGCGGCTCGTGCCGTGCCGCTCGCCTCGCTGCTGACCGATGCGGTGGCCGAGGCGGAGGCGCTCGGCCGCGGCGTGACGTACGACGTGCGCGTGGCTCCGCCCGAGCTCGTCGTCACCGCCGACCCGGCGCGCCTGCACCAGCTCGTCGCCAACCTGCTCGACAACGCCTCGCGGCACAGCCCTTCCGGCGGCACCGTCGTCGTGCGGGCCGAGGTCGCGGGGGAGCGGTACCGGATCGAGGTCCGCGACTCCGGGCCCGGGGTTCCCGCGGCCGACCGGGAGCGCGTCTTCGAGCCGTTCGGCACCCTCGCCGCGTCCGCCGGCACCGGTGGCACCGGGCTGGGCCTCGCCATCGCCCGGTGGGTCACCGACCTGCACGGCGGCACCATCGGCTTCCTCGACCCGGCCGACGGGAGCAGCGGTGCCCGCGTCCGGGTCGAGCTGCCCCGCGAACCCGCGGCCCGCCCGGCCGTCGTACCCGTCCCGTCGACGCCCTCGACCCAGGAGGCACCCGTGTCCGTTCCGATCGCACCCCCACCTCCGCCGGCGCCGGTCTCCCCGCCGCCGTCGATCACCGACGACCTGCTCGGCGGCTTCTGGCCCGAGCGCGGCGTCCCGGCCCGTCCGGCCCTGCTGCTCGGTGCCCTCGGAGCCGGAGTGCTCGGCGGCCTGGTCCTGCCCGAGCGGGCCCTGGGCATCGGCACCTTCCTGGTCCTGCTCGCCGCCGGAGCCGTGGTGCTCGGTGCGAGCCGTGAGCGACGCGACCCGTTCACGCTGGCCTGCGCGGGGCTCTGCGTGCTGCTCGCCGCGACGGCCGTCGTCCGCGATGCGGAGTGGGTGGTCGTGCTCTGCCTGCTCGCCGGCGCCGGCCTGTGCGTGATCGGCGTGACCCGGGGCCGCAGCCTCGGCGGATTCCTGCTGTCCGGGCTGATGTGGCCGGTCGCGGGACTGCGCGGGATGCCGTGGCTGGGGCGGACCATCGCCGCGATCCCGGTCGTCGGCCATGGCGCCGCCGCGCTCCGCACCCTGGTCTGGTCGGTGCTCGGACTGGTCGTCTTCGGCGCCCTGTTCGCCTCCGCCGACGCGCTCGTCGCGGAGTGGGTCGACGCGCTGCTGCCGGACCTCACCATCGACACCTTCGTGCTGCGGGCCTTCGTCACCGTGGCCGTCGGTGGCACGGTGCTCGCCGCGGCGTACCTCTCCCTCAACCCGCCGCGCGTCGACCGTGTGTCCGTGGCCTCCCGTTCGGTGGCGCGCCGGTACGAGTGGCTCGCCCCCGTCCTCGTCGTGGTCGGGGTCTTCGCGGTCTTCCTCGTCGCGCAGGCGACGGTGGTGTTCGGCGGGCACGCCTACCTGCAGCGGACGACCGGCCTGACGTACGCCGAGTACGTCCACGAGGGCTTCGCCCAGCTCACCGTCGCGACCGCCCTGACCCTGCTGGTGATCGCCGTCGCCGCCCGCAAGGCCCCGCGCGAGACCGCGTCCGACCGGCTCTGGCTGCGGGTCGCCCTCGGCGCGCTGTGCGCGGAGACGCTGGTCGTCGTCGCGTCCGCCCTGTACCGGATGGACGTCTACCAGGAGGCCTACGGCTTCACCCGCCTGCGGCTGCTCGTCGACGTCTTCGAGGGCTGGCTCGGCGTCCTGGTCCTCGCCGTCGTCGTCAGCGGCATCGGGCTCCGCGGTGCCTGGTTGGCGCGGTTCGCCCTGATCAGCGGCGTCGTCGGCCTGCTCGGCCTGGCCCTGGCCAACCCGGACGCGTGGATCGCCCGGCACAACCTGGCGCGGTACGACGACACCGGCCGCGTCGACTGGTTCTACCTGCGCGGGCTGTCCGACGACGCCGTCCCCGCACTGGCCGAGCTCACCGGCAACGACCGCGTGTGTGCGCTCGCGGGTCGGGAGGTCGGCGGCGACGACTGGCTGGAGTGGAACCTGGGGCGCTCGCGGGCGGCCGACGCGCTGCAGGGCGCCGGGGAGGTTCCCCTCAGCGCGACGGCTGACTGCGTCGGGCTCGGGGGCGACTAGGTGTGATGTCCGGGGAGGTTGGTCAGCCGGGTGACCGGTGGGCGGCCTCCAATGGCGGAGTGGGCGCGGTGGTGATTGTAGAAGTGGAGCCAGGCGGGCAGCGCGGCGTTGCGTTGCTCGGTTGACTC
>NZ_JBVASH010000007.1:0-363610 GCF_057813895.1 Nocardioides sp. F233
CGGATCCGTCGCTGCCTCAAGCGCTACATCGCCCGCCAGCTGTTCCGGACCCTGCACGTCAACGCGAACCCCGCGGAACCCGGACACGACGTGCCGTTGGCTGCTTGACAACCATAGAAGCGTCTCGTATGTCGGGCGCGCTTCGGCGCGTGATCTTCCCTCGCTGCGCTCGCTCGTTCCTCGCTCGCTCCGCTCAGTCCAGACCACGCGGGGCGCCCGACGGAAACCCCGCTCAGTCGGGCGTCGTGCGCTGTTGGGCACCGCATCAACCCCGCGATCAACCCTGCGCAAAAGGTTCCCCTAGGCTGACCCGGTGCGCCTGCGGATCGACCTCGCCTACGACGGCGGTGACTTCCGGGGCTGGGCGTCACAGCCGGGGCTGCGCACGGTGCAGGCGGAGCTGACCGCCGCGCTGACGACCGTGCTGCGATTGCCCGAGGGCTCGCTGCGGGTGACCTGCGCGGGACGGACCGACTCCGGGGTGCACGCGCGCGGGCAGGTCGTGCACGTCGACGTGCCCGAGAACCCGGAGGCGGGCTCGCCTACCGCGGCTCGTCAGGTCACGCAGCTCGACATCCTCGCCCGGCGGGTCAACGGGGTGCTCGACAAGACGGTGCGGGTGCACCGGATCAGCGCGGCCCCCGAGGGGTTCGACGCGCGGTTCGCGGCGCTGTGGCGGCGCTACGCGTACCGGATCGTCGACGACCCGGCACGCGCGGACCCGCTGACCCGCAACCACGTGCTCTTCTGGCCGCGCCGGCTCGACGTCGCCGCGATGGACGAGGCCGCGCGCTCGCTGGTCGGGCTCCACGACTTCGCCGCGTTCTGCAAGCACCGTGAGGGCGCGACGACGATCCGCACCCTGCTGGAGTTCGGCTGGACCCGCACCGACGACGAGCTCGTCGTGGGGCACGTGAAGGCCGACGCGTTCTGCCACTCGATGGTGCGTGCGCTCGTCGGCTGCATGATCGCCATCGGCGAGGGCCGCCAGGACCCCGCCTGGGCTGTCGAGATCCTCACCGGACGGCGGCGCGACCAGGGCGTGGTCGTCGTCCCTGCGCACGGGCTGACGCTCGAGGAGGTCGCCTACCCCGATGCCGCCAGGCTGGCGGACCGGGTGGCGCAGACCGCGGCTCGCCGTACCCACGCCGAGACGGACGGAGCCGAAGGGTGAGCGACGAGCACTACTTCTCCGCCGACCCGTCGGTCGCCTTCCAGCGCGCGCCCGTCGAGGCCGAGGTCTGGGGCCACCAGCTGCGGCTGGTCAGCGGGTCCGGTGTGTTCGCGCAGGGCCGCCTCGACATCGGTACGTCGGTCCTGTTCCGAGAGACCGATCCGCCCACCGGCGGGCGGATCCTCGACCTCGGGTGCGGGTACGGCGTCATCGGGATCGCCTGCGCCGTCGCGGCACCGAGCGCCACCGTGACCGCCGTCGACGTCAACCAGCGCGCGGTGCTGCTGGCCAACGAGAACGCGGCCTCGCTCGGTCTCGCCGACCGCTACATCGCGCAGGTCCCGGAGCAGGTCGACCCGGCGGCGACGTACGACGAGATCTGGTCCAACCCGCCGATCCGGATCGGCAAGGCGGCTCTCCACGAGCTGCTGCTGACCTGGCTGCCGCGGCTCGCGCCCGGCGGCCGCGCGGTGATGGTGGTCGGCAAGAACCTCGGCGCCGACTCGCTGCAGCGCTGGCTCGGCGAGCAGGGCTTCCCGACCGGTCGGATCGCCAGCGCGAAGGGGTTCCGGGTCCTCGAGACCCGTCGTGCCTGAGGCACCGGTGCCTAGAGTGGCGCCATGCCGACCGAGTTCACCGTGCGCGGGTCGCACTCCGCCTTCCAGCCACCCGAGCGCGGCACCGCGCAGGTCACGTTGTCCTTCCAGGGCCCCGTGCTGCAGCCCGTCTACGACCGCGTCGTGGGCGACCTCGAGGCCGTGAAGGCATCGGTCCAGGAGCTCCACGACCCGGCCAACGGGCCGGTGACCTGGTGGTCCACCCAGCACGTGCGGACCTGGGCCGAGCGGCCGTGGAACCAGGACGGCAAGCTCCCGCTCGTCCACCACGCCAGCGTCGGCGTGCACGTGAAGTTCCGCGACTTCGCCCGGCTCACCAGCTGGGTGGGCGGGCTCGTCGGTTCGGCCGAGGGCTTCCACCTCGACGGCGTCCAGTGGGCGCTGACCGAGGCGCGCCGGGTCGAGCTCGAGCGCACCGTGCGCGCCCGCGCCGTGCAGGACGCCGCCCGTCGCGCCCAGGAGTACGCCGACGCGCTCGGCCTCGGACCGGTCCGGCCGGTCGCGGTGGCCGACGCCGGCATGCTCAGCAACGGCATCTCGCCGATGGGCGGCGGCGGCCCGGCGGCGTACATGCGGATGGCGGCCAAGGACTCCGGCGGTGGCGCCGAGCTGGAGCTCTCGCCCGAGGACATCGAGGTCTCCGCGGAGGTCGACGCCCGCTTCGTCGCGGACTGATGGTGCCCGCTCCCACGCTCTCCGACATCGCGCGGCTGCTCGACCGCCGCGGCGAGCTGACCCACGACCGGGCCGCCGTCCTGCAGCAGGCGGCCGCGGCCGACCGGGCTGAGCGCTACAAGTGCACGCACCCGGAGCTCGCCGGCGCCGGGTGGTCGCACCCGTGGCCGGACGAGGAGATGTACCCACACGCCTGCTGCCGGTTGCACGAGCACTGCCCGGCGGAGTGGGTCAGGGCGTGACCTTCGCCTGCGCGAGGACGTCGGCGGCCGGCCCGGTCGCCGGCATCCGCCCCCAGAGCACGAGCAGCAGGTCCGTGGCAGGGGCGGCGAGCTCGACCGGCTCCCCGGCGGCGTCGGGCTCGAGCACGAGCGAGCGGTCGAGGTCGGTGGCGACCAGCCGCACCGGGGCGGGCAGCGGATCGGTGCGGCCGAGTCGGACCTGGCGCGGGTAGAAGAGCGTCGCGACCTCGTCGACGCCGTCCCAGCCGAGCTCGGGGCTCAGCTGCCACTCGGCCGTGCGCGCCTGGGAGTCGAGGGCGTCGTACAGGTGCATGGTGACCTCGTGGAACTGGCGGCGCCGCCAGAACCCGGCCCGTGAGTCGGGGCCGAAGGTCCAGACGGGCGTGTCGGGAGCGGTACGACGCAGCACGTCGACCAGTCCGCCGGCAGCGGCCCGGTAGCCGCCGACGAGGGCGTCGCGCTCGAGGCCCGGGGCGGGGGTGTCGCCGTCGGGGGAGCTGTCGGTGATCGCGTGCGTGGCCCAGGCGTGCACCCAGCGCGTGTGCTCGCCGAGGTCGGCGAGGGTCCAGTCCGGGCAGCTCGGGACGGGGGCCGCCAGGTCGCCGCTCGCGAGCACGTCGGCGAACTCGCCGGTGGTCTTCTCCAGCAGGTCGATCCACTCCATGGCGAGATCCTTGCAGCAGACTCGCAACAGGATCGACGCGCCGTGCGTCTGAGGAGTGTGGAGGCACTGGTGACGGGTGAGTCGGTCGGCGCGGCGCGGATCGCGCCCGACCGGCCGGACTTCGACGCCTGGGTGGCTGCCCGCGGACCGGCCCTGCTGCGCCTGGCGCACCTGCTCGCCGGCAACGCCGCCGACGCCGAGGACGTCGTCCAGGACGCGCTCTCCCGGGCCCTGCCGCGCTGGGACCGGATCACCCGCGCCGACGACCTCGACGCGTACGTGCGCCGGATGGTGGTCCACGCCCACACCTCCTGGTGGCGGAAGTTCCGGCGTCGCGAGTCGCCGGCGGCGTACGTCGACAGTGGTGCCACCGTGCCCGGCCCGGGCGACGCACCGGCCGACGGGCCGGGGCACGACGAGCGTCAGCGGCTGTGGGCCGCGTGCCGTGCGCTGCCCGAGGCTCAGCGCACGGCGGTGGTGCTGCGCTACTACGAACAGCTCGAGTACGACGAGATCGCTGCCCTGACCGGGGTCCGTGAGGGAACGGTGCGCTCGCGGGTCTCCCGCGGTCTGGCCGTCCTGCGGACGACGCTGGGGGACGAGCGGGGTGACGACGATGAGTGACGTCGAGGAACGGCTGGGCGCGGCGCTGACCGGGATCGCGGACGGAGCGCCGGAGGGTGGGGGGCTCGCGGACGCGGCCCGTCGCCGCTACCGCCGGCGCCGGCAACGGCGGGTCGTCGTCGGAGCGGTCGTGGCGGTGCTGGCGGTCGGCATCGGCGCGACCGCGCTCACCCGGCCCGCGCCGCGGGCCGCTCACGTCACCACGCCGTCGGGCGGGTCCGAGTGGCAGACGATCCGGCACGGTGACGTCCGCGCCGAGGTCCCGGGGGACTGGCGTCGCTTCGACTGCGACGGCCGTGCCATCTGGGCCCCCACTGATCCGTGCACCGACTGGCAGGGTGCGGGCTTCTCCGGCGGCGCGACCTACGACGCGGAGATGGGCCCGGGCGAGCTCCTCCGGCTCCCCGACGCCGACGGTCCGTGGGCCGGCTACGTGTACGTCGGCCAGCAGGTCCTGTCGGTCGCCGGCCCCGACCGAGACCTGGTCCGCGAGGTGCTCGCCAGTGCGCGCGTCGCCGGCCAGCCGGTCGTCGACGGCAGCCGGTGGGTCGCCGGGGGCGGCCCGGACCTGGCCTATGAGACGCCGGTCGGCTGGGGCCTGCCGGCGGGCGCGGACACCTCCGGCTATGTCGTCTGCGCCGGCCCGTTGCCCGAGGACTACGCCGCCTTCGTCGGAGAGCGCGACGCGACGCACTTCGCCTACGTGGCCGGGGGATCCGTCGAGGCGTCGGTGGCGGTGGTCGCGCCGTCGTACGCGCTCGCCCAGCTCGTCGTCGGCTCCGCGAAGGTCCGCGCTGCAAGCGGGATGGCGGCGTGCGCGCCGCGCACCTCGCTCGTCTCGGTCGAGGCCGACGGGGTGTCGCTCGAGGTGCCGCCGACCTGGCAGGCCCACTCCTGTGGGGGCATCCCGCAGTTCGCCCCCGGCCCGGAGTGCCGCCGCACTAACGACAGCGAGGGTGTCCAGTTCCTGCTCGCCGCGACCTACCAGCCCGCCATGGGCGAGGGGGAGCTGGTTCGCAACGGGACGGTCTGGGGCGGCTACGTCTGGCGCGGGAAGTACGCCGTCTTCGTCACCGCGCCCGACCGCGACCTGGTGGCCGAGCTGCTCACGAAGGTGCGCTGACCCCGACATCGACAGCTGTGCGGCGCGGCGCGCCTCTGGACATATGGATACGCCGTATGCATACTCCGTACTCATGTCCATCAAGCACGGTCTCCTGGCGCTCCTGGCGCCGGGCCCGAAGTACGGCTACCAGCTGAAGGCCGAGTTCGAGGCCACGACCGGGTCGGCCTGGCCGTTGAACATCGGGCAGGTCTACTCGACCCTCCAGCGCCTCGAGAAGGGCGGCCAGATCGAGGCCGACGGGGTGCCGGACGACGACGGGCGCGTGGTCTACGCGCTCACCCCGGCCGGCCGCGAGGAGCTCGCCGGCTGGTTCCGCTCGCCGATCGCGCAGGAGTCGCGGCCGCGTGACGAGCTCGCGATCAAGCTGGCGATGGCGGTGAGCACCCCGGGGGTCGAGGCCCGCGAGGTGGTGCAGGCCCAGCGCCGCCAGGCGATGAGCTCCCTGCAGTCCCTGACCCGCGCCAAGGCGTCCGTCCCGGACGAGGACCTGGCCCGGGTGATGGTGGTCGACTCGCTGATCTTCGCCGTCGAGGCCGAGGTCAGCTGGCTCGACCGGTGTGAAGCCCGGCTCCGCAAGGCCCGAACCGCAGAGACCCCCGAGAAGGAGGCCGTCCAGTGACCGCCAACCCCGTCCTGGAGATTCGCAACGCCGGCAAGGTGTACGGCGTCGGCGAGACCCTCGTGACCGCCCTGCACGCCGCCACCCTCACCGTCGCCCCGGGCGAGCTGGTCGCCGTACGCGGCGCCTCGGGCTCCGGCAAGAGCACCCTGCTGCACCTGGCCGGCGGCCTCGACGCCCCCAGCTCCGGTGACGTCCTCGTCGAGGGCCAGTCGCTGGGCGGCCTGTCCCGCAAGGAGCTGGCCCGGCTGCGGCGCCGCTCGATCGGCTACGTCTTCCAGGACCTCAACCTGGTGCCGTCGCTGACCGCCGCCGAGAACATCGCCCTGCCTCGCGAGCTCGACGGCACCCCGGCCGCCGACGCCCGGACCGAGGCGCTCGCCGCGCTCGAGGAGATCGGGTTGCGGGAGGTCGCCGACCGGTTCCCGGACGAGATGTCCGGCGGCCAGCAGCAGCGGGTCGCGATCGCCCGCGCCCTGATCGGCCCGCGGCGCCTGGTGCTCGCCGACGAGCCGACCGGGGCGCTGGACAGCGAGACCGGCGAGGGCGTCATGCGCCTGCTCCGGGCGCGCTGCGACGCCGGTGCCGCCTGCCTGCTGGTCACCCACGAGCCCCGACACTCCGCCTGGGCCGACCGGGTGGTGTTCATCAGCGACGGCGCCATCGTCGACGAGACCGTCGCCGACGCCCCGGCCGTCCTCGACCTCGGGGCGCTGACGTGAGCGTCTGGAAGCCCGCCCAGCGGATGGCGCGACGCTCGATCCGCCGCAACCTGGCGCGGTCGATCCTGATCGCGCTGCTCATCGGCCTGCCGGTCGCGGTGGCCACGTTCAGCGACGTGCTCTACCGGTCCACCGACTCGCCGGTCGGGTACGCCCACCAGAACCTCGGCAGCGCCGACGCCAAGCTCGTCGTCACGTCGTCAGAACGGCTGAAGGACTTCCATCTCTACTCCGAGTGGAACGGTGGCTACGGCGGCGTCGGTGAGCGCGACCCCGCCACCGTCGACCTGGAGCGGCTGCTGCCGCCGGGCACCCGGACCGAGGTCGCCTCGAGCACCGACGGTGGCCCGTTCCTGCTGCTGCGCAAGGGCGGCCGGTACGAGGAGGCGCCGCTTGCCGAGGCCACGATGCCGTCGGTCTTCCAGCCCGATCGCATGCAGCTGCGTGATGGCGAGTACCCCGGCCCCGGTGAGGTCGCGATCACCCAGGGCGTCGCGGACAAGCTCCACGTCGGCCCGGGTGACGTCGTCACCGATGACCTGACCGGCACCCGGATCACGGTCAGCGGCATCGTCCGCGACGAGCACTGCCTGCGCTGCACGGAGGTCTATGCCCAGCCGGGACAGGAGATCGTCCCGCGGCCCCGGCTCGACGGGCCCTACGACATCCAGCCGACCTATCTCCTCGACCTGCCTCCCGGCACCAGTGCCAACGCGCTCGCCCACCAGCTGGCCGAGCAGGGCGTGGTGCTCTACCCGCGCGACACCTACGTCCACCGCGACAAGTACCAGGACTGGGACGAGCCACTCACCCTCGACCAGGTGCGTGGAGCTGCGCTCACCACCCTGATCGTGGGCCTCGGCCTGCTCGAGGTGGTCCTGCTCGCCGGCGCGGCCTTCGCGGTCGGCGCCCGCAAGCAGGTCCGCGACATGGGCCTGATCAGCGCCGGGGGCGCCGCGCCGCGCCAGCTGCGGGCGGTCCTGCTCGTCCAGGGCGCCACGCTCGGTGTGCTCGGGACCGTCGGTGGCGTCGTCGTCGGCCTGCTGGTCGCTCGACTCGGGTGGCCGCTGTGGGAGTGGATGAACGGCTCGACGATCCCGGTCTTCCGGATCGGGCCGGAGGTGCTGATCGCGGTCGTGGTCGGCGTGCTGTCCGGCGTGCTCGCGGCCGTCGTCCCCGCCATCGGCGCCGCCCGCAAGCAGCCGCTCGACGCGCTGTCGGGCAGGTTCCGGACCAGCCGGGAGCACTCACGCCGTACCGCCGTGGTCGGTGGACTCGGCATCGGGGCCGGCGTCGTCCTGGGGCTGGTCGGGAGCGGCATGATGGCCGGCGACTTCACGGCGTACGCCGACGCGCTGGCCACCGCGCAGCTGACCGGCGTCTCACTCATGCCGCCCAGCCCGACCGTCCCGATCGCGCTCGTGCTCGCCGGGGCCGTCCTCGGCGTTGCCGGCCTCGTGCTCGCGATGCCCTCGCTGCTCGGCCTGATCGGCAGGTTCGGTGCCCGGCTGCCGCTGCCCGGACGGCTGGCCGTCCGTGACGCCGACCGGCACCGGCACCGCACCGGGCCGGCCACCAGCGCGATCATGCTGGCCGTCGCCGGCTCCGTCGTGGCGGCATTCGCGATGACCGGGTCGGCCCGGGCCGAGGAGGCCCGCTGGCTGCCCGACCTGCCTGACAACGTGATGAGCATCTACTCGCAGTACGGCAACGACCAGACCGAGAGCGCGGCGGTCACCAGCGCGGCCGTCGAGCGGGCGGCAGCCGTCCTCCCGGACGCGCAGGTACTGGCGCCGACCGAGCTCGGCTACGCCGTCCCGCCGGACCAGCAGGAGGCGGGGATGCCGCCCGTCCAGTCGCTCTGGTTCAACGACCACGTGAGCTGCGACAGCGGCTGCATCACCTACGGCAGCTCCGGCTCCGCGGCGATCGCGGACCCGGTGCTGCTGCGACTCACCCTCGGGCGGGACGTCACCTCCGCAGAGCAGGCGGCTCTCGACCGCGGCGAGGTCCTCGTGACCTCCCCGTCGCTCGTCGACGCCGACGGCAGGGCCACGGCGACCCTCGACTTCGACGTGGCGCCCGACGGCACGGAGGACGACGTCCCGAAGGTCTCGCTGCCCGCGAAGGTGGTGCAACGAAAGACCTACTACACCTCCATGCCGAGCGTCTTCATGAGCGCCGAGACCGCCGAGGCCAACGCGCTGGTGACGAATCCCGACGCCAACCGGAAGATCGCGTTCGCGGCCGATGCCACACCGGCCCAGGTGCAGGCCGGGCTCCGCGCCGCGCGTGAGGGACACCGGGCCGGGGCCTCGACCGGCGAGCCGTACCACGACGACTACCGCATCGCCCTGCTCGTCGTCGGCGGCATCGCCACGCTGGTCACCCTGATCGGCGTCGCCATCGCCGTCGCGCTCTCCGCGGCCGAGGGCCGCCGCGAGCTGGCGACCCTGTCCGCGGTGGGTGCCGATCCCGCCGTACGACGCCGGCTGGCCGGCGCGCAGGCCCTGGTCATCTCGGGGGTCGGCGCTCTGGTCGGCGTGGTGCTCGGCAGCTTCGTGTCCTACGCCCTGCGGGCGACGTTCGGTGCGCCGTCCTTCACGGTGCCGTGGGCGAACCTCGCGGGCGTGGGGCTCGGGGTTCCGCTCCTCGCGACCCTGATCACGGCGGTGTGCACGCGCTCGCGGGTGCCGATGCTGGAGCGACGCGCGTAATCGGGTCGCAGCCGGCGGCCTCTTCGCGGACAATCGACCCTCGTGGGTCATGTGGAGGTCGCCGGCGTCCGGTTCGAGCTGCCCGACGGGCGGGTGCTGCTCGACGACGTGTCGTTCCGCGTCGGGGAGGGCGCCAAGGTCGCGCTCGTCGGCGCCAACGGCGCCGGGAAGACCACGCTGTTCCGGATCATCACCGGCGACCTGCAGCCGCACGCCGGCGCGGTCACCCGCTCCGGCGGGTTGGGCGTGATGCGGCAGATGGTGGACCGCGGGGTTTCGACAGGCTCAACCAGCGAAGGGTCGCCGACCATCGCGGACCTGCTGCTCGGTCTCGCCCCCGAGCGGGTGCGGGTCGCGGCTGCCGAGGTGGACCGCTGGGAGCTGGCCCTGATGGACACCGACGACGAGGCCACCCAGCTGGCCTACGCCCACGCCCTGGCGGAGTACGCCGACGCGGGCGGGTACGACGTCGAGGTGGTGTGGGACGTGTGCACGGTCAAGGCGCTGGCGCTGCCCTACGACCGGGCGAAGTACCGCGAGCTCCGCACGCTCAGCGGCGGCGAGCAGAAGCGCCTCGTGCTGGAGTACCTCCTGGCCGGACCGGAGGAGGTCCTGCTGCTCGACGAGCCCGACAACTTCCTCGACGTGCCCGGCAAGATCTGGCTGGAGCAGCGGATCGCCGCCTCGGACAAGACGATCCTGTTCATCAGCCACGACCGCGAGCTGCTGGCCAATGCCGCCACCCACGTCGTCACCGTCGAGCTCGGCGCGGGCGGCGGGGGCAACAGCGTCTGGACGCACCCGGGCGGCTTCGCGTCGTACCACGAGGCGCGCAAGGACCGCTTCGCCCGCTTCGCCGAGCTCCGCCGCCGCTGGGACGAGGAGCACGCCAAGATCAAGGCGCTGGTCCTGCGGTTGAAGATCAAGGCGGAGTACAACGACGGCATGTCCTCGCAGTACCGCGCGGCCCAGACCCGGCTGCGCAAGTTCGAGGAGGCCGGCCCGCCGACCGAGCAGCCCCGCGAGCAGCAGGTGACGATGCGCCTGTCCGGGGCCCGCACCGGCAAGCGCGCGGTCGTGTGCGAGGAGCTCGAGCTCACCGGGCTGATGAAGCCCTTCGACCTCGAGGTCTGGTACGGCGACCGGCTGGCCGTGCTCGGCTCCAACGGCTCCGGCAAGTCCCACTTCCTGCGCCTGCTCGCCGCGGGCGGCAGCGACCCCGACGTCGAGCACCGCCCGGTGGGCGACGTACCGATCGCTCCGGTCGCGCACACCGGCCGCGCCCGGCTCGGCGCCCGAGTGCGGCCGGGCTGGTTCGTGCAGACCCACGAGCACCCCGAGCTGGTCGGGCGGACCCTGGTCGAGATCCTGCACCGCGGCGACGGCGTGCCCAACGGACGGCAGGGAATGGGCCGTGAGCAGGCGAGCCGCGTGCTCGACCGCTACGAGCTCGCCGCCAGTGCCGAGCAGCCCTTCGAGTCGCTGTCGGGCGGCCAGCAGGCGCGCTTCCAGATCCTGCTCCTCGAGCTGTCCGGCGCGACCCTGCTGCTGCTCGACGAGCCCACCGACAACCTCGACGTGCAGTCCGCCGAGGCGCTCGAGGAAGGTCTCGCCGCGTTCGACGGCACCGTCGTCGCGGTCACCCACGACCGTTGGTTCGCCCGCGGGTTCGACCGCTTCTGCGTGTTCGGCGCCGACGGCACGGTCTACGAGTCCGACGGACCGGTGTGGGACGAGGGGCGGGTGGCACGGGCGCGATGAGCGAGCTGGAGATCGTGGAGATCGGTGCCGACGACCGCTCTGCGCTGGAGGCCTGGTCCGCGGTGGTTGCCGCGTCCGAGCGGCACGAGCTGGGTCCGCACGCCACGACGGCGACGGCGGAGGAGCAGGCCGTGCTCGTCCGCGACGCGGGTCGGCAACGCCGGGTCGCCCTGCTCGCCGGTCGCCTCGACGGGGAGACCGTCGCCGCCGGCTGGCTCTCGCTGCGCCTGCTCGACAACCTCGACGGCGCCGAGATCGACGTCCACGTGCGCCCCGACGTACGACGGCAGGGGCTCGGCACCCGCCTGCTGCACCACGTCGAGGCGCTGGCGGCCACGGCCGGGCGCACACGCTTCGACACCCGCGCGCAGTGGCTCGACGGTGGTCCCGTCGACGGGGCGGGCGTGCCCGGAATGGCGTTCGCGCAGGCCCGCGGCTACCGGTTCGGCATCGGCGAGATCCAGCGCGAGCTCCCGCTGCCCGTGGCGGCCGACCACCTCGCGCTCCTCGCCGCGGAGGCCGCACCGCACCACGCGTCGTACCAGATCCGGACCTGGTCCGGTCCGGTGCCCGACGACCTGGTCGTCGGCTGGCTGGCGGTCTCGACCACGCTGATGACCGAGGCGCCGGCCGGCGAGGTCGAGCGTGAGGACCTGACCGCCGACGTCGCGGCCCACCGGGAGGCGGAGGCCGCACAGGCCCGGCAGGCGCGCACGCCGTGGCATGCCGTCGCGCTCGACGAGCGCGGCGAGGTGGTCGCCCAGTCGATGCTGATGGTGCCCGCCCACGACCCGGTCTTCGTCCACCAGTGGGGGACGCTCGTGCGGCGCGACCATCGCGGCCACCGCCTCGGGCTGGCCCTCAAGGTCGCCAACCTGCAGGCACTGCAGCGCGACCTCGACACCACCGGACGCCGGGTCGTGACCTGGAACGCCGAGGTCAACGGTCCGATGATCGACATCAACGAGCGGCTCGGCTTCGCGCCCACTGCCCGGTCGGCGGATCTGCAGAAGATCGCCGCGCCACCCCGTTAATGCCTTGGTTCCCGGGCGCCGGGATGCAACGGTGGGGGAGTCACCCCACCTTGCTGCGGAAGGACGACCATGACTGCCAACGGCGCGAACGACGATCTCAAGGCGAGGATGCGCGAGGCCCTCGACCGCAAGAACCACAAGGAGCAGGGCGTCCACGCGGACGGGCCGGCCAAGGAGAAGGCCCACGGCTCCGAGGTGGTCGGCGGTGCCCCGAAGATGCACCGGCGCAAGGCCGGGGGCGGCGGCTCCTAGGCCCTAGGCCCCATGCCCTAGGAGTCCGAGCCGAGCTTGAGCTCGGTCGTGCTGTCCTTGCCGCCGCGCAGGTAGGTCACCTTGACGGTGTCGCCGGGACGGTAGGCGCGGATCGTCGCGATCAGCGCCTCGCTGCCGTCGATCTGATGGGAGTCGATCGCGGTGATGACGTCGTCCTGCTCCAGGCCGGCGGAGGCCGCGGCCGAGCCCTTCTCGAGCTGGGCGATGCGGGCGCCGGTGAGGGTGGTGTCGCTGGAGCCCGCCGTACCCGCGGCGTCGGCGACCTGGATGCCCAGCCGGGCGTGGGTCGGTGTCTCGCCGGCGCGGAGCTGGTCGATGATCGGCAGCACCTCGTCGATCGGGATCGCGAAGCCGAGACCGATGGAGCCCGACTCGGCGCCCTGGCCCGACGACGTCGACCGGATCGACGCGTTGATGCCGACCAGCTGGCCGTCCATGTTGACCAGCGGACCGCCGCTGTTGCCGGGGTTGATGGCCGCGTCGGTCTGGATGGCCGGGTACGCCGTGGCGTTGCCCTGCGGGTCGCGGGCGACCTCGACCGGGCGGTCGAGAGCACTGACGATGCCGCTGGTGACCGTGGCGTCGAGGCCGAACGGCGACCCGATCGCGACGACCTGCTCGCCCACGTCGAGGTTGCTCGACTTGCCGATGGTGATCGGCTTGAGGTCGGAGACGCCCTCGACCTTGACCAGGGCGGTGTCGGTGAGCGGGTCGGTGCCGACGACCGTCGCCCGTACCTTCTTGCCGTTGTTGAACGACACGGTCACCTCGGCCTGGTCGGCCGGGATCTCCCCGCCCAGGGTCACCACGTGGTCGTTGGTGAGGATCGTGCCGTTCGCGTCGAGCACGACGCCCGACCCGCTGCCCGCCGCGCCGCCGCCGCTGACCTCGAGGGCCACCACCGACGGCAGCACGGCCGCAGCGACCGACTCCACGCTGCCCGACGCCGGCTTGGGGTTGCCGTTGTCGACCACCGAGAGCGGTGCTGTGGCGGACCCGCCCGACCCGCCCGTCGCGCTGTCGTAGATCGCGGCGGTCGCCACCCCCGCGCCGCCCCCGACCACCAGGGCACCGGTCAGCACCGCCACCGCGAACCCGGCCCGGCGGGGACGCCGCTGTGGGGGCGGCGTCGGTCCGAACGGGGCCGGCGGGAACGGGGGCGGCGGCGGAAGCTGGGTCATGCCTCCATCGTGGGCAGTGTCCCTGTGAGCGCGCTGAGGACGCGTTGAGGAGTTCTGATGAGTGGGCTCAGACCTGTCGGCGAGCTCCTGCGCGGGCTCCGGCTTCGGCTCGGGCTGATGGCTCGGGCTGGTGTGCAGTAACACGCCGTCCACCCGACTACCTGCCGGTCGTCAGCCGAAATGCCCCGCAGAACGGCTCGATTCTGCTGACAACCGTCGACCAGTCACATGGACGGCGTGTTACATCCCGGCCGGCCCATGGGTCCCGGAACGTGTCGCTGGTTCTCCACATGCACAGCCAGCGGGGGCTCGGTCCACAGGTCATGACGGGCACGACGCCGCGGGAAGGTGCCAGCGCCGATGCTCGCGTGCATGAATGCTCGGGTCGTGGCGCTGATGAGCGCGCAATGGGGGCTGGTCACCAGGCACCAGGCGATGGAAGCCGGGATGGCCGGCCACCAGATCGACAGCCTCGTCCGGTCCGGTGCGTGGACTGCAGTACGACAAGGTGTCTACGCCGAGAGGTCGTACGTCGAGTCGCTCACGACGACGGTCCAGCGGAGGGTTCTGGTCGGCCGGGCCGCCAGCCTCCGGATCGGGGACCCGCATGTCATGTCGCACCACTCGTCGGCTCACCTCCAGCAGCTCGACGTGCTCGAGGAGCGCGACCCGGTCACCCACGTGGGTCGACCCGGCATCGTCGGCGCGCACCTGCGCCACGGCGTCAAGCACCACCTGGCGCCCTACGAGCTCGGTCAAGTCATCGAGGTCGACGGTGTTCGCGCACTGGACGCCGCGCGAACGAGCCTCGACATCGCGCGCGAGCACGGCTACCTCCACGGCTTGGTTGCCGCTGACTCAGCGCTCCGATCCGGGGCCACGCGTGCCGACCTCGAGCGCGCGGCGGGAGCGATGACCCACTGGCCCTACGTCACCGTGGTCCACGACGTCGTCGCCTCCGCATCGCCGCACACCGACTCCGTCGCGGAGTCCCTCGGGCGGGACTTCGTCACCGAGCTCGGGTACGGCGTCCCCCAACCTCAGTTCGGCTTGACCGCTGACGGCCGGACGGCCTGGTGCGACCTGCGCCTGGGGCGGCACATGTTCGAGATCGACGGCCGGTTGAAGCTCCGGCTCGTTGGCGACGGCGGGTTCTCCGTGAAGGATCCTGAGGAGACGCTCTGGGACGAGAAGCTGCGGCAGGACTTCGTGACGGGGTTCAAGACCGGTGTCTCGCGACTGACCTGGAACGACTTCTTCGGCCGGCAGCGGAAGGCAGCGCTCGAGCGCTGCCGACGTGAGTTCCTCGACACGTGTGCCCGGTTCGGTACCGACATCTCCGACCTGGCGCAGTTCGGGCCGCGCCGGCCGAAGCCGCGCATCGTCGTACGTCGGGGACCGGTGCTGCCCTGCTGGTCGCCCTGACATCTCGACAAGTAACACGCCGTCCACCCGACTACCCGGCGCGATTCAGCAGAAATGCCCCGATCTGGAGCTCGATTCTGCGGAGAACCGTCAGGTAGTCGAGTGGACGGCGTGTTACAGCCAGGCCGGCCAGCCCGCGCCGCAGGGGCCCGAGCGGGAGTCGTCAGACCTGGCGCGCCTGCTCGTCCCAGTACGGCTTGCGCAGCTCCCGCTTGAGGATCTTGCCGGTGGGGTTGCGGGGGAGCGCGGTGATGATGTCGACGGACTTGGGCGCCTTGTAGTGCGCCAGCCGCTCGCGGGTCCACCCGATCAGCTCGACCTCGGTGGCATCGGACCCCTCGCGGAGCGCGACGACGGCCTTGACCGACTCGCCCCACGTCGGGTCGGGTACGCCGATCACCGCCACCTCGAGGACTCCCGGGTGCTCGGAGAGGACCCGCTCGACCTCGGGGGAGTACACGTTCTCGCCGCCGGTGATGATCATGTCCTTGAGCCGGTCGGAGACGAAGACGTAGCCGTCCTCGTCGACGTGGCCCATGTCGCCGGTGCGGAACCAGCCGTCGGCGGTGATCACCTCGGCGGTGGCCTCGGGCTTGTTGAGGAAGCCCTTCATCAGCTGGGGCGTCTTCAGCCAGATCTCCCCGTGCTCACCCACCCCCACGTCCGCCGAGGACGCAGGGTCGACGATCCGGACCTCGCACTCCGGCAGCGGCTTGCCGGCCGAGACCAGGCGCTCGGGGTGACCGGAGGACTCCGCGGTGCGGTGGTCCTCGGGCATCAGGTGGGTGGCGACGCCGGCGACCTCGGTGAGCCCGTAGACCTGGATGAAGTCGGTGTCGGGCCAGGCCTGCATGGCGGCGCGCAGCAGCGGCGGCGGCATCGGCGCGGCGCCGTACGTGTAGGTCTTGAGCAGCCCGAAGAGCTTGACCGCGTCGGGGCCGGCCTGGAGCACCTGCGCGAGGACGGCCGGGACGAGGAAGGTGCGGTTGGCGCCGGCCATGATGGCGCCGGCCAGTGAGGCGGCGTCGGGCTCGCGGGTCATCACGCTGGGGATGCCGTCGTGGATCCCGAACAGGACGTACGACGACCCGCCGACGTGGAACAGCGGCATGGCCACCATCGACTTGTCGCCGGGCTCGAACCCCCAGCCGTCGTGGCCGTTGACCGTGTGCCGGACCATGTTGCGGTGCGTGAGCATCACGCCCTTGGGCCGTCCGGTCGTGCCGGAGGAGTACATGACCAGACAGACGTCGTCCTCGAGCACGTCGGGCCCGTCGTCGCAGGGCGTGGCCGAGGCGAGGAACTGCTCGTAGGCATCGTCGGAGCCGCCCTCCGGGGTCACCTCGATGATCGTCTTCACGTTGGGCAGCCGGTCGCGGATCGCCTCGATCGTCGGCATCAGCTCGCGGCCGACGAAGAGCACCTTCGCGCCGGAGTCGTTGACGGCGTAGTCGATCTCGTCGCCGGCCGAGCGCCAGTTGATGATCGCGTTGGCCGCGCCGATCGACCCTGCGGCGAGGCTGATCTCCACGCAGGCGGGGTGGTTCTTGTCGAGGAACGACACGACGTCGCCGCGCGCGATGCCGAGGTCGCGCAGCCCGCCGGCCGCGCGATGCACCCGGTCGTGCCACTCCTTCCACGTCCAGGTGCGGCCGAGGTAGGTCATCGCCTCGGCGTCCGGCGTGGCTTCCGCCCAGTAGTTGAGCCGGTCCTCGACGTAGGTCGGCTCGGGCGGCGTGGCCGGCGGCCAGGCGCGGGTGGCAGGGGCGGGGGACTCGGACTCCGTCGTCGCGCTCACCCCGCAGATTGTGGCCCAGGTCACAAACCCGCACAACCAGCCGCGCCCCGACACGCCACTTCCCGTTCACCTCCATCGACGAGGATCGAGAGGTGAACCCCCTGCTCCGCGGCGCCGAGGCACCCGCGCCGCGCACGCTCGTCGACGTGTTCCGTCGTACGGCGGCCGACCACCCCGACGCCATGGCGCTCGACAGCGGCAACGACACCGTCACCTACGCCGAGTTCGCGGAGGCGGCCGAGATCGTGGCCGTCGAGCTCGCCGAGCTCGGGATCGGCCCGGGGGACAAGGTCGGCGTACGGCTGCCGTCGGGCACGACCGACCTGTACGTCGCGATCATGGGGATCCTGTTCGCCGGCGCGGCCTACGTGCCCGTCGATGCCGACGACCCCGAGGAGCGCGCCCGGCTGGTGTTCGGCGAGGCGCAGGTCGCCGCGCTGATCGGCGCCAGCCTGGTCATCGAGTCCCGGCGCGACGCGGCAGCGCAGGACAGGCGCGACCCCACGCCCGACGACGACGCGTGGGTGATCTTCACCTCCGGCTCGACCGGCACGCCCAAGGGCGTCGCGGTCACGCACCGCAACGCCGCGGCCTTCGTCGACGCCGAGTCGCTGATGTTCCTGCAGGACGCGCCGGTCGGCCCGGTCGACCGGGTGATGGCCGGGCTCAGTGTCGCCTTCGACGCGAGCTGCGAGGAGATGTGGCTGGCCTGGCGGTACGGCGCCTGCCTGGTCCCCGCGCCTCGCGCGCTGGTGCGCAGTGGCGTCGACGTCGGACCCTGGCTGACCGCGAACGACGTCACCGTCGTCTCCACCGTGCCGACCCTGGTCAGCCTGTGGCCCGACGACGCGCTGGAACGGGTCCGGCTGCTGATCCTCGGTGGCGAGGCGCTGCCGCCCGAGGTGGCCGCCCGCCTGGTCAGGCCCGGTCGCGAGGTCTGGAACACCTACGGGCCCACCGAGGCGACCGTCGTCGCGTGCGGTGCGCTCGTCGACGCCGAGGGTCCGATCCGGATCGGCCTCCCGCTGGCCGGCTGGGACCTGGTGGTCGTCGACCCGGCGACCGGCGAGCCCGTGGGGGAGGGCGAGCGCGGTGAGCTGATCATCGGTGGCGTCGGGCTGGCCCGCTACCTCGATCCCGCCAAGGACGCCGAGAAGTACGCCCCCATGCCGACACTCGGCTGGGAGCGCGCCTACCGCAGCGGCGACATCGTCGTCAACGACCACGCCGGCCTGCTCTTCGCGGGCCGCGCCGACGACCAGGTCAAGGTCGGCGGTCGCCGGATCGAGCTCGGCGAGATCGACTCCGCGCTGCTCGCGCTGCCCGGCGTGAGCGCGGCGGCGGCCGCCGTACGCCGCACCAGCACGGGCAACCAGCTCCTCGTCGGCTACATCACCACCACCAGCGAGTACGACGGTGCTGCGGCCACCGCGCACCTGCGGGCCACCATGCCGGCCGCGCTGGTGCCCCGGCTCGCGGTCGTCGACGACATCCCGACCCGCACCTCCGGCAAGGTCGACCGCGACGCGCTGCCCTGGCCGCTCGCCACCGCCGACCCCGCGGACGCCGGCCTGCACGGCACCTCGGCCCGGATCGCCGAGGTCTGGCAGAAGGTGATCGGCGCCGCGCCCGACGGCCCGAAGTCCGACTTCTTCGACCTCGGCGGCGGCAGCCTGACCGCCGCCCAGGTGGTCACCCTGCTGCGCGCCGACCATGCCGACCTGACGGTCGCCGACCTGTACGAGAACCCGACCGTCGACGGCCTGGCCGGCTTCCTCGACGGGCTCGAGCCGTCCGTGCTGGCCGAGCAGAGCCGCAAGGTGAAGCCGATCCCGCGCAAGACCCAGGTCGGCCAGGTGCTCGCGATCCCGGTCCTGCGCGCGCTCGCGGCACCGCGCTGGATCGCGGGGATCCTGACCCTCGCGCGGCTCGGCCACGACGTCCTCGACGTCGCGTGGCTGCCCGTCGTTCCGTGGTGGGTGCTCGCCCTGCTGCTCGTCGTGTTCGTCAGCCCGCCGGGACGGATGTTCGTGGCCGCCAAGCTCGCGCAGGCGGTGCTCGCCGGCGTGCAGCCGGGCGCGTATCCACGCGGCGGCAGGGTGCACCTGCGGATCTGGACCGCCGAGCGGCTGGCCGACGAGCTCGGTGCGACGCGGCTCGCCGGGGCGCCGTACATCACGTGGTACGCGCGCCTCCTCGGCGCCAAGGTCGCCCGCGGCGCCGACCTCCACTCGCTGCCGCCGGTCACCGGCCACCTGACCGTCGGCAAGGGTGCCTCGATCGAGCCGGAGGTCGACCTGACCGGCTACTGGATCGACGGCGACACCCTCCACGTCGGCGGCATCCGGGTCGGGCGCCAGGCCCGGGTCGGCACCCGGTCGATGCTCTGCCCGGGCGCGGTGGTCGGGGACGGCGCCGAGGTGGCGCCCGGCTCGGCCGTGTTCGGCGAGGTGCCGACCGGCGAGTTCTGGTCCGGCGCCCCGGCGGTCCGGATGAGCTCCGCCGCCCGCGGCCCGTGGGCCGAGCGCCCGCCGGCGTCGCGCCGCTCGCTGCGCACCTGGGCGATCGCGTACGGCACCGTGGCCGGCCTGCTGTCCTGCCTGCCCGCGATCGCGGTGCTGGTCGTGGCGGTGCCGGTCGTGCTCTTGGCCGACCTCGGCAGCACCACCAGTGCCCGGGACGCGGCCGCAACGCTCGCACCCTGGCTGGCGCCCGCCGTGCTGGCCGGCTTCGTCGTGCTCGCCGCCCTGATCCTCGGCGTGGTCCGGCTGCTCGCGCTCGGCGTGAAGGCCGGCGCGCACCCGCTGCAGAGCCGCCCGGCCCTGTGCGTCTGGTCGACGATCCGGGTGCTCGACGAGGCCCGGACCTGGCTGTTCCCGCTCTACAGCTCGCAGCTCACGCCCGGCTGGCTGCGACTGCTCGGCGCGAGGATCGGCAAGGACGTCGAGGCCTCGACCGCGCTGATGATCCCGTCGCTGGTGAGCGTCAGCGACCAGGCGTTCCTCGCCGACGACACGCTGATCGGCGGCTACGAGCTCGGCGGCGGCTGGCTGCGCGCCGAGCGGGTCAAGGTCGGCAAGCGCGCCTTCGTCGGCAACTCCGCGATGGCGGCACCCGGCCGCAAGGTGCCGAAGCGCTCCCTCGTCGCGGTCCTCTCGGCTGCCCCCGCCCGCGGGACGGTCAAGGCCGGCGAGTCGTGGCTCGGCAGCCCGCCCGCACCGCTGCGCCGCGCCGCCCAGGGCTCCGCCGACGAGCGCACCTACGCGCCGCCGACCCGGCTCAAGCTCGCCCGCGCCTGCTGGGAGATCGCCCGGCTGCTGCCCGTGACGCTCGCCGTGGCCCTGCACCTCGCGGTGGTGCTGGGCACCCTCGCCGTGTGGGACCGCCAGGGCGCGGTCGCCGACCTGCTCGTCGTACCGTTGCTGCTGTGGGCGGCCGGCCTCGTCGCCGGGGTCGTCGCCGTCGTTGCGAAGTGGCTGCTGGTCGGCCGGGTCCGCGCCGGCTCCCACCCGCTGTGGAGCTCGTTCGTGTGGCGCAACGAGCTGGCCGACACCTTCGTCGAGGTGGTCGCGACCCCGTGGTTCGCCGGCCTCGCGACGGGCTCGCCGCTGATCGCCCTGTGGTTCCGGGCGATGGGCGCGAAGGTCGGCCGCGGCGTGTGGTGCGAGTCGTACTGGTTGCCCGAGCCTGACCTCGTCGAGCTCGGGGACGGCGCGACCGTCAACCAGGGCAGCGTCGTGCAGACCCACCTCTTCCACGACCGGCTGCTCGCGACCGACACCGTCCGGGTGCACCGCGGCGCCACCGTCGGCCCCAACTCGGTGGTGCTGCCTGCCGCGTCCTTGGGGAAGCACGCTACGGTCGGGCCGGTGTCGTTGGTGATGAGGGGGGAGTCCGTGCCGGACAAGACGCGCTGGATCGGCAACCCCATCGGTCCGTGGACCGACTGAGAGTCCTGCCCCGTGCCGCTGCTGCCCACCGCTGACCCGTACCTGCCCGGCCACGGCGACCCGTCGTACGCCGTGCGGCACTACGACCTCGACCTCGCCTACGTCCCCGACGGCAACCGTCTCACCGGGACCGCGGTGCTCGACCTCGTCGTGCGCGAGCAGACCGCGCGCCTGGTGCTCGACCTCGCGCACCTGCGGGTGTCGAAGCTGCGGATCGAGGGCGCCCCGATCAAGAAGTGGTCGGCCCGCGACGACCGGTTGATCCTCCAGCTCGACCGCCCGGTCGCGGCCGGCGCGGAGCTGAGGCTGACCGTCGTCTACGGCGGATCGCCGAAGCCGGTCATCGACATGTACCAGGGCGATGCCGGCTGGGAGGAGCTCGAGGACGGCGTGATCGTCGCGGCCCAGCCGCACGGCGCCCCCACCTGGTTCCCCTGCAACGACCGGCCCGACGACAAGGCGACGTACCGGATCGCCCTCGCCGCGCCCGCCGGCTACACCGTGGTCGCCAACGGCACCCTCGCCGCCCACCAGCGCCGTGCGAGCGGCGAGCGCTGGACCTGGGTGATGGACCGGCCGATGGCGACCTACCTCGCGACCGTCCAGATCGGCCGCTACACGACCACCGAGCACGACGCCCGCACCCGCACCATCGGGCCGCCCGACGCCGACCTCGTCGACTCGTTCGACCAGCAGCCCGCCATGCTCGCCTTCTTCGAGCGCGTCTTCGGGCCCTACCCCTATGACGCCTACGCCGCCGTCATCACCGACGACGACCTCGAGATCCCCCTCGAGAGCCAGAGCCTGTCCACCTTCGGCCGCAACTTCTGCACCCCGGACTGGTCCCACGTGCGGCTGATCGCCCACGAGCTCGCCCACCAGTGGTACGGCAACGCCGTCACCCTGCGCCGCTGGCAGGACATCTGGCTGCACGAGGGCTTCGCCTGCTACGCCGAGTGGCTGTGGTCCGAGGAGAGCGACGGCCCGCGTACCTGCGACGAGTGGGCCCGCCACCACCACGAGCGCCTCACCGACCTGCCGCAGGACCTGCTGCTGGCCGACCCCGGCCCGGAGCTGATGTTCGACGACCGCGTCTACAAGCGCGGCGCCCTCACCCTGCACGCCCTGCGCGTCGCCGTCGGCGACGACGCCTTCTTCGCCGTCCTGCGCGACTGGGCCTCGTCCCGCGCGGGGGAGTCGGTCACCACCGAGGACTTCCTCGGGTTCGCGTCCGCGCACACCGGTGCTGATGTCGCGGCGGTGCTGCGGCCGTGGTTGTACGACGTCGCGCTGCCGCCGTACCCGCAGGGCTGAGCGGCCCGAAATGCGAACGACCCCGGTCACCAGGTGACCGGGGTCGCGTGTCCGACCGTCGTACGCAACCGGGCTGGGTTTCGAGACGCGTCGCTCGGTCCTCGCAGGCTCGGACCGAGCCGACGCTCCTCAACCTCCCGCCCTGGTCCACGGCCTCGCAAGCTCGGCCGTGGGGGCGTGATCAGGCCCAGCGCTCCTCGGCGGGAACGAAGGTCAGGCCGCGGTCGCCGGTGTAGATCTGCTTGGGGCGAGCGATCTTCTGCTCCTTGTCGCCGGTCAGCTCCAGCCACTGCGCGAGCCAGCCGGGCGTGCGGCCGATCGCGAACAGGACCGTGAACATCTCGGGCGGGAACTCGAGCGCCTCGTAGATCAGGCCCGAGTAGAAGTCGACGTTGGGGTAGAGGCGCCGCTTGACGAAGTACTCGTCCTCGAGCGCGATCTTCTCCAGCTCCTGGGCGACCTCGAGGAGCGGGTTGACCCCGGTGACCTCGAAGACGTCGTCGCACGCCTTCTTGATGATCTTGGCGCGCGGGTCGTAGTTCTTGTAGACCCGGTGGCCGAAGCCCATCAGGCGCTCTTCGCCGTTCTTCACGCCCTCGATGAAGGCGGGGATGTTGTCCTTGGTGCCGATCCGGCGCAGCATCCGCAGCACCGCCTCGTTGGCGCCACCGTGCAGCGGGCCGAAGAGGGCGCCGATGCCGGCGGCCACGGCCGAGTACGGGTCGACCTGCGAGGAGCCGACCGAGCGGACCGCGTTGGTCGAGCAGTTCTGCTCGTGGTCGGCGTGCAGGATGAAGAGCACGTCGAGGGCCTTCACGATGCGCGGGTCGCCGGCGTACTTCGACTCGCTCATCTTGAAGAGCATCGAGAGGAAGTTCTCGGCGTACGAGAGCTCGTTGTCCGGGTAGACGTAGGGCTTGCCCTGCGCGTGGCGGAAGGCCCAGGCGCCGAGGGTCGGCATCTTGGCGATCATCCGGACGATCTGGATGTGTCGGTTCTCCGGGTCCTCGATGCGGGCGGACTCCGGGTAGAACGTCGAGAGGGCCCCCACCGACGCCATCAGCATCCCCATCGGGTGCGCGTCGTAGCGGAAGCCCTCCATGAAGCCCTTCACGTTCTCATGCACGAACGTGTGGTAGGTGATCTCGTGCACCCACGCGTCGTACTGCTCCCTGGAGGGCAGGTCGCCGTGGATGAGGAGATAGGCCACCTCGAGGAAGTTCGACTTCTCCGCGAGCTGCTCGATCGGGTACCCGCGGTACTCGAGGATGCCCTTGTCGCCGTCGATGAAGGTGATGGCGCTGCGGCAGGAGGCCGTGTTCACGAAGCCGGGGTCGTAGGTCGCGAGGCCGGGCTCGTCGTCGTTGAGCTTGATCTGCCCGAGGTCCGAGGCCTTGATGGTGCCGTCGGTGATCGGGATCTCGAACTCCGCGCCGGTGCGGTTGTCGCGTACGGTGAGAGAGTCAGTCACCCTTGCAACCTAGTCGCCACCGTCACTGTGCCAAAAGGCGGTGTCCCGAAGCGTGGTTCCGGAGCCCGGGATTTGCCCCTCGGTGACGAGGGCACGTAGCCTTGCAGGTCGCGTCTTCTGCCGCTTCGTACGCCGCCCTCCGGGCCGGCCGTCGGGGCAGATCCGGATCGCTCATGGATCGTCGAGAGACGAGCGTGCGTGGGCCGGGCTGAGTTCGTCAGGAGACGTCGCCCGAGCGGCCCCCGCGGACCGTGACGGCAACCCGGGCGGCGACCGTCGTACGGGCAACGAACTAGCAAGGAAGGGTACGCATCATGCGCACCTACGCTCCGAAGCCCGGCGACGTCGAGCGCGCCTGGCTCGTGATCGACGCGACCGACGTCGTCCTCGGTCGCCTGGCTGTCACCGCCGCCAACCTGCTGCGCGGCAAGCACAAGGCGATCTTCGCTCCGAACGCCGACACCGGTGACTTCGTCGTCATCGTCAACGCCGACAAGGTCGCCCTGTCCGGCAACAAGCGTGCCGACAAGATGGTCTACCGCCACTCGGGCTTCCCGGGTGGTCTGACCGCGACCCCGATCGGCGAGGTCATCGACAAGGACGCGCGCAAGGCCGTCGAGAAGGCCGTGTGGGGCATGCTGCCGAAGAACCGCCTCGGCCGGCAGATGATCAAGAAGCTGAAGGTCTACAGCGGCCCGGCTCACCCGCACCAGGCCCAGAAGGCCGTTCCCTACGAGATCACCCAGATCTCCCAGTGACTTCTCGACAGATCTGATCGGACTGAGGACTTTCATCGTGACTGAGAACACCACCGAGGTCGAGGAGACCTTCGAGACCGACGAGCAGGGTGTCGCCTACACCAGCGAGACCTCCCCGTCGGCCATCGCCGACGACCGCCCCGTCACCGTCGCCCCCGGCGCCGCCACCGGTCGCCGCAAGGAGGCCGTGGCCCGCGTGCGGATCGTCCCCGGCACCGGCAACTGGACCATCAACGGCCGGACCATCGACGACTACTTCCCCAACAAGCTGCACCAGCAGGTCGTCAACGAGCCGTTCGCGGCTCTCGGCCTGGAGGGTCGCTTCGACGTGATCGCCCGCATCCACGGCGGCGGCATCACCGGTCAGGCCGGCGCGCTGCGTCTCGGCGTGGCCCGCTCGCTCAACGGGATCGACCTCGACGCGTACCGCCCGACCCTGAAGAAGGCCGGTCTGCTGACCCGCGACGCCCGTGCGACCGAGCGCAAGAAGGCCGGTCTCAAGAAGGCCCGTAAGGCCCCGCAGTACTCGAAGCGCTGATCTTCCCGGAGATCTCACGACAGGGCCACGCACCGCAGCCGCGGTCCGTGGCCCTGTCGCCATTTTCGAACCGAATTTCCACCGAACATCCGCAGGGGGAGCACGTGCCGCGCATCTTCGGGACCGACGGCGTCCGTGGACTGGCCAACGACAAGCTGACCGCCGAGCTGGCCGTCGACCTCGGCAGTGCCGCGGCCCGGGTGCTGGTCGAGCACGGCGGCTACAGCCGCCCCCGCCCGCTCGCCGTGGTCGGTCGTGACACCCGGATCTCCGGGCAGTTCCTCGAGCACGCCGTCGTCGCGGGCCTCGCGTCCGCCGGGGTCGACGTGCTGCGCCTGCGGGTGCTGCCGACGCCGGGCGTCGCCTACTTCACCGACGCGCTCGGCGCCGACGTCGGCGTCGTCATCAGCGCCTCCCACAACCCGATGCCCGACAACGGCATCAAGTTCCTCGCCCGCGGCGGCGTGAAGCTCGACGACGCCCTCGAGCGCGAGATCGAGGCCCTCCTCGGCCAGGACTGGGACCGCCCGACCGGCGCGTCCGTGGGCCGCGTGACGCCGTACGGACCCACCGTCAAGGAGTACGTCGACCACCTGGTCCGCACCCTCGACGCACCCATGGGCAAGCCGCTCGCCGGGCTCAAGCTGGTCCTCGACTGCGCCCACGGCGCTGCCAGCGAGGTCGGCCCCCGTGCGCTCAGCGCTGCCGGTGCCGAGGTCGTCACCATCGGCGCCTCGCCCGACGGTCTCAACATCAACGACGGCTGCGGCTCCACCCACCTCGAGCCGCTGCGCAAGGCCGTGCTCGAGCACGGCGCCGATGCCGGCTTCGCGGTCGACGGCGACGCCGACCGCTGCCTTGCCGTCGACCACACCGGTGAGGTCATCGACGGCGACCAGATCATGGGCATCCTCGCCCTGGCGCTGCGCGAGTCCGGCGGCCTGGTCGACGACACCCTGGTCGCCACCGTGATGAGCAACCTCGGTCTGCTCCAGGCGATGGAGCAGGCCGGCGTCACGGTCGTGCAGACCGCCGTCGGCGACCGCTACGTCCTCGACGAGATGCGCCGCGGCGGGTTCAGCCTCGGCGGCGAGCAGTCCGGCCACGTCATCATGCGCGAGCACGCCACCACCGGCGACGGCATCCTCACCGCGCTCCACGTCGCCCGCCGGATGGCCACCACCGGTCGTTCGCTTCGCGAGCTCGCCGGCGTGATGACCCGCCTCCCGCAGGTCCTCGTCAACGTCGCCGGTGTCGACCGCACCCGCACCGACGACCCGGCGCTGCTCGAGGCCGTGGCCGGCGCCGAGGCCGAGCTCGGCACGACCGGCCGGGTCCTGCTGCGCCCCTCCGGCACCGAGCCGCTCGTCCGGGTGATGGTCGAGGCGCCCACCGCCGAGCAGGCCGACGGGGTTGCGCAGCGGCTGGCGGACGTCGTACGGGAGCGCCTGGCGCTCTGAGCGTCCCCGCCGCCCTGGGTCTCGCCATCGCCTGAACAGGGGCCGTCCGCGCCACTAGGCTGACTCCCGGTCTCGGGATGACCTCGTGGGGGATGGGCATGACGAGACTGCGGGCACTTGCCCTGGCGACCGGAGGTGTCCTGGTCGGGAGCCTGCTGGCAGTGCTGGGGGCCGCGAGCCCGGCTGCTGCGGCGACCGGCTGCGACGCGCCGGGCCCCGGTCAGGTGCGGTTCACCTGGACGGGCGGCAGCGGTGCGTGGAACGACGCGGGAAATTGGACCCTCACCGGTGCCCAGACCGGGCACCGCGCGCCGACCTACTTCGGCGCCGATCCCACGACCGACGACAGCCTGCGCGGCTTCGTCTGCGTCGCGCCGGCGTCGCCGGTCACGATCGCTCTCGACGACAGCTCCCACGTGCACGTGCAGGCGCTCGAGGTCTCCAACGCGACACTCGTGGCGACCGGCGCCCGGGTGATGGTCTACGGCGCCGCGGGCACCCACACCTCGACGATCCACGCGGACGCCACCGTCAGCCTCCGCGGCAGCACCCTGGGCGGTCCCGGTCGGCTCGATGTCGAGGGGCGGGTGGTGTGGGGCGAGGCTGGGTTCGGGGTCGGCACCCTCGACAACGACCACTGCGCCGACTTCCCGGCTGGTCAGGCGATCGACGCGTGCCCGGTGACCACGACCGGTCAGCTGCGGGTCGCGTCCGGTGGTGTCCTCGAGGTCGCCGGACGGGGAGTGAACCTGTCCGACGGCTACTCCGTCGACGTCCGGTCGGGCGGTCGGCTGCTCGTCTCGGGAACGGGGTACGTCGCCGCCGACCGGGACACCGCGATCACGGTCGGCTCCGGAGGCGTGCTCGAGCTCGCCGGGGACGCCAGCGTGTTCGAGGGCAAGCCCAACGGCCAGCCGGCCACCGACCTCGCCGAGCTCACGAACGACGGGACCGTGCTCAAGTCGGCCGGCAGCGGGGCCAGCGCCCTGAACGTCGACTACACGGGCACCGGGAAGGTCGACGTGCGCAGCGGCGGACTCAGCATCGCGGGCACCGCACCGATCACCGGCGACCTGCGCGCCGGCGCCCGCCTCGGTACGGCGTCCTGCGGCGACTCCGGCCCAGCAGGCGACGCCGCTCGGCCGTGCCTGCCCGCCACGAGCGCGGAGGACCCCCAGATCGCGGTGCTCTCGCCGCAGCAGGCGGTCTCGGGCGTCGTGCTCCAGGAAGGCGCGACCCTCACCCAGGCCGGCGACCTCCAGCCCGCCGTGACGATCGAAGCACCGGCCGTGCCGAGCACGCTCTACCTCGAGCTGCAGGACCCGCGGCCGGCTGCCGAGCTGACGGTCTTCCGGTCCCGCCCCGGGCTGCAGCAGCGGATCCCGCTGTGCGGGGCCGGCGGCGCACTCCCGGCCGGGGTCACGGCCTGCATCGTGGGACGCCGCGGTTCCGGCGGGCGCTCCCAGCTCGAGGTCGTCACGGCCGATCCGAACGGGCTGTGGAGCCTGCGCCCCTCGGCCGTCGACTTCGTGCGCCTGGTCGACCCGCTGGTCGGGGCCCGCGAGGGCTGCGCGGTCAGCCAGCCGTCGTACCCCTTCGTCGCTCGGGAGCAGGTCCGGCTGCTGCAGGCCGGCCGCTACGCGCTCTACTTCTCCACCACGGAGAACGCCCCGGACGCGGGAGCACCGGTGCTCACCGGTGTCGCGGGGCCGGGCGTCACGCAGGTCCCGATCCCGGTGACCGGCACCGGGTGGGTGGCGGTCGTCGCCACGGGCGCCAACGGCCAGCCCGAGTCGACCGGGTCGTTCCGCGTGGTCGCGACGCCCGCGGTCAGCTTCCGAAAGCGCAGCCGCGCGGCGATCGCCGGCCGGCCGTTCGTCATCGAGGGCCGGGTGCGGCCGAAGGGGCGTCGTACCGTCGACCTGTACGCCGTCCGCGTCACCGGCAGCAGCGGGATCCTGGCTCGCACGAAGGTCCACGTGCGCACCGACAAGCAGGGGCGGTTCCGTGTCGTGCACCGGCCGAAGCGGGCCGGGCGCTGGGTGTACGCCGTCCAGGTCCGCGGCAAGGGCACACTGACCACCGCCATGTCGCGGCAGGCCGTCCGGGTGAGCGTCCGTGCGCCTGCACCGGCACCCGCGCCGACGGTGGTGCGCAACGTGCGGGCCGCGGAGACCACGACGACCGCCCCGTCCGCCCCGTCCCCCGGGACCGCGCCGCCGGTCGACCCGCTGGACCTGATCGGCCCCTTCTACCCGGGCCGCGTGCAGCGGGCTGCCGTGGCCTGCCGGTTCCAGGTGGGCCGGTGAGGTGCCGGTGATGTTCGGTGTGATCGCGGACCGCTACGAGCTGCTCGAGATCGTCGGCAGCGGCGGCATGGGTGTCGTCTACCGCGCCCGCGACCGGGTGCTCGGTCGCACGGTCGCGGTGAAGGTGATCCGCCGGGAGCTCGCCGACGAGGAGTTCGTGCGCCGGTTCGAGCGCGAGGCCGCGATCCTCGCGCGGGTCCGATCGCCGCACATCGTCGTGGTCTTCGACTACGGCAGCAGCGACGGGCAGTTCTACCTGGTGACCGACTTCCACGCCGACGGGGACCTGGTCGCCTGGCTCGAGCAGCACGGCCCGATGCCGCCCCGGCTCGCGGCGGAGGTCGCCGCAGCGGTTGCGGAGGGCCTCGCCGATGCGCACGCTGCCGGCGTGGTCCACCGCGACGTGAAGCCCGGCAACGTGCTGCTGTGGCGGCGCGGTGAGCAGCTGCTCCCGGTCCTCGCCGACTTCGGCATCGCCACCGCCGAGGACGGCGGGCTCACCGTCACCGGCGGCGTCCCGGGCAGCCCGCCGTTCATGGCGCCCGAGCGGCACCTCGGGCACGTGGCGACCGCGGCCACCGACGTCTACGCCCTCGGCTGCCTGCTCTACAACCTGCTGACCGGCCGGCCGCCGTACGACGGCACCAGCTTCCAGGCCGCGAACGCCCACATCAACGACCCGGTGCCGCACCTCCCGGCCGACCTCGATCGCGTCGAGGGCCTCGACGCGATCGTCGCGCGGTGCATGGCCAAGGCGCCCGAGGACCGGTACCCGACAGCCAGCGAGGCCGCCGAGGCGCTGCGGGCGTGGATCGCGGCCGGGACGCCGGTCTCGACCGCGCCGGCCACCGTGACGACGACGCCGGCGCTCCCGCCCGAGCCCGAACCGGTACGCCGGCGGGTGCTGCCGTTGCTGGTGGCTGCCGTCGTCGTGGTCGCCGGGCTCGGTGCCGGGGCATGGTGGTTGCTGGGGCGGGACGAGCCGTCGCCGTCGAGGCCCTCCGAGCCGCGGCTGACCATGTCGGTGGTGCCCGAGGCGGCCTGCAGCTATCCGAAGACCGTCGACGGGAGGACGAGCACGGTGGACTGCGCATGGTTCAACGTCCACGTGAACGGGCTGGCGCCGGACGCCTCGGCCACGGTCGAGGTGCGGCTCGGGATCAACGGGAAGTACGCCTCCGAGGTCGCGCGCTACGACGGCACGATCGATGGCAAGGGCAGCCTCGAGGTCGGCCAGCACGAGACGCCGACCGACTACGCCGGGCTCTGCCCGGACCGCCGTTGCCCGGGCGGGTTCCCCCTGGCGAACGACGCCACCGACGCGCGTGTGACGGTCCGCGGTGCGGACGGCGTCCTCGTCGAACGGGAGTTCTCGCTCGGCGAGGTCAGATCTTCCTGAGCCGCACGTACTGCACCGCGTGGTCCGCGGCCTTGCGCAGCACCAGCGTCGCGCGGGACCGGGTGGGCAGCACGTTCTCGGTCAGGTTGGGCCCGTTGATCGAGTCCCAGATCCGGCGCGCCTCGTCGACGGCGGAGTCGTGGCTGAGCGCCGCGTACCGGGCGAAGTAGGAGTTGGGGTCGCGGAAGGCGGTCTCGCGCAGGCGGAGGAACCGGTCGACGTACCACTCCCGGATGTGGTTGGTGTTGGCGTCGACGAAGATGGAGAAGTCGAAGAAGTCCGACAGGCCCAGGCCGGTGCGGCCGTCCTCGCGGGTGCGAGCGGGCTGCAGGACGTTGAGGCCCTCGACGATGACGATGTCGGGCCGCTTCACGACGACCTTCTCGTCGGGGACGACGTCGTAGACCAGGTGGGAGTAGACCGGCGCCTCGACCTCGTCCTTGCCGGACTTGATGTCGATGACGAACTTGAGCAGCTTGCGGCGGTCGTAGGACTCCGGGAAGCCCTTGCGCTGGAGCAGGCCGCGCGCCTCGAGCTCGGCGTTGGGGTAGAGGAAGCCGTCGGTGGTCACCAGCGCGACGTTGGGGTGCTCCGGCCAGCGGGCGAGCATCTGCTGCAGCACGCGCGCGGCCGTCGACTTCCCGACCGCCACGGAGCCGGCGAGGCCGATCACGAACGGCGTGCGCGGGGGAGTACGACGGTGCAGGAACTGCTCCTGCTCGTGGTGCAGCCGGGTCGCGGCGTTGACGCGCAGCGACAGCAGCCGGGAGAGCGGCAGGTAGACGTCGCGGATCTCGTCGAGGTCCAGCGAGTCGCCCATGCCGCGCAGCCGGACGACCTCCTCGCTGGTCAGCGGGCTGCCCTGCTGGTGCCACTCGTGGGCCAGGTCGGCCCAGGTCGCGCGGTCCAGCTCGACGTACGGCGAAGCCTCCCGCGACGACTCCTCGCCGTGGTGGGTGTCCGCCGGGGTGCCCGTCGTCATGGCGCCGATTGTTCCAGCCGGGCTCGGAGGCGGGTCCGGCGCGTCCCCGATCCGGACCCGTAGACTGGCCGATCATGTGCGGGATCGTCGGATACGTCGGGCCTCAGTCGGCCCAGGAAACCGTCATCGACGGTCTCCGCAGGCTCGAGTACCGCGGCTACGACTCCGCGGGCGTCGCCGTCGTGAGCCAGGGCACGCTGACGGTCGAGAAGCGGGCCGGCAAGCTCGCCAACCTCGAGAAGGTGCTCGGTGAGCAGCCGATGCCGGTCGCCGAGGTCGGCATCGGGCACACCCGGTGGGCCACCCACGGCCCGCCCAACGACGTCAACGCGCATCCTCACACCGGCCCCGCCCGCCGCGTGGCACTGGTGCACAACGGCATCATCGAGAACTTCCTCGACCTCCGCGCCCGGCTCGAGGCCGACGACCACGAGCTGCTCTCCGACACCGACACCGAGATCGTCGCCCAGCTCCTCGAGCTGCAGGTCCAGTCCGGCGAGGACCTGACCACCGCGATGCAGCGGGTGTGCCAGACCCTCGACGGCGCGTTCACGCTGGTCGCGATCGACGCCGAGGAGCCCGGCAAGGTCGTCGCCGCCCGTCGCAACTCCCCGCTCGTCGTCGGGCTGGGCGAGGGCGAGAACTTCCTCGGCTCCGACGTCGCCGCCTTCATCGAGCACACCCGCGAGGCGCTCGAGCTCGGCCAGGACCAGATCGTCGTGATGACCCGCGACGCCGTCGAGGTCACCGACTTCTGGGGCCGCCCGGTCGAGGCGCGCCGCTTCCACGTCGACTGGGACCTGTCGTCGGCCGAGAAGGACGGCCACGACTGGTTCATGCGCAAGGAGATCTTCGAGCAGCCGCGGGCCGTGGCCGACTCCCTGATCGGCCGTCGTACGCCGTCCGGGCAGCTGCAGCTCGACGAGATGCGGCTGGCCGACGAGGAGCTGCGCGACGTCGACAAGATCATCATCATCGCCTGCGGGACGTCGTTCTACGCCGGCATGGTCGCGAAGTACGCCATCGAGCACTGGACCCGCACCCCGGTCGAGGTCGAGCTCGCCTCGGAGTTCCGCTACCGCGACCCGATCATCGACTCCACGACGCTGATCGTCGCGATCAGCCAGTCCGGCGAGACCGCCGACACCCTGCAGGCGATCCGCCACGCCCGCTCGCAGCGCGCGAAGGTGCTGGCGATCTGCAACACCAACGGCTCCTCGATCCCGCGCGAGTCCGACGCGGTGATCTACACCCACGCCGGTCCGGAGATCGGAGTCGCCTCGACCAAGGGGTTCTTGACCCAGCTGGTCGCCTGCTACCTGCTCGCGCTCTACATCGCGCAGGTCAAGGGCACCCGGTTCGGCGACGAGATCGACGAGATCATGCGTCACCTCGAGGCGATGCCCGACCACATCGAGACCGTCCTCGGCACCGCCGAGCAGGTCTACGCGCTCGCCGCCGACCACGCGACCACCCGCTCGGTCCTCTTCCTCGGCCGCCACGCGGGCTACCCGGTCGCGCTGGAGGGCGCGCTCAAGCTCAAGGAGCTGGCCTACCTCCACGCCGAGGGCTTCGCCGCCGGCGAGCTCAAGCACGGCCCGATCGCGCTCGTCGAGGACGGATTGCCGGTGCTGTGCGTCGTACCCCCCAAGGGGCGCGACCACCTCCACGGCAAGATGCTCAGCGGCATCCAGGAGGTACGCGCCCGCGGCGCCCGCACGATCTGCCTGGCCGAGGAGGGCGACCACTCCATCGAGCCGTACGCCGACGCGTTGATCCGCCTGCCCAAGGTGCCCGTGCTGCTGCAGCCGCTCGTCTCGATCGTCCCGTTGCAGCTGTTCGCCTGCGAGCTGGCCACGGTGCTCGGCCACGACGTCGACCAGCCGCGCAACCTCGCCAAGTCCGTCACGGTCGAGTGACGGGGGCGACCTGATGCCCGTCGTCGGCGTCGGCATCGACGTGTGCGAGATCGCCCGCTTCGAGGAGTCCTGCCGCCGTACCCCCGCCCTGGTGACCAAGCTGTTCACCGAGGCGGAGCGCGGCCTCCACATCCGCTCCCTGGCCGCCCGGTTCGCGGCCAAGGAGGCGCTGGCCAAGGCGCTCGGCGCCCCGCGCGGGATGTCGTGGCACGACGCCGAGGTGGTCTCGGAGGACTCCGGGCGGCCGCGGTTCGTCATCCGCGGCACCGTGCTCGCCGAGGCCGACGCGCTCGGCGTCACCTCGGTGCACCTCTCGCTCACCCACGACGGCGGCATCGCGTCGGCCGTCGTGGTCCTGGAGTCGTAGGTCATGCTCCGCGCCCACACCGTCGAGCAGGTCCGGGCCGCCGAGGCCGACCTGCTCGCCCGGCTGCCCGAGGGCGCGCTGATGCAGCGCGCCGCCGCCGGCCTGGGGTACGCCGTGCTCGACCTCCTCGGTACCGCCTACGGCCGTCGGGTGCTGCTCCTCGTCGGGTCCGGCGACAACGGCGGCGACGCGCTGTACGCCGGCGCGCTGCTCGCCCGGCGTGGGGTCCAGGTGGAGGCATGGCTGCTGTCCGCCAGCGCCCACGAGGGCGGGGTCGCCGCGCTGCGGGCGGCCGGTGGACGTCTCGGCACCCCGGGGCCGGGCCGGTTCGACGTGGTCGTCGACGGGATCGTCGGCATCGGCGGTCGCCCCGGCCTGCGCCCGGAGGCGGTCGCCGCCCTCGCCCACGTGGCGGGGACCCCGGTCGTGGCCGTCGACACTCCCTCCGGGGTCGACGTCGACACCGGCGAGATCGACGGGCCTCACGTCGTCGCCGACCTGACCGTCACCTTCGGCACCCACAAGCCCTGCCACCTCGTCGACCCGGCCGCCCGGGCGTGCGGCGCGGTCCACCTCGTCGACATCGGCCTCGACCTGCCCGAGGCGCAGGTCGAGGCGCTGCAGGCCGCCGACGTGGCCGCGCTGCTCCCGCGACCCGCGGCTGACGCCCACAAGTACACCCGCGGCGTCGTCGGCGTCCGCGCCGGCTCCGCCACCTATCCCGGCGCCGCCGTGCTCAGCGTCTCCGGCGCTGCCTGCGGGCTCGCCGGCATGGTCCGGTACGACGGCGACCTGGCCGCGCTCGACCAGGTCCGCGCTGCGCACCCCGAGGTCGTCGGGCCGGGCCGGGTGCAGGCCTGGGTGGTCGGCTCCGGCAGCGACTCAGGAGCCGAGGACGCCGTCCGCCGCTCCGTGGCCGACGACGTCCCGCTCCTGATCGACGCCGACGCCCTCGCCTTCGCCGGCCTGGCCCGCAGCCGCCCGGCCGTCCTCACGCCCCACGCCGGCGAGCTGGCCCGGCTGCTCGACGTCGAGCGCGCCGAGGTCGAGGCGCGGATGCTCGAGCACGCCCGGCTCGCCGCCCGCCGGTACGACGCCGTCGTGCTGCTCAAGGGCCGGCACACCGTCGTCGCACGCCCCGACGGACGGGTCCGGGTCACGACCACCGGCACCCCCTGGTTGGCGACGGCCGGTGCCGGCGACGTCCTCGGCGGCCTGATCGGCGCGCTGCTCGCGGCCGGCCTCGGCCCGTTCGACGCCGCGTCGGCCGGTTCCTGGCTGCACGGCGCTGCCGCCACGCTGGCCGCCCAGGGCGGCCCCATCGTCGCGAGCGACGTGGCCACCGCCCTGCCGGTGGTGCTCGGGACGTTGGTGGGACGATAGAACCCATGGAGCGCCCGCCCCTCGGCCCGGCCGGGATCGTCGTCGACCTGGCGGCGGTCCGGGCCAACGCGCGGTTGCTGCGCGCCACGGCCGGCGTACCCCTGATCGCAGTCGTGAAGGCCGACGCCTACGGGCACGGCATGGTCGCCTGCGCCCGGGCCGCGCAGCAGGGCGGCGCGGAGTGGCTGGCGACGGCGACCGTCGAGGAGGCGCTCGCCCTGCGGGCTGCCGGCCTCGAGGGACCGGTGCTGTGCTGGATCAACGGGCCCGACAGCGACCTCGCCGCGGCCGCCGGGGCCGGCATCGACCTCACCGCCCACAGCGTCGCCGACCTCGACGCCATGGCCGCCGCCTTCGCCGGTCGCACCACGCCGGCGCGGGTCCAGCTCAAGGTCGACACCGGCCTGTCCCGCAACGGCGCGCCGCGCGCGGCCTGGGCCGACGTGTTCGCCCGCGCCCGGGCCGGTGAGGAGGCCGGCGCCTGGCGGATCACCGGGGTCTGGTCGCACTTCGCGTGCTCCGACGAGCCCGGCCACCCCGCCAACGACCGCCAGGAGCAGGCCTTCGGCGACGCGCTGGCGCTCGCCATCGATCACGGACTGCGCCCCGAGCTGCGCCACCTCGCCAACTCCGCCGCCGCCATCCTGCGACCCTCGTCCCGCTTCGACGCGGTCCGCTGCGGCATCGCGGTCTACGGCCTCGACCCGGCGCCGGGGGAGGCGACCGACATCGGGCTGGTCCCGGCGATGACCGTCACCGCGCCTCTGCTCTCGGTCAAGGACCTCGTCCCCGGCGACGCCGTCTCCTACGGCCAGCGCTGGGTCGCCGAGCAGCCGACCACGGTCGGCCTGGTCCCGGTCGGGTACGGCGAGGGCATCCCGCGCAACGCCGGTCGGCCCGACGCCCCGGACCAGGCCGCGAGCGTCGGCATCGACGGCAAGGTGCGACCGATCCGCGGCACGGTCTGCATGGACCAGGTGGTCGTCGACCTCGGGGGAGACCGCCCGCAGCTCGGCAGCGAGGTCCTCGTGTTCGGCCCACCGGGCGCCGGGGGACCGACCGCGCAGGACTGGGCCGTGGCTTGCGGCACCATCAACTACGAGATCGTCACCAGGATCGGGGGCCGGATGTCCCGCAGGTACGTGGATTCCGAGGCCGACGGGGTGCGGGGATGAGCCGCCGCGGACGGCTGGTCGGGTCGCTCGCCGGCGCCCTCGGCGTCGCCGCAGGGACGGCGGCCGTCGGCATCGTGCGCCAGCAGCGGGCGATCAGCCGCCGGGCGGGCGAGGACATCCCGTTCGGGTCGCTGCGCTCGACGCCGGTGACCGTGGTCGCCGACGACGGCCTGCCGCTCCACGTCGAGGTCGACGAGGTCGAGCCGGTCGCGCCGTCGGGTGGGGCGGTCGAGCGACTGCTGCGCCGTACCAAGGACGAGACGCCTCCGGTCACCGTGGTCTTCGTGCACGGCTTCTGCCTCAACCTCGACTGCTGGCACTTCCAGCGGGCGGCGTACCGCGGCCTGGTCCGCACCGTCTACTACGACCAGCGCTCCCACGGCCGCTCCGGCAGCTCCGACCGTGCCCACTCCAACATCGACCAGCTCGGCCGCGACCTGCACCGGGTGCTCGACGAGGTCGTCCCCGAGGGCCCCGTCGTGCTCGTCGGGCACTCGATGGGCGGGATGTCGATCGTCGCGTTCGCCGAGCAGTTCCCCGAGCTGATCGGCACCCGCGTGGTCGGGGTCGGCCTGATCTCCACGACCGCCGGGGGCCTCGACCCGAGCCGGATCCTGCTGCCCATGCTGCCCGCCCGCCTGGCCGGTCCGCTGACGGGCAGTGCCGTCCGGACCCTGCACCTCGGCCACCGCGCGATCGACGCGCTGCGCCGCGCCGGCAGCGCTGTCGCGACCGTGGCCACCGACCGGTTCGCGTTCGGCAGCGACGTGCCGAGCGGGTACGTCGAGTTCGTCGAC
This sequence comes from Nocardioides sp. F233, assembly GCF_057813895.1. Classification (NCBI taxonomy): domain Bacteria; kingdom Bacillati; phylum Actinomycetota; class Actinomycetes; order Propionibacteriales; family Nocardioidaceae; genus Nocardioides; species Nocardioides sp. F233. Next base: position 36,475 of record NZ_JBVASH010000007.1, read on the forward strand.
GAGATGCTGGCCGCCACCCCGTTCGAGGTGGTCGCCGACTTCTTCCCGCACTTCGCCGGCCTCGACAAGTTCGACTTCGTCGAGGTGCTCGGCCGCGTGCCGACCTCGGTCATCTGCGGCACCGACGACCGGCTGACGTCGATCGGTCATGCCCGCAAGCTGCAGTCGCGGATCCCGGGGTCCCGGCTGCTCGAGTGCGAGGGCGCGGGCCACATGGTCACCATGGAGCGCCACGAGCTGGTCAACGCCGAGCTCGACCAGCTGATCACCGCCGCGTCCGCGAGGGCAGCGACCCGATGACGCTGGAGACGAGGCGCGTCGGTCCCGAGGCCGCCGCGGAGGTGCTGGCCGTGGTGAAGGCCGCGTTCGCGGACCGCCCGGTCCTCGACCCGCCGGCCGACGCCCTGGCCGAGACCGAGGACTCCATCGCCGCGATGCTCACCCCGAGCGGCGGGCTGCTGACGCTCGACGACGGACGCCCGGTCGGCGCCCTGGTCCTCGACCCGGTCGACGACGACGTCTACCTGCGCCGCGTCAGCGTCGACCCGGCCGCCCAGGGCCACGGCCTCGCCCACGGCCTGGTCCGCGCCGCGCTGCTCGACATCGCCCGCGCCGGTGCCCGTCGGGTGCGGCTGCTGGCCCGCCAGGAGCTGCCGCGCACGATCGGGTTCTGGCGTGAGCTGGGCTTCGTCGAGACCGGCCGCCACGCGCCGTACGTCCAGATGGCGCGGCCTGCGCCCGTGGTGGTCGACGTGCCGGGCGCCGACGACATGCGCGAGCTCGGACGCCGGATCGCGGCGTACCTCACCGGCGGCGACGTGCTCGTCCTCAGCGGCGAGCTCGGCGCCGGGAAGACCACCTTCACCCAGGGACTCGGCGAGGGGCTCGGCGTGCGGGGCGGCATCACCTCGCCGACCTTCGTCATCTCCCGGGTGCACCCCTCGCTCGGCGACGGTCCCGAGCTGGTCCACGTCGACGCCTACCGCCTCGGCGGCCAGGCCGAGCTCGACGACCTCGACCTCGACACCGACCTCGACGAGGCGGTCACGGTCGTGGAGTGGGGGACCGGGGTCGCCGAGGGACTGGCCGACGCCCGGCTCGAGGTGCGGATCACCCGCGCCACCGGGGCGACCGCCACCGACCTCGAGGCCGACCCGCGTGTCGTCGAGCTCGACGGCATCGGCACCCGGTGGCTCGACGTCGACCTCCGACCGCTCGGCTGACCGGACCCGGGACTTCGTCCTTTACCTCCGGGGACCCCCGCCCGGGACCGATGGCCCATTGAGGGCAGCGGAGTCGGGCCGCGCACCCGATCCGTCGACCCCTCCCTGATTCCTACGGTGATGACCGAGGGAGATCTTGGGGGGAACGAACGATGCGTTGTGTACGAATGCTCCTGGTCGCCGTGCTGGTGGTCGCCACGATCGGACTGGTCGAGGGCCCGGCCTCAGCCGGCGAGGCCCGGCCGGCGCTGGATCGGGTCACGTCGCGAGCAGGCCAGCAGGCCGTCGTGTTCAAGGGTCGCGCCAAGCCGCGCCAGGTGGTCAGGCTGCAGGCCCGCGGACCGTCGTACTGGACCACCGTCGGCAAGGACCGCGCCTCGCACAAGGGCGCCTTCCGGATCTCCGTCCCCTATCCCGACCAGCCGCGCACCTACCGGGTCGTGGCCGGCGGCAAGGTCAGCGGGACCCGCAAGGTCGTCCCGGCCGCGACGTCCCCGCTCAAGGCGATCAAGCCGAAGCCGCCCGCACCGAGCGACACCTGCGGCGTCCGGCCCGAGCGGGCCGAGGGCGGCTACTACTCCTGCACCTTCCGCGACGACTTCGACGGCACCACGCTGGACCGCAGCAAGTGGATGGTCCAGGAGACCCGGATCAGCGGCATGTACGGCGGCAGCCAGGGCTGCTACGTCGACAACGACCGCACCGTCGGCGTCTCCTCCGGCCTGCTCCGGCTGACCTCGACGATCCTGCCCGAGCAGTTCCTCTGCAAGAGCCCGTACGGCTCGTGGATGACCAACGCCGAGGTGTCCACCGTCGCCACCCGGTCGATGTTCACCCAGGCCTACGGCCGCTTCGAGGCGCGGATCAAGATGCCGGCCGAGGCCGGCATCGCCGGTTCGCACTCCGCGTTCTGGCTCTACCCGCAGGACCAGGCCTACGGCCGCTGGCCCGCCTCGGGCGAGGTCGACATCGCGGAGTGGTTCTCCGGCCTGCCCGCCAACGTCTACCCGTCGGTGCACTACGCCGGCGAGAACACCGCCCTCAGCTCCGGCTACAGCTGCACGATGCCGACCTCGTCGACGGCCTTCCACGACTACGCGGTCGAGTGGACGCCGAGCGTCATGCGGTTCTACTACGACGGCACCCTGTGCTACTCGCACTCCTGGACGCCGACCGGGATGACCGCACCGCAGCCGTTCGACAAGCCGTTCTACGTCGTCCTCACCCAGGTCTGGGGCCTGGGCTGGAACACCCGCGCCGCGGGCATGCCCGACACGTCCACGCTGCTCGTCGACTGGGTCAAGGCCTGGGAGTAGGTGGCGCAGTGGGCAGGGCCCGGGGCGGTAGCCTCGGAGAGTGCTGCTCGCCTTCGACACCGCCTCCTCGACGGTCACCGTCGCGCTCCACGACGGGACCGACGTCGTCGCCGCGGCGACCTCCGACCAGGGCATGAAGCACGGTGAGCAGCTCGCCCCGCTCATCGAGCAGGCGCTGGCCCGGGCCGGTGCGAAGCCGGCCGACCTGACCGGCATCGCCGTCGGCGTCGGTCCCGGCCCGTTCACCGGGCTCCGGGTCGGACTGGTCACCGCCCGCACCATGGCCCACGTGCTCGACGTACCCGTCCACGGGGTGTGCTCGCTCGACGCGCTCGCCCTCGAGGCCGTCGAGACCGGCGCCGTCACCGGCGCGTTCGTCGTCGCCTCGGACGCCCGGCGCAAGGAGGTCTACCTCGCGTCGTACGACGCCCGCGGGACCCGCCTCGACGAGCCGGTCGTCGACAAGCCGGCCGTGCTCGCCACGACCGGCCCGGTGGTCGGGGAGGGCGCCCGGCTCTACCCCGACGCGTTCCCCGACGCCCGCGGTCCCGAGCGGCCCGACGCCGCCTGGCTGGCCCGCGGCGTGGTCGCCGGCCGGTTCACGGTCCTCGGCTCGGAACCGCTCTACCTCCGGCGTCCCGACGCGGTGGCGTCCGCACGATGAGCACCACGACCCGCCCCGCAGTCGCCGCCGACGTCGCGGCGATCGTCGCGCTCGAGGCCGACAGCTTCCCCCTCGACCCCTGGTCGGAGAACCTGGTCGGCGAGGGCGTCGGCGGCTCGCTGCCGACCGTCACCTATGTGGTCGCCGAGGACGACGGCGGGTTCGCCGGCTACGCGGTCGTCAGCGTGGTCGACGCCGACGCCGAGCTGCAGCGGATCGCGGTCCCCGAGGAGCTGCGTCGTACCGGCGTCGCCACGGCACTGCTCGCCGCCGTCCGTGCCGCTGCGGCCGACGGCGGCGCCGAGCGGCTGCTGCTCGAGGTCCGCGAGGACAACCTCGCGGCGCTGCTGTTCTACGAGCGGCACGGGTTCACCGAGCTCGGCCGCCGCCCGCGCTACTACCGCGACGGCACCGACGCACTGGTGCTGAGCGCTCGAGTTCCTTGAGTGCTTGCCGTGCTCCGGGTGCGTGCATGGCAAGGCGCCGGAGCGAAGGCATACCGGGTTGTCTACCGAGCGACGGCAACGCAGCCAGGTGCGTGCCCGGAGTGCGGCACGTGCCAAGGAACCTCGGGCGCTCAGCACCTGTCCTGAGCTCACCCGTCACAATGGTCCCGTGACGACCCACGACGAACCCCTGGTCCTCGGCATCGAGACCTCGTGCGACGAGACCGGTGTCGGCATCGTCCGGGGCCACACCCTGCTCGCCGACGCCGTCGCGAGCAGCGTCGAGGAGCACGCCCGGTTCGGGGGTGTCGTACCCGAGGTCGCCAGCCGGGCCCACCTCGAGGCGATGGTCCCGACCATCCAGCGTGCCTGCGACACCGCGGGCGTGGCGCTGTCCGACGTCGACGCGATCGCGGTGACCCACGGCCCCGGCCTCGCCGGCGCGCTGCTCGTGGGCGTCGCGTCCGCCAAGGCCCTCGCGCTCTCCCTCGGCAAGCCGATCTACGGTGTCAACCACCTCGCGGCCCACGTCGCCGTCGACCAGCTCGAGCACGGCCCGTTGCCCGAGCCGTGCCTCGCGCTGCTCGTGTCCGGCGGCCACTCCAGCCTGCTCAAGGTCACCGACATCACCGGGTACGACGGCGGCGTGGACCCGATGGGCGCCACCATCGACGATGCGGCCGGCGAGGCCTTCGACAAGGTCGCGCGGCTGCTCGGCCTGCCGTTCCCCGGTGGCCCCCACATCGACAGGGCGGCCCGCGAGGGCAACCAGGTCGCCATCGACTTCCCGCGCGGCCTCAGCACCCGCCGCGACCTGGAGCGGCACCGCTTCGACTTCTCCTTCTCCGGCCTCAAGACCGCCGTCGCCCGCTGGGTCGAGGCCCGCGAGCGCTCGGGCGAGCCGGTGCCGGTCGCCGACGTCGCGGCCTCCTTCCAGGAGGCCGTGTGCGACGTGCTGGTCCGCAAGGCCCTCGACGCCGCCAGCTCCGAGGGCATCGAGGACCTGATGATCGGTGGTGGCGTCGCCGCCAACTCCCGGCTCCGCGCGCTCGCCGAGGAGCGGGCGACCAAGCTCGGCATCCGGGTCCGCGTCCCGCGTCCCGGTCTGTGCACCGACAACGGCGCCATGGTCGCGGCCCTCGGCTCGACCATGGTCGCCCGCGGCCGCACCCCCTCGACCCTCGACCTGCCGGCCGACTCGAGCCTGCCGGTCACCGACGTCCTGGCGGGCTGATCCGGTGGCGCCGGAGGCGGGCTACTTCCCCGAGGGCTCGATGCTCCGCCACGTCCAGTCCCACCGAGCGGTCGGGCAGACCTACGGCCAGCGGGCGCTGATCATCGGCGCCACCCACCCGGTGCCGTACGTCGGCACCTCCCAGACCACCCTCGCCAAGCAACGCCCGTTCGAGCGGCTCGCCCGCACCGCGCTCGCCTTCGAGACCGTCTTCTTCGCGCCCCGGGCCGAGGCCGACCGGCTCCTGGCCGCGGTGCACGGACTGCACCAGCGCGTCCGGGGCGAGCTGGACCGCGACGAGGGGGAGTTCGCCCGAGGGACGCCGTACGACGCCTTCGACCCGGAGCTGATGCTCTGGACCATGGCGATGCTCGCGGACTCCTCGCGGGTCGCCTTCGAGACGCTGGTGCGGCCGCTGACACCGGGGGAGAAGGACGACCTGTGGGCTGACTGGGTCCGCTTCGGAGAACTGTTCGGGATGCCCCGGTCGGTGGCGCCACCCACCGCGGCGGCGTTCGAGCAGTGGATGCGCGACTGGTACGCCTCCGGCCGGATGCACCTGACCGACGAGGCCCGGGTGGTCGGCCTCGCGATCGCCCGCGACATGCCGGTGCCGTGGCCGATGACGCCCGGCATCAAGGCCACCAACCTCGTCGTGCAGGGGATGCTGCCGCCGCCGGTGCGCGACCTCTACGGCCTGCGCTGGACGCCCGCCCACGCGCTCGCGTGGCGCGCCGTGACCGCCGGGGTGCGGGGCTCGCGGCACGTCGTACCGGACCGGGTGCGGCTCGGCGACAACCGCGACCTGCACCGGCTGGTCATCCGCAGCGAGCGGGCCGTGGTCGCCCGGGGCCGGCGGACCATGGACCTGCCGGCGGCCTGAGCGTCGTCAGAACGGCTCGACGAGCAGCGCGGTCCCCTCACCGGAGACACGGGTCAGCACGATGGTCGCCTCGCCGTCGCCGCTCAGGGCCAGCCGCTTGCGCAGCGCCTCGGGGGAGACGTCGACGCCGCGCTTCTTGATGGTCAGCCGGCCGATGCCACGCTCGCGCAACGCCGCCTTGAGCTGCTTCTCCCGGTAGGGCAGCGTCTCGAGGACCCGGTAGCTGCGGGCGAACGGCGTACGGAACGGCTGGTCGGCCGTCACGTAGGCGATCATCGGGTCGACCAGGCCACCGTCGACGCCGGCCGCCACGGCCGTGACCAGGCCCGCCCGGATCACCGCGCCGTCGGGCTCGTAGAGGTAGCCACCGACCGCGCGCACCCCGACGGTGCCCGGGCCCGGGTCCTCCTCGTCGGTGATCGTCGCCAGGCCGCCCGCGCCGATCACGGTCGCGCGGCGAGCGACGGTCGCCGTACGGCCGGCCCACAGCGCGGCCTCCTTGACCTCGCCGTCGTCGCTGACCCACTCCGCCTCGACGCCCTCGGGCACCAGCGCGTGCGGGATGCCGGGGGCGACCTTGACGCAGGCGTCGCGGCGCAGCAGTCCCTCCACCCAGGTCCACGGCGGGGTCCAGTCCTCGACCCGGAAGCTGCGTCCCGCTCCTGAGCGCCGCGCCGGGTCGGCGAAGGCGAGGTCGAAGCCGCTGTGGTCGACGGTCGTGGCGTCGACGACCTGGACCGCCCCGGGCAGCCCGAGCGCGGCCAGGTTGGCCTCCGCGACCGCCACCCGCACCGGGTCCAGGTCGACCCCCGCGCACACGATCCCCGCCGACGCCGCGGCGATCAGGTCGCCGCCGATCCCGCAGCCCAGGTCCACCAGGGTCTGTGCCCCGAACGCCGATGCCCGCCCGGCCCGGTGCCGTGCGACCCGCAGCCGGGTCGCCTGCTCCAGGGCGTCGGGCGTGAAGTACATCCGCGCCGCCAGGTCACCGAACTTCGCGACCGCACGTCCGCGCAGCTCCACCTGGGTCAGTGCCGTCGCGGCCCGCTCCGGCGTCGTCGTACGACGCAGCGCGGAGCCGGCCGCCAGGGCAGCGGCGCCGTCGGCGACCAGGGTGGTGGCCTCGGCGAGCAGCGCCTGCCCCTCGTCGGTCAGCAGCCACCGGAAGTCGTCGAGATCCACCCCCCGATCCTGTCAGGTCGCGGAGACGAGCTCCTTCTCCGGCTCCTCGTCCCGCTTCTCGTCGCCGTGCCCGGGCCACCACGCGGCGTGCCCGATGAGCGCGGTGAGAGCCGGCGTGAAGAACATCGCCATCACGAAGGCGGCCACGCAGATGCCGAACGCGATCGCGAAGCCCATCGACGTCATGAACGAGTTGCCGGCCAGCATCAGCGAGGCGAAGGTGCCGGCGAGGATCAGGCCGGCCGCCGCGATCGTCGGACCACCGTGGTGGATCGCCTTCGCTGCTGCCTCGCGTGGCGTCAGGCCCTCGCGGGCCTCCTCGCGCAACCGGGCCACCATCAAGATGTTGTAGTCGGTGCCGAGTGCGACCACGAACAGGTAGATGTAGATCGGCAGGATGAAGATCAGGCCGTCCGCGCCGCCGATGAACTGGAACACGATCGTCGTCGCGCCGAGGGTCGCCGCGAAGCCGAGGCCGACCGAGACCATGAGGTACCACGGCGCGACGAGCGAGCGGAGCAACAGCGCGAGGATGACCAGGATGATCACCGCCGCGACCGGGAAGACCACCTTGTAGTCGCGGTTCATCGCGGCCTGGAAGTCGACGAAGATGGCGGTCAGACCGCCGACGTACGTCGACGTGCCGGCCGGGGCCGCCTTCTCCGCGGCCGGGCGCAGGCCCTCCCGCACGTCCGTCAGCGCGTCGTCGGAGGACGGGTCGTGCTCGAGCGTGGTCATGAAGATCGCGGTCTTGCCGTCGGGCGCCGGGATCGGGTCCGCGACGTCGCTGACGCCCTCGGCCTTGGCCAGCGCCTCCTTGAACGCCGGGAAGGTCGCAGGGTCGAGCGCGGCGTCGGAGTGGAGCACGACCGGAGCCGGCTGCGTCGCACCGGCGGAGAAGCCACCCTTCTCGAGGGTCTCGGAGGCCTTGGCGGACTCGATGTTCTTCGCCGAGCTGGACGAGCCGATGTCGAAGGTCGGGGTGAAGCTGAGCGCGAAGATCGCGAGGACCAGCAGGGCGCCGCCGGAGGCCAGGGCGAAGCGGACGGGGTTGCGACCGACCGCGTTGCCGATCTTCTCGAACCGGGCGCCCTTGGACGCGATCCGCCACTTCTTCGACGGCCAGAAGAACGCGCGCCCGACGACGGTGGCGAAGGCCGGGATCAGGGTGAGAGCCGCGACGACGGACACGGCGACCGCGATCGCGAGCGACGGTCCGATCGAGCGGAACATGCCGAGCGTCGAGAGGAGCAGGGCCATGAACGCCGCCACCACGGCGCCGCCTGCGGAGGCGATCGCCTCGCCGGCCCGCTCGATCGCGTGGGCGACGGCTGCGCGGTGCTCCTCGCCCTCGCGGAGACGCTCGCGGTAGCGGAAGACGAAGAACAGCACGTAGTCGGTGCCGACGCCGAACAGCACCACGATCAGGATGACCGTCGTCGACGGGTCCTTCTGGAGGCCGAACACCTTGGCGGCGATGTCGATGAGGCCGTTGGCCATCGGGGTCATGAACGCGATCACGGCCACCAGGGGCAGCAGGGTGATCAGCACGCTGCGGAAGATGATGCTGAGCAGCAGCACGATGAGGACCACGGTCGCGAGCCCGACGATCGCCTCGGCGTTGCCGCTGGACTCCACCTGGTCGTAGCTCTGCGGCAGGGAGCCGGTGGTCTGCGCTCGCAGGCCGGTGCCGTCGGTGGCCTTCTTCAGCTCGTCGCGCAGGTCCTTGACCTGGTCGAGCTCCTTCGGGTCCTGGCCGGTCACGCCCTCGGCGAGCGCCAGGTTGGAGATCGCGACCTCGCTCGTGGGCGACACCAGCGGCTCACCGGCCGAGGTGAATACCTTCGGCAGCTCGAGGCCCTGCATGATCTCGCCGATCTTCGTGACGTCGGCCGCGGCGAGCTTCGCACCGTCGGTGCGGTCGAAGACCACCGTCGCGCCGGAGTCGGTCTGGTCGGGGAAGGCGTCGGCCATCAACGTGGCGGCCTTGATCGAGTCGTAGGAGTCGGGGAGGAAGTCCGCCTGGTCCGTGGTCGCCTCCACCTTGGGGTGGAACATCACGACGAGGACCGTCGCGACCAACCACGCGGCGATGACGTACCAGGGACGACGGGACACGAGACGGCCGAGGGCACCGAACATGTCAGGAACGCTATCGGCGGGCAGGGGGCCCTGGTCAACCGACTTTGGTAGGTCCTCGCCAGCACTTGCCGCAGGGGGCCTCTGGCACTCCCTTGCGGAGAGTGCTAGTTTCGTTTCTGGCACTCTCGCCGCGAGTGTGCCAGCGCAGGTCACCTGCAGGACACACCCAGACAGTCTTAGAAAGTGGAGGTCGACATCGTGTCGGTCAACATCAAGCCGCTCGAGGACCGGATCGTCGTCAAGCCCCTCGAGGCCGAGCAGACCACCGCCTCGGGTCTGGTCATCCCCGACACGGCCAAGGAGAAGCCCCAGGAGGGCGAGGTCCTGGCCATCGGCCCCGGCCGCATCGACGACAACGGCAACCGCGTCCCGCTCGACGTCGCTGTGGGCGACAAGGTCATCTACAGCAAGTACGGCGGCACCGAGGTCAAGTACGCCGGCGCCGAGTACCTCATCCTCTCGGCCCGCGACGTCCTCGCGGTCATCGCCTGAGCTGAGTCTCGTACCGCCCGGGACGTCCGCATCCGTGCGTGACGTCCCGGGCGTTCGGCTTTCCACCCAAGGAGTGAAGTAGTGCCCAAGATCCTGGAGTTCGACGAGCACGCCCGGCGCGCGCTCGAGCGGGGCGTCGACGCCCTCGCCAACACGGTCAAGGTGACCCTCGGCCCGAAGGGCCGCTACGTCGTGCTCGACAAGAAGTGGGGCGCCCCGACCATCACCAACGACGGCGTGACCGTCGCACGTGAGGTCGAGCTGGACGACCCGTTCGAGAACCTCGGTGCCCAGCTCACCAAGGAGGTCGCGACCAAGACCAACGACGTTGCCGGTGACGGTACGACGACCGCCACCGTCCTCGCCCAGGCGCTGGTCCACGAGGGCCTGCGCGCCGTCGCGGCAGGCGTGAACCCGATGGGTCTCAAGCGCGGCATGGACGCCGCCGCCGCCGCCGTGGGCGACGCCCTGCGCAGCGCCGCCCGCGACGTCGACGACGAGAAGGACATCGCCTCCGTGGCGACTGTCTCCTCGCGCGACAGCCACATCGGCGACCTGCTCGCCGAGGCGTTCGGCAAGGTCGGCAAGGACGGTGTCATCACCGTCGAGGAGTCCAACACCCCCTCGACCGAGCTCGAGTTCACCGAGGGCATGCAGTTCGACAAGGGCTACATCTCGGCGTACTTCGTCACCGACGCGGAGCGCCAGGAGGCGGTCCTCGACGACCCGTACATCCTCATCCACCAGGGCAAGATCAGCGCGATCGCCGACCTGCTGCCGCTGCTGGAGAAGGTCATCCAGGCCGGCAAGCCGCTCTTCATCCTCTCCGAGGACGTCGAGGGCGAGGCGCTGTCGACGCTGGTCGTCAACAAGATCCGCGGCACCTTCAACGCCGTCGCCGTGAAGGCCCCGGCCTTCGGTGACCGCCGCAAGGCCATGCTGCAGGACATCGCGGTCCTCACCGGCGGTCAGGTCATCTCGCCCGAGGTCGGCCTCAAGCTCGACCAGGTCGGTCTCGACGTGCTGGGCCAGGCCCGCCGCGTCGTGGTCACCAAGGACAACACCACGATCATCGACGGCGCCGGTGACGCCGCCGAGGTCAACGGTCGCATCGAGCAGATCAAGAAGGAGATCGAGGCGTCCGACTCCGACTGGGACACCGAGAAGCTCCAGGAGCGGCTGGCCAAGCTCGCCGGCGGCGTCGTGGTGATCAAGGTCGGTGCCCACACCGAGGTCGAGCTCAAGGAGAAGAAGCACCGGATCGAGGACGCCGTCTCCGCGACGCGCGCCGCGATCGAGGAGGGCATCGTCCCCGGTGGTGGCTCCGCGCTGATCCACGCCGTGTCGGTGCTCGACGACGACCTCGGCCTGACCGGCGACGAGGCGTTCGGCGTCCGGATCGTCCGCAAGGCCGCCGACGAGCCGCTGCGCTGGATCGCCGAGAACGGCGGCGAGAACGGCTACGTCATCATCAACAAGGTCCGCGAGCTCGGCGTCGGCAACGGCTACAACGCCGCCACCGGCGAGTACGGCGACCTCCTGGCGCAGGGTGTCATCGACCCGGTCAAGGTGACCCGTTCGGCTCTGGCCAACGCGGTCTCCGTCGCGGGCATGCTGCTGACGACCGAGGTGCTGGTCGTCGACAAGCCTGAGGACGAGGAGCCCGAAGCGGCCGGTCACGGCCACGGGCACGGTCACGGCCACTGAGCCTCGCTCGAACGTGTCGGCCCGCCGCACCTCCGGGTGCGGCGGGCTGCTGCGTTTTCCGCCACCACGACGGGGGAGGCTGGGCGGCGTGCGCCCCCTCCTCGTCCCCCTGCTGGCCGGCATCACCGCCGCCGTCCTGACCGGATGCTCGTCCGGGCCCGACGACGTCGACCGCGCCGAGGTGCTGGAGAGCGGTGACGTCCGCCCGGTCGGCAGCGCTCTCGACCTCGACGGGGTGCCGGTCCACACGCCGGCAGGCATCCTCGACCTCGCTGTCTCCGAGGTCGGCGAGCGCTACGACGACGACACCCCCGACCTCGACGTCGACGATCTCGCCGCCGGCCCCGGCAGCACCCTCGTCGAGGTCGCCTGGGAGCTGGAGTTCGTGGCGGCGTACCCCCAGGAGGTCAAGGGGATCCTCGACACCCGCACCAACCAGGACTACATGGACAGCTGGGACACCGGGCTCGTCGAGCTGGCCGTCACCGCCGGCGATCAGCGGACCGGGCTGCCGACGCCCGAGCTCAGCGGCCGGGTCATCGTCGCGGTCCCCGCCGGCGCGGAGCCCGCGGTCGAGGTGGGCTACGACGGCCTCGTGCAGACCCTGTCGATCGCCGGCCACACCCTCGACGAGGGACGGGCCCGCGAGCTGCGCCAGCTCGCCGTCCAACCGGGCACGGGCCAGACCTACGGCGACGTGGGCTGGCTCGACGGTCCCTACTGCGAGGCCGGCACCGAGCGTGTCGACCGCGGCCTGGACCCCACGGCCTCCTGCCACACCAGTCTCGCCGTCGTGACGCCGTACGTCGTCGGCCGGGGCTGGGCGCCCGACGGCCGGTCGTTCGTGGTGGTCGACCTCGACACCACGGTGCGGGAGCCGCACTGGGTCGAGGGTGACCTGTCCGCCGCCTACGAGGTGACCAGCGAGGCCTGGACGGCCACCCTCGGCGGCGCCGAACCGGTGGGGACCAGCAGGTCGGAGTACGGCGGCCGCCGGCTCGTCTTCCTCGCCGACACCGCGCAGGCGCAGCGCCCCGGGCTCCGGGTGACCGCCGACCTGCAGCTGGCCCGCAGGAGCGGCTCGATCGGGCCCGCCACGACGTCGTACCACCTCGACGAGATGCTCCGCCTGCTCACCTTCCCCGCCACCTGACCCGGCCCGAAAGTGCTCTGAGATCGGGCCGACCCGGCACAAACTGGCTCCTTTCTTCCGCCGACCCGGCACAAAAGTGCTCCGAGATCGGGCCGACCCGGCGCGAGGTGCCGGCCGGTGTGGCCACTTTCTGCCGGGTCGACGCAAGAACGAGGCCACTTTCTGCCGGGTCGGGGAGATTTCGAGGCCACTTTCTGCCGGGTCGGGGAGATTTCGAGGCCACTTTCTGCCGGGTCGGCGATGCCTGCAGGCCAGTTCGTGCCGGGTCGGTGGTCGGGGGTGCTCGCCCGAAACATTCGTGATCGCCCCGGGACATGGATGTCTGGCATGGTGAGGACATGTTGTGGCGCGTGCGAGCCGGACTGCCCGACCGGCCCGGAGCCCTGGCGGAGCTGGCGGCTGCCTGCGGTCGGGCCGGGGTGAACATCCAGACCGTCCAGGTCTTTCCCGAGGGGACCTCGGTCACCGACGAGCTGGTGCTGCAGGTGCCGCAGGACTGGACGCCGGCACAGCTCCACGAGCTGGTGACCGCGGCCGGCGGTGAGGCGGTGAGCGCCGTACCCGTGACGACCGCGGCGCTCGAGGACCAGCCGACCCGCTACGTGCAGGCGGTGCGCGCGATCCTCTCGCAGCCGGCGACCTTCCCCGAGGTGGCGGCGCACCTCTTCGACGCCGACGTCGCGCCCAGCAACGGGTCGGAGGACGTCCTGGAGATGACGATCGGCGCCTCCACGACGATCCAGGTACGCCGCGACACCCCCTTCACCTCCATCGAGCGGGCCCGCGCCGCGGCGCTGGCCGAGCTGGTGGGGGAAGTGCTCGCCGCGCAGGTCCCGCCGGCGCCGCACCAGCCGGCGGCGGGGGATCCCGACTTCGTCACGAACGGCGCCGTCGTGTCGGCGCTGGCGGGAGGCAAGGTCACCGGCCGTGCCGAGTTCACGCCGACCGAGGGCGACGAGCCGTGGCCGGTGGACCTCTGGGTCGACCCGGCCTGGCACCGCCGCGGCGTCGGCACCCGGCTGCTCGCCGACATCGCCCGGGCCGCGCGCTCGGCGGGCGCGGAGGAGATCGTGCTGACCGCGCCGTCGGACACCAAGGCGGTGCTCCCGATGGTGCTCGCCGCCGGCATGCGCGGCCGGATCCGGATGGCGGGGGAGTCGCTCACCGTGCGGATCGCGCTGGCCGACCTGCGCCGTTGAGGCCGCCCTTCCTGCACGAGCGCTGTCCCGAGCTGACCGAGACCCTCCCGTTCCGGCGCCTCGGCACCGCACCGACACCCGTACGGCGGCTCGAGCACCTCGCGCCCGCCGGCACCGAGCTGTGGCTCAAGGACGAGGGCGCCTACGGCGACGGCGGGTGGGGCGGCAACAAGGTCCGCAAGCTCGAGTGGCTGCTGCCCGACGTCCGCCGACGCGGTCGGGACTCGATCCTCAGTGTGGGCGGACTCGGCACCAACTGGGGCCTGGCCACCGCCCTCTACGGGCGCGAGCAGGGCCTGCGTACGGCGCTCGCGCTGATCGACCAGCCGGTCGACGATCACGTCCGGGACCAGCTGGTGCGGCTGCGTGCCTCGGGCGCCACGCTCCACCTCACGCACTCGAAGGCGCGCACGATCGCCTGCTTCCCGTGGCTGCTCGCGCGCCACAGCCGCGGTGGGCGGCCGCCGTACGTCCTGCCCGCCGGCGGGTCCTCGCCGTTGGGCGTGCTCGGGTACGTCGAGGCGGCCCTCGAGATCGCCGACCAGGTACGCCGTGGCGACCTCCCCGAGCCGGCTCACGTCGTGTGCGCGGTCGGCAGCGGAGGCACGGTCGCGGGTCTCGCGCTCGGCCTGCGCCTGGCCGGCCTGCGCGCCCGGGTGGTCGGCGTCGTCGTCAACGACACCCTCCGGCTCGACCCCGCGACCCTCGCCCGCATGTCCGGCCGGGCGGCCGCCGTGCTCCGCGAGCGCGGGGCCCGGCTCGAGGTCGCTCCGATCGCGGCGGCAGACATCGACGCGTCCGTGGAGTGGCTCGGGACCGGCTACGGCCACCCGCTCGCGGCGGCCGAGCAGACCCGCCGGCGGGCACATGACACCGAGGGGATCGACCTCGACCCGGTCTACACGGGCAAGGCGATGGCCGGGACGATCGACCTGCTCGGCAGCGGCAGGCTGGGCCGAGGCCCGGTGCTCTTCGTGCACACGGACGGTCCCCGCGATGCCCCCGGCCTGTGGCGCACGTGACACCTCCGCAGGCTTTGTGAACGCATTCACAAGCAGTACGGTCGAGGAGTGCTGACCCCCCACGTCGTCACCGCCCTCACCCGCCTCGCCGCCGAGGCGGAGCCGCCCGGCCTGCTTCCCGCCCGCGAGCAGATGGCCCTCTCGCTGGGCTGGCACATCGTGCTCGCGTGCTTCGGCGTCGCGTTCCCCGCGATGATCTTCGTGATGCACCTGCGGGGCATCCGTCGCAACGACCCGGTGGCGCTCGGTCTCGCCAAGCGCTGGGCCAAGGTGTCCGCGGTCCTCTTCGCGATCGGCGCCGTCTCCGGCACCGTGCTCAGCTTCGAGATGGGCCTGCTGTGGCCCGGCCTGATGGGGGCGTACGGCGACGTGCTCGGCCTGCCGTTCGCGTTCGAGGGCCTGGCGTTCTTCCTCGAGGCGATCTTCCTCGGCATCTACCTCTACGGCTGGGGCCGGATACCCGCCAAGCGGCACGTGATGATGGTCCTGCCGATGGCGATCACCGGCATCATCGGCGCCTACTGCGTGCTCGCCGTCAACGCCTGGATGAACGTGCCCACCGGCTTCCGGATCGTCGACGGCCAGGTCACCGACGTCGAGCCGTGGAAGGTGCTGTTCAACCAGCACGCCTTCCTCCAGTTCGCCCACATGTGGGTCGGCGCCTACATGCTGACCGGCTTCTCGGTCGCGGGCGTGTACGCCGTCGGCATGCTCCGCGGCCGCCGTGACGCCCACCACCGGCTCGGCTTCCTGGTCCCGTTCGTGTTCGCGTCGATCGCCGCCGTGACCCAGCCGTTCGTCGGGCACGTGCTCGGCTTCGGCCTCGACGAGCGGCAGCCCGCCAAGCTGGCGGCGTTCGAGCTTGCCGAGACCACGGAGAGCCCGTCGCCGCTGCGGCTCGGCGGGATCCTGGTCGACGGCGAGGTCAAGGGCTCGATCGACATCCCCTACCTCGGCTCGCTGATCGCGATGAACTCGCCCGACAAGCCGGTCCCGGGGCTCGACACGATCCCCGAGGAGGACCACCCGCCGGTCAACATGACCCACCTGGCCTTCCAGACCATGGTCGGCATCGGCACCCTGCTCGCGGCGGCCGTCGTCCTGTTCTGGTTCCAGCGCCGACGAGGGCGCGACCTGCTCGAGAAGCGCTGGTTCCTGCGCTTCGCCGCCGCGGCCGGGCCCCTCGCGGTGATCGCGCTCGAGGCCGGCTGGATCGCGACCGAGGTCGGCCGCCAGCCCTGGATCGTGTACGACGTCCTGCGCACCACCGACGCCGTCGGCGACTACACCGCCAGTCTGTGGTGGCTGCTCGGCATCAGCACCGTCGTCTACACCGCGATGACGATCGGCGCGGTCGTCGTCCTGCGCTCGATGGCCCGCCGCTGGCGTGCGGGCGACGCCGACCTGCCCAGCCCGTACGCCCCCGAGGTCGCCGCCACTCCGGAGGTCGACGCATGAGCCTCGAGCTGGCCGTCGCGGCCGCCCTCTTCGTCGGCGTCATCGCGTACGCCGTGCTCGGCGGCGCCGACTTCGGCTCCGGCTTCTTCGACCTCACCGCCGGCAGCAGCAAGCGGGGTGCCGAGCTGCGCACCCTCGTCGACCACAGCATCGGCCCGGTCTGGGAGGCCAACCACGTCTGGCTGATCTACGTCCTGGTGATCTGGTGGACCGGCTTCCCCGAGTCCTTCGCCGCCGCGATGTCGACCCTGGTGCTGCCGCTGCTGCTGGCACTGCTCGGCATCGTGCTGCGCGGTGCCAGCTTCGCGTTCCGCAAGTACGCCGCCACGCTGGCCCAGGCCCGCCTGTTCGGCATCGTGTTCGCGACCTCGTCGATCATCACGCCGTTCTTCCTCGGCACCGTCGCCGGCGGCATCGCCTCGGGCCGGGTGCCGCTCGACGGCTCC
Organism: Nocardioides sp. F233; assembly: GCF_057813895.1. Classification (NCBI taxonomy): domain Bacteria; kingdom Bacillati; phylum Actinomycetota; class Actinomycetes; order Propionibacteriales; family Nocardioidaceae; genus Nocardioides; species Nocardioides sp. F233. The sequence goes on from NZ_JBVASH010000007.1 coordinate 53,042, forward strand.
GGCGACCGCTGGTCCTCGTGGCTCAACCCGACCTCGCTGTTCGGTGGCGCGATCGCCGTCGGCACCTGCGCCTTCCTCGCCGGCGCCTTCCTCGTCGCCGACGCGCGGCGCAGTGGTCACGACCGGCTGGCCGACGAGCTGCGCATCCGTGCCCTCGGCGTCGGCGCGGTGACCGGCGCGATCGTGTTCGCCGCGCTCGTCCCGATCGACCACGACGCCCCGACGCTGGCCGCCGGGCTCGAGGGCCGGGCCGCCCCGCTCGTCGTCCTCGCCGGCCTGGCCGGGCTGGCGACGATGGTGCTGCTCTGGACCCGCAGGTACGCCGTCGCGCGGATCACCGCCGTCCTCGCCGTGGCCGCCGTCGTGTCCGGGTGGGGCGTGGGCCAGTACCCCTGGCTGCTCGTCGACGAGGTCACCATCCACGACGCGGCCGGTGCCACCGCCACGCTGCAGGGACTGCTCGTCGCAGTGGGGCTGGCGGTCGTGGTCGTCGTACCGCCACTGGCCTACCTCTTCAAGCTCACCCAGTCGGAGGAGTGGTCGCGCCCGGACCACTGATGGCCACGAACTGACCATCGACAGGTCGTTCGGACCAAAATTAACGTGGCTGGCATGTCCCAGACCACCGAGGAATCGAACGACCGGACGACGACCGCGGCAGTGGGTGTGCGCCGCAGGAGCCTGCTGCTCGGAGGAGCGGCGGGCTCCGTCGGCATCGGGGCGGCGGCGCTCGCGCCCAGTGCCTCCGCGAAGGGGCGGCCGATCACGCACACGAGGCCGTTCGGCCCGGCCGAGCTCGTCATCCTCGGCACCTCTGCCGGACCGCCGCCGGAGCCGGACCGGGCCGGGATCTCCAGCGCGCTGCACATCGAGGGCCGCAACTACCTGATCGACTGCGGCCGGAGCTCGGTCACGAACTACTACAACGTCGGGCTGCGGTACGCCGACCTCGGCTCGGTGTTCATCACCCACCTGCACGCCGACCACGTCGCCGACTACTACAACGTGTTCCTGCTGGCGGGCTGGGGCGTGACCGACGACAACGACGCGCTGACGCAGCGGGTGGACGTGTACGGCCCCGGGCCGGCGGGGGCGCTGCGGCCGCCGTTCAGGGGCGGCGACGTACCGACGGTCTCGCCGGACGACCCGACCCCCGGTCTCGCCGACATGACCGAGCGCCTGATCGCCGCGTACGCCTACAGCTCGAACCTCTTCATCCGCGACTCGGGCAGCCCCGACCCGCGCGACCTGATCGACGTCCACGAGCTGCAGATCCCGAGCGACGTCCCCGCCGACCCGCTGGGCGAGACCGCGCCGCCGATGGACCCGTTCCTGGTGACGGAGGACGACCGGGTGCGCGTCACCGCCGTCCTGGTGCCGCACGGCCCCGTGTTCCCCAGCTACGCCTACCGCTTCGACACCGACCACGGGTCCGTCGTGTTCTCGGGCGACACCTCGGTGTCCGCGAACGTCGTGCGGCTCGCGTGGGGCGCGGACATCCTCGTGCACGAGGCGATCGACCTCGAGGCGCTCGGCGACCTGCCGCCCGCCGCGCTCGACCACCTGAAGCAGTCGCACACCTCCGTGGCCGACGTCGGCGCGGTCGCCGAGCAGGCCGGCGTGGGCACGCTCGTCCTCAGCCACCTGGTCCCCGCGGCCCACGCGCTCGTCAGCGACGCACGGTGGCGCAAGCGCGCGCAGCAGGGCTTCAGCGGCCGGGTCGTGGTGGGCGAGGACCTGATGCGGATCCCGCTGCCGCGCTAGTGCCGGGTCAGCTCCGGGTCGGCGGGGTGGTTGCCGAGGCGCCACCCGCCGAGCGGCAGGTCGAGCGCTGACGCCGGACCCCACGTGCCCGCGGCGTACGGCTCCACGGGCGGACGACGGTCGAGCACCGGCTGGAAGATCTCCCAGATCCGGTCGACCTCCTCGGAGCTGATGAACAGCGTGCGGTCGCCGCGCATCACGTCGAGCAGCAGCCGCTCGTAGGCCTCGAGCGGATCGGCGCCGGGTACGTCGTCGACGAGGTCGAGGCGGAACACGCCCTCCACGACCGCCATGTCCGGACCGGGCCGCTTGGCCCGCACGTCGATGGCGATCCGCGGCTGGTCCGCCAGCTCGATCACCAGCTCGTTGGGCTCGGGGATCCCGCCGCCCTCGGGCTTGAGCCACCGGTGCCGCGGGTCGCGGAACCGGACCGTGATCGTGCGGCGCCCGTCGGCCAGGGCCTTGCCGGTGCGCAGGTAGAACGGGACGTCGCGCCACCGGTCGTTGTCGATCCAGACCTCCGCGGCCACGAAGGTCTCCACCTGCGAGTCGGGAGCCACGTCGGGCTCCGCGCGGTAGCCGTCGTACTGGCCGAAGATCACCCGCTCCGGGTCGATCGGGCGCACGGCCGAGAAGGTGGCCGCCTTCGCGGCCCGGATGGCCGAGGCGCGGAACGCGTGCGGGTCCTCCAGTGCCACGAAGCCGAGCAGCTGGGCGAGGTGGGTGGTCACCATGTCGCGCAGGCAGCCGGTGCCCTCGTAGAAGCTGCCGCGGCCCTCGACCGTGAGCTTCTCCGGTACGTCGATCTGCACCGACTCGATCGAGTGCCGGTTCCACGCCGGCTCGAACAGGCCGTTGGCGAAGCGCAGCGCGAGGATGTTCTGGACCGCCTCCTTGCCGAGGAAGTGGTCGATCCGGAACACCTGGTCCTCGGCGAACGCCGAGCAGAGCACGTCGTGGAGCTCGCGGGCGGTGGCGAGGTCGGTGCCGAACGGCTTCTCGGCCACCAGTCGCGAGCGGTCCACGAGGTCCTCGCGGTCGAGCATGCCGACCATGCCCTTGACCGCGCCGGGCGGGACCGAGAGGTAGAGCAGGCGGCGTACGTCGCCCAGCAGGCACCCGCACCGGGCGAGGATCCGGTCCTCGGCATCGGCGACCGCCCGAGCGAGCGCCGTACCGTCGTCGGCCGAGGACGCGACGAACCTGGTCCGCTCGAGCAGCGGACCGGCCACGGACTCGTCGACGTCGCCGACGAACTCGGCCAGGGCGTCGCGTACGTGGCGGCGGAAGTCGTCGTCGCTGCCGGGGGAGTGGCGACCGCTGCCGATCACCTCGACGTGGTCGGGCAGGCGGCCCGCGACGGCCAGCCGGTAGAGGCCCGGGAAGAGCTTGCGGGCGGCCAGGTCGCCGGTCGCGCCGAAGAGGACGAGGACGTGCGGGGAGAGGTCGGAAACCACGGTCCCAGCCTCCCGGATCCGTCAAGGGGCGAGCGCTGCGTGATGCGGCTCACGCCCTACACTGGTCCAGTGGAGGTCCCCGACAAGTTCGCTGCACTCGGTCTCACCTACGACGACGTCTTGCTGCTGCCCGGTCATTCCGACCTGGTGCCGGACGAGATCGACACCACCTCGCGGTTGACCCGCGAGATCTCGCTGAGGTCGCCGCTGATCAGCGCGGCGATGGACACCGTGACCGAGTCGCGGATGGCGATCGCGATGGCCCGCCAGGGCGGCATCGGCATCCTCCACCGCAACCTCTCCGCCGAGGAGCAGGCCTACCAGGTCGACCTCGTCAAGCGGACCCAGACCGGGATCATCTCCAACCCGGTCACCATCGGCCCCGACGCGACGCTCGAGGAGCTCGACCGGATCTGCGGCGAGTACCGCGTCTCCGGCCTCCCCGTCGTCGACGCCGACTACCGGCTGCTCGGCATCTGCACCAACCGCGACCTGCGGTTCACCCCCGTCGCGGAGTGGGCCACCACGAAGGTCGACGAGGTGATGACCCCGATGCCGCTGGTCACCGGCGCCGTCGGCATCAACCGTGACGACGCCACCGCGCTGCTGCGCAAGCACAAGCGCGAGCGGCTCCCGCTCGTCGACGCCGACGGTCGCCTCGGCGGCCTGATCACCGTCAAGGACTTCGTGAAGTCCGAGCAGTTCCCGCTCGCGTCCAAGGACGGCGACGGCCGGCTCATGGTCGGTGCCGCGATCGGCTACTTCGGCGACGCCTGGGAGCGGGCCACCGGCCTGATCGAGGCCGGTGTCGACGTCCTCGTCGCCGACACCGCCCACGGCCACGTCACCCTCCTGCTCGACATGGTCCGCCGGCTCAAGTCCGACCCGGCCACCAAGCACGTCCAGGTGATCGGCGGCAACGTCGCCACCCGCGAGGGCGCCCAGGCGTTCGTCGACGCCGGCGCCGACGCGGTCAAGGTCGGCTTCGGCCCCGGCTCCATCTGCACCACCCGCGTGGTCACAGGGTGCGGCGTTCCGCAGGTCACCGCGGTCTACGAGGCCTCCCTCGCGGCCGGGCCGGCCGGCGTACCCGTCATCGCCGACGGCGGCCTCCAGCAGTCCGGCGACATCGCCAAGGCCATCGTGGCCGGCGCCGAGTCCGTGATGATCGGCTCGATGCTCGCCGGCTGCGAGGAGTCGCCCGGCGAGGTCGTCTTCCACCAGGGCAAGCAGTACAAGGCCTACCGCGGCATGGGTTCGCTGGGAGCCATGTCGAGCCGCGGCAAGAAGTCCTACTCCAAGGACCGCTACTTCCAGGCCGAGGTCACCAGCGACGACAAGATCGTCCCCGAGGGCATCGAGGGCCGGGTCGCCTACAAGGGCCCGCTCGCCGGCGTCGCGCACCAGCTCCTCGGTGGCCTGTCGCAGTCGATGTTCTACGTCGGCGCGCAGACCGTCCCCGAGCTGCAGGCCAAGGGCCGGTTCATCCGGATCACCTCGGCCTCGCTCAAGGAGAGCCACCCGCACGACATCGAGATGACCGTCGAGGCGCCCAACTACCACCGGTGACCCCGACGATCCGCCCTTACTGCGACGCCGACTGGCCGGCGGTGGCGGCGATCATCGCCGAGGTGCTGACCGCGGGGGAGACCTACGCGATGCCGGTGCTCGACGACGTCGAGGCCCGGGACTTCTGGCTCGGCCAGCCGGGCGCGGTCGCGGTCGCCGAGGTCGACGGCGTCGTGGTCGGGACCGCGAAGATGGGCCCGAACCGGCCGGCCCAGGGCAGCCACATCGGCACCGCGTCCTTCATGGTGTCCACCACCGCGCGGGGTGCGGGCGTGGGCCGGGCGCTCGGCGAGCACGTCGTGGCCTGGCACCGCGAGCGGGGTTTCGCCGGCATCCAGTTCAACGCGGTGGTCGCCACCAACACGGCGGCCGTCGCGCTGTGGCGCAGCCTCGGCTTCGAGGTGATCGGCACCGTCCCGGGGGCATTCCGGCGCCCCGACGGCAGCGTCGCCGGGCTGCACGTCATGTTCCTCGCCCTGGCCTGACCCGCGGAGTGCGGGCCCGACGGCACGCCCCGATATCCTCCTCGGGTGAGCGACATCGAGATCGGCCGCGCCAAGCGGGCCCGGACGGCGTACTCCTTCGACGACATCGCGATCGTGCCGTCCCGGCGCACGCGTGACCCCGAGGAGGTCAGCGTCGACTGGCAGATCGACGCGTACCGGTTCTCCCTGCCGATCCTCGCCGCGCCGATGGACTCGGTGATGTCGCCGAAGACCGCCATCGACTTCGGCCGCTTCGGTGGCCTCGGGGTGCTCAACCTCGAGGGCCTCTGGACGCGGTACGACGACCCGCAGCCGCTCCTCGACGAGGTCGCCGGGCTGCAGGGCGTCGAGGCCACCCGGCGCCTGCAGGAGATCTACACCGAGCCGATCAAGGCCGAGCTGATCACCGAGCGGCTGCGCGAGGTGCGCGAGGCCGGCGTGACGGTGGCGGGCTCGCTGTCGCCGCAGCGCACCAAGGAGTTCGCCAAGACGGTGACCGACGCGGGCGTCGACGTGTTCGTCATCCGCGGCACCACCGTCTCGGCCGAGCACGTCTCCAGCCAGGCCGAGCCGCTGAACCTCAAGGAGTTCATCTACGAGCTCGACGTCCCGGTCATCGTCGGCGGCTGCGCGACCCACCAGGCCGCGCTCCACCTGATGCGCACCGGCGCGGCCGGCGTCCTCGTCGGCTTCGGCGGCGGCGCCGCCCACACCACCCGCACCGTCCTCGGCATCTCCGTCCCGATGGCCTCGGCGGTCGCCGACGTCGCCGCCGCGCGGCGCGACTACCTCGACGAGTCGGGCGGCCGCTACGTCCACGTCATCGCCGACGGCTCCATCGGCACCTCGGGCGACCTCGCCAAGGCGATCGCCTGCGGCGCCGACGCCGTCATGGTCGGCTCGCCGTTCGCGCGCGCCACCGACGCCCCCGGCCGCGGCTTCCACTGGGGCGCCGAGGCGCACCACGCGGACCTGCCGCGCGGCCAGCGGGTCCAGTTCGACCAGGTCGGCACCATCGAGGAGATCCTGTTCGGGCCCTCCCGTGTCGCCGACGGCACCATGAACCTGGTCGGCGCCCTCAAGCGCTCGATGGCCACCACCGGCTACACGGAGCTCAAGGAGTTCCAGCGCGTCGAGGTCGTCGCGCACTGATGATCGTCGCCGCCGCCCAGGCCGAGGCCCGCGCCGGCGACCTCGCCCACAACGTCGCCACCGCCGCCCGCCTCGTCCGCGAGGCGGGCGGGCGAGGTGCCCGGGTGGTGGTGTTCCCCGAGGCCTTCCTGACCGGGTACGACGCCAGCGCGTTCTGCGGCGCCGTGCCGACCCCGATCGACCTGGCCGGGCCGCTGCTCGACCCGCTGCGCGCGGCCGCGGCCGCAGCGGGCGCCACCGTGGTCGCCTCGACCGCGCTGCGTCGCGACCACGGCCGGACCCTCGCGTCGGTGGTCGTCGAGCCCGACGGCACCACCACGGCGCCGTACGACAAGCAGCACCTCGACGGCGACGAGACCACCTGGTTCGTCCCCGGCGAGCACCCCGCGACGATCACCGTCGACGGCGTCGTGCTCGCGCTGTCGATCTGCAAGGACGGCAGCGTCCCGGAGCACGCCGCGACCGCCGCGGCGGCCGGGGCCAGCGTCTACCTCGCCTCGGTCGCGTACTTCCCGGGTGGCGCGCGACGCCTCGACGTCACCTACGCCGCTCGTGCGCTCGACCACGGGCTGCACGTCGTGGTCGCCGGCCTCACCGGGCGCTGCGGGCCGTCCACCTTCATCGGCGGCTCCGCCGTCTACGGTCCCGATGCCGAGGCGCTCGCCCGGCTCGGCGACGAGGAGGGCCTGGCCCTCGCGGAGATCTCCTAGCGTCCTGACAGGACGCTAGGGCCGCAGGCTGCGGGCCAGGCTCGCGGTGAGCCGGTCGACCCAGGCGTCGTCGAGCTGGCCGGGGGTCAGCAGCACCCCGGCGATGATCGTCCCGACGATCGTCTGGATCAGGTCGTCGGCCCGGGCGTCGGGATGCGCCTCGCCGGCCGCCACGGCCAGTGCGAGCCGCTCGTCGATCGCCCGGAACGACCCGGAGAAGCGCTCCAGCATGGCCGCGTGCAGGTCGGGCCAGGTGGTGATCTCGGCCAGCAGGGCGGGCAGGGCGGCCGCGCCGACGGGGGAGCAGAGGGCGTCGCGGGCGCCGCGGACGATGCCGTCGAGATCGTCCTCCAGCGACCCGCCGAGGTGCATGTCGAGGGCGAGCTCACTGGGGAACGCGGCCTCGTGGACGAGGTGGGGCAGCGCGGTCCAGCGGCGGTAGAGCGCCGCCTTCGTCGTACCGGCTCGGGCGGCGACGGCTGCGCCGGTGACGGCGGCGTACCCGCCCTCGGCGAGCAGGGCGCGGACCGCGTCGAGCGCGGCCTGCTCGATCCGCGGGTCCCGCGGCCGGCCGGTCGCACGGGATGTCGTGCGAGGCGCAGCCATTTTCATCCCCATGACCTCTTCCCCTCTTTCGATACCGAGGGTACCGTAACGCTCGTCGTGACGTAGAACACGTTCTAGTAACGTGGAAGCAGGAGGACCCGTGAGCGAGTCGTTGCCCGCAGAGATGGCTGAGATGACCCTGCAGCGGTCGAGCCGCGACCAGGGCGCGGTCCACGACCGCCTCGAGGAGTGGCTCGCCACTGTGCTGCCCGCCGGCGCCGACCCCGTCGTCACCCTCCACGCGGGGGTCGACAGCAACGGCATGTCGAGCGAGACGGTCGTCCTCGACCTCGCGCACACCGTCGACGGGGAGCGGGTCACCGAGCAGCTCATCGCCCGGGTCGCCCCGGCGCCGGAGGACCTGCCGGTGTTCCAGGAGTACCGCCTCGGCGACCAGTACGACGCCATGCGGCTGGCCTCGGAGCTGACCGAGGTGCCGGTGCCCGCGGTGCGGTGGATGGAGCCGACCGGCGACGTGCTCGGCACGCCGTTCTTCCTCATGGACCGGATCGCCGGCGTCGTCCCGCCGGACGTGCTGCCCTACACGTTCGGCGACAACTGGCTCTTCGACGCCTCGCCCGAGGAGCAGGCCCGGCTGCAGCGCACCAGCATCGAGGTGCTGGCCCGGCTGCACGCCATCCCCGACGCCGCGACGACCTTCGCGTTCCTCGACCCCGCGAACGCCGGGTACGACGGCGCGACCCCGCTCGCCCGCAACATCGCCAAGACCCGGTCCTGGTACGAGTACGCCGTCAACGCCCCCGAGGGCAGCCCGCGCTCTCCGCTGGTCGAGCGCGGCCTCGCGTGGCTCGAGGCCAACCTTCCCGACGAGAGCGCCGACCCGGTGCTGGTCTGGGGAGACGCCCGCATCGGCAACGCGATGTACGACGACTTCCGTCCCGTCGCCGTCCTCGACTGGGAGATGGCGACCCTCGGCACCCGCGAGATGGACCTGGCCTGGATGGTGTTCGCGCACCGGGTCTTCCAGGAGATCGCGACCATGCTCGGCCTGCCGGGCATGCCGGAGTTCCTCGACGCGGACGCCGCGCGGACGGCGTACGCCGAGATCAGCGGGGTCGAGGTCGGCGACCTCACCTGGCACCAGCTGCACGCCGCCGTGCTGTGGGCCTGTGTCTTCATGCGCACCAGCGCCCGGCAGATCCACTTCGGGGAGATCGAGAAGCCCGAGGACCCCGAGTCCGTCTTCCACCACCGCCCGCTCTTCGAGCGGCTCCTCGAGGAGGTGGGTGCATGAGCACCCGGAACGACCACGGCCTGCACGGCGAGTACTACGGCGTCGGCCCGCTCGACGAGTTCCCGATCCACCAGCTCCCGCGTCCGGTCGCCTGGGCGGGCAGCAGCGACCGCAACTTCTACGACCGCTGCTACCTCAACGCCCACGACCGCACCGGCGACCTGTTCCTGATCACCGGGCTCGGCTTCTACCCGAACCTCGGCACCAAGGACGCCTACGTCCTGCTCCGCCGCGGCGACGAGCAGACCGGCCTGCACCTCGGCGACGCCGCCGACCCGCGCGGTGCCGACCGGATGGACCAGCAGGTCGGCAATTACCGCATCGAGGTCGTCGAGCCGCTGCGCAAGCTGCGCGTCGTGCTCGAGGAGACCGAGGGCATCGCGATGGACCTCACCTGGGAGGGCTCCTTCCCGGTCGTCCAGGAGCTGCCCCACGTGATGCGCCAGGGCAGCGGTACGACGCTCGACGCGCAGCGCTTCGCCCAGGTCGGCACCTGGGAGGGCGTCCTCAGCGTCGACGGCACCGACATCGCCGTCACGCCCGACCGCTGGGTCGGCACCCGTGACCGCTCCTGGGGCATCCGGCCGGTCGGCGAGGCGGCGCCCGCCGGCAAGCCGGCCGACCCGGCCTTCGAGGGCATGTGGTGGCTCTATCTGCCGCTGCGCTTCGAGGACTTCTGCATCGTGATGATCATCCAGGAGACCCCCGACGGCTTCCGGACCCTCAACGACTGCACCCGCACGTGGAAGGACGGACGGGTCGAGCAGCTCGGCTGGCCCCGGGTCGAGATCCGCTACGGCTCGGGCACCCGCGTGCCGACCGGAGCCACCGTCACCTGCACCACGCCCGAGGGCAAGGAGCTCGTGCTCGAGGTCGAGTCGAAGCTGCCGGTGCCGATCCACGTCGGCGGCGGGTACGGCGGTGACTCCGACTGGACCCACGGCATGTGGAAGGGCGCGGCGTTCACCGAGCGGCTGACCTACGACATGAACGACCCGGCCGTCGCCGGACGCGTCATGTTCGGCGTGATCGACCACGTCGGCCGCGCCACCGTGCACGGCGCCGGTGCCGGCGTACCCGAGGGCTCCGAGGGGTGGGGCCTGTTCGAGCACGGCGCCCTCGGCCGGCACGACCCCAGCGGCTTCGCCGACTGGTTCACCCTCGCCCCCTGACCCAACAAAGCTCGTCGAGTAGCCGCGAGGAACGAGCGGCGTATCGAGACGTACGACTGAAAGGAACCCCCATGACCCTCGACCGCGACGCCCTCTTCATCGGCGGCACCTGGGCGAAGCCCGCCACCGACGCCGTGCTGGAGGTGGTCTCCCCGCACTCGGAGGAGGTCGTCGCACGGGTCCCCGAGGGATCGACCGCCGACATCGACCTTGCGGTCGCCGCGGCCCGCCGGGCCTTCGACGAGGGCCCGTGGCCGCGGATGAGCCCGGCCGAGCGGATCGACATCGTGCAGAACCTGTCCGGTCTGTACGCCGCGAAGCTCGAGGAGATGGCGACCATCATCTCCACCGAGATGGGCTCGCCGATCTCGTTCAGCTCGCTCGCCCAGGCGCCGGCGCCGTGGATGCAGATCGAGGCCTTCCTCGGCATCGCGCGGGAGTTCCCGTGGGAGGAGCGGCGTGCGGGCGTGCTCGGCGCGGACGTCGTCGTGCGCCACGAGCCGGTCGGTGTCGTCGCCGCCATCCCGCCGTGGAACGTCCCGCAGTTCACGATCCTGTCGAAGGTCGTGCCGGCGCTGCTGGCCGGCTGCACCGTCGTCGTGAAGCCGGCACCGGAGACCCCGCTCGACGGCTACCTGCTCGCCGAGCTGCTCGTCGAGGCCGGCGTGCCCGAGGGCGTCGTCTCGATCGTGGCGGGCGGTCGCGAGGTCGGCGAGCACCTGGTGCGCCACCCCGGCGTCGACAAGGTCGCGTTCACCGGCTCCACCGCCGCCGGCCGCAAGATCGGCGCGATCTGCGGCGAGCAGCTCAAGCGGGTCTCGCTCGAGCTCGGCGGCAAGTCGGCCGCGATCATCCTCGACGACGCCGACGAGGCCGCCGCGATCGAGGGCCTGAAGTTCCTCGGCGTGATGAACTCCGGCCAGGCCTGCGTCGCTCAGACCCGCGTGCTCGTCTCGCAGGAGCGGCACGACGCCTTCGCCGCCGCCCTGGCCGCCGCCATCGGTGCCATGAAGGTCGGCGACCCGCTCGACCCCGCCACCGAGATCGGCCCGATGGTCGCGCAGCGCCAGCAGGAGCGCGTGACGTCGTACATCCGGATCGGCCAGGAGGAGGGCGCCCAGCTGCTGACCGGCGGCGAGGGCCGCCCCGAGGGCCTCGACCGCGGCTGGTACGTCCGCCCGACCGTCTTCGCCGGCGTCGACAACAAGATGCGGATCGCCCAGGAGGAGATCTTCGGGCCCGTCCTCTCGGTCATCCCGTACGTCGACGTGGCCGACGCCGTCCGGATCGCCAACGACTCGGAGTACGGCCTCGCCGGCACCGTGTGGACCGCCGACCAGGAGGCCGGCCTCGAGGTGGCCCGCGGCGTGCGCACCGGCACCTACGGCATCAACACCTACACGATGGACTTCTCGGCGCCGTTCGGCGGCTTCAAGGCCTCCGGCCTGGGCCGCGAGTTCGGTCCCGAGGGCCTGGCTCAGTACACCGAGGCGAAGTCGGTCTACCTCGCGACCCCGTGACCGGGCGAGCTTGCTCGCGCGGTCACGGATCAGGTCGGGAGGTCGAGTAGTCGCGTGAATGGCGAGCTTGCTCGCCATTCACGACCGGCGTATCGAGACATCGACCCGCCGATGTAGGCGGTTGCAAGCCTGCTGCAAGGCTGTCCGCGCAGGCTCGGTGCTGCCAGAATGAGCCGAGCCGAGGAGCCCGCGATGTCCCAGCAGCCGGTGGTCGACCGATTCCTCGAGGCCGTGCGCCTCGCCCGCATCGACGAGTGCGACGACGTGTGGGCGCACGGCGCGACCCTCGACGCGACCGTCCCGAACTGGCGGTTCCACCGCGCCGGGTCGGAGCAGATCCGCGCGACCCACCGGGGCTGGTTCGCCGACCCCGGGCGGTTCGAGGAGCTCCGCCGCTGGCCGGCGTCCCTGCTGGCCGAGATGGCGGCCGCGGATGCCTGAGCGCACCGTCCTCGACTCCGTCGCCGCCCTGCTCGACGGCGCGACCGATCGCGCGGCGCTCGACGCCCCGGGGAAGTCGGGAGCGGTCCTGGAACGGGTGCGGATCGACGGGCGGCCGTACGTCGTCAAGTATCTCGACCACGAGGCCGACTGGACGCTGCGGGCGGCGGGGGTGCCCGGGACCCCGACGGTGGCGCTGTGGCGGCGGGGGATCCTCGACGCGCTGCCGCACGAGATCGTCCAGCCGATCGTCGCGGTCGCCCACGACCGGCACCGGCCGACGCTGTCTGCCGTGCTCATGCACGACGTGGGTCCGTGGCTGGTGCCGGCCGTCGACGACCCGATCAGCGCCGAGCAGAACACCCGCTTCCTCGACCACATGGCCGCGCTGCACGCCACCTTCTGGGAGACGGGGCTCGACGTCGACGTCGTCACCCCGCGCAACCGCTACCTCGAGCTGTCCCCGCGGATGGCGGCCACCGAGTCCGCGCTCGGCTCGACGCACCTCGTGCCCAGCCTGGTGGCGGAGGGCTGGCCGCGGCTGGAGTCCGTGGCGCCGCGGGCCGCGGCGGTCGTCGTACCCCTGGTCGAGGAGCCGGACCCTCTGCTGACGGCGCTCGCGGCGACGCCGCAGACCTTCGTCCACGGCAACTGGAAGCTCGACAACCTCGGCACCGACGATGCGGGCCGCACCGTCCTTCTCGACTGGGAGACCCCGGGCCGGGGAGCGGGCACGGCCGACCTGGCGTGGTACCTCGCCATCAACTGCCGCCGGCTGCCGGTCAGCAAGGAGCAGGCGATCGACGACTACCGGGCCGCGCTCGAGCGTCGGGGCGTCGCCACCGAGCCGTGGTGGGAGCGGCAGCTCGCGCTCGCGCTGCTCGGCGCGCTCGTGCAGTTCGGCTGGGAGAAGGCGCTGGGTGGGTACGACGACGAGTTGGCGTGGTGGGAGGAGCGAGCCGTCGAGGCGGCGCCCCTGCTGCGATGAGCGACGCGATCCGGCGGGCCTACGACGTCGCCGCGCCCGCGTGGCGCGCAGGTCCGGCACGGCTCTACGCCCGGCTGGCCGCGGCCCTGGTCGACGGCCTCGACCTCGCCGGTGCCGCGGTGCTGGACGCCGGTGCCGGCACCGGCGTCGCCGGCGACGCGGCGCGTCGAGCCGGTGCGGCGCGGGTGGTCGCGGTGGACCTGGCCCCGGCGATCCTGCCGCGCCCGCCGGCCCTCGCCGTCGCTGCCGACCTGGCCCGTCTGCCCTTCGCCGACGGGTCCTTCGACGTCGCGCTGGCGGCCTTCAGCCTCGGCCACCTGACCGACCCGGTACCGGTGCTCTCAGCGTTGCGCCGGGTCGCGCCCGTGCTCGCCGCCTCCGCGTTCGCCGAGGGCTGGACGCACCCGGCCAAGGACGTCGTCGAGCAGGTGCTCGCCGCGCACGGGTACCGGCCGCCGGGCTGGTACGTCGCGTTCAAGGCCGGCCCCGAGCGCCGCTTCGGTGCCCCGGACCGGCTGGCTGAGCTGGTGTCCGCGGGCGGCTACGGGTCGGTCGCGGTCGACCGGGTCGAGGTCGCCGCCGGTCTCGCCGATCCGGCGGACCTGGTCGCCTGGCGGCTGGGGATGGCCCACCACGCGCCCTTCGTCGCCGGCCTCCCTCCCGCCGAGCGCGAGGCCGTTCAGGAGGAAGCCGCCCGGCTGCTGGACGGCGCGCCGCCGGTCGTCGTACCGATGCTCGTGGTCACGGCGAACTGAGCCGAAAGCCCCAAGATCGGGCATGGCGGCACGCGTCGTCGGTGCCACGCTGGACGGGTCGTCCCGACCCAGGAGGAGCCATGCGCACGCGTCTCGTTCTTGCCCTTGGTGCGGCGGTCGCGGCCAGCGCCGTACCCGCCGCGCATGCGGTCGCCCAGCCCATCGACAAGGGCCACTTCCACGACGTGTTCACCAGCGACGTCTACGACTGCGACGGGACGCCGGCCCAGGACGCCATCGACGTCGAGGGCAGCTTCGTGTTCAACCAGCGCGGCTCGTCGCCGTTCCCCTACTACCGCGAGAGCCTGCACGGCTCCGTCGTGACGACCAACCTCGACACCGGGGGCACGTTCACCAACGCCTTCACGGCCAGCAGCCGGGACCACACGATCGTCGACAACGGCGATGGCACCATCACGATCACCGTGTTCGCCTCGGGAGGGTCCCGCTACTACGACGCGGCGGGGACACTGGTGCTCAAGGACCCCGGGCAGACCCGTTTCGCGTTCGACATCGACTACAACGGCACGCCGGGCGACCCCGAGGACGACATCGAGGTGCCGGACTCGTTCCGCGTCGTGCGGTCGTCCACGGGGCACAGCGACTTCTCCGACCGCGACTTCTGCGCCGACCTGGTGCAGTTCACGTCGTAGCTGCTGAGCGCTCGATGTCCGCTGCCAGCTGCTCGGCGTGGGTCAGCCAGCGTTCCTCCCCGAGCGCAGCGCCGGTGCTGCCGGCCCACCACCACGCCTCGATGCCGACCGCGTGCTCGACCCGGCCGAGGTCGCGCCACGCCGCCTCCCGGTCGACCGGCTCGCCGAGCGCGTGCGCGGCCCGGTGGACCAGCAGCCGGGCGCAGGCGTCGTAGCGGGGGACCCCGGCGGCCGCAGCGGCGTCGGCGAGGGCCTGGGCCACCGCGAGGGCGGGCTCGGGTTCCTCGCGCAGCAGGTGGACCTGTGCCTGCAGCAGCTGCAGCTTCATCGCCAGCCGCCACCCGAACACGAGGTCGCCGACCAGGGTCGCGCGGGCCCGGTCGAGCAGCGCGGCAGCGGCGTCGGGATCGCCCGCGCGCAGCCGCTCCTCGGCCAGGTCCTCGAGCGCGGCGACCAGCACCTCCGGGATCACGACACCGTCGACCGCCTCCTCGGCCGCCTGCTGGTGGGCGTCGACGCCGGCCGCGACGTCGCCGAGGTTGCGCAGCACCCAGCCGGAGAAGTTCACCCCGCGCCCGGCGAAGCGGGGGACGTCGCGGCGCTCGACCTCGGTCGTGTAGCCGTCGAAGCAGGCCAGCGCCTCCCCGGCCCGGCCCGCGACGGCGAGGGTGTGCCCGGTGAACAGCAGCGCGTGCAGCGAAGCGGCCGTGTGCGCGACGCCGACCCCAGGCCGGGTCGCGGGTCGGAGCAGGGCCAGCGCGGCGTCGACCTCGCTGCGGTGCGCGTGCAGCACCCCGAGCCAGGCCGCGGCCTCGAGCCGGTCCTCGCCGGTCGCCTCGACCAGGGCGGTGTCGAGCTGCTCCCGGGCCCGGTCGAGCTCGCCGCGGGCGTGCAGGATCCGCCCGGACGCGACCAGGCAGCGGGTGCGCGACGCACCGTCGTCCGCCGCCAGCGTCCCGTCCTCGGCGTACGACGCGGCGTCGTCGAAGCGCCGGTCGAAGTACGCCGCCCACGCCGCCGTCTCCCAGCGCATCGGCCCGGAGCGGGTGGCCGCGAGCGCGTCCTCCTCGGCATCGCGGTAGCGCCGACGCCGGATCCGCACCCGGGCCCGGGCGAGCAGGGTGTCGTCGTCGGCCGCGAGCGCGAGCGACTGGTCGAGCAGGTCCTCGGCGGTCGCGTGGTCGAAGCGCTCCGCGGCTCGGCCGGCGGCCGTGCGCAGCGCGCGCGCCGCGAGCTCCCCGTCGCCGCCGAGCCGGGCGTGCTCGGCGACGGTGGCCGGGTCGGCGTCGTGGCGCCGGGCGAGCGCCCGCCCGGCCTCGCGGTGCAGGAGCGCGGTCCGGCCGGTCGTCGTACCGGAGACGAGGGCGGTGCGGACCAGGTCGTGCCGGAACCGCAGCCGGCCCGCGACCTCGACGAGCAGGCCGCTGCGAGCCGCGCGCTCGGCGTCCGTCAGCACGGCCAGGGTGCTGCGCCCGAGGATTCCGGCGAGCAGGTCGATGTCGAGGTCGCCGCCCAGGACGGCGGCGGTGCGCACCAGCTCGCCGGCGGAGCCGAGGTCGTTGCAGCGGGCGGTCACCGCGGCGACGAGGGACTCCGGCAGGTCGCCGGAGGGCACCGACGCGAGCTCGGCGAGGAAGAGCGGGTGGCCGCCCGAGCGTGCGTACAGCTCGTCGGCTCGTCGTTCACCGACCAGCGCCGCGACGTGCGTCCGGTCCAGCGGACCGAGCCCGACGTGGTCGGTGGCGGGGAGGTCGTTCCCCTCTGCCGGGCGGGCACCGAGCACGACGACGAGGGGGAGCGGACGGCGACGCAGGTAGGCCAGCCAGTCGGCCAGCGTCGGTCCGGCCAGGTGCGCGTCGTCGACGACCAGGACGAGCGGACGGTCCGCGGCGATCCGCGCGAGGGCACGGGTGAGCGCGGCGTAGAGCACGGACGGCCCGAGGGCGGGGTCGACGGAGCGGGCGGCGTCCGTGGAGCCGAGCAGGGCCTCGTGGTCGGCGTCGTCCAGGTGCTCGGCCAGGGCGGACAGGACGACGTCGAGCGGTGCCGCCCGGTCGAGGGGACCGCAGGTCCCGAGCAGCACCCGGTCGCCCGCCGTACGACGAGACGCGGCCCAGCTGGTCAGCAGGGTGGTCTTCCCGATCCCGGCCTCGCCGGACACCACGGCGATCCGGGGTGCGCGGTCGGCGGCAGCCCTGGCGACCAGCGAGTCGAGGTGCGCGAGCTGGCTGTCCCGGCCCACGAGCGCGGGCACGTGGGTCGCGGACCGGACGACCGGCAGGTCCCCGCGCAGGATCGCGGTGTGCAGCGCCGCCGTCTCCTCGTCGGGGTCGACGCCGAGCTGGTCGGCCAGGGTCTCGCGCAGCGCGGCGTGCACCGCGAGCGCCTGGGCCGGCCGGCCCGCCGCCGCGTGGGCCCGCATCGCCGTGCGTGCCGCCTGCTCGTCGAGCGGGTCCTCGACGAGGTCGGCCGTGGCCAGCTCCAGGGCGTCGCGCCACTCGCCGGCCGCCAGCAGGCTGCTCGCCGCGACCCGGCGGGCGCGCTGCACCAGCCGCACCGCCGCCGCCTGCTCGGCCGCGGCCCACGCCGCCTCGGGCCGCACCTCCGGCACCGGTCCTCGCAGCAGCGCGAGCACCGCCCGGGCCGCCGCGGTCGCCGCCCCCGGCTCCCCGGCCGCGTGGCGGCGCTCTGCCTCCCGGGTCACCGCGTCCAGCTCGACCAGGTCGCACCAGTCGGCGTGCAGGCGGTAGCCGCGGTCGGTCCGCTCGAGGCGCTCGCGACCCAGCAGGCGTCGTACCCGGCTCGCGAGGACGGCGACCTGGTCGCCAGGCCGGCGTGGCGGGTCCTCGCCCCAGAGCGCGTCGACGGCGGCGTCGACCGGGACCGCCGCCCCGCGGGCGAGCGCCAGCAGCAGGAGGAACCCGCGGGCCTTCCTGTCCAGCTGTGCGACGTCGAAGCCGTCGACCGTGAGTTCCCCGAGCACACGCACGGCGAGTGCGCTCACGCGCGCCATCCTAGGCGGCGCACGCGCCCGGCTCAGGGCTTCGCGTAGTTCGAGGCTCCCCACCAGTCGACCACCACGACCGGCTCGTCGCCGATCACCCAGGCGTCGTGGCCCTCCGGCAGCGAGGTGACGTCACCGGGGCGGGCGACCAGCTCGGTGCCGTCGGCCATCACGATCCCGAGCTCGCCGCTCACGTGGTACTGGAAGTGCGGGGCCTCGCACAGGTCGGTGCCGGCGATCGGCTTCACGTGCTCGGACCACCGCCAGCCCGGCTGCAGGACCAGGCGGCCGATCGGGGTGCCGCCGACGGTGAGGATCTCGGCGACGCCGCGCTCGAACGAGCGGGTCTCGTCGGGTGTGCCGAAGCTCTTCTGCTCGGTCCGCTGGGTGCTGGCCGGGTGCTGGTGGTCGATGCTCATCGCGGTCTCCTGGTGCTCGGGGGCGACGCCTCTCGTCGCCGTGCCGACGAGCCTGCGCCGGCCCATTTGCAGCCGGTTTGCAGCGGATCCGGCCCCCTTGACACGGGGGAGGGATGTGTAAAGCGGCACATCTGCTACCGATCAGTAGATTCGGTGACTGCGGTCACCTACCCTCGTCCCATGAGCGAAGCGATTCCCGGCTCCGGCGCGTCCTCCGACGGCCCGGTCGTTGACGGCCCGCACGACCCCGAGCACGACCCGCGGGCGTCGTACGCCCTCGAGCCGGAGTACGTCGCCCGGCTGACCGACCGGGTCCTCTCGACGACCGGCAGGTCCAGCCAGGTCTTCTCGCCGATCAACGGTGCGCCGGTCGCCAACATCCCGCAGTCGAGCACGGACGACGTCGCCGAGGCGTTCCGCCGTGCGCGGGTCGCCCAGGCCGCGTGGGCGCGGGTGTCGATCGACGAGCGGGCCCGGATCCTGCACCGGCTGCACGACATCGTGCTCGACCGGCAGGCCGAGATCATGGACCTGATCCAGCTCGAGTCCGGCAAGGCCCGCAAGCACGCCTTCGACGAGCCGCTGCACATCGCGCTCACCGCGCGCTACTACGCCCGCACCGCCCACCAGCACCTCGACACCCAGCGCCGCCCGGGCGTCGTACCCGTGCTGACGAAGGTCGAGCTCAACCGGGTGCCCAAGGGCGTCGTCGGCATCATCTCGCCGTGGAACTACCCGTTCACGATGGCGCTGTGCGACGGCCTCCCGGCCCTGCTCGCCGGCAACGCCGTGGTGACCAAGCCCGACGCCCAGACCATGCTGTCCGCCCTGCTCGGCGCCCAGCTGCTCGAGGACGCCGGGTTCCCGCGCGACCTGTGGCAGGTCGTGGCCGGACCCGGCCGTGAACTCGGTACGCCGATCATCGAGCGCTCCGACTACATCTGCTTCACCGGCTCCACCGCCACCGGCAAGATCATCGCCAAGCAGGCGGCCGAGCGGCTGATCGGCTGCTCGCTCGAGCTCGGCGGCAAGAACCCGATCCTCGTGCTCCGTGACGCCGACGTCGAGCGGGCCGCGGAGGGCGCCGTACGCGCCTGCTTCTCCAACGCCGGCCAGCTGTGCGTCTCCACCGAGCGGATGTTCGTCGCCGACGCCGTCTACGACCGGTTCGTCGAGCGCTTCGTCGCCCGCACCAAGGCGATGAGCCTCGGCGCCACGATGGACTGGGACGCCGACATGGGCACCCTGATCTCGGCCGACCAGCTCGAGACGGTCACCGCCCACGTGGAGGACGCGGTCGCGAAGGGCGCCCGGGTGCTCGCCGGCGGCAAGGCCCGGCCCGACCTGGCGCCGTACTACTTCGAGCCGACCATCCTCGAGGGCGTCACCCCCGAGATGACCTGCTTCGGCAACGAGACCTTCGGCCCGGTCGTGTCGATCTACCGGTTCCACGACGAGGCCGACGCGATCGCCCGCGCCAACGACGGCGAGTACGGCCTCAACGGCTCGGTCTACACCCGCGACACCGTCCGCGGCCGCGCGATCGCCCGCCAGATCAAGTGCGGCACGGTCAACGTCAACGAGGCCTTCGGCGCGACCTTCGCCAGCATCGACGCCCCGATGGGCGGCATGCGCGAGTCCGGCATGGGCCGGCGCCAGGGCAGCGAGGGCATCCACCGCTACACCGAGACCCAGTCGGTCGCCACGCAGCGGCTGATCCGGTTCGGTCCGATGCTCGGCATGTCCGACGAGGGCTACGCGAAGTTCATGACGACCTCGCTGCGCCTGATGGACAAGCTGGGGCGCGCATGACCGACTTCGACTACGACGTCCTGGTCATCGGGTCGGGCTTCGGTGGCTCGGTCACCGCGCTGCGGCTGACCGAGAAGGGCTACAAGGTCGGCGTCCTCGAGGCCGGTGCGCGGTTCGCCGACGCCGACTTCGCCGACAACTCGTGGGACCTGAAGAAGTACCTCTACGCCCCGTCCGCCGGCTGCTACGGCATCCAGCGCATCGACATGGTCAAGGACTGCCTGATCCTCGCCGGCGCGGGTGTCGGCGGCGGCTCGCTGGTCTACGCCAACACGCTCTACGAGCCGCTCGCGCCGTTCTACAAGGACCCGTCCTGGTCGCACATCACGGACTGGAAGGCCGAGCTGGCGCCGTACTATGACCAGGCGAAGCGGATGCTGGGTGTGGTCACCTACCCGCGGATGACGCCGTCCGACGAGGTGATGAAGAAGGTCGCCGACGAGATGGGTGTCGGCGACAGCTTCCACGCCACTCCCGTCGGCGTGTTCTTCGGCGGCCCCTCGCAGTCGGCGGGAGACTCGGTCGAGGACCCGTACTTCGGTGGTGCCGGGCCGCGACGCAACACCTGCACCGACTGCGGTGAGTGCATGACCGGCTGCCGCCACAACGCCAAGAACACGCTGGTCAAGAACTACCTCTACCTCGCCGAGCAGAACGGCGCCGAGGTGCACCCGCTCACCACGGTCACCCGGGTCCGGCCCCTGGCCGGCGGCGGCTACCGGGTCGACACACGGTGGACGAAGGCGAAGCTGTCGCGTCGTACGGCGGTGCGGACGTTCACCGCCGAGCAGGTCGTCTTCTCGGCCGCTGCGCTCGGCACCCAGAAGCTGCTGCACCGGCTCAAGGCGACCGGCGACCTGCCGAACGTCTCCGACCGGCTCGGCCACCTGACGCGCACCAACTCCGAGTCGATCCTCGGCGCGATCGCGCCGCAGGGCTCCGACGTCGACTACACCGACGGCGTCGCGATCACCTCCTCGTGGCACCCCGACGAGCACACCCACATCGAGCCCGTCCGCTACGGCAAGGGCAGCAACGCCATGTCGCTGATGCAGACCGTGCTCACCGACGGTGACGGACCCGACCCGCGCTGGAAGGTGTGGCTCAAGGAGCTGTGGAAGGAACGGAGCCGGGTCCGCGACCTCTACGACGTCAAGCACTGGTCGGAGCGGGTCGTGATCGCGCTGGTCATGCAGTCGGTCGACAACTCGATCACCACCTTCCCCAAGCGGGTCGCGGGGAAGTGGATCCTGTCGTCCAAGCAGGGCCATGGCGAGCCGAACCCGACCTGGATCCCGGCCGCCAACGACGCCGTCCGCCGGATGGCGGCGGTCATGGGCGGCGGCACCGCCGGCGGCACCATCGGCGAGCCGTTCAACCGCCCGCTGACCGCCCACTTCATCGGCGGCTGCACCATCGGTGACAGCGCCGCCACGGGTGTCGTGGACGCCTACCAGCGGATGTACGGCCACCCGGGCCTGCACGTCGTCGACGGCTCCACCATCTCGGCCAACCTCGGTGTGAACCCGTCGCTGACGATCACCGCCCAGGCCGAGCGGGCGATGGCCTACTGGCCCAACAAGGGCGAGGCGGACTCCCGGCCCGCGCTCGGAGAGGCCTACGCGTCGATCGAGCCGGTGGCGCCGCGGGCGCCCGTCGTACCGGATGACGCGCCGGCGGCCCTGCGCCTGCCCATCGTCGGGGTCAGCTGACCGCTGGGGCTGACGTGCCTGCTGGGGCGGTTCCGGAGTGATCCGGGACCGCCCCAGAACTTTTCGTCGAACTTGTTCGGAGCCGGCGTAACTCCCTCTCAGGGGTGTCGTTGAACGAAGCGAGCCCGGGAATTCACGCTCCCTCCCGAAGCCCGGGCTCGGTCCAGGCACTGTCCATCAGTTGCGTGGACAATCAGGGCCCGGCCACCCTCCCTCCCCGGCCGGGCCCTGGTGCGTTTTCCGGGTGTTTTCGCGGGGCGGGTTCTCTCGTCGTACCCGGCATTCGGGTCGTCCGGACCGCTCGATCACGACCCGATTGCCGGGTACGACGAGCGCCGGGTGAGGGCCGGACGGGCGCCTGTGGAGAGCCGTCACCCGGAGGACCGGTTCGGAGCACGATCGGGGGATGTTCCCGCACTCCGTCACCCGTCCCGGCGTCGTGCTGCCCTGCCACGTCGACCCGACCGGTCGGACGGGACCGACCCCGGGACAGGCGCGCGGACCGCGGTGGCGGCGGGTCGCGCCCGGCTGGTGCGTCCCGAGCGGGATCGACGGCGGCGCGCTCGACCAGCGGGTGGTCGAGGCGCTCGCCGGGCTTCCTGCGGACGCAGCGGTGACCGGGTGGGCGTCGCTCGGTTGGCGGGAAGTGCGGTGGTTCGGAGGGCTGGCCGCGGACGGCCGGACCCGGCTGGACGTCCCGATCGCCCTCACCACCCGCGGCGCCCGGCCGCGGGCCGGCGTGGAGCTGACCGAGGACTGGCTCTTCGAAGCCGATGTCGAGGTGGTCGACGGCCTGCCGGTCACCCGCGTCGAGCGTGCCGTTGCGTTCGAGGCCTGCCGCGCCGCGTCCGTGACCGCCGCGGTCCGCGTGATCGACATGGCCTGCGCCGACGACCTCACCGACCTCGCCCGGTTGCAGAGGTACGCCGGCGGTCTGGTCTCCCGTCCCGGCATCTGCACCTTCCGCGAAGCCCTCGACCTCGCCGACGAGAACGCCTGGTCGCCCCAGGAGGTCGGGATGCGGACGGCCTGGCTCCGCCGGCGGCCGGAGGCGGTGCTGTGGACCAACCGCCCGCTGTTCGACCCGGCCGCCCCGGCAGGCCGCCACCTGGTCACCCCCGACCTGATCGACCTGCGGGCCGGCGTCGTCGGGGAGTACGACGGAGCCGTGCACCTCGCCGACGGCGTCCGCCGCAAGGACCTCGACCGCGACGCGCTGTACCGCGACCTCGACCTCGAGCTCGTCACGATGCTGTCCGAGGACCGCCGCGACGTGTCCGCCTTCCTCGCGCGGCTCGACGCGGCCTACCGGCGCGCCGCGCAGCGGCCAGACCGCCCCCGTCGCTGGACCACCGAGCAGCCCGGATGGTGGGTCGACACCTCGACCGTCGCCCGGCGCCGGGCCCTGGACGAGCACCAGCGCCGGATCTGGTTGCGGCGCCAGGCCGGCTAGTCCCGTCGTACCCGGCATTCGGGTCGCCCCGCGCCCGGGATCACGACCCGAATGCCGGGTACGACGCCGGTTCGGGACCACGGGCGTACGCCGATACGATTCGCCCATGACGGCCGAGGAGACGCAGCCCGAGCACGACCTGGTCCTGGTGGTGGACTTCGGGGCGCAGTACGCCCAGCTGATCGCCCGCCGCGTGCGCGAGGCGCGGGTCTACTCCGAGATCGTGCCGCACACGATGTCCGTGGCCGAGATGGTCGCCCGGAACCCGAAGGCGATCATCCTGTCCGGCGGTCCGTCGTCGGTCTACGAGGACGGCGCCCCGGCACTCGACCCGGCCATCTTCACGGCGGGTCCCTCCGTGTTCGGCATGTGCTACGGCTTCCAGCTGATGGCCGCCCACCTCGGCGGCACGGTCTCCGCGACCGGCGCCCGCGAGTACGGCCGCACGCGCGTCAACATCCACCACGCCGGCACCCTGCTCAACGGCATCCCGGCCGAGCACAACGTGTGGATGTCCCACGGCGACTCGGTCAGCGCCGCCCCCGAGGGGTTCGCCGTCCTCGCCTCGACCGAGGTCACCCCGGTCGCCGCGTTCGAGGACGTCGACCGCGGCCTCGCCGGCGTCCAGTGGCACCCCGAGGTGCTGCACTCCGAGCACGGCCAGAAGGTCCTCGAGCACTTCCTGTGGGACATCGCCGGCTGCCGGCAGACCTGGACCATCGGCAACATCGCCGAGGAGCAGATCGCCCGCGTCCGCGAGCAGATCGGCCCCGACGGCCGCGCCATCTGCGGCCTGTCCGGCGGCGTCGACTCCGCCGTCGCCGCGGCCATCGTGCAGAAGGCGATCGGTGACCGCCTCACCTGCGTGTACGTCGACCACGGCCTGATGCGCAAGGGCGAGACCGAGCAGATCGAGCGCGACTTCGTCGCCGCGACCGGCGCCAAGCTGGTCATCGTCGACGCCGAGAAGCAGTTCCTCGACGCCCTTGCCGGCACCTCCGAGCCGGAGGCCAAGCGCAAGATCATCGGCCGCGAGTTCATCCGCGCCTTCGAGGGCGCCGAACTCGAGGTCGTCAAGGGTGCGCCCGAGGGCACGAAGGTCGGCTTCCTCGTCCAGGGCACGCTCTACCCCGACATCGTCGAGTCCGGCCACGGCGCCGGTACGTCGACCATCAAGTCCCACCACAACGTCGGCGGCCTGCCCGAGGACCTCGAGTTCGAGCTGGTCGAGCCGCTGCGCGAGCTCTTCAAGGACGAGGTCCGCGCCGTCGGCGCCCAGCTCGGCCTGCCCAGCGTCATCGTCCAGCGCCAGCCCTTCCCGGGCCCCGGCCTCGGCATCCGGATCATCGGCGAGGTCAACCGTGAGCGCCTCGACATCCTGCGCGAGGCCGACGCCATCGCCCGCGAGGAGATGACGGCCGCCGGCCTCGACGGCGACATCTGGCAGATGCCCGTCGTGCTCCTCGCCGACGTCCGCTCGGTCGGTGTCCAGGGCGACCACCGCACCTACGGCCACCCGGTCGTGCTGCGTCCGGTCACCTCCGAGGACGCGATGACCGCCGACTGGGCGCGGCTGCCGTACGAGGTGCTCGAGAAGATCTCGACCCGGATCACCAACGAGGTCGAGGAGGTCAACCGGGTCACGGTCGACATCACCTCGAAGCCGCCGGGCACCATCGAGTGGGAGTGAACCGCCGGGTCTGCTGACCCGGTTGCTGCTGTCCCGCGCGGGTACCGCGAGGGGGCAGGAGGAGGTGTGCCATGGGCGGAGCAGGTCTGCCGTGGATGGTGTTCGGAGCGATCGCTGCGGTGCTCGCGTGTGCCGGGGTGCTGGTGATGGTGCCCTGGGTGCGGGCGGAGATGGCGCGCGAGGACGAGCTGGCGAGTCGCGACCGCGACGTGCTGGGGTACGAGGTGCCGAACGGGCAGGACCCGACGGCGATCCTGGCGGCGCTGTCGCTGGCGGGGATCACCGCCGCGCCGGTGCTGCGGCACGGGCACCGGCTGGTGCTGATCGACGAGCGCGGGCAGCGCGACTCCGTCGTACGGCGCAAGGCGCGGTCGGTGATCGCGCACGCGCCGCTCAACACGCAGGGTGACCCGGCGCCGCCCCACGTCGTGCGCTTCCTCGACGAGGGCGAGGCGGCGGGCTGAACGGGTCATTCCGCCGCGCGCGGCCGTGGGGCTTCGTACGATGGTCGCCGGGGAACGGGTCGGCCTTGGGGAGGGGTGTGGCGCGGTTCCCGGGAGTGAGGTCGCCATGGCATCCGGTGCTGCGCAGACACTGACTGCGGAGCGGATCGCGCGTGCCCTCGAGCAGGGGGACGTCGTCGTCCACTACCAGCCCTGCTACGACCTGCGCACCGGCGAGATGGTGGCCGTCGAGGCGCTGGCCCGGCTGTTCGACCGCGAGAGCGGGGAGCTGGTCGAGCCGGCCGGCTTCCTCGAGCCGCTCGAGGAGTCCGGGCTGGTCGTGCACCTCGACGAGATGGTGCTGGCCGCGGCGGCGACCCAGGTCGCGCAGTGGCGGCAGCTGCCGGCGGGGGACCGGCTGTGCCTGGCGGTCAACCTGTCGCCGGCCGACCTCGACGACCCGATGCTGCCGCAGCGCTTCCGCGAGATGACCGAGGCGGCGGGGCTGCCCCTCGACGCGGTGATCGTCGAGCTCACCGAGACCCTGCTCTCGCGCACCGGGCAGGGCCACGAGCAGGTGCTCGCCGAGCTGGCGGCCCTCGGCTGCAACGTCACCCTCGACGACTTCGGCACGGGCAATGCGAGCTTCGACTACCTGCGCCGGTTCCGGGTCGACGGCGTGAAGATCGACCGGTCCTTCGTGCAGTTCCTCGGCTCCGGCGGACCCCACGAGCGGATGGCCGAGTCGATGGTGCGGTTCTGCCTCTCGCTCGGCGTGCACGTCGTCGCCGAGGGGATCGAGCGACCGCAGCACGTCACCGCCCTGCGCCGGCTGGGCTGCCCGTTCGGACAGGGCTTCCTGATGAGCCGCCCGCTGGACGCCGACGCGCTGGACGCCCTTCTCCGGGAGAACCGGGTTCCACCCGGCCTGGCCCATCCGGTCGACCGCGCCGACCTGCCCGCCCTCACCACCGTCCCCGCGGTGACGGAGCCGTCGGTGCTGGAGCGGCTGGTTCCGCGGGTGCTCGCCGGACTGGTCAGCCTGGTCCTCGTCCTGGTGGCCGCGATCGTGGTCACCGGGCGCGCCGACACCGACGCCTCGCTGACCAGTGCCGCCGAGAACCGGCTCGAGGCGATCGACTCGCTCGCGGCCCGCGGGGTCGACCTGAGGCTGGGCGGACTGGCCGACACCGTCACCACGTTCAGCCGCAGCGACGCCGTACGACGGGCCGTGGTCAGCGGCGACCAGGACCAGATGGACCTCGCGCTCGATGCCCTCGGCTCGGCGACGACCAATGCCTACAACACCTCGCTGTACGACGCCGACGGCACCATGCTCGACCTCGTCCCACCGCAGCGCGACCCGCAGGTGGTCGGCCAGAACTTCTCGTTCCGCGAGTGGTACCGGCCCGCGAGCCGGCGCGACACGGCGTACGTCTCGCAGGCCTACCAGCTGATGACCCCCGATCACACCTGGGCGATCGCCGTCGCGGCCGCCGTACGCGACCCGCAGGGCCGGATCCGCGGGTACGTCGTCGCGACCCTCGCCCTCTCGGGGATCCAGGCCGAGATGGAGGCGCTCTTCCGTCAGTACGGCGTCGCGGTGACCGTCGTCGACCGGCACGGCACGACGCTCGCCGACTCCGGCGGCCAGGTCGGCGTCATGACGAAGGACCCGCGCCTGCTCCGTGGCCGGGCCGCCGACGCCACCGGGTCCGGCGACCGGCTCTGGGCGGTCAGCGAGGTCTCCGCGATCGGCGGCTGGCTGCTCGTCGAGCAGGACCGCGACGCCGCGGTCGGCACCGTCGACGGCGGCACCGACCCGCTGCTCGCCGGGCTGGTGGTCGGGATCGGCTTCGTGCTCGTGCTGCTGTGGCTGGCGACCGACACCCGGCGCCGGCGGCTCAAGGGCGACCTGCGCCGGTCCAACGCGTGGCTGGCCTCGATCCTCGGCGCGACGCCCACCCCGGTGCTGGTCAGCGACACCGAGGGCCGGGTCCACCAGGCCAATGTCGCCGCGGCCGAGCTCCTCGGCGTACCGGTCCACACGCTGCGCGGCCAGACCGTGCGCAGCTGGCTGACCACCCGCGACCAGCCGGCGATCGACGGGGGAGCGTTCACCGCGACCGTCGTGACCCGCAGCGGGGACGTCCGCCTGGTCGAGGTCCAGGTCCGCGACCTCACCGGGCCCAACGGCGAGCCGATGCGGCTGCACGCCCTCGTCGACGTCACGCCCCACCGCGAGGAGCAGGACCGGCTGCGTGCCCAGAGCCGGGTCGACCCGCTCACGGGCGTCGCCAACCGCATCGCGTTGCAGGAGGCGCTGGCCGCGGCCTCCGCGCCCGGCCGGTCGCCCCATGCACTGGTGATGATCGACCTCGACCGGTTCAAGGCGGTCAACGACGACCTCGGCCACGCCGCCGGCGACAGCGTGCTGTGCGCGGTGGCCGACGTGCTGACCGACGCCGTGCAGGCCGACGACACCGTCGCCCGCGTCGGCGGCGACGAGTTCGTGCTCGTCGTACGCCTCGACGACCGCACCAGCCACACCGTGCTCGCCGAGCGGCTGCGAAGTCGCGTCCAGGAGGTCCTCGACGCGCACCCCTTCGCCCTGCACGTCCCGGTCGGGGTCAGCGTCGGGTCGGCCGCAGTGGGTCCCGACGGACGCGATGCCGACGAGCTGCTGCGGCTCGCCGACGTGCGGATGTACGACGCGAAGCGCCGCCGCCGATGAGCAGGGGAGCCTCGCTGGCCCGGGTCGGGCTGGCCTACGTCGTCGCGTTCGGCGTCGCCAGCGCCTGGCTGGCGTGGGGACCGGACACCCGCTGGCTCTGGCTCGACGGGCTGGTCGCCGATCTCCTCGCCACGCTCGTGGTGTTCGCGGCCAGCCGGATCCACCGCAACTCCAGCTTCTACGACGCGTACTGGAGCGTGCTGCCGCCGTACCTCGCGCTGTGGTGGTGGCTCGCCGCCGACGTCGCCCTCGACGACGCCCGCGCCTGGCTGGTGCTCGGCGTGATCGGGCTGTGGGCGGTGCGGCTCACCGCCAACTGGGTGCGCACCTTTCCCGGCCTGCACCACGAGGACTGGCGCTACCCGCTGGTCCGCGAGCGCGCCGGCCGCTTCGAGCTGCTCGCCGACCTCGTCGGCATCCACCTGGTGCCGAGCCTGCAGGTCTTCCTCGGCCTGCTGCCGGCGTACGTCGTGCTCACCCGCCCCGGTCCCGGCCTGCGCTGGCTGGACGCGCTCGCCCTCGTCGTGGGCCTCGGCGCGGTGCTCCTCGAGCTCGTCGCCGACGCTCAGATGCACCGGTTCGTGCAGGAGCGGATCCCCGGCCAGGTCATGGACCGCGGCCTGTGGGGCTGGTCGCGACACCCCAACTACTTCGGCGAGATCAGCTTCTGGTGGAGCCTGGCATTGTTCGGCATTGCCGCCTCGCCGACGGACTGGTGGTGGCTGCCGGTCGGCGGCGTCGCGATGGTCGCCATGTTCCTCGGCGCCAGCATCCCGATGATGGAGCAGCGCAGCCTGGCGCGGCGGCCGTCGTACCAGGACGTCGTCGACCGGGTGCCGGTCCTGGTGCCGCGGCCGCCGTCGTGGTGGCGGAAGCCGGCGTGAGCCGGCCCCGCGTCGTCGTCGCCGGGCTGGGTGACAGCGGTCTGCTGACTGCGATCCACCTGGCCCGCGCAGACGTCGACGTCGTCGGCATCTCCAGCAAGCCCGGCCTGGTGAGCGGGCAGGAGCTGGGCCTGCGCCTGGCCCGTCCGGAGGCATGGGCCCGCGACTACCGGATCGGCTTCGACCGGTTCCGCCGCCTCGACCGCGCCGAGCTGGTCCACGGCGAGCTGACCGGGCTCGACCTCGTCGGCCGGAGCGTCGCCGTCGGCCCCCGTTCGATCGGGTACGACGTCCTGGTGCTCGCCACCGGCGTCAGCAACGGCTTCTGGCGTCGGCCAGGGTTCCAGACCGATGCCGACGTCACGGCGTCGCTCGCCGCCGACCACGCGCGCCTGGGCGCTGCGGACGACGTCCTCGTGGTCGGCGGCGGCGCGGCCGCGGTCAGCACCGCGCTCCAGACCGCCACCCGCTGGCCGGCCGCGACCGTCACCCTCGCGTTCCCGGGGGAGCGGGCGCTGCCCCAGCACCACCCGCGGGTGTGGGACGTCGCCCGGCGCCGGCTCGACCGCGCCGGGGTCGTGGTGCAGGCCGGCCACCGGGCAGTCGTGCCCGGCGGGTTCGTCGGCGACGCGATCACCACCGGACCGGTCGCCTGGTCGACCGGCCAACCCGCCACCCGCGCCGACGCGGTCGTGTGGGCGATCGGCCGGGTCCGGCCCAATACCGGCTGGCTGCCGACCGAGCTGCTCGACGACGCCGGCTTCGTGCGCGTCGAGCCGACCCTGCGGGTCCTCGGCGCCCCGGCCGTCTTCGCGATCGGCGACGTCGCCGCGACCGACGCCTTGCGCTCCTCGGCCCGCAACCGCGCGGACCGGATGCTGGCGGCCAACATCCGCGCCCACCTGGCCGGCCGGCCGCTGCAGGCCTACGAGCCGCCGCGACGACGCTGGGGATCGGTGCTCGGCCCCGAGGCCGACGGGCTGCGCGTGTTCGCGCCGTCAGGCCAGCCGTTCCGGTTCCCGGCGTGGTCGGTGCACCGGGTGCTGCAGCCGTGGATCGTGCGCCGCGGGATCTACCGCGGCGTCCGCAAGGAGTACGCCGCCCGCGGCTGAGCAGGTCGTCCGCCGACCCGGCACAAAGTAGCTCGCGAACAGCGCTGACCCGGCACAAAGTGGCCCGGATTCCGCGCCGACCCGGCAGAAAGTGGCCTCAGGCGAGGCCACTTTCTGCCGGGTCGGCAGGTTTGTGCAGCCACTTTCTGCCGGGTCGGCGCGTGTGGGGAGCCAGTTCTTTGCTTTGTCTTTACTTTCGGCGAGCAGCGCCGATGGGGCCCGGCGTGACGACGATGCTCGAACGCTCCGCCCCGCTGCTCGACCGACCCGCTCCCGCGCCCGGGGCGGTGGTGCGCACCGCGGAACCGGCTGGCCCGCGGGTGCCGCGGCGCCGCCGGATCACCCTCGTGCAGAAGCTCTGGGGGATGGTCGGGCTCGGCGTGGCGGTGCTGCTGGTCGTGGGAGCGGTCGCGGCGATCGAGGTGGCCGACGTCCAGGGGCACACCGCGACGAACCGGACCGGCGCCGCGGTGTCGAGCAAGCTCAACGCCGGCTACCAGGAGTGGCTGCTGCAGCGCGCCGAGACGGGCGAGTACGTCGCGACGGTCGCCACGGGATCCGCGGCCGGGTCCTCGGTTGCCGAGCAGGTGCGCAGCTCTGCCGAGTCGCACTACGAGACCGCCCTGGAGAAGTACCGGGACGGTGGTGAGCTCGACGACCAGGAGCTGGTCGGCAGCTATCTCACCGACCTGGCCGACAAGACCACCGAGTACCACTCCTTCCTCGAGCGGATCGAGGCCGCCGCGCTCGCCGGCGACACCGACCAGATGGTGGCGCTCGCTCTGGAGGCCGAGGGTGGTCCGGCGGCCGCCATCGACACGCTCTACAACGAGGCGGACGACTACGTCGACGCCGGCGTCACGCGCCAGGTCGACGACGTGCAGCACGCCGCGGGCCTGTTGCGGACCCTGCTCCTGACGGTCGCCCTCGTCGGGCTGCTGCTGTTCGTGCTCGCCGGGTTGGCCGTCGTACGGTCGATCGGGGGGCCGCTGCGCAAGGTCGTCGCCTCCCTGGCGGCGATCGCGGCCGGTGACCGCAGCCAGCGCGTGGACCACCCCAACGACGACGAGATCGGAGCGATCGCGGTCGCGGTCGACCAGGTCATCGCGGCACTCGACGCCGGCGACGCCGCGTCCCGGCGGGCCGAGGCCGAGCGTCTGGCCCGCGCCGAGGACGAGAAGCGGGGCCTCGAGGAGCGCGCCCGGATGGAGCGCGAGGCGGCCGAGGCCGAGTCCCGGCGCGAGCAGGAGCGGCGTGAGGCGCAGCACGCGGAGGAGCAGCGCGAGCGCGAGCTCGCCGAGGAGCGGGCAGCTGCCGAGCGCGGCCGGCTCGAGGAGGAGGCGGCGCGCTCGCGGGCGGCAGCCGAGGCAGCGGCCGAGACCGCTGCCCGGGTCGAGGTGGTCAAGGACTACCTCGCGACCGTGGCCCGCGGCGACCTGACCCGCGAGCTCAACCTCGCCGGCGACGACAACGTCGGAGCGATGGCCCAGTCCGTCCGCGCCCTCGTCACGTCCCTGCGCAGCAGCATGACCCGGATCGGCGAGACGGCATCCTCCGTGGCTGCCGCGTCCGAGGAGCTGACCGCTGTCAGCGCCGACATGGGCCGCAGCGCCGACGACGCCTCGGCCCGGATGGGCAGCGTGTCCGCCTCCGCGGCACAGGTCTCCGGCAGCGTGCAGACCGTGGCCAGCGCCGCCGAGGAGATGAGCGCGAGCATCGCCGAGATCGCCCGCAGCGCCTCGCGTGCCTCGACGGTCGCGGCCGAGGCCGTGCACCGTGCCCGCGCCGCGACCGGCACCGTCGAGGCGCTCGGTTCGTCGTCCGCGGAGATCGGCCAGGTCATCAAGGTGATCACCTCGATCGCCCAGCAGACCAACCTGCTCGCCCTGAACGCGACCATCGAGGCCGCCCGCGCCGGTGAGGCGGGCAAGGGCTTCGCGGTCGTCGCCAATGAGGTCCGCGACCTCGCCGCCGCGACGGCGACCGCCACCGACGAGATCGGCGGGCTGATCGACGCCATCCAGCGCGACAGCGCGGGGGCGGCCTCGGCCATCACCGAGATCGGCGAGGTGATCGCGACCATCAACGAGATCCAGACGACGATCGCCGCCGCGGTCGAGGAGCAGACCGCCACGACCAACGAGATCTCGCGCTCGGTGACCGAGGCCGCGACCGGGACGAACGGCATCGCGACCGACGCGGCCGTCGCCGCCGAGGCCGCCGCGTCCACTCAGGTCGGAGCCGACGGCACCTCAGGTGCCGCCGGCTCGCTGGCCGAGCTCGCTGCCGAGCTCGACGGGCTGGTGCGCCAGTTCGCCTGCTGAGCAGCCGGACTGGTCGGGCCGGCTCAGGTGAAGAGACTGACACCTCCCGGTCCGACCAGCAGGCCGACCACGATCAGCACGATCCCCCAGAGCAGCTCACCACGGAACAGGCTGAAGATGCCGGAGACCACGAGGATCACCGCCAGGATCCACAAGATGAGTTGCACGATTCCCTCCTTCGTCGGGGCCCGTCTGGCCCGCACGTGAGGTACCCGGCCATGATCGGCCCAGACCTTAGGCTGGCCGCGTGGAATCACTCGCCCTGGCGTTCTCCTTGGGTTGGGCCAGCGGGATCAACAGCTACCTGGTCGTCCTGGTGCTCGGCCTGGCCGACCGGCTGGGCTCGTTCGACGAGATCCCCGACGTGCTGGCCCGCTGGGACGTCCTCGCCGTCGCCGCGCTCATGTACGCCTTCGAGTTCGTCGCCGACAAGATCCCGTACGTCGACTCCGCCTGGGACGTGATCTCGACGCTGATCCGCCCGGTCGTGGGTGGCGCGGTCGGCGTGCTCATCGCCGGTGACTCGGGCTCGATCAGCGAGCTGGTCGGAGGCACGGTCGGTGGCGGCAGCGCGCTGGCCGCGCACTCGGTCAAGACCGGCACCCGGATGGCGGTCAACACCGTGCCGGAGCCGTTCAGCAACATCGGCCTCAGCATCGGCGAGGACATCGCGGTGCTGGCCGTGGTCGCCTTCGCGATCGAGCACCCGTACGCCGCGGCGTCGATCGCCGCGCTCTTCCTGCTCGCCGGCCTGC
This sequence comes from Nocardioides sp. F233, assembly GCF_057813895.1. Lineage (NCBI taxonomy): Bacteria > Bacillati > Actinomycetota > Actinomycetes > Propionibacteriales > Nocardioidaceae > Nocardioides > Nocardioides sp. F233. The sequence goes on from NZ_JBVASH010000007.1 coordinate 85,911, forward strand.
TCGTGCTCTGGCTGGCCTGGCGGACCGTACGACGCGGCTGGGCCCGGTTCCGCGCGTGGCGGGAGGGGCGGGCCGGGGCCCGGACGCCGACGGGTGCAGGGTGAGCCGGTGAGCTTCTACGAGCAGAAGGACGAGAGCACCTTCCTGAGCCTGGAGCCCACGGTCGGTCCGTGGAGCCCGGAGCACCAGCACGGAGGCCCGGTCTCGGCGCTCCTGGCCCGTGCCATCGAGACGCGACACGTCGAGCCGGGGCAACGCCTGGCGCGGGTCGCGATCGACTTCCTGGCGCCGGTGCCGGTGGCGCCGATCAGCGTCGAGACCCGGGTGCTCAAGCCCGGTCGGCGTACCTGCCTGGTGGAGGCCACCGCCAGCGCGGGAGGCGTCCCGGTGCTGACGGCACGGGCCTGGCGGCTCGCCGTGATCGACGAGGACTACCCGGTCACCGACGGTGTCCCGGCCGCGCCGGCCACCGAGCCGGTGGGCGAGGACGGAGGCCGGCTGCCCGGCGTACCCACCGGCGGGTACCTCGCGGCCACCGAGTTCCGGTTCACCGCCGGACGGTTCGACACGATGGGACCGGCCGCGGCCTGGGCCCGCCCCGTGTGCCCGCTGCTCCCCACAGAGGCGCTCACCCCCTGGCAGCGGGTGCTGGTCCTCGTCGACTCCGGCAGCGGGATCAGCGCGGCCGCCGACCCGCGTCGGTTCCCGGCGATCAATGTCGACCTCACCGTCAACCTGCACCGTGATCCCCAGGGGGAGTGGGTCCACCTCGACGCGGTCACCCGGTCCGCCGACGGGGCGGTCGCGATCACGCAGGTGAGCGACGCCGCGGGCCTGGCCGGCACGGCCACCCAGACGCTGCTGGCCTCGGTCCGCCCCTGACCCGTCGGCTCAGTCGACGAGCAGCTCGGTCTGCTCCGCGGCGAGCAGCACGGCACCCAGCAGCGAGGCCCGCTCGCCGAGCCGGCTGGCGACGACCGGGGTGAGGGCGAGCGTGTCGAGGGCGTGGCGGCGCAGGCCGATCCGGACCGACTCGAGCAGCAGCTCGCCGGCGCGGGCCATGTCGCCGCCGATGACGACGACCGAGGGGTTCATCAGGTTGACGACCGCGGCCAGGCCCCAGCCGAGGTGCAGCCCGGCGTCCTCGAGGGCGCGGCGGGCCAGGACGTCGCCGGTCTCGGCGGTCGCGATGATCTCGTCGAGACTGGCGTCCGGGAGCTGGCTCGCGAGCAGACCCTGGACCGCCTGCACGGAGGTGTAGGTCTCCAGACAGCCGCGGCTGCCGCAGCGGCACAGCGGTCCCTGCTCGTCGAAGGTGAGGTGCCCGATCTCGCCGGCGCTCCCGGCAGTGCCCTGGAACAGCTCGTTGCGCAGGATGATGCCGGCACCGACACCGGAGGAGATCTTCACGAACACCGAGCTGTCGGTGCCGCGCCCCTCACCGATCCGGTGCTCGGCGAGGGCGCCGAGGTTGGCGTCGTTCTCGACGTCGACGGGGGAGCCGAAGGCCTCCGAGCCGACGGTGCGGGCGTCGACGTTGCGCCAGCCGGGGAAGATCGCAGCGCTCTGCACGACGCCATCGGTGACGGGCGCGGGGAGGCCGAGGCCGACGTGGCGCAGGGTCGCGCCGCCGGGCCGGAGCTCGTCGGTCATCGCGACGGCGAGCGCGAGCGCCTCCTCGTGGGGGAACTCGGGCGGGATGGCACGACGCTGCTCCGCGAGCACCCGTCCGGTGAGGTCGCCGATCGCGACCGCGAGGTGGCTGTGGCCGAAGTCGACGCCGGCGACGATGCCGGCCCCCTCCGAGAGGCGTACGGCGGAGCCGCGGCGTCCGCTGCCGGCCTCGGTGTCGACCAACCCGGCCTGCCCGAGGTCCCGGACGATGTTGGAGACGGTGGCGCGGGCCAGCCCGGTCGCCCGGGCCAGCTCGGCCTGGGTGAACACCGTGGCGGCCTCGCCGTCGGTCGTGGTGCGCAGGACGTCGAGCACGCGGCGCTGGTTCGCCGCACGCAACGATGCGGTCGATCCCGGCGCGTGGTCGCTGCGCTCCGACGTCATGGCGACACTGTGCCCGCCCCCGACGTAATGGTCAAGAAATGTCCACAAAGCCACGCATAATCCGAAAATGACGAAGTTTGTGTTCAAGTCTTGACGTCTACGGTGTGAGCCACAACACTCGAACCACCGCTCAATGTCCGATCGAGGAGAGCCATGTCCACTTCAGCTCGTCGAGTCGCCGCCGCCAGCGCGGCCCTGTTCCTCGGTGCCGTCGCGCTCAGCGCGTGCGGTGCCAATGACGCCGAGAAGGGCGGCAGCGACGGTGGCAAGGGAGGCACCATCGCGCTGCTCCTGCCGGAGTCGAAGACCACCCGCTACGAGGCCCACGACCGCCCGCTGTTCGAGGCGAAGGTCAAGGACCTGTGCAGCGACTGCAAGGTGCTCTACTACAACGCCGACCAGGACGAGGCCAAGCAGGCCCAGCAGATGACGACCGCGCTGGACCAGGGTGCCGACGTCGTCGTGCTCGACCCGGTCAACGGCGAGGGCGCGACCGGCATGGTCGACGAGGCGAAGGGCCAGGACGTCCCGGTCATCGCCTACGACCGGTTCATCGAGAACGCCGACTACTACATGTCCTTCGACAACGAGACGGTCGGCAAGATGCAGGCCCAGGCGCTCGTCGACGCGATGGGCAACAAGGGCGACATCCTCATGCTGAACGGCGCCCCCAGCGACCCGAACGCCGCGCAGTTCAAGGCCGGCGCGCACAGCGTGCTCGACAGCAGCGGCGTGAAGGTCCTCGCCGAGTACGACAACCCGGACTGGAGCCCGGAGAACGCCCAGCAGTGGACCACCGACCAGCTCAACAAGTACGACCCGACCAAGATCGGTGGCGTGTACGCCGCCAACGACGGTCAGGCCGGTGGCGTGATCGCCGCACTGACCGACCACATCTCGGCCGACAAGCTGCCGCCGATCACCGGCCAGGACGCCGAGGTCGCCGCGATCCAGCGGATCATCGCGGGTGAGCAGACGATGACGATCTACAAGCCGATCCCGATCGAGGCCGAGACCGCCGCCGAGGTGGCCGTCCTGCTCGCGCACGGCGACGACGTGCCCGGCACCACCGACACCGGCATCACGAAGTCGGAGTACAAGAGCGTGCCGTCGTACATCTTCACGCCGATCGTCGTCACCAAGGAGAACGTCGCCAGCACGATCATCGCCGACGGCTTCTACAAGGCCTCGGAGATCTGCACCGGCGAGTACGCGCAGGCCTGCACGGAGGCCGGCGTCTCCTGATGTCCGTCATCGAGAACGAGGTCGCGGTCAGGGGCACGGGCGAGGTCGTCCTGTCCCTGACCGGGATCAACAAGCGGTTCGGCGCCGTCCAGGCGCTCACCGACGTCGCGCTGACCGTCCGGGCCGGCGAGGTGGTCGCCCTCGTGGGCGACAACGGTGCGGGCAAGTCGACGCTGGTGAAGACCATCGCCGGCGTCTACCAGCCCGACGGCGGGGTCATCGAGTTCGCCGGGGCGCCGGTCACGGTCGCCGGCCCGGCGGGCGCCCAGCACCTCGGCATCGCCACGGTCTTCCAGGACCTCGCGCTGTGCGACAACCTCGACGTCGTGGCCAACCTGTTCCTGGGCAAGGAGCACCACCTCGGCCCGGTCATCAACGAGGTCACCATGGAGCGGGAGGCCTGGCGGCTGTTGCGCAGCCTCTCGGCCAAGATCCCGTCCGTGCGGATCCCGGTCGCCGGGCTGTCCGGCGGCCAGCGGCAGACCGTCGCGATCGCGCGCTCCCTGGTCGGCAGCCCGAAGGTGGTCATGCTCGACGAGCCGACCGCCGCGCTGGGCGTCGCACAGACCGCCGAGGTGCTCAACCTCGTCGAACGGCTGCGCGAGCAGGGCCTCGCCGTCATCCTGATCAGCCACAACATGGCCGACGTGCAGGCGGTGTCCGACCGGATCGTCGTCCTGCGCCTGGGCCGCAACGCCGCGGAGTTCCGCACCGAGGAGGCGACCACCGACCAGCTGGTCGCCGCCATCACCGGCGCATCCGACAACGTCGTCGCCCAGCGCGCTGCCCGCCGCGCCGGCCACCCCGAGGGGGACCACTCGTGACCGACCAGCTCACCAACCACACGCCCGCGGTCGATGCCACCGACGAGCGGCTCGTCCGGGTCGTCTCGCCCGGCGACTACCTGCGCCACCTCGTCGGCCGCCTGCGTGGCGGCGACCTCGGCATGCTGCCGGTCGTCCTCGGCCTGGTCGCGATCTGCGTGTTCTTCTACAGCCAGGAGCCGACGTTCCTGTCCTCGCGCAGCCTGGTCACCATGACGCTGTACGCCGCACCGCTCGGCGTCATCGCGCTCGGCATCGTGCTCGTGCTGCTGCTCGGCGAGATCGACCTCAGTGTCGGCACGGTCTCCGGCTTCACGTCCGCGACCACGGCGGTCATGTTCGTCGGCCACGGGCAGTCCCTGGCGCTGTCGATCCTCGCCGCGATCGCGCTCGGCGCCCTCATCGGTGCCGGGTACGCCGTGCTCTTCGTCTGGATCGGCGTCCCCAGCTTCGTGTTCACGTTGGCGGGCCTGCTCGCCTTCGAGGGTGCGCTCTACTGGGTGCTCGGTGACCAGGGCACGATCAACCTGCCTCGCGACTCCGGGCTGCCGGTGTTCACCCGCCAGAAGTTCCTTTCCGACGCACAGGGCTACGCCCTCGTCGCGGTCGTGGTGGCGATCTACGTCGGCTCGCGGCTGTGGAGCATCCGCCAGAAGCGCGCTGCCGGCCTGACCCCGCCCAACCTGCTCGGCGTGATCATCAAGGGCGCGGCGCTGGCGGTCGGTCTCGGCTGGCTGACCTACTACCTCGGCATCGACCGCGGCTGGGGCTACCTGCCGGTGCTCTTCGCGGGCCTGGTCGTGCTCGTGGACCTGCTGCTGCGGCGTACTCGCTGGGGGCGCTACGTGTACGCCGTCGGCGGCAACGAGGAGGCGGCCCGACGGGCCGGAATCCGCGTGGGCATGGTCTACGGCTCGGTGTTCGTGCTCTGCTCGACGTTCGCCGCCCTCGGTGGCGTGCTCGTCGCCGGCCAACTGACGACGGTCTCCCAGTCCAGCGGTACGACGGACACGAACCTCACCGCGATCGCCGCCGCCGTCATCGGCGGCACCAGCCTCTTCGGCGGCCGCGGCTCGGCGTACTCCGCCCTGCTGGGCATCCTCGTGCTGCAGGCGATCCGCACCGGCCTCAACCTCATGAACGTCGACTCCGACGTCCGCCTCATCGTCACCGGTGCGGTGCTGCTGCTCGCGGTCGCGATCGACTCGGTCGCCCGCCGCGCCCGCTCCAGCAGCGGTAGAGGCTAGCTATCGGGGGAGGGGCTCACCGTAGAGCGTGGTGCGCTCGCGCACCGGCCGGTCGATGCCGGCGCCGATCTCGGTGAGCTCGGCGACGGTCTTGGCGGAGCCGTGCTCGGAGCCGGCCATCCGGGAGATGGTCTCCTCCATCAGGGTGCCGCCGAGGTCGTTGGCGCCGGCGTTGAGCATGGCGCGGGTGCCGTCGATGCCGAGCTTGACCCAGCTGGTCTGGATGTTGGAGATCCGGCCGTGGAGCAGGATGCGGGCCAGGGCGTGCACGGCGAGGTTGTCGCGCAGCGTGGGGCCGGGGCGGGCGACGCCGGCGAGATAGATCGGCGAGCTGGTGTGCACGAACGGGAGCGGCACGAACTCGGTGAACCCGCTGCTCCCGTTCTCGGCAGCGGTGTCCTGGATCGACTTGAGCACGTTGAGGTGGCCGACCCAGTGCCGCGGGTTGTCGACGTGGCCGTACATCATCGTCGACGTGGTCGGCAGCCCGATCCGGTGCGCGGTGGAGACGATCTCGATCCAGGTGCGGGCGGGCAGCTTGCCCTTGGTGAGCACCCAGCGGACCTCGTCGTCGAGGATCTCCGCGGCGGTGCCGGGCAGTGACCCGAGGCCGGACTCGCGGGCCTTGATCAGGAAGTCCTCGATGGACAGGCCGGTGCGGGCGGTGCCGTTGACGACCTCCATCGGGGAGAACGCGTGCACGTGCATGTCCGGGACCCGCTGCTTCACGGCGGCGGCGATGTCGAAGTAGGCCGAGGCGGGCAGCTCGGGGTCGATGCCGCCCTGCATGCAGACCTCGGTGGCGCCGAGGTCCCAGGCTTCCTGGGCTCGGTCGGCGACCTCGGCGTAGGACAGCGAGTAGGCGTCCGCGTCGGTACGGCGCTGCGCGAACGCGCAGAACCGGCAGCCGACGTAGCAGACGTTGGTGAAGTTGATGTTCCGGTTGACGACGTACGTGACGTCGTCGCCGACGGTCTGCTTGCGGAGCTCGTCGGCGAGGCGGACCACCTGGCGGAGCAGGTCGCCCTCGGCGGTCATCAGCATCAGCGCGTGCTCGTCGGACAGGTTCCCCGGATCGGCTTCCGCGGCGGCCATCGCCTCGCGGCCCTCGGCGTGCAGCACCGCGGGCGCGCCGGTGATCGCGGCGGCCTCGCCGACCGCGGACCAGTCGCCGTAGACCGAGCCGAAGTCACTGCGCCGGTCCTCGGTGCGGCCCTCGCTGTCGACCGCCGCGTGCAGGTCCACACGTCCTGCTGATTCGAAGCCGCCGTCGGGCTCCTGCCACGGCAGGCCGGTCGGGCGGACCTCGGGGATCGCCAGGCCGTCGGGGCCGGCGAGCGCGGCGACGTGGGCGTGCAGGCGGGGGTCGATCCAGGCCTCGCCGTGCTGGAGCGAGCCGATGACGTACTCCGGGTGCACCGTGAGCCGCGAGCGCAGCTCGAACCCGCAGGCCTGGGTGAGCGAGCGGAGCCGGTCGAGCGAGGGCCAGGGGCGCTCGGGGTTCACGTGGTCCGGGGTCAGCGGCGACACGCCGCCCCAGTCGTCGACGCCGGCGTCGAGCAGTGCCCGGCACTCCGCGAGGTCGACCAGGTTGGGCGGTGCCTGGATCCGGGCCTTGGGGCCGAGCACGAGGCGGGTGACGGCGATTGCGGCGCGGTACTCGGCGAGGTCGAGGTCGTCGACGTGACGCATCGCGGTGTCGGGCTTGGCACGGAAGTTCTGGACGATGACCTCCTGCACGGCGCCGTACGCCCGCGAGGTCGCGCGCAGCGCGAAGATCGTCTCGGCGCGCTCGGTCAGCGTCTCGCCGATGCCGACCAGCAGGCCGGTGGTGAAGGGGATCCCGTGGCGGCCGGCGTCCTCGAGGACCCGGAGCCGGACCTCGGGGTCCTTGTCCGGGGAGCCGTGGTGGGCCATGCCCTTGGTCTCGTACAGCCGTCGCGAGGTGGTCTCCAGCATCATCCCCATCGACGGGGAGACCGGCTTGAGCCGGTTGAGCTCCTCCCACGACATCACGCCCGGGTTGAGGTGCGGCAGCAGGCCGGTCTCCTCGAGCACCCGGATCGCCATCGCCCGGATGTAGGCCAGCGTCGAGTCGTAGCCCTGCTCGTCGAGCCAGGCCTGCGCCTCGGGCCAGCGGTCCTCGGGCCGGTCGCCCAGGGTGAACAGCGCCTCCAGGCAACCGAGCTCGGCGCCCTGACGGGCGATGTCGAGGATCTCGTCGGGCGACAGGTACGGCGCCCGCCCCTCGCGAGCGGCCTGGGCCGGCGTCTCCACGAACGTGCAGTAGTGGCAGCGGTCGCGGCACAGCTTGGTGATCGGGATGAACACCTTGGGGGAGTACGTCACGATCCCCGGGCGTCCGGCGGCGACCAGGCCCGCGTCGCGGACCTTCGCCGCGGCCGCGGCCAGCCGGTCGAGCTCCTCGCCGGTCGCGGCGAGAAGAGCGGTCGTCTCCGCGACGTCGAGCGCGGCACCGCGCTCGGCGCGGGCCAACGCCCGACGGATCTGCTGGGGGGTGGGCACCTCGGACATCACGACGAGCGTAACGGGTGGACGCCCGAGGTAGAACAAGTTCTACCCAGTGGTCGGACGCCCACCCGTCAGGATCCGAACGATCAGTCGAGCGCCGGGACCTTCTGCTCCTCGGTGGCCGGCGGTGCGGTGACCGTCGCGTCACCCCGGTCGAGCTTGCTCGGCCACCAGATCTTGCCGCCGAGGTCGAGGTTCAGCGCGGTGACCAGGACCGAGCGAACGATCAACGTGTCGAGCAGCACGCCCAGTGCGACCGTGGTGCCGAGCTGCAGCGTGAAGGTCAGCGGCATCGTGGCGAGCATCGCGAACGTCGCGGCCAGCACGAGGCCGGCCGAGGTGATCACGCCGCCGGTCGAGGAGAGGGCGATCAGCGATCCACGCCGGGTGCCATGGGTCGCTGCCTCCTCGCGGACCCGGGTCATCAGGAAGATGTTGTAGTCGATGCCCAGGGCGACCAGGAAGACGAACGCGAACAATGGGTAGCCCGGATCGGTGTGCCCACGCCCGTACAGCAGGTCGAAGACCAGTCCGGAGATGCCGAGTGCTGCGCCGAACGACAGGATCACGGTGCCGATGAGCAGGACCGGCGAGAGGATCGATCGCAGCAGGCCGGCCAGGATCAGCAGCACTGCCGCGAGCACGATCGGGATGATCACCTTGTTGTCCCGTGCCGACGCATCCATGATGTCGATCGAGACCGCGGTCATGCCGGTCGTCAGGGCGTCGGCCCCGGGCACCTCGTGGACTGCGGCACGAACGTCCTTCACGGCCGCGGTCGCCTTGTCCGAGTAGGGGTCGCTCGTCAGGTCGGCGACGATCAACGCCGTCCCGTCCTTGCTCGCGACCTGGAGCGGCGTGGAGATCCCGTCGACCCCGGACATCGCGGCGATGACGTCGTCCGCGCGGTCGGCGTTCGCCACCACCTGGATCGGCGTGCTGGCGTCGACGAGGCCGTGCTCGACCAGGATCGTCTGGCCGATCACCGAGTCCTGGTCCTTGGTGTACTGCTCGTCGCTCGGGATGCCGCCGGTGTCGAGGCGCAGGAAGCCCAGGCACAGGAAGGCCAGCACGAGGGCGGTGCCTGCCCAGACCACGCGCGGCCGCGGGGCGATGCCCCGGCCGACCTTCGCCCACAGGCCGGAGGCCGTCGGCTCGGAGGTGCCGAAGTGGGGCACGAACGGCCAGAACACCCAGCGACCGCAGATCACCAGCAGAGCCGGCAGCAGGGTGACCATCACGACGAAGGTGACCGCGACGCCGACGGCGTTGGCCGGGCCCATGCCGGCGGTCGAGTTGAGGTCGGCGAACATCAGGCAGAGCAGGCCGACCACGACCGTCGCGGAGCTGGCCAGGATCGCCGGAGCGGCACGGTGCAGGGCGAACGCCATCGCCTCGTGCCGGTCCTCGTGGCGCCTCAGCTCCTCGCGGTAGCGGGCCACCAGCAGCAGCGCGTAGTCGGTGCCCGCGCCGATCACCAGGACGGTGAGGATGAACTGCGTCTGTCCGTTGACCGTGAGGCTGGTGTTCTTGGCGAGCAGGTAGAGCACGCCCATCGCGGCCCCGAGCCCGACCACGGCAGTGAGGATCGGCAGCAGCCACAGGATCGGGCTGCGGTAGGTGACCAGCAGGATGAGCACGACCACGCCGAGCGTGATCAGCAGCAGGTTGCTGTCGCCCGAGGAGAAGATCGTGGCGGCGTCGGCGCTCTGGCCGCCCGCGCCGGCGAGGTAGGACTTCACGCCGTCGATCGCGATGATCTTGTCGATCTTCGGTTTGAGGTCGGGCAGCTCCTCCCAGAGCTTGTCGCCGTAGTTGACGGTGAACTCGAGCTTGGCGACCTTGCCGTCCTCGGACACGAAGGGCGCCGGGATGCCGGCGGCCTTCGCCCCCTCGGGGGCGAGGACGTTGCTGACGCCGTCGAGCTTGCCGATCTCACCGGCCTGCTTCTCGATGTCCGCGAGGTCGGCCGAGGTCAGGCCGGACGCGCGGTAGTAGACGACGGTCGTGCCGACGTCGTAGGGGTCCTGGAACGCCTCGAGCTTCTCGAAGGCCTTGGTGGACTCGGCGCTCTCGGGTAGCCAGGACTCTGTCTCGTTGTTCTGGACGTCGATGAGCTTCCCGGCGAGGGAGGCGAGGCCGCCGGCGATCACGATGACCGCGACGAGGACGATCCATTTCGTTACGGGGCCGGTCAGCTTGCCGGCGATCTGACGGTGCATGTGAGGAACTCTTCCAGTGAGGACCGACATCGGCATCGGGGATTTCTCCGTGATGACCCTGAGATCACCCCGGACTCATCGCCGATGGGAACTACTTCCTCACCTATGTCGAACGACGGCCCCGGATCTCGACATCCGGGGCCGTCGTTCGGTGCGGTCTCGATACGCGCGTCTCGACCTCGTGCCTCGGTCGCGGCGCTACTCGACCTCCCCGTCTGGTCCGCTGCGTGCTCGTCCCTCGCAGCGCAGCGGGCCGGTGAGTTCAGAGGCCGAGGAAACGTCCGATGATCTCCTTCTGGATCTCGGTCGTGCCGCCGTAGATCGTCTGGATCCGGGTGTCGGCGTACGCCTTGGCGATGGGGTACTCGAGCATGTAGCCGTAGCCGCCGTGCATCTGCACGCCCTGGTCGACGATCTTCTTCTGCAGCTCGGTGGTCCACCACTTGGCCATCGACGCGAGCGCGGTGTCGACCTCGCCCTTGTTGAGCTGCTCGATGCAGTGGTTCACGAACACCCGGGCGATGTAGGCCTCGGTGGCCATCTCGGCCAGCGTGAAACGGGTGTTCTGGAACTTGCCGATCGGCTTGCCGAACGCCTCACGGGTCTTCACGTAGTCCAGGGTCAGGTCGAGGACGTGCTCGATCGCGGCGATGGCGATCGTGGCGATCGAGACCCGCTCCTGGGGCAGGTTCTGCATCAGGTAGATGAAGCCCTGGCCCTCCTCGCCCAGCAGGTTGGCCTTCGGCACCTCGACGTTGTCGAAGCTCAGCTCCGCGGTGTCCTGGGCCTTGAGGCCGAGCTTGTCGAGGTTGGTGCCGCGGGTGAAGCCCGGCATCCCCTCCTCGACGACCAGCAGGCTGATCCCGTGGGCGCCCGCCTCCGGGTTCGTCTTCGCGACGACGATGACCAGGTCGGACAGGATGCCGTTGCTGATGAACGTCTTCGACCCGTTCAGGACGTAGTGGTCGCCCTTGTCGACCGCCGTCGTGCGGATGCCCTGCAGGTCCGAGCCCGCGCCCGGCTCGGTCATCGCGATCGCGGTGATGATCTCGCCGCTGACGGTGCCGGGCAGCCACCGCTGCTTCTGCTCCTCGTTCCCGATGGCGACGAGGTACGGGACGATGATGTCGGTGTGGACGGCGAAGCCGGGGCCGCTGGCGCCGGCGCGGGCGCACTCCTCGGCCACGATCGCGTTGTAGCGGAAGTCCTTGATGCCGGGGCCGCCGTACTCCTCGGGCACCTCGAAGCTGAGGATCCCGGCCTCGCCGGCCTTGCGCCACACCTCGCGGCTGACGATGCCGTCCTTCTCCCACTGCGCGTGGAAGGGGACGACCTCGCGCTCCAGGAACGCGCGGACGGTCTTGCGGAAGTCCTCGTGCTCGGTCTCGTAGATGCTGGGACGCTCGGGCATCAGCTCACCCACTCCTTGATCTGCGCGATGGTGCCGGCCGGGTCGTCCGAGGCCGGCGAGACGGACAGGTTGGTCACGCCGGACTCCTTCAAGGCGGCGATCCGCTCCTGGACGTACGACGCCGGGCCGACCAGGTTGCCGGCCTCGAGCCACTCGAGCGGAACGAGCGCCTCGGCCTCCTTCTTCTTGCCCGACAGGTAGAGGTCCTGGATCTCCTTGGCCTCCTTCTCGAAGCCGTACTCGCAGGCCAGCTGGTTGTAGAAGTTCTTGTCCCGCGCGCCCATGCCGCCGACGTACAGCGCGTAGAGGGGGCGCATGAAGTCGAGCAGCGCCTTGGTCTCGGGGCCCTCGCCGATCGCGACCATGCCGCCGGCGCAGATCTCGAGCGGCTTGAGGTCGGCCGAGCGCTTCGCGGCGCCGGCTGCGAGCGACTCGCCCCACACGCCCTTCGCCTTCTCGGGGTAGTAGAGGAAGGGCAGCCAGCCGTCCGCGACCTCCGCGGTCATCGCGACGTTCTTGTCGCCGAGGGCCGCGACCCAGATCGGCAGGTCGGCGCGCTCGGGCCGGTTGAGCAGCTTGAGCGGCTTGCCGAGCCCGAGGCCCTGGCCCTCGGGGAGGGGGACCTGGATCGTCTTCCCCTGGAAGTCGAGGCGCTCGCCGCGCAGGCCGGCCCGGAGCACCTCGATCACCTCGCGGGTGCGGGTCAGCGGGCGGTCGTACGGCAGGCCGTGGAAGCCCTCGATGACCTGCGGACCGGACGCGCCGAGGCCGAGCACCGCCCGGCCGCCCGACACGTTGTCGAGGCCGGCCGCGGTCTGCAGCAGGGCGCCCGGGGTGCGGGAGTAGACGTTGAGGATGCCGGCGCCGATCTCCACGGTCTCGGTCTTCGCGGCGAGGTAGCCCATCAGCGTGGGGGCATCGAACCCGTACGGCTCGGCGACCCAGATCGTGTCCAGTCCGGCCTTCTCCAGAGCGACGACCTGGTCGGCCGACTCGCGCGGGTTCCCCGCGTAGACGAGGGGCATCGACAGCTTCATGAACAGTCCCTTCCGGCCTCGCGGCCACGGTGACGAGGTGCCGGTGATTCGTCACCGACAGCACAACTGTGACAGTAATACTGTCACAATGTCCATGGTTGTCGTGGGTGAGACGGGCCTCGGCGCCTGCCGCCCGCGTGATAGGAGGAAGCGTGACTTCTGAGAACGCCCCCACTCGCTACACCGTCGCCGTCATCGGCGGCACCGGCCCGCAGGGCAAGGGCCTGGGCTACCGCTTCGCCCGCCACGGCCACGACATCGTCCTCGGCTCCCGCGCCGCCGAGAAGGCCGAGGCCGTCGCGGCCGAGGTGACCTCGCGGCTCGCGTCCGTCGACGGTGCCGGTACCGCGCGCGGTGCCGCCAACGCCGACGCGATCGCCGCCGCGGACGTCGTCCTCCTCGCGGTGCCGTACGACGGCCACGACGAGCTGGTCGCCTCCCTCGCCGCCGGCGGTGCGCTCGACGGCAAGACCGTGATCTCGTGCGTGAACCCGCTCGCCTTCGACAAGCGGGGCGCGCACGGCCAGGTCATCAACGGCGGCGAGGGCTCGGCTGCCGAGTCGGCCGCCGAGCTGGCCCCCGAGGCCACCGTCGTCGGTGCCTTCCACAACGTCGCCGCCCCCGCGCTGTGGGGCGAGGACGAGTTCCTCGACGAGGACGTGATCGTGGTCGGCGACTCCCTCGAGGGCAAGCAGGTCGCCATCGACCTCGCCGCGTCCGTGACCGGTCGCCCCGGCGTCGACGGCGGCAAGCTCCGCCTCGCCCGCGTCCTGGAGCCGTTCACCGCCGTGCTGATCTCGATCAACCGGAAGTACAAGACCCACTCGGGCATCCGGGTCACCGGCCTCGACCACTGACGCGCTGCGTCACATGTAACTAAGTGTTACGTCGCGGTTTTCGGGCGTTTGACCGTTCAAAACGGTACGTAACACTTAGTTACAAGGCGGCGAGCCCCTCGACGACCTCGGCGCCGGGGGCCTGTGCGAACAGGTCCCCGGGCACGAGCAGCTTGGAGCGACGCAGTCCCGAGCCGATCACGGCCAGCTCCATCTCCGGGACCCGGGCGTCGACGAGCAGCCGCCAGCCGGCCGGCAGCCCGACGGGCGTGATGCCGCCGTACTCCATCCCCGACTCGGCCACCGCCCGCTCCAGCGGCAGGAACGACGGCTTGCGTACGTCGAGCAGCCGCTTGACCGTGTGGTTGACGTCGGCGCGGGTGTCGGCCCGGACCAGGCAGGCGGCGATCCGCTCCTCGCCCTCCCGTTTGCCGGCGACCAGGACGCAGTTGGCGCCGGCCGTCATCGGGAGGTCGTATGCCGCGCTCATCACGGCCGTGTCGGCGTGCTCGGGATCGATCTCCACGACCGCGATCCGCTCGGCACCCGGCCACGCGGCCAGGGCCGCGGCGACCGGCGGCGCGACCAGCTCGGGGTGCTCGAGGGCGACGAGCGAGGCCAGCCCGGTCAGCTGGGGGAGCGTCACTGCCAGCCCCGCATCTGGTGCCCGTCCCAGCCCTGCTGGTCCCAGCCCTGCTGGTCCCAGCCCTGGTCGTGGTGTCGGCCGCGGAGCACCGAGGCGATCAGCCCGGCCGCGCCGGCCGCGAGCCAGGGCAGGCCCATGATCCAGCCGTTGTTCTCGATCTGCACGGTGTCGCTGGTGGCCAGCGCCCACACGACCAGCAGGCCGGTGAACGCGACGCCCATGACCAGGTGGCCGGTGTTGACCCGGTGCCACCCGGACCGCCGACCTGTGTCGGTGTCGGCGGGTCGCTCCTCGTGGGGGATCTCCGTGGTGTGCTCGTCGTAGCTCATGCTGCGCTCCGGAACTCGATCTGGCCGAGGTCGAGGTCGGCGTTGATGGTCAGGGTCGGGGCACCGTCCACGGTGCCGTTGTCGCCGCTGGCGTCGTCGCTGGTGGTCTTGCCGAACATGGCGACCTCGCCCGCGTCGACGGTCCCGCGGGCCTCGACGTTGAGGCCGTCCTTCGGCACGATCACCAGGATGTGGCCGACGCCGACCTCGAGGTCGAGCGTCCTCCCGTCGAGTGCGTCGAGGTCGCGGATGTCGCTCAGGTCGATCCGGATCTCGCCCACGCCGAGGTCGTAGGAACTCTTCAGGTCCGACGCCTGCTGCAGCGGTGGGCGCTCCTGTCCGACCTCGACACTGTCGGCCACCGACGTGACGGCGGTGGCTCCAGCGGCGAGCAGGCCGACCAGGATCAGGCCGCCGGCCCGGCCGTAGAACGCGCCGACCAGCAGCATCAGGCCGGTGACGCCCAGCACCGTCGCGGGGTACGCCGACGGGATGATGTCGGCGCCGGCCAGGTCCAGCGTGGCGAGGGTGCCCAGGCCGAGGGCGGCCAGGCCGAGGGTGAACGGGAACAGCAGCGGGCCGCGCTTGCGCGGGTCGACCGGGCGTCGGTACGCCGGCGCCGGGGTCCGGTACGCCGAGTAGGTCGCACCCGGCTCGGGCGACGGGGACGGCGGCGGCGGAGGGGCGACCGGGGTGCCGCGCAGCCACGGGTGCGGGGGGCCACCGGGCTTGACGGCGTTCTTGCCGGCGAGCACGACGATCAGGATCAGCCCGATCGCCAGCGGCGGCCACGGGAAGCCCGGGCCACCGACGGTGTCGCCGATGACCGAGGCGATGGCGACCACGCCGCCGATGATCAGCGCCGCGGTGCGGATGCCCTCGTCGACGCGGATCACCGTGTCCTCGGTGCCCTCCTCGGGCACGAAGAGCCAGCACACGGCGTACAGGATCAGGCCGCCGCCACCGAAGAAGGTGAGGACCACGAACGCGATCCGCACCAGCAGCGGGTCGATGTCGAGGTGCCGCGCGATACCCGCGGCGACACCGGCGACCTTGCGGTCGTCGCGGCTGCGCCGGAGCCGGGCGAGGTCGCGGACCTCGTCGCGGGTCACCCGCGGGCCGTGGTCGCCGGGTTCCCGGCCGGGGCCGGTCTGCTCGGTGTCGGTGGGTGCGTTCATGTCCTCAAGCGTGGTCGGTGGATGGCCCGTGGACCATCGGGGACAGCCCTGATCCTGCCGCATCTCCCCGGGGAAGGGGTCAGGGTCGGCTCAGGGTCGTTCCCCCTGCTGGCGCCGGATCAGCTGTGTGACGATGGGAGCACCATGACGACCACTGCGCCCCTGTCCGCTCCGCCGACGCCGCCCCGCGACGTACGGCGGGCCTGGCGCGACCTGCGCGAGCCGATGATCGGCGGCGTCGCCGCCGGCCTCGCCGCCCACCTCGGCCTGTCCGTGCTCCTGGTGCGGGCCGCCTTCGTGATCGCGACGGTCATCGGCGGATCCGGCGTCATGGTGTACGCCGCGCTGTGGATCCTGCTGCCCGCCGGCCCGCCCGCGGAGTACCTCGCGCCCGGCCTCGCGAGCGCGACCCGCGACGGGCGCCGCCCCGGCCGCCGCAGCCGTCGGCTCTCCGACGTCGGCCCGGTGATCACCCTCGCCGTGCTCGGCATCGGCGCGGTCTTCACGATCGAGGCGCTGCTCGGCACCGGTTGGTGGATCTGGCCGCTCGGCATCGCCGTCGTCGGTGTCGCGCTGCTGTGGCGCCAGGCCGACGAGGCGCAGCGCGAGCGCTGGCTCGACGCCACCGGCAAGGCCGACCCGGTCCGCCTGGTCCTCGGTGGCGGCGGTTGGGCCGCGTGGGCGCGGATCGGCGCCGGCGTCGTCCTCGTCGTCGTGGCGCTCGTCCTGTTCACGCTGCGTGACGGCTCGCTGAGCGTCGCCCGCGACGCGACGCTGGCGATCGTGCTCGCCTTCTTCGGCGTCGCCATCGTGCTCGGACCGTTCGTCTACCGGCTGATGTCCGACCTCACCGAGGAGCGCGCCGAGCGGGTGCGCACCCAGGAGCGCGCCGACGTGGCCGCCCATCTGCACGACTCCGTGCTGCAGACCCTCGCCCTGATCCAGAAGAACCCCGCCGACGCCGCTCGCCTGGCGCGCGCCCAGGAGCGCGACCTGCGGGCCTGGCTGTACGCCGGCGAGTCGCTCGACGAGGCCACCGTCGCGAGTGCGCTGCGGGCCGCGGCCGCCGAGATCGAGGACGCGTATGGCGTCACCGTCGACGTCGTCGCCGTCGGCGACTGCGACTACGACGAGTCCGCCCGCCCGATCGTCCAGGCGGCCCGCGAGGCGACCACCAACGCCGCCAAGCACGCCGGCGTCCCGCGCGTCGACGTCTACGCCGAGATCACCCCGGCCGGCATCGACGTCTTCGTCCGCGACCGGGGCGCCGGGTTCGACCCGGACGCCACCCCGGAGGACCGCCTCGGCGTCCGACGCAGCATCATCGACCGCATGGAGCGCCACGGCGGCCGGGCCGAGATCAGGTCCGCGCCCGGCGAGGGCACCGAGGTGCGGCTGCACCTCGACCACACCCCGAAGGAGACCCATGAGTGACCCGGTGCGCGTGGTCGTCGTCGACGACCACGCCATGTTCCGCCGCGGCGTCAGCGCCGAGCTCGGCGCCACGGGCGCCGGCCGGGTCGAGGTCGTGGCCGAGGCCGCCGACGTCGACGAGGCCGTCGCCGCCGTCGTGGCGCACCGGCCCGACGTCGTCCTGCTCGACGTGCACCTGCCCGGCGGCGGTGGCGTCGAGGTGATCCGCCGGGTCAAGGACAGCGAGGTCCGGTTCCTCGCGCTCTCGGTCTCCGACGCGGCCGAGGACGTCATCGGCACCGTCCGCGGCGGCGCGCGCGGGTACGTCACCAAGACCATCACCGGCCCCGAGCTGGTCGACGCGATCACCCGCGTCTCCGAGGGCGACGCCGTGTTCTCGCCGCGGCTGGCCGGCTTCGTGCTCGACGCCTTCGCCGGCGCCGGTCTCTCCGCCGACCTCGCGAGCGTCGACGAGGACCTCGACCGGCTCACCGAGCGCGAGCGCGAGGTGATGCGGCTGATCGCCCGCGGCTACTCCTACAAGGAGGTCGCCAAGGAGCTGTTCATCTCGATCAAGACCGTCGAGACCCACATGTCGTCGGTGCTGCGCAAGCTCCAGCTGTCCTCGCGCCACGAGCTGACCCGCTGGGCCTCGGACCGGCGGCTGCTGTGATCCGGGGCGCGGCGCTGCTCCTCGCCGCCGCGCTGCTCAGCGGGTGCTCCAGCGGTACGACGGCCGCGCCGACCCCGGCCCCGCCGACCTCCAGCCGGGCCGGCGCGTCCGGGACGAACCCGACCGCGTCGCCGAGCGGCGGCCCGGCGTACTCCACCTGGCAGCTGGGCGTCCACGTCCTGCCGCGCACCGCCCAGGGATTCGGCGAGATCCGGCCCACGCCGAAGGCACTGCGGGTGCGGCGCTACCCGACGACGGACCTGCTCCCGGCGCCGGTCGACGGGGCGTTCCGCGCGAGCGTCGGCCCGGTCACCGACGCGATCCGCGAGCGGATGGGGGAGACCTGGTCGCCCGCCTGCCCGGTCGCGCTGGCCGACCTGGCCTACGTCACCGTCTCCTTCCGTGGCTTCGACGGCCTCGCCCACACCGGTGAGCTCGTCCTCGCGGCCACGGAGGCCGACGACGTCGTGTCGGTGTTCCGGGCCCTGTTCGCGGCCGGCTACCCGATCGAGGAGATGCGGCTGCCGACGACCGCCGACCTCGAGGCGCCGCCGACCGGCGACGGCAACGACACCGCTGCACTCGTCTGCCGGGCGGCGCGCGGCCAGACGTCGTGGTCGGCCCACGCGTACGGCCTCGCGATCGACGTCAACCCGTTCCTCAACCCCTACAGCAAGGGTGACGTGGTGCTGCCGGAGCGCGCGTCGGCGTACCTCGACCGCACCCGGACCCAGCCCGGCATCATCCATGCCGGCGACCTCGTCGTGCGCGAGTTCGCGCGGATCGGCTGGTCGTGGGGCGGCTCGTGGAGCTCGCTGAAGGACTACCAGCACTTCACGGCGACCGGTCGCTGAAACCGGGCTCCGGGCTGGATAGGGTGCGGGTCATGGAGACCCTGCGCCTGATCCTGCTCATCCTCCACATCCTGGGCTTCTCGGCCCTGATCGGTGGGCTGCTGGCGCAGGCCGGCCCCGGTGACAAGAAGGTCACCGGTGTCATGCGCGACGGCATCGGTACGGCGTTCCTCGCGGGCCTGCTGCTCGTCGGTGTCCTCGAGGGCGGTGACGACCCGGTCAACCACGCCAAGGTCGGCGTGAAGCTCGCCATCGGCCTGGTGCTGCTGGTGCTCGTGATGGCCAACATGCGCAAGGCGAAGATCCCCAACGGCCTGTGGGCCGGGCTGCTCGTCCTGGCCGTCGCCGAGGTCTGCATCGCCGTGCTCTGGTCGCCTGTCCACAGCAGCTGATCCGGCTCCGCCGGCGTCGGCGGGGCGCCGTAGGCTGGTCGGAGCATGACTGAGACCACCGCCGCGCCGTCCGCCCTCACCGCCGAGTCCCTCCTCGAGGGACTCAACGAACCGCAACGCGCGGCCGTCAAGCACGAGGGCTCACCGCTGCTCGTCGTCGCCGGCGCGGGATCGGGCAAGACCCGGGTGCTGACCCGTCGGATCGCCTGGACCATCGCCGTCCGTAAGGCGCACCCGGGCTCGATCCTCGCGATCACCTTCACCAACAAGGCCGCCGCCGAGATGAAGGAGCGGGTCGCCGACCTGATCGGCAACCGCGCCCGGATCATGTGGGTGAGCACCTTCCACTCGGCCTGCGTGCGGATCCTGCGCAAGGAGGTCGAGCACCTCGGCTACGAGCGGCTGAAGTCGAACTTCTCGATCTACGACACCCAGGACCAGAAGCGGCTGATCCAGCTGGTCTGCAGTGACCTCGAGCTCGACCCGCGCCGCTACCAGCCGGGTCCGGTGCTGCACTGGATCAGCAACCAGAAGAACGAGCTGCGCGAGCCCGACGAGGTCGCGGCCGAGGCCCGCAACTCGATCGACGAGACGTACGCCGCGGCTTACAAGTCCTACCAGCGGCGCCTGCGCGAGGCGAACGCCATGGACTTCGACGACCTGATCATGGAGACCGTCCGGCTCTTCCAGCTCAAGCCGGAGATCCGCGAGACCTACCGCCGCCGGTTCCGGCACATCCTGGTCGACGAGTACCAGGACACCAACCACGCGCAGTACGCCCTCATCCACCAGCTCTGCGGCCAGGACCTCGAGGAGCACGACCCGACCACCCTCGACGGCCTGCCGGCCCACCGGGTCGCGCCGTCGGAGCTGATGGTCGTCGGTGACGCGGACCAGTCGATCTACGCCTTCCGGGGCGCCGACATCCGCAACATCATGGACTTCGAGAAGGACTTCCCCGACGCGGAGACCGTCCTGCTCGAGCAGAACTACCGCTCCACGCAGACCATCCTCACCGCCGCCAACGCGGTCATCGAGCGCAACGAGGGCCGCAAGCCCAAGCGGCTGTGGTCCGACGCGGGCGACGGCGAGAAGATCGTCGGGTACGTCGCCGACGACGAGCACGACGAGGCCCGCTTCGTCTCCGGCGAGATCGACAAGCTCACCGACGGCGGGCTGCGCCCCTCCGACGTCGCGGTGTTCTACCGCACCAACGCGCAGTCCCGCGTGTTCGAGGAGATCTTCGTCCGCACCGGCCTGCCCTACAAGGTCGTCGGCGGGACCCGCTTCTACGACCGCAAGGAGATCCGCGACGCCCTCGCGTACCTCCGGGTGCTGGTCAACCCCGACGACCAGGTCTCGCTGCGCCGCATCGTCAACACCCCGCGCCGCGGCATCGGCCAGCGCGCCGAGGCCGCGATCGGCGCCTTCGCCGAGCGGGAGCGGATCACCTACTGGGAGGCGCTCCAGCGCGCCGACCAGGCCCCCGGCCTGGCCACCCGCAGCCAGACCAGCATCGAGTCGTTCGTGAAGATGCTGCAGGAGCTGCAGCAGATGGTCGAGGCCCGCGAGCGGCCCGACGTGATCCTCGAGACGGTGCTCGACCGGTCCGGCTACCTCGTCAGCCTCGAGAACTCTGACGACATGCAGGACGAGACCCGGCTCGAGTACCTCGCCGAGCTCGTCGCCGTCGCCCGCGAGTTCGCCGAGGACCCCGTCGCCGGCCCCTCGGCCGACCCTGCCGACGTCGACGCCGGCATCCTCGAGCCCGGCCTGGGCGACTTCCTGGAGCGCGTCGCGCTGGTCGCCGACGCCGACCAGATCCCCGACGCCCCTGACGACGACCCGGACGCCCCCGAGGACAAGGGCGTCGTCACCCTGATGACCCTGCACACCGCCAAGGGCCTGGAGTTCCCGGTGGTCTTCCTCACCGGCATGGAGGACGGCGTCTTCCCGCACTCCCGCGCCCTCGGCGACCGCCCGGAGCTGGAGGAGGAGCGGCGCCTGGCGTACGTCGGCATCACCCGCGCCCGCCAGCGCCTCTACGTCTCCCGCGCCATGGTCCGCTCGGCCTGGGGCGCGCCCGCCATGAACCCCGGCTCCCGGTTCCTCGGCGAGCTCCCCATCGACCTCGTCGACTGGCGCCGTACCGAGGCCGACCAGACCCGCTGGTCCCGGCCGTCGTACGACTCCGGGCGCTCGGGTGGCTCCGACGACTACGCCGGCAACCGCTTCGGCCAGCCCACCGCCGCCGGCCGCCGCAACTTCAGCTCCGCGGCCGCTCGCGCCGACGCCGCCGCCAAGTCCAAGCCGGCCCGCGCCATCCCGGTCCTCGCCCCCGGCGACAGGGTCACCCACGACTCCTTCGGCCTCGGGACCGTCGTGTCGGTCGAGGGGGTCGCGGAGAAGTCGGTGGCGTCGATCGACTTCGGCTCCGACGGCGTCAAGCGGCTGCTGCTGCGCTACGCGCCGGTGGAGAAGCTCTGACCGGAGCGAAGCGACGGTCAGAGCTTCATCGGTCATCGAGTAGGACGGCGCGACTCAGGAACGAAGTCGCGGCGACCGTATCGAGATGCGGTGGGGCGAGGTCGGAACTGTGACCGGGGGCAGGCGAGCGCCCCGGTCCAAGGCGTCTCGATACGCCCTCGCCTAGCGGCTCGGGCTACTCGACGAACGCAAGGCGTCTCGATACGCCCTCGCCTAGCGGCTCGGGCTACTCGACGAACGCAAGGCGTCTCGATACGCCCTCGCCTAGCGGCTCGGGCTACTCGACGACCTCAGTCGTCAGGGGGTAACGCCGTGCTGCCGCAGAGCCGCGTCCGGGTCGACCGGGTCGCCGCCGCCGGGGCGGACCTCGAGGTGCAGGTGCGGGCCGGTGACGTGGCCGGTGCTGCCGACGTACCCGATGACCTCGCCGGCCCGGACGGTGTCGCCGGCGGAGACGTTGAAGGAGGTCTGGTGGCAGAACCAGAGCTCGGTGCCGTCGTCGAGCGTGATGACGGTCTTGTTGCCGTAGGCGCCGTCGAAGCCGGCCGAGGTGACCGTGCCGTTGGCGACGGCGCGGATCGGCGTGCCGGGAGGGGCCGCGAAGTCGAGGCCGGTGTGGTAGTTCGACCAGAGGCCGTACTCGCCGAAGGTCGCGGTCAGGCGGTAGCTGTCGAGCGGCAGCACCCACTTGTTGAGCGCGATCTCGGTGGCTTCCTTCTGGGCCTTGGCGGTCAGGTCGCTGAGCGCGGTGGTGCGCTCGGCGGCGGATCGCTCGGCCTCCTTGACCAGGTCCGAGTCGGCGCCCTGGGCGAGGGCGTCGCGGTCGGAGTCGCGGCTCACGATGGCGGTACGGCTGCCGACCGCGGAGGTGCCGAACGAGCCGGTCAGCGCGTTGGGGGAGGTGAGCCGGTCACCGGCAGAGGCCAGCTGCGGGTCGGCGGAGGTGACGACGCCGCCGACCGCGATGGCGATCGTGGCGACACCGACGGCGACGGGCAGGGTGGGCAGGCCGCGGAACAGCGGGCCGGGGGAGCCGGCGTGCTTGACGGCGCGACGCTTGCCGGCCGGCTGGACCGCGCGCAGCGTGGTCGAGGAGTCCGACAGGGAGTCGGGGAGCGGGATGTCGCGCAGGGCGGGCAGCTCGACGGTCGGCATCCGGTCGAGGGAGCGGACCGGGGCCACGGCCTCGGCGGCCAGGGTCGGCTCGACGACCGGCTCGACAACCGGAGCGACGATCGACTCGACCGGCTGGGCGGGCCGGGCGACCCGCTTGCCGACGTACGCCGACGGGGTCTCCTGGGGCGCCACGCGGTTGGCCACGCGCTTGCCGACGTACGACGATCCGGCAGAGGGGGAGCGGAGAGTCGATTCCGGGCGCGGCGCGTCGTGGTCCGCTCGGTGGTTACCCATCGACTGCTGACTCCTTGGGGGGACGATCGTGCAGGCGCGCTTCGCCCCTTGTGCCCAGCTGCTGGCGCCCCGAGTGACGGCTCCGGCCGAGGTGGCCGTCTGGTGACAGCCGGGTGAAACGTGCGTGCCGACCTTAACCGATGCCGGCACGGCCCCGAAATCGTAGATCCCGCTCCTGGGGACAGTCAGGCGAACACCGAAACCCGCCAATCGCGTGACCCCTGTCACGTCGGGTCCAGCCAGCGGTTCCCGGACTCGTCCTACTGGTGGGTCAGGACTATCGTGCCCGGGGGTGTGCCGCTGTGTGCACCGAACCTCTGACCAAGACGTGAGGACGTATCAGTGGACCTGATGGAGTACCAAGCGAAGGAGCTCTTCGCGAAGCACGGTGTGGCCACCACCCTCGGAGTGGTCGTCGAGACCGCCGAGGAGGCGCGGGCCGCGGCCGAGCAGATCGGCGGCGTGACCGTCATCAAGGCGCAGGTCAAGGCCGGCGGCCGTGGCAAGGCCGGTGGCGTCAAGCTCGCGAAGACGGCGGACGAGGCCTTCGAGCACGCGTCCAACATCCTCGGCATGGAGATCAAGGGCCTCACGGTCAACCGCGTCCTGGTGACGCCGGCGACCCCGCCGGAGGAGGAGTACTACTTCTCCTTCCTGCTGGACCGCTCCAACCGCCAGTACCTCTGCATCGCGTCCGTCGAGGGTGGTGTCGAGATCGAGGAGGTCGCGAAGACCAACCCCGACGCCGTCAAGAAGATCGGCATCGACCCGGGCAAGGGTGTCGACGCGGCCAAGGCCCGCGAGATCGCGACCGAGGCGAAGTTCCCCGAGCCCGTCTTCGAGCAGGCCGTGAAGATGATCGAGGACCTCTACAAGGTCTTCGTCGAGGAGGACGCCACCCTCGTCGAGGTCAACCCGCTGGCCCGCCTGGCCGGCGACAAGCTCGAGGCCCTGGACGGCAAGGTGTCGCTCGACGACAACGCCTCCGAGGTCCGGCACCCCGACCACGAGGAGTTCGAGATCCGTGAGGAGGCCGACCCGCTCGAGGCGAAGGCCAAGGACCTCGGTCTCAACTACGTCAAGCTCGACGGCCAGGTCGGCATCATCGGCAACGGCGCGGGTCTCGTCATGAGCACCCTCGACGTCGTCGCGTACGCCGGCGAGAACCACGGCGGCGTGAAGCCGGCCAACTTCCTCGACATCGGTGGCGGCGCCAACGCGCAGGTCATGGCCAACGGTCTCGACGTCATCCTGAACGACGAGCAGGTCAAGTCGGTCTTCGTGAACGTCTTCGGCGGCATCACGGCGTGCGACGAGGTCGCCAACGGCATCAAGGGCGCCCTCGAGCTCCTTGGTGACAAGGCCACGAAGCCGCTCGTCGTCCGCCTCGACGGCAACAACGTCGAGCAGGGTCGCGCGATCCTCAACGAGCTGAACCACCCGCTCGTGACGCAGGTCGACACCATGGACGGCGCGGCCGACAAGGCCGCTGAGCTGGCGAACGCCTGAGATAGAGAGCAGAGAAACATGAGCATCTACCTCAACAAGGACAGCAAGATCATCGTCCAGGGCATCACGGGTGGCATGGGTGCCAAGCACACGGCCCTCATGCTCGACTCGGGCGCCGAGATCGTCGGTGGTGTCAACGCCCGCAAGGCCGGCACGACCGTCACCCACAAGGACGCCAACGGTGCCGACGTCGAGCTGCCCGTCTTCGGCAGCGTGTCGGAGGCCATGAAGGAGACCGGCGCCAACGTGTCGGTCCTCTTCGTCCCGCCGGCGTTCACCAAGGACGCCGCGATCGAGGCCATCGACGCCGAGATGCCGCTGATCGTGGTCATCACCGAGGGTGTTCCGGTGCAGGACACGGCCGAGGTCTGGTCGTACCTGCAGGGCAAGTCCACCCGGATGATCGGCCCCAACTGCCCCGGCATCATCACCCCGGGCGAGTCGCTGGCCGGCATCACGCCGCACACCATCGCCGGCAAGGGCCCGGTCGGTCTCGTGTCCAAGTCGGGCACGCTGACCTACCAGATGATGTACGAGCTGCGTGACTTCGGCTTCTCGACCGCCATCGGCATCGGCGGCGACCCGATCGTCGGCACCACGCACATCGACGCGCTCCAGGCCTTCGAGGAGGACCCGGAGACCAAGGTGATCGTGATGATCGGCGAGATCGGCGGCGACGCCGAGGAGCGGGCCGCGGACTACATCAAGGCCAACATCACCAAGCCGGTCGTCGGCTACGTCGCGGGCTTCACCGCCCCCGAGGGCAAGACCATGGGCCACGCCGGCGCCATCGTGTCGGGTTCCGCGGGCACCGCCCAGGCGAAGAAGGACGCGCTCGAGGCCGTCGGCGTCAAGGTCGGCAAGACGCCGTCCGAGACCGCCGCGCTGGCTCGGGAGATCCTGCAGTCGCTCTGACCTGAGCACCACGAAGGCCCGCCGCCCCGTCAGGGGGTGGCGGGCCTTCGTGTGTCGTGGGCGGGCTCAGGGGATCAGGCCCCCACCGGAGTGCGGCGCCCGCCAGGTGGAGGCATCGGCCTTGCTGGCCTCGTGGGCCTGCTCGATCGCGGCGGCCTGGCGACCGTTGCGGTTGGCCCAGGCCCACAGGGCGGCGGCGGCCAGGACGACGGGGATCGCGATCAACCAGAACATGACTCGATGATCCGCTCCGGGTCAGCTCTTGGCAAGCCCTCTCGCTGCGCGCGGGAGCATCCGCTCGACCGGCGTACCGTCGACGAAGTCGTAGTCCTGGCCGACGACGACGGACGTGAGCACCACGAGCCGGTTGCCCCGGCGCAGCACGCCGGTCTCCATGATGTACGCCGCGTCGCCGCTCGGGTCGACCTCCGGCGGCACCGGGCCGAAGTGGGAGTCGGTGATCACCGCATCCGCGCCGGGGACGCTGACCTTGCGGGTCTGCAGCGCCCGGTAGCCGGTGATCGCGGCCGGCCGGTCCCGGCACTCCTCGAGCAGCCCGTTGACGCTCGACCAGGCGGCCTCGGCGGCCGCGTCGTCGGAGTACTCACCGACGAGCTCGACCATCAGGTCGCTGGTCACCTCGACCGACGGGTCGTCGGTGTTGCGCAGCTCGAAGTCGGCGCGGACGACGGAGGTGGCGCCGGTGCCGGTGAGCCCGTCGGGCACGCACGGGTGGGCGAGGTCGCCGTTGCCGTCGAGGTCCTCGTCGCCGGTGCCGGTGCGGAACCAGTCCGCGCCGTCGCTGTAGACGGTGTCGTCGTCGGTCAGCAGGACCGCGTCGGTGAGGGTCGTGGGGCTCGGCGCCGAATCGGTGGCGACCGGGGTGTCGTCGCCACAGGCGGAGAGGGTGGCGAGGGCCACCAGGGAGATCGCGGGCAGGGCGCAGCGCAGGAGCACGGGAGTGCCTTTCGGGGGAGGGAGGGAGCGAGGGAGGGTCAGCAGCCGGCGGCGGTGAACGCGCACATCGCGTCGATCACCGGGGCTGCGTCGGTGGAGATCGCGTCGACGATCTCCTGCTCGCGGCCCTGCGGGTTGCCCGCATGGCCGCCGCGGTTCTCGACGAGGACGGCCCGACCGACTCGGACGACGAGCGTGGTGTCGCCGAACGGGGTGATCCCGACGCCCTCGGCCGGCTGCTGCCAGCCGAGGACGGCGAAGGCCTCGTCGCCGGCGTCGACGTCGCGGACCTCCCAGCGTGGGGCGCCGTCGTGGTCGGCCGGTCCCTCGGGACAGGCCTTGTAGACCGCGGCGATGGCCGCGGCAGCCTCAGCGGCGGCGTCCTCGCTCGGGTAGGTGGTGACCTGCCGGAAGCGGACGTCCTCGACGTCGACCCACTCGGCGGAGAGCCGGTCGGAGCGGCGGGGCTCGGTCGCGGAGGTGTCGCAGGAGACGAGAGCGATCGGGTCCAGGCCGCGCATCGGGCCGGTCAACGGCTGGTCGGTCTCGTTGCCCGTCGCCGGCCACCCGGAGGAGAGCGGGAAGTCGTCGGCGATCCGGGTCCCGGGCGCGGCGGCCGGGTCGGTGGGCTCGTTCGCACCCGGTTGGAGCCGGTCCGCGGCGATCGGGATCATCCGCTCGACGGGCGTGCCGTCGGTGAAGTCGTAGTCCTGCCCGATGACGGACGAGCCGAGCACCGCGATCCGCGAGCCGACCCGGACCAGGCCGGTCTCGGCGATGAACGCCAGGTCGCCGGTCTCGTCGAGCGACTTCGGCACCGGGCCGTAGTGGGCGTCGATGACCTGGGCCTCGCTGTCCTCGAGTCCGGTGTCGACCGGCCGCGGGTCGAAGGCGGTGTAGTCGGGGCTCTCGGTGGCGGCGACCTGCTCCGAGCAGTCCCGCACCCAGTCGGCGATGGTGTCGTAGGCGGTAGCCGCGCTCGCGGCGTCCGGGAACTGCGCGATCGCTTCGGCGAAGTGGTCGCCGGTGATCTCGACCGACGGGTCCTGGGTGTTGCGCAGCTCGTAGTCGCGCTGGAACACGGCACTTGCGCCGAGGTCGGTGAGGCTCTCCCTGGCGCACAGGTGGAACGCGCTCTGGCCGTCGCCCTCGGTCGTGGTGGTGGTGAACCAGTCCTCGACGCCGTTGTAGACGGTGTCGTCGTCGGTGAGCAGGTCGTGCTGGCTCAGCGGGCCGCTGCGGGCTGGGTCCTTGGTCACCAGGTCTTTGTCGGTGCCCTGGTGGCCGGTGAGCAGCGGGACCGGGGTGGTGACGGCGGCGACGGCGAGGGCGGCACCGCCCGCCACGAGCGCCGTACGACGCCGGCGGATCCGGTCGCCGCGGCGACGTACGTCGGCAGCAGAGAGCGGCATGTCTCCTCCTGCGCGGCCGAGCTCTGCCCCGAACCGGGTGAGCTCCTCGATGGGGTCGTGATCAGGCACGGGTCGCACCTCCTCCCGCCAGGCCGGGCTCGTCGGCGAGCAGGGCGGCGAGTGCCGCCCGGCCGCGACTGAGCCGGGCCTTGATGGTTCCCTCGGGTACGCCGACCTCGGCCGCGACCTGATGGACCGGGAGATCGGCGATGTGGTGGAGGACCAGCGCTTGGCGTTGGGCCTCGGGGAGCTGGCGCAGGGCCGCGACGAGGGCCACGTGGGACTCGTCGACGGCGGCCGCCGTACCGACGGGCTGCAGGGCCCGGTCGGGGGAGCGCTCGCCGCGCTTGCGGCGCCGCCAGCGGCTCACGGCGAGCCGGTAGGCGGTCGTGCGCACCCACGCCTCGGGGAAGTCCGCGCGGTCCAGCTTGCGGCGGTGCGCCCAGGCCCGGGCGAACGCCTCCTGTGTGCAGTCGGTGGCCTCGTCGAGGTCGCCGATCATGGCGTAGACCTGCCCGGTCACCCGGCGGAACGAGGTCGCGTAGAACTCGTCGAACTCGGCTGCGTCCACGTCGACCTCCTCTCGTCCACCGCGATTGCGGATCTGTCGAGGTGGATACGCCGGAGAGCGGAAGGCGGTTGCACGCCCTCTCGACTTTTTTCCCGGCTCGGCTACGGAGCGTAGGGAGCCGTGCGCGCCAGCCGCTCGAGGGCGCGCTGGGCGAGCGCCACGAAGTCCTCGTTGGCCATGGTCGCCTTGGGGGCCGCGACGTAGGCGAGGACCGACACGGCGGTGCCCTGGCGGAGCACCGCGACGTCGTACTCGATGGTGCGGTCGCCGGGAAGCGCGGTGCTGAGGTGCCAGGCGGACAGCGCCTGCGGGCCCTTGCCGGAGCTCAGCAGCTCCTCGACCTCGGTGCCGGCGGTCGCGTCGAGGTCGGGGCAGGCGGCCATCTGCTCGCGGAACCGGGTCACGAACGCGCCGGCGGCGCCCGACGGCAGGGTGCCGACCGTCTGGGTCAGGCCGACCTGCGGCGGCAGCTTCGCGCCGCTGAACACGAAGGTGCGGAACTCGTTGGCCTGGATCTCCTGGTTGCGGAACGTGCCGTAGAGGTGCACGGTGTCGCAGCCGATCGCGCCCGCGTCGATCCGGTCCTCGGTGAGCTTGGCGGCCGGCGTGCCGACCCACGGGCCGGGGTCCGGGGTGATCGGCGGCAGGTCGATCTCGGAGAGCATCCAGCTGGTCGTGGCGGTCGGGTACGGCGCGCGCGGGACCGGGCTCGGGTTCGGGGTCGCGCAGGCCCCGGCGTCGGGCAGCGCGCAGATCCGGGTCACGGCCGTCGCCAGGAGCCGGGCGACGCCGGCGCCGTTGGCCTTCGCCGGCGGCATCGTCGTGGCCAGCGAGGTGACGGTGGTGAACAGGCCGGTGCGGGCCACGCCGACGACGTACGTCATCGCCTCGGCGCGCGAGCGCAGCACGAACAGCGTCGACTGGTCGCCCACGCCGGGCAGGTCGGAGGTGCTCACCAGCTGGGTGCGCGGGGCCGCGGTCGCGTCCTCGACAGGGGAGGGGCAGGTGGCGAACCAGCGGCGGGCGTGCCGGTAGGTGCGCACCGCCCGCTGCTCGGAGGAGGACGCCTCGGCGACCTGGACGACGTTGCGCGGCGCCTTGGGCCTGGTGCTGTCGCGGAAGGTGCGCACCCAGGCGGCGGTGCCCTGCGGGTCGGCGTACCTGGACGGCTGGCAGGGCAGCACCAGGCCGTTGCCGCTGGAGTTGTCGCTCGTCGTGCCCTGCTGCCACCCGCGGCCGGTCACGGCCTGCTGGACGGCGTCGAGCGGCACCAGCGAGGTGTCGGGCAGCGTGGTGATGGCGGGCCCGGACGGCGGCGGGCCGCCGGCAGCGGGCAGGCCCTCGCGGTCCAGGCTCGGGCGCACGCCCGTGCTGTCGGCGGCGATCGCGCCACCGGCCACGAGCGCGACCACGGCCACGGCCCCACCGACGACGGTGTGGGCGCGGCGGCGGGCGGCGCCGGCGCGGCGGATGATCGTGACCCGCGGCCAGGTCACCGTCCGGGTGGCGTCGGCGAGGCCGTTGAGAGCGAGGGGGATCGCGGAGGTCGGGATCTCGAGCGCGGTGGCGAACTGGGCGGCACCCTGCTGGAGCTCGCGCTCGGCGGCCTCGGCGGGCAGCCCGATCTCGTGGGCCATCTCCTCCATGGTCACCGCGGCCAGCTGGGTGAGCAGCAGCGCCTTGCGCTGGACGACCGGCAGGGCGCCGAGCGCCTCGAGGGTACGGCGGGTCTCCTCGCCGAGGTCCTTCTTGCGGTGCCAGGGCCGGGTGCTCGCGCGGCGCAGCGCCTTGCGCCACGCGTCGGGGCGCACGGCGGACTCCGGCTCGGGGAGCCGCCCGGTCTTGCGCCAGTGGTGCCAGGACACGACGAACGCCTCGCGCACCGCGCCCCGGGCGACCGCGAGGTCGCCGGTCAGGGCGAAGGTCTGCAGCAGCAGCCGGTCGCGGGCGTCCTTGTAGAAGGCGTCGAAGCTGCTCGTCAGGTCCGCGCTCGAGATGTAGGCGGACCGGGGCTGCTCGGTGCTCGGGGTCACCTGGTCGTCCGCGGTCATGGCCGCACCAACCTACGCTGCCGGCGGTCACCGGCTCCAACCCGTGTCGCGGTGGCGGTCGTCTCGTCGCCGCGTCTCGGGCCTCCCCGGCGTGGCGGGCCGAACCGGCCGGTCCGGCGCGTGAAGATGGACGGACCATGACGTCCCTCCAGTCGCCGCCGGCACGCCGCAGTGGACCCGGGCGCTCCGGGGCAGCCTCGGACGCCGACCTGCGACGCCAGCTGGCCACGACCCGGCCGCTGGTGCCGACCGCGAGCATCGGCGGCGTGATCGCCGCGGGTGCGCCGCTGCTGGTCTGCATGGCGGTCGCCGTGGTCGGCTGGTTCCTCACCGACGCCGGCGGCGAGGGCGCGCCCAGCGGTGCGCTGCGCGTCGGCGCCCACGGTTGGCTGATGGCGCACGGCTCCACCGTCGCGATCGAGGGCGTCCGGATCACCGCGATGCCGCTCGGACTGAGCCTGCTCTGCGCCTGGGTGGTCTGGCGGGTCGGGCACCGGGTCGGCGAGTCGATCTCCGGCCACGGCCCCGACGCCGACCGGATCGCCGACGGTGCCCGTGACCTCACCGTCCCGTACGCCGCCGGCCTGTTCGCGGTCGGGTACGCCGTCGTCGGCGTCCTCACGACCTCGATCGCCGCCACCGCCGCCTCCTCGCCGTCCGAGGCCCGGGTCGTGCTGTGGTCGATCCTGCTCGGCTTCGGTGTCGGTGGCCCGGCGATCGCGTTCGGCTCGGGTCGCGCGGCGATCTGGCTGCCCGTCGTACCCCCGGCGGTGCGCGACTCCGCCCTCGTCGCCCGCCGGATCCTCGCTCGCTGGGCGCTGATCTGCCTGGTCGCGCTGGTGGCGGGTTTCGTGCTCGACTTCTCGACGGCGGCCAATGTGGTCTCGCAGCTGCACGCCGACGCCGGCGCGGTGCTGCTGATGACCGTGCTCACCCTGCTGCTGCTCCCCAACGCGCTGCTGTTCTCCAGCGCCTACCTGATCGGTCCGGGTTTCACCGTCGGCACCGGCACCACCGTCTCCACGACCGCCGTCGTGCTCGGCCCGCTGCCGATGTTCCCGTTGCTCGCCGCGCTGCCCGACCAGGGCAGCCAACCCTGGTGGACCGACTGGCTGATGCTGACCCCGCTCCTGCTCGCCGCCCTCGTGGCCGGCCAGGTCCAGCGCGACCGGCCGGTGCTCGCCTGGGACCGCGCCGCGATCCGCGGGTGCGCCGGCGGGATCAGCGCCGGGGTCGTCCTCGCGCTCGTGTCCGTCTTCGCCGGCGGGGCCGTCGGGCCGGGCCGGATGCAGGACGTCGGGCCCTACGTCTTCGACGTCCTGCTCCACGCGATCACGTCCTTCGGGTTCGGTGGTGTGGTCGGTGCGCTGGTCGTGTGCTGGTGGCAGCGCGACACCGACGGCCGCGTCCACCGGGCGCTGCGCGCCGTCCGCGCACGGCTGCCGCGGCGGGGCTGACCCGTGCAGGGATCACCTCCTCAGCGGTGATTCCTGCGCTTCTCGCCCGCTGCAACGGCCAAGAAGCGGGAGAAGCGGCCAAGAAGTCGAGTGTCCGGCGACCGCGCCCTAGAATCCGGGCGTGCCCGCTCGCCCTCGTCTCGTCGTCCTCGTGTCGGGCTCCGGCACCAACCTCCAGGCGTTGCTCGACGCCAGCGCCGATCCGGCGTACGGCGCCCGCGTGGTCGCCGTCGGCGCCGACCGCGACGGCATCGAGGGCCTGGCCCGAGCCGAGCGGGCCGGCGTACCGACCTTCGTGGCGAAGGTGAGCGACCACAGCAGCCGCCCCTACTGGGACCGTGCGCTGGCCGACAAGGTGGCCGCCTTCGAGCCCGACCTCGTGGTGCTGGCGGGGTTCATGAAGCTGGTGGGGGAGAAGTTCCTCGACCGCTTCGGTGGCATGACCGTCAACACCCACCCCGCCCTGTCGCCGTCGTTCCCCGGCATGCACGGTCCCGCCGACGCACTGGAGTACGGCGTGAAGGTCACCGGTGCGACCCTGTTCGTGGTCGATGCCGGCGTCGACACGGGCGCGATCGTGGCCCAGACCGTCGTACCGGTGGAGGACGACGACACCGTCGAGACGCTCCACGAGCGGATCAAGACGGCCGAGCGGAGCATGCTCGTCGAGTCGGTCGGC
The DNA here is from genome assembly GCF_057813895.1 of Nocardioides sp. F233. Taxonomy (NCBI): domain Bacteria; kingdom Bacillati; phylum Actinomycetota; class Actinomycetes; order Propionibacteriales; family Nocardioidaceae; genus Nocardioides; species Nocardioides sp. F233. The sequence continues at coordinate 118,256 of NZ_JBVASH010000007.1, forward strand.
CGGATGGCCCGCGAGGGGTTCACGGTCGAGGGCCGGCGGGTTCGCCTCGGGGGCTGAGCCGCCGTAGAATCAGCGGCACACGACTGGCGCAGGTGGGCCACCACCAGGGAGTGACGAGTCGGCATCGATCGCCTGGGTGCCCTCATCGAGACCACCGACCGATGAGGAGCCCCTCGATGTCCGCCACGCCCGACCGGATCAAGATCAAGCGCGCACTGGTCTCCGTCTTCGACAAGACCGGCCTCGACGAGCTGGTGCAGGGCCTCGCGGCCGCCGGCGTCGAGCTCGTGTCGACCGGCGGCTCGGCCGCCCTCATCGAGGGCCTCGGCCTGCCGGTCACCAAGGTCGAGGACCTGACCGGCTTCCCCGAGTGCCTCGACGGCCGTGTGAAGACGCTGCACCCGCGGGTGCACGCCGGCATCCTCGCCGACCGTCGCCTGCCCGACCACGTCCGCCAGCTCGAGGAGCTCGAGGTCGCGCCGTTCGACCTGGTCGTGGTCAACCTCTACCCGTTCGCCGCGACCGTCGCCTCGGGCGCCGGCGTCGACGACTGCATCGAGAAGATCGACATCGGCGGCCCCTCCATGGTCCGCGCCGCCGCGAAGAACCACCCCTCGGTCGCGATCGTCACCGACGGCGCCGACTACGCGAAGGCGCTCGAGGCCGCGCAGGGCGAGGGCTTCACCTACGAGGAGCGCAAGGCGCTGGCTGCCAAGGCGTTCGTGCACACCGCGACGTACGACGTCCAGGTCGCCTCGTGGATGGGCAGCGTGCTGACCGACTCCACCGTCGAGGACGGCCTCAGCACCGGCTTCCCTGCTTGGATCGGCGGCACCTGGGACAAGCAGGACGTCCTCCGGTACGGCGAGAACCCGCACCAGCCCGCCGCGCTCTACCGCTCCGGCTTCGGCCCCGGCGGACTCGCCGCCGCCGAGCAGCTGCACGGCAAGGAGATGTCCTACAACAACTACGTCGACACCGACGCGGCCCGCCGCGCGGCGTACGACCACGGCGACCAGCCGACCGTCGCGATCATCAAGCACGCCAACCCGTGCGGCATCGCCGTCGGCGCCGACGTGGCCGAGGCCCACCGCCGCGCCCACGAGTGCGACCCGGTCTCCGCCTTCGGCGGCGTGATCGCCACCAACGTGCCGGTCTCGGTCGCGATGGCCCAGCAGGTCGCCGAGATCTTCACCGAGGTCATCGTCGCCCCCGGGTACGACGACGGCGCGGTCGAGGTGCTCCAGGGCAAGAAGAACATCCGGATCCTCGTCGCCGAGCCGCTCGCGCAGGGCGGCGTCGAGACCCGTCCGATCAGCGGCGGCCTGCTCATGCAGCACGCCGACCGCTTCCAGGCCGACGGCGACGACCCGGCCAACTGGACGCTCGCGACCGGCGAGGCCGCCGACGAGGCCACGCTGGCCGACCTCGCCTTCGCCTGGCGCTCGGTCCGCGCGGCCAAGTCCAACGCGATCCTGCTCGCCAAGGACGGCGGCGCGGTCGGCATCGGCATGGGCCAGGTCAACCGGGTCGACTCCTGCAAGCTCGCCGTCGAGCGCGCCAACACCCTGGTCGAGGGCGAGGAGCGGGCCCGCGGCTCGGTCGCCGCCTCCGACGCGTTCTTCCCGTTCGCCGACGGCCCCGGCATCCTGATCGACGCCGGCGTGAAGGCGATCGTCCAGCCGGGCGGCTCGGTGCGCGACGAGGAGACCATCGCGGCGTGTGCCGCCGCCGGGGTCACCATGTACTTCACCGGCACCCGCCACTTCTTCCACTGAGCCCCACCGGCGCTCTGAGAGGATCGACCACGTGACTGCACGAAAGCTCGACGGCAACGCGACTGCGGCGGCCATCAAGGACGAGCTCCGCGTCCGGATCGAGAAGCTGCGCGAGCAGGGGATCGTCCCCGGGCTCGGCACGGTGCTGGTCGGCGACGACCCCGGCTCGCGGTGGTACGTCAACGGCAAGCACAAGGACTGCGCCGAGGTCGGCATCGCCTCGATCCGCGTCGACCTGCCCGAGGTCGCCACGCAGGAGGAGATCGAGGAGGCCGTCGCCGGCCTCAACGCCGACCCCGACTGCACCGGCTACATCGTCCAGCTGCCGCTCCCGCGCGGTCGTGACGAGAACCGGGTCCTCGGCCTGATCGACCCGGCCAAGGACGCGGACGGTCTGCACCCGACCAACCTGGGCTGGTTGGTGCTCGGCAACGAGGCGCCGCTGCCGTGCACGCCGTACGGCATCGTCGAGCTGCTGCGCCGCCACGACGTCCCGATCGCAGGCGCCGAGGTGGTCGTGGTCGGTCGCGGCATCACCGTCGGCCGCCCGCTCGGGCTGCTGCTCACGCGGCGCTCGGAGAACGCCACCGTGACCCTGTGCCACACCGGCACCGTCGACCTCGCCGCCCACGTGCGCAAGGCCGACATCGTGGTCGCGGCCGCCGGCGTGCCCGACATCATCACCGGTGACATGGTCAAGCCCGGCGCCGCCGTCCTCGACGTCGGCGTGAGCCGGGTCGACGGCAAGATCGCCGGCGACGTCGCCGCCGACGTCTGGGACACCGCCGGGTGGGTCTCGCCCAACCCGGGTGGCGTCGGCCCGATGACCCGCGCGATGCTGCTGGCCAACGTGGTCTCCATGGCCGAGAAGCAGGCGGCGAACGGGAAGGCAGCGCGCTGAACGACGAGAGCTCCGAGCTCCCCGAGGAGCCGCGCCGGTACCCCTCGACGATCGGCGGCGCCTGCTACATCGCCGTGCTGGTCGTCGTCGGCGTCGGCCTGGTCTTCGCGGCCGCCTCGGACTGGCGGGTCGGCCTGCGGATCATGTCCGGCGGGCTGCTCGTCGCCGCCGCGCTGCGGCTGGGGCTGCCGGAGAAGGACGCCGGCATGCTCGCCGTGCGGCACCGGTTCCTCGACGTCGGGATCCTGGTCGCCGTCGCGGTCGGTCTCATCCTGCTCGCCGGGAGCATCCCCGAGCAGGGCTGAAACACCCCGCAGGTACGACGAAGGGCCGGTGCCACGTGGCACCGGCCCTTCGTCGTACGGCTGTGATCAGCGGGGGATCAGATCAGGCCCAGCTCGGTGACGGCGGCCTTCTCGTCGGCCAGCTCGGCGACGGAGGCGTCGATCTTGCCGCGCGAGAAGTCGTCGATCTCGAGGCCCTGGACGATGCTCCAGTCGCCGTTCGCGGTGGTGACCGGGAACGAGGAGACCAGGCCCTCGGGGACGCCGTAGGAGCCGTCGGAGACGACCGCCATCGAGACCCAGTCGTCGGCCGGGGTGCCGTTCAGCCAGTCGCGGGCGGCGTCGCACGTCGCGGACGCGGCCGACGCGGCCGAGGAGGCGCCCCGGGCGTCGATGATCGCGGCACCGCGCTTGGCGACGGTCGGGATGAAGGTGTCGGCGATCCAGGCCTGGTCGTTGACGACCTCGGCGGCGTTCTTGCCGGCGATCTCGGCGTGGAAGATGTCGGGGTACTGGGTGGCCGAGTGGTTGCCCCAGATCGTGATCTTCTTGATGTCGGTGACGGCCGAGCCGGTCTTTGCGGCCAGCTGCGAGATCGCCCGGTTGTGGTCGAGGCGGGTCAGTGCCGAGAACCGCTCGTTGGGGATGTCGGGGGCGTTCGTCGCGGCGATGAGCGCGTTGGTGTTGGCCGGGTTGCCGGTGACACCGATGCGGACGTCGTCGGCGGCGACGGCGTTGAGGGCCTTGCCCTGGGCGGTGAAGATCGCGCCGTTGGCGGACAGCAGGTCGCCGCGCTCCATGCCCGGGCCGCGCGGACGCGCGCCGACGAGCAGGGCGAGGTTGACGCCGTCGAAGATCTTCTCCGGGTCGGAGCCGATCTGGACGCCGGCGAGGTTCGGGAACGCGCAGTCGTCGAGCTCCATGACGACGCCCTCGAGCGCCTTGAGCGCGGGCTCGATCTCGAGCAGGCGCAGCTCGACGGGACGGTCACCGGCGATGGCGCCGCTGGCGATGCGGAAGAGAAGGCTGTAGCCGATCTGGCCGGCAGCGCCGGTGACGGCGACCTTGAGCGGGGTGCTGCTCACGAGGAAACTCCTTCAAGGAACTCGATGGACTCCCGCGACGCTAGCAGCGCGCGGCCCGGGGCGGGGAGCCGGTCCGGGTGCTGCGACGATGACGCCATGCGGACACGTGTCCTCGCGGCTCTCGCGGCGCTCACCCTCGCCGGGGCGGTGCTGGCCGGTTGCGGGTCGGCTTCCGCGCCGAGCCCGCCGACGGGGGTCGACGGTCTGGTGATCCCGACCCCCGACCCGCGCCCCTCGGACTTCGTCGCCCGCATCGACAACCCGTGGCTCCCGCTGGCCGTCGGCTCGCGATGGGAGTACGCCGACCTGGCGACCGGCACGGTCGCCGTCACCTTCACGGTGGAGGCCGGGCCCTCGGTCGACGGGGTCGCCACCACCACCCTGGTCCGCACCAGCGTCGACGGCACCGTCGTGCGCGACCTGTACGCGCAGGACACCGCCGGCAACGTGTGGTGGTTCGGCCGCGAGGGTCAGTGGCAGGCGGGGGAGGCCGGCGCCGAGGCCGGTCTGGCCATGCCCGCCGCGCCCCGGTTCGGGGACGGCTTCCGCACCGCCGCCGCACCGGGCCTGTCCGAGGTCGCCACGGTCGAGGCCCGCGACGAGGAGATCACGGTCCCGCTGGCGACGTACCGCCGCACGGTGACGCTCGACGTCGAGGACGCCGCCGGGGTGCGCACGGAGATCTACGCCCGCGGCGTCGGGCTGGTCCGGACGGACGAAGCCGGCCTCGTCGCGTACGAGCCGAGCCGCAAGTAACACGCCGTCCACCGCACTGGTCGGCTCTTCTCAGCACGACACGCCGACGACACGCCGACGCCGCTGCTGACAACGGGCGGGTAGTCGGGTGAACGGCGTGTTACTGCACCGCCGCCGGCGCGCCCGAGGAGCCGAAAAACGCCCGAGGGCGTGGGCCGCGTTGCCGCGACTCCACGCCCCGGGAAACGGGTGACTCCTCACCGCATCACTGCGGCGGACGCACCTGCGTCTGGTCGCTGGCGGGCGGTGCCCAGCCGGCCTGCGGGTCGGGCGAGGCCGGCGTCGCGGGAGCGGCCGGCTGCTGCTGGGCCGGGATCCACTGCTGGGCGGCGGGGTCCCACTGCCAGCCGTCCTGGATGATCGGCTGACCCTGCTGCTGGACGGGCTGACCGGCCTGCTGGCCCGGCTGGGCCTGGTGCTGCCCGTACGCCTGCTGCTGGCCGTAGGCCTGCTGGTTCCACTGCTGGGTGAAGCCCGGGTCGGACGAGCCACCGGCGCCGAAGCTCAGGCCGGAGCCGGGGACCGGGTCGGCGCCGTGGCCGAACACCAGCGGGTACAGCACGCCGGCGACCGCGCCGCCGAGCAGCGGGGCGACGATGAACAGCCACAGCTGGACGATCGCGTCGCTGCCGGAGAAGAACGCGACACCGATGGAGCGGGCCGGGTTGACCGACGTGCCGGTGGCGGGGATCGCGACGAAGTGGATCGCGGCGAGGGTGAGGCCGATGGTCAGCGGCGCCATCGCGGCGACCGCCCGGTTGCGCTCGTCGGTGGTGCCGAGGATGACCGTGACGAAGATGAAGGTCAGGATGAACTCGATGAGCAGCGCGCCGAGCAGCTCGACGCCGCCGTGGTCACCGAAGCCGTTGGAGCCCAGCGGGTCGCCGAACTCCCAGCCGAAGTCGCTGGAGAGCGCGGTGAGCGCGAGCAGGAGGCCGCCGACGAGGCCGCCGACGACCTGGGCGGCGCTGTAGAGACCGGCGTCCTTCCAGGAGATCCGGCCGCCGAGCGCGGCGCCCACGGAGACCGCGGGGTTGAAGTGACCGCCGGAGACCCGGCCGAAGGTGTAGGCCATGGCCACGATGGCGATGCCGAACGTCAGGCCGATCGAGGTGATCGCGAACAGGCCGGCGAGACCCGTGGTGTCGCTCGCGGCGTTGCTGAAGATGACCACCGAGCCGCACCCGAGGAACACGAGGACCGCCGTACCGAGGGCCTCGGCCGCGATCTTCTGGATGAGGGTGGGGGGTGTGGACGTGTCCACTGCTGCATCTGACATGGGCTGGACCTTCTCCTCCGTGGGGCTCCCGAAAACCGCCGGGTTACAGGACCAACCCTATGCCCCGATCTGCGGATGGCTGCCTGCTACGCGCCGCCAGCCGGGCGCGTTGGCTGCGTTGTGGTCGCTCGATGGGCGGACAAGCACGACTTCGCGCCCACGCCTTGCCACCACACCCGGCTGACGACGCTCGCGACGTCACCCATCCACAGATCGGGGCATCGTCATTACTGTGGCCACCGAAGGGGACGTGCGCCCCGGCATCAGGTATCTTGACGTCAAGAATCCCACCCACGGCCCAGGAGTGACGCCGGACATGTCGAGCATCATCTACACCCACACCGACGAGGCGCCGCTGCTGGCGACGTACTCCTTCCTGCCGATCGTCGAGGCGTTCGCCGCCAAGGCCGGCGTCGCGTTCGAGACCCGCGACATCTCCGTCGCGGCGCGGATCCTCGCCCAGTTCGGCCTCGCCGACGACGCGCTGGCCGAGCTCGGTGAGCTCGCCAAGACGCCCGACGCCAACATCATCAAGCTCCCCAACATCTCCGCCTCCGTCCCGCAGCTCAAGGCCGCGGTCAAGGAGCTGCAGGAGCAGGGCTTCGCCGTCCCGGACTACCCCGAGGCGCCGGCGACCGACGAGGAGAAGGAGATCCGGGCCAAGTACGACAAGGTCAAGGGCTCCGCCGTCAACCCGGTCCTGCGCGAGGGCAACTCCGACCGCCGCGCGCCCGCGTCGGTCAAGAACTACGCCAAGACGCACCCGCACACCAACAAGCCCTTCACCGAGGGTTCGAAGACCAACGTCGCCACGATGGGCGAGCACGACTTCGCGAGCAACGAGAAGTCCGTGACCCTGGCGCAGGACGACGTCCTGTCGATCGTCCTCGAGACCGCTGCCGGCGAGACCGTCGTGCTCAAGGACGGCCTCAAGGTGCTCGCCGGCGAGATCGTCGACGGCACCAAGATGGAGGCGGCGTACCTGCAGGCCTTCCTCAAGAACGCCATCGCCGAGGCCCAGGCCCAGGACGTGCTGTTCTCGGTCCACCTCAAGGCGACGATGATGAAGGTCTCCGACCCGATCATCTTCGGCCACGTCGTGAAGGCCTTCTTCTCCGGCGTCTTCGCGCAGTACGGCGACCAGCTGGCCGCCGCCGGCCTCTCGGCCAACGACGGCCTCGGCGCCATCCTCGCCGGCCTCGACGCCCTCGACGACGGCGCCGAGATCAAGGCCGCGTTCGACGCCGCCCTCGCCGCCGGCCCGCGCCTGTCCTACGTCAACTCCGACAAGGGCATCACCAACCTGCACGTGCCGTCCGACGTCATCGTCGACGCGTCGATGCCCGCCCTGGTCCGCAACGGCGGCCGCCTGTGGGGTGTCGACGGCGGCGAGGACGACACCCTCGCGGTCATCCCGGACTCGTCGTACGCCGGCGTCTACCAGGCCGTCCTCGACGACGTGAAGAAGAACGGCCCGCTCAACCCGGCCACGATCGGCACCGTCCCGAACGTCGGCCTGATGGCGCAGGCGGCCGAGGAGTACGGCTCGCACGACAAGACCTTCGAGATCGCCGAGGCCGGCACCGTCCGCGTGCTCGCCTCCAACGGCGACGTGCTGATCGAGCACGACGTCGAGGCCGGCGACATCTGGCGCGCGTGCCAGACCAAGGACATCCCCGTCCAGGACTGGGTCAAGCTCGCCGTCAGCCGCGCCCGCGCGTCGCAGACGCCGGCGATCTTCTGGCTCAACGAGTCGCGTGCGCACGACGCCGAGCTGATCAAGAAGATCAACGCCTACCTGCCCGAGCACGACACCGACGGCCTGACGATCGAGATCCTGTCGCCGGAGCTCGCGACGTCGTACTCCCTCGAGCGGATGCGCAAGGGCGAGGACACCATCTCGGTGACCGGCAACGTGCTGCGCGACTACAACACCGACCTGTTCCCGATCCTCGAGCTCGGTACGTCGGCCAAGATGCTCTCCGTCGTCCCGCTGATCGCCGGCGGCGGTCTGTTCGAGACCGGAGCGGGCGGTTCGGCGCCGAAGCACGTGCAGCAGCTGGTCGAGGAGAACTACCTGCGCTGGGACAGCCTCGGTGAGTTCTTCGCCCTCGTCCCGTCGCTGGAGAAGTACGCCGAGCAGGCCGGCGCCCCCGCCGCGCAGGTCCTCGCCGACGCGCTCGACCGCGCCACCGGCACCTTCCTCAACGAGGACCGCTCGCCCGGCCGCAAGCTCGGCACGACCGACAACCGCGGCTCGCACTTCTACCTCGCGCTCTACTGGGCCGAGGAGCTGGCGAACCAGTCGGAGGACGCCGACCTCGCGGCCGCGTTCAAGCCGCTCGCCGAGACGCTGCGCGCCAACGAGGCGACGATCGCCGAGGAGCTCATCGCCGTCCAGGGCAGCCCCGCCGACATCGGTGGCTACTACTACCCGGACGCCGAGAAGACCTCGGCCGTGATGCGCCCGAGCGCGACCCTCAACGAGGCCCTGGCCGCGTTCTGATCGAGTCACCGCTGACAGCCGCGGTCCGCACGTCGTTGCGGGCCGCGGCTGACGCGTCCCTGGCCCCGGGGCAGCAGGCGTACATGAAGTCGGAGATGCCCTTCCTCGGCGTACGGGTCCCGGAGGTGCGCCGCCTGGTCCGCTCGCTCGTGCGTGAGCTCGGCGTCTCCTCTCGTGACGAGCTGGTCCCCACGGCCCGCGAGCTGTGGGACGACGCGACCCACCGTGAGGAGCGGTACGCCGCGGCGGCGCTCCTCGGCCTGCGCCCGCTCAGGGGCGACCTGGGGCTGGTGCCCTTCCATGAGCACGTCGCGCGCACCGGCGCCTGGTGGGACCACGTCGACGAGGCCGCCCACCGGATCGCGGACCTCCACGACGCGCACCCGGTCGAGACCGCGCAGGTCGTGCGCCGCTGGTCCACGGACGACGCGTCCTTCTGGGTCCGCCGGCTCGCGATCATCTCCCAGCTCGGGCGCCGGGACCGGGTCGACCTCGACCTGCTGACCGCGGTGCTGGAGCCCAACCTCGCCGACGGCGAGTTCTTCATCCGCAAGGCCGTCGGGTGGTCGCTGCGCGAGGTGGCGAAGGTGCGTCCCGACTGGGTCCGCGACTACGCCGCCAGCCACGACCTGAGCCCGTTGAGCCGGCGGGAGGCCCTCAAGCACCTGTGACCGGGGCGTCGGGCCGGAAGATATTCGGAGGAAGTTGTCGGCGGCGGCAACTACTCTCGATCCAGTGACGACGACGTTGACCCGGGCACCTGCTGCCGCCCCGACCGACGTCCCCACCGACCCCAGCCGCCGCGTCGACTGGCGCCGCATGCGTACGCCGGCCGCCGGCTTCGCCGTGGGCGCGGTCGCGCTCGCGGCGCTCGGGCAGGCGCTCGGCACCGTCGTGGCCGGCCGGATCGCCGACCACCCCACCGAGAGCCTGGTCGCGTGGCTCGCGGCCTTCGTCGTCGGCGCCGCCGCGATCGACACCGCCGGCCGCGTCGTGTGGGCCGGGGTGGTCGACCGGGCCGAGGGCCGGCTGCGCGGAGACCTGCTCAGCGCAGCCCTCCAGCAGCCGCTCGAGCACCTCACCGAGCAGGCCGTCGGCGAGGTCCTCGACCGGGTCGACGACGACACCCACGAGGTCGGCACCCTGCTGCGCCAGCAGATCTGGATGGCGATGCGCACCGGCTTCGCCTCGGTCCCGATGTGGCTGGTCGCCGGCTTCACCTGGTGGCCCGCCTTCCTGCTGTTCCCGCTCGTCGGCGCCGTGACGGTCTGGGTGATGCGACCGGCCCTGGTCGAGATCGCCCGTCGCAAGGTGATCGAGGAGGCGGCCTGGACCGACCACGCCGCCGCGCTCGAGGAGGGCGTCGCCGGGCGCGACGACCTGCGCACCAGCCTGGGCCAGGCGTTCGCCGTACGCCGCCTGGCGCAGCTCTCCGCCGACGTCCACGAGAAGTTCCGCCGGGTGCTGATGATCGAGGCCCGGCTGGCGATCAAGGTCGGCCTGCTGCTCCACGGCCTGCTCGCCGCGATCGCGATCGCCGGCGTCGCACTGGTCAGCGGCGACCACCTCGGCGTCGCGCGACTGGTCACGCTCTTCCTGGTGACGACGATCTTCGTCGGCCAGATCAACAACCTCGCCCACCAGCTGCCCGACATCCAGGCCGGCCTCGGCGCCGTGCTCCGGCTGCGCCAGCTGCTGGCCGTCGAGGCCGAGCCCGAGGGCGGCGAGTCCGTCCCGTCGGGCGCGCTCGACCTGCGCATCCGCCACCTCGACTTCGCCTACAACGAGAGCTCGTTCGCGCTGCGCGACGTCACGCTGTACGTCGAGGAGGGCCACACGCTCGCCCTCGTCGGTCGCACCGGCTCGGGCAAGTCGACCCTCGCCTCGCTGCTCTCGCGCGCCGCGGAGCCGCCGCCCGGCACGATCTTCCTCGGCGGGGCCGACATCACCACGCTCGACCTCCACGAGCTGCGCCGCCGCGTCGGCGTCGTCACCCAGCGCACCGAGATCCTGGCGGGCACGCTCGCCGACAACATCACCCTGTTCGCCGCGGTCCCGCGCGAGGAGGTCGAGGCGGCCGTCGCCGAGCTCGGCCTGACCGACTGGGTGGCCGGCCTGCCCGACGGCCTCGACACGCTGCTCGGCCCGGGCGGCACCACGCTGTCGGCGGGGGAGGAGCAGCTGGTCGCCTTCGCCCGGCTGCTGGTGCGCCACGTCCAGGTCGTCGTCCTCGACGAGGCCACCGCCCGGATGGACCCGGTCACCGAGGCCCGCGTCGTCGCGGCCGCCGACCGGCTGATCAGCGGCCGCACCGGGATCCTCGTCGCCCACCGGCTCAGCACCATCGAGCGCGCCGAGGCCGTCGCCGTGCTCGACCACGGCACCGTCATCCAGCACGGCCCGCGCGACGAGCTCGCCGTCGTCGACGGACCGTTCCGCCGGCTGCTCGCCGCCAGCGACACCGAGGGCTTCGCCGACACCGACCTCGACGCGGTCGAGACCGGCTCCGCGGTCGGTGGGCGCCGCCGTACCGGAACGCCGCCGCAGCGCCCCGAGGTCGGCTCCGGCTCCTCGCTCGCCCGCGGCACCTGGAACGCCTTCTGGGTGCGCCCGTGGTGGGGCGCGTGGTCGGTGCTGCTGTTCCTCGGCGGCACGATCTTCGCCCCGCTCGGAGCGATCACCGGCTTCGTCTGGGGCAAGATCGTCGAGCGGCTCGAGGCGGGGGAGTCCGCGACCCCGTTGGTCGTGGTCCTCGTGGTCAGCCTGCTGGTCGCGCCGATCCTGCTCGCCGACGCCTTCCGCCGCTACCCGCGCTGGTGGATCGAGGTCATGCTCCGCGTGCGGATGTCCGTGCTCCTCGGCCAGGTCCGCAGCGAGCGGCTGCCGCGCACGCCGCCCGGTGAGGTGGTCGCGCGATCCATGGACGCCGACCGCTACGCCCGGTACGCCGACCGCTGGGTCGACTTCGTCAACGGCCTCCTCATCGCCGCGATCACCATGGTCGCCGGCGGCACCTGGCTCGCGGGCGGCGTACTGCTGGCCGTGATGCTCACCAGCGCCCTGGCCTCCTCGATCGGGCGGCCGATCGCCGGTCGCTCGGCCGCGCGGTCCTCGGCCGCCCGGGCGCGCTTCGGCCGGGCGGTCGTCTCGGCCGTCGAGTCCGCCCGGACCGTGAAGCTCGCGGGCCGCACGCCGCAGGTCCACGCCCACCTCCGCAAGGTCGACGACGGCCGCGTCGAGGCGGCGGTGTTCGAGCACCGGGTGCAGGCCGTCCTCGACGGCGTCCCGATCGTGATGGTGCAGGTCGGCGTGGTCGCCGCCTGGGCGCTCTACCTGTGGGACGTCTGGGGCCTGGCCACCGCACTGCTCGTCGCCACGGCGGTCAACGGCTTCGACTGGTTCGGCCGGGTCGCCGGTGCCGTCGTCACCGAGGCTCCCGGCGTGCGCGCCTGGCAGCAGGCGACCGCCGACTTCGCCGGCGGCCGTGACCTGATGGCGATGGCTGAGGGGATCGACCTGGTCGCCGGTGACGCTCCCGAGCCTCCTGTGCCGACCCGGGTCCCGCTGCAGCGGCTCGAGCTGTCCGGCTACACCGCGGTCCACGACGACGGCACGATCGGTGCCACCGGCATCGACCTGGCCGTCGAGCGCGGCGAGCTGGTGCTGCTCGTCGGGCAGGTCGGGTCCGGCAAGTCCAGCCTGCTGTCGTCGCTGGCCGGCCTGATCGACCACCGTGGCGCCCTGCGCTGGAACGGTCAGGACGTCAGCGACCCCGAGACCTTCCTGCGTCCGAGCCAGGTCGCCCACGTCGCCCAGGTGCCGCGGGTGCTGTCGGGCACCTTCGCCGACAACATCCTGCTCGGTCACGACCGCGACATCGCCGGGCCGGTCGAGACCGCCCGGATGGCCGAGGACGTCGCCGACGCCGGCGGCCCCGACGCGGTCATCGGTCATCGTGGTGTCCGCCTGTCCGGCGGGCAGGTCCAGCGCCTCGCGCTGGCCCGGGCCCTGGCTGCCGACGCCGAGCTGCTCCTCGCCGACGACGTGTCCAGCGCGCTCGACGCGGCCACCGAGATCGAGCTGTGGGCGGCGCTGCGCGAACGGCACACCACGGTGATCGGCGCGACCTCCAAGCGGGCTGCGCTGGCCCAGGCCGACCGGGTCGTCGTCCTCGTCGACGGTGAGGTCGCCGCGGTCGGGCCGTGGTCGTCGCTCGCGGGTGACTGGGGTCACCTCGCCGGCTGAGACATCCGACGTCCTGGAATACGACCGCGTTCGCCCCGGTTACGATCCCCCGTGACCTCCTCGCCGACGACGACCTCGACCGAGGGGCGCCCCGAGGTGTCCCACCACCGACCCGCGCTGGCGATCCTGGCGCTCGCGGTCGGCGGGTTCACCATCGGGACCACCGAGTTCATGACCATGGGCGTGCTGCCCGAGATCGCCCATGGCGTGCACGTCTCGGTGCCGGACGCGGGCCACGTGATCTCGGCGTACGCGCTCGGCGTCGTGGTCGGCGTACCCATCCTCGCGTTCTTCGGAGCCGCCCTGCCGCGCCGCGCGATGCTCGTCGGCCTGATGGCCGCGTACGCCGTCTTCAACCTGCTCAGCGCCGCCGCGCCCGGCTACGAGGTGCTCGCGGTGGCGCGCTTCCTCGACGGCCTGCCCCACGGCGCCTACTTCGGCGTCGCGAGCCTGGTCGCCGCCAGCCTGGTCGCGCCGGAGCGGCGCGGGCGCGCGGTGGCGAGCGTGATGCTCGGGCTCTCGGTCGCCAATGTCATCGGCGTCCCGCTGGCCACCTTCCTCGGCCAGCAGGTCGGCTGGCGCACGACGTACCTGCTCGGCGGACTGCTCGCCCTCGTCACCGTTGCGATGGTGCTGGCCGCAGTCCCGTCGGTGCCCGGTGACTCCGAGGCCAGTGGGCGCAAGGAGGCCCGCGAGTTCTTCGGCAGCCTCCAGGTGTGGCTGACGATGGCGGTCGGCGCTGTCGGCTTCGGCGGCATGTTCGCCGTCTACTCCTACATCGCCAAGACGGTCACCGTCGTCGGCGGCCTCGAGCGCGGCACGGTGCCGTTCTTCGTGCTCGCCCTCGGCCTCGGCATGGTCGTCGGCACCTGGCTCGCCGGCGAGCTCGCCGCGTGGTCGGTCTACCGCAGCCTGCTGCTCTCCGGCGTCACCGGCATCGTGCTGATGCTCGTCTACTACGCCGCTGCACCCCACGGCTGGCTGCTGCTGCCGGTCGCGTTCCTGGTCACCGCCACCGGCTCGGTCCTCGTCGTCAACCTGCAGCTGCGGCTGATGGACGTCGCCGGCGACGCGGTCACCCTCGGCGCCGCCATGAACCACGCCGCGCTCAACATCGCCAACGCCCTCGGCGCCTGGCTCGGTGGACTGGTCATCGCCGGCGGCCACGGCTACCGCGCGCCGGCCCTGGTCGGTGCCGGCCTCGCCGCCGTCGGTACGGTGATCCTGCTGGTCTCCGCGATCGTCCACCGCCGCGAGACCAGCGTCGCCTGACGTCAGGCCGGCGTCAGCGCTGCCTGCTGGTCAGCGGTGATCCCGCGGACGATGCGGCACCACTGCACGCACGCGGCCACGAGCGCGAGCGCAGTCAGCACCTCGAAGGTCGGCAGCATCGCGACCACGTCGATGTCGTCGGAGGCGGCGATCTTCGCGGTGATCCGGCTTCCGACCGCCCAGATCAGCCACGCGCCCCACCAGCCGGTCAGGTCGATCCGCGGCAGCTGGTGCCGGCTCCCGGCCTGGACGTCGCGCACCACCTGGTAGGGGAACCAGAGGGACACGACCGGCACCACCCAGCCCAGCCACACCCACGCCGACCCGCGTGCGTGCCGGGCGACCGGGTTGATGAACACCGTGTTCTCCCGAGCGGCGCGCAGCCACAGGCAGGTCACGATCCAGGCCGCGATGATGGCGGGCACCAGCAGCAACCCCAGGGTGTCGTACACCGTGAAGACGTTCGCCGCAGTCCCAGTGAGCTCGATGGCGTCCTTGAACTCGCGGACCGCAGGGAAGGACGCAGCCGCGGTGGCCGCCGCGACGACGGTCAGGACGATCGCGACGCAGACGCTCGCAATCGCCAGGCCGGCGGGAGCCTGCCGCTGGGGAGCATGGAGCTGGGTCATGGCCGGGAGTGTAGGTCGGAAGTCCGCCGGGGGCGGGGGCTTTACGAGCAGCTCGCGTCGCCTGAGAGAATCCCTCACATGTCCGCCACCACCGAGCACCCGCCCGTGCCGGAGACCGCGCAGCCGGCCGCGCCCGAGGGAGCCGCGCGCCCGCGCGTGCTGTCCGGGATCCAGCCGACCGCCGACTCCTTCCACCTCGGCAACTACATGGGCGCGTTGCGGCAGTGGGTGGACCTGCAGCGCGACCACCAGCCGTTCTTCTTCATCGCCGACCAGCACGCGATCACGACCGACTGGGACCCGAAGCTGCTGCGCGAGCGCACCCTGCGCAGTGCGGCCCAGCTCCTCGCGGCGGGCGTCGACCCGGAGAAGTCGTCGATCTTCGTGCAGAGCCACGTCCCCGCGCACGCCCAGCTGGGCTGGGTGCTCAACGGCCTGACCGGCTTCGGCGAGGCCCGCCGGATGACCCAGTTCAAGGACAAGTCGGCCAAGGGCGGCGAGGGCGCGGCCAGCGTCGGACTGTTCGCCTACCCGATCCTGATGGCCGCCGACATCCTGCTCTACCGGCCCCACTACGTGCCGGTCGGCGAGGACCAGCGCCAGCACCTCGAGCTGACCCGCGACCTCGCGCAGCGGTTCAACGGCCGGTTCAAGAAGACCTTCCGGCTGCCGGAGCCCTACATCCTCAAGGCGACCGCGAAGATCTACGACCTGCAGGAGCCGACCAAGAAGATGTCGAAGTCGGGCTCCGGTCCCAACGGCATCATCGAGATGCTCGAGGACCCGGCCCGCTCGGCGAAGAAGATCCGCTCGGCGGTCACCGACTCCGGCACCGAGATTCGCTTCGACCAGGAGGAGAAGCCGGGTGTCAGCAACCTGCTGACCATCTACTCGGCGCTGACCGGCGAGAGCATCCAGGCTCTCGAGGAGCAGTACGCCGGCAAGATGTACGGCGACCTCAAGAAGGACCTCGCCGACGTGGTCGTCGGGTTCGTGACCCCGTTCCGGGACCGCACCCTCGAGCTCCTCGACAACCAGGACCACCTCATGCAGGTGCTCGCCCAGGGCGCCGAGACCGCCAACGCGGTCGCGGAGAACACGCTGCGCGACGTCTACCAGCGGATCGGGTTCGTGGCACCGGTGGAGCGTCGTACGGAGGCCGGCTGATGCCGGTGATCGGCGTCGCCGTCGCGATCCCGGAGCCGTGGGCCTCCGAGCTGGTCGACTACCGGCTCCGGATCGGCGACCCCACCGCCGAGGGCGTGCCGAGCCACATCACGCTCATCCCGCCCACCGATCTGCCCGACGGGCTCGACGAGATCGAGGCCCACCTGGCGGCCGCTGCGACCGAGGTGGCGCCGTTCCGGGTGCACCTGCGCGGAACGGGTACCTTCCGGCCCGTGTCGCCCGTGGTCTTCGTCAGCCTTGCCGAGGGAATCTCCCAGTGCGAGCAGCTCGCTGCCGCCGTACGCCGGGGGCCGCTCGCTGTCGACCTCGACTACCCGTACCACCCGCACGTCACCGTCGCCCACCACCTCGACGACCCGACGCTGGACCGGGCGTTCGACGACCTGGCCGGCTTCGACTGCGCCTTCGACGTCACCGACTTCCACCTGTACGTGCACCACGAGCAGGAGGGCTGGCGCTCGACCCGCACTTTCCCGCTGGGCTGAACCGGACCGGAGGCTCCCATGAAGCTGGTCGAACGCGCCAAGGCGAAGGTCGCCGAGCTCCGTGAGCGGTGGCCACTGGTCGACCACGCGGTGCGCATGCAGGAGCACTACACCGCGGTGCAGGGCAACCAGCAGGCCGGCGGGGTGACGTACTTCGGCTTCCTGTCCGTCTTCCCGATCCTGGCTCTCGCCTTCTTCGTGGTCGGCTGGATCGCCCAGGGGTTCCCGAACGCGCAGGACGCCCTGGTCAGGGCGATCGACGAGGTGCTGCCCGGCCTGGTCGGCACCGGCGACGGCCAGGTCGACCTCACCGACATCCAGGACGCGGCCGGCACCGTCGGGCTGATCGGTCTGGTCGGCGTGCTGTACACCGGGCTGGGCTGGCTCTCGTCCCTCCAGTCGGCGCTCACGGTGCTGTTCGCGATGCCGACCCGGTTGCGACCGGGGTTCGTCGTCGGCAAGGTCCGCGACCTGGTGACCCTGGTGGTCCTGGGCCTCGTCCTGTTCGCCAGCGTGATCGCCTCGGCGGTGCTCACCCGCTTCTCCCGCCGCCTGCTCGACCTGGTCGGGATCGGCGCCCAGCTGGGCTGGCTGGTGACCGTGCTCGCGGTGCTGCTCGGCCTCGCCGCTTCGGCGCTGCTGTTCTTCCTGATGTTCCGGCTGCTGGTGCGCCCCGCCATCCCGGACCGCGCGCTCTGGTCGGGTGCGGTGCTGGGCGCGCTCGGCTTCGAGGTGCTCAAGCAGCTCTCCGGGCTGCTGCTCACCGGCACCCGCGGACAGCCCGCCTTCCAGGCCTTCGGCATCGCGCTGATCCTGCTGGTCTGGATCAACTACTTCTCCCGGGTGATCCTGTACGCCGCCGCGTGGGCCCAGACCAGCCCGCTGGCGGACCGGGCGCCGGCTCCGGTCCCGGCCGCCACGGCGATCGCGGCGGCCGCGTCGCCGCGCCCCGCCGCCGACGAGGAGGCCACGGACTCGCGGACACCGCGCCTGCTCGCGTTCGCTGCCGGCAGTGTCGCGGGGGCGCTGGTCGCCCGGGTCGGTCGTCGTACCCCACGGTCTGGGAGACTGGGCAGGTGAAGTTCGAGCGCAAGCACGCCATCCTGCTCCTCTCCGTCGCGGCCTGGAACGTCTTCTCCTTCGGCAACTTCGCCAAGAACCTCTACAACGCGTACGACGCGGGGGAGGACCGCGCGACGGGCTACTGGGTCGCTCACACCGTGCTGATCGTCGTGAACTTCGTGATCGCCGGCCTGCTCGGCTCGCTGGGCTGGAAGGCGCTGCGCGCCGCGAAGAACGTCTGAGCGTTGTGTGGGAATCGCCTCTTAGGAGGCGATTCCCACGCTTACTGACCGTTGCAGCGGTCAGTAAGCGCAAGAAGCACCGCTGAGGAGGCGATTCCTACGCCGGCGCCCCCAGCAGGAAGTACGTCGTCATCAGGCCCTTGCCCTTGACGTCGACCACCTGCGGGTCGCTGAACATGTAGCGGTCCTCGAGCAGGGCGTGGGTCGCCGCGGAGACCTGGATCCGGTGCGGCCGGCCGTGGGACTCCATCCGGCTGGCGGTGTTGACCGTGTCGCCCCACAGGTCGTAGGTGAACTTCCGCTGCCCGATCACGCCCGCGACGACGGGACCGGACGCGATCCCGATCCGCATCGCGATCGGGCTCGGCCACGACGGGGACAGGCGGGTCAGCGTGCGCTGCATGTCGAGCGCCAGCTCGGCGAGCGAGGCCGCGTGGTTCTCGTCGGGCACCGGCAGGCCGGCGACGGCCATGTACGCGTCGCCCACCGTCTTGATCTTCTCGATGCCGCGCAGGTCGCACAGCGCGTCGAACTCACGGAACATCGTGTCCAGCAGGCCGACCAGCTCCTCGGCGGACAACGCCTCGGAGACCGGCGTGAAGCCGACGATGTCGGAGAACAGCACGCTCACGTCGGGTGCCGAGTCGGCGATCGCCCCGGGCTCGGTGCGCAGCCGTTGGGCGATCGGCACCGGCAGCACGTTGAACAGCAGCTCCTCGGAGCGGGCGCGCTCCAGCTCGACCTCGCGCTGCCGCTCGAAGGCGGTACGCCGCAGCCGCTCGAGCGCGTAGCCGACGATGATCGCGATCGTGCTCAGCCCGATCGTGGGCGCGATGATCGTCTCGAGCTGGTCGGCACCGCGGGGGAGGGTGAGGCTGATGACGGCGTAGATCGCGACGGCCGCACAGGTCGCGTGCATCCGCAGCCGCAACAGGCCGATCGCACCGATCAGGGTGACCGTCCCCGACGTGTGGACGTACGTCGCGGGCAGGTCCGCCGTGCGGGCCAGGACGGTGCCCAGAAGAACCATGATGAAGCCGGCCAGGACCACCGAGCTCAGCTGGAGGTGGCGGCCCACGAAGGCCGCCCGGCGGACCAGGACGGCCGCGACCAGCAGGGCGGGCGTGGCGATGGCGAACCGGATGACCGCGGCCGCCTCCGCGTCGCCGGAGCCGACGACCAGGAAGTCGACGCCGCCGTAGACGACCACGAAGAACACGGCCACCCACACGGCGATCCGGGCCTGGCGCAGGCCGGCCGCGTCGTCGTACGCCCGGAACTCCCGCTCGGCGTCGGCCTGGTCGAACTCCAGCATCCAGCGCCCCATGTGCAGCGCGTGCCGCTCCTGCAGCCACCCGCTGAGCACCTTGACCCCCACAGCCGAATCGTGCCAGCCCCGCCGACCCGGCGCCTAGTGACACGAAAAACACGCCGACCCGGCAGAAAGTGGCTCTTGCGAGGCTACTTTCTGCCGGGTCGGCGCAGATCTGACGCCAGTTCGGGCCGGGTCAGTGACCGTTCTTCAGCGCGGTGCGCAGGTCCTTGTTGAGCTGGGAGATCACGTCGAGCGGGATCTCCTTCGGGCAGGCCGCGGCGCACTCACCGATGTTGGTGCAGCCACCGAAGCCCTCGTGGTCGTGCTGGCCGACCATGTCGACGACGCGCGACCAGCGCTCCGGCTGACCCTGCGGCAGCTCGCCGAGGTGGGTGATCTTGGCACCCAGGAACAGCGAGGCGGAGCCGTTGGGGCACGCGGCGACGCAGCCGCCGCAGCCGATGCAGGTCGCGACGTTGAACGCCCGCATCGCCTTGTCGCGCGGGGCCGGCACCGAGTTGGCCTCGGGGGCCGAGCCGGTGTTGGCGGAGATGTAGCCGCCGGCCTGGATGATCCGGTCGAACGCCGAGCGGTCGACGACCAGGTCCTTGAGCACCGGGAACGGCTCGGCACGCCACGGCTCGATGGTGATGGTGTCGCCGTCGTTGAACGAGCGCATGTGCAGCTGGCAGGTCGTGGTGACCTCCGGGCCGTGCGCCTGGCCGTTGATCATCAGCGAGCACATGCCGCAGATGCCCTCACGACAGTCGCTGTCGAAGGCGACCGGCTCCTCGCCGCTGGTGACCAGCTGCTCGTTGAGCAGGTCGAGCATCTCCAGGAAGGACATGTCGGAGGAGACACCGTCGAGCTCGTAGGTGTGCATCGCACCCTTGGCGGCGGCGTTCTCCTGGCGCCAGACCTTGAGCGTGACCTTCACTTGTAGCTCCTCTGCTTGAGCTCGATAGCGGTGTAGATGAGGTCTTCCTTGTGCAGGACCGGCTTGCCGCCCTCGTTGGAGTCGCCGCCCCACTCCCAGGCCGCGACGTACGCGAACTCCTCGTCGTGGCGCAGTGCCTCGCCGTCCTCGGTCTGCGACTCGGCACGGAAGTGGCCGCCGCAGGACTCGCGGCGGTTGAGCGCGTCGATGCACATGAGCTCGCCGAGCTCGATGAAGTCGGCGACGCGGTTGGCCTTCTCGAGGTCCTGGTTGAGCGAGTCGGGAGAGCCGAGCACGCGCACGTTGGTCCAGAACTCCTTGCGGAGCTCCTTGATCTTCTCGATCGCGAGCTTGAGGCCCTCCTCGGTGCGCTCCATGCCGCAGTACTCCCACATGATGGAGCCGAGCTCCTTGTGGATCGACTCGACCGAGCGGGTGCCGTTGATCGACATCAGCTTGGCGACGCGCTCGTTGACGGCGTCCAGCGCGGCCTTCACGTCGGGGTGGCTGTCGTCGATCTTGTCGAACGGACCGTCGGCGAGGTACTCGCGGATGGTGTTCGGGAGCACGAAGTAGCCGTCGGCCAGGCCCTGCATCAGCGCCGAGGCACCGAGGCGGTTGGCGCCGTGGTCGGAGAAGTTGGCCTCACCGGTCACGAACAGGCCGTCGATGTTGGAGCGGAGCTCGTAGTCGACCCACAGGCCGCCCATGACGTAGTGCACGGCGGGGTAGATGCGCATCGGCACCTCGTACGGGTTCTCGCCCGTGATCCGCTCGTACATGTCGAGGAGGTTGTCGTACTTCTCCTCGACGCCGTCCTTGCCCAGGCGCTTGATCGCGTCGGCGAAGTCGAGGTAGACGCCGCGCCGGACCATCTTGGTGGTGCCGTCGGGCTGCTGCTCCTCGATCGCGGGACCGACGCCGCGGCCCTCGTCGCACATGTACTTGGCCGCACGCGACGCGATGTCGCGGGGGACCAGGTTGCCGAACGACGGGTAGATGCGCTCGAGGTAGTAGTCGCGGTCCTCCTCGGGGATGTCCCGCGGGTCCTTCTCGCAGTCCTCGACCTTCTTGGGCACCCAGATCCGGCCGTCGTTGCGCAGCGACTCCGACATCAGGGTCAGCTTCGACTGGTGCGCGCCCGAGATCGGGATGCAGGTCGGGTGGATCTGCGTGTAGCAGGGGTTGGCCATGTAGGCGCCCTTGCGGTGCGCACGCCACGCCGCCATCACGTTGGAGCCCATCGCGTTGGTCGACAGGTAGAAGACGTTGCCGTAGCCGCCGGAGGCGAGTACGACGACGTCGGCGAGGTGGGTCTCGATCTCGCCGGACACCATGTCGCGGGCGACGATGCCGCGGGCCTTGCCGTCGACGATGATCAGGTCGAGCATCTCGTGGCGGGTGAACTGCTCCACGGTGCCGGCCGCTACCTGGCGCTCCATCGCCTGGTAGGCGCCGATGAGCAGCTGCTGGCCCGTCTGGCCACGCGCGTAGAACGTGCGGGACACCTGGACGCCACCGAACGAACGGTTGTCGAGGAGGCCGCCGTACTCGCGGGCGAACGGGACGCCCTGCGCGACGCACTGGTCGATGATGTTGGCCGAGACCTCGGCGAGGCGGAAGACGTTCGACTCGCGCGAGCGGTAGTCGCCGCCCTTCACGGTGTCGTAGAAGAGGCGGTACGTCGAGTCGCCGTCCTCGCGGTAGTTCTTGGCCGCGTTGATGCCGCCCTGGGCGGCGATCGAGTGCGCCCGGCGCGGGGAGTCCTGGTAGCAGAACGACTTCACGTTGTAGCCGGCCTCGCCGAGCGTGGCGGCGGCGGCGCCACCGGCCAGGCCGGTGCCGACGATGATGATGTCGAGCTTGCGACGGTTGGCCGGGTTGACCAGGCGGTTCTCGAACTTGCGGGTCGTCCAGCGCTCGGCGATCGGGCCGGTGGGCGCGTGGGTGTCGACGATCTTCTCGCCGAGCTCGTAGAAGCCCGCGGCGTCGTCGGAGGTCTGGACCGACGGCTCATTGGTCGCGGTCAGACCGGGGAGGTAGTGGGTTCCTGCAGCCATGTTCGTTGGCCCCTTACTTCTCGATGATGCCGACGAGCACGGACAGCGGGACCAGCGAGAAGCCGCCGGCGACCACGATGGCGACGACCCAGCCGGCCGCGCGGGCACGGGCCCGCGACACGGCCGAGTTGGTGAAGCCCAGCGTCTGCAGCGAGCTGAAGGTGCCGTGGTGCAGGTGGAGGCCGAGGGCGACCATCGCCAGCAGGTAGATGATCGTCATCCACCAGGTGTCGAAGGTGTCGACGACCAGGGCGTACGGGTTGTTGCCGCCGGTGTCGCCGTTGCTCGGGTTGATCTTGACGATCGTGAAGTTGAGCAGGTGCCAGATGATGAAGACCAGGATCGTGACGCCACCCCAGCGCATGGTGCGCGAGGAGATCGACGAGCCGGCGTTCTTCTTGACGACGTACTTCACCGGGCGGGCCTTGGCCGCGCGGCTGGCGAGGATCGCCGCGCACGCGATGTGGACGATGACGGCGACCAGCAGGCCGACGCGCATGATCCACAGGAAGCCCTCGTGGGGGAGCATCGGCTCCCCGAGCTCGCGCAAGTGGTGGGCGTACTCGTTGAACGAGTCCTCACCTGCGAAGGCCTTGAGGTTGCCGTACATGTGTCCCAGCACGAAGCCGATGAACAGCAGGCCACTCACAGCCATGAGCAATTTCAGGGCGATGGTCGTGCGTACTGCACGACTGCCCTTCACCAGTTGGGGACGCGTCGTCGATGCCACGGGGGGCCACGCTACTCCCGCTACTGACCAGTAGGTGACCGGGATCATGTGAGATATGCACGTAAGGCAAGCCTTACTCGCGGCGTGTCTTGGCAGAACTAGCCGTTGGCGTCGTCCAGGAAGTCGGACGTCGGGACGAAGAAGAGGGTGCCGGTGACCGCCGTCGAGAAGTCGAGGACCCGGTCGTGGTTGCCGGGTGGGCGGCCGACGAACATGTTGGTCAGCATCTGCTCGGTGACGCCGGGGTCGTTGGCGTAGCCGATGAAGTAGGTGCCGAACTCGGCCGCGCCCACCCGGCCGAAGGGCATGTTGTCGCGCAGGATCGCGCGCTCGGTGCCGTCCGCGTCGACGATGGTGGTGAGGGCGACGTGGGAGTTGGCCGGCTTCACCTCGTCGGCCATCTCCACGTCGGAGAGCTTGGAGCGGCCGATGGCGCGCTCCTGGTCCTCGACCGACAGGGCGCCCCAGGCGGTCAGGTCGTGCAGGTACTTCTGGGTGATGACGTAGCTCCCGCCGGCGTACGACGGGTCCTCGTCGCCGATCAGCACGGCGGCCGACTTCTCGGCGGCCTCGGGGTTCTCGGTGCCGTCGACGAAGCCGAGCATGTCGCGCTGGTCGAAGGAGCGGAAGCCGTGCACCTCGTCGACGACCTGCGCGACGCCGGTCAACCGCTCGGTGAGGTGCTGGGCCAGCTCGAAGCACAGGTCCATCCGGTGGGCCCGCAGGTGGAAGAACAGGTCGCCGGGGGTGGCAGGGGCGTGGTGGCGCTCGCCGGTGACCTCGCGGAACGGGTGCAGGTGGGCCGGGCGGGGCGCGGTGAACAGCCGGTCCCAGGCCCCGGCGCCGATCCCGGTGATGCAGGTCAGCTCGCCCTCGGGGATCCGGAAGCCGACCGAGCGGCGCAGGCCGCTGACGTCGGCGAGCAGGTCGCGCACGGTGGCGGCGCCGTCGTCCCCGGTGTCGGGGTCGAGGGTGAGCGTCAGGAAGATCGCCGACTCGGTGAGCGGCGCGAGGACGGCCTGGGGAGTGGACACCCCTCGATCCTCGTGGACTCCGCGCCTGTCGGCCAGAGAGTTCACGATCAACGTTGTTTATCAAGCCATGGGTGAATGATGTTTGACGGCCGGGTCGGGCCGAGAGACCCTGCAGGGGTGAGCAAGACGCGGCAGGACGTTGACCCCCAGGACGACCTCAAGGTCACTCCGCCGAAGACGTACGCCGCCGGCGTACCCGCCGTCGCGCACGCGATGGAGTACTCGCTGGCCCAGGCCGGCCCGAAGCGCACGCTGCTCACCCTGCTCAGCCTCAACCAGGCCGAGGGCATCGACTGCCCGGGCTGCGCGTGGCCGGACCCGAAGCACCGGCACAAGAACGAGTACTGCGAGAACGGCGCCAAGCACGTCAACGACGAGGCGACCACACGCCGGGTGACCCGGGAGTTCTTCGCCGAGCACTCGGTCGCCGAGCTCGACACGAAGTCGGACATGTGGCTCAACCACCAGGGCCGGCTGACCGAGCCGATGGTGAAGCGCCCCGGCGCGACGCACTACGAGCCGATCGGCTGGGACGACGCGTTCGGCATCATCGCCGACGAGCTCAACGGGCTGGCCTCGCCGGACGAGGCGATGTTCTACACGTCGGGCCGCCTCAACAACGAGGCCGCCTTCCTGCTGCAGCTCTTCGCCCGCTCCTACGGCACCAACAACCTGCCCGACTGCTCGAACATGTGCCACGAGTCGAGCGGCTCCGGGCTGGGGGAGACCCTCGGCATCGGCAAGGGCAGCGTCTCGCTCGACGACATCCACGAGTCCGACCTGGTCCTCGTCGTCGGCCAGAACCCCGGCACCAACCACCCGCGGATGCTCTCGGCGCTCGAGGAGACCAAGCGCAACGGCGGCCGGGTGATCGCGGTCAACCCGCTGCCCGAGGCCGGCCTGATCCGGTTCAAGAACCCGCAGAAGCCCAGCGGCGTCATCGGCAAGGGCACCGTCATCGCCGACGTCTTCCTCAAGATCCGCCCCGGCGGTGACCTCGCGCTGTTCCAGATGCTCAACCGGCTGCTGCTCGAGGCCGAGGACGCCGCTCCCGGCACGGTGCTCGACCACGACTACATCGCGGCCAACACGACCGGCTTCGAGGAGTTCGCCGCCCACACACGCACCGTCAGCTGGGAGCACGTGCTCGAGGCGACCGGCCTGACCCGCGAGGAGATCGAGGGGGTCCACCGCGAGGTGCTCGCCGCCAAGAGCGTCATCGTGTGCTGGGCGATGGGCCTGACCCAGCACAAGCACGGCGTCCCGACCATCCGCGAGCTGGTCAGCTTCCTGCTCCTGCGCGGCAACCTCGGACGTCCCGGTGCGGGTGTGTGCCCGGTGCGCGGGCACAGCAACGTCCAGGGCGACCGGACCATGGGCATCTGGGAGCGGGTGCCGGACTCCTTCCTCGACGCGCTCGGCCGCGAGTTCTCCTTCGAGCCGCCGCGCCATCACGGCTTCGACTCGGTGGCCGGCGTCCGGGCGATGCGCGACGGCAAGGCGCGGGTCTTCGTCGGCGTCGCCGGCAACTTCGTGCGCGCCATGTCCGACAGCGACGTCACCGAGGCGGCCCTGCGGTCGTGCTCGCTGACGGTGCAGATCTCCACCAAGCTCAACCGCTCCCACACCGTCTGCGGCGAGACCGCGCTGATCCTGCCGACGCTGGGTCGCAGCGACCGCGACGTGCAGGCGACCGGCGAGCAGTTCGTCACCGTCGAGGACTCGATGAGCGAGGTGCACCAGTCCCGCGGCCGGCTCGACCCCGCCTCGCCCGACCTGCTGAGCGAGGTCGCGATCATCGGCCGGCTGGCCCGCCGCACCCTGGGCGAGGGCGGGACGATCCCGTGGGAGGACTTCGAGGCCGACTACGCGCTGGTCCGCGACCGGATCGCCCGTGTGGTGCCCGGCTTCGACGACTTCAACGCGCGGGTCGCCGTACCCGGGGGCTTCCGACTGCCCAACCCGGTCAACGAAGGCGTCTTCCGCACGCCCAGCGGCAAGGCCGTGTTCACCTGCAACGCGCTCGACCACCTCGCCACCCCGCCGGGCCACCTGGTGCTGCAGAGCCTGCGCTCCCACGACCAGTGGAACACCATCCCGTACGCCATGAACGACCGCTACCGCGGCATCCACGACGCCCGCCGGATCGTGATGGTCAACCCCGACGACCTCGCCGAGCTCGGCCTGGCCGACCGCGACCTGGTCGACATCGTGAGCATCTGGACCGACGGCAGCGAGCGTCGTGCCGAGGGCTTCCGGATCGTCGCCTACCCGGCGGCGCGCGGCTCGGCGGCGTCCTACTACCCGGAGACCAACGTGCTGGTCCCGCTGGACAGCGTGGCGGAGGTCAGCAACACGCCCACGTCGAAGGGCGTGATCGTGCGGCTGGAGCGCGTTGCCGCAGCCGGCTGACCGGCGCCACGCGGCCCGGGTCGCGCTGGGCCTGCTCGTCCCGGGGCTGGTCCTGCTGGCGCTGGGTCGTCCCGAGCTGGTGATGTACGCCGCCTTCGGCTCGTTCGCCGGCATGTACGGCCGGCTGGAGGGGCGCGCGGAGCGGCTGCGGCACCAGTTCCACGGTGCCGGGATGCTGGTGACCGGCGTCGGGCTCGGCGCCCTGCTCTCGGCCAGCGGCGCCGGGTCGGCCGTCCTGGTCCTCGCGGTCACGGCGTTCGCGACGCTCGGCTCGCTCGCGACCGACGGCCTCGGCCTGCGCCCGGGCGGCCCGTTCTTCGGCATCTTCGCCCTCGGTGCGACGGCCTCGGTCAGTGCCGACCTGGTCAGTCCCGTCGGGGCGGTCCTGATCTGCGCGGGTACGGCGGCCTGGTGCCTGGCGCTCGGCGTCGCGGACCGTGCGGACCGTGCGGAGCGGCCGGTGTCCGCGGCCCGGCCGGACGGCCTGCCCGTCGGGGCGGTCCGGCAGGCCGGTCGCTACCTGCTGGCGACCTCGGCGGCCGGCGTCGTGGGCATCGGGCTGGGCATCGACCACGCGAACTGGGCGATGACCGCGGCCGCCGTACCGCTGGCGATCGTGACGGCCGGGGAGGAACCCGACCTCGCGGCGGTCCTCGACCGGGCGGCGCACCGGATCGCCGGCACCTTCGTCGGGCTCGTCGTGACGGCAGCCGTGCTGCTGCCCGAGCCGCAGCCGGCGGTGCTCGCCGTCGTGGTCATGGCACTGCTGTTCCCGACCGAGCTGTTCATGGCGCGGCACTACGGGCTGGCGCTGGGCTTCTTCACGCCGTTGATCATGATCATGACCGAGCTCGCGGCGCCGTCCGATCCCGTCGACCTGCTGCTCGCGCGCGGCGTCGACACCCTGATCGGCGTCGCGGCGGGTGTCGCGGCGGCGGCCCTGGTCCGCGGACGTGAGGGAGTGCCGGCGCTCAGCCGCTGAGGTCGACCCCGCGCGCGGCCTCGACGAAGGCGCGGGCCAGCATCGACTCCGGACCGTGGCCGGCGAGGACCAGCCCCACCTGGTGGGTACGACGCGGCTTCGGCAGCGGGATCGCGCGCAGCCCCTCGGGCACGCCGAACGTCGGCAGCCAGGCGTGCGGCACCACGCTGGACAGGCCCATCGACGCGACGTGCGCGTAGACCGCGGAGACCGTGTCGGTCTCGACCACGACGTTGCTGTCGATGCCCGTGTCGGCGAGGTGGCCGTCGATGATCCGGCGGTTCTGCATGTCGCCGGTCAGCAGGCACAGCGGTGAGCGGGCGGCCTCGGCCCAGGTGACCGTCTCGGCCGTGCCGTGCTCGCCGTCGGTGGGCGTCAGGAAGAGGTAGCGCTCGCGGTAGAGGGGGACCACCCGCACCCGGCCGAGCGGCTCGCCGTCGACGTACGTCATCCCGACGTCGATGTCGAAGTCGTTGAGCCGACGCACGATCTCGCGCGACGACATCGACATCAGCAGGAAGGTGGTCAGCGGGTGCTGCTCGCGCATCGGCGTGGTCAGCAGCGAGGCGACGGTCAGCGCGGTCGGGATCGCGCCGATCCGCAGGGTGCCGGTGAGGCTGCCGCGCATCGCGGCGATGGTCTGGTCCAATGCGTCCCGCTCGGCCAGCATCCGCTGCGCCCAGGCCAGGACCTGCACGCCCTCGGGGGTGAACCCCTCGAACCGCTGGGCCCGCTTGACGATCTGGACGCCGAGCTCCTGCTCGAGCTTGCGGATCCCGGCCGACAGGGCGGGCTGCGTCACGTGGCAGGCCTCGGCGGCCCGGCCGAAGTGGCCCTCGCGCGACAGCGCAGCGAGGTACTCCAACCGGCGCAGCAGCATGGGGACACCCTAGGGTTCTCCCGCATGGCAGAGTGCGGGGAATGAGCGACAGCTCCACGGAAGGCACCGTCGGACCGGAGTCCGGTCTGGCGGACGACGCATTCTCCCCCAAGTGGGCGGACGACGACCGCCCGCGCATCCCGCGCGTGGCCGGCGAACGGGAGGCGCTCGCGGCGTACCTGGACCACTACCGGGCGACGGTCGAGATGAAGTGTCGGGGCCTGAGCCCGGAGCAGGCGCGGGCCAGGTCCATGCCGCCGTCGACGATGTCGCTCCACGGCCTGGTCCGCCACCTCGCGGGGTGTGAGCGCTGGTGGTTCCAGAAGAACTTCGAGCGACGTGACGTGCCGCTCCTCTTCTTCACGGACGACAACCCCGACCTCGACTTCGACCTGCCCACAGACGCTGACTTCGTCGCCGACCTCCAGACCTGGCGCGAGGAGTGTGCCGTCTCCCGCGAGATCGTCGCCGCTCACGACCTCGACGAGACTGCGCGACCGCTGGACTGGTACGAAGACGTCGACCTACGTTGGCTGGTCCTCCGCATGATCACCGAGTACGCCCAGCACTGCGGACACGCCGACCTGCTTCGCGAGGGGGTCGACGGGAGGACCGGAGCCTAGGCAGGAAGCTCACCTAGGCTGGGCCGGGTGAAGCGCCCGCCCCTGATCGCCACCGCGTGGCCGCGGCTGCTGTCCGCGGTCGGCGCCGGGACCGTGGCTGCGTTGCTCGGCTCGCTCGTCGACCTCCAGCTCGCCGTGCTGCTGGCGATCGCCGTCGCCGGCGCGGTCTACATCGTGTTCGGCTGGGTCGTGCTGTGGCCGATGGACGCCGAGGCGACCCGGGTCAACGCGACCCACGAGGACCTCAGCCCCGGCGTCGACGAGGTGGTCGTCGGCGCCGCAGCGCTGGGCGGGCTCTGCGGCGTGATCGTCCTGCTCCTCGTCGGCACGTCGGTGTCCGGACAGGCGGACGCCGCCGTCGCGCTAGGTGGGGTGTTCGCGGCCTGGGCGTCGCTGCACCTGATGTACGCGACGCGGTACGCCCACCTCTACTACTCGGACACCCCGGGCGGGATCGACTTCAACGGCCCGGAACCACCGGCCTTCCGGGACTTCCTCTATTTCAGCTACAACCTCGGCATGACCTACCAGGTCTCCGACACCGCCGTGCAGAGCGGCGCGATCCGGGCAGTCGTGCTGCGCCACTGCCTGCTGTCGTACGTCTTCGGCGCGGCCATCCTCGCCACCACCATCAACCTGGTGGTGGGGATCGTCTCCTGACTCGGGTCCGGGTCAGGCAGGCTCAGGCGACGACCGGCGCCGGCAGCGGGTACGTCGACGCGACCAGCTCGTCGACCGCGTCGGCCCAGGTACGGCGCACCGCCCGCTCCCGGCCCGCCGTGCCGAGCAGGTGACGGTGCGGGTCGGCGGCGACCGCGGTGACGGCGCGGACCAGGTCGCGAGGGTCGGCGGCGTCGTACAGGACACCGCTGTGGAGGTGCTCGACGACGCCGCGGGCACCGCCGGCCCGGGGCGCGACGACCGGGACACCGGACGCGCCCGCCTCGCGCAGCGCGTGGCAGTCGGTCTCGTGCTCGCCGGGGTGGACCAGGACATCGAGGGTCGGCAGTGCCACCGTCAGGTCGCCCACGGACAGCGGGCCGGTGAACCGCGCGTTCGGCAGCCGCCGGGCCAGCCACTCGCGGTCCGGGCCGCCGCCGATCACGACGAGCCGGATGCCGGGGACGTCCGCCAGCGCCGCCAGGCGCCGTACGCCGGCCGCCTTGTGGAGGCCGCCGACGTACCCGACGACGACCTTGCTGCTGCCGGACCTCGCGCGCGACCAGGACTGGTGCAGCCACGGGTCGCGCAGCGTGGGGGTGAACGCGAGCGGGTCGACGCCGGGCTCCCACAAGGTCGCGTCGACGCCGAGCTCCGCGGCCCGGCCGACCATCCACGGTGAGGTGACCAGGACCCGGTCGGCGCGGTCGGCGACCCTGGCCCGCCAGTAGTCGGCGGCCAGGTCGAGCACCGGGGACTGCTCGACCACCAGGGTCGGTACGCCGGCCCGCGCGGCATGCTTGAGCGCCTTGCGGCCCACGGCGCGGGGGGAGTGGACCTGGACCAGGTCGGGTGCGAACCGGTCGATGGCGTCGCGTACCTGCGCGCCGGTCGGCTCGAGCGGGCGGACCCGGGCGACGTCGCAGCCGCGGTAGCTCGCGAGGCCGGGGCCGGGCGCGACGATCTGCACGTCGTGGCCACGGTCGACCAGTCGGTCGACGGTCGCCTTCAGGGTCGTGGTGGTGCTGTCGACGGCCGGGTAGAACGACTCGGTGGCCAGGACGATCCTCATGGCACCACGGTGAGCGGCCTCCATGTCGCGGCCGCGCCCCTCAGGTGGCATCCGGGTGAACGTTGTCGGTGCTCGCGCCTAGCGTGGCCGGCATGGACATGAAGCTCGAGCTGGAGGCCGTGCCCGTCACCGACGTCGACCGGGCCAAGGAGTTCTACGTACGGGCCGGCTTCAACGCCGACCACGACCACACGGTCAGCGAGGAGGTCCGGTTCGTGCAGCTCACACCACCCGGGTCGGCCTGCTCGATCGCGATCGGCAAGGGCCTCACCACCATGACGCCCGGCTCGCTCGACAACCTGCAGGCGGTGGTCGCCGACGCCGACGCGATCCGCGCGGACCTGGTCGCCCGCGGGATCGACGTGTCGCCGGTGGACGACCAGCCGTGGGGTCGGTTCGTGTACTTCTCCGACCCCGACGGCAACCGGTGGTCCCTCCAGCAGCTGCCCGACTGGTCGGGGCAGGCTGCCGCCGACTGACCTCGGCGCTACTCGGCAGCCTGCCCCGCGGCCGGCTCGTCCTCGGCGGCGACGGTCCGCGGCGGCAGCTGACCCTCCTGGATGGCCCGCGCGACGGAGCTGATCCGCTCGCCGCTCTCGCGCCAGCCCCCGGAGGAGGCGTCCCACCAGATCGTGAACCCCCGTCGGGCCTCGATCGTCCAGTGCGCACCGAACGCGACCCGAGCCAGCGCGGCGAACGGGATGAGCAGCAGGAGCAGCAGGAACTCGAACGCCACGAACAGCGCCAGGATGATGAACGGCAGCGCGAGGATCAGCAGGATCATCGCGATGATCGCGCTGACCGGGTCGTCGCCGAGGCCGTTGAGACCGTCGAGCGGTCCGGACCCCGGCGCCTTGAGGCGTCGTCGCCACGGCACCCATCGTCGGGTCACTCGCCAGGTCTGGCCCTCGGGATCACGCACCTTCACGCGGTGGATCGTAGGGGGTCGGCGGGGTCGGCCCCTCCAGCTCGGAGCCGAGCGTCTGCATCGGAGCGTCACCGCGCTCGACGGCCTCCGCGACCGCGCGGATCCGCTTCCCGCTGGACCGCCAGTCGCCGACCTCCTCTTCCCAGTGCGGTCGGAATCCCACCCGGGCCTCGATCCACCAGTGCTTCCCGAACAGCATCCGCGCGACGGTCACGCCGGGCAGCAGGAGGAGAAGGAGCAGCAGCTCGCCGCCCGTCAGGAGGACGAAGCTGAGCACCGGGAGGACCACGAGCCCGAACACGAGGGCGAGCAGGAACCCGGCGATGCTGTCGGTCGCCTCGAGCCACAGCCGCGGGCCGAGTGCGCGGGGGCGCGGCCGCCAGGGCAGCCAGCGTCGGGTCACTCGCCAGGTCCGGCCCTCGGGATCGACCACCTTCATGGACAGAACCTAACGAGTGCTTGGTGAGTCTGCGGCTACCTTCCGGTAGCCGGAGATATCTCACACCTCGGTAACAGGGGCGCTGTCACGGATAGGCTTGCCGCTTGTGACTGACTCGCCCCTGACGCTGGCGCAGCCCGAGGACGCGCACACGCGCGCCGAGTGGGAAGCCGCCACGGCCGCCGTGCTGCGCAAGACGCGCAAGCTCGGCGACAGCGACCCCGACAGCGCCGTGTGGGACAAGCTGACCCGCACCACCCTCGACGGCATCGGCATCACGCCGCTCGGCCTGCCCGGCGGTCCCGCGACCGCCGTACGCCCGACGCGCCACGGCGCGTGGGACATCCGCAGCCTGGTCTCCGGCCCCGACGCCAAGCTCGTCAACGAGGCGGCCCTCGTCGACCTCGACGGTGGTGTGACCAGCCTGTGGCTGGCCGCCGACGCCGACACCGACGTGGCCGCGACGCTGAAAGACGTGCTGCTGGACCTGGCCCCGGTCGTGCTCGACGCACCGTCGGCGACCACGAAGGTCGCCGAGGCATTCCTGGCGCTGCCCGGTGCCAAGCACCCCGACAGCAACCTCGGCATCGACCCGCTCGGCGTCATGCTGCGCGACATCCCGTTGGCCGTCGACGAGGCCGTCGCCGAACTGCAGTCGCTGGCCCGCAAGGCGAACCAGAACGACGTCCGCGCGATCGTCGTCGACGCCACCGCGGCCCACGACCTCGGTGCCAGCGACGCGCAGGAGCTCGGCTGGTCGATCGCGGTCGGCGTCGCCTACCTGCGCTGGCTGACCGACCACGGCCTGTCCGTGGCCGACGCGGCCAACCAGGTGGAGTTCCGCTACGCCGCCACCGACGAGCAGTTCCCGACGATCGCCAAGCTGCGCGCCGCCCGCGTGCTGTGGGCCCGCGTCCTCGAGCTCTCCGGGGTTTCGACAGGCTCAACCACCGGGATCGTCGCCCAGCGCCAGCACGCCGTGACGAGCCGGCCGATGCTCAGCAAGTACGACCCCTACGTCAACATGCTGCGCGGCACCGTCGCGGCCTTCGCCGCCGGCGTCGGTGGCGCCGACGCGGTCACCGTGCTGCCCTTCGACAGCGCCAACGGCCGCCCCGACGGCTTCGGTCGCCGGATCGCGCGCAACGTCAACCACCTGCTCATCGACGAGTCCCACGTCGCCGCTGTCGCCGACCCCGCCGGTGGCGCGTATGCCGTCGAGCAGCTCACCGCCGACCTGGCCGCTGCGGGCTGGGCGGAGTTCCAGCAGCTCGAGTCCGAGTGGGAGGGCGGCCACGACTTCGACCCGTTCCGCGCCCGGATCGCTGCCGTGGTCGAGAAGCGCGAAGCCGACATCGCCCGCCGCAAGCGCCCGCTGACCGGCGTCAGCGAGTTCCCGAACCTCGGCGAGACGCTGCCCGAGCGCGCCGCCGACCCGCTCAACGACCGGGTCCGTCGCTACGGCGCATCGTTCGAGGCGCTTCGTGACGAGCCGGCCGCCCAGCCGGTGTTCCTCGCCACGCTCGGCACCATCGCCCAGCACACCGCCCGCGCCACCTTCGTGAGCAACCTGCTCGCCGCCGGCGGCATCGCCGTCGAGGTCGCGGGTGCCACCGCGGGCGTCGACGAGCTGACGGCGGCGTACGCCGGCCAGCCGGTCGTCTGCCTCGCCGGCACCGACGCCGCCTACGGCGAGTGGGGTGCCGCCGCGATCGCCGCGCTCCGCGAGGCCGGCGCACAGCACGTGATCATCGCCGGCAAGCCGGACGCCGTGGACGCGGAGGTCGACGACGCCGCCGCGATGGGTGTCGATGCCCTGGCGTTCCTGACCGCCACGAGGGAGAAGCTGGCATGAGCAGCATTCCGAAGAGCTTCGCGGGCCTGTCGCTCGCTGCCGACCAGGCCGCGACCGCCGCGCCCAACCCGCCGCAGGGCGAGGGCTGGAAGAGCCCCGAGGGCATCGAGATCGCGCCGTCGTACGGCCCCGCGGACCTCGCCGGCCTCGACGCGCTCGACTCCTACCCGGGCCTGAGCCCGTTCCTGCGCGGGCCCTACCCGACGATGTACACCACGCAGCCGTGGACGATCCGGCAGTACGCCGGCTTCTCCACCGCCGAGGAGTCCAACGCCTTCTACCGCCGCAACCTCGCGGCCGGCCAGAAGGGCCTGTCGGTCGCCTTCGACCTGGCGACCCACCGCGGCTACGACTCCGACCACCCGCGCGTGCGCGGTGACGTCGGCATGGCCGGTGTGGCGATCGACTCGATCTACGACACCCGCACGCTGTTCGACGGCATCCCGCTGGACCAGATGTCCGTCTCCATGACGATGAACGGCGCGGTGCTCCCGGTGCTCGCCCTCTACATCGCCGCGGCCGAGGAGCAGGGGGTGAAGCCGGAGCAGCTGAGCGGGACCATCCAGAACGACATCCTCAAGGAGTTCATGGTCCGCAACACCTACATCTACCCGCCGGCGCCGTCGATGCGGATCATCTCCGACATCTTCGCGTTCACCAGCCAGAAGATGCCGCGGTTCAACTCGATCTCGATCTCCGGCTACCACATGCAGGAGGCCGGGGCGACCGCCGACCTCGAGCTGGCGTACACGCTGGCCGACGGTGTCGAGTACATCCGCGCGGGCCTCGAGTCGGGCCTGACCATCGACCAGTTCGCGCCCCGCCTGTCCTTCTTCTGGGCGATCGGCATGAACTTCTACATGGAGGTCGCCAAGATGCGCGCGGCCCGGGCCCTGTGGAGCCGGCTGGTGCGCCAGTTCGACCCGCAGAACCCGAAGTCGCTCTCGCTGCGGACCCACTCGCAGACCTCCGGCTGGTCGCTGACCGCGCAGGACGTGTTCAACAACGTCGGGCGTACCGCGATCGAGGCGATGGCCGCGACCCAGGGGCACACCCAGTCGCTGCACACCAACGCGCTGGACGAGGCGATCGCGCTGCCGACCGACTTCTCGGCCCGCATCGCCCGCAACACCCAGCTGCTGCTGCAGCAGGAGAGCGGTACGACGTACTCCATCGACCCGTGGGCCGGCTCCTACTACGTCGAGAAGCTCACCCACGACCTCGCCGAGCGGGCGTGGGCGCACATCCAGGAGGCCGAGGCCGCCGGTGGCATGGCCGCCGCGATCGAGCAGGGCATCCCGAAGATGCGCATCGAGGAGGCCGCCGCCCGCACCCAGGCGCGGATCGACTCGGGCTCGCAGAAGGTCATCGGCGTCAACACCTTCCGGCTGCCGGCCGAGGACCCGCTCGAGGTGCTCAAGGTCGACAACGACGAGGTCTACCGCCAGCAGGTCGCCAAGCTCGAGCGGCTGCGCGCCGAGCGCAACAGCGAGGACGTCGAGGCAGCCCTGCACGCGCTGACCCGCAGCGCCGAGAGCGGCGACGGCAACCTGCTCGACCTCGCCGTCAGCGCCGCCCGCGCCAAGGCCACCGTCGGCGAGATCTCCGACGCGATGGAGAAGGTCTACGGCCGCCACCAGGCCGTGATCCGTACGATCAGCGGCGTGTACCGCGACGAGGCCAACCTGGCCAACGACGGCGAGGGCGACACCCTCGTCGCCCAGGCCCGCCAGGCGACCGACGAGTTCGCCGAGGAGGAGGGCCGCCGGCCCCGCATCCTGGTGGCCAAGATGGGCCAGGACGGCCACGACCGCGGCCAGAAGGTCGTCGTGTCCGCCTTCGCCGACCTCGGCTTCGACGTCGACGTGGGCCCGCTGTTCTCCACGCCCGAGGAGGTCGCGCAGCAGGCGATCGACGCCGACGTGCACATCGTCGGTGTGTCGTCGCTCGCCGCCGGCCACCTCACCCTGCTGCCCGCGCTGAAGAAGGCGCTGGCCGAGCAGGGCCGTGACGACATCATGGTCGTCATCGGAGGCGTGATCCCGCCGGACGACGTCGCGACCCTCAAGGAGATGGGCGCCGCCGCGGTGTTCCTCCCCGGCACGGTGATCGCGGAGTCCGCGCTCGACCTGCTGGCGAGGCTGCGGGCCACGCTCGGTCACTGATGCAGGTCGACGACCTGCTCGACGGCCTGCGTGCCGGTCACCGCGCCACCATGGCGCGGGCCATCACGCTGGTCGAGTCGACCGCGCCCCGTCACCGCCAGTCCGCCCGCGACCTGCTGCTGGCGCTGGCCGCCGATGCCCCGACCCGGACGCCCGCCGTCCGGGTCGGCATCTCCGGCGTGCCCGGCGTCGGCAAGTCGACCTTCATCGAGGCGCTCGGCGGCTTGCTGACGGCCGCCGGGCACAAGGTCGGCGTGCTCGCCGTCGACCCGTCGTCGGTGCGCACCGGCGGCTCGGTCCTCGGCGACAAGACCCGGATGGCCACACTGTCGGCCCACCCGAACGCGTTCATCCGGCCCTCGCCGTCCGCCGGCACCCTCGGCGGCGTTGCCCGCGCGACCACCCAGGCGATGGCGGTCCTCGAAGCGGCCGGGTACGACGTCGTGCTGGTCGAGACTGTCGGTGTCGGCCAGTCCGAGGTCACCGTGGCCGGGATGGTCGACACCTTCCTGTTCCTCACCCTGGCCCGCACCGGCGACCAGCTGCAGGGCATCAAGAAGGGCATCCTGGAGATCGCCGACGTCATCGCGGTCAACAAGGCCGACCCCGACGACCCGGCCCGCGAGCAGGAGGCCCGCGTCGCCGCCCGCGACCTCGCCGGCGCACTGCGCCTGGTCCGCGGGCACGCCGAGTGGGCGCCGCCCGTCGTCACCTGCTCCGGCCTGACCGGCGCCCGGGTCGACGAGGTCTGGGAGCAGGTGCTGATGCACCGGGCCCACCTCGGCACCGACGGGCTGGCCCACAAGCGCGCCGAGCAGCAGCTCGACTTCACCTGGGCGCTGGTCCGCGACGAGCTCGACCAGCGGCTGCGGCACAGCGGCGGCGTCCGGGCCGTGCAGGCCGACGTACGCGCGGCGCTGCTGGCCGGTGAGCTCACCGCACCCCTCGCAGCGGATCGCCTGCTGGCGGCGTACGACGGCGACGAGCGCTGACGGCGTTTCGCCCCCTGCGTGGGCGGGCATCCGTCCCGCGTCAGCCAACAGGATTCGATCTCGGGAGTACGCAGTGCAGGACGCAGGTGGCGGTGGCGGTGGAAGCTCGGTCGGGTCCTACAGCGGCCTGATCGCGGCAGCGGCGGCGAAGTCCGAGCTGCTGCACCTCGGCTGGGACTCGACCGGCGACTACACCGCCAGGCGCGAGGTCGAGACGCACGGCGACGGGCTCGACCCGATCGACTACCACGTGCGCATCGACATCGACACGTACTCGGGGGAGTACACAGCGCAGGCGGAAGGCCCGAGTGCCGAGATCGCCCGCGACAACTGGGTGAAGCAGGCGACCGACACGGTCGGCAAGTGGGGCCCCAGGATCGACGGCCTGTTCACGAAGTGGAAGGACCTCCCGAGCCGCTACAGCACGTCGGAGTCGCTGCTCGACTGGGCCGTGCGCGAGCTCAACATCGACCCCGACGACCTCACCGGAACCGGCGACTCCGCCGGCGGGGTGAACACGCGCCTGGCCGGCGACCTCGAGCGGCTCAAGACCCGCACCGCCCAGCTCGAGGGGCACTATGCGACGACCTTCGCCGACTACTACGTCAACCAGCTGCCAACGACCTTCCAGGCCCAGGGCCTGCTCGTCTCCGCGCTCTCCGTTGCTTGCCGTGCCCAGGGCGAGGTCTGGGGCCGCACCGCCGCCGACCTGGCGACCTTCGAGAGCGACGCTCTCGCCGCGATGAAGGACTCCGGTCCGACCGGGGGACCGAGCTCGGGCCTCGTGATGGCGCTGACCGTGGTCGCCGCCTTCGGTACGGCGCTGGCGGCCGTGCCCTCGCTCGGCGGATCGGTCGCCCTGTTCGGTGCGATCAGCGGCGCGGCGACGATCGGTGCCGGCGTCGAGGCGGCCAAGAAGGCGGACGAGTCGTTCAAGGACCTGCCGATGGGCGCCGACCACCCGGACAAGGTGTTCACCAACATGGAGAACGCGTTGACCGGGCTGGACACCGAGATCACCACGCAGGAGACCGGCATCCGCGACTTCCTGGTCGCGGCGAAGACGTTCGCCGACGGCGGTGACTGCGAGCTGACCCGCCCGAGCCTGAACTCGGCGCCGACCAACCAGGTCTTCAGCGGGGTGAGCGTCGACGCGGACACGATCGCGAGGATCACCGAGCTCTGGCTCCCGTCGGTCGCGGCCGACCTGCGCCAGGCCGACGGCTACCTGACGGTGACGTCCCAGGACGGATTCCACCGGTCCACTGACGTCGGGCTCGCCCCGAACGGGGCGTGGTCCGAGTTCAGCGCCCTGCAGGCGCGTACGTCGCGCCTGCTCACCGGACTCTCGACGGACCTGGAGGATGCGGGGACGAAGCTCGAGCTGGCAGCCAAGGAGATCGGTATGGCCGACGAGCAGGTCAACCAGCACTACCGGAAGGTCGAGAACCAGGTGGAGGACCGCAACCTCAACGATCCCGACGACGTCACGCCCCTGCTGTGAGGCGTCACTGGTCGGTCCTCGCGTCGGTGGCGTTGGTCGCGCCCCTGGCCGCCGCCTGTTCCGGGGGAGGGCACGACGGCGTCGTACCCGATGCGAAGCCCGCGCGGGTCAGCGGCACCGAGCTGTGGGCGCAGCTGCCCACGGGCCGGATCACGGTGACCGTCGGCAAGCCGGTGCGGACCATTCCCGGCGACGAGGTCGTCGGCGGGAAGGCGATCGAGGCCGGGGACGGCCGGGAGTTCCTGCCGGTCGCCGTGGCCTACGAGGACCTGGTGGGGGTGCCGTACGACGCGCCGCAGGACAGCGTCCGGCCCGAGCAGCTCACCGACCTCGACCTGCACGTCGGCGACCGGACCTACCGGGTGCCGTTCGAGCGCTCCACCACGGAGTCCTACGTCGAGGTGGCTACCGCGACGGGCGACGCCCTGAGCCTGGACGTCGACTTCGACGGCGTCAGCCAGAGCGTCGATGCCGCGGGCAAGCGCGACCTGGGCGACGCCGCCGGCCTCTACGACGCCAGCACCCGCAGCGAGCTGCTGTCGTGCGGCGGTGAGGAGGAGAAGCGACCCCCGGGCGTCGACCGCGCGTGGCTGCGCACCTGCCGCTACAACCTGTGGCAGTACCCGTACGTCGAGGGCCTCGGCTGGGCCACGAAGCGGACGGCGGGCACGACCTGGGTCGTCGTCACGGCGCAGACCTGGCTCAGCGCGGATGCGCTGGAGGTCGACGGCAAGCCGTGCCGTGCCGGCGCCATGGGCGGGACCGTCCGGGTCCGCGTCGACGGCGAGTCCGGCACCGCCGAGCTGTCCGTGATCCCCAACAGCGGCGGCAACGGCCACGGCCTCGGCGCCAAGGACGCCTTCCTGCTGGCGCCGGCCGACCAGCACGACCTCGAGGTCACCAGCACTTGGGGCTGCCGGCTCGGTGACCGCAGTGCAGACCGCGAGTTCGTGGACCGGGTGAGCGCGTCCTCCTGACGGGCATAGGCTGGGGCAGTGGAACCTGCGCTGGCCCTGGTCGACTCCGTCGTCGCGAAGTACGACGAGGAGCTGGTCGAGCTGCGCCGCGACCTCCACCGGCACCCCGAGGTGTCCTGGCAGGAGCAGCGCACGGCCGACCGGGTCGTCGAGCACCTCGAGCGGCACGGTTGGCGGATCACCCGGATGCCGCGCAGCGGCATCGTCGCGGACCTGGGGGAGAGCGGCCCGACCGTCGCCCTGCGGGCCGACCTCGACGCGCTGCCCGTCGCCGACCTGACCACCGACCCGTGGACGAGCACCGTCCCCGGCGTCGCCCACGCGTGCGGGCACGACGTGCACACCAGCGCCCTCGTCGGCGCGTCCCACGCGCTGGCCGAGCTGCACGCCCAGGGCCTGCTGCGCGGGCGGGTGCGGCTGCTCTTCCAGCCGGCCGAGGAGGTCATGCCGGGTGGCGCCCGCCACCTGATCAGCCACGGCGCGATCGAGGGCGTCGACCGGATCTTCGCGCTGCACTGCGACCCGTCGGTCGACGTCGGCGCGGTCGGCCTGCGGTCCGGCCCGATCACCAGCGCGGCCGACCGGATCGACGTACGCCTCGAGGGCAACGGCGGGCACACCTCGCGCCCCCACCTCACCGGCGACCTGACCTTCGCGCTCGCCAAGATCACCAGCGAGCTGCCGGCCGTGCTGAGCCGTCGGATGGACCCGCGTGCCGGCGTCAGCGTCGTGTGGGGCATGCTCCGCGCGGGCTCGGCCGCCAACGTCATCCCCGACCACGGCATCGCCAGCGGCACCGTCCGCATCCTCGACGCCGAGGCCTGGGCCTCCTGCGAGGCCGTGGTGCGGGAGGCGGTGCTCGACATCGTGCGCCCCTACGGGATCATCGCCAACGTCGACTACCTCCAGGGCGTGCCGCCCGTCGTCAACGACCGCGTGAGCGTCGCGATGATCGCGGCCGCGGCCGACGACCTGCTCGGCCCGCACCACCGCACCGAGGTCGAGCAGAGCCTCGGGGGCGAGGACTTCGGCTGGTACCTCGAGCAGGTCCCCGGCGCGATGTTCCGCCTCGGCACCCGCAGCCCCGGCGGTGCGACCTTCGACCTCCACCAGGGCGACTTCGAGGTCGACGAGGCGGCGATCGGGTACGGCGCCCGGATGCTCGCCGGCGTCGCGGTCAAGGCGCTCGCCCAGCCGTAGCGGGTTTCGCCCGGCCGGCTCCTGGCAAGGGTGCACGCATGTCTCGGAACACGAGTGCCCTCCGCACCTCTGCTGCCCTCGCCCTCGCCGCCCTGATCGGCGGCAGCGCCGCCGCAATTCCGGCGCCAGCCCACGCGGCCGTCACCCTCGACTGCACCGGCGGTCCGGTCACGATCGACGACAGCACCGAGGACTACTCGCTCACCGGCGCCTGCTCGGCCGTGATCCTCAACGGCAGCAACCTGACCGTCGCGCTGACCAGCGCCACGACCGTGATGGTCACCGGCGCCAACGTCGACGTCACCGCCACGGGCGCCCTCGGCCCGGTCGTCGTCACCGGCTCCAACAGCTCGGTCACCGCCCCCGCCGCGCCGTCCGCGCGCGTGGACGCCAGCAACGTCGACCTGCGCATCCCGGCACTGGACCGCGCGATCCTGGTCGGCTCGAACAACAAGGTCGTCGCGGACCAGGGCGCGAAGGTCAAGGTCAAGGGCGCCAACAACCGCGTGAAGTACCGCAAGCTCGGCAAGGTCGTCGTCCGCGGCGCCAACAACACCGTCAAGGTGCGCGCCGGCAGGACGAAGGTCAGCGTCCAGGGCGCCAACAACGTGGTGCGGGTGCACCGCCGCGGCTGATGCTGGCGCAGGAATCGCCTCTGAGGAGGTGATTCCCTCGCTTCTGGCCCGTTGCAACGGGCCAGAAGCGAGGGCAACGGTCAATAAGTACGGCGCTGCGGGATCAGGACGCTCTCAGACGAGCTCGCTCGGTGGCCACGGACTCCATCAGGCGCCGGATCCTGCGCTCGAGCGCGTCCGGCGCAGCCAGATCGGCCCAGGTGATGCGGAGGCACCTCCAGCCGGTCAGTTCGGCGACCATTTCTTCTCGGCGCTTCTCGCGCAGAACCGCATCGGCCGGAGACTCGCCGGGCTTCAAGTGACGCTCGTACTTCACCCGTCCGTCGAACTCGATCCAGAACCCGAGGTCGGGGAAGGCGAAGTCCAGACGGGCGACCAGGACCCCGCCATCCCTCACCTCGTACTGCGCGATGGGACGGGGTAACCCGCGCCGGAAGCAGAAGTACTCTGTTCGGGACTCGGCGACCGACTCGACCAAGGGGTTGGCGAGGCGGAGAACCAGGTCTGTCGGGAGCGAGTTGGGCCAGTGCCCCATCGTCTCGTCGTACCGGGCGCGAAGGGCGTCCAGGTCGAAATCGCCTCGATGCAGGAAGTGGTTGACGACGACCAGCCCTGCTTCGGCGCTGCCAAGCATCGTGACCTCGAGCGACGAGCGGACCGGTGATGTGATGAGGAGCCCGTTCGTCTCCAGGACGTCACCGGGTAGCAGCTTGCCAGCGTGACGCCGTACGCCGCGCTCCCTCCGGCCGGAAAGCCCATCCTCCCGAGTCAGGTGTACGTCGCTGAGGTCGAACCCCCACAGCGGCGCGATTTCGAACGGGAGGGACGAGACGTGGCTCAGGATGACTTCGGCGTTGGCTTGGGCAAACGCGGCGCGACATCGAACGGCATAGCGCTCTTCGTCCGACATCGCTCGCCAGGTCGGACCGT
The DNA here is from genome assembly GCF_057813895.1 of Nocardioides sp. F233. Taxonomy (NCBI): domain Bacteria; kingdom Bacillati; phylum Actinomycetota; class Actinomycetes; order Propionibacteriales; family Nocardioidaceae; genus Nocardioides; species Nocardioides sp. F233. Next base: position 160,298 of record NZ_JBVASH010000007.1, read on the forward strand.
CGAAGTAGGCGCCGCGCCGTGGCCGCTCGAGATCGCCGCGACTGACCGCGAGCGCGAGGGACCTGTCGGAGTGCCCCAAGGCAATGAGCTCGTGTCGTAGGTGAAGGGGACGAAGTCGGGGGTCGTCGGGCGGCAAGTACATGACGGGCAGGGTGCCCGCCGCTCGCCCCTGTCAGGCCTCCGAATCGGCGCCTGTGGAGAACTGCGACGAGGGCGAGTACTTCTTGGGCGATTCCGTTGCTTCCTGCCTGTTGCAATGGGCAAGAAGCGATGGAATCGCCGCTGAAGAGGCGATTCCCGCAGCGACGCCCCCGACCGCTAGCCCTTCCGGTACGGCACGCCGTCGGCGGCGGGGGCCCGCGAGGCACCCACCAGACCGGCGACGGCGACGATCGTGACGACGTACGGCAGCATCAGCATGAACTGGCTGGGCACCGGCGAGCCGATCACCGACAGCGCGAGCTGCAGGTTCGACGCGAAGCCGAACAGCAGCGCCGCGAGGGTCGCGCGGACCGGGTCCCAGCGGCCGAAGATGACGGCGGCGAGGGCGATGTAGCCGGCGCCGTCGGTCATCTCCTCGCCGAACTGCGGCACCGAGACCAGGGTGTACGTCGCGCCGCCGGCGCCGGCGACCAGGCCGGCGATCAGCAGCGTGGTGTAGCGGGTCCGGTTGACCTTGATGCCCACCGTGTCGGCCGCCTTCGGGTGCTCGCCGACCGCGCGGACCCGCAGGCCCCACTTGGTTCGGTAGAGCGCCCAGGCGACGACCGCGACGGCGACGTACATCAGGTAGACGAGGATCGTCTGCCGGAACAGCACCGGGCCGATGATCGGGATCTCGCCGAGGACGGGGATCGGCAGCCGCGAGAAGTGCTCGGGGGCGTTGAGCTTGTCGGGGTTCTCGGTGAGCACCTGGCCGTACAGGAAGCTGGTCAGGCCGATCACGAGCACGTTGAGCACGACGCCGACGATGACCTGGTCGACGAAGTAGGTGATCGCGAAGAAGCCGAGCACCAGCGCGACCAGCGCGCCGGCGACCATCGCGGCGACCAGGCCGCCCCACGGGGAGCCGACGAGGGTGCCGACCATGGCGGCGGCGAACGCGCCGAACAGCAGCTGGCCGTCGATGGCGATGTTGACGACGCCCGCGCGCTCGCCGAGGACGCCGCCGAGGGCACCGAAGACCAGCGGTACGGCCAGCGTGATCGAGCCACCCAGCAGGCCGATCACGGTCAGGCTGTCGCCGGCGGCCGCCCAGGTGAGGAACGCGGTGACCGCGAGGAAGGCGAACAGGCCGACCAGCCACAACGGCGTACGACGTCCGCGGCTGACCAGCAGCGCGGACGCCGCGGTGCACGCGGCGAGCAGCACGACCAGGGTCGCGACCGTCGCCGTGGACGGCAGGGTGATGTCGGGCAGGTCGAAGAAGTCGGTCTCCGCGGCCAGCTGGAACGTGGTGTCGCCCGACGGGGCGCCCAGCGCGACCAGCAGTGCCACGAGAATGGTGACGACGCCCAGCATGATCGGCGCCTTGAGCGCCGTGCGGAGGGGTACGGCGACCGGCTCCGCGGCATCGGCGGGGACCGGGACGGTCATCTTGGTGTCGCTCATGCCGTCGCCTCCTTCGGCAGCCGGAAGATAGCTCGCACCAACGGGGGAGCGGCGATGAACAGGACGATGAGCGACTGGATGACCAGCACGATCTCGACCGGGATGCCCTCGGCGGCGGCCATCGAGAAGCCACCGGCCTTGAGGCCGCCGAACAGGAGCCCGGCCGCGAGGATGCCGAGCGGACGGGACCGGCCGAGCAGCGCGACCGTGATCGCGTCGAAGCCGATGCCGGCGTCCATGTCGACGGTGACGCCGCTGGTCGTCGTACCGAGGATCTGGTTGACACCGGCCAGGCCGACCAGGCCACCGGCGATCAGCATGACGACCAGGTAGGTGCGACCGACGTCGATGCCGGCGGCGCGGGCGGCGTCGGGGTTCTCGCCGACGGCGCGGAACCGGAAGCCGAGCGCGGACTTGTTGAGCAGCCACCACACGACCGCGACCGCGACCAGCGCGAGCAGGAAGCCGGCGTGCAGGTTGAACCGGTCGCCGAGCAGCTTGGGCAGGATCGCCGACTCGGGCATCGCCTCGGACTTCGGGTTGAGCGAGCCCGGCGCCTGGAGCAGGCCCTGCTTGGAGAGGGCGTAGAAGACGAGGTAGTAGCCGACGTAGTTGAGCATGATCGTGACGATCACCTCGTGCGCGCCGCTCTGCGCCTTGAGGAAGCCGGCGATGCCGGCCCACAGCGCACCGGCCAGCGCACCGGCGAGGATCGCCAGCGGCAGGTGCAGCACGATCGGCAGGTCCGCGTTGACGCCGACCCAGCCGGCGGCGGCGCCGGCCAGCAGCATCTGGCCGCGGCCACCGATGTTGAACATGCCGGCGCGGAAGGCCAGGCCGACGCCCAGGCCGGCCAGGATCAGTGGGCCGGAGAACTTGAGGGTCTCGGTCAGCGGCCGGATCCGCCCCTGGAAGCCCTCCAGGTTCGTGTTGTAGATCGCGCCGCGGAACAGGGCCGTGTAGGCGTCGGAGATCGAGGTCCAGACCGCGCTGAAGAAGTCACCCGGCCGCGCTCCGATGTAACCGGCGGTCGAGCGGACGTTCTCGTCGGTCAGCAGGATCATCAGCGACCCGACGACCATGGCGAGGAGGACCGACAGCACGGCGACCATCGCGTTGCCCGCGACGATCTCGCGCAGCACGCCGTCGAAGCGCCCCCGCTGGCTGCCGCTCGGCTTCTCCTCGAACTCGGTCTGCATGTCGGTGCTCACGCGGCACCACCTTCCGGGCGCTCGCCGGCCATCATCAGGCCGAGGGTCTCGCGGGGGGTGTCGGCCGGGACGATGCCGACCACCTGCCCGCGGTAGAGGACCATGATCCGGTCCGAGAGGGCGACGATCTCGTCGAGCTCGGTGGAGACCAGGAGCACCGGTACGCCGGAGTCGCGGGTCGCCACCACCTGCTTGTGGATGAACTCGATCGAGCCGACGTCGACACCGCGGGTCGGCTGGGCGGCCACGAGGAGGTTGAGGTCGCGCGAGAGCTCGCGGGCGACCACGACCTTCTGCTGGTTGCCACCCGAGAGCTGGCTTGCCCTCGCCTGGATGCCGGACGCGCGGACGTCGTACTCGACCAGCTTCTGCTGGGCGAAGTCCTCGAGGAAGCCCGATCGGACGGTGCCGGCGGACACGAACGGCGTGCCGTGGCTGCGGTTGAGCATCAGGTTCTCGGCGATCGTGAACTCGCCGACCAGGCCGTCGATCTGGCGGTCCTCGGGGATGAAGCCGACGCCCGCGTCGAGGACCTTGCGCACCGACCTGCCGACCAGCTCGTGCTCGCCGAGCCGGATCGACCCGTGGACGTGCGCCTGCAGCCCCATGATCGCCTCGGTGAGCTCAGTCTGGCCGTTGCCCTGGACGCCGGCGACGCCGAGCACCTCGCCGCGCGCGATCGAGAAGCTGATGCCGTCGAGGTGACTGTGGCCGGAGTCGTCGGTGACCCGCAGGTCGCGGACGACGAACGCGTCGGGGCCGGGCTGGGCGGGCTCCTTGTGCACCGTCAGCTCGACGGGGCGGCCGACCATCAGCGCGGCCAGCTCGGCGTTGGTGGCGGTCGGGCTGGCCTCACCGACGACCGCGCCCCGGCGGATCACGGTGATCCGGTCGGCGATCGCGCGGACCTCGCGCAGCTTGTGGCTGATGAAGACGATGGCGGTGCCCGATGCGCGCAGCTGGCGCATGATCTCCATCAGCTCGTCGGTCTCCTGGGGCGTGAGCACCGCGGTCGGCTCGTCGAACACGAGCACGCGGGCGTCGCGGGAGAGCGCCTTGATGATCTCGACGCGCTGCTGGACGCCGACGGGCAGGGTCTCGACCAGGGCGTCGGGGTCGACGTCGAACCCGAACCGCTGGGAGATCTCCCGGACCCGCTGGCGTGCGGCGTCGATGTCGAGCGTGCCGGCGAAGCCGGTGCTCTCGTTGCCGAGCATGACGTTCTCGGCGACGGTGAAGACGGGAACCAGCATGAAGTGCTGGTGGACCATGCCGATGCCGGCGGCCATGGCGTCGCCGGGACCGGACATCTTGAGGGGCGCGCCGTCGAGGAAGATCTCGCCCTCGTCGGCCTGGTAGAGGCCGTAGAGGACGTTCATCAGCGTCGACTTGCCGGCGCCGTTCTCGCCGAGGAGGGCCAGGATCTCGCCCTCGTTGACGGTGAGGGAGATCCGGTCGTTGGCGACCAGGGGGCCGAAGCGCTTGGTGATGCCCCGGAGTTCGAGCGTCATGGAGGGATCCTCTCGGAGCGGACGTGCAGAAGCCAGCAAATGCACCGTGAACGCCTGGGCGTTTCCGGCGCGGAATGCGTCCGGGGGAGGTCGTTGCCGACCTCCCCCGGACCCTGCGTCAGTCAGCGCAGGTGAGCCGTCGTCACTTGTCGAGGTACGACGTCACCGGGATGCTGCCGTCGATGATGCCGGCCTTCACGGTGTCGAGCTCGCCCTGGAGCGAGGGGTTGACCTTGGACTCGAAGTTGTGGAACGGCGCCAGACCGACACCGTCGTTCTCGAGCGTCCCGACGTAGGCCTCGGGGTCGAAGTTGCCCTTGCCCGCGGCAACGACGGTCTCGATGGTCGAGGTCTTCATGTTCTTCAGGATCGAGGTGAGGACCAGGGCCTGCGTGTTGGGGTCGGTCTCGTAGAAGTCCGCGTCCACACCGACCAGCGCAACGTCCTTGCCGGAGTCCTTGATCGCGGTGAGCGCGCCCTGGTAGATCGGGCCACCGACCGGCAGGATCACGTCGGCGTTCTTGTCGAGGATCGACTTGGCGGTGTTGGTCGCCTTCTCGTTGGCGTCGAAGCCACCGGTGAAGACGCCCTTGTCGTTGCCCTCCCAGCCGATGAGCTTGACGTCCTTGCCCTTCTGCTTGTTGTAGTAGTCGACGCCCTGCTTGAAGCCGTCCATGAAGATCGTGACGGTCGGGAAGGGCTGGCCACCGTAGGTGCCGACGGTGCCGGTCTTGGTGTAGTCCGCCGCGGCGTAGCCGGCGAGGAACGCCGCCTGCGCGGTGTCGTACAGGATCGGCTTGATGTTGTCGGCGTCCTTCTTGCCGTCGAAGTCGTTGTCGGCGGCGTCGTCGATCAGGACGTACTCGATGTCGGGGTTCGCCTTCGCCGACTCGACGGTCGCGGCGGACAGCGCGAAGCCGACGGTCACGATCAGGTCGCAGCCCTGACCCACGAGGTTCTCGAGGTTCGGCGCGTAGTCCTGGTCGGTCTTCGACTGGACGTCCTTGTAGTCGGTGCCGAGCTCCTTGGCGGCCTCCTTGAGGCCCTCGTAGCTGAGCTGGTTGAACGACTTGTCGTCGAAGCCGCCCGCGTCGGAGACGATGCAGGGGAGGAAGTCGCTCTTCGCCGAGCCGCCCTTCTTGCCCTCGTCGGGAGCGTCGCCACATGCGGCCAGGGCCGCGCTCGCCATGAGCGCCACGGCCGCGGCGGCCGTCGTCCTCTTCCAGGTCTTCACAGATGTCCTCCAGATCGACGCCCGGCTCCAAGCGGCAGGGCAGGAATATTGCTTCTGGTACTCCGGGTGCATCCTCACCCAAGGAGGTCGATGCGGGAAGCGCATTCGTGGAAACGGTTATCAACTTGGGACATTTCCCGTCGAAACCTGCCCATGCGCAAGATCCTCGCGATCGTCTACCTTGGCCGGGTGGTCGACTGGGACACCCTCACGCAGGCGGCGAACGACATCGCCGCACGGGCCTATGCGCCGTACTCCGGCTACCGGGTGGGCGCTGCCGCGCTCGCCGACGACGGTCGCCTGTTGGTCGGCTGCAACGTCGAGAACGCGGCGTACGGCGTCACGCTGTGTGCCGAGTGCGGGCTCGTGTCGCAGCTGCACGCCACCGGCGGGGGCCGGCTGACCCACTTCGTGTGCGTCAACGGCGCCGGCGACGTGATCATGCCGTGCGGCCGCTGCCGCCAGCTGCTGTGGGAGAACGGCGGTGCTGCGCTCGAGGTGCTGACCCCGCAGGGAGTGCTGGCGATGGACGCCGTCCTGCCGCAGGCGTTCGGGCCGGCCGACCTGGAACGGGTCACGGGCGTGGACACGACTGGTACAAACGCCTCGTGAGCACGCACGATGCCGTCGAGGTCATCCACGCCAAGCGGGACGGAGGCACCCTGACCACCAGCCAGATCAACTGGATGGTCGATGCCTACACCCGAGCCGCCGTCGCCGACGAGCAGATGTCGTCGCTGCTGATGGCGATCCTCCTCAACGGCATGGACCGGCGCGAGATCGCCGACTGGACCGCGGCGATGATCGCCTCCGGTGAGCGGATGGACTTCTCCTCGCTGTCGCGCCCCACGGCCGACAAGCACTCCACGGGCGGCGTGGGCGACAAGATCACGCTGCCGCTGGCACCGCTGGTCGCGGCGTGCGGGGTCGCCGTACCCCAGCTGTCGGGGCGGGGACTGGGCCACACCGGCGGCACCCTCGACAAGCTCGAGTCGATCCCCGGCTGGCGCGCCCTGCTCTCCAACGAGGAGATGATCGCGCAGCTCGAGTCGGTCGGCGCGGTGATCTGCGCGGCCGGTGACGGCCTCGCGCCCGCCGACAAGAAGCTCTACGCCCTGCGCGACGTCACCGGCACCGTCGAGGCGATCCCGCTGATCGCCTCGTCGATCATGAGCAAGAAGATCGCCGAGGGCACCGGCGCGCTGGTGCTCGACGTCAAGGTCGGCTCGGGCGCGTTCATGAAGGACGTCGACAGGGCACGTGAGCTCGCCGAGGTGATGGTCGCGCTCGGCAAGGACGCCGGAGTCACCACCGTCGCGCTGCTCACCGACATGTCGGTGCCGCTCGGCTACACCGCCGGCAACGCGATCGAGGTCGCGGAGTCGGTCGAGGTGCTCGCCGGCGGGGGACCGGCAGACGTGGTCGAGCTGACCCTCGCCCTGGCCCGCGAGATGCTCGCCGGCGCCGGGCGCGGCGACGTCGACCCCGCCGACAAGCTGGCCGACGGCTCCGCGATGGACGCCTGGCGACGGATGATCCAGGCCCAGGGCGGCGATCCGTCGGCTGAGCTGCCGGTGGCGCGTGAGCAGCACGTGGTCGTGGCGTCTGCCGACGGCGTGCTGACCCGCCTCGACGCGCTCGCCGTGGGTGTCGCCGCCTGGCGCCTCGGCGCCGGCCGCGAGCGCAAGGAGGACCCGGTGCAGGCCGGTGCCGGCGTCGTCTGGCACGCCCGCCCCGGAGACGTGGTGCGTGCGGGGGAGCCGCTGTTCACGTTGCACACCGACACGCCTGAGCGCTTCGAGCGGGCGCTCGCCTCGCTGGAGGGTGGCTACGACATCGCGGCCCCCGGCACGGCGTACACCCCCGGGCCGCTCGTCATCGAGGCCGTCCGCGGGTGAGCTTGCGAACCCGCGGTCAGCGGCCGAAGGTCGAGGAGCGTCGGCGAGCTCGCGCTGCGAAGCAAGCGAGGTCGTGACGCGTCACGAGACCACCCCACGTGATGCCGGGACTGTCCACGAAGAGTCCCGGCATCACCGCTAGGCGTCTCGATACGCCGCTCGCTGGCGCTCGCGGCTACTCGACGAGCTCGGTCGTCACCTGCGCGCCCGGGCCCGCTCGGCCAGCTCGGTCAGTGCGGCCGGGAAGATCGACGCGGGCGGGGTGACCAGGCCGGCGCCGACCTGGCCGACGCCGGCGACCTTGCCGGCCATGCCGGTGTTGATCTGCGGCAGGATGCTGGTCCGGCACACCGCGGTGACGTCGATGCCGGTGGCGGCGCCGGCGAAGTCGAGGACCGGGATCGGCCAGCGGTTGTTCTCGCCGATGGTGATCTCGCGCATCCGGCGGCTGGTGGCCAGCGCGTCGGGGACGGTGCCGCCGACGAACCGCACGATGGCAGGGGCGGCGGCCATGGCGAAGCCGCCGATGCCGGCGGTCTCGGTGATGGCGGAGTCGCCGATGTCGGGGTTGGCGTCGTCCGGGCCGTAGTCGCCCAGGAACAGGCCGTCGGCGAGCTGGGCGGGGCCCGTGAACCACTGGTCACCGGTGCCGGAGACCTGGATGCCGAAGTCCGTGCCGTTGCGGGCCATGGCGACGACCATCGTCGAGCCCGGGATGTCGCGGGCGGCGTCGAGCGCGAGCTTGCAGGCGGGCATCGCGACGTTGAGGAAGAAGTGGTCGTTACCGCCCATGAACGAGAACGCCTCGGCGACCTCCTCCGACGACCGCGAGGAGCGGACCATCGAGGGCGCGATGTCGCGCAGCAGCATCAGGGTGCCGGCGCGGTTGCGGTTGTGCGCCTCGTCGCCCATCTGCAGCATCTGGCCGAGGATCGCGGTCGCGTCGACCGGACCGGCGGCGGAGACGGCCTCGCCGAGCAGCGGGCCGAGCACGTCGCGCATCCAGCGCAGCCGCTCGAGCACCTCGGGACCGTAGGCGCCGTACCGCAGCACCTTGCCGAGGCCCTCGTTCAGCGAGCAGTAGGTACGACGACCGGTCGCCGGGTCCTCGAGGACGAACATCCACATCGACGGCGAGACCACGCCGGCCATCGGGCCGACCGCGCTGCGGTGGTGGCACGGCTCCAGCGAGACGGACGACCCCGACGCGAACAGCGCCTCGGCGTCCTCCGGGTCCTCGACCAGGCCCTCGAAGGCGGCCGCGCCCATCAGCGCACCACGCAGGGGGCCCGACGCACGGGCCCACTCGATCGGCGGACCCGCGTGCAGGAACTGGCCCTTCTCGAGGCCGAGCAGCTCGGAGGCCGGCGCGACGCCGACGAGCATCGCCTGCACGTCGAGCATCCGGGAGACCGCGAGGGCGTTGGCGTCGCGGCGCAGCGGGTCGGCGGCGACGGTCGCGAGGTCGTCGGCGGTGCCGTCCATCGGCGGCTTCCAGTCGACCCGCTCGACCGGCACGGCCTGGTTGGCCACGGCAGTGGCGAACATGTCGGCGCCGACAGCGGCGACGGCGGTGGGAGCGGTGCTGGGCAGGGCGGTCATCGGGCGGCTCCGTTCACGAGGGCGATCGCGCGGCGGGTGGCCGCGGCGTTGGACAGGTGGACCTCGGCGCCGGCGGCGGCGAGCGCCTCGGCCTGACGGGTGAGGCCCTGCGGGTCGGTCGAGGTGCCGACGCAGGCGACGACGACGGGGACGTCGCGCACCGCGCGGGCCGCGGCGATCGCCGGGGCGAGCTCGGCGGCCGGGTCGTCCTGGGCACCGTGGCCGAGGACGACGTCCATCAGGATGACCGCGGTGTCGGGGTCAGCGGCCACCTTGGCGAGGTGCTCGAGGCGCAGCGTCGGGTCGATCATCGGGTGCGCGCGGCCGCGGGTGAGGCCGTCGTCGCCGAAGTCGATCATCACGTGGCCGTCGGCGACCAGGCTCGTGTCGAGCGCGAGCTCGGGCGAGAGCGGGATGTTGCTGCGGATGCCGCCGAGCTCGGCCGCGGCGATCAGCATGGCCTCGTCGCACAGGGTGCCGCCGACGAACAGGCCCCGCAGCGCGGTTCCCCCGTCGGGGGCGGGGACGGCGGGCGTGCCCCACACCGGCCACTCGGGTACGGCGACGCCGAGGTCGCCCAGCAGCGCCTCGGTCTGCGTGGTGAGGTCGGGCTGGCCCGCGCCGAGCAGCGCGAAGCGAACCGGGGTGCCGAGGTCGGCGGCGTACTTCTCGACGGCGGCGGCCACCTCGGCGGCCGGGGGCTTGGACACGACGACGACGTGCTCGACCGACGGGTCGGCGTCGAGGCGGTCCAGCGCGGTCCGGGTGGAGATGCCGCCGATCGCGGCGGACAGGTCGCGTCCGCCCACGCCGAGCGCGGCGGCGACGCCGACGCCCGCGGCGTCGAGGAGGGCCAGGACCTGCTGGCAGCCGGTGCCCGACGCGGCGACGATGCCGACCTGTCCCGGCGTGACGGTGTTGGCGAAGCCGAGGCCCACGCCGCCGACGACCGCCGTACCGCAGTCGGGGCCCATCACGAGCAGGCCGCGGTCGCGCGCGATCTGCTTCATCGCGAGCTCCTGCTCGACCGGCACGTTGTCGCTGAAGATCATCACGTCGACGCCGGCGTCGAGGGCGTCCATCGCCTCGACCAGTGCGGAGGCGCCGGGGACCGACACCAGGGCCAGGTCGCCGCCCGCGCGGCGCAGCGCGGACGCGGTGGTGCGCGGCGGCTCGGTGACCTCCCCGCCCGACGATCCCTTGCGGGCCGCGGCGAGCGCGGCGTCGACGGCGGCCAGCGCGGCGGGCAGCGCCGACTCGTCGTCGAGCCGCAGCGCCACGACCATGTCGTTGGTGCTGGTGGCGGGCAGCGTGAAGCCCATGCCCTGCAGCACCTCCACGTTCAGCTCGGTGGCCATCGCCACCTGGGCGGCGGCGACGCCGGGGGTGGCGGCGACGTCCCGGCTGACCTGCAGCAGCGCGACGCTGTCGGCGTAGGCACCGGGTCGGATCTCGACGTGCTGGTGCGTCATCGAGTGCTCCCTTCAAGGGCTTCGTTGGTGATTGCGGTCTGATCGATGGGGCGGGAGAGGGCGAGGTGGGCGCCGAGGAGCATCCCGGCGCCGGACGTGTGGCCGACGGCCATGAGTACGGCGACCGCGGCGGCGTCGCCGGTCGCGAGGACCGCGCGGAACGGCGCGATCGCCTCGCCGGCAGCCGCATGACGCAGCAGGGCCGCGGACAGGCTGGTGGTGCGGTGGAGATGGGCCTCGACGGCCTCGGCGACCGCCGAGGTGTCGCGGCCGGCCGCCCGGGACGCGACCAGCCAGCCGGCCAGCACGTCGTCGCCGACCGGGGTCAGCCCGTCGCCGCGCCCCACCAGCGCGGGTACGGCGGCCGGGTCGCCGGCGGCGAGCAGGTCGAGGGCGTCGGCCGGCAGCTGGTCGCTGGCGGGGGAGAGGTCGGCAGCGACCGGGGCGGGCACCGAGGTGAGGGGCGGAACGGAGAACGAGACCAGACGCGTCACCGAGACGGTCAGCGAGCTGAGGCGCAGGACGCCGTCGCCCACCACGACCGGGTCGCCCACGGCGACCCGGGGCAGGTCGGACAGCGCGGTCGCGATGGCGCACGGCACGTGCACCGCACCGTGGGCGACGACGCCGACGACAGTCCCGATCTCGCCGCCGAGGTCGGCGTACACCGCCTGCCGCCCGGCGTGCACGACCGATCCGGTCTGCGGCGGGCCCGCGAGCAGGGCACGCAGCGCCGCGGAACCGGCGCCTCCCGCGGCTGATTCGACCCTTTGCATTTCTGGGACGCTAACGGCTGGGTAAGGTGCATCGAATGGTGAGCATTGCCAACGTCCGGGCAGAAGTCGGGCAAGAGTTGATAGCCACCGCGGGGAGCGGTATCGCCGACGATGGCGTCATGGACACAGAGGAGCTGGCCGAGGCGCTCGCCCAGCTCGTGCTGGCGGGGGCCGACCTCGACGAGCTGGTGGCTGCGATCGGTGACGCCCTCGACGTGCACGTCGCGGTCACCACCACCGACGGCCGCGAGCGCGCGGCGCGCATCGACGACGCCATGCGCGAGCGGATCTCCGCCGCCGGGCTGACCGACGAGACCGGCCGGTTGCGGGTCGAGTGGCTGGGCGATCGGGGCGGCCACGAGGGCCAGCCGGTGGCCGGCGCCCACGTGCACCGCGAGCCGCTCGCCGCGCCCAACCAGGCCCTCGGCCACCTGGTCGCGGTCGCCGAGAACGGGATGGTGCCGCAGCAGGTCGTCGCGCTGCAGCGCGCGGCGACGGCGGTGTCGCTGTGGATCACCCGCGAGCAGGCCGTGTCCGCGGTGGAGAACAAGTACCGCGGTGACTTCCTGCGCGACGTCTTCCTCGGCCGCGCCGGCAGCGACGACTTCGTCCGCGAGCACGTCGTCGGCTTCGGCTGGGACCTGAGTCGCCCGACGGTCGTGCTCGCCGCGCAGATCGACCCGCAGCCGTCGTACCAGGCACCGGCCTCGGTCGAGGACCGGCGCCACTGGCAGGAGCGCTTCGCCAACGCCTGGCGCCAGGTCGCGGCCTCCGTCGACCGGGCCATCCCGATCGCCGACTTCGGCTCCGAGGTGGTGGCGGTGCTGCCGGCCGAGGACGCCGAGGCCACCGCGGCGCTCGTACGACGACTGGTCGTCGCCGTCGCCGGTGACAAGGGCGGCGGGCGCCGTCCGTTCACCGCAGGGGTCGGCCGCGTCACGTCGAGCCCGTCCGGGCTGCCGGACAGCTACACGCAGGCGCGGCGCGCGCTCGAGGTCGGCCGGAGGTTCCGGGGACCGAGCACGACCACCTGGTTCGACGACCTGGGCCTGCACCGGCTGATCGCGATGGTGCCCGACACGGAGGAGCTCCGCGCCTTCGCGCACGACGTGCTCGGCGAGCTGGCCGGGTCCTCCGAGGAGGCGGTGACCCTGCGCGAGACGCTGCAGGTCCTGCTCAACACGAACTTCAACGTGGCCGAGGCCGCGCGCACGCAGTTCTTCCACTACAACACGATGCGTTACCGGGTCGGGAAGCTCGAGCGGATGCTCGGACCGGTCGCGTCCGACCAGAACCTGCGCCTCGACGTCGCCGTCGCGCTGAAGGTGCTCGAAGTCGTCAGCCGGTGAATCGCGGGCAACTTCCGCCAGCAGTTCCCCGGGATCCTTTGGCGAATGTGGCCAGTGAGGTGTGATCTGGCCCTCAATAGGTTGGTGAGTCTCGGGAGCCCCATGCGGGACCAGTGAGCACAGCCCCAGATTCAGGAGGACACAGCATGTCGATGTTCAAGTGGGAGGTCGTGGACCCGGCGCCGGGACAACCGGTAGCGCCGAACCAGCGACTTCCGTGGGGTCGGACCGTAGGCCTGGGAGCACAACACGTCGTCGCCATGTTCGGCGCGACGTTCGTGTTCCCGATCGTGATGGGCCTCGACCCGAACCTCGCCATCATGTTCTCGGGTCTGTGCACGATCGGCTTCCTGCTGATCTGCAACAACAAGGTGCCGAGCTACCTCGGCACCAGCGCGTCCTTCGTCGCCGGTGTGGCCGCCATCCGCGTGCAGGGTGGTGACTCCGCCGACGTCACCGGCGCGATCATGGTCGCCGGACTGGTGCTCGCCGCGATCGGTGTCGCCGTCCACTTCGCCGGCGCCGGCCTGATCCACAAGATCCTGCCGCCGGCCGTCACCGGCGCGGTCGTCATGCTGATCGGCTTCAACCTGGCGCCCGTCGTGGCCGGCATCTACTGGCCCCAGGACCAGTGGATCGCGCTCGCCACCGCCGCGTTCATGGTCTGCGCCGCCGTGCTGCTGCCGGGCTTCTGGTCGCGGATCGCGGTCTTCCTGGCCCTGGTCTTCGGCTACGTCGTCTCCGTCCTCGCCGACAAGGTCTTCGGCGCGATCACCTCGGTGACCCCCGTGTCGGGCGGCCAGGCCGTCGAGCACGACCGCGTCTCGTGGGCCGGCGTGAAGGCGGCCGACTGGATCGGCTTCCCGAGCGGCAAGCTCGCCGACGGCGTCTCGGTCGTCCACGGCCCGAGCTTCTCGATGACCTTCATCCTGCTCGTCCTGCCCGGCGTCATCGCCCTCATCGCCGAGAACACCGGCCACGTGAAGGCCGTCGCCGAGATGACCGGCGACAACCTCGACCCCTACATGGGCCGTGCGATCGCCGCCGACGGTGCCGCCACCGCGTTCGCCAGCGTCTTCGGCGGCTCGCCGACCACGACGTACGCCGAGAACATCGGCGTCATGGGTGCGACCAAGGTCTACTCCACGGCGGCCTACTACGTCGCCGGCGCGGTCGCGATCCTGCTCGGCCTGTGCCCGAAGTTCGGCGCGATCGTCAACGCCACCCCGGGCGGCGTCCTCGGCGGCATCACCGTCGTGCTCTACGGCATGATCGGCCTGGTCGGCGCGAAGATCTGGGTCGAGAACAAGGTCGACTTCGGCAACCCGGTCAACATGGTCGGCCTCGCCGCCGGCCTGATCGCCGGCATCGGTGGCGTCACGCTCAAGATCACCGACGACTTCGAGCTCGGCGGCATCGCCCTCGGCACGATCCTCGTGATCGTCTTCTTCCACCTCGTGAAGGGACGCACCGCCGACGCGACTTCGGGAGAGGTGACCAAGAGGCTGTGAAGCCCGCACCGTTCGACTACGTCCGGCCGGGGACCCTGGAGGAAGCCCTCCAGGCCCTGGCCGGGCACCCGGAGGCCAAGGTCCTCGCCGGAGGACAGAGCCTCGTCCCGCTCCTCTCGATGCGGCTGGCCGCACCGGCAGTGCTGGTCGACATCAACGACCTGCCCGACCTGGACCACGTCCGGGTCACCGCCGATGGTGTCCGGATCGGCGCCCTCGCCCGGCACGCCGCGGTCCTCCGGGACCCCGACGTCGCCCGGGTGCAGCCGCTGGTGCCGCTCGCGCTGGCCAACGTCGCGCACGCGACGATCCGCAACCGCGGCACCACCGTCGGCTCGCTGGTCCACGCCGACGCGGCGGCCGAGATGCCGATGGTGCTGCGGCTGCTGGACGGCTCGCTCGACGTCGCCGGACCCGGCGGGCGTCGTACGATCCCGGTCGCGGAGCTGTACGTCGGCCCGCTCGAGTCCAGCCTCCACCACGACGAGATCGCGGTCGAGGCGTTCTTCCCGGCGCTCGCCCCCCACACCGGGGTGGCGTTCGAGGAGATCGCCCGCCGGCACGGCGACTACGCCATGTGCGGCGTCGCCGCCGTCGTCACCGTCGACGGGGACCGGGTGGTGTCGGCGAGGGCCGGCTACCTCTCCGTCTCCGACATCCCGACCGTGGTCGACCTGACCGAGGCGCTCGACGGATCGGTGGACGCCGCGGCCCTGGCCGCGGCCGCCGAGGCCGCGCTGGAGCAGCTCGACCCGGAGACCGACATCCACGCCACGGCCGACTACCGCGCGCACCTCGCCCGGGTGCTGACCGCACGGGTCGTGACCGCCGCCTACGAGAACGCACGGGAGGAGCGCTCGTGACCGAGCAGACCCACGAGATCCGGCTCAACGTCAACGGCGTCGAGCACGAGGCGGCCGTGCCCGCCCGGCGGCTGCTGTCCGACGCGCTGCGCCACGACCTCGGCCTGACCGGAACCCACGTCGGCTGCGAGCACGGCGTCTGCGGTGCGTGCACCGTGCTGGTCGACGGCCAGCCGATGCGCAGCTGCCTGATGTTCGCGGTCTCCGCCGCCGGCCACGAGATCACCACGGTCGAGGGCCTGGCCCGACCGGACGGCGAGCTCGGCCCGGTGCAGCAGGCGTTCCGCGAGTGCCACGGCCTGCAGTGCGGCTTCTGCACGCCGGGCTTCCTGACCACGATCACCGCCGGCATCGCCGAGAACCCCGACCCCACCGAGGACGAGGCGCGCGACATGGTCGCCGGCAACCTGTGCCGCTGCACGGGCTACCAGAACATCGTCAAGGCCGTCTGCCGCGCCGCCGAGCTGGCCCGCTCCGACGAGGGCGGTGCCGCATGACGACGAAGATGATGGGCGCCAAGGTCCAGCGCGTCGAGGACGACCGGCTGGTGCGCGGGACGGGACGGTACGTCGACGACGTGGCCCCCGACGCCCTGCACGCCGCGGTGCTCCGCAGCCCCCACGCCCATGCGCGGATCGTGTCGATCGACGTCGACGCCGTGCTGGACGTCGAGGGAGTGCACGCGGTGTGGACCCACGAGGACCTCGAGGGCGCGATGGCCGACCCGCTGCCGCTGCTCATCCCGCACCCGACGCTGACCCACGGCCGCACCCAGTACGCACTGGCCAAGGACGAGGTCAACTACGTCGGCGAGGCGATCGCGTTCGTCGTCGCCGACGACCGGTACGTCGCCGAGGACGCCCTCGCGCAGATCGTCGTCGAGTACGAGCTGCTGCCCGCCGTCGTCGGCATCGAGGCCGCCCGCTCGGGCGCGAACCTGGTCCACGACGACGTACCCGGCAACGTGGCCGCCCGGATGGAGCAGTCCAACGGCGACGCCGCCGCGGCCATCGCGGCTGCGCCCCACACGCTCTCGCTCGACCTGTTCATCGAGCGCAGCGCCTGCATGCCGATGGAGGGTCGCGGCACCGTCGCGCGCTGGGACCCGGACCAGAACCGGCTGCAGGTGTGGACCTCCACGCAGACCTCCACCGGCGTGCGCGCCGCGGTCGCGGCCAAGCTCGGCCTCGACCTCGGCCAGGTCGACGTCATCACGCCCGACGTGGGCGGCGGCTTCGGCGTCAAGATCGTGCACCCGTGGCCCGAGGAGCTGCTCGTCCCGCTCGCCGCGCAGAAGCTCGGCAAGGCCGTGAAGTTCACCGAGGACCGCCGCGAGCACTTCATCTCCTCCGCGCACGAGCGCGCCCAGGTGCACCACGTCGAGGTCGGCTTCGACGACGAGGGCCGGGTGCTCGGCCTGGACGTGCGGTTCTGGCACGACCACGGCGCGTACACGCCGTACGGCCTGATCGTCCCGATCATCACGTCCACCCAGCTGCTCGGGCCCTACAAGCCGGGCGCCTACCACGTGCAGTTCGACTCGCTCTACACGAACACCGTGATCGTCACGCCGTACCGCGGCGCCGGCCGGCCGCAGGGCTGCTTCGTGATGGAGCGGACCATGGACGCGATCGCCGCCGAGCTGGGTCTCGACCGCGCCGACGTGCGTGCCGCGAACTTCATCCAGCCCGACGAGTTCCCCTACGACCAGGGACTGATCTTCCAGGACGGTCGCGAGCTGAAGTACGACTCCGGCGACTACCCGGCCATGCTCACGAAGATCAAGGACCTGGTCGACTGGGACCACTTCGAGGACTTCCGCGCCGCGAAGGCGGCCGAGGGCAAGCGGGTCGGCCTCGGCCTGGCCTGCTACGTCGAGGGCACCGGCGTCGGTCCCTACGAGGGCGCCCACGTCCACATCGAGACCTCCGGCAAGGTCAAGGTCGCCACCGGCCTGACCTCGCAGGGCCAGGGCCACCAGACCGCGTTCGCGCAGATCGTCGCCGACGAGCTCGGCGTCCGGTTCGAGGACGTCGAGATCACCACCGGCGACACCCGCCGGATGCCGTACGCCGTGGGCACCTTCGCCTCCCGTGCGGCGGTGATGAGCGGCTCCGCCATCCATCTCGCAGCCAAGCGTGCGAAGGAGAAGGCGCTGCGGATCGCGGCCGACGCCCTCGAGGCCGACGTCGACGACCTCGAGATCGTCGACGGCGTCGTGAGCGTCAAGGGCACCGACAGCTCGATCCCGCTCGGCACCGTCGCGGTGCTGTCGAACCCGCTGCGCTACGCGTTCGACGAGGCGTCCAAGGCGGCCACGCAGTTCAACGTCGGCGACCCGACGAAGCCGCCGGTCGCCGAGGACGACGAGCCGGGCCTGGAGGGCAAGGACTTCTACTCGCCGCCGCGCTCGACCTTCGCCTCCGGCATGCACGCCGTGATCGTCGAGACCGACGTGGAGACCGCGGAGATCCGGATCCTCAAGTACGCCGTCGTCCACGACTGCGGGCACCTGATCAACCCGATGATCGTCGAGGGCCAGATCCACGGCGGTGTCGCGCAGGGTGTCGGCGGCGCGCTCTACGAGCGGATGGCGTACGACGAGTCCGGCCAGCTGCTCAACGCGTCCTTCATGGACTTCCTGATGCCGTACGTCACCGAGGTGCCGACCAGCATCGAGATCGACCACCTGGAGACCCCGTCTCCGCTCAACCCGCTCGGCATCAAGGGTGCCGGGGAGGCCGGCGTGATCCCCGGGTCCGCTGCCTTCGCCGCCGCCATCGAGGACGCCGAGCGGCTGCCCATCACCGTCATGCCCATCTCGCCGTCGGAGCTGTTCGCGCTCCGCCTGGCCCACGCCCCCCACGCTGAGGAGTCGAAGTGAAGATCTCCGGTCAGAACACCATCGCCGCACCCGTCGACAAGGTCTGGGAGGCGATCCTCGACCCGCGGGTCCTGGTCGCGACCATCCCCGGCTGCGAGCAGCTCGAGGCCACGGGCGAGAACGCCTACGCGATGACGGTCAGCGCCGGCGTCGCGGCGATCAAGGGGACCTACTCGGGCTCCTGCGTGCTCGAGGACCTGCGGGTCAACGACGGGCTGACCATGAAGCTCAAGGGCGCCGGTGCGCCCGGCACCATCGACGCGACGGTGCTGGTGACCTTCAAGGACGACGGCGGCCAGACGGTCCTGTCGTACGACGCCGACGCGGTCGTCGGCGGCATGATCGGCGGCGTCGGCCAGCGGATGCTGACCAGCGTCTCGCGGCGCATGGCCGCCGAGTTCTTCGGCAACGTCGAGAAGGTGATCGCCAACGGGCTGCCCGTGGCGGCTGCGTCGGCCGAGCCGACTGTGTCGGCCGACGGCGCTCCTGTCTTCGCGGCTCCGGCCAAGGCGTCCTCGGTCCCGTCCGTGGGCGGTGAGTCGTTCCTCATGGGCGTCGCCGTCGGCGGCGGCCTCGTGCTCGCCGGCGTGATCGTGGGCGGGCTGCTGGGCCGTCGGCGATGATCTCGCCGGACTCGACCGCCCGTGACCAGGTCGCGGCGGTGCGCCGGCGCGACATCTCCGCGCGTGAGCTCCTCGACCTGCACCTCGACCGGATCGCCGAGCGCAACCCCGAGCTGAACGCGATCGTCTCGCTCGACGAGGCGCGCGCCCGGTCGGGTGCCGCCGCGGCCGACGAGCTGCTCGCGTCGGGCGCCGATGTCGGACCGCTGCACGGGCTGCCGTTCGCGTTCAAGGACACCCACGCGGTGGGAGGCTGGCGCACGACGTACGGCTCCACGGTGATGGCCGACAACGTGCCGGATCGCGACGAGCTGATCGTCGAGCGGGTGCGCGCCGCGGGCGCCTTCACGATCGGCAAGACCAACGTGCCGGAGTTCGCGGCCGGGTCGCACACCTTCAACAAGGTCTTCGGCACCACGCTCAACCCGGTCGACCCCACGCGCTCCGCGGGCGGGTCCAGCGGGGGAGCGGCGTGCGCGCTGGCCGCGGGCATGGTCCCGCTCGCCGACGGTTCCGACATGGGCGGCTCGCTGCGCAACCCGGCGTCCTTCTGCGGGGTCGTCGGGATGCGGCCGAGTCTCGGGCGGGTGCCCGAGTGGCCGCTCTACAACCAGTGGGAGACCACGTCGGTCGGCGGCCCGATGGCCCGCAACGTGGGCGACCTGGCGCTGCTGCTGTCGGTCATGGCCGGCCCGGACCCCCGGGCCCCGCAGGCGCTGGGCTCGCCCGGCTCCACCTTCGCGTCACCGGCGGCCGCGTCGCTCGCCGGCCTGCGGGTCGCGCTCAGCGTGGACCTCGGGGGAGCGCTCGAGGTCGACCACGAGGTGGCCGCCGTCGTCGAGGCCGCCGGACGCGCCCTGGGCGCTGCCGGGGCCTCGGTGTCCGGTGCCGCGCCTGATCTCGGGCTCGCCGAGGACACCTTCCGCACCCTGCGGGCCTGGCACTTCCAGGCCAAGCTCGGCTCGTTGCTGGCGGCCCACCCCGACGACTTCAAGCCGTCGCTCGCCGACAACATCCGGTTGGGCGAGGCCCTGACGGGTGCCGACGTCGCGCGGGCCTACACGCAGCGGACCGCCCTGTCGGAGACCATGCGGTCCTTCTACGGCGACCACGACGTGCTGGTGCTGCCGGTCTCCCAGGTCCCGCCGTTCCCGGCGACCCAGGAGTTCCCGACCGAGATCAACGGCAAGCCGATGGCGACGTACCTCGACTGGATGCGGTCGGCGTACTTCATCACCGTCACGGGCTGTCCCGCCATCTCGGTGCCCTTCGGCACCACCTCCGCGGGGCTACCCGTCGGCGTGCAGATCGTCGCGCCGCACGGTGCGGACCTGCGGCTGCTCGAGGTCGCGCTGGCTGTTGAGGAGCTGGCTGGTCGCTAGCCCGTCGGCGCTCGCGGCGGTCCGCAAGTAACACGCCGTCCACCTGACTACCCGGCTGTTCTCAGCAGACAGAGGCCCGAAATCGGCGCTTTTCTGCTGACAGGCGCCAGGTAGTCGAGTGGACGGCGTGTTACTTTCCCGAGCCGCCGGACCGGCAGGCAACATCTGCCCACGATCGGCCGATCCATCGGCAGATGATGCCGTCGTGCAGCGCGAGCTGGCTCACTTGAATGTGAGTCATGACAGCGAGGCGGATCAGGATCGGCATCGACACGGGCGGCACGTTCACCGACGTCGTTGCCTTCGACGAGGACAGCGGTGAGGTCGTCACGACCAAGACCCCGAGCACGCCGGGGAACCCGGCCGACGGGTTCCTGGCGGGCATCGACAAGGTGCTGGGGATCGCGGGGGCGCAGTTCGACGACGTCGTCGCCGTCAGCCACGGCACCACGGTCGCGACCAACCAGCTGCTCGAGGGCAAGGTGGACGCGCTCGGGTTCATCACCACCGAGGGCTACGAGGCGATGCTCGAGATCGCCCGACAGTCGGTGCCGGACGGCTACGGCAACTCGTACTTCTGGGTGAAGCCGGACCGGATCGTGCCCCGTGACCTGGTCAAGGGCGTCGGTGGCCGCCTCGACTTCACCGGTGCGGAGATCCGCCCGTTCGACGAGGAGAAGGCCCGCGAGGTCGCCCGCTGGTTCAAGGCCAAGGGCATCGACACCCTCGGCGTCTGCTTCCTGCACGCGTACGCCAACCCGGCGCACGAGGAGCGGATGCGCGAGATCATCGCCGAGGAGCACCCGGACGCCGTGGTCTCCATCTCCAGCGAGGTGCTGCGCGAGTACCGCGAGTACGAGCGCTCGATGACCACCCTCGTCGACGCCGCGGTCAAGCCGAAGCTGAGCCGCTACGTCAACAACATCAAGGACCGGCTCGCGACCCAGAGCGGCCGGACCATCCCGTTCTACGTGATGAAGTCCAACGGCGGCGTGCTCTCGGCCGACGAGGTCGTGCACCAGCCGATCACCACCGTGCTCTCCGGGCCGGCCGCCGGCGCCCTCGGTGCCGCGCTGATCGCCAAGGTCGCAGGCTTCGACAAGGTGCTCACCTCCGACGGAGGCGGTACGTCGACCGACGTCTCCGTCGTCATCGACGGCGACCCGACGCTGACCACCGAGGGCAGCGTGGGCGTGTACCCGTCCAAGATCCCGATGATCGACGTCGTCACCGTCGGCGCGGGCGGCGGCTCGATCGCCTGGCTCTCGCCCGAGGGCACCCTCAAGGTCGGCCCGCACTCGGCCGGCGCCGACCCGGGCCCGATCTGCTACCGCAAGGGCGGCAGCGAGGTCACCATCACCGACGCGCACGTCTTCCTCGGCCGGATCCCTCCCCACCTGCTCGGTGGCGAGATCCCGCTCGACGTCGACGCCGCCAGCGCTGCGATCCAGCAGCTGGCCGGCAAGCTCGGCATCTCCGCCGAGGCCTGCGCCACCGGCATCCTCGAGATCTCCGCGTGGAACCAGGCCAACGCGCTGCGCCAGGTCACCGTCAAGCGTGGCCTCGACGTCCGCGACTTCACCCTCACCACCTTCGGTGGCTCGGGCTCGCTGCTGCTGTGCCGGCTGATGGACATCCTCAACGTCCCGACCGTGCTGGTCCCGCCGAACCCGGGCAACGTCTCGGCCTTCGGCCTGCTCACGGTCGACGTCAAGAACGACTACGTGCAGACCCACGTCGCGCTCCAGGAGAACCTGGACCCGGCCGACCTGCAGCAGGAGTACGACGTCCTCACCGCGCGCGCCGCCGAGGCGCTCACCAAGGAGGGCTTCGCGCAGGCCGACCACGTCTTCGTGCGGACCGCCGACGTGCGCTACTTCGGCCAGGCGTTCGAGGTGCGCGTCGGCGTACCCGACGGGCCGATCACCGCGGACACCCTGACCACGGTCGCCGACCGGTTCCACGCCGAGCACCGGGTGCTCTACGGCTACGACTTCTCCGGCGACGCGTCGCAGCAGGTCGAGGTCGTCAACCTGCGCGTCTCCGGCGTCGGCCCGATCAAGCGCCCCGAGATCCTGCGCGCCGACGGCGCCAAGCCGGAGCCGCAGCAGACCGGGTCGCGCTCGGTCTGCTTCGACGCCGATGCCGGGTACGTCGAGACGCCGGTCTTCTGGCGCACCGACCTGCCCGCCGGCCAGGTGCTCACCGGTCCGGTGATCATCGAGGAGTTCGGCTCCACCGTGCCCATCCACCCCGGTTTCACCGCCCGGGTCGACGACTACGCCAACATCATCGTGACGCGCTCGGAGGAGAACTGACATGTGCCTGAGCTGCCAGACCATCCACAACGGCGCCGCGCCGGCCGGGCACACCCATGACGCGGAGACCGGCTCGCGCCGCGCACCCACGCAGTTCCCGTTCGGCACGCTGACCGCCGACGCCGGCCGCAGCGCCGACCCGGTGCTCGTCGAGATCGTCCAGGGCTCGCTCGCCGCCGTCGAGCACGAGGTCGAGACCGCCATCGCGCGGACCTCGCGCAGCCCGATGATCCGCGACGCGCACGACTTCCGCGCCGGCATCCACGACCGCCTGCTGCGCAAGCTCACCGGTCGCTCGTACTCCGCGCTCGTGCACCCCGTCGCCCGGGACTTCCCGATCGAGGAGATGCAGGAGGGCGACGTCTTCTTCCACAACGACGTCTACCTCTCCGAGGGCGGGATCGGCCACCTCCCCGACCTGTGCGTCACCGTCCCGGTGTTCGCCGGGCCGGAGGGTGAGCGCCGCGTCGTCGGCTTCATCCAGGCCTTCGGCCACCACGACGACATCGGCGGCGCGGTGCCCGGCTCGATGCCCTCGCACGCCACCAGCGTGTTCGAGGAGGGCCTCGCGGTGCCCCCGATCAAGCTGTGGGACGCCGGCGTGCCCAACAAGGCCGCGCTGCGGATCATGACCCGCAACTCGCGGATGCCCGAGTCGCTGGCCGCCGACCTCGACGCCGAGTGCTCGGCCTGCCTGATGGGCGCCCGGCGCCTGGGCGAGCTGTTCGACCGCTACGGCATCGAGACCGTCGAGGCGTGCTTCGACGCCATCATCGACCGCTCCACCGAGACCTACCGCCGCGAGATCCTCTCCAAGATCCCCGTCGGCAGCTGGACCTGGGAGGACTACGCCGAGCACGACGGTGTCGACGAGCCGCAGCTGCACACCCAGCGGATCACGCTGACCCGCACCGCGGCCGACGACCCCGAGGGCGAGCGGCTGATCCTCGACTTCGACGGCACCGGCCCGCAGGCCAAGGGCCCGATCAACCACTGCGGCGACTACTCCGACGGCGTCTTCCTCAAGAAGTGGCTCGCGCCGATCCTGCGCAACCTCGCCGACACCCCGGAGCGGATGGCCGAGCTCGACGTCAACGAGGGCGTGGTGCCGCTGATCGAGATGCGGTTCCCGCCCCCGGGCACGCTGCTCACGCCGGTCTTCCCGGCACCGACCAACGCCCGTACGTTCGTCATCCTGCGCCTGCTCGGCGTGCTCGCCGGCGTGATCGCCAAGGCGGTCGACGGCAAGATGCCCGCCGACCAGGAGACGATCCGCTACACCGGCGTGTACGGCGAGGACCTCGACGGCCGCTCGTACCTCATGCGTGAGGTGCTCGGCGGCGGCTCCGGCGGTCGCTACTACGCCGACGGCGAGGACACCATCCACGTCGTGCCGGACTCGCGCAACCTCCCCACGGAGTTCACCGAGTCGCGCTTCCCGTTCGTGGTCGAGTCGCTCGGCCTCGCCATGGACTCCGGCGGCGCCGGCCAGTTCCGCGGCGGCCTGGGCTACGAGAAGCACATCCGGATGCTCAAGGACGCCAACTTCATGTCCATCGCCGACCGCTCGATCCTCGCCTGCTGGGGCGTCAAGGGCGGCAAGGCCGGCAAGCCCTTCCAGGTCACCATCGACCCGGGCGGCCCGAACGAGCGCGAGGTCGACGCCCTCGCCGACTCCGAGCCCGTCGTGACCGGCGAGACCATCCGGATCCGCACCACCGGTGGCGGCGGCTGGGGCAACCCCGTCGACCGCGACCCGGCGCTGGTCGTGCGCGACGTCGTGTGGCGCAAGGTCTCCGCGGCTGCAGCGCTCGACGACTACGGCGTGGTCCTCACCGGCTCGCTCGACGACGACAGCCTCGGGTACGACGCCGCCGCCACCGCCGCCGAGCGGGCCTCCCGCCCGGTGCCCGCCGCCGACGATGCGTTCTTCGACCGCGGACCCGGCTACGGCGTGCTCGCCGGTGGCGCCACCGCCGCC
This sequence comes from Nocardioides sp. F233, assembly GCF_057813895.1. Classification (NCBI taxonomy): domain Bacteria; kingdom Bacillati; phylum Actinomycetota; class Actinomycetes; order Propionibacteriales; family Nocardioidaceae; genus Nocardioides; species Nocardioides sp. F233. Next base: position 184,524 of record NZ_JBVASH010000007.1, read on the forward strand.
GCGGTGGACATCCTCTGAGGAACCGCGGGAACCGACGATGAAGGTCGCGATCCTCGGGGGATCCGGCAAGACCGGTCGCGCCGTCGGCGCGGCCCTGGCCCAGGCGGGCGTGGCGACACGCCCCCTGGGCCGGGCCGCTTTCGACGACCTGCCGGCTGCCCTGGCCGGCGCGGACGCCGTGCACGTGATCGCCCCCAACCTGCACCCCGACGAGCCGGCGTACGTCGCCGCGGTGCTCGCCGCCGCCACCGAGGTCGGCGTCCGGCGGGTGAGCTACCACTCGGTCGCCTCGCCCTACGTCCCGGCGATGCCCCACCACCTCGGCAAGGCCGCCTCGGAGGACCTGGTCCGCCGCTCCGGCCTGGCCTGGACGATCCTGCAGCCCTGCGCCTACGTGCAGAACCTGCTGCCCGCGCTCCGCGACGGCACCCTCGACGTGCCGTACTCGGTCGACACCCCGTTCGGCATGGTCGACCTGCAGGACGTCGCCGCCGCGACCGCGGTCGTGCTGACCGGCGAGGCACACGTCGGCGCGACGTACGAGCTCGGCGGGCCCGCCCTGGTGTCGATCGCCGACGTGGCTGCCGCGGCGGGTCTCTCCGCGCGCCGGGTGCCCGCCGGCGACGACGTGCACCCGTGGCTGCAGGCGATGTTCGACTACTACGACGACCACGGCCTGCCCACCGGCGGCGTCCCGCTGGCCGCGTTGCTCGGTCGTCGGCCGGCCTCGGTCGCCGAGGTGCTGGCCCGCGATCTCGCTGCCGATCCCGGCGTGTGAGAACCGCTGGCAGGTGTTGCCAGCCTTCTGCTCCCGAGTTGGCTGTTCCTCACGATGAACGAGGGTGATCCGGCTCACTAGGTTCGCTGCATGAGGATCCTGCTGGCGCTCGGCGGCAACGCGATGACATCCCCCGACGGGAAGGCCCGTCCGGAGGACCAGATCGCGGCCGCGACCGAGGCGATGGAGGCGGTGGCCGACCTGGTTGCGGCCGGTGTCGACGTCGTCATCACCCACGGCAACGGGCCGCAGGTCGGCAACCTGCTCGTCAAGAACGAGCTGGCCGCGACCGTCGTGCCGCCCGTTCCGCTCGACTGGTGCGGTGCCCAGACCCAGGGCACCCTCGGCGACATCCTGATGAACGCGCTCGACGGCGCCCTCGCCGCCCGAGGCCTGACCCGGCCCACCGCAGCGCTGGTCACCCGTACCCGCGTCGACGCGGCCGACCCGGCCTTCGCGGCACCCAGCAAGCCGGTCGGCCGCTACCTGTCCGCCGACGAGGCGCGCACCATGATCGACCACGGCGAGACCTGGGAGGACCGCGGCGAGCGCGGCTGGCGGCGCATGGTCGCCTCGCCGGAGCCGCTCGAGGTCCTCGACGCCCCGGCCGCGGTCGCCCTCGTCGACGCCGGCTTCGTCGTCATCGCCAACGGCGGTGGCGGCATCCCGACGGTCCGCAGCGCCGACGGCAGCCTGGCCGGCGTCGAGGCCGTCATCGACAAGGACCTGGGCGCCGCCCTGCTCGCCCAGGCGATCGAGGTCGACCTCCTCGTCATCGCCACCGACGTCGCGCACGCCGTCCTCGGCTTCGGGACCCCCGAGGCCGCCGACATCGGTCAGGTCACCCTCGACCAGATGCGGAAGTACGCCGCCGACGGCAACTTCGCCGGCGGCTCCATGGGCCCCAAGGTCGACGCGGTCTGCCGCTTCGTCGCCAGCTCGGGCCGCCGCGGCGTCATCACCGACCTCGGCAGCATCCTCGCGGCCGCCGAGGGGCGCGCCGGAACCATCGTCACCCCCAACTGAAGAACCCCGAAAGGAACCCGACCCATGCCTTCTGCCATCGAGGTCCGCAAGGTCCCGATCCACTCCGTCGCCGACGCGTCCGAGCTGGCCAAGCTCATCGACGACGGCGTCTTCAAGGCCGACCGCGTCATCGCGATCATCGGCAAGACCGAAGGCAACGGCGGGGTGAACGACTACACCCGGATCATCGCCGACCGCGCCTTCCGCGAGGTGCTCGTCGACAAGGGCGCGCCCGTCGACCAGGTCAAGCAGGTCCCGATCGTGTGGTCCGGCGGCACCGACGGCGTGATCAGCCCCCACGCCACCATCTTCGCCACCACCGACGTCGCCGAGGACGACCCGAGCCGCGAGGAGCAGCGCCTCACCGTCGGCTTCGCGATGAGCGAGCCGATCCTGCCCGAGGAGATCGGGTACGTCGCGATGGTCGAGAAGGTCGCCGCCGGCGTGAAGATCGCCATGGAGCGTGCGGGCATCACCGACCCGGCCGACGTGCACTACGTGCAGACCAAGACCCCGCTGCTCACCATCCACACCATCCGCGACGCGCACAGCCGCGGCAAGGAGGTCTGGACCGAGCACACCCACGAGTCGATGGACCTGTCCAACGGCGTCACCGGCCTCGGCATCGCCGTCGCCCTCGGCGAGATCGAGATGCCGACCGACGCGGACGTCATGAACAACCGCGAGCTGTACTCCTCGGTCGCCTCCTGCTCCTCGGGCGTCGAGCTCGACGTGGCCCAGATCGTCGTCGTCGGCAACGCCAAGGGCGTCGGCGGCCGCTACCGGATCGGCCACTCGGTCATGAACGACGCCCTCGACCAGGACGGCATCTGGAACGCCATCAAGGACGCCGGCCTCGACCTGCCCGAGCGCCCGCACTCCTCCGACCTGCAGGGCCGCCTGGTCAACGTCTTCCTCAAGTGCGAGGCGTCCCAGAACGGCGAGGTCCGCGGTCGGCGCAACGCGATGCTCGACGACTCCGACGTGCACTGGCACCGCCAGATCAAGTCGTGCGTCGGTGGCGTCACCGCTGCCGTGACCGGCGACCCGGCGGTCTTCGTCTCGGTCTCCGCCGCCCACCAGGGCCCGGAGGGTGGCGGCCCCGTCGCCGCCATCGTCGACCTGGGCTGATCACCAGGTACGACGTCCTCCCCGGATCCCCGTCCCCGCCCACCGGCAGGGGCGGGGATCCGTCATGTCCGGGGTCTCGAGACGCTTGCTGCGCAAGCTCCTCGACCATCGGCTTCACGCGGCCGGCGGCGCGAAGACGCTGAACTGGTTGCCGGCCGGGTCGCGCAGGTAGGCGAACGTCGGCACGCCCGGCCCGACGTCGAGGTGCTGGCTGAGCACGGTGCCGCCGAGCTCCTCGGCGCTCGCGCAGGTGGCCGCGACGTCGGCGACCAGGATCGAGAACACTGCGTGCCCGGGCATCCGCCCGCCCGTGCCGAAGACGCCGCCCGACGGCCCACCACCCCCGGGCGCGGTGATCAGGCGGTAGTCGAGGCCGCCGGCCTCGGAGGCCTCGTCGGTGGCGAACGTCCAGTCGAACAGGCCGCCGTAGAACTTCTCGGCGGCGTCGGGGTCGTCGGTCGCGACCTCGAACCAGGCGACGGTGCCGGGGACGGGTGCGGCGGGGGGAGTGGTGGTCATCGGAGCTCCTTGGTGAGTCGTGGAGGGGGAACACGACCACCGTCCCAAGGCTTCGCGACAGCCCTATGTCGGAGTTCCCGCGGGAATTCCGAGCAGCTCCTCCGGCCGCAGCGCCGAGGCCGGCACGGGCCCCAGCGCCCCCACGAGGGCCGGGTCGAGCGGCCGCCGCGGGCCGCGGGGAAGCGCCGCAGTGCGCTCGGCCCGGGTGATCCGGTCCATTCGGAAGACCCGGTCGTCCTCACGCAGCCGGCACCAGGCGGTGAGGTACGAACCGCGCGGGCCCATCACGACGTGCTGCGGCTCGACCTCGCGCTCCGACTCGACGTGGTCCACGTCGACGTACCCGATCCGCAGGACGTGTCCCTCCCGGACCGCGCGCCAGATGGTCTCGGCGACGTCGACGTCGGGTGTCGCCCCGAGGGGTACGACGAGCCGCACCTTCGCCGCCGCCGCACGGGCCTCCGCGAGGGCAGGGCCGGGCATGGCCGCGACGATCTTCTGCAGTGCCGATCGGGCGTCGCGCGCGAACAGCACGTGCGTGCTGCTGCTCAGCGCCACCGCGACCGCCGTCGCCTCGCGTGGGGTGAAGTTGAGCGGGGGCAGCGTCATCGAGGGGTCCAGGCTGTAGCCGCCGGTGCGCCCCTGCCGCGTCGCGAGCGGCACGCCGGCCTGCCCGATGGCGCTCAGGTCGCGCTCGATCGTGCGTACGCTGACCTCGAAGTGCGCGGCGAGCTGGCTCGCCGTCCGCCCCCGCGGACCGGCGGCGCGCAGCTCCTCGACGAGGGCGTAGAGGCGGTCCGTGCGGTTCATGACGGCAGGCTAGGCGCGACCGTCGACACCCCTGGCTCGCCACCAACCCCGCACCAACCAACCCTGCCTAGCGTGAGCCAGGTCACAGGTCCCTCACGCTCAAGGGAGAGTCATGACCCGGATCAGCCTCACCGTCGACGGTCAGCAGGTGGCCGACGACGTCGAACCCCGCATGCTGCTCGTGCAGTACCTGCGCGAGAAGCTCGGCAAGACCGGCACCGTCATCGGTTGCGACACCAGCAACTGCGGGGCCTGCACCGTCCACCTCGACGGCAGGAGCGTGAAGTCCTGCAACGTGCTGGCCGTCCAGGCCGACGGCGCCACGGTCACCACCATCGAGGGACTGGCCGGTGAGGACGGCGCGCTGCACCCGGTGCAGGAGGCCTTCCGCGAGTGCCACGGCCTCCAGTGCGGGTTCTGCACGCCCGGCATGATCATGCAGACCGTCGACCTGCTGGCCGAGAACCCCAGCCCGTCGGAGGAGGCGATCCGGCTCGGCCTCGAGGGCAACCTGTGTCGCTGCACGGGCTACCACAACATCGTCCGGGCGGTGCAGCACGCCGCAGGGGTCTCGACAGGCTCGACCAGCTCTGCGGGCGAGGGGGCGACGGCATGACCGCCACCCAGGAGCCCACCCAGGGCGAGATCGGCCGCGACCGCCGCCGCAAGGAGGACCAGCGCCTCATCACCGGCCGCACCCGCTGGACCGACAACATCACGCTCCCGGGCATGCTGCACCTCGCGATGGTGCGCAGCCCGTTCCCGCACGCGCGGATCACCGGCATCAACACCGCCGAGGCCAAGGCCAGCACCAACGTGGTCGCCGTCTTCACGGGCGCGGACCTCGGCGAGGGCCAGGGGGCCTGCATCAACGCGTGGCCCGTCGTACCCGACCAGGTCACGCCGGCCCACCTGCCGATGCCGACCGACCGGGTCGCCTTCGCCGGAGAGACCGTGGCGGTCGTGGTCGCCCGCAGCGCCGCCGAGGCGCGGGACGCCGCCGAGCTGGTCGAGGTCGACTACGAGGAGCTCCCGGCCGCGCTCGACCTCAAGGAGTCAGCCGAGAACACGGTGCTCGCGCACCCCGACCTCGGCACCAACGTCAGCGCCGTGTGGCGCTTCGACTCGGCCGAGGCCGGCACCGGCGGCGACGTCGAGGCCGCCATCGCCGAGGCCCGCGCGAACGGCATCGTGATCGAGCGGGAGTACCGCCAGCAGCGGCTGATCCCCGCGTTCATGGAGCCGCGCAGCACCGTCGTGGACCCGACCGGCGAGCAGATCACGGTGTGGTCGGCGACCCAGGTGCCCCACATCCTGCGCTTCGCGATCGCCGCCACGACCGGCGTACCCGAGTCGAAGATCCGGGTGATCGCCCCCGACGTGGGCGGCGGCTTCGGCGGCAAGCTGCAGCAGACGCCGGAGGAGATGATCACCTTCGCGGTGGCCCGCAAGCTCGGCAAGCCGGTGAAGTTCACCGAGACCCGCAGCGAGTCCCTGCTCACCGCCCACCACGGCCGCGACCAGTGGCAGCGGCTCACCCTCGCCGCCACGAAGGACGGCCACGTCACCGGCCTCAAGGTCGACCTGCTCGCCGACCTCGGTGCCTACGTCGCCATCGTCGGCGGCGGCGTCCCGGTGCTCGGCGCGTTCATGTTCAACGCGATCTACAAGTTCCCGGCCTACCAGTTCCAGACCACGAACATCCTCACCAACAAGACCTGGACCGATGCCTACCGCGGCGCCGGCCGGCCCGAGGCGACGTTCGCGATCGAGCGGTTGATGGACGAGCTCGCCGCCGAGCTCGGCAAGGACCCGCTCGAGGTCCGCGAGATGAACTGGATCAAGCACGAGGAGTTCCCGTTCACCACGGTGGCCGGCCTCGAGTACGACTCCGGCAACTACGAGGCCGCCACCGCGCGCGCCAAGGAGATGTTCGGGTACGACGCCCTCCGCGCCGAGCAGGCCGAGCGCCGTGCCCGCGGCGACCGGGTCCAGCTCGGGATCGGCGTCTCGACGTTCACCGAGATGTGCGGCCTCGCACCGTCCCGGGTGCTGGGCAGCCTGAACTACGGCGCCGGCGGCTGGGAGCACGCCGAGGTCCGGATGCTCGCGACCGGCAAGGTCGAGGTCGTGACCGGGGCGTCCGCCCACGGGCAGGGCCACGAGACCGCGTTCAGTCAGATCGTGGCCGACCGGCTCGGCGTACCGTTCGAGGACGTCGAGGTCCTGCACGGCGACACCCAGATCTCCCACAAGGGCCTGGACACCTACGGCTCCCGCAGTCTGGTCGTCGGCGGCGAAGCCCTGGTGCGGGCGGTCGACAAGGTGATCGAGAAGGCGCGGCCGGTCGCGGCCCACCTGCTCGAGGCCTCCGCCGACGACCTCGAGTTCAGCGGCGGCCGGTTCACCGTCAGGGGGACCGACCAGGGGATGGCGATCACCGAGATCGCGACCGCCGTCTTCGCTGCCCACAACCTCCCCGACGGCGTCGAGGCGTCGATCGACTCGGAGGCGACGTACGACCCCGTCAACTTCAACTACCCGCACGGCACCCACCTGTGCGCGGTCGAGATCGACACCGAGACCGGGCAGGTCCGGCTGCGCAAGTACGCCTGCTGCGACGACATCGGCAACGTCATCAACCCGCTCATCGTGTCGGGCCAGGTCCACGGCGGACTGGTCCAGGGCATCGCCCAGGCACTGTGGGAGGAGGCGGTGTACGACGAGAACGGCACCCTCGTGACCGGCTCGTTCGTCGACTACCTGCTGCCGACCGCGGCCGACACGATCAGCTTCGACCTCGACCACACCACCTCGCCGGCGACGACCAACTCGCTCGGCACCAAGGGGGTCGGCGAGGCCGGCACGATCGCGTCCACCCCGGCGGTGGTCAACGCGGTCGTCGACGCGCTGCGCCCGTACGGCGTCCACGACGTCGCGATGCCGTGCACGCCGGAACGGGTCTGGCGAGCGATCAACGACAGCAAGGGAGCGCAGGCATGATCCCCGCAGCCTTCGAGTACGTCGCCCCAGCCACGGTCGAGGAGGCGCTCGCCGCACTCGCCCAGCACGGCGACGACGCCAAGATCATCGCCGGCGGGCAGAGCCTGCTGCCGGTGCTCCGGATGCGGCTCAACGCGCCGGAGTGGGTGATCGACCTCGGCCGGATCGACTCGCTGCGCGGCATCCGCGACGGGGGCGACCACCTCGCCGTCGGCGCGATGACCACCCACCACGACGTCGGCCAGGACCCCCTCGTCCACGAGCACGCGCTGCTGATCAGCAAGGCGATCACGCACCTCGCCGACGCGCAGGTGCGGCACCGCGGGACCTTCGGTGGCGCCCTCGCCCACGCGGACCCGGCAGGCGATCTCGGGGCGCCTGCCCTCGCGCTCGACGCGACCTTCGTGGTCCAGGGGCCCGGCGGTACGCGCGAGATCCCGGCAGCCGACTTCTTCGTCGACCTCTTCGAGACGGCGATCTCCGACGACGAGATCCTGGTGGAGGTGCGGGTGCCCAAGTACGACGGCTGGGGGGCGGCGTACGAGAAGTTCGTCCGGATCGCCCACCAGTGGCCGATCGTCGCGGTCGCGGCGACCGTGCGGATGGAGGGCGACACCATCGCGGAGGCCCGGATCGGCCTGACCAACATGGGCTCGACGCCCGTGCGCGCCCGGGCTGCGGAGGCCGCGCTGGCCGGCGTACCGGCGACGGAGGAGGGGGTCGCCGCCGCGGCCGCCCTCGCCGCCGATGGCACGAACCCGCCGAGCGACCTCAACGGCGACGCCGACTACCGCCGCCACCTCGCGACGGTGCTCACCCGACGGGCCGTGCTCGCGGCAGCCGGGAGGGGCTGACCTTGGACCTCAGCCACTCCTTCACCGTCCCCACGTCGCTCGACGCGACCTGGGCGCACTTCCAGGACATCGGCGCCCTCGCCGAGTGCTTCCCGGGTGCCCAGGTCACGGCGGTCGGCACCGACGACGACGGCGCCCCGACCTTCGAGGGGACCTGCAAGGTGAAGCTCGGCCCGATCGCGCTGGTGTACGCCGGCTCCGGCAAGTTCGTCGAGCGCGACGAGGCCGGCCACCGGTTCGTCGTGGAGGCGAAGGGCCGGGACAAGCGCGGCAACGGTACGGCGGGCGCCACGGTCACCGTGACCATGGCCGCCGCGGGCGACGGCTCCGGCGACGCCACGCAGGTCGACGTCGTCACCGACCTCGCCATCACCGGCAAGCCGGCGCAGTTCGGGCGCGGCGTGATGCAGGACGTCTCCGACAAGCTGCTCGGGCAGTTCGTGTCCTGCCTCGAGCAGCGCCTCGCCGCCGAGGCGGCGCCGCCGGCAGCCGCTGCGGCTGCGGGGGATGCCGGGGAACCCACCGACACCGCGGCCGCCGGGCACCATCCCGAGCCGGCGGCCGCGGTACCCACGCCGTCACCGCGGCCCGCAGCCGCGGCCGAGGACGACGCCCTCGACCTCGGCTCGGCGGTGCTGCCGATCCTGGTCAAGACCTACGGCAAGCAGATCGGTGCGGTGCTCGCGGTGCTGGTCGGGATCGCGCTGTGGCGGCGGTGCCGCCGGCACTGACCCCGGTGGTCGAGGAGGTCGCGCAGCGACCGTCTCGAGACCCCTGGCCGTGCTCTCGGAACCGCGTTTGGCCGGTTCCGACAGCACGTCGCCGGGTCTCGTGACGCGCCACGACCTCGCTTGCTTCGCGGCGCGAGCTCGCCGGCGCTCCTCGACCTTCGCCCGTGATCTGCGCCCTCGTTCCTCGGGCGCAGCGGGCTCTCACCACGCGTCGGGCCGGGTGTAGTCCTCGTCGTCGTAGAGGTCCTGGTCCTCGTGGCGCTGGTCGGCGCCGCGGTCGTTCTGCTCCTGCAGCCGGTCGCGACGGGGGTCGGAGTCGCCGGGGTCGTCGCCGGGTTGCTGCTGCTGAGGCGGCTGCTGGTCCTGGGGCTGCTGCGGCTGGTCCTGGTTCTGCTCGAGCTTCTCGCGCAGCCGCTCGTCGACGGCGCCGGCGTCGGCGGTCTGCTCCTTGCCGCGCCCGGCGTCCTGCGGGCACCTTCCGGCCGCGAGCACGTCGATGCCGGCCTGGTACGCCGCCCGCGCGTCCTCCGACGCCCCGGACTCGGCGGCCGCGTCACCGACGGCCTCGTGGGCGAGGGCAAGGTTGATCCGCACGGTGCACTCGTCGCGGTGTGGCACGTCCTCGAGGGCGGCCCGGTAGGCGGTGATCGCGTCGGCGTACCTGCCCTGGGCGTGCTCGGACGCGCCCTCGTCGAAGGCGGCGACCCAGGACTCGAACCAGTTCAGCGTGCGGGCGCCGGCGAACTCGGACGCCGCCCCGTCGAGGTCGCCGCGGTCGAAGGCGTCGCGGCCGGAGGCGTTGGCCTGCAGCATCAGCGTCACCTTGAGCGCGTACGCCGCCACGAGCAGCACCGGCACCAGCCCTGCCAGGAGGAGGACCAGTCGCAGTCGTCGGCGGGGGTTCGTCATCGGACCGCTCCCTTCCGGGGTGCCAGCACGTGCCGCGACGCCCAGACCGCGCGCCAGCCGGCGTGCAGCTCGAGCAGCAGCAGGCCGAGCAGCAGGACGCCGACCAGCCAGGTCAGGTCGTGCTCGGCAGGACGGTCGTGGCCACCGGAGCCGTCGGAGTACGACGCCTCGAACGAGCGCGCGAGGTCGTCGAGACCTCCGGGCCGGGTGCGGTGCTGGAACGGCACACCGAGCTGGTCGGCGATCTTCTGCAGCTCGGCGGGATCGGCGTGGGACTGGGCGGTGTCACCGGTCGCGGGGTCCTGGACGTAGCCGAGGTCGCCGGTCAGCTCGTCGTCCGCCGGCATCGGGGCGCCCTGCTTCGTGCCGTAGCCGAGGACGGCTCCGCCGGCGACCTGGTCGGCCACCTCGTCGTACGTGTCGACCGCGCCCTCGCTCGTGGTGTCCTCGCCGTCGCCGACGTAGACGACGATCCGGCGCCGCTGGGGCGCCTGCTCGGCCGACCGCTCGAGCAGGTCCTTCAGCTCCGGGACGGGGCGGGTGGCACTCGACCCGATGCCGTCCTTCGGCTTCTCGAGGTACAGCGTCTCGACGGCGGCACCGAAGGCGGCGCTGTCGGAGGTGAGGGGGAGCACGACGCGCGCGTCGGTGCCGAAGGCGAGCATCCCGAACCGGGCGCCGGGCAGGGCCTTGGCGAGCGCGGTGAGGTCGGCCTTGGCGCCGGTGATGCGCGGCTGCTTGCCGTCGTAGTCGAGGGCTGCCATCGACCTGGTGCGGTCGATGACGACGATGACGTCGAGGTCGGAGAGCTGGGCGGGGACCTCGGCGCGGCCGAAGCCGGGGCGCAGCAGGATGACCACGAACAGCAGCACGATGCCGATCCGGCGCACGAGCACGAGGGCGGTCGAGGTGGTGGTGCTCATCGCCCCGCCCCGCTCCGGTCGCGCAGCACGAGCACGCCCTGCAGCACCCACAGCAGCACCAGTCCGCCGAGGCCGATCCCGACGATGACGGTGCCGACGTGCGGCCGGTCGAGCACCTGCACCAGCGGCGGCCGCTTGATCGGCTTGGCGTCCAGGCTGGCGATCGCGTCGATGACCGCCTTGGTGCTGCCGTCGGCGCCGAGCACCGAGAAGGTGCCGCCGGTGCTGGTCACCGCGCTCCGGAACTGCTCGGCCGCGTCGGGCCGCTCGGCCGTCGCCGGCGCCGCGATGCCGTGGACGACGACCTTCTTCTCGCGGGCGTACGCCGCCGCGTCCGGCACGCTGAAGATGCCCTTCCCGATCGGCTCGTTGTCGGAGGCCAGCACGATCGCGCGGCTGCGGTCCTCGTCGTTGCGGTCGAAGCGCTGCACGCACGAGGCCAGCCCGTCGCCCATCTGGGACTGGACGTCCCAGTCGAGGACGGTGCCGGCGGTGAAGACGGCGTACTCGTCGCTGTAGACGTCGCCCGACGCGAACGCCTTCTCCGCCGCGTTGAGCTGCTCGAGCACGTACGTGTAGTCGTCGGTCAGCGGGAACACCGTGATCGCGGCGCCGCTCCAGATCGTCAGCCCGATCCGCTCACCGCGCAGGCCGGAGATGATCGCGCGGAACTCGCGCAGCACGTCGGCGTCGACCTCCGCCATCGAGCCGGACGCGTCCAGGCACAGCACGATGTCGCGGGTGCGGTCCTCCTGGGTCATCGTCTGCCGCTGCTGCAGCCGCCCGGCCAGCACCACCGCGCCCGTGCAGGCCACCAGCGCGGCCAGGGTCAGGCAGGCGCCGAGCGCGACCTGGCGTCGTACGAGCGTGCGGTAGCGGGGGAGCGACTGCAGCCGCGCCGCATGGGCGACGTACGACGCACCGCTGCGGCTCGGTCGGCGCCAGGGGCGCAGCCACAGCACGAGGAGCAGCAGCACGAGGGCGCCGAGCAGCAGTGACAGCCACGGCCACCGGAAGCTGGTGGTGTCGGTGTCCCACATCAGGCCGCGCTCCAGGCCGGGCTCCACGTCGCGACCAGGCCGCGCGACCGGTCGACGGCGGTCTCGAACAGGTCGTGGGAGAACGTGCCGTCGGGGTCGTCGGGGGCGAACTCGGGCGGGTAGACCAGCTCGAGCACCTCGACCAGCGCGACCGGCGCCCGGTCGCGGAAGTCGGCCAGCGCCATCGACCGGGCAGGCAGCGTGGTGACCGCGGCGACGTAGTCGCGGACCACCTCGCTGAGCTGCTGGTGCCCGGTGCGGGGCGTGATCTCGCCGGCCCTGACCCGGCCCTCGATGTGGTCGATCCGGGCCAGGTGCTGCTGGCGCACGTCGGGCAGCGGGACGCCCGGGCGCGCGAGGGCCACGGGCCGGGGCGCACGGGTGAACCACCACGCCAGCACGTAGTAGACGACCAGTGCGACGGCGAGCCCGACGGCGATCCACAGCCAGCGGTCGGCGTACCCGACCGGTCCGGTGAACTCCTCGGGCAGGTCGACGGCGAGTGCCTCAACGGCGGCGCGCATGGCGGTGCCTCTCGAGGAGCCGGAAGACGGCGGTGATCGCGGAGTCGTGGTCGCGGACCACCTCGTGGGCGATCCCGAGCTGGTCGAGGCGACGGCGCATCCGCTGGCCCTCCTCGTCGACGAGCGCCGCGAACTCCGCGCGCAGCCGGGCGTCGCGGCGCAGCCAGCCGGGCACCTCGGCGTCGGCGTCGACGTCGACCAGCCGCCGGTCGGCGACGCTGCGCTGGGTGGGGTCGAGGTCGCCGACGGTCAGGAGGAGCACCTCGTGCTGGGCGGTCAGCCGGCGGAGCAGCGTCGCGGACTCCTCGGAGAGGGTCACGTCGTCGGTGACGACGACGAGGATGGTGCGCCGCCGGATGGTGCGTACGACGTGGCGCAGCAGGCCGGGCAGGTCGCCGTGGGGGCCGTCGGGCGTGATCGCCTCGTGGACGGTGCCGAGCAGCCGCTCGAGGTGGAGCTCGCCGGCGGCCGGGCGCTCGACGTGGCGGCGCTGCTCGTCGCCGTGGACCAGCGCGACCAGGTCGCCGTGCTGGACGGCGAGGTAGCCCAGGACGCCGGCCACCAGGACCGTGAGCTCGCGCTTGGCGACCGCGGCGTCGTTGAGCGCGGCCATGCTCCGGCCGGTCGAGACGCAGAGCAGCACGGTGTGCTTGCGCTCGGCGACGTACCTCTTGACCAGGAGCTGGCGGCTGCGCGCCGACGCCTTCCAGTCGATGTCCTTCACGTCGTCGCCGCGGACGTACTCGCGCAGGTCGTTGAAGTCGATCCCGCGTCCGACGTGGATCGCGGCGTACTCGCCCTCGAGCAGGCCCCACACCTTGCGGTGGGCGTGGATGGCCAGCCGCGACTTGATCCGTGTCAGGTGGGCCGTCACGGCCGGCTCACGGGGTCGGCACCGCGCGGAAGACGGCGTCGATGACCGTCTCCGGGCGGACGCGGTCGGCGAGCGCCTCGAAGCTGAGGTGGAGCCGGTGGCGCAGCACGCTGTGCCGCAGCTCGCGGACGTCCTCGGGGATCACGTAGTGGCGGCCCTGGACGACCGCCATCGCGCGTGCTGCCTGGAAGAACGCGATCGACCCGCGCGGACTGGCGCCGATCTCGACGTAGTTGCCGAGCTCGGGCCCGAGCAGGCCGGTGACGTCGCGGGTCGCCCGCACCAGGGCGGTGATGTAGCGGCGGATCGCCGGGTCGACGTACACCCTGCGGACCAGCTCCTGCAGCTCGGCGACCTCGTGGGGCGTGACGACGGCGGCGACGTCGGTCATGTGCTGGCCCAGCGTGCCGTCGTCGATCCGCTCGAGGACCATCAGCTCATCGTCCTCGGTGGGGTAGTCGACGATCTCCTTGAGCAGGAAGCGGTCCATCTGGGCGTGGGGGAGGACATAGGTGCCCTCCTCCTCGATCGGGTTCTGCGTGGCCAGCACCATGAACGGGTCGGGCAGCGGGTGGATGGCGCCGGCGATCGACGTCTGCCGCTCCTGCATCGCCTCGAGCAGGGCCGACTGGGTCTTCGCGCTCGCGCGGTTGATCTCGTCGAGGAGCACGAAGTTGGCGTGGACCGGCCCGAGCTGGGTCTCGAACTCGTGGCGGCGCGGATCGTAGACCTGGGTGCCGATGATGTCGCTGGGCAGCAGGTCGGGCGTGCACTGGATGCGGGCGAACCGGGCGCTGACCGCCTGCGCCAGCGTCGAGGCGGCGAGCGTCTTCGCCAGCCCGGGCACGCTCTCCAGCAGCACGTGGCCCTCGGCGAGCAGGGTGACGAGGAGCGCCGTACGGACCCGGTGCTGGCCGACGACCCGGCTCGAGAAGGCGTCGGAGACCTTGCTGATCGCCTCGGTCGCGCCGGCCAGCTCGTCGAGCGAGAGCGGTGTGCTCGGCTCGGCGGGGGTACGCCGGGTGCGGCCGGTGGGAGCGGTCGGCGACTCGTTGACCTGCGTCATGCCGCCCAACCTACCCAGCGGGCGGGTGGGTCACCCCTGCTGTCGAGGCTGCTCGGTGAGCAGCCGCTGGCGGAGCCGGTCGTCGCGCCGCAGCCGCGCCAGGTCGCGCTCCCGACGCTCGGCCACCACGGCCATCAGCACCAGCTCCGGTGGCGCTCCGGGCGGCGGGGGCGGGGCGACGTACGGCGCCACGTCGGCGAGCAGTGCCCGCCCGACTCGGTCACGGGACACCGGATCCAGGGTGGCCAGGCGGCCGAGGAACTGGCGCACCGCCAGCGCGGTCCCGGTCGGCAGCGCCGCGAGGTCCGTCCTCCGGGCCCAGGCCGCGAGCTGGGGCGGCATCGGCGGCGGGGGCGGCAGCCGCAGCGGGACCCGCTCGCGCACGACGTACGTGCCCGCGGCGTAGTCACCCAGCCGCTTGCCGCGGGTGCTGAGCATGATCGAGAAGAACGCCGGCGCCCCGGAGAACGCGTAGATCTCCACGAACCCGATCAGCGCCCGCACCAGCGCGTGCTGGAAGCTGATCGGCCCGCCGTCGTCACGGACCGTGCGCAGCCCGAGCGCCAGCTTGCCGACCGAGCGGCCGCGGGTCAGCGTCTCCAGCGTGGTCGGGATGACCAGGAACGTGACGACCGAGGTGAGCACGATGCCTGCTCCGAGCAGCGCCTCGTCGTGGGCGACCGACGCACCGACCAGCAGCAGGATGTAGGCCACGATCAGGCTCACCACTGTGACCGCGACGTCGATCAGCCCGCTCGCCATCCGCAGGCCGAGGGACGCGGCCGGCAGGTCGAGCGCCACGCCCTCGCCGGTGACGAGGTCGTCGGCGGTGACGGTGGCGAAGTCGGAGGTGGGCATCGCTGGCAGCCTAGTGTCCTGTCAGGACACCAGGTCACCAGCGCTCGACGCGGAGCCCGTCGACGCGGCGGAACTCACGCTCGTTGCGGGTCACCACGATCAGCCCCCGTGATCGCGCGTGACCGGCGATCATCACGTCGTGGGCGCCGATCGGTGTGCCGTGGCCGGCGAGGTCCGCACGGATGTCGCCGGCGTGGGCCGCCGCGTCGGCGTCGAAGTCGAGGAAGTCGACCGCCGCCGCCAGCTCGTCGATCGCGAGATCGTTGCGGGCGGTGTCGGCGCTGCGGGCTGCGCCGAAGCGGAGCTCGAACAGCGAGACGGCGGAGGCCGCCACCGGCCCGGCAGCGCGCCAGCGCTCCCGCAGCGGCAGGTCCCGTTTGCGCAGCAGCTCGATGGCGATGTCCGTGTCGAGCAGGTGGCGATGGCGCTGCGTCATGCCCAGGACCGCTCCTGTGCGGCCGGCTGCTCGCGGGCGAAGTCGTCGCTGATCCGTAGGTCGCTGTCCCAGAAGGCGTCGACCCGCGATCCAGCGGGCCGGATCACCCGGGCCTCGCCGACGACGTCGATCTCGACCTCGGACACCGAGTCGTCGAAGGCGACTGCCTTCGGGAGGCGCACGGCCTGCGTCCTGTTCGACAGGAAGAGCCGGGTGATGACGGACATACAACGAGGACATACGCCGATCTGGTGAGCGGCCAGCGCGAAGCGGGGAGGGTGCCGGCCGGGGCACTACGCTCGGCCACGTGCCCCGGATCGACCTCGACGCGTACGTCGCCACTCACGCGGGGTCGTGGACGCGCCTGGACCAGCTGGTGCGCCAGCGGCACCGGACCGGGGCGGACGCCGACGAGCTGGTGGACCGGTACCAGCAGGTCGCGACCCACCTGTCCGTCGTACGCACCTCGGCGCCGGACGGTGAGCTGGTGGCCCACCTGTCGTCGTTGCTGGGGCGGGCGCGGATCGCGATGCTGGCGTCGCGGGTGCCGAGCTGGCGGGGGTTCACGGGGTTCTTCACCGAGCGGTTCCCGGCGGCGCTCTACAACCTGCGCTGGTGGTGGCTGGGCTGCCTGGCGGGCAACGTGGTGGTCACCGCGGTGATGATGATCTGGCTGGGCCAGCACCCGCAGGTGGAGCAGAACCTGCTCTCGCCGCAGGAGGTCGACCAGCTGGTCAACAGCGACTTCGAGAGCTACTACAGCGAGAACGCCGCCGGCGCCTTCGCCACCCACGTCTGGGTCAACAACGCCTGGGTGAGCGCGCTGTGCATCGGGCTCGGGATCCTCGGGCTGCCGGTGCTCTACCTGCTGTTCCAGAACGTCGCGAACCTCGCGATCGTCGGCTCGATCATGATGCGCCACGACCGCGGCGAGCTGTTCTGGGGCCTGATCATCCCGCACGGCCTGCTCGAGCTGACCTGTGTCTTCGTGGCCGGCGGGGTGGGCCTGCGGCTGTTCTGGTCGTGGGTCGAACCCGGGCAGCTGTCCCGGGCCCAGTCGCTCGCCCGGGCCGGTCGCACGTCGGTCACGGTCGCCCTCGGGCTGGCCGTGTGCCTGTTCGTCAGCGGCATCATCGAGGGCTTCGTGACGCCCTCGCCACTGCCCACGTGGGCGCGGATCGCGATCGGCGTGCTCGCCGAGCTCGGCTTCCTCGCATACGTCTTCGTGGTCGGCCGCGCCGCCGCCTCGCGCGGCGTCACCGGCGACGTCTCCGCGTCCCTGCTGGAGGACCGGGTCGCCACCCAGGCCTGAGCCTCTCCTACCCTGACGACATGAGCCGAGCGGTCGTGGTGGGAGCGGGGATCGCCGGGCTGACGGCGGCCCGCGCTCTCGCCGAGGCGGGCAGCGACGTCCTCGTACTCGAGGCGACCGACCGTCCCGGCGGCAAGCTGCGGGCCGGCGTGGTCGCCGGCGTGACGGTCGACGTCGGTGCCGAGGCGATGCTCCACCGGCGTCCCGAGGGCACCGCGCTCGCGACCGCCCTCGGCCTGCCGATCACCCACCCCACGACGGCCACCTCGCGGGTCTGGACCCGCGACGCGCTGCGCCGCCTGCCCCGCACCGTCATGGGCGCCCCGCTCGACCTCGACGACCTCGCCGCCTCGGGCATCCTGTCGGCCGACGGCCTCGACCGCGCCCGCCACCAGGCCGTCCCGCACCCCGACGGCGACCTGTCCGTCGGCGACCTCGTCGGCCAGCGGTACGGCGACGAGGTGGTCGACCGGCTCGTCGAGCCCCTCCTCGGCGGCGTGTACGCCGGCCAGGCCCGCCGCATCTCCGCCCGCTCCGCCGCGCCGCAGCTCCTCGACCTCCTCACCCGCGACGAGGTCTCCGTCCCCCCACCGCCCGCCGGCAGCCCGCCGGTGTTCGCCGCCGTCGACGGCGGCATGTGGCGCCTGCCCGCCGCGCTCGAGACCGACCTCCGCGACCGGGGCGCCTCCGAGGTCCGGTACGACGCCCCGGTGACCGCGGTCCGCCGTACCCCCACCGGCTTCATGGTCACCACCCCCACCGGCGACGAGCCAGCCGACCAGCTCGTCCTCGCCACGCCCGCCGCGCCGAGCGCGCGGCTGCTGGCCGACCTCGCCCCCGGGGCAGCGCACGAGCTGGCAGAGATCGCCTACGCGTCCGTCGCCCTGGTCACCTTCGCCTTCCGCAGCGACGCCCCGGGCGTCGTCGAGGCGCTCGACACCGGCGCCTCCGGCTTCCTGGTCCCGCCCGTCGACGGTCGTCGGGTGAAGGCGTCGACCTTCTCCTTCGCCAAGTGGGACTGGGTGCGCGACGCGGGGAAGGGCCTGCTGGTCCTGCGGACCTCGCTGGGCCGGTTCGGCGAGGAGGGCACCCTCCAGGTCCCCGACGAGGGGCTGGTCAGCGCCTCGCTCGCCGACCTCGAGCTGGCCACCGGCCTGACCGCGGCCCCGGTCGACGCGGTCGTCCAGCGCTGGGGCGGCGGGCTGCCGCAGTACTGGGTCGGCCACGCCGACCGGGTCGCCCGCATCCGTGCCGCCGTCGCCCAGGTGCCGGGCCTCGCGCTGTGCGGGGCGGCGTACGACGGCGTCGGGATCCCCGCCACCATCGGCTCCGCCCAGCGCACGGTCGCCGACCTGCTCGCCTGAGCGAACCTTGCCCCGTTGTCCCTGTCCCGCGGGACACCGGGCCCGGGATGGTCCTGCCATGACAGCTCAGACCCACATCCCCGCAACCGCTCTCGACCGCACCACGCCGCACGACGAGCCGGTCGTCTACCCGCCGACCCGCTGGGCGCTGGCCGGCCTCGGCGCCGGCCTCGCCGGCGTCGGTGTGGTCGTCTCGTCCTCGATGGTCAGCGCCGTCTACGACGACAAGTACGCCGGTGACGCCGACGCCATCTCCACGGCCCTCGGCGACATGGTGCCGCAGATGCTCGCCTTCCACCTGAGCGCGATGATCGCCGCGGTGCTGCTCGTCCCGTTCGGCGCGGGCCTGTACCGCCGGCTCAAGGCGAGCACCCCCGCCGACAGCGCGCTCCCGCTCGTCGCCTTCTCGGGCGTGCTGATCACCGCGATCATGCTGATCGTCGGCGGCGGCCTCGACACCGAGTTCATCTTCTCCGCCGGCGACAACGACCTCCTCGTCCCGGCGAACGCCGCGATGTACAACCACTGGATCGGCACCATCCCGTGGTGCTGGGGCCTGCTCGGCCTGTCCGGCATCACCTTGTTCGGTGCGGCCCGGCACGGCGGCGTCCCGAAGTGGATCGGTCTCGTGGGCCTCGTCGGCGGCGGGCTGACCCTGCTCCTGGGCATCTCGCCGCTGCAGTACATGGCCGGCATGACCGGCCCGATCGGCCTGATCGTGATCGCGCTCGGCTTCCTCGCCGGGGACAAGGCGTTCCGCGGCCGCTCGTGAACCCACCTACCAATTCAGCCGGTCCGCACCGTGGGGGTGCGGACCGGCTGCAGAATGTGCCGGTGACCGTGCCGGTGCCGCTGCAGGCCGACACCCGCCCGCGCGGCCTGAGGGCCGTCGCGGTCCTCGTCGTACCCGCCCTCTGCGTCGCCCTGGTCCCGCTCGGTGCCTGGCTCGACATGGGGGCTCCCGAGACCGGACCGGGGCCCGAGATCGCCGGCGGTCCGGGCTGGCCGTGGCAGAGCCTCGGTGCGGCGCTCGGCGTGCTCGCCGGCATCGTCCTGCTCCACGACCGGCGGCAGAAGTTCGGCTGGCTGCTGGCCTTCTCCGGGCTGTTCTGGGCGCTCGACGGACTCTCGCAGAGCTACGTCCAGGCCGGCCTCGGCGCGACCTCGGCCTGGCCGGGGATGACCTTCGCGCTGTGGTTCCTGCTCCGGTTCACCTCCTACCTCACCTCGGTGACCGCGGTGATGCTGCTCGTCTTCCCGACCGGCCGGTTCCTCCCGGGCCGCTGGACGCCGGCGTCGTGGGCTGCTGTCGCCGCGATGGCGCTGAGCGGCGTGGCCTTCATCGTCGTGCCCGCCGAGGGCGACCACGCCCTCGCCGACCTGCCGCCCGGCGTCGACGCCGACCCGACCACGCTGGGCTTCCTGACCGGTCACGAGCCGCTGGTCTCCTCGCTCGGTCTCCTGCTCGGCGGGGCCGGGTTCGTCTTCTCCCTGCTCACCGTCGTGGTCCGCTACCGGCGCTCCCAGAGCCTCGAGCGCGACCGGATGCGCTGGCTGCTGTGGAGCGTCGTGGTCATCGCGGCCGTCGTCGTGGTGACCCTCGCGGTCGAGGTCCCCGGGGGCAGCTTCCTCGGCGCGGTCTCCGCCGCCGTCGTACCTCCCGCTGCGATGACCGTCGCCATCGTGCGGCCCACCCTGGTCCCGATCCAGGACCTGCTCAGCCGCACCGTCGTGCTCGCCGCGATCCTCGTCGTGCTGGTCGCCGCCGACGCGGCCGTGCTCGGCATGTTCACCCTGGTCCTCGACGACGCGCTGACCCAGGCCCAGGTCGTCGCGGTCGTGCTCGTCGTCTCCGTCGTCCTCTACGGCCCCCTGCGCCAACGGCTCTCCGCCGGCATCCGGCGGGTGATGCTCGGCGAGCGCGGCAACCGGTACGACGCCGTGGCCGGTCTCGCCTCGACGCTGGAGAACACCGACGACACCGTCGAGCAGCTCGCCGCCGTCGCCCGCGCCGTGGCCTCCGCGTTCGCCGTCCCGTTCGTCAGCGTCGAGGTCGACCGCGGCCACGGCGAGCGGCTCGTGACGACCTTCGGCGACCGGCCGGCCGAGGTCCGCACGCTGCCGATCACCTGGCGCGACACCACGATCGGACGACTGGTCCTCCCGGCCAAGGGCCTGCGCAGCCGGCTCACCGTCCGCGACGAGGAGCTGCTCGGCGACCTGGTCCGCCAGGCCGCCACCGCCGCCCGCACCAGCCAGCTCGCCGAGGAGGTCCAGCGCAGCCGTGAGCGCCTGGTCACCGCCCGCGAGGAGGAGCGGCGCCGGATCCGGCGCGACCTGCACGACGGCTTCGGCCCCGCCCTGAGCGGCATCGTCTTCCAGCTCGAGGCGGCCCGGATGACCGTCGACCGCGACCCGGCCCGGGCCCGCGGTCAGCTCGAGACGATCAGCTCCCAGGTGCAGGAGGTCGTCGCCGACGTACGACGCCTCGTGCACGACCTGCGCCCGCCGGCCCTCGACGACCGCGGCCTGGTCGGTGCCCTGCGGCAGCAGGCCGAGCACCTCGCCGTACCCCTCGACGTGACGGCCCCCGACGACCTCCGGCTCCCGGCGGCGGTCGAGGTCGCGGCGTACCGGATCGCGGGGGAGGCGCTCACCAACGTCGCCCGGCACGCCGACGCGAACGGCGTCCGGCTGCTGGTCGAGACCGCCGACGACACCCTCGTGCTCGAGGTCGCCGACGACGGCCGTGGCATCCCCGCCGACCGGGCCGCCGGCGTCGGGCTCGCCAGCCTGCGCGAGCGGGCCGCCGAGCTCGGCGGCACCACCACCATCTCCAGCCCTCCCGGCGGCGGCACCGTCGTCCGGGCCCGACTGCCCCTCAGGAGCCCCGCATGACCAGCCCGATCCGGGTTGTCGTGGTCGACGACCACCAGATCGTCCGCGACGGACTCACCTCGTTGCTCGGCGCGCTCGACGGCATCGAGGTCGTCGGCTCCGCGTCCGACGGCCGCGAGGCGCTGCACGTCGTCGAGGACACCGCGCCCGACCTGGTGGTCATGGACATCCAGATGCCGCACCTCGACGGCATCGAGGCGACCCGTTTCCTCACCGGCCGCAACCCCGACCTGCGCGTGGTCATGCTGACCATGAACGAGGACGACGACACGGTGCTCAGCGCGATCCGGGCCGGTGCCTGCGGCTACCTGCTCAAGGGGGCCGGCGCCGACGAGGTGCAGCACGCGATCCGCTCGGCCGCCGCCGGAGGCATGGTGTTCGGTGCCAGCCTCGCGGCCAAGGTCGCCGGCTTCTTCGCCGGCGCCCTCCCGGCCCAGCGGGCCGACGACGACCCGTTCCCCGAGCTCAGCGAGCGCGAGCGGGACGTGCTCCAGCGGATCGCCGCGGGCCGGTCCAACGACGAGATCGCGGCCGCCCTGTACGTCTCCAACAAGACCGTGCGCAACACGGTCTCGGCCATCTACGCCAAGCTGCACGCCACCGGTCGCGCCGACGCCATCGTCAAGGCGCGGGAGGCGGGCTACGGCCGCGGCTGAGGGGTCGGCACAATGGGAGGCATGTCGGACCCCCAGGCGCACATCCAGAGCAACGCGGCGAAGATCAACGAGCTCAACGACACCGTCCGCTTCACCATGTGGTCGGTGTTCCGGCTCGAGCAGACGCTCGGTGCCGACGACGTCGTCCGCAAGAACGAGACCGCCGAGCTGGAGGCCTTCCTCGCCGACCTGGCCGCCGAGGACGTCGTCGTCCGTGGCCTGTACGACGTCGCGGGACTGCGCGCCGACGCCGACCTGATGATCTGGTGGCACGCCGCCGACAGCGACCAGCTCCAGAACGCCTACCACCGGCTGCGCCGCACGGCCTTCGGCTCGCGGCTCGCGCCGGTCTGGTCGCAGATGGCGCTGCACCGCCCCGCGGAGTTCAACCGCAGCCACCTGCCGGCGTTCCTCGCCGACGAGCGTGCGCACGCCTACGCCGCCGTCTACCCCTTCGTCCGCTCCTACGAGTGGTACCTCCTCGAGGACGCCGAGCGCCGCCGCCTGCTCGCCGAGCACGGCCAGATGGCTCGCGGCTACCCCGACGTGCGCGCCAACACGGTCCCGAGCTTCGCGCTCGGCGACTACGAGTGGATCCTCGCCTTCGAGGCCGACGACCTCACCCGGATCGTCGACCTGATGCGTCACCTGCGTGGCTCGGAGACCCGCCGCCACGTGCGCGAGGAGGTGCCGTTCTACACCGGCAGGCGCGTCGAGGTCGCCGAGCTGCTGACCCGGCTGCCCTGAGTCACCAGCAGCCAGGTCGGCGCCGCGGCCAGCCATACGGCGGTGAGGGTCACGCCGAGCCGCTGGACCAGGCCGAGGTAGTCGGAGCTGCCGTTGAGCAGCAGGGTCGCGGTGAGGACGGCGTCGATCGCGCCGCACAGCGCGGCGCCGACCCCCACGGCCAGCAGGACCAGCCGGCGCCGGTCCGCACCCCTGCGGCGCAGCGCGAGGCTGCAGGTGAGCAGCACGACCAGGAAGGCGAGCGTCTCCAGGAAGCTGGAGACGCCGTGCGGCTCGCTCACCTTGGCCCACCACGCCCCGGTGCCGGGGTCGGGGAGCGTCGCCCCGAAGGTGTACGACGTCGACAGCGGCACCGCCGCCTCGAAGACCGCGCACACCGAGAGCAGGACCAGCGGCGCCCAGACCGCGGCGCAGCGCCGGGTCAGGACCCACGACAGCGCCGCTCCCGCTCCGAGCGCGACACCGGCGACGACGTCGGCGATCCGGAACACGTGGTGGTAGGGCTGGCCGATCGCGGACAGCTCGCTGATGAAGCTGGTGCGCAGGTCGGCGTCGACCGGGAGCACGAGCTGGAGCACCCAGTCGGCGTACCCGAGTCCGCCGACCACGAGCAGCGCGATCGCAAGCCCGCGCAGGCGGGTGGTCACCACGCGGTCTCCTCGGCGTCGGGGCGGACCAGCGGGAAGGTCACGGTCGAGCGGATCGGGTCGCCCGACAACAGCATCAGCAGCCGGTCGATGCCCATGCCGAGGCCGCCCGTGGGAGGCATGCCGACCTCCAGGGACTGGAGGAACAGCTCGTCGGTGACCATCGCCTCGGGGTTGCCGCCGGCCGCGAGCAGGGACTGCTGCTCGAGGCGCCGGCGCTGCTCGACCGGGTCGGTCAGCTCGCTGTACGCCGTCGCGAGCTCCATCCCGAGCACGACCAGGTCCCAGCGCTCCGCGAGCGCGGGGTTGTCGTCGCGCGAGCGGGTCAGCGGGCAGACCGAGGTCGGGAAGTCGGTGTAGAAGGTCGGCGCCACGGTCGTCGGCTCGACGAGCGCCTCGTAGAGCTCGAGCACGACCTGGTCGGCGCTCAGCTCGGCACCCGCGACGCCGTGGCTCGCGGCCAGCTCGCGGAGGTCCTCGACGGGCGTCGCCCAGTCGACGGGTACACCGAGTGCCGCCGACACCGCGTCGTGCACCGTCCGCACGGTCCAGGTGCCGTCGATGGGGAGCTCCTGCTCCTGGCCGTCGGCGTCGCGATGCACCAGTACCGGGCGGCCGTGCACCGCGATGGCGGCGGCGGTGACCAGCTCCTGGCACAGGTGCCGCATCGTCGTGTAGTCGCCGTGCGCGTCGTACGCCTCGAGTGCGGTGAACTCGGGGTTGTGGGTGCGGTCGGCGCCCTCGTTGCGGAACACGCGGCCCATCTCGTAGACCCGCTCCGCGCCACCGACGCACAGCCGCTTGAGGTAGAGCTCGGGCGCGATCCGCAGCGACAGGGGGAGGTCGTAGGCGTTGCTGTAGGTCGCGAACGGGCGGGCGTTGGCGCCGCCGTGGACGGTGTGGAGCA
The DNA here is from genome assembly GCF_057813895.1 of Nocardioides sp. F233. Lineage (NCBI taxonomy): Bacteria > Bacillati > Actinomycetota > Actinomycetes > Propionibacteriales > Nocardioidaceae > Nocardioides > Nocardioides sp. F233. Next base: position 208,537 of record NZ_JBVASH010000007.1, read on the forward strand.
CCGGCGTCTCGACCTCGAGGTAGTCCTGCCCGTGGAGGGTCTCGCGGATCCCGCGGAGCACCTGTGCCCGGCGGCGCAGGTGCTCACGCGCACCGTCGTTCATGGCGAGGTCCAGGTGGCGTTGACGGACGCGGAACTCCGGTGCCATCGGGCCGTTCACGTGGCCGGGCAGCGGGTGGAGGCACTTCGCGAGCATCCGCCACGACGTGGCGAGCACCGACCGCTCGCCGCTGCGGCTGGTGCCGACCGTGCCGTTCAGCTCGACGAGGTCGCCGAGGTCGCAGTCGCCGACGAACACCTCGAGGGCCGGTGCGAGGTCGTCGGCCTGCAGGACGCACTGCACACAGCCGTGCCAGTCACGCAGCTCGACGAACACGACCCCGCCGTGGTCGCGGATCGCGACCAGCCGGCCGGCCACGGTCACCGCGGAACCGTCCTCGGCCGCGAGCGCGGCCGCGGTCGAGGTGGGCCGCTCGCCCGCGGCTGGATAGGGGGAGCGGCCGGCCTCGGCCATCGCCGACATTCGGTCCATCCGGATCCGCACCTGCTCGGGACGGCGCCGGCCGCGGGCACGCAGCTCCTGGTGGGCCTCGACGGCCGCCACGATCGCCTCGGCCCGCTCGGGGGCGAGGTGCTCGGGCTCCAGCGGCCGCCGGGTCCGGATCCGTTCCGGGATGTCGATGAAGCCCTCGGCGATGCCGGCAGCGACGCCGACCCGCGGGATCATCCGCGCGTCGTCGTAGCAGAGGAACCGGGGGAACCACGCGGGCTCGTACTTCACGTTCGACCGGTAGAGGGCCTCGAGCTGCCACCACCGGGACAGCACGAGCAGCACCCGCCGCCAGCCGCGGAGCAGCGGACCCGCACCGATCCGGCCGCCCTCCTCGAAGACGGAGCGCAGGACCGCGAAGTTCAGCGAGATCCGGGCGATCCGGTGCTCGGAGCCGTGCTCGGCGATCGTGCTCACCAGGAACTCGATCACGCCGTTGGGGCCGTCCGGGTCGCGCCGCATCAGGTCGAGCGAGATGCCGGACGTGCCCCACGGCACGAACGACAGCAGCGCCAGCACCGAGCCGTCGGGTGCGAGCGCCTCTGCGAGCAGGCAGTCGCCGTCGGCAGGGTCGCCCAGACGGCCCAGCGCCATCGAGAAGCCGCGCTCGGGCTCGTCGCCGCGCCACGCGTCGGCGAGCCGGCGTACCTGCTCCATCTCCTCGGGCGGCACCTGGTGGTGGCGGCGGATCCGGACGGTCAGGCCGTGGCGCCGGGCCCGTCGTACGGCGCGCTGGATGGCGGGCAGCCGCGGCCGGCGCTGGTTGAAGTCGGCGACCTCGATGATCGCCTCGTCGCCGAGCTGCAGGGCGGTCAGGCCCGCCCGCTCGTAGTGATGGGCCGCGCGCTCGCTGGCCCCGAGCACCGCGGGGGTCCAGCCGTGGTCGCGCGCGAGCTGCTGCCAGCGGGCGATGGCGTCGGGCCACGACCCCATCTCGCCGATCGGGTCACCGCTGGCCAGGCAGACGCCGACCTCGACCCGGTGCAGCACGACCGCACGGCCGTCCTCGGAGAAGACGGCGGCCTTGTCGCGGCGGGTCGCGAAGTAGCCGAGCGAGTCGTGGCGGCCGTACTCGTCGAGCAGGGCGCGCACCGCCTGCTCCTCCGGGGCCGTCAACGTCGCACGCAGCGCCTGGGACTGGAACACGACGGCGAACGCGCCGAGCAGGGACACGCCGCCGAGGAACCCGATCAGGTCGCTGACCCAGTCGTCCGGCCGGCCGTCGAACGCCCGCGGGCCGATCACGCCACCCGTGGCCCGGTTGAGCGACCACAGCAGCCGCTGGTCGGCAGCCAGGGTGCCGTGGAAGAGCTGGAGCAGGAGGAAGCCGAGGCCGATGCTCAGCAACAGGCACGGCACCAGGACGGCGACCGCCTTGAGGACCGACCGCGACCGGACCCGGGTGTTGAAGCCGTTGCGGGCCAGCAGCACCACGACGAGCAGCAGGGTGGCGACCGCGACCGCGACGTTGCTGCGGGGGCGGGCGGTGAACTCGCCCAGGGCGTCGGCCAGGTTGATGACCAGGACCCCGACCAGGATCCGCCAGCCGGCGCGCTTGCCGGTGCTCAGTGCCGCGGCGAGCAGCGCCAGGAAGGTGGCGTAGGCAAGGTTGGGCAGGATCAGCAGGACGTTCTCGCTGACGACGGTCAACGGCTCGCGCAACCCGTGGCGCAGCGAGGGGACCAGGCCGGCGACCGCACACACGCCGGCCCAGACGGCGACCAGGGTCGCGCTCGTCGACGGGACCTTGCGGACCAGGAGATCGCGGAAGCCGGTCAGCCAGGCGGGAGCGGCTGCGGCCGGTGGTCGGGACACCCCGGAACCCTACGACTCCGGGCCCCGGCGAGTTGTTCTTTGAAAAGTCTATTGACTTAGTGCACTATTGAGTCATGACCACCTCCCTCCCAGTCCTGCATGGCTCCCTCCGGGCGTCCGGGCTGTGTTGTCGCTGCCGTTGATCCGCCCCGCCGATCCAGCACCCACAACCCCCGGAGGAACCCCGATGACCCAGCTCGCCGTCCTGCCCCTGCTCGAGGTCGTGCGCAACCACGCGACCGACGCCGACCTGCTCCACCTGCTCGACCACGACCCGTACGAGCGCTCGTGGATCCGCCTGCTCGCCACCGAGGACTACGAGCTGTGGCTGATCTCGTGGCCCGCCGGCGCTGCCACCGACTGGCACGACCACGGCTCCTCGTCCGGCGCCTTCACCGTCCTCGAGGGGCAGCTCACCGAGCACACCTTCGACGGCGGGCTCCAGCTGATCGACCTGGGGCCCGGCGACGGCAAGGCGTTCGGTGCGGGCTACGCGCACGACGTACGCAATGCGACGGATCGGCCGGCCCTCTCGCTGCACGCGTACTCCCCGCGGCTGCACACCATGACCCGGTTCAAGTTCCACGGCGACCGCCTCGAGGTGCTCGGCGTCGAGCGCGCGGGGGAGGAGTGGTGAGCGCCCTGACCGTGCCCGCCCCCGCGCCCGTCCGGTACGACGGCGTCGACGCCCTCCTCGCCGACGCCCGCTCGCGGCTCGACCGGATCAGCGCCCGGGCCGCCTTCCAGGAGCTGGTCGCCCTCGGTGCCCTGCTCGTCGACATCCGGCCCGCCGCCCAGCGCGCCCGCGAGGGCGAGGTCGCCCGCTGGCTGCCCGCCCTCGTCGTCGAGCGCAACGTGCTCGAGTGGCGCTTCGACCCGCGCAGCGACGCACGGCTGCCCGAGGCGTCGTACGACCGCCGGGTGATCGTGCTGTGCCAGGAGGGCTACACCTCCTCGCTGGCCGCCGACGCGCTGCGCAGCATCGGCGTCGAGCGGGCGACCGACGTGATCGGTGGGTTCGCGGCCTGGCGCGAGGCCGGGATGCCGGTCTCGGGGCTCGCTGCCTGACCACGGTCCCGAGGACTGCTGAGTACGCTGAAGGACATGGCATACGAGGTCGAGAAGACGGACGAGGAGTGGCGCGCCGAGCTCACTCCCGAGGAGTACCAGGTGCTCCGGAAGGCCGGCACCGAGCGGGCCTTCACCGGTGAGTACACCGACACCGAGACCACCGGCGTCTACCGCTGCAAGGCCTGCCAGGCCAAGCTGTTCGAGTCCGACACCAAGTTCCACTCCGGATGCGGCTGGCCGAGCTTCTACCAGCCGATCAGCGACACCATCGAGTACATCGAGGACAACGCCCACGGCATGAAGCGGGTCGAGGTGCGCTGCGCCAACTGCGGCTCGCACCTCGGCCACGTCTTCCCCGACGGCTACGGCACGCCCACGGGCGACCGGTACTGCATCAACTCGATCAGCCTCAGCCTCGAGCCGGCCGACCAGGCCGGCCAGGGCTGACCGCCTGGCGGACCAGGCCGAGGACCAGCAGGTCCAGGCCGGCGGCGAACTGGGCGAGGTCGTCGTGCCGGCGGAACTGGTCCGCCATGGAGCGGATCCACGGGAGCTCGTCGTAGTCCTCGCCCTGCCAGCGCTCGACCATCCGGTCGAGCTGCTCCTCCTTCGACAGCGTCAGGTCGGCCGCGTCGTCCTGCGCCGACATCTCGGCGGCGACGCCCACGACGTAGCCCGTGATCGCGGTGCTGCCGTGGAACTGCTGGCGTGGCGAGAGGCCCATCGTCGCCAGCGCCCGGCCGACCTGCTCCCAGACCCGCAGCCCGTTGGGCCGGTCCGCGCCGCCGAGCCGTGACTGCGCGGCGAGCCACGGGTGCTCGTCCATCTGCGCGAACAGCGCCAGCGAGATCCGGCGCACCGTCGCCGCCGCATCGAGCACCACGGGGTCGTCGGTGTCGAGCTCGACCTCCATCGGCGGAGTGGGTACGTCGTCCGCGGCCAGTGCGCGCCCGATGAGGGTGTCGCAGGCCAGGTCGAGCAGCTCGGCCTTGCCGGCGACGTACCAGTAGATGCTGCCCAGGCCGCCGCCCAGCTCCGCGGCCAGGCCGCGCAGGGTGAGCCCTCCGGTGCCGTCGCGGTCGAGCATCGCGATCGCGGTGTCGACGATCTGGTCGAGCGAGTGGGTCGCGCGACGGGTCGTCCGGGGGCGTCCTGGCATGCCCTCAGCCTAGGGCGGATTGACATTCTCGAACAACGTTCTATTCTCGAACAGTGTTCGAATCGAACATTGTTCGAGAAACCTCGTCCCGAAAGGAGGCCGTCATGACCGCCACCGTCACGTCATCGACGCCCACGCCCACGCGGGTCGCGAAGCCCACCACGCTCCGTGCCGCCGCGCCGGCGATCCTCGCCCTGTGCCTGACCATGCTCGTGGAGATGGTCGACAACTCCGTGCTGTCCGTCGCCCTGCCGACCATCGGCCGCGACCTCGCCGTCGGCCCGACCGGCCTGCAGTGGATCGTCGGCGCGTACTCACTCACCTTCGGCGGCCTGCTGATGGTCGGCGGCACGCTCGGCGACAAGCTGGGTCGCCGCCGGATGCTGCTCGTCGGCATCGCCGGCTTCGGCCTGGCCTCCTCGCTCGTCGTGCTCGCGACCGAGCCGTGGCAGCTGATCGGCGTGCGCGCGCTGTGCGGCGTGTTCGCCGCCCTGATCGCACCCGGCACCATGTCGCTGGTCTTCCGGCTCTTCGACGACGACGAGCTGCGCCGGCGTGCGATCGGGCTGATCGTCAGCGTCGCGATGGTGGGCGTGATGGTCGGCCCGGTCCTCGGCGGCCTCGCGGTCACTCACCTGCCGTGGCAGGCACTGCTCGTCGTCAACGCCCCGGTCGCTGCCATCGCCTTCTGGGGAGTCGCCCGCGGGATCCCGGTCGACGACCCGGCCGAGCGTCGTGCCGGTGGCGCGGACGTGCCCGGTGCCGTGCTCTCGGTCGCGATGCTCGGCCTGACCCTGTTCGCCTTCACGCTCGGCGTCGACGCCGGCTGGACCGCGCCGGTGACCCTCGTCACGGCGGTCGCTGCGCTGGCGGCCGGCGTCGGCTTCGCGCTGCGCGAGCGCGCCGCGGCCGACCCGATGCTGGACCTGGGCCTGCTCGGCCGTCGTACCGTGCGCGGCAGTGCGGTCCTGCAGACCGGCGTGATGGTCGCGATGGTCGGCGTCATGTTCGCCGCGACCCAGTTGTTCCAGTTCGCCTGGGGCTGGACGCCGCTGCAGGCCGGGCTCGGCACGCTGCCGATGGTCGCCGGCATGTTCGTCTCCGGTCCGCTGACCGACGCGCTCGTCGCCCGCCTCGGCCACCGGGTCACGGCGCTGGCCGGCAGCACGTCGTTGCTGGTGGCCCTCGCGGTCGAGTACGTCGCCCTCGGCGCCGGCTACTCGGTCTTCGCCGCCGGCATGGTGCTGCTCGCCGTGGCGATGCGGATGGTGATGACGACCTCGGCGGTCGCGCTGATCGAGGCACTCCCCGAGGACCACACCGGCCTCGGCTCGGCCCTCAACGACACGGCCCAGGAGATCGGCAACGTCTTCGGCGTCGCCGTGATCGGCACCGTCACCGCGGCTGTCATGGGCACCACGCTGCCGACCGGTCGCTGGAGCGCTGCGGTGGTCGAGGAGTTCCTGCGCAGCCAGCGGATCGGGTTCGCGATCCTGGCCGGCCTGGTCGCCGTCATCACCGTCGTCGGCGGGCGCACCCTGACGGGATCCCGGTCGACCGACGAGCGCTGAGGTTTGACGCGCGAGCCCATTGCATATGAGAATCATTCTCATGTTGATCCGATCCGGTGTCCCTGTCGTCCTCGGTGCCCTCGTCCTCTCCGCGTGCGGTGCCCAGCCGTCCACCCGCCCGACGTCCTCCTCGTCCTCGTCTGCCGGCGCGCGGGCGGCGACGGAGGTCGACGGGCCGCGCCCCCGCCTCGCGATGACGTACGACGGTGGGGTGCTCGTCCTCGATGCCGGGGCCGGGGAGGTGCTGCTCGACGAGGAGCAGGACGGCTTCCTCCGGCTCAACCCCGCGGGGGACGGGCGGCACGTGCTCGTCTCCGGCGCCGGCGGTCTGACGGCGCTCGACACGGGGGCGTGGACGGACGAGCACGGCGACCACGGCCACTCGTGGACGACCGCGCCGCGGCTGACGGACTTCACGATCGAGGCCGAGGAGCCGGGGCATGTCGTGGCCCACCACGGCCGGACCGCCGTCTTCGACGACGGCACCGGTGCGATCACGGCCTTCGACCCCGCCGACCTGGCGGACGGCACGCCGGAGGTGGAGACCTTCCGAGCTGCGCACGCCCACCACGGCGTCGCCGTGCAGGACGGGCACGGCAACCTGATGATGACCGTGGGCGACGAGGAGTCGCGCTCCGGGATCCGCCTGGTCACGGCAGCCGGCAACGAGCTGGCCTCGTCCGACGAGTGCCCGGGCGTGCACGGGGAGGCGTTCGCCGGCGACATCGCCCTGTTCGGGTGCGAGGACGGCGTGCTGCTCGTCGAGGGACGCGAGATCACCAAGATCGCTGCCCCCGACACGTACGGGCGGATCGGCAACCAGGCCGGGCACGACACGTCGCCCTACGTGCTCGGCGACTACAAGGTCGACCCCGACGCCGAGCTCGAGCGGCCGACCCGGGTGTCGGTCATCGACACCCGCAGCGCCTCGCTGCGACTGGTCGACCTCCCCGCCAGCTACAGCTTCCGGTCCCTCGGGCGCACCCCCGACGGCGACGGCCTCGTCCTCGGGACCGACGGCAAGCTGCACGTGATCGACGTCGCGGCCGCGCAGGTGGTCGCCTCGATCCCGGTCACCGCGGCCTGGCGCGAGCCGGAGGAGTGGCAGGAGCCGCGGCCCCTGCTCGAGGTGGTCGGCGGTACGGCGTACGTCACCGAGCCTGCCACGCAGGAGGTCCACGTGGTCGATCTCGACGCCCGCCGAGTCGTCGACAGCCTGGACGTGCCGCAGGTGCCCGTCGAGCTCCGCGGGGTCAGCGGCTGAGCCCCGTAGGCTCGCGCCATGGCGAAGACCGCGGCGGCGATGGTCCAGGCAGGCGACCGCGAGGTCCGGGTGTCGAGCCCGGACCGGGTCGTCTACGAGGCGACCGAGCGCACGCCCGAGGTCACCAAGCTCATGGTCGCCGAGTACTTCGTGGCGGTCGAGGACGGCCTGATGCGCGCGCTGCGCGACCGGCCGACCGCGCTGGAGCGCTGGCCCGACGGCTACCGCGAGGGCTTCCGGCTCTCCACCGGGTACGGCGACGACGGCGAGGGCTTCTACCAGAAGCGCGTCCCCAAGGGGGCTCCCGAGTTCCTCGAGCCGGTGCGGATCACCTTCCCGTCCGGACGCACCGCCGAGGAGATCTGCCCGACCGAGATCGCCGTACCCGTCTGGTGCGCGCAGATGGGCACGCTCACGTTCCACCCGTGGCCGGTACGACGAGCCGACGTCGACCATCCCGACGAGCTACGCATCGACTTCGACCCCCAGCCCGGCACGACCTTCGGCGACGCGGTCCGCGTCGCCGGTGTCGCGCGCGAGCTCCTCGAGGAGCTCGGCCTGCAGGGCTATCCGAAGACCTCGGGCAACCGGGGTGTCCACGTCTACGTGAGGATCGAGCCGCGCTGGGAGTTCACCGACGTGCGGCACGCCGCGATCGCGTTCGGCCGCGAGCTCGCCAAGCGCGACGACCAGGTCACCACCGCGTGGTGGAAGGAGGAGCGCGGCGAGCGGATCTTCATCGACTTCAACCAGAACAACCGCGACCGGACGATCGCCTCGGCGTACTCCCTGCGGCCGAAGCCCGGCGCCCCGGTGTCGACCCCGATGACCTGGTCGGAGCTCGCGGCGACGACCGATCCCCGGGACCACAACCTGTTCACCGTGCCCGAGCGGATGGCGGACGGCGACCCGTGGGCGGGGATCGACGACACGTCGTACTCCCTCCAGCCGCTGCTCGACCTCTGGGACCAGCAGGTCGCCGACGGCGAGGGCGAGCTCAACTTCCCGCCGGACTACCCGAAGATGCCGGGCGAGCCGCCGCGGGTGCAGCCGAGCAAGAAGGTCGCCGAGCACTGGGACGAGGACGGCAACCGGGTCGAGGGCAGCTAGAGCCCCCGCACGACCTCCACCTCGCACAGCCGCGCGAGGTCCCCGCGCACCTGACGGTCGAGGTGCGGGGTCTCCTCGGCGAGCATCAGGAGGACCACCTCGCGCACCGTGCGGCCGGGGTGCGCGATCGCCAGCGAGCGGACCGCGTCGACCGCCCCGTCGCACACGTCGAGGGCGCGGTCCCGGTCGGCCGGCGCGAGGTGTGCGCCCGCAAGTGCCGCCAGGAGGCGGACGTCGAGGGTGTGCAGGACCGACATGACCGGACAACGACCTCCCTGGTGGGCGCGTTACGACGCGATGCCTCTTCAGGATCGTCCCGTCGGCTCGGGCGCGGCAACCTCACCATGCGGTATGTCCGCTGCGAGTCAGGCCTGCTCGTGCTCCAGCAGGTGGAGGACGGGTACGCCGAGCTTGCGGCGGGCGCGCGAGGTCCAGTCGACGTGGAAGAACTCGGCGACCAGGTGGGGCCGGGTGAGGATGATCGACTCCCGGCCGTCGACCTCCTTCACCTTGGCGATGAGGGCGTCGACCGGCGGCTCGGTGACGATCGTGACCGAGCCGATGATCGCGCCGGCGGCGACCAGTGCCTCGCGGGTGGTGGCCAGGTCGCGCTCGGCCTGGTCGCGGTACTCCCCGCGCAGGCGCTCGATCTCGTCCGGCGACGGTGTGATGGGCGGGGCGATCAGGTCGGCGCCACCGATGACCCCGAGCGAGGCCTCGACGGCTGCCGCGGCGTCCGCCATCGGCAGCAGCACGTGGTACTGCACCTCGATCGTCGGGTCGTCGTCGAGCTCCTGGTGCAGGCCGCGGACCTGGGTGGCGTCGGCGGCGGTGAGCGCCTGCTCGATGAGCAGGACGACGGCGTACGGTTCCTCGCGGGGAGCGGTGCTCATGACACCATCCTGCCGCGCTCCCGGTCGCGCGTCAGCCCCTGTCGCCCGTGTCAGCCCCCGAGGACGTCCGCGAGGTCGTAGCGCACCGGCTGCTCGAGCTGGTCGTAGCCGCACGACTCCGGGTCGCGGTCCTCGCGCCACCGCTTGAAGTGCGCGGTGTGCCGGAAGCGCCGACCCTCCATGGCGTCGTACTTCACCTCGATGACGCGCTCGGGGCGCAGCGGCGTGAAGGAGAGGTCCTTGCCCTGGCTCCACCGGCTCTGCGTACCGGGCTGTCGGCCGGGGTTGGCGACCAGGAACTCCTGCCAGCGCCCCCACGGGTGCTCCTCGATCGGCACGACGAGCGGCTGCAGCTCGTGCCACAGCTCGGCCCGGCGCGTGGCCGTGAAGCTCGCGCTGACGCCGATGTGCTGGAGCTCGCCGCCGTCGTACAGGCCCAGCAGGAGGCTGCCGATCAGCGGGCTCTCGGGCGTGCTCGTCTTGTGCTCGCGGTAGCCGGCGAGGACCACGTCGGCCGTGCGCTCGTGCTTGATCTTCAGCATGGTCCGGGCGTTCGGGGCGTACGGCGCGCTCAGCGGCTTGGCCACCACCCCGTCGAGCCCGGCCCCCTCGAACTGGTGGAACCACTCCTCGGCGACCTTCGGGTCCGTGCTGGTGCGGGTGAGGTGGCAGCGGCCGGTGTCGGCGCTGAGGTGGGCCAGCGCCTCCTCGAGCGCCGCGCGTCGCTCTGCGAACGGCCGCTCCAGGTAGTCGTCGTCGCCCAGCGCCAGCAGGTCGAAGGCCACGAAGTCCGCCGGCGTCTGCTCGGCCAGCAGGTTGATCCGCGACGCCGCCGGGTGGATCCGCTCCTGCAGCACCTCGAACTGCAGCCGCCCCTTCCCGTCCTCGCTCATCTGCGACACGAAGATCTCTCCGTCCAGCACGCACCGCTCCGGCAGCTCCGCCTTCATCGCCTCCACCAGCTCGGGGAAGTAGCGCGTCAACGGCTTGGTGTTGCGGCTCGCCAGCTCCACCTCGTCGCCGTCGCGGAACACGATGCACCGGAACCCGTCCCACTTGGGCTCGAAGCTGAGGCCGCGCTCGTCGTACTTCGCCGGATCCGGTACGCCGGACACGGCCTTCGCGAGCATGGGCAGGACGGGCGGCATCACGGGGAGGTCCACGGTGGTGAGACTAGTCAGGAGTCCGACACTCATCGCTCGGCGTCAGTACGACTGGCCGTTGGCGTACCGCTCCCGCCGGAAGTGCCGGCCCTTGCCCCGGTTGCGGTTCTTGAAGGTCGGCAGCTGGGAGTCGCAGTTGGGGCAGACCATGCGCAGGTTGTCGCGGTGGTTGTTCGTCGCGTCGCGTCGATGTGGTCGAGCACGAAGACCAGGGGCTGGTCGTTCCACTCCTCGACGATGCCGCAGATCTCGCAGCAGCCGTCCTGGGCGTCGAGCAGATAGCGGCGGATGTAGTGGTCGGGGCGAGTGGCCGCGACAGCGGTTCCTGACTGCAGCCACTCAGCGGTCAAGACGACGCGACGGTGCGACTGCGTGCAGTCGATGCTGCAGTACACCTTCTGGCTTGGCTTGGTCAGCAGTGCGCCGCACCCGAGGCAGCTCTTCATGGGCGGACGTTACGAAGCAGGTCCGACAGAACGGAGCCGCCTGTCGGATTCGAACCGACGGCCCTTCGCTTACAAGGCGAACGCTCTGGCCAACTGAGCTAAGGCGGCATGCGCCCGCGTGGCGAGCGACGGCGCCATCCTAGTCAGCGCAGCCGCGTGACCTCGAACCGCTCGTCCGGTACGGCGATCGCGTCCTGCGCCGCGATCAACCGCAGCTCCCGCTCGCCCGACTCCAGCGTCGCCGCGAGCACGTCGTACACCGACGCGACGGTCCGCCCCAGGGCGACGGCGGCGGAGCCGGTGGTGTGCAGGTGGGCGGTGAAGAGGGCGGCGGTGATGTCGCCGGAGCCGTTGGCCTTCATGGGCAGGCGGGGGGTCTGCACGATCCAGGCGCCGTCACCGGTGACGGCGATCATCTCGATCACGTCGTCGGGGGCGCCGAGGCGCTCGACCGAGGTGACCAGCACGGTCGAGGGACCCATCGACCGCACCTCGTCGGCCGCCGCCAGGATGTCGTCGAGGGACGACGGGCCGGACAGACCGTCGTGCCCCGTGATGAAGCCCAGCTCGAACTGGTTCGGGGTGAGGATGTCGGCGACCGGGACCACGGAGGACCGGATGATCGGCGGGATCTCCGGGTTCACGAAGCAGCCCGACTTCGCGTTGCCCATCACCGGGTCGCAGGTGTACGTCGCCGCAGGGTTCGCCGCCTTCACCTTCTGCACCGCCTCGACGATCACGGCCGCCACGGCGGGGGAGCCCTGGTAGCCCGACAGCACCGCGTCGCACGACGCGAGCACGCCACGGTCCTCGATCCCCGTGATCACGTCGGCCACGTCGGAGGGCGCGAGCAGCGGGCCGCGCCAGGCGCCGTACCCGGTGTGGTTGGAGAAGTGCACCGTGAACACCGGCCACACCTCGTGGCCGAGGCGCTGCAGCGGGAAGACCGCCGCGGAGTTGCCGACGTGGCCGTACGCGACCGAGGACTGGATGGACAGGATCCGCACGGACGCCATCCTCCCAGTCGGCCCCGAGGAAGCCGAGAACACGAAACACTTTCGTGAAGAAACTAGAACGCGTTACAGTGAGCCGGCCGGGCCCCCGAATGACCCCGGTCACACGAGCGAAGGATGGGAAGCGGATGGCGAAGCGCGCGGCGTACAGCAACGAGGCTGACTACGTGGTGGTCGGATCGGGCAGCTCCGGGTCGATCGTCGCCGGACGGCTCGCCCAGTCCGGTGCGAGCGTGATCCTGCTCGAGGCCGGCAAGTCCGACGACAAGGGCATGCACGGCTACTTCACGAAGAAGCCCGGCATGATCGGCCCGATGCACTCCGAGCCGCGGCTCGAGAAGCTCTTCGACTGGGGCTACCGCTCCGTCCCGCAGCCCGGCCTCGACGGCCGCCGGATGCCCGCCCCGCGCGGCAAGGTCGGCGGTGGCTCGAGCTCGGTCAACGGCATGGTCTACGTCCGCGGCAACCGCGCCAACTACGACTCGTGGGCGGCCGAGGGCAACACGGGCTGGGACGCCGACAGCGTCAACGAGGCGTTCAAGCGCTACGAGGACTTCGAGGACGGCGAGAACGCCTTCCGCGGAGCCGGCGGCCCGATCAAGATCACCCGCAACAAGACGCCGCAGGAGGCCAGCCTCCAGTTCATCCAGGCGACCGCCGACACCCTCGGCGTGAAGGTCCTCGACGACTACAACGCCGCCGAGCAGGAGGGCATCGCCCGGATGCAGCAGAACGCTGCCGACGGCCTGCGCTACTCCTCGACCCGCGGCTACGTCCACGACCTCGCGCCGCGCACGCTCGAGTTCCAGACCGAGGTCCACGTCGCGAAGATCGTCGTCGACAACGGCCGCGCCACCGGCGTCGAGGTCATCGACCAGGGCAAGGGCGGCGGCACCCGCCGCTTCATCAGGGCCGGCAAGGAGGTCATCGTCTCCGCCGGCTTCGCCAACAGCCCGCAGCTGCTGATGCTCTCCGGCATCGGCCACGCCGACCACCTCGCCAGCGTCGGCATCGACTGCGTCGCGGACCTCCCGGTCGGTGACAACCTGCACGACCACCTGTTCCACCCGCTGTCGTTCCACGTCCCGAGCGTCAAGTACCGCGGCAACGCCTGGACCTTCTTCAAGGGCATGGCGCGCGACCTGACCCGCGGCGGCTCGTTCCTCGACAACTCGGTGTTCGAGTCCGTCGGCTTCGTGCGTACGTCGGCCGCCACCGACATCCCGGACCTCCAGCTGCACATGCTGCCGTGGGCCTACCCGAGCCCCAACCAGGACGAGCCGATCCGCCACATCCCCGACGGCCGCCCGTCGCTGACCGTCTTCTCGACGCTGATCTACCCGAAGAGCCGCGGCACGCTGCGCCTCGCGTCGTCCGACCCGACGGCCGCCCCGCTGATCGACTACGGCTTCTTCCAGGACCCCGCCGACGTCGAGGTGCTCGCCGAGGGCACCGAGATGATCCGCGAGATCATGGCCTCGGCCGCCTTCGGTGGCGCGGTCAAGGAGGAGATCCACCCCGGGCCGTCGATCCCCAACGGCAAGGAGCTGCGGGTCGCGCTCAAGAACCGCTCGACCTCCGTCTACCACGGCGTCGGCACCTGCCGGATGGGTGTCGACGAGCGTGCCGTCGTCGGGCCGGACCTCAAGGTCCGCGGCATCGAGGGCCTGCGCGTGGCGGACGCCTCGATCATGCCGAGCATCACCGGCGGCAACACCAACGCCCCGTGCTACATGATCGGCGAGAAGGCTGCCGAGATCATCCTGGGCGGAGCGAGCTGGTGAGTACGCCGAACCGCCCCGCCTCGGTCACCGACGAGCTCCTCGAGCGGCTGGTCGCCCGGGTCCCCGGCCGTACCGGCGCCACCTGGAAGCTCACCGAGGTCTACACCGGCGAGGTGCTCGTCGAGCTCCCGCAGTCGACCCCCGAGGACATCGAGGACGCCTTCGCGAAGGCCCGTGCCGCCCAGGAGCTGTGGGCGCAGTGGCCGGTCGCCAAGCGCCTCGAGGTCTTCGACCGCGCGCACACCCTGCTCATCGACAACGCCCACACCACCGCGGACCTGATCCAGGTCGAGAGCGGCAAGAACCGGCGGATGGCGATCGAGGAGACCTGCGACCCGCCGATGGTGATGTCGTACTACCTCAAGCGCGCCAAGAAGCTGCTCGCCCCGAAGAAGCACGGCGGCCCGGTGCCGATCGTGTCCGGCTCGACCGAGGTCCGCGTCCCGAAGGGTGTCGTCGGCATCATCGCGCCGTGGAACTTCCCGTTCGCCACGGGCCTCTCCGACGCGATTCCCGCGCTCATCGCCGGCAACGCGGTCGTGGTGAAGCCCGACAACAAGACGGCGCTCTCGCCGCTCTACGGCATCTCGCTGCTCGAGGAGGCGGGCCTGCCGAAGGGCCTGTTCCAGGTCGTCTGCGGTGAGGGACCCGATGTCGGCCCGACCCTGATCGACAACGCCGACTACGTCATGTTCACCGGCTCCACCGCGACCGGTCGGGTGATCGGCGAGCGCGCCGGCCGCAACCTGATCGGCTGCTGCCTCGAGCTCGGCGGCAAGAACCCGATGATCGTGCTCGACGACGTCAACGTCGCGGAGTGGGTCGAGGGCACCACCTTCGGTGTGTTCGGCAACACCGGCCAGATCTGCATGCACATCGAGCGGATCTACCTGCCCGAGAGCCGGTACGACGAGCTGAAGTCGGCCTTCGTGGACCGGGCCGCCAACCTGGCCATCGGTGCGGCGTACGACTTCGGTCCCGAGATCGGCTCCCTGGTCAGCCCCGACCACCGCGACCGGGTCGCCTCGCACGTCGAGGACGCCGTCGCCAAGGGCGCGACCGTGCTGACCGGTGGCCGCGCGCGGCCCGACATCGGCCCGGCGTTCTTCGAGCCGACCGTGCTCGAGGGCGTCACCAAGGACATGCTGGCCGGCCACACCGAGACCTTCGGCCCGGTCGTCTCGCTGTACTCGTACCGTACCGTCGACGAGGCGATCCACCTCGCCAACGACACCGACTACGGCCTCAACGCCTCGGTGTGGAGCGGCGACCTGGCCCGCGCCGAGGCCGTGGCCGAGCGGATCGAGTCCGGCAACGTCAACATCAACGACGCGCTCGCGACGGCCTACGCCTCCAAGGGCTCGCCGTCGGGCGGCGTGAAGAAGTCCGGCGTCGGCGCCCGCCACGGCGACCAGGGCCTGCTCAAGTACACCGACGCCAAGAACGTCGCCGTTCTCAAGAAGCAGGTCATGGGGCCGCGTCCGGGCCAGGCCTACGACGCGTACGTGAAGCAGATGCTCAGCTCGCTCAAGCTGATGAAGAAGCTCCGCGTCCGCTGACCGCCGACCCGGCACGAAGTGGCTCCGGATTCGCGCTGACCCGGCACAAAGTGGCTCCAGAATCTGGCCGACCCGGCACAAAGTGGCTCCAGAATCGGGCCGACCCGGCAGAACTTTCTGCCGGGTCGGCGCTGTTTTCGGGCCAGTTTCTGCCGGGTCGGCGTGAAATCCGGGCCAGTTCCTGCCGGGTCGGCGGGTCAGGCCACCTGGAGGGAGCGCTTCGACAGACCCATCCAGAACCCGTCGATCACCTGGTCGCCGGGCTCGGTGGGGTCGGTCGCGGCGCCCAGCGTGACGAACAGCGGCGTGTAGTGCTCGACCGTCGGGTGGGCGAACGGCATGCCCGGCGCCTTGTCGCGGTACGACGCCAGCTCGTCGACGTCGCCGCGCGCCATCGCCTCGCCGGCCCAGGCGTCGAAGTCCGACGACCAGCCGGGGGCGGCGGCGTCGAGCTCCCACGAGGTCAGGAACGGCAGGCCGTGGGTGAGGAAGCCGGAGCCGATGATGAGCACGCCCTCGTCGCGCAGCGGCTTGAGCCGACGGCCGATCTCCATCAGCCGGCCCGGGTCGTGGGTCGGCATCGACATCTGCAGGACCGGGATGTCGGCGTGCGGGTACATGATCTTCAGCGGCACCCACGCGCCGTGGTCGAGGCCGCGCGAGGAGTGCTGGTGGACCGGCTCGGTGCGCGGCATCATCGCCGCCACCCGCTTCGCGAGCGCCGTGGCGTCGGGCGTCTCGTAGGTCATCTTGTAGTACTTCGGCGCGAACCCGCCGAAGTCGTAGACCAGCGGCACGCCGCTCGCGGTGAGCGAGAGGGGAGCGGACTCCCAGTGCGCGCTCACGATCAGGATCGCCTTGGGGCGCGGCAGGTCGCCGGCCCAGGCGGCGAGCTGGGTCGACCACAGCCGGTCGTCGAGGAGCGGGGGAGCGCCGTGCCCGATGTAGAGGGCCGGCATGCGCGTGCTGGTGTCCGTCATCGTCATGCCCACTTCAATAGTTGAGAGTTCAACTATATTCCCGCAGGGTCAGCCAGGCAAGGACCAGTCGACGGGCTGCCCGCCGCGCTCGGCCAGCAGGGCGTTGACCCGGCTGAACGGTCGCGACCCGAAGAAGCCGCGCGAGGCCGACAGCGGCGAGGGGTGCGGCGACTCGACCGACGGGATCGGGCCGAGGTGCGGCTTGAGCGTCTGTGCGTCCCGGCCCCACAGGATGGCGGCGATCGGCGCGCCCGCCTCGGCCCGTCGTACGACGGCCTGGATGGCGCACGCCGTGACGTGCTCCCAGCCCTGGTTGCGGTGCGATCCCGGCTCGCCGGGGCGCACGGTCAGCACCCGGTTGAGCAGCATGACGCCCTGGTCGGCCCAGCCGGTGAGGTCGCCGTGGCCGGGGGAGACGAAGCCGACGTCGTTGGCCAGCTCCTGGTAGATGTTCGTGAGGCTGCGCGGGATCGGGCGCACGCCGCGGTCGACGGCGAAGCTGAGGCCGATCGGGTGCCCGGGCGTCGGGTACGGGTCCTGGCCCACGATGAGCACCCGGACGTCGGCGAGCGGACGCCGGAAGGCGCGGAACACATGGTCGCCGGCCGGCAGGTAAGCACGGCCCGCGGCGATCTCGGCGCGCAGGAACTGCCCGAGCGAGGCGACCCGGTCCTCGACCGGTGCGAGGGCCTCGGCCCAGTCAGTGGCCATCAGGCCCTGGTCGACGACTTTTGCAAGAGAGCCTGGAACGACCGGGCTCGAATCTCGGCTAGGAGCACCCACGGCCGAACCCTAGGACACCAAAGGTGTCGCGGTCCCCCCAGACCCCACCCCTCCAGAGGATCCGGCCGTGGTTGCTGCTCCCTGTCGCCGCGTGGCCGGCGCGCGCCCCTCTCCCTCCAAGGGGCGCACGGCCGGCGTACGGCGTAGCTCCGACGCGGATCTCGAGTTCAGCTGGTCCTCCGGGGGCACTCCCGGCAATGGGGTGCCGGATCCCGGTGGGGCTCCCTCCAGCGAACCTGAGGTCCGCGTCGGTAGTGAGAAATCTACGGAGCGCGGACGGGGTCGGGCATCGGGAAGGCGGCCGGGACCCGTTAGTCCTTTGGGACTATGTCCCGGACGCGAACGACTCGGCGGCCGGCCGGGCCAGTCGGTCGAGGAAGGCCACCAGCACGGCCTCCCGCAGCGCCGGCGGGGCGACGTCGAGCAGCGCGTTGACCGGCGCCATCCGCTCGGGCAGCCCGAGCTCGCCGCCGTCACCGGCGAGGCCGCCCGCCGCCAGCAGGAGGTCGAACTCGGCGTCGCCGAGGGTCGCCGGGTCGAGGGTGCGCAGCAGCTCGGCCACGCCCGGGTCGACCGGTACCGGGCCGGCTTCCCGCGCAGCCTCCACGGACGGGCCGAGCGCAGCCAGGAAGGCCGCAGGGTCGGTGGCCGCGCTGATCGCGACGTGCAGCGAGGGAGCCCGGTCGTCGTACGACAGCTGGGGCTGGACGAACCAGCCACGCGTCGCCATCTCGTCGCAGACGGTGAACACGTCGAGGTCACCATCGGCGGTCGCGGCCACCAGCGTCGACTCGGGCGCGGCCACCAGCGAGAGCCCCGGCAGGGCCGAGATCCCCGCAGCGATGACGTCCGTGGCGGCCAGCGCCTGCTGGGTCAGCCGGAGGTACCCGTCGTCGCCGATCGCCTGCACCGTCGCCCACGCCCCGGCCGTCGGGCCGCCCGAGCGCGTGGACTGCAGGGTCGCGTTGAGCATCGTGTAGCCCGGCCAGCCGGCATGGGCGAAGTACTGCGGCCGGCGCAGCGCGGGATCGCGGTGCAGCAGCAGGGACGCACCCTTGGGCGCGTAGGCGTACTTGTGCAGGTCGGTCGAGATCGAGGTGACGCCCTCGACGGCGAAGGTCCACGGGGTGACCGGGCGGCCCAGCCGGGTGGCGTACGGCAGCACCCAGCCGCCGATGCAGGCATCGACGTGGCAACGCACGCCGCGGGCCGCAGCGGCCGCGGCGATGGCCGGGACCGGGTCGACCACCCCGTCGGCGTACGACGGCGCGCTCGCCACGACCAGCACCGTGGTGTCGTCGATCGCGGCCGCCATGGCCGCGGCGTCCGCGCGGTGGTCGGGACCGGTCGGCACCACGACCACCCGGACCCCGAAGTAGTGCCCGGCCTTGTGGAAGGCGGCGTGCACCGTGTCCGGTACGACGATCGACGGCGACGCCACGTCCGGCCGCGAGTCCCGCGCGCCCTGCACCGCGAGCAGGCAGGACTCGGTGCCACCGGAGGTGAGCGTGCCGACCATCGTCGACGGACCGTCGAGCAGTGCGCGGGCGAAGGACACCAGGTCGTTCTCCATCGCCAGCAGGCTCGGGAACGCCGTCGGGTCCAGGCCGTTGCTGCCGGCGAACGCGGCGACCGCCTCGCGCGCCAGGGCGTCGACCTCGGCCAGCCCGGCGTCGTACACGTAGGCGAGGGTGCGCCCGCCGTGCACGGGCAGGTCGCCCTCCTGCAGTGCGGCCAGCCGGGCGCGGATGTCCTCAGGCGTCAACGAGATCGACCTCCCTCTCGTCGAGAGCGTAGCCACGCAGCCACCACAGGCTCGCCAGCACCAGCAGCGCCGGCAGGACCGAGAAGCCGAGCGTGATCGCGGTGACCGCCGAGTCGGGCTGTGCCACGTCGCCGCTGCCGCTCGACCGGTAGGACCCGAGCGCCAGCACGACCGCGAACAGGCCGGGGCCCAGTGCCAGGCCGAGGGTCTCGCCCGCGGTCCAGACGCCGGTGTAGACGCCGACCCGCGACGATCCGGTACGACGCGCGTCGACCGCCGCCGCGTCCGGCAGCATCGCCATCGGGAACACCTGCACGCCGGCGTACCCGACGCCGACCAGACCGACCGCGGCGAACACCACGGCCGACGGCGCGTGCCCGGCGAGCACCGCCAGCGCGGCTCCGCTGGCGAGCACGAGCGAGGAGGCGAGGTACCCCCTCTTCTTGCCGATCCGCCGCCCGAGTGCCGCCCACGCGGGCGTCAGCAGCAGCGCCGGGCCGACGAAGCAGACGAACAGGATCGTCGAGGCGCCGTCGCGCTCGAGCACGTCTCCGGCGAGGTAGTCGACACCGGCGAGCATGCAGCCGGTGGCCAGCGCCTGAAGGATGAAGGTGACGAGCAGCAGCCGGAAGTCCCGCGCCGCGGCGACGAGGCGGAGCTGGTCGCGCAGGCTGCCCGGTCCGGGCGCGACCTCGCCGATCCGCGCGCCGCGGGTGCCGTGGTAGGCGAGCAGCGCGCCGGTGACGATGATCGCGGCCATCACGACGCCCATCACGCGGTAGCCGTTGCGGCCGCCGATCGCGTCCCGGATCGCCGGTGCGCTGGCGCCCGCGAGCAGGATGGTGAACGCGAGGATCGCCACCCGCCAGGTCATCAGCCGGGTGCGCTCGGCGTAGGAGTCGGTGATCTCGGCGGGCATGGCGACGTACGGCACCTGGAAGAAGGCGTACGCCGTCGCGCAGGCCAGGAAGGCCACCAGCACCCACGCCGCGTCGAACACCTGCGAGCCGAGGTCGGGCCCGGCGAAGAGCACCGCGAAGCACACGCCCAGCGCCAGCCCGGCGCGCAGCAGCCACGGCCGGCGCGGTCCGCGCGGGTCGACCGTGCGGTCGCTGATCCGCCCCGCGACCGGGTTGAGGACGACGTCCCACGCCTTCGGCAGCAGCACGATCGCGCCCGCCAGGAGGGCGGGGACGGCGAGCGTGTCGGTCAGGTAGGGGAGCAGCATCAGGCCGGGGACGGTGCCGAACGCGCCCGTGGCGACGGAGCCGGCGCCGTACCCGATCCGCAGGTTCACTTGCCGAGCGCTCGCGACGCGGCCGAGGAGTGCCGCCGCTTGCGGCTGGTGCCGATCGGGGTCGCGGGGCGGTTGTCGGTCGACCACTGGGTGATCCACTCGTCCATCGCCAGCCAGGTGGTGGTCCGCGCGGCGCGGCCGGTCAGCATCCCGAGGTGGCCGCCGGGCACGACCTCGAAGCGCACCTCGGGCGACTTCGTCAGCATCGGTACGACGGCCCGCACCGCCGGGACCGGCGCGATGCCGTCCGTCGACCCGCCGAACACCAGCACCGGGACGGTGATCTCGCCCAGGTCGATGGTCCGGTCGTCGAGCTCGAAGGTGCCGCTGGCGAGCTGGTTGCCCTTCGCGAAGCGGTGGTAGAGCTGCCCGAACGTGCGGCCCGGGTAGGCGATCATGTTGGAGGTGAAGTGGTCGACCGCCTCGACCTGCGCGAGGAACTCGCGGTCGTCGACGTGGGTCGCCAGCGCGATCGGCTTGGTCACCAGCTTCTGGAAGGCGGTCAGCTGGAAGGCCCACTTCACCAGGGGCTTCGGTGCCCCGCCGAGCATCTGGTAGCCCTTGGTGATCGGTCCCTTGCCGTTGAACAGGTTGAGCAGCGGCCGCAACGGCGCGAGCAGCGGCACCAGCGAGATGTCGATCGGCGACCCGACGACGGTCAGGGACGCGACCGGCAGCTCGCCCGAGCGCTCGTCGGCGAGGGTGAGCAGCGAGAAGATGCCGCCCAGCGACCAGCCGATCACGTGCACCGTCCGGCCGCCGGCGTGCTCGGACACCGCGCGGATCGCGCTCGGCACGACCTCGTCGACCCAGTGCTCCATGCCGAGGTTGCGGTCGCGGAAGGAGACCTCGCCGTACTCCACGAGGTACGTCGGGCGCCCTTCGGTCACGAAGTGCTCGACGAGCGAGCAGCCACGGCGCAGGTCGTAGCAGCTCGAGGGCGCGGCGAGCGGCGTGACCAGCAGCACCGGGTCGCCGTGCTCCTGGACGTGGCCCGCGGGACGGTAGTGGTAGACCTCCCGCAACGTGCCGTCGTCGATCAAGGTGCGGGGCATCGGGCGCAGGTCGGCCACGCCGCCGTACAGCAGCTTGTGGGCGACGTTGCTCGCGGCAGCGACGACCTGGTCCGGGGCGGGGAGCAGGCCGGCGCCAGGGACGGAGCGCAGGGGCACCAGATCCATGATCGAAAACTACCGCGTGGTAGCCGTTCGTGAGGGCGTCGTCCGGGGACCGGGGTCCCGTCCCGACGTCAGGACAAGGTCGCGGGTCGCACCGACTTGGTGTGGCTGTGGCTGTCGTCCTCGAGCTCGGTCATGAAGCTGTCGGCCCATGCCTTCACGTCGTGCTGCGCGATCTGGCGCCGCATCGCCTTCATCCGGCGGGTCAGCTCCCTGGGCTCGGCCTCGTAGGCCTCGAGCAGCGCGGCCTTCATGCCGTTCATGTCGTAGGGGTTGACCAGCCAGGCCTGGCGCAGCTCGTCGGCCGCACCGGCGAACTCCGAGAGCACCAGGGCGCCGTCGTCGTCGACCCGGCAGGCGACGTACTCCTTGGCGACCAGGTTCATGCCGTCGCGGTAGGGCGTGACGACCATGATGTCGGCGGCGCGGTAGAGCGCGGCCATCTCCTCGCGGGGGTACGACGTGTGCAGGTAGCTCACCGCCGGGCGGCCGATCCGGCCGAGGTCGCCGTTGATCCGGCCGACGAGCAGCTCGATGTCGTCGCGCAGGTTGCGGTAGTGCTCGACCCGTTCGCGCGAGGGGACGGCCACCTGGACGAAGACCGCGTCGTCGACCGTGAACGCGCCGTCGCGGATCAGCTCGCCGAAGGCGCGCAACCGGGCGTGGATGCCCTTGGTGTAGTCGAGCCGGTCGATGCCGAGGAAGATCCTGCGCGGGTTGCCGAGGGCGTCGCGGATCGCCTCCGCGCGCTCGGCGACGGCCTCGGAGCGGGCCAGCTCCTCGAAGCCGGCGGCGTCGATCGAGATCGGGAACGCGGCGGCGCGCACGGTGCGGCCGTCCGGCAGGTACACGAGGTCGCGGTGCGTCTTGTGGCCGACGCGCTGGCGGACCAGGCGGATGAAGTTCTGCGCGGCACCGGGCAGCTGGAAGCCGACCAGGTCGGCGCCGAGCAGGCCCTCGAGGATCTGGCGGCGCCACGGCAGCTGCTGGAACAGCTCGGCCGGCGGGAACGGGATGTGCAGGTAGAAGCCGATGCGCAGGTCCGGGCGCAGCTCGCGCAGCATCTGCGGCACCAGCTGCAGCTGGTAGTCGTGGACCCACACGGTCGCGCCGTCGTTGGCGAGCTCGGCGGTGCGCTCCGCGAAGCGCCGGTTGACCTTCACGTAGGTGTCCCACCACTCGCGGTGGAACTCCGGCTTCGCGACGACGTCGTGGTAGAGCGGCCACAGGGTGCCGTTGGAGAAGCCCTCGTAGTGCTCCT
Organism: Nocardioides sp. F233; assembly: GCF_057813895.1. Classification (NCBI taxonomy): domain Bacteria; kingdom Bacillati; phylum Actinomycetota; class Actinomycetes; order Propionibacteriales; family Nocardioidaceae; genus Nocardioides; species Nocardioides sp. F233. The sequence goes on from NZ_JBVASH010000007.1 coordinate 231,199, forward strand.
CGATCTCCTCGGCCGACATCGCGAGCGGCACCAGGTCGAGGCCGTCGACCTTGAACGGCTTGAACGACTTCGTCCCGCCGGGCCAGCCGATCCAGACCCCGTCGTGGGCCCGCATCACGGGCTCGATGGCCGACACCAGGCCGCCGGGCGACCGGCGCCAGCGGGCCTTCCCGTTGCGGTCGGTGACGCGGTCGACGGGAAGGCGGTTGGCGACGATCACGAGGTCATGGCCCACGTTCCACACCCTAGTGGGGACGGGGATGTCGGGCTGGCCCGACAGCAGGTGTCGTGCTGGCAGGATTCTGTTGACGACGTACGCCGACCACGCTGGAGCCATGACCGAGACCCTGGTGCTGCCCCCGCCCGCGCAACCGCCGACGAAGCGGTGGCTGCGCGACACCGGCTACGCCTTCACGGCCCTGCCGGTCGCACTCGTCGCGCTGGTCGTGGTGATCGCCTTCGTGTCCGCCGGGCTCGGCCTGGCCGTGGTGGTCGGTGGCGTGTTCGTCCTCGTCGTGGGGGTGTACGCCGCCCGCGGGTTCGCGTACGTCGAGCGCCGTCGCCTCGCGGTGCTCGCCGGACGGCCGGTCACGGAGCCGACGTACCTCCGGGCACACAGGGAGGACGGCTTCTGGCGCCGGTCGCTGACGCCGCTGCGCGACCCGCAGTCGTGGCTGGACGTGGTGTGGTCCTTGGTCGGGTGGATCACCGCGACGGTGGCGTTCTGCGTGGCGATCACCTGGTGGGCCTCGGTGCTCGGCGGCCTGTCGTACTGGGTCTGGGAGCGGTTCATCCCGCGCGACGACAGCGATGCGCAGAGCCTGGCCGACCTGATCGGGCTCGGCGACAGCCGGGCCGCCGACGTCGGTCTCATCACGGCGATCGGCGTGGTCGCGCTGGTGACGCTGCCGTTCGCGATGAGGATGGCGGCGCTCGCGCACGCCAGCCTGGCGTCGGTGCTGCTGACCAGTCGCGCCGAGCTGCAGGGCCGGGTGGCGCACGTCGAGGAGAGCCGTGAGTCGGCGCACCGGGCGGAGGCCGAGTCGCTGCGCAAGCTCGAGCGCGACATCCACGACGGCCCGCAGCAGCGGCTGATCCGGCTCGGCATGGACCTCGGCCGGGCCCGCGTCCAGCTGGCCGACGACCCCGCGAACGCTGCCCGCACCCTCGACGCTGCCGTCGCCCAGACCCGCGAGGCGGTCGAGGAGCTCCGCGCGCTGTCGCGGGGGATCGCCCCGCCGCTGCTGGTCGACCGCGGTCTGGCCGCCGCCGTCACCGAGATGGCGGACGGCCAGCCGATCCCGGTGCGGGTGACCGCCGACCTGCCCCCGAGGCTGCCGCTCGCCGTCGAGACCGCTGCCTACTTCGTGGCCGCCGAGGCGCTGACCAACGTGGTGAAGCACAGCGGCGCGGACCGCGCCGACCTCGCGCTGGCGGTCGTCGACGGGCAGCTGGAGGTCACCGTCGACGACAACGGGTGCGGTGGCGCGGTCGACGTACCCGGTCACGGGCTGGCCGGCCTGCGCGAGCGCCTGGCCGGCGTCGACGGCGCACTGTTCGTCGCCTCGCCCGAAGGCGGCCCGACCCGGCTGCGGGCGCAGGTGCCGCTGCGGTGAGGATGGCGCCGTGAGGATCGTGGTCGCCGACGACTCCGTGCTGCTGCGCGAGGGGCTCCAACTGCTGCTCGCCGAGGCCGGGCACGAGGTCGTGGCCGCCGTCGGCGACGGACCCGCCCTGGTCGACGCGGTCCTCGAGCAGCGCCCCGACCTGGCGATCGTCGACGTCCGGATGCCGCCGAGCCACACCGACGAGGGCCTGCGCGCGGCGGTGGCGTGCCGGCGGGCGTGGCCGGAGGCGCGGGTCCTGGTGCTCTCGCAGTACGTCGTCGCGTCGTACGCCGACGAGCTGCTCGCCACGGGGGAGGGCGGGGTCGGCTACCTGCTCAAGGACCGGGTCAGCGAGGTCCGCGAGTTCCTCGACGCGCTGGTCACGGTGGCCGACGGCGGCACCGTGCTCGACCCGGTCGTGGTCAAGCACCTGATGGGCCGTCAGCGCGACCCGCTCGCGGCGCTGACGCCGCGGGAGCGGGAGGTGCTCGCACTGATGGCCGAGGGCCGCTCCAACGCGGCTCTCGCCGAGGCGCTGGTCGTCTCGCTGGCGGCGGTCGAGAAGCACACCCAGCGGATCTTCGCGAAGCTCGGGCTCAGCCCCGACGACGACCAGTCGCACCGCCGGGTGCTGGCCGTGGTGCGCTTCCTGCGCGCGGACCAGGGTCAGTCGCCGGGGTAGCGGATCCCCAGGTCGGCCCGCAGCGCGTCCATCTGGCGCAGGATCGTGAGGGTCTGCGCGTGCGGGACCAGCGGGCTCTCGCGCAGTCCGGCCCGGACGCAGCGGTCCACCTCGGCGGCCTCGTTGCCGTAGCCGCGCCCGACCACCGGCTCGTCCCCGGTGAGCACGACCTGCTGCTCGGGACGCCCGACCGGCGTGAACACCGCGGAGGTCGGGTGGTGGAAGTCGCCGTGCAGCTCGATCCGGCCGAGGTCGGTGGCGATCGACGCGGACCGGCTCGACCACGACGTCATCGAGGCGTGCAGGGTGGCGACGGCGCCGCCCGGGTAGCGCCCGGCGATCGCGATGTCGAGGTCGACGCCGCTCCCGGTGACCGTGCCGACGCCGCGCAGCTCCTCGGCCTCGCCGAGCAGCAGGTGGGCGAAGGTCAGCGGGTAGATCCCCATGTCGAGCAGTGCGCCGCCACCGAGCTCCGGGGCGAGCAGGCGGTCCGTCGGGGGAGCGTCGACCCGGAAGCCCAGCTCGGCCGCCAGGTGGTGCGGCGCACCGAACCGTCCGCTCGCCAGCTCGCGGCGCAGCTCGCGGACCACCGGGTGGCACGCGGTCCACATCGCCTCCATGAGGAACCGGTCGTGCTCGCCGGCGAGCCGCACCATCTCCTCGGCGTCGGAGGTGCGCAGGGTCAGCGGCTTCTCGCACAGCACGTGCTTGCCGGCCGCGAACGCGGCCCGGGCGCCGTCGAGGTGGAGGGAGTGCGGGGTCGCGATGTAGACGACCTCGACCGCGGGGTCGGCCACGAGTGCCTCGTAGCTGCCGTGGGCGCGGGTGCCGCTGTCGCCGTACTCCCGGGCGAACGCCCGCGCGGACTCCTCGCTCCGCGAGCCGACGGCCGCGAGCCGCGCGCCCGGGACGAGGGCCAGGTCGGCCGCGAACGACCGCGCGATCTTGCCGGTGGCGAGGATGCCCCAGCCGAGGGGGTCCGGGTTGCCCGTCATGCGCGTGAGCCTAGGGTGAGGGCGACCGGCGCGGCCGAATGACATGGTTGTGATTCGCGGGTTACAGTACGGATCAGTACACCTGTCGACCTTCCCCACCTGATGTGTCGAGGAGACCTCATGACCGCCGAGCGCAGCACCCAGGAGAACGCCGCAGCCGCGGCCGTTCCCGGCGGCCTCAGCGACCGCGATCGCGCCATCCTCGAGTTCGAGCGGCAGTGGTGGAAGTACGCCGGCGCCAAGGAGAGCGCCGTGCGTGAGCAGTTCGACATGAGCGCCACCCGCTACTACCAGGTGCTCAACGCGCTGATCGACCGCCCGGAGGCCCTCGAGGCCGACCCGCTGCTCGTGCGCCGCCTGCGGCGACTGCGCTCGCAGCGTCAGCGGCAGCGGTCCGCGCGGCGCCTGGGCTTCGAGATCTGACCCACCAGCCCAGCTACCCGGAGAGGCGGCCATGACCTTCCCCACCTGGCCCACTCGCACCCGAGACGAGCGCGGCGCCGTCCTGCCCTCGCCCGTGGTGCTGCTCAGCATCGTCGCGGTGGCCCTCGCGGCCATCGCCTTCGTCGCCACCCGTGGCGACGGCCCCGTCGAGCGCGACATCTCCGCCACCAAGGCGGCCGCCACGCCGACCGCCACCGCGGACCCGAGCGACGCCGCCACCGACCCGGCCGCGACGCCCACCGAGGAGAAGCCCGCGCCTCCTCCGGTCGTGCGCGGTGACCACTCGGTCGTCGTCTTCAACAACACCGCGATCCGCGGCCTCGCCGGCCGGGTCGGCGAGAAGGTGAAGGCCGCCGGCTGGAAGGTCGGCGCCGCCGACAACTGGTACGGCACCGTCCCCGCGACCACCGTCTACTTCCCCAAGGGCCAGAAGGCCGTCGCCCAGCAGCTCGCCCTCGATCTCGGCATCGCCCGGGTGCAGCCGGCCGACGCCGACAGCGACATGAGCGACAGCAACCTGACGGTGATCCTGACCGGCGAGCTGGACTGATCCGGTCCGGGCCGGACAACCGTTCACCCTCCCGTCATCCACCGTCGCCGGTGACGTGATGGGATGGGGGCGTGAGGTTCACGTCCGACTCCGGTGAGCAGCGGTACGACGCCCTGGTGCGCGTCGCGTCGCGCACGGTCGTCGGCCTGGACTTCGACGGCACCCTGTCGCCGATCGTCGACGATCCTGCCCAGGCGCACATCCACCCGGACGCGCCCGAGGTGCTGAGGGCGCTGGCCGAGGAGGTCGCCGCGATCGCGGTGATCACCGGTCGCCCGGCACGCCAGGCTCTCGACCTCGGGGGACTGGAGGAGGTCGGCGACGCGCTCGAGGCGGCCGGCAAGGAGCTCTTCGTCTTCGGGCAGTACGGCAACGAGCGCTGGAGCTCGACCCACCGCCGGATCATGGGCGCCCGGCCCCCGCGCGGGCTGGCGACCTTCGAGCGTGACCTGCCCCGTGCGCTGCGCACGGCCGGCGCGACCGACGCGTACGTCGAGGACAAGGGCCTCGCCGTCGCCGTCCACACCCGGCGGCTGCCCGATCCCGAGGGCGCCTTCGACCGGCTGCTGCCGCCGCTGCGCGAGCTCGCCAGCCGGCACGGCCTGGTCCTGGAGCCCGGCAAGTCGGTGATCGAGGTCCGCTCGGCCGGCTCCCACAAGGGCATGGTCGTGCACCGGCTCGCCGCGGTGCTCGAGGCGGACGGCTTCCTGTTCGCGGGCGACGACCTCGGCGACGTCGAGGCGTTCGAGGCGGTCGAGGAGCTCGGCCAGCGCGGCCTGGCCACCCTGCGGGTGTGCTCGGCCTCCGACGAGCAGAGCGCCCTCGTCGCGCTCTCCGACGTCGTCGTGCACGGGCCCACCGGCGTGCTGGACCTGCTCCGGCAGCTCGCCGGCGACGCGCGCGCGGCCCGTCGCACCGCCTGAGTCTCACACTTCGGACAACAGTCTCGACATCTGGGATCCCGATTGGGTGTCGGCGGGGGATCGCCCCTAGGCTGAGCGTGCTCATCCAGAGGGACTGAGGGAACGGCCCTGAGAAGTCCCGGCAACCGCCGCGAACTCCCGTCTGACACCTGCTTGCAGAGGTCGGCGTCGCGGAAACGGTGCCAAATCCGACCCGCGCGAGAGCCGCCGGGACAGATGAGAAGGAGGAATCCATGAGCGCCGTTGTGACCGAGTCGCCCGAGACGACCACTGCCAAGCCCGGCCTGCGCGAGGGTGCGTTCGGCAACGCCACCACCCTCTCCTGTCGCGAGTGCGGCCACCAGGTCGACCTGGGCCCGTTCTACGCCTGTCCGGAGTGCTTCGGCCCGCTGGAGATCTCCTACGACTTCCCGACGATCACCCGCGAGGAGATCGAGGCCGGCCCGCCCAACATCTGGCGCTACAAGGCGCTGCTGCCGGTCCCGACCGACATCGAGACCAGCCCCAACACCGAGCCCGGCTTCACCCGGCTGCTCAAGGCCGACAACCTCGGTCGCGAGCTCGGCATCGCCAACCTGTGGGTGAAGGACGACACCACCAACCCCACGAACTCCTTCAAGGACCGCGTCGTCGCCTGCGCGCTCAGCGCCGCCCGCGAGCTCGGTGCCAAGGTCTTCGCCTGCCCCTCGACGGGCAACCTAGCCAACGCCGTCGCCGCGGCCGGTGCCCGCGCCGGGATCAAGACCGTCGTGTTCATCCCGAGCAACCTCGAGCACGCCAAGCAGGTCAACTCCGCGATCTTCACCGACGGCCTGGTCGCCGTCGACGGCAACTACGACGACGTCAACAAGCTCGCCTCCGAGATCGCCGGCGAGGAGGAGGGCTGGGCGTTCGTCAACGTCAACGTGCGGCCCTACTACGCCGAGGGCTCGAAGACGATCGGCTACGAGATCGCCGAGCAGCTCGGCTGGCGCCTGCCCGACCAGGTCGTCATCCCGGTCGCGTCCGGCTCGCAGCTGACCAAGGTCGACAAGGCCTTCCAGGAGCTGATCAAGCTCGGCCTGGTCGAGGACAAGCCGTACCGGATCTTCGGTGCCCAGGCCACCGGCTGCGGCCCCGTCGCCACCGCCTACAAGGCCGGCACCGACGCGATCCGCCCGGTCAAGCCCGACACCATCGCCAAGAGCCTGGCCATCGGCAACCCGGCCGACGGCATCTACGTCCTCGACATCGCCCGCCGCACCGGCGGTGCCGTCGAGGAGGTCACCGACGACGAGATCCGCGCCGGCATCGTGCTCCTCGCCCGCACCGAGGGCATCTTCGCCGAGACCGCCGGTGGTACGACGACCGCGGTCACCAAGAAGCTCGTCGAGACCGGCCAGCTCGACCCGAACCTCGAGACCGTCGTCGTCAACACCGGCCACGGCCTCAAGACCCTCGACGCGATCGCCGACCAGGTCGGCGCCGCGGCGACCATCGCGCCGAGCTACAAGGCCTTCAAGGCCACCGGCATCTGAGCACCGACCCCCAACCACGTCTTCAGCAGGAGAGCTCCATGGCAGTCAGCGTCCGGATCCCCACCATCCTCCGCACCTACACCGGCGGTGAGTCCGAGGTCAGCGCCACCGGCGCCAACCTGGCGGAGATCCTCGACGACCTCGATGCCAACTACGCCGGCATCAAGGGCCGGATCCTCGACGAGGACGGCAAGCTGCGCCGCTTCGTCAACGTCTACGTCAACAACGACGACGTGCGCTTCGAGCAGGAGCTCAGCACCCCGACGCCCGACGGCGCCGAGGTCTCGGTGATCCCCGCGGTCGCCGGCGGCTGCTGAACCAGCCCCGCATCACAGCTCCCGACGCCGGGTCCGCAGGTACGCGGACTCGGCGTCGTTGCTGCACAGGGCCAGTGCGGCGTCGTACGCCAGGCGGGCGTCGTCGAGCCGGCCGAGCCGGGCCAGCAGCGCCGCGCGTACGGCGGGCAGCCGGTGCCCCGGCAGCGCGACGCCATCGAGGGCGGCCAGCCCGGCGGCAGGGCCGTCGCGCTCGGCGACCGCGACCGCCCGGTTGAGGCGCACGACGGGCGAGTCCCGGAGCGCCAGCAGCTCGTCGTACCTCTCCGCGATGCGGTCCCAGCGGGTCGCGCCGGGGGAGGGCGCGACGGCGTGCTCGGCGGCGATCAGCGCCTGGAGCAGGTACGGCGCCGGCGGGGCGCCGACCAGCGGGCGGAGCAGGTCCAGCGCCTCGAGCGCCTCGTCGTGGTGCCAGCGCTCCCGGTCCTGGTCGCCCAGCAGGACCAGCGCGCCGTCGACGACCCGGGCGTCGCGACGCGCGTGCAGCAGCACCATCAGCGCGAGCAGGGCATCGAGCTCGCTGCGGTCCACGTCGGGCGGGAGCACCGTGCGCAGCACCCGCACCAGCCGGATCGCCTCGCCGGCCGGGCCCGGTCGCAGCACGTCGGCGCCCGTGCCGGGCGCGTAGCCGGTGGTGAAGGCCAGGTAGGCGATGTCGCCGACGGTCCCGGCCCGCTCGGCGAGCTCGGGGCCGTCGGGGAGCGTGAAGGCCGCGTCCGCCAGCTTCTTGCGGGCGCGGGTGAGCCGGGCCGCCATGGTCGCGGTCGGGACCAGGAACAGCCGCGCGATCTCCTCGGTCGAGACGCCGAGCACCAGCCGCAGCGTCAGCGCCGCCGCAGCCTCGTGGGAGAGCCGGGGATGGGCGCACAGCAGCACCAGCCGCAGCCGCTCGTCGACGAGCACCTCGCCTCCGTCCGCCATCACCCGCCGCGCGTCCTCGGCGGTGTGGGCGTCGATGACGAGCAGTGGCTCCTTGCGTCGCGCGACCTCCTCGGTGCGCAGCGCGTCGGTGATCCGCCGCCGGGCCGTGGTGAGCAGCCAGGCCGCGGGATTGCCGGGTACGCCGGTCCCCGGCCAGGTCCGCGCGGCCGCCTCGAAGGAGTCGGCCAGGCCGTCCTCGGCCAGGTCCACCCGGCGGCACCACGCGACGAGCAGGGCCAGCAGTCGGCCCCACTCGTCGCGCAGGACGCGTTCGAGCGGATCCACCCGGTGCGCGCTACCCGTGGTCGACGGCGGCGCGGACCTCCACGCCGGCGCCGCCCGGAGGGGCGAGCACGGCGCAGATCTCCAGCAGGTCGTCGAGGTCGTCGCTCTCGACGGCGTAGAAGCCGCCGAGCTGCTCGACGCTCTCGACGTACGGACCGTCGGTGACGGCGACCGTGCCCGCGGCGTCTCGGCGGACGATCCGGGCGGTGCGGGAATGGGTGAGCTCCGCGCCGCCGGTCGCCTTGTGGCCGCGCTCCTCAAGCAGCCGGCTGAACTCGGCGTGCTGGGCGTACATGGCGGCCCGTTCCTCGTCGCTGGCGTTCGCCCAGAGGCTCTCGTCGCCGGTCAGGAGTACGACGTACGTGGTCATCGGGATCATCTCCTCAAGGGATGGGTGTGAGTCTGTCACCCAGATGACGGCCGAGCGACCGGCGAATCGACAGCCCGGTCCGAATCAGCCGGATCAACCCAGGAGCTGTGCCGCCAGGGCCGCGCTGGCCGGGTAGTCGACCTTGCTGACCGGGGTGCGCGGCACCTCGTCGATGAACAGGATCGTCTTCGGCACCTTGTAGTTGGAGATCAGCGCCCGGCAGTGGTCGCGCACGTCGTCCTCGGTCAGCGTCGAGCCCTCGCGGCGCTGCACCAGCGCGGTCACCTGCTGGCCCCACCGCTCGTGCGGGGTGCCGACGACGACCGCGTCGAAGATGTCGTCGTGGCGCAGCAGCACCGCCTCGACCTCCTCGGGGTGGACCTTCTCGCCGCCGGTGTTGATGCACACCGAGCCGCGACCCAGCACGGTCACCGAGCCGTCCTCCTCGCGGCGGGCGAAGTCGCCGGGGATCGCCCAGCGCACGCCGTCGATCTCCTTGAACGTGGCGGCCGTCTTGACCGGGTCCTTGTAGTAGCCGAGCGGCACCGGGCCGGAGCGGCCGAGCATCCCGTCGGCGCCCACCGGGCAGGGCTTGAAGTCGGCGTCGAAGACCTCGACCTGGTCGGTGACGGTGAACCGCGGCGCGCTCTGGCCGCCGTCGGTGCCGTCGTCCATCCGGGAGCCCGCGGCACCGGACTCCGAGGAGCCGTAGGAGTCGAGGATGAACCGGCCCGGCAGCGCGCGGCGGATCTCCTCGCGCACGCCGTCCGACAGGGGAGCGGCGCCGTTGGAGACCGCGGCCAGGCTGGACAGGTCCCAACGGTCGGGCTCGGCGAGGATCGCCTCGGCCACCGGACGGCCCATCGCGTCGCCGAGGAAGGTCATCGAGACGACCTTCGCCTTCTCGACGAGGTCGAGGATCTTCGCGGGGTCGAAGTGCGGCTCGGTGTAGAGCGCGACGGTCTGGCCGGCGACGTGCGCGTTGCCGAGGATCCACTGGCTGCCGCCGTGCATCATCGGGCCGCAGGCCAGCAGCACCATCGGGTTCTCGGTGGCGCTCGCCTCGGTGACCAGCTGCTCGATCGAGTCGAGCGGGGCGCCGTACCGCGCGGCGTTGAGGGCGGCCCGCATCAGGTCCTCGTTGCGCCACACGACGCCCTTCGGGTACCCGGTCGTGCCGCCGGTGTAGAGCACGTAGTGGTCGTCGGCGCTCCGGCCGGTGACCTTCCGCTCGGGGGAGGACGCGGCCAGCGCGGCGTCGTACTCCTCGCCGAGGACGATCGTGTGCCGCAGGGTCGGGAGGTCGAGCTCGGCCACGGCGTCGACGTGCTCCGGCGCGACGATGGTCGCGACGCAGTCGGCGTTGCCGTAGAGGTACGCCAGCTCGTCGCGGAGGTACTTGTAGTTGATGTTGATCGGGACCGCCCGGGCCTTGAGGCAGCCGTAGAGCGCGTCGACCCACTCGATCCGGTTGGTCGAGTGGACGGCGACGTGCTCGCCGGGCTGGATCCCGAGCTCCACCAGGTGGTTGGCCAGGCGCGTGGCGCGCTCATCGATCTCCGCGAAGGTCCACACCCGGTCGCCGGTGTGGACGGCCACCCGGTCGGGCAGGGCGTCGGCCATCGCCTCGAGCACGTCGGCGAGGTTGATCGGGCGCGCGGTGGTCTCTGTGGTGGGGGTCACAGGAGAAGAGTGCCAAACTAGAACAAGTTCCTGCCAGTGAACGTCCCACTCGGTGACGCTGTCCGTACCGGTGGGGACAATGGCCCGGTGACCGACCACCACTACGCGCTCGACCTGGTCTGGCAGGGCAACCGCGGCACGGGCACCTCCGGCTACCGCGACTACGACCGCACCGTCCTGCTGACCGCGGCCGGCAAGCCCGACCTGCTCGGCTCCGCCGATCCCACCTTCCGGGGCGACGCCTCGCGATGGAACCCGGAGGAGCTGCTGCTCGCCGCCCTCGCCCAGTGCCACCTGCTGTCGTACCTCCACTCGGCGGTCAACCACGGCGTCGTCGTGGTCGCGTACGACGACAGCCCGGTCGGCACCATGGAGCAGGTCGGTCAGGGCGGGCGGTTCACCTCGGTGACGCTGCGCCCGCGGGTGACGGTGGCGGACGCGTCGATGGCCGAGGTCGCGCAGCAGATCCACGGCGAGGCCAGCACCAACTGCTTCATCGCGGCGTCGGTCAACTTCCCCGTCGGCCACGAGGCGACGGTGCTCGTCGCGGGCTGAGGTCAGGCGCGGCGGATCGTCGGCAGCACGTCGGCCATCCGGGACCGGGTCTCGGACGCGTCGGCCGTGGTGATCGTCAGGTTCGCGACCCGGCCACCGGTGAGGAGCAGCAGCGAGGCGCCGTACTGGGTGCGGCTGCCGAAGGTGATCGAGTAGCGGATCAGCCGGCCCGGGCCGGCGGCCGTGTCGACGTCCTCGACCCCGTCGATGGACGAGGTGACCGTTGCGTACTGCGAGCGCATCTCGGCCTCGGAAGGCAGCGAGGTGCCGGTCGTGGAGACGTTGAGGTTCCCGGCGAAGCCGACGAGGAACGCGTCGAAGTCGTCGAGCGCGCTGGCGAACTGCTCGCGGGTCATCCCCATGCGGTCCAGCAGTCCCTGGAGCTCGGCGCTGCGGGCAGTGCCCTGCAGGTCCTTCGCCGTCCACTGCGCCCAGCCCGCCGGAGCGGTGAACCGGATGCCGGCGTGCGCGGCGACGACCACGTTCGCCTTCTTCTGCTTCTCCCTCTTCGGCTTCGTCGCCGCGGACGCGTCGCCCTTCCCTCCGTCCGACGGCCCCAGCGGTGAGGACGTCGACGGGATCAGGATCTTGTCCTCCTCGGCGACGGGCTCACCGCCGCACCCGGCGAGCAGGACGGCGCAGGCGAGGACGACCGAGAGGCGCGAGAGCATGCCCGGATCGTAGGTGGGAGGTGCCCGACACCGGGGCGAAACCGCGAAGCCACGATCCGTTCAGGCCGGTCTGGTTCAAAGCAGCCATGAGCCGTACCCGTACCGCCCTCGTCGCCGCCGGCGTCGCCCTCGCCGGGATCGGCGTGACGACCGGCGGTGGCCGCGAGCTGCTGCGCCGGCAGGCCGCGATCGCCCGCGCCCGGATCGGGAAGCCGCTGGGCGAGCAGGCGATCCCGGCCGACAAGGTCTGGAAGAAGAAGTCGTACGACGGGCCGCCGCTGCACCTGCTCGTCCTCGGTGACTCGATCGCCGCCGGGCTGGGCGCCGAGCGCGCCAAGGACACCCTCGGCGCACGGGTCGCGCGCGGCCTGGCCGGTGAGGTACGCCGACCGGTCGCGCTGCGGACCGCGGCGGTCGTCGGCTCCGAGAGCTCGGCGCTGGCCGGGCAGCTCGACGGCCTGCCGCCCGGGTACCACGCCGACGTCGCGGTGATCGTGATCGGGGGCAACGACGTGACCCACCGGATCCCTGTGGCGACCTCGGCCGCGCAGCTGGAGGAGGCGGTCGCGCGGCTGCGCGCGGAGGGGACCGAGGTCGTCGTCGGCACCTGCCCCGACCTGGGTGCGCTGCGGCCGGTCCCGCAACCGCTGCGGTCGCTCGGCTCGCGGATGTCGCGTCAGCTCGCGGCGGCGCAGGCCGAGGTCGCCGTACGCAATGGTGCGCACGCCGTCTCGCTCGCCCACGTCGTCGGGCCCTTCTTCATCACCAACCCCGACGAGATGTTCAGCCTGGACCGGTTCCACCCCAGCGCGCTGGGCTACAAGCGCACGGCCAAGGCGCTGCTGCCGTCGGTGCTGCTGGCGCTGGGGCACGCGGAGCGGGTGCCGTTCGGGCACCAGGCGCCCGCCTCCTAGCGTGGGGCCCATGACCTCCGTCCTGCTGGCGACCTTCGACCTGATGCCCGACGGCGAGCCGGGCGGCGCCGCGCTCACGGCGGCCCTCGACGCCCGGGGGATCGAGAGCCGCTGGGTGCGCTGGGACGACGCGGACGCCGGCTGGGCCGACGCCGACCTGGTCGCGATCCGGTCCACCTGGGACTACCACCGCCGGCTGCCCGCCTTCCTCGACTGGGCCCGCGAGGTCGAGGCGTCGACGACGCTGCTCAACGGGGCCGGCGTGGTCGCCTGGAACGCCGACAAGGCCTACCTCGCCGAGATCGCCGACGTAGTCCCCGTGGTGCCGACGACGCTCCTCGACGACGCCGATCTGGCCGGCGGCCTGGTCGCGGCGCTCGAGCGCTGGGACAGTGTGGTCGTCAAGCCGCGCACGGGTGCCGGCGGGATCGGCGTCGTCGTGGTCGAGCGGTTCGACGACCCGCGCCTCGAGGGCCTCGTCGCCGGGCCGTGGATCGTGCAGCCCCTCGTCGACGCGATCCGGACGACGGGGGAGAGCTCGGTCTATGTCTTCGACGGCGTCGCGGTGTCGCAAGTCGACAAGACCGTGGCGGTCGGGGAGATCCGGGCCCACGAGCTGCATGGCGGCAGCAACACCGCGGTCGCGCTCGACCCCGAGCGGGCGGCCGTGGCGGCCGCGGCCGTGCGCGCCGTCGCCGAGCGTCGCGGCGCTGACCTGGCCTATGCGCGGGTCGACCTGCTGCGCTGGCAGGACTCCTGGGTGGTCAGCGAGCTGGAGCTGATCGAGCCGGGCCTCTACCTCGACGTCGACCCGGCCAACGCGGACCGGTTCGCGACCCTCGTCGCGGGCCGTCTGGCCCGCTCCTGACCACCCCTTCTCCTTGCACTCGCCATGGTCGAGTGCTAAACATGATGCTGGCACTCTCGCCTTGAGAGTGACAACGGACATCGCGAAGGAATCGCAGGAGTTATGTCGAAGCTGATTGCTTTCAACGAGGAGGCCCGCCGCGGTCTCGAGCGTGGCATGAACACGCTCGCGGACGCCGTCAAGGTCACCCTGGGCCCCAAGGGCCGCAACGTCGTGCTGGAGAAGAAGTGGGGCGCCCCCACGATCACCAACGACGGTGTCTCCATCGCCAAGGAGATCGAGCTCGAGGACCCCTACGAGAAGATCGGCGCCGAGCTGGTCAAGGAGGTCGCGAAGAAGACGGACGACGTCGCCGGTGACGGCACGACGACCGCGACCGTCCTCGCCCAGGCCCTCGTCAAGGAGGGCCTGCGCAACGTGGCCGCCGGCGCGAACCCGATGGGTCTCAAGCGCGGCATCGAGGCCGCCGTGGCCGCCGTCTCCGAGCAGCTCCTGGGCATGGCCAAGGACGTCGAGACCCGCGAGCAGATCGCTGCCACCGCCACCATCTCCGCCGGTGGCGACGCCACCGTCGGTGACGCCATCGCCGAGGCGATGGACAAGGTCGGCAAGGAGGGCGTGATCACGGTCGAGGAGTCGAACACCTTCGGCATCGACCTCGAGCTCACCGAGGGCATGCGCTTCGACAAGGGCTACATCTCGGCGTACTTCGTCACCGACCCGGAGCGCATGGAGACCGTCCTCGAGGACGCCTACGTGCTCATCGCCAACAGCAAGATCAGCAACGTCAAGGACCTGCTGCCGCTGCTGGAGAAGGTCATGCAGTCGGGCAAGCCGCTCGTCATCCTCGCCGAGGACGTCGACGGCGAGGCGCTGTCGACCCTGGTCGTCAACAAGATCCGCGGCACCTTCAAGTCCGTCGCCGTCAAGGCCCCGGGCTTCGGCGACCGCCGCAAGGCCATGCTGCAGGACATCGCGATCCTCACCGGCGGCCAGGTCATCTCCGAGGAGGTCGGCCTCAAGCTGGAGACCGCCGGTCTCGAGCTGCTCGGCCAGGCCCGCAAGGTCGTCATCACCAAGGACGAGACCACCATCGTCGAGGGTGCTGGCGACGCCGGCCAGATCGAGGGCCGGGTCAACCAGATCCGCGCCGAGATCGAGAAGTCGGACTCCGACTACGACCGTGAGAAGCTCCAGGAGCGCCTCGCCAAGCTGGCCGGCGGCGTGGCCGTCATCAAGGTCGGCGCGGCCACCGAGGTCGAGCTCAAGGAGCGCAAGCACCGCATCGAGGACGCCGTCCGCAACGCGAAGGCGGCCGTCGAGGAGGGCATCCTCCCCGGTGGTGGCGTCGCGCTGGTCCAGGCCGCCGCTGCCGCGTTCGAGAAGCTCGAGCTCGAGGGCGACGAGGCCACCGGTGCCGCGATCGTCAAGGCGTCGGTCTCGGCCCCGCTGAAGCAGATCGCGATCAACGCCGGCCTCGAGGGTGGCGTCGTCGCGGAGAAGGTTGCCAACCTCCCCGCCGGCCAGGGCCTCAACGCCGCCACGGGCGAGTACGTCGACCTGCTCGCTTCGGGCATCATCGACCCGGCCAAGGTCACCCGCTCTGCGCTGCAGAACGCCGCGTCGATCGCCGCGCTGTTCCTCACCACCGAGGCCGTCGTGGCCGACAAGCCGGAGAAGGCCGCCGCTGGTGGCGACCCGACCGGTGGCATGGGCGGCATGGACTTCTGAGTCCCGCCTGCTTCACCTGCTTCATCCCACAGGGCCCTCGCTTCGGCGGGGGCCCTGTGGCTTCTCTCCTACTCGCCGGTTCCGCCTCGACACAGCCCCAGCTTCCCGGGAGCGCCCTTCGGCAGGCCGTAGTACTTCCACGAGTCCGCGGCGGTCTGGACCTGGGAGGCGGTCTGGCCCTCTTCGGAGTCAAGGTCGTTCAGCCCACTGGCCGCGCACGCGGAGTTGGCGTGATCGAGCGCGCCCGTCTCATTGGTGTTGTCCGGGGTGCCCGGGGGACCCTTCACCTCGCCGGCGAAGGCCGGACCGGCCGACCCTGCCACCAGTGCAACCGCGCAGGCCGCGCCCGCGCACCATCGCCTCATCGTCATCTCGTCCACCCTTTCGTCGATTCCGACATGGCGGACCTTCGAGTCGCGCCATGAGCCGCGCCGGGCGTCTCGCCCCGTTCAGACTCGACCCGGGGTCCGGCGTTCGCATCACCAACATGGGCGAAGCCACCGCGACCTGCTGTCGAGCCGGACCGGGACATCCCCGCGACGCTCGTCGCGGATCGTTCGACAGGGGGAGCCGTTCGTCCCATGATGGAGGCATGGTCGTGTCGGACCGGATCGGTCTCGTCCTCGGGCGGCGACGAGAGCGCCGAAGGCTCGCGGCAAGTAAGGCCGCCCGGGAGCGTGCGGCGATGCGGGAGAGTCATGACGACCTGCCGGTCGTGCCGAGCCAGGGCGACCTGATCTGCTTCAACGCGGCGATCCACCCCTGCTGATCGCCAGTGAGGACGGGGCACCCGCCATCGAGTCCGCGACTCGACCTCGCTGACGGACCGCCAGGTCGCGTCTGCCTGTGCGGCGAGCAGAGGCTGTGCCGCCCTGACCCTTTGTGGCGGCCGCTAGCCGCATCGCGGCGGAGTGCAGCACCTTGTGCGACCTGAGGGCGGTTCCGGCGGATCGTTCTAGGGCTGACTGGATCGCGGCATGAGGACTCGCTTGTCAGCGAGCGGCGTGTCACCAGTTACCGTCCCCGAGTCTCTCTCGTTGAAGGAAAGTTTGTAGGACAGCTACATGTTCCGAAAGCCGAGAGCGTGGTCCCTGCGAGGGCCCTAGTCTTTCCCCATGGAACCGAGGGACGCGCATTCGGAGCGAGTCGACTTCTTGGTGGCGCAAAGAGAGGCAGCGGAGGCGAGATTCGCGGCCTCGCGACACCAAACAGGTCTCTTTGTCGCGCTGAGCGGCGTTCAAACCGACGCTGACTCTCTCACGATCGGCAGATTATTCACGATCGAGAAACTCAAACACCCCATCGTATTCGCCGGACGCGAGTCGACGAGGTTACTCGCCCCCCGTCATCAATTGGCGTGCTACTCGCCCAGAGTCTCAATGGACACCGACTGGTTCATCGACGGGGTTCTCTGGACGCTATCGACGCTGTTGAAGATTCGTTGTGGCGGATATTTTACGACCTGCGAGATTTCAGATGTGCCGTGGGACCTCGCCGATGGACTGCCACTTGGGCACCAGACCAAAACAGTGGCTCTGGCTCATTCTCAGCCGAACTGGTGGCCGTCTGGCGCGGCAGTCAATGTCACGGCTGATGACTGCGAGTGGGTGGGGCAGTCATTCATGGGGGCTCTTGATCTCCGAAGCGACGCTAGATTCCACTTCGCCCTGGCGTCCTACTCGGGCTCTTTCGACGAGGCCGATCCGAGAATGGCAGCCAGCAAGGCATGGGCAGGGATCGAAGCCCTAATCGGCATCTCAACCGAACTTCGATTTCGTCTATCCCTCTACGTCGCCGCCGTTCTGCATCCTCCGGGAGCGCATCGCCTTACCCGCTATAGGTCGCTGACGAAGATGTACGACAGGCGCTCCAAGGTGGTGCACGGTGCGACCCTTCCTGCGGCAGACGTCCTCGGGAACGTATCGGGAGCCCAAGAGGTACTCGGCAGCCTTCTGACGAGAGCAATCGAGGGAAGTCGCCTTTGGTCACCATCAGAACTGGAGCAGCTTCTACTCGCCCCGTGAACTTGAGAAGCGAACGGTCAAGATCCGCCGCGCGCCACGGCAGCAAGAGACGCTCGTCGTACACCGAGCAAGGCCGAATCGCGGCGGTAGGACGCGGGGGCTGCACTTTGTTCGGCCGCGACCTCGCCATCGTCCATTTGGACGGGAAGGATAGATCTGTCGCAATCTGCCCGTGGCGGGCTTGAGGTCGATGGACGCGGTTTCAGTTCTCAGCGTGCCTCCGAACGCGACTTCACCACCGACTTCATCTTTCCGTGCTGTCGCTCGCCATTATGCGGGGGTCGACCCCTTGCGGGGACTCGTCGACGACAGAGATTGGGAGTCCGGCCGTGCTGGATCCTCCGAGATCTCCCGGAGCCTCAAGAGCTTGGCTAGGGTGCTTCGGATATCGAACTCGTGATCCCAGATGAGTGCGACGAGGTCCTCGTAGGAATCCTCGGGTTGCAGCAGATCTCGTACATCCGCCTCGAAGACGTCATACGGAGCAGCAAGGCCGAGTGCTTCCTTGCGGAACCGCAGGTACTCGTCGCGCGACCGGAAGTGGATCGAGTAACGTCCGTCGACCCGTTCCCCGAAGGAAACATCCCATCGCTTCCCGAATTCCTCAAGTATGTGCGAAACGGACTCCGCGTCATAGGGCTCGCTGAAAAGGTCGGCGCCGACACTCGTTCGGGAGGAGTCGTCCAGGCAGGTACCCTCCCAATGGACACTCACCTGACGCTCGAACTCGATCCGTTGAAGGTTCTGCGTAGACGTCTCGAAGAGGTCGGTCCTGAGATACCGCCTCGCGCTGGTGGCAATCCAAATTATTGGAGCATCCATGAGATCGTGGCGAAATGATCCGACCCTTGAGTCCGACGAGATCGATACCAGTCGACGGGTGGTTTCCATCAGTTCTTCGCAGTGATAGTCCTTGCAGAATCGGAAATAGTGAGCGGCCATGCGCGGCACGCCGCGCCAGATCGAGTATGGCGGCAGCGGATATTGTCGCTGAATGGATTCGAATTCGCGCAGAAGGGACGCCTTGCGTGGGGAGACAACTAAATCCATGTCCGACTCGCTCCAACCTCCGCTGGCTTCGTACTGAAACTTCGCTTTGCAGATCGAGTACAGTTCTGATTGGACGCAGGCGTTGTACAACTCCGCGCTCGCGCTGTAACTGATTTCGCAGTGGTAATTCGGGTTGTAGCGCGAGAGGTGATCATCTGGGACTCGCTCGAAGATGTACTTTGCAGACAGGACATCCTTACCGGCCCGCTCGAGAATCAGGTCGGTTTCGGAGTGGTTTCCGCCAATCGGCCCGTCGGTGCCTCGCAGTTCCTCGCCGATCTCCTCAACCCTGGACCTGACATGCCTGCGGATCAGGTGGAGCGAGTCCCGCACGGCTTCCGCGCCGATTCGCTGGTTCTCGTCCTGTTGCAGCATCCTCTCGACAAGTAGGTCGAGATCGGAAAGGAATGGGTGAATGTCCCCCACCCGCAGACGCCGGATTCCGCGAGGGTTCTGCTTCGTAAACACCTCGGTGATGATAAGCCCAAGCGCGAAGATATCGGCGGGCTCACCGATGTCTCCTGCGTTCTTCATCGCCATCTGCTCTGGGGCCTGATAGTTGCGGTTGGCCAGCAGTTCTCCGCGCTTGGTTAGAGTTGAATCCTTGAAGTGAGCGATCCCGAAATCAGCAAGGACCAATCGCCGGTTCTCCGGGTCGACTAGGATGTTCTCGGGTTTGATGTCTCGGTGCACGATTCCCTGACGATGTACGTAGGCCAGGCCATCACAAAGCTGGTAAAGGTAATCGAGAAGAACTTCGTAATCGGACTCCTCTGCGATGATTTCGCGGAGGCTCTTCGAATACAAGTCCATGGTGTAGTAGAAGTAATCTTGGTCCTCGGACTCCGCGTGAATTCTCACAACGTGATCATTCGTCGCTAACATGCCAAACTCGATCTCATTGCGGAATCGTTCGTTTCGTCGGCGCGATCCGACACCCTTTGCGATTCGCTTGAGGGCGTAGACTCTGCCGTCTGCCGAGGATCGCACCTTCCAGACCTCGGCCGTGCCGCCTTGTCCGAGCACTGATTCGAAGGTGTATGAGACACCGTCGATGTCAGGAGTCGCTCGCGTCATGCTGACCAAGTTACTGAACTCGCAAGGACGCCCCCACATCGGTCGAAACGCGGGGCGATGCCCGACCGCGACAGCCCATGGGGACGACTAACGCCCGCCCCCGCAACAGCTGCGACGCACGAGGTCAAACCTGCTTTGGCGACGTCTGAGTTGGCGAAGATCGGGCTAGCCCCCGATGGGCGCCGGCAATGGCAGGGTGACCCTGTCGGTCGTCATGGACTTGGCGATCACTAGTTGCCGGGCCAAGGCCCGAGTCTGGCGTCTGCGATGCGTACGGTGTCGTCCACGCCCTTCTAGGCCGCTCATTGGCCTGGAAGCGATCGGGGCCTAGGGCGGACGCGGCGGTTTGACGGACCGCCCTCACTACGACCCTGCCCGATGCGGCGGCTGGTCGCCTCGGCCACCGCCGACGCGGCGCCGGATGGGGGACGGTGCGTGGGGACCGACGGGGGCAGTGGGTGTCCTAGTCTGGACCGGTGTCTGAGCGCCCACTGTTGTTCATCGGTTCGTCCTCCGAGGGCCTCCAGATCGCCCGCAATCTAGAGGCGGAACTCGACGCGGCACGGGTGTGCCATGTCGAGCGGTGGAACCGGGACGTCTTCGAGGCGAGCGGGTACACCCTCGACTCTCTGACACGAACCTTGGCCCGTGTCGATTACGGCTTGCTGATTGCATCGCCCGACGATGTGGTGGAAAGCCGGGGCGTCTCGGCTCCGGCCGCTCGCGACAACGTGCTTCTCGAGTTCGGGATGTGCCTCGGAGCGCTCGGGCGCGAGCGCACGTTCCTACTCGCGACCGGGGAGATGAGGCTGCCGTCGGATTTGCAGGGTCTGACCCGTCTGTCTTACTCGCCCCCGGTCGACGGCAACGTACAGCGCGCCGTCAACACTGCCGTCCTCCAGATCGAGAAGCAGGTCAAGGCGCACGGGCCTCGCCCGCGACCGGGTGCAGCAGGAGCGACTGTCGACACAACAGCGCGTGACGTGCTCGACCGCGAGATCGATCTGATTTGCGCCAACGCCCGAGCACAGGGTTGGACGGTCAAGGCAAACACGGACACCACGCTGCGGCTCCGCAGCCCCAAGGGCGATCCGTTCTCGCTGCAGAAGGGCACCACGGCCGAGACACGCGTTGAACTCCGGAAGCTCGCTTCGCGTCTGCGAGCCGCAGGGTTGCGCGTGAACAGCGCAGTCCGTAGGCCGATCGAGTCGTCCCCTCTGTAGAGACGGCGTGTCCCCCTGTCAGGCTGCCCTTGCGGCCTAGCGCAACAGGGGGACGGCGCTCCAACTCGGGCTCTACCGAGGGCCCCCGAAAGGTCGCCGCGCCTCGGCCGCTTCCCCATCTTGGACGAGCACCTAGGCATCGCGCCACGTCAGCGCCAGGCTGACACGTACCGGCTTCGACGGTTCCGCAGCGCCGCCATGTTATACGGAAGACTCTACGAGCCTCGGCAGGACCGCCCCAGGTGGGGCGTGGGCGCGGGATCCGCAAGTCGGCGCGGGCCACGGAGGTTCAACGGCTCGTAAGCCATGGTGCTGCTTCTCATCGAGTGGCCGCCCGTGCCGGAATGAGGTCGCCCAAGGACCGCCGTTGCACCGCACGGCCGGACCGAATCATGTCGGCGAAGTTGGGGCGATCCATCTCGAGAGTGGAGCCGTGCTGGACAATTGCGTCGGTCGCCTCGCATCCGCAGCGGGACTTCGACACGCCACCCGATGACTCAGGTCGATCGATGCTCCTGCTGATTGAGCGCCGCTGTTACGCGTCCCGGGTCGTCGATCAGGTCGAACAGGCAGCTCGTCCGCGTCGCCCATTGCTCCGGGTCGTCGCCTTCGGCGAACGATACCGCCGAGGCGAACTGGTCGCGGAGATTGACCGGCAGACGCTCGGCCAGCTCGCCCGCCAGTTCGCGGCTCAGCGTGGCTCGAGGCGAGGACGGTGGCATAAAGCGGCCGAGACCGCCCGTCGCCGAGACGACGGCGTCCGAGGCAGCCAAGAGCGTCGCGACGGCACCGCGAACCCAGTCTTTGTCCCTGACATCCGTGAGCGGCACGGCGACCTGCTGGACGCTCGCGATCGCTTCTTTCCCAAGCGCCAGGGAGAGCCCGCCGGGGTCCTCGTGATAGTTGAGGTAGCGAGCAACGTCGACTCCTGGCGGGCAGACCTCGGCCAGCACCACGTCGCCGACGAAGTTGCTGGGATCGATCAGCCAGCCGGCCCGCACTGCGACCGAGGGCCTCAGGCGCACTCGGTACAGCTGGAACTGGTTCCCGCGGTCGGCCTGATCCCTGATCCGGCGCAGCATGTTGTGGATCGCTGCCTCGTAGGTGCCGACGTGGAGGGCCTTCGCCCGCTGACGCGCCGCCCACTCGGCGACCCTCTCGTCACCACCCATCAGTTTGCGGGTTCTCGTAGTCAGTCCGGCGGCAGGGTCATAGACCTTCGTCGGCCAGTCCGGCTGCGTGCTGGTGTGGTACCAGGCGAACCTTGCGACCTCCTTGGCGTCGAGCGCTGCGTCGTTGGGGTCGACCGTCACCCGGGGCGAGTGCTCGTGCTCGCAGTTCGTGCCGCAGCCGGGGCAGGTCTCCCGACCTTGATTCCAGCGGTCGATCCAGTTGAGGTCGACCGTCCATCGGTGGTCGCATGTCCCGCACAGCATCTGCCGTTCGCGCGAGAAGTCGATCTGCCGTTCCACGCCCCCATTCTCCGGGGCTCTGGCTGCGACCATCCAGACTGCTCCGCGGGGTGGGAGACCGTGGGTGCTTGCGTCCTGCGTCAGGATTTGCCGTCGGCGACTCGTGAGTCGTTCTGGGCGGCGTGCCGCGGAAGCTATACGCCTGCGACGTAGGCGGTGAGGAAGTGGACGCCGTGGCGGTCGAGGTTTCCTCGGGCACGGTCGTAGTGCTCGGTAGTTCGCGGGTCTGCGTGCCGAGCGAGGATCTGGGCGTCCCGCAGCGGGACGCCAGCGTCGAGGGCGTTGGTGATCGCGGCGTGGCGCAGCGAGTGAGGGCTGATGTGTCGCGGAATCGCTGCGGCCCGGGCGATGCGCTGGACCATCCGATAGACGTCACGGCGATCAACCGGCTTGCCGGTGAGCGGACGCAGAATGAGCGGTCCGGCGCTCCGCTCGCCTCGGCATGCCTCGAGCACTCGAAGAACCGGGACAGTGATGGGCATGGTGGCGGGCTTGTTGCCCTTGCCGACTAGGCGCAGGACACGGTGGCCGCGCAGCGTCTCGGCGTAGTCCTCGATCCGGACCGCCGCCGCCTCCGAGGCTCGCAGAGCGTTGATGCCAAGGAGATACGCGAGTGCACCGTGATGGACGGTGATCGTCTGAGCGACCTGAAGGAATCGGATGAGCTCGAGCCGATCGAGCCCTTGGGTACGCGATTCATCGCGATGCACCTCGGGTAGTCGGGCGTAGACCGCTGGGTCGGTCGGCGTGAGTCCGTCGATGTGGGCGAAGCGGAAGTATCCGCGTACCCCATGCAGCAGTGTGACCACCGATGAGGCCATCAGGCCGCTTTCGGTCAATGAGCGGATGTAGAGCTCGACGTGTGCACGCTCCACGCCGATCAAGGCGTCGATCCCGTTGGTCTCGCACCAGGCGAACCACCGGCGCAGCTGGTAGGCGTACAGGTGGTGAGTCGGTCCGGAATAGCGGGCGAGGAACGATACGGCGGCAAGCTGCGCGGGCGTCATGTTGGCAGGCTGGAACGGCATCAGCTCGCGAGGTGCGTCTTGGCTGGTCATGGAGTTCTCCGCGGCGATGCCGAGGTGACCTGCCGTGCTCGCCGTCGACACGACGAGGTCAGAGAACCGACGCTACGCGCAGCAATGGCACCCGACGGTGTTGATGAGTCGGCTGCCACCAAGCCGCGCAGGCGGCGATGTGATGCTGCTCGGACCGTTGCAGTCCCTGCGACAACGCAGGCGACCCAAATTCCACAGCTTCTGTCGGTAGCACCTGAGAACATTCACGGCATCCATCCGGAAGGGGATCCTTGATGAGCTCGATTGCATCGTTGCTTGGCCTATTGACCTTCGGCGGATTCGTCCTCATGTGGTGCTGCACGACTGTCCGGCACCGGAGCCACCTGAGTCAGTGCATCTTCGATCTGCAGAGGCAACGACGACTCGATCGGAGGCTCGCCGGATGCGTGGCCGACGTCGAGCAGATCCTCGACCAACTCCCTGCCTCGGGAATGGGCGAGGTGCCAGAAGTCCTAGTCGGGCATGTGACCTATCTCTACGGTCTTCGTCGCGAAGCGATCGACAACGTTCGTAGGCTCAGCAGCCACGCCGTGCGTCTCCAGTGGCCCGATGGGTATCTCTCGCGTTCAACCCTCGCAGGAAGACGCTGCGAGTTGGCGCACGGCGCGTTGGTGACGGCGTTCCAAGCGCTCGCGGATGCGGCACTCGAGTACGAAAGAGGACTTCCAGCCGCACTTGAGCGGAGCGGCGGCGGCGCTGAAGGGAGACCGCTCTCGATGCCGGTGCGCCTACTAGACGAGGCTGCCGCGCAGCAGGTTGCCCGACTCAGGGACGTGTGCGACACCGCACTGACGAATGCCGCGGCCGCCACAGGTCTCGGCAATCCCGCCTTGCTAGTCCTCGACTCGACCTGGCCGGTCAGACGCTCCGAGGCGGTGGCACTGACACCCAACCCGTACCTCGGTGAGATCCGACCAATGAAGTGGAGCGGCTTGGGACCGCAACCCGCTCTCCACGTGGATGCACGCTAATTGAGGAGCCGAAGGTCTAACTGCTGATGCGGCTCTGACGCACTGGTGGGGCCGGCGCCTTGCCTTCAGACGGGCGGCGTGGACGCGCTTTAGAAGGCGCCTGCGCTCGCGCATGCCGATGCGCGCCAACGACGGGCCGGAGGACTTCAGCAGCGTCCCTGCCGTGGATCGCTACGACTTCGACCAGCGCCCTTCGCTCGAAGTTGCTGGAGACCGCCCCCATATCCTCTCCTCCAGGCGCTCAAGCTCCGCAGCGGGGTCCTGCAGGATGCAGTGGCTATCCGAGGCGTTGGCCATGTGCGCCCAGGAGGTTGAGATCTACCAGTGCTCATCTGCTTTTGGCCCGCTTTGAGAAGACTTGAGATAGACACGGGGACATGTCACTACCCGCCGATGTGATTCGAGACCGAGCTACACGGGTAGTACGCGGCGTCCAGCAAGACGATATCGGCATCTACCGCATGGTGAAGAAGATGGTGGCTCACACCATCAAGGAGTACCGGGGGCGATTCCTCCACGAGCTCATCCAGAACGGCTATGACGCGCATCCCGCAGGCACCGTCGATGGGCGAATTGCCGTTCATTTCGACGACAGCGAGGGATTTGGCGTCCTCTACGTAGCTAACGGCGGGCGGCCCTTGAGCCGCAGCAACTTCGAGCGTATGGCGTCGCTCGGCGAGAGCGACAAGGAGATCGGCGTCGGGATCGGAAATAAGGGCGTCGGGTTCAAGAGTGTCTTCCAGGTCTGCGACGTGCCTGAGGTGTACAGCGCCCAGGATCTGGATGATCCCGGTTTCGGCGGCTTCTCGTTCCGGTTCGGGACTAGGGAGGACCTCGTCGGGCACCTCAACGAGGACACTGCGCTTGCCGACGAAGTTGCTGCGAACCTCTCGCTCAGCATGCTGACTGTGCCGCTAACCGAAACGCCGGACTCCGTACTTCGGTTCCGCGAGCAGGGATACGTCACCGTCCTTCGCCTACCTGCCAACGACGAACGTGCAGGTAAGGAGATTCGCGACCGCATGACACGCCTCGTCGATCCGGCGGCGCCGATCATGTTGTTCCTTGAACGGCTCAGCCTGCTCTCCGTTCAAGAGAGCGCCGACCAGGAGCCGCGCCTGCTCACCCGCAGGATTGATCCCGATCCTGCGGCCGCGGGCTCGGTACGCGTCGTCCTCGATGAGCATGACGTGTATCAAGTCTTCAGCGCTGAGGTTCCGAAGGAGCGCCTGCGAGCGGCCCTGCGCGAGTCAGTCGAGGAGGGCGCCCTCGACGAGCGGTGGTTGGAGTGGAAGTCAGAGGCTCAGGTCTCGGTTGCCCTTGGCTCAGAGCACCCTGTCACCGACGGACGCGCATTCACGTTCCTGCCGATGGGAGCCGCTGCCAAGTCGACCCTGTCCGGGCACGTGAACGCCCCATTCGTCACCAACTTCGCCCGTGTTGACCTTGACTACGAGCAACCGGTCAACCGCCTGATGCTCGATTCCATCGCTGCGCTGTGTCTCGATCAGGCGGATCTGCTCGTGCAGCAGCGGAGCGACCCTGACCACATCATTGACCTGCTCGCCTGGGAAGACCGGCTCGACGACCTGCGTTCGGCATGCAAGCGCCTCAACGACGAAGACTTGGCCGACGTCCTCTGCCTGCCCGTCCAGGGCGGGCGCTGGCGACCTCTTCGCTTGAGCTTCGCCTGGCAGTGGTTGACCCCCTTCATCGATGCCAGGCGGGTGTGCACCTCCACCGATGCTCCGATTCTGGATCCGGAATCGATCGATCAGGGGCGGATGCCCAGCCTCGTAAGGCTTGCTAACGAGTTAGATGCCGGACTTGATGCGCCTCAAGACGTCCTTGCCGACTGGGTCGAAGCCATTGCGGCGGCTCTGCTGACTGAGAAAGCCGACGTAGAGACGTGGGGACGCTTCTACGACGATCTCGGGGCACTATTCGATGCAGACGGCGTCGCTCTACGGGGCCGCAAGATCTTGCTCACTTCCGCGAACACGCTCGCCCCCTGCGACGAACCTGCGGAGACGGTCGGCGCTGGAGACAGAAGGCGTCGGCGTCAGCGGTCGGTGTTCTTCTCGCCACGGCGCTCGGGCGAGCAGGACGTCGATGATGACGTCGCGGACGAGGCGCTCGCCACGAACGGCGTCGAGTCGGGGCCCGAGGTCATGGTGCCGAAGTCGTTCGAGGACCGCATTGTGTTCATGCACTCCCAACTCGACTGGAACCCGAACGGTCCGAACCGCGACGGGCGGTCCTTCCTCGAGGATGCTCATCTCGTTCAGCCGTTCCGCACCGAACCCCTCCTCCGGATGCTCGGGCGCGTCCTCACGACGGCAACCTCGTCACGCGTGAAGGCCGACGCTCTGGGCTTCGCCTTTCGACTGATGGGCGCAGAACCACAGCGCTACGCGCGCGACCTGGTTTCGGCCCGCCTCCAGGTACCGACTCTCGCCGGGGAATGGATCCACGCATCCGACGCGCTTTTCGGCGAACCGTGGAACGTGTCCGGCGCTGCGCACGTCTCGGCCCTACGCAACGGTGCCTCGGAGGACACGCCGGAGCTCGCGGAGGTCGCCCGCCGCGTCATAGCCGGCCCGGAGACCTTCAGCAGGCTCGAGACGAGGAGCAGCCAGGCCGAACCCGATGCCGAGCGGTGGGTCGCGTTCCTGAGGGTCCTCGGGGTCCAGGTGCGCCTGCCGGTCTTCACGACGGCAGAGCCTCGCTCGATCATGGGTCGCACTCTGACGACGTCGCGCCTCCTCGGTGGGTCAGACGTCCCTGCGGACCTGCCAGCCGAGGTCCGCCAGCAATGGCATGAGCATCTCGACCTCTCCGGGAACCACCACCATCCAGAGACGCAGTTCACCACCGACGACCCCATCTGCTGGTTCGCAGGACAAGCAGAGATAGGGGCCTTGCCGGCAAGGCTGCGAGCGGAGTACGCGGCCCTCGTCATCCGGACGCTTCCTGGGCTTCAGCCCGAGCAGTGGGCCTCCACGTGGAGGCGCCGACTGCCGAATGGCTGGACCACGTCCTGCGACACGGCGTTGGCCTGCTTCGTCGCCGGTGAGGCCTGGCTGCCGATCGGCCGCGCGAGTACTGGCCAGTCCTTCCGGTCACCCCAAGACACCTGGTACGTCAGCGCCGAGGACCAGATGGCGGCGAACTACTCACCCTTGCTCGAGCCTTCAAGCCGGCGCCTTCTCGCCGCGATCCCTGCCGCGCGGACAGCGTTAGAGCGTCGCGGTCTGCGCGTGTGGGGCGACCCGGCAGACGCATACGCATTGGTCGACCATCTCACTGGTCTCTTCGGAGGTCGCGATCTGTCACAGGTGGCGATCGATCACCTGAGGTCCGCGCTGGAGCAGGCCTGGTGCGACATCGGCACGGAGCTGGGCGCCGACGCCAAAGCCGATGTGCCCGATTTGGCCGACGGCCTGCTCGTCGAGCGCAACGGCCAACTGGAACTGATCAGCCCTGACCTCGCCGGTGCCGAGAAGGTCGTGGTCATGGGCGCCAACGATCAGGCGACGGCGTCGAAACTGATTCGGGAGCTCGGTTGGCCGATTCTCTCGGTGGACTCGAACGACGAAGTCCTGCTCGAGCGGGTGCGAGATGCACTCCGCGCCATATGGGCTGACGACGTAGTGATCGCCTCGGAGTGGGACATCGAGGTCCTGGCCGACGGGCGCCCCTGGGCTGCGTCCGAGAACGATCCCCGTCTCGTCGACGAGGTCCCCTGGCTCCCGCTGCTCGTGGCCTGCACGATGAGGTACCCACGATCGGGCCAACAACGCATCGGCAAGCAACTGGAGCGCTACATCGAGGACCTCGGACGAGTGCGGGTCTCCCGATGCTCGTCCATCAGTATCGCGAGCGCAGCGGGCCCCGAGGCGCTGCCACGCCGGATGCGAGGAACGCTGCCCGTTCCAGGTCCATTGCCGACGTTGCTGATCGAAACGCCCGACGGCGCTCTTCGCTGGAAGCACTTGAGCGGAATGGCCGAAGCCGCGATAGACCTGATCGGTCAGGGCCGGTTCATCGCGGAGATCTCGCTCAACATCAATCGGCTCAGCGGTGACACCGATGCGACCCCGCACCGCCCCGACACGCTCGAGCTTGCGGATGTTCTCGACATCTCCTCGGCACAGGTCGAAGAGACCGAAGGCCATCTCTTTGGCGTTGTGTCGGGCATGGTCACCCGGATGCTCCCCATCGTGGCGACTCTGTGGGGCGCCGAGGCGATGATCCGACTGACGGACGCGATCATCGCCAGCCGCGACGATCTTCTACATGTGTTGATCGGAATCTGCGGAGGCCACAAGGAGGCCGAGACCCTCATCGAAAGGGCCGCCGCCGCCAGCGATGCAGATGCGCTCCGGATGGCAATGTCCATCGACCTAGCGACCTACAACGACACCCTGGTCACGCACTTCCATGGTCACCGGCTCGTCGACTATTCGTCTTCCCAGAAGGAGGAGTTCGCCCTACGCCGAAGCCAACGGCGAACAGAACTGCTCGACTGGCTACGCTCCTCTCGACTGGACCTGTTCCTCGCCTACACAGCGCAACCGGACATCCCGACCAGCATGGATCTCGCCTTCCTCACGCCAGATCCTGAGTGGGGCACCCGTGTCGACGTGCTCAGCGCACCGCTCATCGACGAGCGGATCGATGCGCTGATGCGAGATCGATGGGGTAATCCTCCAGAAGGCGGCGACGCGGCGCTCGAGGACTGGGCCGACGTTCGTCGGTCGAACGGGCACCCGCTCCACGAGCGGTTGGAGTTCCTCGGCCGCTTGCATCGGGCTTGGTCTCGCAAGCAGAACGGTGGCACCGTCGGGCTCGATCAACGCTGGGCCGGCGGCGAGGCCTTCGCCGAGGAGGCGATGAGGCTCCTCGGCGAAGCTGGGGCACTTGAGTTCCTCAAGCTCGACGACGACAGGCTGTTGCAATGGCTGTCCAAACTCGACTTCTGGCCTGAGTCGATGCCCGTAAGTGCCGACCCCGCGTCGCTGGGTCTCAGCGAGACCGACCTCGATGAGGTCGCGACAGAGCGCGAGGCTGCCCGCGAAGCCAAGGTTCGCCAGGAGCGCCAAGTCACCGTTCACGGCGAGGTGATGGACCTGGACGTCACGCTGCGGAACCTGGTCGAGCGGATCACCAACCATCTCAGCACTGATCCCACGAGCCTGGACACCCCCTATCGGATCCTCATGCCAGAGGCGATGGGCGAGCGTCGCCAGCGTCGCCGACCGGGTGGCGACGGGCGACCGCCCACCGGAGGCGGCCGCGCGAAGCGCCTGTCGGATCCTCAACGAGAGGCTGTCGGTTTGGCCGGCGAGTTGACCGCCTTCCATTGGCTGAGGGCGAAAGACCCAGCCCCCGTGGACGAGACCTGCTGGAAGTCAACCAACGTGTCCTTGGTTTTCGAGGGACTCACCGGGCGGGACGACCTTGGCTACGACTTCGCAGTACCGCGGGCAGACGGCCCGGTGATGTACGAGGTCAAGGCCACCACGGGTGAGGCCGGGATGATTGAGCTTGGCGAGACCGAGGTCGCATGCGCTCAAGAACATGCCCATGGTCGAGGTCGCAAGTGGCGCCTGCTGATCGTCGAGGAGGCTCTGACCCTTTCTCCTCGGGTGCTGGTCTTGCCGAACCCCTTCCATCCCGATACCCGCATGCTCTTTCGCTTGGACGGCAACAGCATGAGGCTGCGCTTCAATATCTGACCCGACCTCTCGACTCCTGCGATCTCCTGGCCGACGGGTGCGCGGCTGCCCAGGACGGGCGACTGGCGAATGGGACTCTGGCCAGGACGGTTGCCTGTGAGTCGCGAAGGCATTGCGCCCAAGCGCGAAGTGACGCACATGCCGAGGGGCCGCATCAGGGCGTTGTTCGTGCGGGTCGCCCGACACAGGTACCCGCATAGCTCGGCGGCTGGCGAGCTGCTTCGCAGGGATGATGTGCAGAAGGTTCGTGTTCGGTCGCGCCACTTCGATGGGCGCCTTCTCGGACAGGCCGGGTGGGAGACGACGGACGTCGACGCAGCGGGCGACTTCGATTGGATCTGCACAACCGTGCTCGCGGCAGCGCTCATCGCGTTGAAGCGACCCAACGAGGATCGACGATTGAGGTCGTTCTCGTCGCGGAGTTCTTCCCCGAGCTGGATCGCCGGCACGGCCGTCCCCGCCGTGACATCGGCTTTGGCTCTTCGCACTGGCTGTCGATGCGCTTGAGCAGCGTCTCGGTTGTGTCGAGCTTGGTGCGAATCTCTTGGTCTGTGGGATGGTGCGACCCGTGGAAGCGTCGGACATCCTCACTGCTGTCATCGCGGCACTCGCCCTGCTCGTGTCAGCTCTAGCGTGGTGGCAGTCTCGGCGATCGGCGCATGCTGCTGAGCGGGCCGCTGCGGCGGCTGAGAAGGCTGTTGACGCGGCAGAGCGCTCGGCACAAGCAGACGAGCAGCTAACGCGGATCGAAGCCGAGCGGCGACACGACGAGCTGAGGCCCGTGTGGGAGGTCGCGATCGCAACGAGGAAGCGCGGCGAGACGGGTCCGCGAAAGCTGACGATCAGGCTGATGGCGGTCGCTTCTATTGACGCCGTCGCGATCCGGTCGCTCGACGCAGGCAAGCTGACGTTCATCGATAGTCAGGAAGGCGCAGCGCAGGGCGGCGACACAGCTGAGCTGGTCGCCCTTCGAAGCGGGCTTGAAGTCACGCTCCGTGTTCGAACGCCGACACCGCCGGAGGGCGGGTGCGTCAAGATGGAGCTCACTGCGCGGCGTGGTGACGATGAGTGGAAGGACCTTCATGATGTGAAGTTGCCCGCTCCTCCGCCACGCATCATTGTGCGCTGAGGTTCAGTTCCCACACCGTCACGGTTCGGCTGTGCGGGACCGGCGTGAATAGCAGGCGGTGTCCCCGGCGCGACTCGTCGCGAAGCACGACGCCCTACCCCGGTGTGCCGCCTCGGGATGTCCGTTCGAGCGCATAGTCTCCGCGCATGGATGGTGCTGCGCTCGTCGTGTCGGTGATTGCATTGGTGGTTTCCGGCTTGAGCGCCTTCTATGCAGGTCAGGTCGCTCGCGTCGAGCGCCGTCGCCAGCACCAGGAGCGTCGACCTGAGTTTGAGGCGCGCATCACGGACTCGGATGACGGATCGTCAGACTTCCAACTGTGGGTGTCGCTGATCAGTGCCGAGGCGATGGATAGCGTCACTGTGGTGCTTCCTGACGATTGTGCCTTCCAGTTCCGGGCCCAGAGCGCTGGCGTCGTTGACTCGACCCGCGCCGAGTCCGACACAGAAGGCCAGGTGGTCGAGCACGAGGGCCTGTGCTGGGGCATCAAGCTGGTGTCGGAACACCACAGGGAGCGGCAACTCATCGAGGTCGTTGCACGGGCAGGCCGCGACGAATGGTCACGGACCGTCGTTGTCGACGTGCCGTACGACGTTCTCAGCTCCGTGTGACTCGAGTGGTTGCCGCCGGATTCGAAATCGTTCAACGTTGCTGTCGAACAGATTCTGTGGGTTGTCGGCGCACCTACTCGATGCCGCACTCGCGACGACGGATGAGTGCTGGGCGGATTTGGACGTACATCGCGGGCCTTAGTCCGGTGTGTCGCCCGAATTCAGTCGGTGCGTGCTGATATGCAGGAAGGTGACGTCGCACCAGCGCCGTCACCTGCGGCGTTCCTTCCCCAACGCCAACATGTTGAAGAGGGCGCCAGCAATGCTCACCAGTCACAGGATCATCACGTCCAGCGCTTCGCACGCGGCGAGATGACGCTCAGCTGAGATGCCCGGGCTAAAGGGAGGCGGGCAAGAGGGCCTCGCGCAGATGGCGTGCGCCGCCTACGCCAACTTCGCGGCCGAGGTGAGGGTTCTGATGCGGTGAAGGAGAGAGCCTTCGCGAATGCCTCCTCCTTCGAGTTCCAGTTCAGGAAGGTCGGACCCATCGAAGCCGGTGAGTCGCTCCCGAGCGGTCGCAAGCAGTTGGTGATTCTTGTCGAACTGGTGCTTGCTAAATTCCAACATCTTCGGACTGAGCGGTCGGGTGCCACCATCCGATTCGTCGAGACGTCGCCTGTACTCCTGAGCGTCGTGCCACGCCTCATCGAGTAGCGCGAGCGCCATAGCGGCCTGACCGGCGGCATCGGAAAGCTCAGGTCCGTGGCTGAGGGCGGAGACCTGAATGAACTGGGTCGCTGCGTAGCGCAGGCGCGGGACTGCCGCGTCCGTCTTCGGCTGGTACTCCTGAACAAACCTCGGGTTAACTGAGTCCTCGACATGAAGGATGCTCAGCCAACGTGT
Organism: Nocardioides sp. F233; assembly: GCF_057813895.1. Classification (NCBI taxonomy): domain Bacteria; kingdom Bacillati; phylum Actinomycetota; class Actinomycetes; order Propionibacteriales; family Nocardioidaceae; genus Nocardioides; species Nocardioides sp. F233. The sequence goes on from NZ_JBVASH010000007.1 coordinate 263,470, forward strand.
CGACTCAACGGCCGCGGCGTACCCATCCACGGCAAGTTCACGGACCCTGGCATCCCGCGCTTCGGCTGTCTGCTCCCGCGCCTGGTTGCGACTCATCTGACCGCCGAGCCAGACGCTCACGATCGCACCGACGATCCCGAGGACTCCGAGAGTTGCCGTCCACGCGGTGTCGGACATCGCGTTCACCTCCGCGAGTGTGGAGCCCTCGAATCAAGGGGCCGAGTTTGACATGAATCTACGTGAGCGTGGTGAGCCGACCGCTCCACATGATCGCCTTCCTCCACTTACGCCGGTCGATCGTGTACCTGCGCCAGAAGAGGAAGTCATGCGGCGGCATGCGGCGGAATGACGCGCGCCGCGTGTCCGCAAACCTGCTAGCGATCTGCGCCAGCGACCTGAGCTCGAGTCGGCCGGTCGAAGACCAAGCGAACGGGCACGACCACACGGCCCGAATCCTGCCTGATCTGCTCGGCTTGTTCGCGCAAGTCCTTATCGAGCTTGGCAGCCCGCAGGGCCGCCGCCCGACCTCGGCCGGGTTCGCGGATCGCCGCCCACTGTTCGGGCGGAAACCATCCGACCAAATAGATCCCAACGCCAGCCTGGACCTCAGGTAGATAGCGTTCGGCAAGTTGCGTTCGCTGCTCCGTCATGAGGCCGCGGTTCCAGGAACCTTTCACTTCGATGACGAGCGCTAGGCGGGCCGGTCGGAAGTTGTCCTGCCCGATCGATCCAGTGAGCGCCTCGACGAGGATGTCGGTCCTTTCGCCGGCACCGTAGGCGTCTGTGGGTCGAACAAGAACCTCGCGGTTCACTGCCATCCCTCGGCCGTGTAGCCGGATCGTAAGTTCGTGGGAAAGGTAGCCCGACAAGGCGGCTTCAGGCTTCGGCAGCCACGCATCCTCGTGGAGACGGCCTGCGAGAAATCGCTTGGGGATACGATCCCAGAGAAGGTCGGCATGGCTGCGGTACTCCCGTTCAATCGTGCTGAGTGTGCGCAGCACCAGTTGCAATAGTTCCTCATCGGACCGGACCAACCGCCGCTCGGCATCCGTCATGAGGCGAGCGACTTCCTCTGGCAGCGGCGGTATCCAGGCGGTCGCGAACAATGCAGTGCGCGCCCGCAGCAGTGCGGATCGAATCACCAACCTCTCGGGATGCATCGCGGCGAGGCGGACCAGCTCCCGTACTGCGTCCTCGGTCCCCTGAGCGGCAAGGAGGCCGATCAGGTCGTCACGCCATCCTCGCGCCTGCTCGTCCGAGGTGACCCAATGAACGCCAGAGAGGTAACGGTCGTCTTCCGGGGACAAGACCTGGCTGAGTAGTTCGTACGAGGCGGCGAGCTCGGATGCGCTTAGGCTCGCCAGCATGTCGGCGCCCCGAGCGTGAGCTAGCGAGCCGGCGAGTTCGGCGAGTTGCTCGCCGCCGACGAGGTGAGTGGTAACCAGAGAGCGCCAAGTTCCGGGCGGGTCGGCGGCATACATCGCGACGGTGGCTCGCGCGGTCAGCGGCGCTAGTGCCTCTTCGGGACTACGCAGGAGCTCCAGCAGGCGGGTGTTGACCTCCGCGGGGACAACGCCTCCAAGCCCCTCCACCAGGGCGCCCCAGCCGTTCAAGAGCGCTTGAGCGAAGCCCTCCGGCAACGTCGAATTCGGACCCTCACGTTGGAAGTCTCGCCAGGAGGTCTCGAGGACGTCGAGGAGCTCCAAGCCCTTGTTTCGAACAGCATCTGACGCGAACGGGATCCCTCGTAGATCTGGAACGCTTCCTCGACTCACTTCACCCACCGTGTAGGCGGCCATTGCGGCGGCGAGCATTCGCTCAGCGTGCACGGCGCATCGCGCGAGGAGTCTCTTCTTACGCTCGAGGGGGCCCTCCTCGTAGGCCGGGTACCAGAGCAGCGCGGAGCCCCAGTGATTCCACGCGGGCGCCGGGACCTTGTCGAGTGATTCGGCACGTTCGAGGGTCGACAGGGCGATGTAGCCGGCCCAGGCTCGCCAGTCGAACCGGTCGGTCCCGAGCCAGGACTCGCCGTGGTCGTTTTCATGCGTAAGGTAATGGAGCGACGCGGCGAGGTACCGTTCCAGGGCGGTTTGCCCGAGCGATTGGAAGCCCGGGAAGCATGTGATGTCGTCCTCGTACGAGCGACGGCCCGTTCCAGTCCGCGGATCGGCCTGGCACGCGTGACTGAATCGCCAGAAGGCGTCCGTGTCGCCTGCAACAGCGGCATCGAGTTGGGCCTCCAAGTTGTCGACCACTGCCTCAACGTCCTGCTCGGACCTGGCGTCGTCCTCTTTGCATTGCCTTGTGTGATGGCGCCGCATCATGCGAGCGAACTCGCTATCGAGGGGAACGGGGTCGAATCGCGAGCGGAGTGCCGGCCATGCTGGATGGGACTGGTTCTCGTACACAAAGTGCACTAGCGGGTCGTCCAGTGGGTCGAACAACTGGTTGGCAACCTCGCCTAGGAAGTGAACCAAGCGCGTCGCGCCATGTTCAGCCAGGTCTGTGATCGCGGCGTAGAGCCACCGAAAGTCCTCAGCGTCGAGAAGTGACGCTCGGTTCGATCGTGTTGCACCCTCCGGCAGGTATGCGTCCGACCGCCAGGCCGGCGAAGACGACCATCCGCCGACGAGCTCCCACGCGTCCGAGCGTTCGATTGCATAGTCAGGTGTGACCTGGAGGTTCGCGATCGAAAGGGCCAGACGCCGGGAGAGGTCCCGAACGGCGGGAGTCAGGTCGCCGGAGGGACCGACCAGCGTGAGGCCAACCGGCAGAGGCGGGCGCCGATGGTCGAATAGGAGTGGCCGGAGAACCGCGGCCACGCGGTCAAGGTGCTCCATCGAACCGCTGACGGTTGTCGCCCGGTCCAGCACGCCGTAGACGACGTCGATCGGGACCTCGGAGCGGTCTCGCATCGAACGTGACGCGGATGGCTCTTTCGGGTCGACCTCGATCTCGTCATCGTCAGTGAACCGCTGGCTGGCCGCCCAGTCCAGCACCTGGTCTATTGCGTCCTCGGGCATTCGCTTAGGGAAGTCGACCAGGAAGCCCATATACATGCCAAAGAGGTTTGGATTGTGCCGACGGTGGATGTGCGGAAGGACCTGCTCGAGGCCAAGGAATCGTGGATAGAGGGCGTCGAGCAGAGTGCCGAGGAGCTCGTCATCGGGATCGTCGATGTACGCATCCGCGCTGAGACGGAGCGATTCAAGCACGGTGATCATCCGCAACGCCGCTGCATCCGGTGCAATCCGCATTGCCGCGCGTGCCGCTTGCGCGCGCGTGGGCGCACCCCATCGCCCATTTTCTACAAGGCGAATCAGCGGCTCCAGCAGGTCCGTTGCGTGGGTCTGTTCGGCGAGTCGGACAGCGAGTCGGACGCGCGCGAGCGTATCCCAGTCGTAAGGCTGCTCGTCGTGTGCGAGGACCTCGCTCAATTGCTCCCCGAGGCGGGGGTGCGCCAACTCCCAACGACTGTGACGCCATGGCAGTTCACCGAGCTCGATCTCGGGTGCCCGCGCGAGCAGCGCGTCAACGATCGCCTCCTTTACAGCTGGCACATCGACGACGCGGCTATGTGCGACGAGGCTCCCGGGGTCTGAGTGTGCCAACCATGAAGCCTGCTCAGGGGAGATGCTGACCAGCCAAGCGGCGGTCTCCCTCAGGTTCGTTGGGATGCTTCGAACTTCATCCGGGCCAGCTACCAGGAAGAGACTCTCGAGCTGCTGGCGGGCCATGTTCTTGCCGGCAATGTGGCGAGCGGCCAAGTAGGCGGCGATGGATCCGTGCCGGAATGCGGAGCGGTTCATGCCGCGAGCGGCGAATAGCCCGGAGTTGAGCGTCTCGAGCACGTGTTCGCGGGTCACCTCGAAAGAACCGTGGATGACCTGCTCCGAACCGCCTACGAGCGCGTCCTCTCGAATGTCTTGCGGGCCGTCAAGTAATGGGCTTCCCGCCCATATCGTGCGACGGCCCGACAGCAGGAGCAGTGCAGCTGCGCGGCCGGCGATTGCCCGCCGTTGGTCCAGGCTGCTCGATGTCGACCGATGGGCGGTCCTTGGGTGAGGCCCGAGAAGCTGGTCGACGGCCTTCTCGAAGATCTCGATCGAACTGCCGGCGAGTGCGCCGCCCTCGCGTAGGAATATTCGCGTGAGGAGCCCGAGCGTGAGGGGGACACTCGCCAGGGCGCCAGCCCCTGCACTGACGGCAGCTTCGACCATCGCAGCGCCGTCAACGCCTGGAATGCTGTCGGCAAGTCGCTGCGCCTCAGGTCTGGAGAGCGGCGCGAGATCAGCAACTGTGCAGTCGCCGCAAGTGTTGGCCAGCACGGAGGTCAGGCCATTCGGGTAGTCCGCCGCTCGGCAGGCGACGTACACGCGGAGCCCTTTGATCCTTGTTGAGTTGCATGCGCGATCGAAGGCTTGCGCGAAGCGTCGGATCATCGGACTCTCGTCGAGTTGATCGATGACGATTGTGAGGGGAGCCTCTGAACTACCCCCCTCTTCACGCTCGGAAGCCTCGGACTCCACGACTGTCTTCAAGTGCCGGCCGACCACGTCAAAGAAACTGGCATCTGTAATGCTGGCGCCGTCCACGCGAACTATTTGGTACGGCGGCATTTTGTCGACCAGCCCCCCGAAGGCCGTTGACTTGCCGATGCCGGGCTCGCCAAGCAGCACGAGCGCGCTGACGTTCATGTCTTCGGGCGCGATGAGTCCGCCGGGTGTTAGTGGCCCGGTCGGTGGAATGAGGAGGCCGGATGGTTCAAGAAATCCGTGTGCGTCAACAGGCGCGAGTTCCTCGACCAGGTCATCGCTGCTACGAATACGGCACAGTCGGTGGGCCATCACCTGAAAGTCCGCCTCCAAGCCGACCCCTTTCCGGGTGAGTGGTGTTGGCAACGACATTACGGCGTGGGCCGTGTCGCTGGCCGAAAACTCGGTGACCCGTAGCTTGCGATCCAAGGTTGGATGGCTGCTCCGTCGTTCCGGTGGTCCCCTTGCAGGGTTGTAGGTCGAGGAGATGGACAGGGCGGAGTTAAGATCTGGCCGGATCAGGATGCGAGACTTGCCCGCTGCTTCGTGGTGACGGAGTTCCGCCGCCGGCTAACAGAGTTCGCCGCCGTTGCGACCAACTGTGACGGATTTCGTCTGGCCCAGCCACGTCGATAGCCGCCGCTCTTTGCGCACGGCTGAGGGGGCGCGCTGACGCCGCCTTGCGGCCACGCGGGCGCTTATGGACGGGTTCGGCCGCCGCGCGGCGGGTGCTTCAAACTGGGTGGTTTGACCGCGGCGACCAAGCCGACAAGACGCTAGCCCGGTGTCCGGCCGACGGTTCCTGGCCGCGCCAGAGCATCGTCGCCCGTCACGCCGGGCAGGGGAGTCCGGCGTGGTCCAGGTCAACAGGCGAGTCGAGGCAGAACTCGCCGAGCACCGTGCCATCGCGGGCGCGCAGCAGCTCGACCCGGGTCGTGCCGCGTGGGGTGACGATGCGGGCGAGGCCGTGGGGTGTGATCCAGCGGTAGGCGGTGAGGCCGAGTTGGCGCACCTGGTAGCCGCCTCCGCCGTCGGGGAGGTGGCCGTGGGTCTTGATCCGATGGTGTCTTCGGGTCAGGGGAGCGGCGCTGCGGTCGCCGGTCTGGCCGGGTGGGCCGCCGCGGGCAGGTGGGATGTAGGGAGTGGGGTGGTCAAGGTCCAAGCGGCCGCCGACGCCGGCCGCGTTGGCGGAATGTGGGAAGACGTCACCGCACATCCGCTGGAGGGCGCGCTCGCGGGCGATGGTGGGGTGCTCGTAGGCATTCACGCTCGTGACTCCGGCGAGGTCCAGCACGGGTTGCACGGTGATGTCGTGGCGGCCGAGGAGCTCGACGAGCTGCTCGAGCAAGAACGGGCCGAGGCCTTCGGCTCGGGCGACGCCGGGAATGATGCCGGCGAGCGCGAGAGCCGAGATGTGGACCTGAATGACCGCCTTGCGGCGTCGGGCGGGCTTCTTCGGCGGCTCGGGTGACGGGCTGTCCTCGGTCGCGCCGTCGAGGCCGTCCAGGAACCGTGCGGCAGCGTGCGGGTCGGAGAGGAGTGCCAACGCCCGGGCTCGCAGCTGGGCCCGGGTAGCGGGCTCCTCGCCCGACGCACGGTCCTGGTGCGCCTCGAGGGCATCGGCGAGGTCGTCGATGACGGCATCCAGCTGGACCGCGGCCCCGGCCGGCAGCTTCGCGGCGAACCGGCGGGTGGCGGCCTCGCCGCCTCCCACCTGGTCGACGATGTCGCCGGGACGCGGCTTGGAGAGCCAGCACCCGGTCTTGTGGGCGTCCTCGGCGACCCGGGCCTGATGGGCGGCCAGGTCGGCTTCGATCACCTTCGCCTCGGCGATCCGCAGGATCCGGCCGGGGGACTCCTGCACCGCGGCAGCGACGGCGGCATCGACCAGGCGCACTGCATCGCGGTCGAGCTCCCTGGCCAGCACGGCGATCTTGCGCGCGAGCCAGACCGGCAGCCGCAGGTCGAGCACCAGGCTCCACAGCGCCGGCAACCGGTGGCGCAGGTCCAGCGCCGCCGCGGCGAGGTTGTGGGTGCTGACGTAGCCGGACTGGAAGGCGATGGCCAGCTCACCGATGCACAGCTCGGCCACCGGTGGTGTGCCGTCGCCACCGAGCCGGACCAGGTGGTCTCCGCCCCGCGACGCCGGTGCGGCGCTGGCGGCCGACTGCGGGTCGTTGCTGTTGCGGTCGCACCACGCCAGCGCCAGCAGGAGCTGGTCGACCTCGGCCTGGCGCCGCTCACGCACGTTGACCTCGGCGCGCGCGAGCAGCTCTCCTGCTGCCAGCTCGCCCAGGTCCAGGTCCATGACCACAGTCGATCACGCACCCCCGACACAAACCCGCGCCGATGAGGTAGGTATGAGGTGCGGCCCGATCCGCCGTGAAGTGATGTCCGAGAGGAGCACGTCATGGAGTCCACGAACCTGACCTCGTTGGCGGAGAACCAGCTCGATGCCGCGCGTGAGGCGAGCAGCGGTCGTGCCGCCGTCACCGTGTACGGCGGCCGCGAGCACCGGTTGCGGCAGACCTTGATCGCGTTGCGGGCGGGGGAGCGGCTCGGCGAGCACGATGCGCCAGAGGAGGCGACGCTGCAGGTGCTCGAGGGAGAGGTCGCGCTGCATGCCGGTGGCGAGACCTGGCGCGGTGTGGCTGGCGACCACCTCGTCATCCCGCCGCAGCGACACGACCTCGAGGCGATCAGTGATGCTGCTGTGATGCTGACCGTGGCCAACTGACCCGCCGGCGTCGACGTCAGCGCCGCAGGAAACGTGGTTGTCCTGGCGGGCGGCGGTCAGGGAGGGTTCGCCTGTGGATCTGTACGACGCCGACCTAGGGCTGCCGAACTGGCTGAGCCTGCTGCTCGCTGACGTCGATCGAGCGTTCGTCGTGACGGGGGCCGCCACGCCGGGATGGCCCGACCCGCATCCCGGCATGACCTCGCCGCTCGAGGAGGAGTACTCGCGAGTCACTGACGTCAGCAAGTACCGCATCCTCGACAGCCGCGTGGACGCCTGGATCGACGCCTTGACCCAGGCCGGTCACGCCCGTGCGGTCGAGGTGGCGGTCACGCCGTGGCTCGGTGAGGACAAGGCGTCGGACCGGCACATCCGGGTCCGCCGGATCGACCCGGTCGCTCCCGGCGGGCTGCGGCTCCTCGTCGCCGACACCCAGGTCGACGGCGAGCGGTTCGGTCTGGATGTGGGGATCTGCAGTGGCGACGCCGATGATGCGGTGCTCCTGGCGAGGGTGCCGTTCTGCGGTTGCGATGCCTGCGACTCCGGGGCCGAGGACCTGCTGGAGGAGCTGGACCGGTGGTTCCTCGCCGTCGCGGCCGGAGGTGTGGTGCATGCCCGGCAGGGCGAGGACACCGCAACTCGCACCCCGGACGGCTGGTCCACGAGCGGCGAGGCGCGCTCGTCGTGGCTCGATGCCTCTCGTCCGGTGCCGGCCGACGTACGACGCTGGGCCGGTACGCCGTGGGCGCCGGCCTGAGCCGACCGAGCCCGTGTGGCAGGGTCGAGCCGTGAACGTGACGGGGCTCCTCCTCGCGGCCGGCTCGGGCCGCCGGATGGGCATGCCCAAGGCGCTGGTCCGTGACGACGACGGCACGCCCTGGCTGACCCGGTCCGTGCAGGTGCTTCGCGACGGCGGGTGCGACCGGGTCGTGGTCGTGCTCGGTGCCGCCGCAGACGAGGCGGAGCCACTTCTCGCCGGCCTCACGGGCGTCAGCACGGTCCGCTCCGAGGACTGGTCGTCGGGGATGGGCGCCTCGCTCGCGACCGGCCTCGAAGCCCTTGACGCCGCCACTGACGCCGCCCTCGTCCACCTCGTCGACCTGCCGGACGTCACCGCGGAGGTGGTGGCGCGAGTGCTGGCGACCGCCACCGACAGCGGCAAGGCACTCGCCCGGGCGTCGTACGACGGCCGCCCGGGTCACCCCGTCCTGATCGGCCGCGACCACTGGGCCGACGTGATCACCAGCGCAGCGGGGGACCAGGGCGCACGCGCCTACCTCGCGACCCACGACGTCGCGCTCGTCGAGTGCGGGGACCTGGCGACGGGCGCCGATGTCGACCGGCGATGATGGACCGATGAGCTCGGGTACCCAGGGACGGGAAGTGTCGGCCAGGATGCGGCTGGTGGTCGTCATGGGCTGCGTCGTGCTCGGAGGCGCCATCGGTACTTTGGTGGCGATCGCCCTCGACGCATCGGAGCCGGCCGAGACCTTTGCGCGCGTCGTGGGCGTCCTGTGCGGGTACGTCGGCTCTCGGGTGATCCTGCAGCGCCGCTGACGCCCATCGGCGATGATGGCGCGATGGATGGGCCGAGCACCGACGTGCGGAACGTGCCGCCGTGGCTGGCAGGCCTGATCGCGATCGCCGGGTACCCCCTGGGAGTCGCGGTGCTGACGTTCGTGCCGCAACGTCTCGGCGCGCCCACGTGGATCGTCGTCGTGTTCGGCGTCGCCGGCGCGGCACTCGGCTACCTGACCAGCCGCGCCATCCTGCGCTGGCTCTACACGCCCCGCTGACTTCGGCAACAGTTGCCAACCTCCCGCCAACGGCGGGGTCCTAGCCTTGGTGGCATGGACACCCGCGTCGCCGATCTCGCCCGCCGGCTGGAGGAGACGGGCTACCTCGCCGACGACGAGCTGGCGACCGTCCTCTTCCTGTCGCTGGAGATGTCGCGCCCGCTGCTGCTCGAGGGCGAGCCGGGTACCGGCAAGACGGCGCTCGCGGAGGCGATCGCGGAGAGCCTGGACCGGCCGCTGATCCGGCTGCAGTGCTACGAGGGGATCGACGCGACCCAGGCGCTGTACGACTGGGACTTCCCGCGCCAGATCCTGCACCTGCGGGCCCTGGAGGCCTTGTCGGGAAGCACCAAGGGCGACGTCGAGGAGGCCGAGAAGAGCCTGTACGACGAGCGCTTCCTCCTCGCGCGACCGGTGCTGGCCGCGCTGCAGCAGAGCCCCGCGGTGCTGCTGATCGACGAGGTGGACCGCGCCGACGACGAGTTCGAGGCGTTCCTGCTCGAGGTGCTCTCCACCTTCCAGGTGACCATCCCCGAGCTCGGCACCGTGCAGGCCGCGACGCCGCCGACGGTCGTGCTCACGTCCAACCGCACCCGCGAGCTGCACGACGCGCTCAAGCGGCGCTGCCTCTACCACTGGATCGACCACCCGGGCCTCGAGCGCGAGGTCGCCATCGTGCGGAGCCGCGCGCCCGAGGTCAGCGCGACGCTGGCCCGTCAGGTGGTCGAGGTCGTGCAGCAGCTGCGGGCCGGGACCGACCTGCTCAAGCCGCCGGGCGTCGCCGAGACCCTCGACTGGGCGCGGGCCCTGCAGCACCTCGGCACCACCGACCTCGACGTCGAGACGGCGGCGCGGACCCTCGGCGCGCTGGTGAAGTACCGCGACGACGCCGAGCGGGTGCGCGCCGCGCTCGACCGGATGCTCGCGCGATGACCACCGCGACCCTGGTCCACCAACCCGACGAGATCCTCCTCGGCTTCGCGACCGCGCTCCGGGCGGCCGGCGTACCCGTCACCCAGGACCGCACCCGCGCCTACCTCGACGCCGTCGCCCTGGTCGGCCTCGGCGACCGTACGGCGACCCGCGCGGCCGGGCGCGCGACGCTGTGCGCGACCCCGGAGGACCTCGAGCGCCACGACCGGGTCTTCGACGAGTGGTTCGACCGCGACAACACCACGCCCACCCTGCGCCCCCGCACCGAACGACAGCAGCCGACGGCGTCCCTCCTCCCCGACCAGCAGGGCGAGCCGGGCGGCGGTCCGGACGAGGACGAGGACCCGATCAAGGCCGCGGCCAGCGCGATCGAGGTGCTGCGCCACCGCGACGTCGCGACCATGGACCCGGCCGACCGCATGAAGCTCGCGGCCATGTTCGGCACCCTCCGCGTCACCCTGCCCACCCGCCCGACCGCGCGTCGTACGCCGCACCGCCGCGGGGACGTCGACGCCTCCCGCACCCTGCGTGCCAGCCTGCGCCGGATGGGCGAGCCGGCCGAGATCCACCGCCGCCGACGCGCGACCCGGCCGCGCCGTGTGGTGCTGCTGGTCGACGTGTCCGGCTCGATGAGCGGGTACGCCGACGCGCTGCTCCGCCTCGCCCACCGGGTCGTCAACGCCGGCCCCGGCGTCGAGGTCTTCAGCCTCGGTACCCGGCTCACCCACCTGACCCGCGCGCTCAAGCGGCGCGACCCCGACCGGGCGATCGCGGCCGCGGGCGACGTCGTCCCGGACTGGTCGGGCGGCACCCGGCTCGGCGAGACGCTCAAGGCGTTCGTCGACCGGCACGGCCGCCGCGGGATGGCCCGCGGCGCGGTGGTCGTGATCTTCAGCGACGGCTGGGAGCGCGGGGACACCGCGCTGCTGGCCGAGCAGGTCGACCGGCTGCACCGGCTCGCCCACAAGGTCGTCTGGGTCAACCCGCACCGTGGCAAGGACGGCTACGCCCCCGTGCAGCAGGGGATCGTCGCCGTCCTGCCCCACGTCGACGCCTTCCTCGCCGGCCACTCGCTGGCGACGTTCGTCGACCTGCTCGAGGAGGTACGTCGTGCGTGAGGTCCTGTCCCAGCTGCTCGCCTGGTGGGAGGCGGGGGAGAGCGTCGGGATGGGCACCGTCGTGGCCACCTTCCGCTCCGCCCCCCGACCCCCGGGCGCCTCGATGCTGGTCGGCCCCGACGCGTCCGCGGTCGGCTCGGTGTCGGGCGGCTGCGTCGAGGGCGCGGTCTACGACCTGGCCCAGACCGTGACCACCTCCGGCACCCCGACCCTGCAGCGCTACGGCGTCTCCGACGACGACGCGTTCGCGGTCGGCCTGACCTGCGGCGGCATCCTCGACGTCTACGTCGAGAAGGTGAACCGGGAGACCTTCCCCGAGCTCGCGGCCATCGCGGCCGACATCGAGGCGGGCCGTCCGGTCGCGGTCGCGACCGTCGTCGACCACCCCGACCCGGCGTACGTCGGCCGGCGGGCGGTCATCCGTCCCGACGATCCGCCGACGGGCTCCCTGGGAAGCCGACGCATCGACGACGCCGTCCGCGACGACGCGCTGGGCCTGCTCGCCTCCGGCCACAACGGCACCCTCACCTACGGTCCCGACGGCGAGCGCCGCGGCGAGGGGATGCGGGTCTTCGTGTGGGCGTTCGCCCCGGCGCCGCGGATGCTGGTCTTCGGCGCGATCGACTTCGCCGCCGCCGTGGCGCGGGTCGGCAACTTCCTCGGCTACCACGTCACGGTCTGCGACGCGCGGCCCGTGTTCGCCACGACCAGCCGGTTCCCCGGCGCCGACGAGGTGGTCGTCGAGTGGCCGCACCGCTACCTCGCCGCCGAGCAGGAGGCCGGCCGGGTCGACGCCCGCACCGTCATCGCCGTGCTCACCCACGACCCGAAGTTCGACGTACCGCTCCTGGAGGTCGCGCTGCGGCTGCCCGAGGTCGGGTACGTCGGCGCGATGGGCTCGCGTCGTACCCACGACGACCGGATGGACCGGCTCCGCGAGGCCGGCCTCACCACCGACGAGCTGGCGAGGCTGCGCAGCCCGATCGGCCTCGACCTCGGCGCCCGCACACCCGAGGAGACCGCGATCAGCATCGCCGCCGAGATCGTCGCCGGGCGCTGGGGTGGTTCGGGGGAGCCGCTGGGGTCGCTGAGCGGCCGCATCCACACGTGATCGGCGTCACAAGCGGGAGTAGTCTGCAAGGCATGGACGAGCTCGACCAGCGTCGGCGGCGCGCGCTCGCCGCCTGGACCACGTGGGTCGAGGAGGGCGACGGCGCCCTGACCCAGGTGCGTCCCGAGATCCTCGACAGCTGGACCCGCTCGGGGGCCTCCGTCGCCCGCGACGTGGTCCAGGCACCGCTGGCCGACGAGTCGGAGACCCGTTCGTTCTGGAAGGGCTCGCCGCTGCAGATCGCGGTCGAGCGGGTCGAGGACGAGCTGCGCCGCACGGCCGAGGACGGCGACCTCGTCCTCGCGGTCACCGACCCCGACACCCGGGTGCTGTGGACGTACGGCGGCCGCGTGATGCGCCGCAAGGCCGAGACCGTGAACTTCGTGCCGGGCGGGCGCTGGGACGACCGCTCGGTCGGCACCAACGCGCTCGACCTCGCCAACCGGCTGGACCGGCCCGCGATGGTGTTCAGCGCCGAGCACTACGCCCCGATCGTGCACAACTGGGTGTGCTGGGCCGCGCCGCTGCACGACCCGGTGAGTGGCGCCAAGCTCGGCGTCCTCGACATCTCCACCACCTGGGAGCGCACCCACCCGATCGGCCTGGCCACCGCCCGCGTGCTCGCCCGGCTGGTCGAGCAGGCGCTGCCACGCACCCACCTCTACGAGGAGGCCGCGCCGCCCGAGGAGATCAGTGAGCCGGGCCTGGTGCTCAGCCTGCTCGGCACCGCCGAGGCCCGGGTCGACGGGCAGCGGCTGCTGCTGAACCGCCGCCAGACCGAGATCCTCTCGCTCCTCGCGCTGCACCCCGACGGGCTCTCGCTCGACCAGCTGCACGCGATGCTGTACGGCGACCACGCGGTCACCTTCTCCACGCTCAAGGCCGAGGTGTCCCACCTGCGCGCCGCGCTGGCCGGCCAGCTCGCCTCACGCCCCTACCGGCTGCTGATGCCGATCGCGACCGACGTCGACCACGTGCTGGCGCTGCTGCGACGCGGCCACGTCGCCGCCGCCGTCGAGGCCTACGGCGGCGACCTGCTGCCCGGCACCGAGAGTCCGGCCCTGGTCCAGATGGGGGAGTACGTCGCCGTCGCGGTCCGCGAGGCGCTGCTCGCCGACCCGCAGCCCGATGCGGTGCTGCACTACAGCGAGCTGGCGCCGTACGACACCGCGGTGCTGGAGGCCTGTCTCGCCGACCTCGGTCGTGAGGGCCGGCTCCGGCACCCCGCGATCCCGCTGCTCAAGGCGCGGCTGGCGGTCGCCGACGCCTGAGGCCAGGCGTCAGGACAGGCCCAGCCACTCCCTGATCGACTCGTTGTGCTGCCCGAGCGTGGGCGGCGCGACGTGCTGCTCGCGGCCGCCGGCGTACGCGTTGTCGTCGAAGCGCAGGGTCGGTCCGGGCAGCTGGATGTCGCCGAGCGTGGAGTGCTCGACGTCGATGAGCAGGCCCTGGGAGCGGGTCTGGTCCCACGCGTAGACGTCGTCGAGGGAGCGCACCTTGCCGGCCGGGACGCCTGCCTTGTCGAGGCGCGCGAGCACGTCCTCGGCGGCGAGCGGGGCGAGCAGCTCCTCGATCAGGGCGATCACCGCGTCGCGGTTCTGGACCCGCTCGGGGTTGGTCGCCATGCCCTCGCGCTCGGGGTCGATGCCGAGCTCGGCGCACAGCGCCTGCCACAGCTTCTCCGACCCGCAGGCGATCTGCACGGGGGCGGTCGCGGTCGCGAACATGCCGTACGGGGCGATCGACGGGTGGTGGCCGCCGGCCAGGCCGGGGACCTCCTTGGCGACGGTCCACTTGGTGCCCTGGAAGGCGTGCACGCCGACCATGCCGGCGAGCAGAGAGGTGTGCACGACGCGGCCGCGGCCGGTGCGCTCGCGCTCGTAGAGGGCAGAGACGACGCCGTACGCACCGTTCATGCCGGCCAGCAGGTCGGCGATCGGCACGCCGACCTTGGTCGGCTCGGTGAGGCCGGTCAGCGACATCAGGCCGCCCTCGCCCTGCGCGATCTGGTCGAAGCCGGAGCGCGTCGCCTCGGGGCCGTCGTGGCCGAAGCCGGTGATCTGCAGGACGACGAGGCGCGGGTTGAGCTCGTGGAGGCGGGAGATCGGGAAGCCGAGGCGGTCGAGCACACCGACCCGGAAGTTCTCCATCAGCACGTCGGCGCGCTCGACCAGCCGGGCCAGCACGTCCTGGTCGGCCGGGTCCTTGAGGTCGAGGGTGATCGACTCCTTGTTGCGGTTCGCCGAGAGGAAGTACGTCGACTCGCGCTCGCCCTCCGTGGGGTCGACGAACGGCGGGCCCCAGGTGCGGGTGTCGTCGCCACCGGGGCTCTCGACCTTGATCACGCGGGCGCCGAGGTCGCCGAGCATCATCGCCGCATGGGGGCCGGCGAGGGCACGAGTGAGGTCGAGGACCAGGACGTCGTCGAGAGGCGCGGACATGGGTCGACCCTAGTGACGACGGCAAGCGTGGTGCATGGCAGGTGTTGCCAACAGCTCCGCGCCGATCAGGGCAGGAGCAGCACCACGGTCTCGGCGACCGCGGCCGGCTTGTCCTCGCCCTCGATGTCGATGACGTGCTTGAGGGTGATCTGGTAGCCGCTGGCGAGCTCGGTGACGTCGGCCAGGGTGACCGTGAGCCGGATCCGCTTGCCGACCAGCACCGGGCTCGGGAAGCGCACCTTGTTGATGCCGTAGTTCAGCTTGGCGCCCGGGGTCTCCAGCGCGAAGATCGAGTCGCCGAGCCACGGGATGAGCGAGACGGTCAGGTAGCCGTGGGCGATGGTGCCGCCGAACGGGCCCTCCTTCGCGCGCTCCACGTCGACGTGGATCCACTGGTGGTCACCGGTCGCCTCGGCGAACTGGTTGACCCGCTCCTGGGAGATCTCGACCCAGTCACCGGTGCCGAGGACCTCGCCGTTGGCGGCGATCAGCTCGTCGAAGGTAGTGAAGACCCGCATGTGTCCGCTCCTGATGCTCTCTAGTATTCGGTCATGGAACCTACACGCGGCCTTCCGGCGGACCTGCTGCGGGCGGCACCCAAGGTGCTGCTCCACGACCACCTCGACGGGGGACTGCGGCCGGCGACGATCATCGAGCTCGCCGCCGGGGTGGGCCACGCCCTCCCGGAGACCGACACCGACGCGCTCGCGCGGTGGTTCGCGGAGGCGGCCGACTCGGGTTCGCTCGAGCGCTACCTCGAGACCTTCGCCCACACCGTCGGGGTGATGCAGACCGCCGAGGCGCTGACCCGGGTCGCGCGGGAGTGCGTCGAGGACCTGGCCGCCGACGGTGTCGTGTACGCCGAGATCCGCTACGCCCCCGAGCTCCACGTCGAGTCCGGCCTCGACCTCGAGGAGGTCGTCGCCGCCGTGCAGCGGGGCTTCGACGAGGGCATGACCGCGGTGGCCGCGTCCGGTGGCCGGATCATCGTGCGGCACCTGCTGACCGCCATGCGCCAGGCCGCCCGCGCGATGGAGATCGCCGAGCTCGCCATCGCCTGGCGCGACCGCGGTGTCGTCGGCTTCGACATCGCCGGCCCCGAGGCGGGCTACCCGCCCACCCGGTTCATCGACGCGTTCGAGTACCTCCAGCGCGAGAACTCCCACTTCACCATCCACGCCGGCGAGGGCTTCGGCCTGCCGTCGATCTGGGAGGCCGTGCAGTGGTGCGGCGCCGACCGCCTCGGCCACGGCGTACGGATCGTCGACGACATCAAGGTGGACGACGCCGGCGTCGCGCAACTGGGCCGGCTGGCGTCGTACGTCAGGGACAAGCGGATCCCGCTCGAGATGTGTCCCTCGTCGAATGTCCAGACAGGAGCCGCGCCGTCGCTCGAGGAGCACCCGATCAAGCTGCTCGCATCGCTCCGGTTCCGGGTCACGGTCAACACCGACAACCGGCTGATGAGCCGCACCACCCTCAGCCGCGAGTTCGGTCTGCTCGCCGAGACCTTCGGCTACGGCTGGGCCGAGATGGAGTGGCTGACGGTCAACGCGATGAAGTCCGCCTTCATCCCGTACGACGAGCGGTACCGCCTGATCACCGAGACCATCAAGCCCTGGTACGCCGAGCAGGCCGGTCACTGAGCTCGAGGCTGACCGTCAGTTGTGCTCCCAGGCGTCCTTGTCCTGGACGTCCTTGACGTCGGCGGGGCTCAACGGGGGCCACACCAGCTCGCGGCTGTCGCCGCTGCCGTTGACGGTCATGCCGGGGATCCCGTCGTTCAGGCCGTTCCAGACGGCGTAGTTGACGGTCTCGTTGTCGGCCCAGAACGACAGCATCTCGGTGCCGAGCCGGGCGACGTTGGTGAGCAGCTCGCCGACCAGCGCGGTCACGACGCCGGACTCCAGGCTGACCCACTGGCCGGCGTCGGTGGCGTCCTTGATCTTGCCGAGGACGGTGTCGACCTGGTCGAGGATGTAGTTCATGACCGCGATCCAGATCTTCCAGATCTGGTTGGCACCGGCGGCGCACGCCGATGCCGCCGTCGACAGCGCACCCTGCAGGCCCGCCATCGCGGCCTTCTGCTCGCTCGTCATCCCGGCGTAGGCGGTGAAGGCGTCGCCCTCCCAGCCCTTCTCGATGTGACGGGAGATCCGGTCGATCAGCGTCACCTGGTTCTGCAGGATCCCGGAGGCCGAGCTGTAGCGCTCGGAGAGGTCCATCAGGCCCCAGGGGGTCGCGAACAGCTCCTTGATCTTCTCCCAGACGCCTTCGCAGACCTCGGTGAACTTGTCCCAGATCGCCTCGATCGCGTCCTCGAGGGCGTTCTTCGCGTGCTTGATCGCGAGCCAGGCGAGCGGGCTGACCCACTTGCCGTACTTCATCACGATGCTGTTGTCCCACTGCTCCCAGACCCAGGTCTCGCCCTCGCGGATCTTGTCCTCGATCTTGTCGAGCCAGGTCTCGACGTCGTCGGTGAAGTCGACGTAGGACAGGTCCATCTGGTTGGCACCGGAACCCCACGAGTCCTTGGTGAAGACGGTCATCAGATCTCGTCCTTCGTGGTGTTGAGGTACTTCGCCTGCTCCGCGTCGGTCATGCCGAAGTCACGAGCGGTGGCGTGCAGGGCCGACGCGATCGACAGGGCGATCTTGCTGCCGGCGTCCAGTGCGTCGTACACATTGCCGATCAGGAGGTCGTGGGCGTCACCGACGGTCTCGGCGAGGATCCCGAAGCGCCACCCGTCGTTGCGGCCCTCGTCGATCTTGGTGCGCGCGGACAGGAGCTTGCCGGACAGCTCCTCCCACTCGTGCGCGGCGAGCGGGAACCGCTCGAGGTCGGCTTCCAGGGTCATCGGTCTTCTCCATCCCGAGGCTGGCAGGCCTCGTCGAACGCCTGGGTGAGTGCTGCTTCGAGGTAGTGCGCGGGTGCTGCGGCGAGCCAGTCGGGATCAGCCCGGACGTCCTCGACGACGCCGGTCGGCCCGATCGTGACGCTGAGGTATCCGTTGCCGGAGTGACCGACACCCGCCAGCACCGATGCCGTGGTGCCGGCCGGGACGCCGCTCAGCACGGCCGCCCGGGTGCGCTGGGCGATGCCGCGGCGTTCCGTCGTGGCCGGGGCGAGGAGCGAGGAGATCTCGATCTGGTCGCCCTGCGGCACCGGTTCGCCGGACGCCGCACGCGATGCCTCGGCGCGGGCGAGGTCGGCGTCGACGAACGCCGCGCGGACACCGCTGCGCAGCTGTGCCGGGGTCCGCACCAGGGATGGATCGGGTACGACGGCCGCGACGACCCGCCGGGCGGCGTCGATCGTGAGCGCGACGCCGGTCTCACTGTCCTGCCCGGTCACCGGGTCCAGGTCCTGGAAGCGGGCCGCGCCGTACCGCGACTGCAGAACCTGCAGCCGCTGACGACCGTCGAAGTCGAGCTGGGGCATGGCACTCCGTTCCCGGGGTTGGTGGTGGCCATCCAACGGCCTGCCCACGTCGAGCACTGCAGAAACCACGGGTTTCCGAACGGTCCACGGGGGCAGTGTGGGGACCATGTCGTCACCGGCGAGAGACCGTTCGCGCGCCCTGGTGCTCGTGCTCATCCTGGGCGTCGTGGTCGCCGCGACCGTGGTCGTCCTCCTCACTCGGGACCACGGACGGGACGAGCCGTCGACGTCTGGCGGCGCGGAGGAAGGGCGATCGGCGCAACCGGCAACACGGTTGTGCGAGGTCGTGGCCGGGGGGTTGCCGCCCGAGCTCGGACTGGGTGCCGGGACCCAACAGGTCGACACCGGGACCCCCGGTGTCACCCGCACCCGGTGCACGGTCGGCAGCAGCGGGGCCGCGGAGCTGGAGGTCACCGTGAGCAGCTACGCCGTGCCGGGCGGCCAGGACGGCGAGGAGCGCAAGGCGGCGCTCACCACGCTGGTGAGCGCGACCTGCGCCTCCGTCGAGGAGCAGCTGCCCGTCGAGTTCAGCGACGACGAGCACGGCTGCAGCGGGCGTGACTCGGCGGAGGTGAAGATGCCCGTCCCGGTCCACGCGACGATGGTGTCGTCCCTGGCCACCGAGCACGCGATCGTCGAGGTCCGCCTGGCCGACACCCGGCTCCCGGCCCAGGCGTCGGCGTACACGTCGGCGATCACCTATGCCGTCGTCGCCGGCGCGGGTGGGCTCGGCTGACCGTCCGTCGTCAGACCACGAACCAGAAGTGGTTCCAGCCGGCGACGCCGACCCGCTGTCCGGCCCAGTTCTCGGCGGGCACGTCGATCAGGTGCCCGCTCGCCGGGTCGAACACCTCGACCCCGGTGGCGGTCGCGCGCACGGCCAGCACCACGTGGCGGGGCAGGCAGCGGGTGCCGATGTAGACCGCGACGGGTCGGCTGTGCAGCTGCTCGCGCAGGACGTCGTACCCGATCGCGGGGCGGGGGCGCACGAACACCGTCGCGACCGGCTCACCGCTCAGTGCCCGCAGCGCGTTGGCGACCGCCCACGGCGGGGTGCCGAGCGCGCGCGGCCACGGCAGCTGGAACCGGTCGCGGGGGCTGCGCGAGGAGGTGAGCAGCCGGTGCTCCTCGGTGATGTCGTGCTCCGCGTCCTCCGGGCGCCACGAGGTCAGCAGCGCGCGGGCGCCGAGGACGCTGGCCGCGCCGCAGGTGCGGGTGTCGGGCTGGCGCAGCTCGCTGGGCGCCAGGTCAGCCGGCCACCGCATGGTCGCCCTCCTGGTCGCGGCTGTCCCGCAGCTCGGCGAATGCCCGCTCGCCGGTCGCGACCCGGCAACCCACGGCCGTCGCCCGGCGCACGATCTGGCGCTGGGCTCGGGCCAGGGCGAGGCCGCGTCGTACGAGCACCAGGGGCGGCTTGCGGTGCTCGCGCAGGTCGCGGGTGAGCCGGCGCCAGAAGGTCAGGACCGGGTGCTGGGTGATGCAGTACGCCTCCGCGAGGATCCCCGCCCGGCGGCACTCCTCGACGATCTCGGTCGCGAAGATCCCCTCCGCGCAGAACCGGCGGGCGCCGGCCAGGTCGAGGCGCTGGGAGCCGGTGCGGCGGCTCTCCGAGATCGAGTACGCCGGCACCTCGGTCGCGCCCGTCGCGCACAGCTCCTGCAGGGCGGCGAAGGCGTCCTCGTGGCTCCAGCTGCCCGGGTGGTCCCAGTCCACCAGCCCGGCGTTCGCACCCTCGGTGATCAGCGGCAGGCACGGCTCGTCGCCGTCGCGGTAGAAGTCGTCGAGGCGCAGCGTCGGCCAGCCGTACGCCTTCGCGAGCCGCCCGGCCAGCCGGGACTTCCCGGACCCCGAGGGGCCGGCGAGCACGATCACGCGGGCACGGGCGGTCATGGGGGTCGAGTCTGCCGTACCGACGGTGGGGGAGCGAGTCGGTCGGTAGGTTCACCCCCATGGGAGAGGGAGGACGGCGGCCGCGCCGCTGGATCAAGAGGACGTTGCTGACACTGCTGGCCCTGGCGGTGCTGGCCGCGATCGGGTTCTTCACGTTCGCGCCGGGCATCGTCGAGAACGGGATGAACAAGGTCGAGCCCGCCGAGCTGCCGGAGATCAGCCCCGAGACGCAGAAGCTGCACGACTCGCTCGAGGTCGTCGACATGCACTCGGACACGCTGATGTGGGACCGCGACATCCTGGACCGCTCCGACCGCGGGCACCTGGACCTGCCCCGGCTCGAGGACGGCAACGTCGCGCTGCAGGTGTTCTCGTCGGTGTCGAAGTCGCCGAAGGGCCAGAACTACGACAGCAACTCCGCCGACAGCGACAACATCACGCTACTCACCTTTGCGCAGCTGCAGCCGCCGCGGACCTGGACCTCGCTCCTGCAGCGCTCGCTCTACCACGCCGAGAAGCTGGAGAAGGCCGCCCGGAAGTCCGAGGGCGCGCTCCGGCTGATCCGCTCGCGCCGCGACCTGGACCGGCTGATCGCCGACCGCGAGGAGGGCAAGCAGGTCACCGGCGCGCTGTTCTCGGTCGAGGGCCTGCAGAACCTCGAGGGCGACTTCGACAACCTCGACAAGCTCTACGACGCGGGCATGCGGATGGCCGGCTTCACCCACTTCTTCGACAACGAGGTCGCCGGCTCCATGCACGGTGATAAGAAGGGCGGGCTGACCGACCTGGGACGTCGCGTGTTCCGGGAGATGGAGCGCCGCGGGATCATGGTCGACATCGCGCACGCCAGCCACGACTCCGTGGCCGAGATGCTGGCGATGGCGACCAAGCCCGTCGTCCTCAGCCACGGCGGCGTCCAGGCCACCTGCGACGTCAACCGCAACCTCACCGACGACGAGATCCGCGGTGTCGCCGCCACCGGAGGCGTCGTCGGCGTGGGCTACTGGGACGCCGCCGTCTGCTCGCTCACCACGAAGGCCGTCGTCGACGCCATCGACCACGTCGTCGAGGTCGCCGGCATCCGGACCGCCGCCCTCGGCAGCGACTACGACGGCGCCACCACCGTCGGCTGGGACACCACCCACCTGGCCGCGATCACCCAGGAGCTGGTCAACCGTGGCTACACCCCGACCGAGATCGCGGCGATCATGGGTGGGAACACGCTGCGGGTGATGCGGGCGACGTTGCCCTAGCAGCCGGCCGGGACGTGCTGATGCCCCCGCAGAAGCATGGTTCTGCGGGGTTCGGGGCTTGGTGGCTACTCGTCGGGTGGGCTGGTGTCGCTGGTGTCGTGGACGGGGTGGGTGCCGCGGTGGTCGACCCTGAACCGGTGGCCGTTGGGGCTGGTCCACACGTAGGTGGCCGGCATCGGGGTTTCGTAGCGCCATCGTGAGTGGGTCTTGGCGCGGTGGTGGCGCCGGCAGAGCGGGACCAGGTTGCACGGGCAGGTCGGTCCGCCCTCGCCGTGCGGCTTCGCGTGGTCGATGTCGCAACGTTGCGCGGGTCGAGAACAGTGCGGGAACCGACAGGTGTGGTCCCGCAACTGGACCCGGGTCCTGTGCCGCTCGGGGATCTCGTAGGAACCGACCGGGACGTGGCCGGCCAGGTCGATGACCGGCCGCACGATGACCGTGGTGTGCCGGGCTCGGAGCCATTCCCTGATCTGAGCGGTGCTGACGGGGCAGCGTCCTTCGTCCCACCGACCGACCGGGTTGTCGCCGGTGAGAGTGGTGTCGGTGACATGGACGTTCAGGACCACCTTGCGGCCCGGGACGGTCGCGACGACCTCACCGGTGTCGGGGTCGGGGATCAACAGGTCGAGCGCGAGGTCCTGACGGGCGAGCTCCGCAGCAGCCTTTGAACGCCGCACGTCCAACGAGCTCTCGTCACCCAGCCGGCCGAGGACCTCGGCCCGCCGGGACACTGCCTGGTCGAGGTCGTGTCCGTCGGCGGCATCCATCAGTCCGTCGAGGTGGACCAGACCGTGGTCGTCGACGTCGCTGATGTCGAAGTGCCGGTGGTCGGCGGCCTGCTGGCGTTCGGCTTCGGCTCGTTCGGGGTCGAACCGCACCACTGC
Organism: Nocardioides sp. F233; assembly: GCF_057813895.1. Lineage (NCBI taxonomy): Bacteria > Bacillati > Actinomycetota > Actinomycetes > Propionibacteriales > Nocardioidaceae > Nocardioides > Nocardioides sp. F233. The sequence continues at coordinate 285,609 of NZ_JBVASH010000007.1, forward strand.
TTCGGCCACGAGGCGCTCCAATTGGGCCCACCCGACACCGGAGGCGTTGAACAGTTGCCGGTCCACGAACGCCGCCGCATCGGCGCACAGCCCGTGGGTGAGGTCGGCGATCCGTTCAGCCCGCCACGGGGCGAGCTTGCCTGTGGTGACGGCGTCGTAGACGTTGGGGAGTCGCCAGGCGCACTCGATGACCCGCCCTACGTAGGCCTTGCCGCCGTCGGGTGTGCGGCCGAGGACCGCGACGAGCTCCATCAACGCGAACTCCGAGACCAGGGGTGCGCCGTCGCCGGCGATCGGGACACCGGTGTCGAGGTAGCCCTCGGTGATCGTCGCTGCTCCGACAGGCGAGGACACGATGTGGTCGCCGGCCCAGGCGGTGATGTCCTCCCACTCCTCGATCAGGAGGGCGTTGCGGGAACGGATCCGGCTGCCGACCCGCGACAGCAGAGCTGCTGTCGTGCGGGGCTGGGTTCCGAGATCCATGACTGGATTCTCCCACCTGCCTCCGACACAAACGAATGCCGGAAACCCGCCTGTGGACAGGGGAAACTCGATAGGTGGGGTGTGGAGAATCGACGTCACCAGGTGCAGCTCATGTGTCGTCGCGGACCGCAACCCGACCACCGGACCCGGCCACCTTCCTCGTCAGCGCCTTTCCGAACGCAACCGGCTACGCGACCGAAGCGTGCGGACAGTTCCGGCAGCATCCCGGGCGGTCTCGTGACGGTCGCTGCGCGACCTCCTCGACCTCCGACGAAACTACGCGACCGAAGCGTGCGCACAGTTCCGGCAGCATCCTGGGCGGTCTCGTGACGGTCGCTGCGCGACCTCCTCGACCTCCGAGACAGCTGCGCGACCTCCTCGACCTCCGGGCAGCCCTCGTCGGGAATCAGCGAGCGCGCTCTCTTAGGGCTGTGTCCAGTACGACCATCAGCTCGCCCGTGCGGCTCCGTCCGAGAGGTGCGACGGGATAGCGACGCAGCACGTCGACCAGGACGGGCGTCGCACGCGCCGACACGGCAGCCACCTCGGCCAATCCGACGGACGGGTCATCGCCGGCGGTGAGTTCGGCGATCCGGGCGACGTTGGCCGAGGCGCGGAGGATGTGGCCCACTTGATGGGCCTTGGCGATCGGGTGGAGGTAGGCCGCCGATGCGGCATCACCGGCTGCCTGGGCCGCGAGGTGGGACATCTCCGTCGGGGCCGCTGCCGCGGCCCGATGGGCGTCCATGGAGGTGGTCCGCTGCAGCCGGCTGCGCGGCGCGCCGTCGACGAACACCCGGGCAGCGTCGAGCGCGGCACGCGGGCGTGGGTCCTCCGGGCAGGCGTCCTCGAAGACGGGCAGCAGCGACTCGGCTGATGCCAAGGCGAACCGCGCGACCTCGCGCAGCTCGTCCGGCGTCAGCTCGAACGTCAGATCCCGATCGGGTGCCACACCGTCTTCTGCTCGACGAACGCGGTCATGGGGGACAGGCCCGGCTCGGCGGACCAGTCCGGCTCGGCGCCCGGCGCCCGGCGTACCCGCTTGAGGTTGTCGGCCGCCGCGACCTCCAGCGAGGTCGCCAGCTCGGCATCGCCCGCGACGCCGCACAGGTCGATCGCGTTGACGTCCATGTGCGCCGCCAGCCAGGGGCCGAGCGCGGCTGCGTCACCGGTGAGGATGTTGACCACGCCACCGGGGACGTCGGAGGTCGCGAGCACCTCGGAGAAGGTGACGGCGGGCAGCGGTCGCTCGTACGACGACACGACCACCGCGACGTTGCCGGTCACGATCACCGGCGCGACGACCGAGACCAGTCCCAGCAACGAGGACTCCTGCGGGGCGAGCACGCCGACGACGCCGGTCGGCTCGGGGGCGGTGTGGTTGAAGAACGGGCCGGCGACCGGGTTGGCGTTGCCGATCACCTGGGCGAGCTTGTCGGCCCAGCCGGCGTACCAGACCAGGCGGTCGACGGCGGCGTCGACCTGGGCCCGCGCGACCGCGGCCGAGACGCCTTCGGACTGGCGCACGGCGTCCTCGAACTGCGGGCGACGGTCCTCCATGACCTCGGCGATCCGGTACAGGATCTGGCCGCGGTTGTAGGCCGTCCGCGACGACCAGGAGCCGAAGGCCTTGCGGGCCGCGACGACCGCGTCGCGGACGTCCTTGCGCGATGCGAGGGAGGCGTTGGCCACGAACTTCCCCTTGCTGTCGGTGACCTCGTACGAGTGGCCCGACTCCGAGCGCGGGAACGCGCCGCCGATGTAGAGCTTGTAGGTCTTGCGCACGTCGATGCGAGCCATCAGGCGTCCGCTCCCTTCAGGTAGGCGGCGAGGCCCTGGCGCCCGCCCTCGCGGCCGTAGCCGGACTCCTTGTAGCCGCCGAACGGGCTGGCGGGGTCGAACTTGTTGAACGTGTTGGCCCACACGACGCCGGCCCGCAGTTGCGAGGCCATGTGCAGGATCAGCGAGCCCTTCTCGGTCCACACGCCGGCGGAGAGGCCGTACGGCGTGTTGTTGGCCTTCTCGACCGCCTCGGCGGGCGTGCGGAAGGTCAGCACCGACAGGACCGGTCCGAAGACCTCCTCGCGGGCGATCCGGTGGGCCTGGGTGACGCCGGTGAAGATCGTCGGCGGGAACCAGAAGCCCGAGGACGGCAGGTCGCACACCGGCGCCCAGCGCTCGGCACCCTCGGCCTCGCCGATGTCGGAGAGCTCGCGGATCCGTTCGAGCTGTTCACGGGAGTTGATCGCGCCGATGTCGGTGTTCTTGTCGAGCGGGTCGCCGACGCGCAGCGTGCCCATCCGGCGCTTCAGCTTGCCGAGCACCTCGTCGGCCACCGACTCCTGCACCAGCAGCCGCGAGCCCGCGCAGCAGACGTGGCCCTGGTTGAAGAAGATGCCGCCGACGATGCCCTCGATCGCCTGGTCGATGGGGGCGTCGTCGAAGACGACGTTGGCGGCCTTGCCGCCGAGCTCCAGGGTGGCCTTCTTGTCGGTGCCGGCGATGGCACGGGCGATCGCCTTGCCGACCGCGGTCGAGCCGGTGAAGGCGACCTTGTCGACGTCCGGGTGGGAGACCACCGCCTGTCCGGTCGAGCCGGCGCCGGTGACGATGTTGACGACACCCGGCGGCAGGTCGGCCTGCTGGCAGATCTCCGCGAACAGCAGCGCCGTCAGCGGCGTGGTCTCGGCCGGCTTGAGCACGACCGTGTTGCCGCACGCCAGCGCCGGCGCGACCTTCCACGCCAGCATGAGCAGCGGGAAGTTCCACGGGATGACCTGGCCGGCGACGCCGAGCGGCTGGGGGTCGGGTCCGAGGCCGGCGTAGTCCAGCTTGTCGGCCCAGCCGGCGTAGTAGAAGAAGTGCGCGGCGACGACGGGTACGTCGACGTCGCGGCTCTCCTTGATCGGCTTGCCGTTGTCGATCGACTCGAGGACGGCCAGCTCGCGGGCGCGCTCCTGGATGATCCGGGCGATCCGGAACAGGTACTTGGCCCGCTCCTTGCCCGACATCCGCGACCAGCCGCGGAATGCCTTGCGCGCCGCGCGGACCGCGAGGTCGACGTCGGCGTCGGACGCCTCCGCGATCTCGGCGAGGGTCTCCTCGGTGGCCGGGTTGATCGTCTTGAACGACGACCCGCGGCCGTCGACGAACTCGCCGTCGATGAACAGGCCGTAGGAGGGCTTGATGTCGACGATGCTCCGCGACTCCGGAGCCGGTGCGTACTCGAACGCCATTGTCAGAGTCCTCAGTCCAGGGTGAAGTAGTCGGGACCGCTGTAGCGGCCGGTGGTCATCTTCGTGCGCTGCATCAGCAGGTCGTTGAGCAGCGTCGAGGCGCCGAAGCGGAACCAGTCGGGGTCCAGCCAGTCGTCGCCGGCGATCTCGTTGACCATGACGAGGTACTTGATCGCGTCCTTGGCGGTGCGGATGCCGCCGGCCGGCTTCACGCCGATCTGGACGCCGGTCGCCTCGCGGAAGTCGCGGACCGCCTCGAGCATCACCAGGGTGACCGGCAGGGTCGCGGCCGGCTGCACCTTGCCGGTGGAGGTCTTGATGAAGTCGGTGCCGGCGAGCATCGCGAGCCACGACGCGCGTCGTACGTTGTCGTAGGTCTGCAGCTCGCCGGTCTCGAAGATCACCTTGAGGTGGGCGTGCGAGCCGTCGGGGCGCACGCACGCCTCGCGGGTCGCGACGATCTCCTCGAACACCTGCAGGTAGCGACCGGCCAGGAACGCGCCCCGGTCGATGACCATGTCGATCTCGTCGGCGCCGTTGGCGACCGCGTCGCGGGTGTCGGCGAGCTTGACGTCCATCGACGCCCGTCCGCTGGGGAACGCCGTGGCCACGGCCGCGACGTTGACCTCGGAACCGACGATCGCCTTCACCTCCCCGACCAAGTCGCCGTAGACGCACACCGCGGCCACCGACGGGCAGGTCGGGTCGGCCGGGTCCGGCCGCAGCGCCTTGTTGGCGAGCGCCCGCACCTTGCCGGGGGTGTCCTGGCCCTCCAGCGTGGTCAGGTCGACCATCCGGATCGCCAGGTCGAGGGCCCACGCCTTCGACGTCGTCTTGATCGAGCGGGTCCCGAGCCCGGCGGCCCGCGCCTCGGCACCGACCTGGTCGACACCCGGCAGGCCGTGCAGGAACCGGCGCAGCGAGGCATCGCTCGCCGTCACTTCGGAGTACGCCGCGAGGGCGGTGGTCGCCATTCCCTCAGCATAGGGTTGGGAACCGTGCAGAACGAAGGTGTCGACAAGGTCGAGCGGTACAGCTCCGGTGGACTGGTCATGGGCGTGACCGGGCTGGTGCTGCTGGCGGCCGTGATGATCTACGGACTGGTCGACGACGAGGCCGGCTTCGCGCCCTGGGCCTACCCGTTCTGCCTCCTGCTCGGCGTGCTGACCTGGCTGGTGATGATCCGACCCGCCGTGCGGCTGCACCGCGACGAGCTCGAGCTGCGCAACGTCCTGCACACGCGGTGGGTGCCCTTCGCCGCCATCACCCGCGTCGACATCACCCAGGTGACCGTGGTGAACGTCGGCGAGCAGCGGTACGTCGGCAGCGGGTTCGGCCGCACCCGCGGGACCATCCGCCAGGACCGGCGCGCCTCCCACGAGACCCCGCTCGAGAAGCGGTCCGCCGCCTGGCTGATCCAGGACAAGATCGAGCGCCGGATCGCGGCGGCCCGCGAGCGTCGTACGACGTCCCAGGGGGTCGCGGAGGTGCGCCATGCCTGGGCGTGGCCCGAGATCGCGGTGCTCGGCGTGCTCGCCCTGGTGACCCTCGTCCTGGCCCTCGCCGGCTGACCGTTTCGCCCCGTTCGTAGGCTGCACCCCATGCAGACCCGTGCCCGGCTCGCCGCCGCCGCCTTCCTGTCGCTGTCCGTGCTCGCCACCAGTGCGTGTGGCGACGACGGGGAGGGCAAGGCCGCGGACACGTCGTCGTCCGCTCCCACGAAGGAGTGCACGGTCGACGACATCACGGTCGAGGGCGACTTCGGCACGACGCCGACCATCACCATCCCCGACGACTGCTTGCCCCCGAGCACGCTGCTCTCGAAGGACCTCGTCACCGGCACCGGCCCGGCCGCGAAGACCGGCGACACCGTCGAGACGAACTACCACCTGGTGACCTGGTCGGACAAGCAGGTGCTCGACAGCTCCTTCGAGCGCGGCCAGACCTTCCCGCTGGAGAACCTCGGCAACGCGCCGGTCATCGACGGCTGGAACCAGGGCCTGATCGGCGTCCAGAAGGGCACCCGCCGGCTGCTCGTCGTCCCGCCGGACCTGGGCTACGGCCAGGGCGGCAACGGCGTCGCGCCGAACGAGACCCTCGTCTTCGTCGTCGACGCGGTCTCGATCAGCTGACCATCGCCTGAGGTCGTCGAGTAGGAGCGAGCGCCAGCGAGCGACGTATCGAGACGCCTCGGCTGCGTCTCGATACGGCCTCGCCCGGGGGCTCGGCCTACTCGACGAACTCGGTCAGATCCCCGCTGCGGCGGCGATGTCGGCCCGCAACGCGGTGAGCCGCGTCGCCGCCTCGGCCCGGGCCGAGGTGACGTCGCCGTCGACGACGGGCACCACGACCTCGAGGTAGCACTTGAGCTTGGGCTCGGTGCCGCTCGGACGTACGACGACCCGGCTGCCGTCCTCGGTGCGGTAGCGCAGCCCGTCGGTCGGCGGCAGCTGCGCCGATCCGGCGGTGAGGTCGTCGGCAGTCGTCACGGCCGAGCCGCCGAGCGTGGTCGGCGGCGTCGTGCGCAGCCGCTCCATGGCGGTCGCGATCTCGCCCAGGTCGGTGACCCGCACCGAGAGCTGGTCGGTCGCGTGCAGGCCATGGGTCACGGCGATGTCGTCGAGCAGGTCGAGCAGGCTGCGACCGGCGGGCTTGGCCTCGGCGGCGATCTCGCACAGCAGCAGGGCGGCGGAGACGCCGTCCTTGTCGGACACGTGCGCCGGGTCGACGCAGTAGCCGAGCGCCTCCTCGTAGCCGAAAACGAGCTCGGGCAGCCGGCCGATCCACTTGAAGCCGGTGAGCGTCTCGGCGTACCGCTGCCCGTGGGCCGCTGCCATCGTCCCGAGCAGCGACGACGACACGATCGAGGTGGCGTAGACGCCGCTGCGGCCCGCACGCAGCAGGTGGTCGGCCAGCAGCGCGCCGACCTCGTCGCCGCGCAGCATCCGCCAGCCGTCCGGTCCCGGTACGGCGGCGGCGCACCGGTCGGCGTCGGGGTCGTTGGCGATGACCAGGTCGGCGCCGGTCTTCTCGGCCAGCGCGACGGCCCGGTCGATGGCGCCCGGCTCCTCGGGGTTGGGGAAGGCGACGGTCGGGAAGTCCGGGTCGGGCGCCTCCTGCTCGGCGACGACCTGGGGAGCCGCGAAGCCGGCGGTCTCCAGCACGCTCGGCAGCGCGCCGCCGCCGACGCCGTGCAGCGGCGTGTAGACGATCGTCAGGTCGCGGGGCCCGTCGCCGGCGATCGCGGCGACGGTGTCGAGGTAGGAGTCGACGATCCCGTCGTCGAGGACCCGGCCGCCGGTCGTCTCCAGCGGCACGCGGGTGACCGAGTCGAGGCTGCCGACCGCCGCGATCCGCGCCGCGATCTCGCTGTCGGCGGGCGGCACGATCTGGCTGCCGTCGCCGAGGTAGACCTTGTAGCCGTTGTCCTGCGGCGGGTTGTGGCTCGCGGTCACCATCACGCCGGCCGCGCAGCCGAGCTCGCGGATCGCGAACGCCAGCAGCGGCGTCGGCAGCGGCCGGGGGAGCAGCAGCGGCTTGAGGCCGGCGCCGGCCATCACCTCGGCCGTGTCGCGGGCGAAGACGTCGGAGTTGTGGCGGGCGTCGTACCCGATGACGACGGGCGTGCCCGGTGCGGTGCCGGTGTCGAGGAGGTACGCCGCCAGCCCGGCTGCCGCGCGCATGACGACCACCCGGTTCATCCGGTTGGGGCCGGCGCCGAGGGCGCCGCGCAGGCCCGCCGTACCGAACTCGAGGGTGCCGCGGAAGCGGTCGGCGAGATCGGCCCGGGCGTTGGCGTCACCGGCCTCGACGGCCGCGATCACCCGGACCAGCTCGTCGCGGGTCTGGACGTCGGGGTCCTCGGCGAGCCAGGTCTGGGCCCGGGCGAGCAGGACGTCGGTGTCAGGCATGGTCACCGGCCCACCGTAGCCGTGCGGGCCAGTGCGTGGTGGACAAGGCGGTGCGCCGGTTTTGTCCGCGACGTGCTGTCGCCGGGGCGCGTCGCGGGGTTAGGTTCGCTCCATGGCGGATCAGAGCTGGTCGCAGAAGGACTACCACCATCCGGCAGCCGGCTGGGGGGCCGCGATCTCGGTCAACAAGGTGCTCGCGAAGGAGCATGCGTTCGGCCGCGGCAGCGCCGCGATGTTCCGGATGAACCACGAGAACGACGGCTTCGACTGCCCGGGCTGCGCCTGGCCCGACGACCTCAAGGGCCTCAAGCTCGACATCTGCGAGAACGGCATCAAGCACGTCGTGTGGGAGATGACGTCGAAGCGGGTCGACCGCGACTTCTTCGCCGCGCACACGGTGACCGAGCTGGAGGGCTGGTCGGAGTTCGAGCTCGAGGACCAGGGCCGGCTGACCGAGCCGATGGTGTACGACGCCGCGTCCGACACGTACGTCCCGATCAGCTGGTCCGACGCCTTCGCGCTCGTCGGGGCCGAGCTGCGGGCGCTCGACGACCCGAACCAGGCCTCCTTCTACACCTCCGGCCGGCTCGGCAACGAGGCCACCTTCCTCTACCAGCTCATGGCGCGGGAGTACGGCACCAACAACCTGCCCGACTGCTCGAACATGTGCCACGAGGCGTCCGGGCGCGCGCTGACCGCCTCGCTCGGCACCGGCAAGGGAACGGCCGACCTGAAGGACTGGGAGGCGGCCGACGCGCTGTTCATCATGGGCGTCAACGCGGCGTCGAACGCGCCGCGGATGCTGACCGCCCTGACCGAGGCGTTCGACCGGGGTGCGCAGATCGTGCACGTCAACCCGCTGATCGAGGCGGCCTCGCGCAAGGCGATCATCCCGCACGAGATGGTCGACATGGCGCTGATGAAGGCCACCCGCACCGGCACGCTCAACCTGCAGGTGCGCCCCGGCGGCGACATGGCGCTGATGCGGGGGATGGCGAAGGCGCTGCTCGAGGAGTTCCGCACCGACCCGAAGGCGCTCGACGTCGAGTTCATCGACCGCTACACCCACGGCTTCGAGGACTATCGGGCGCTCGTCGAGGCCACGCCCTGGTCCGAGCTCGTGGAGCAGTCCGGGCTGTCGGAGAAGGAGATCCGCAAGGCCGCGCGGATCTACTCCGCCTCCGACCGCACCCTGATCAGCTGGTGCCTCGGCGTCACCCAGCACGAGCACGGCCCCGACGCGATCCGCGAGATCGTCAACGTGCTGCTGCTGCGCGGCAACCTCGGCCGCGAGGGCGCCGGCCCGTCACCGGTGCGCGGGCACAGCAACGTCCAGGGCAACCGCACCTGCGGCATCGACCACCGCCCGTCCGCCGACTTCCTCGACCGCCTCGACGCGGCGTGCGGGATCACCGCGCCGCGCGAGCACGGGCGTGACACGGTCTCGACCATCGCCGGCATGCACGACGGCACCGTGAAGGTGTTCGTCGGGATGGGGGGCAACTTCGTGATGGCGGCCCCGGACACGCCGTACACCGCCGACGGGCTGCGTCGCTGCGAGCTCACCGTCCAGGTCAGCACCAAGCTCAACCGCAGCCACCTGGTCCACGGCCGCAAGGCGCTGATCCTGCCGTGCCTGGGCCGCACCGAGAAGGACCAGCAGAAGAACGGACTGATGGCGACCTCGGTCGAGGACTCGATGAGCATGGTCCACCTGTCCCGCGGCAAGCGGAAGCCGCCGTCGCCGTACCTCCTCTCGGAGCCGGCGATCATCGCCGGGATGGCGCGCGCGACGCTGCCGGACAGTGCGACCCCGTGGAGCTGGTACGTCGACGACTACGACCGGATCCGCGACACGATGGCCAAGGCGCTGATCGGGTTCGAGGACTTCAACCGGCGGGTCCGGCTGCCGCTCGGCTTCCGGCTCAAGCAGCCCGCGCGCGAGCTGGTGTTCGCGACCCCGTCGGGGCGGGCGGAGTTCTCCTCCGCGCCGCTGCCCGACGTGATCCCGGCCGACGCCGACGTGCTGGTGCTGCAGACGATGCGCTCGCACGACCAGTGGAACACCACGATCTACTCCGACGACGACCGCTACCGGGGCGTGAAGAACCTGCGCACGCTGGTCTTCCTGCACCGCGACGACATGAAGGCACGAGGGATCGCGCAGGGCGGGCTGGTCGACATCGTCGCCACCTGCAAGGACGGCACCACCCGCGAGCTGCGGGGCTACACGGCGCTCAGGTACGACCTGCCGCGGGGGAGCGCGGCCGGCTACATGCCGGAGATGAACGTGCTCATCGGGGCCAGCGACTACAGCGAGCAGAGCGACCAGCCGTTGATGAAGAACCTGCGTGTGCGGATCGCCCCTGCTCGGTGAGTCCTCAGGCGTCGATGGTGCTCATGTCGCCGTACCGGTCCCCGGCGACGGCGTCGCGCGGCACCGCCGCGTCGAGGGCCGCGAGGTCGTCGGCGGTGAGGGCGACGTCGCGCGCGCCCGCGTTCTCCTCGAGGTAGGCGACCCGCTTGGTGCCGGGGATCGGCACCACGTCCTCGCCCTGGGCGAGCACCCACGCGAGCGCGAGCTGGCCGGGCGTGCAGCCGTGCTGGGTCGCGAGCTCGCGGACCTTGTCGACAAGGGCGAGGTTGGTGGCGAGGTTGTCGCCCTGGAAGCGCGGGAAGTACGCCGTGGCGCGGCTGTCGCCCTCGGCGGGGGTGTCGGTGATGGCGCCGGTCAGCAGGCCGCGGCCCAGCGGCGAGTACGGAACCAGGCCGATGCCGAGCTCGCGCAGGGTCGGCAGGATGGCGTCCTCGAGGTCGCGGGTGAACAGCGAGTACTCCGTCTGCAGCGCGGTGATCGGGTGCACCGCGTGCGCCCGCCGGATCGTCTCCGGTGCCGCCTCCGAGAGTCCGAGGTGGCGCACCTTGCCTGCCTCGACGAGCTCCTTCATCGCCCCGACGGTGTCCTCGATCGGGACGGTCTTGTCGACGCGGTGCTGGTAGTAGAGGTCGAGGTGGTCGACGCCCAGGCGCTGCAGGCTGGCGTCGCAGGCACGTCGTACGTAGTCGGGGCTGCCGTTGACCCCGAGCCGGGTCCCGTCCGGGAGCCGATCGTTGCCGAACTTCGTCGCGAGCTGGACCTCGTCCCGGCGTCCGGCGATCGCCTTGCCGACGAGCTGCTCGTTGGTGAAGGGGCCGTACATGTCGGCGGTGTCGAGGAAGGTGATCCCCAGGTCGAGGGCGCGGTGGATGGTCGCGATGCCGGCGGACTCGTCGGGAGCTCCGTAGAACTCCGACATGCCCATGCAGCCGAGGCCGAGGGACGAGACGGTGAGCGGGGACGTCGTACCGAGGGTGCGGGTCGAGTTCGTCATGCCGACCATCGAACCCCTTGGAGTGCGCTCCAGGTCAAGCACTGCGCTCGAGCTGCACGAGACGCTCCTCGTAGACCGCGATCTTGAACTCGATCGCTCCCAGGTGCGCGGTCACCTCGGCGAGCTGGCGGCGCACCTCGTCGCGGTGGGCCTGCAGCAGCGCGAGCCGCTCCGGCTCGTTGCCGTCGCCCGAGCGCACCAGGTCGGCGTACCGCCGTACGTCGCGGATCGGCATGCCCGTCGACCGCAACCGGGTCACCAGCTCGATCCAGCGCAGGTCTTCCTCGTCGTAGCGCCGGTGGCCACTGGCGTCGCGGGGCACCGGCCGCAGCAGCAGCCCGTCCTTCTCGTAGTAGCGCAGGGTGTCCGCGGTCAGGCCCAGGAGCTCGGCCGCCTCGGCGATGGTGGGTCCGGTGCTCGGCATGGGTCCAGTGTTGCTCAGTCGTGGGTGCCCTCGCCCGCCATGATGGGTCCGTGCTCCGCTCCTTCGCCTTCTCCGACTCCTGGGTCGTCGACGCACCGGTGGACGACGTGGCCGCGACCCTGGTCGACCTCGAGCACTACCCGCAGTGGTGGCCACAGGTGCGCGCGGTGGCCAAGCTCGGCCCCGACACGGCGTGGGTGCGCTGCCGCTCGGCGCTGCCCTACACCCTCGACCTGGTCCTCGACGCCACCTCCCGCACGCCCCCGGTGGTGGAGGTCGCGATCAGCGGCGACCTGGACGGGTACGCCCGGTTCACGCTGAGCGCCGACGGCGCCGGCACCCGGCTGGACTTCGCGCAGGAGGTCAGCGTCGGCGGGGTGCTCGCACTGGCGTCGTACGGCGGGCGGAGGGTGCTGGAGTGGAACCACCGGCGGATGATGGCGGGCTGCCGGGACGGGCTGGCTGCGCGGGTCGGGTCCTCGCGGTCGTACCCGGCATTCGGGTCGTCCGAGCCGCCCGATCACGACCCGAATGCCGGGTACGACGGGGGAACCCCGCCACCCGACCCGCCCGCCTAGCGCTGCCGCAGCTTCGCCTGCCGGTGCCGCCAGGGGCGGAGGACGACGACCGCGACCAGCCCCAGCACCGCCCCGAACACCGCGCCGGTCGTGTTGTCGACGACGTCGGTGACGTCGCAGGCGCGGTCGATCCGGGCGAGCTCGAGCTGGGTGATCTCGATCAGTGCGGAGTAGGCGGCGAGGCCGAGGAGGCCGGCGGGGGCGAGGAGCCAGCCGATCCGCCAACGCGCGACCGCGAGCACGAGGAGTGCGCCGGCGGGCACGAAGAGCACGGTGTTGAGGGTGCGCTGCCCGGACTGGAGGATCCAGAAGCCGTCGGGGGCGGGGCCGCCGATGTCCCAGGAGCAGGACGTCATCCGGCTCTCGACCGGGACGAAGCCGGTGTCGGGGGCGGTGGGCACCAGGGTGACCAGCGCGATCACCACGACCGACCACAGGAGACCCGCGATCGCCGGACCGGAGACCCAGCCGAGGGGGCGGGCGAGGGCGAGGCCGAGGAGGGCGCAGAGCACTCCTGCGACGCCGATGCCGAGCAGCATGACACCGGTCCCCCCGAACGTGACCATGGGCCCAGACGTTAGCCGCCCGCCCCCGAGAACCCGAAGGTCACGAGGCCTGTGCGCGCTGCTTCGCGATGAACTTCGTCGCCATCCGGTTCACGAACAGCGGCGAGAGCCGGCCGATCCGCCACGCGATCCGGGCCTGGCGCGGCTCGATCACGATCGCCTCGTCCTCGGCGACCGCGGCGAGCACCCGGCGGGCCAGCACGTCCGGGTCGACGGGCTGCTTCACGCCCTGCCCCTCGAGGTAGTAGTCGCGCCCCTTGAACCGGCCGATCTCGCCCTTGTCGAGGATCGGGGTGTCGACGGCGGCGGGGCAGACCACGGTCACGCCGACGCCGTGCCCGGCCGCCTCGGTGCGCAGCGCGAGGGACATCCCGACGACCGCGTGCTTCGTCGTGACGTACGACGTCATCAGGCCCGCGGCCATCAGCCCGCCCATCGAGGCGGTGTTCACGATGTGGCCGCTGCGCTGGGCGATCATCTGCGGGTACGCCGCGTGCACGCCGTGCACGACGCCGCGGATGTTGACGTCGATGATCGCGTTCCACTGCGCGAGGGTGAGGTCCTCGGTGTTGCCGAGGAAGGTGATGCCGGCGTTGTTGAACATCAGGTCGAGCCGCCCGTGCTCGATGACGACGGCGGCCACCGCCTCCTCGACCGCGTCGGCGGAGGTGACGTCGACCTGCCGCGCCACCGCGCGGCCCGGGCCGACGGCGGACCCGGCCACGGCCGAGGCCGCGTCGAGATCCAGGTCCGCGCACACGACGTACGCCCCGTCGGCCACCAGCGCGCGCACGAGCGAGGCGCCGATGCCGGAGCCACCGCCCGTGACGATGGCGGTGCGGGCGCTCATGCGAACGCCTTCTCGACGAGACCGACCAGGTCGGGGTAGCGCTTGAGGTGCGCGCCGCCGTTGATGTCGAGGGTCTCGCCGGTGATCCACGACGACTCCTCGGAGAGCAGGAACCGGATGGCGGCGGCGATCTCGACCGGCTCGCCGGAGCGACCGAGGGCGGTGTTGTCGAGGTAGCCGTCGCGCACGCCGGGGATGTCCATCGCGGGTGCGGTCAACGGCGTCACGACCAGGCCGGGTGCGACCGCGTTGACGCGGACGCCGCGCGTGCCGAGCTCGAGGGCGGCCACCTCGGTGAGGGCGACGAGGCCCGCCTTCGCTGCGCAGTACGCCGCCAGGCCGGTCCCGGGCTGGCGTGCGTTGAGCGACGACAGCGACACGATCGAGCCGCCGTCCGCGATCCGGCGTCCGGCGTGCTTGAGCACCAGGAACGCGCCGTTGAGGCAGACGTCGACGACCCGGCGCCACTCGGCCGCGTCGTGGTCGACGACCCGCGACAGCGTGCTCACACCGGCGCAGTTGACCACGCCGTGCAGGCCGCCGCGCTCGGCGACGACCAGGTCGAGGAGGGCCTCGACGGAGGCCTCGTCGGTGACGTCGACGAAGGCGTCGGCCGCCGTACCGGGGAGGTCCGCGACGACGACCTCGTGGCCCGCGTCGCGCAGCACCTGGGCGGTGGCCGCCCCGATCCCGGACGCGCCGCCGATGACGACCGTTACCTGCATGAGCGTTCTCCTGACATTCGTCTGAATCTGTTGACACGTGTCAAATGACAGGCTTAACGTGACGCCCATCACCAGGTTTTGTCAAGGGTCCCGGTCGGGACCCGACAGGAAGGAAGTACCGATGAGTGGTCCCACCGTCGCCGTGATCGGCGCGGGCATCAGCGGCCTCACGATGAGCAAGATGCTCGCCGACTACGGCGTGGAGTTCGTGACCTTCGAGTCGTCGGACCGGGTCGGGGGCAACTGGGCGTTCGGCAACCCCAACGGGAACAGCAGCGCCTACCGCTCGCTGCACATCGACACCTCGAAGCACCAGCTGTCCTTCAAGGACTTCCCGATGCCCGAGGACTACCCGGACTTCCCGCACCACACCCAGATCAAGGACTACCTCGACGCGTACGTCGACGCCTTCGACATCCGCCGGCGCATCGAGTTCGAGAACGGCGTGGTCAGCGCCCAGCGCCGGACCGAAGGCGGCTGGGACATCACCGACCAGGCGGGCCGGACCCGCCCCTTCGACGTGCTGCTGGTGGCGAACGGCCACCACTGGGACCCCCGCTTCGCCGAGTTCCCCGGCGAGTTCACCGGCGAGACGATCCACTCGCACGCCTACATCGACCCGTGGACGCCGTTGCACCTGATGGACAAGCGGATCCTCGTGGTCGGGATCGGCAACAGCGCGGCGGACATCACCGTGGAGCTGTCGCAGAAGGCGATGCGCAACCAGGTCACCCTGTCGACGCGGAGCAGCGCGTGGATCGTGCCGAAGCTGCTCTACGGCAAGGCCGCCGACATGAACTACCGCACCAATCCCCACCTGCCGTTGAGCTGGCAGCGCAAGGTGGCGCAGTGGGGCCAGCGATTCACCGCATCCGACCCCACGCTCTACGGCCTGCCCACGCCGAACCACAAGTTCTTCGAGGCCCACCCCACCCAGTCCGGCGAGCTGCCGCTGCGGCTGAAGTCCGGCGACGTCACTCCCAAGGGCAACGTCGCCCGGCTCGACGGTGAGACCGTCCACTTCGAGGACGGCACGAGCGCGGACTTCGACGTGATCATCTACGCGACCGGCTACAACATCACGTTCCCGTTCTTCGACCCCGAGCTCATCAGCGCCCCCGACAACGACATCCGGCTCTACAAGCGGGTCTTCAAGCCGGGCTTCGACGACCTCGCCTTCATCGGCTTCGCCCAGTCGACGCCGACGCTGTTCCCGTTCGTCGAGTGCCAGACCCGGATGGTGGCGGCCTGGCTGGTCGGTCGCTACGCGACGCCGTCGATCGCCGACATGGAGCGGGTGATCGACGAGGACACGCAGAAGTACACCGGTCACATGGTCCAGAGCGCCCGGCACACCCAGCAGCTCGACTACTTCGTCTACGAGCACGACCTGCGCACCCGGGAGATCCCCGCGGGCCAGGCACGGGCGGCCTCGGCGGTGGCCCGATGAGCGACGAGCGCCTCTGGGCGCGGATGGTCGACCGCCGCAGCGTCAACCGCGGTGACCAGCGTCGTACGGCGCTCCTCGAGGCGCTCGACGAGCTGCTCCGCGAGCAGACGCTCGAGGAGGTCAACGTCGCCGAGATCTCCCGCCGCGCGGGCGTCACGCGCTCGGCGTTCTACTTCTACTTCGAGAGCAAGGCGACCGCCGTCCTGGCCCTGATGGCCGAGCTGTACGACGACGCGTCGGACGCCACCGACCTGCTGGTGAAGGCCGAGGGCGAGCCCCGGGCCCGGATCCGCAAGGTCATCGCGACCCTCTTCGACTCCGTCGACAAGACGCCGCACACCTATCGCGCGCTCCTCGAGGCGCGCGCCACGAGCCCCGCCGTGCGCGAGCTGTGGGAGGCCGGGCGCGCCGAGTTCGCGGAGATGACCGCGGAGATGATCGAGCGCGAGCGGGCCGTCGGCCACGCGCAGACCGGCGCCGAGGCCCACGTCCTCGCCGCGGTCCTGCTCGACCTCAACGACCACGCCGTCGAGCGGCACGCGATGGGCGTCGGCCCCGAGCGCGAGGCCCACATCGACGCGATCACCCACATCTGGATCCAGAGCATCTACGGGAGCCCCGCATGACCCGCACCACCTTCGACTTCACCTCCGGCAACGTCCGTTGCGCCGCCACCCACTTCGCCGGTGAGGAGGGCGCTCCGGTCGTCGTCCTCGCACACGGCCTGGCCGGCACGCAGGACGCCGGCATGTTCCCGTTCGCCGAGGCCTTCGCCGCGGCCGGCCTGCACGCGGTCACCTTCGACTACCGCGGCTTCGGCGCGAGCGACGGCGAGCCGCGCCAGGTCGTCTCCCTCGCCGGCCAGGTCGCCGACCTCGGTGCCGCCGTCGACGCCGCCAAGCGGCTGCCCGGCGTCGACCCGACCCGGGTCGTGCTCTGGGGCGTCTCGCTCGGCGGCGGGCACGTCGTCTCGGTCGCCGCCGAGCGCACCGACATCACCGCGGTCGTCTCGGTGGTGCCGATGGTCGACGGCCTCGCCGCCGCCCGCCTGGCCACCCAGCACCACCGCCCCGGCCAGCTGCTCGCCTCCACGGGGCGCGGCATCGCGAGCGCCGTACGACGCAAGTCGGGCCTCGGCCCCGCGATGATCCCCGTCGTCGCGCACCCCGGCGAGACCGGCGCGCTGACCTTGTCGGGCGCCTACGAGGACTACCTGGCGATCGCCGGCCCGACCTGGCGCAACGAGATCGCCGCCGACGTCGTCATGGAGCTCGGCACCCGCGCGCCGGCGAAGGCCGCCGCCGCGATCGCCGACATCCCCTGGCTGGTGCAGGTCGCCGACTTCGACCGCAGCGCCCCGCTGCACGCCGCGATGAAGGCCGCCTTCGCGGGCCGTGCCGAGGTCCGCCACTACCCGGGCGACCACTTCGACCTGTTCGCCGGCAAGCCGTTCCACGAGCCCGCCGTCGAGCACGCGCTGCACTTCCTGCTGCGCCACGTCACCATGCCGACGCCCGACCTGGAGCCGGCCCGTGGCTGACACCGTCCAGGCCCTTCTCCTCGCCCACGCCGAGAGCGACACCATCGGCCTGCGGTACGACGACCGCACCTGGTCCTGGCGCGAGGTCGTGGCCGGCGCCGCGGCTCGCGCCCACGTGCTGCGCTCGATGGCCGTGGCCGACAAGCCGCTCCACGTCGGGGTCCTGCTGCCCAACGGCCCCGAGATGGCGCTCGCGATCTCGGCCGGCGCGATCGGCGGGCACGTCACCGCCGGCATCAACGCGACCCGCCGCGGCGAGGCGCTCGCGTCCGACGTACGCCGCGCCGACTGCCAGGTGCTCCTCACCGACAGCACGCACCGGCCGCTGCTCGACGGCCTCGACCTCGGCGGCGCGACGGTGATCGACACCGACGCCGCAGCGTGGCCCGCCCTGGTCGCGAACGCACCGACGACCACCGACGGCTTCCCGACGCCCGCGGCCATGGACACCTTCATGCTCATCTTCACCTCGGGCACGAGCGGTGAGCCGAAGGCCGTGCAGGTCGCACACTTCATGATCGTGATGGCGGGCTCCGTGCTGGTCGACAAGTACGGCCTCGACGCCGACGACGTCGTCTACTGCTCGATGCCGATGTTCCACAGCAACGCGATCGCGGCCGGGTACGCCGTCAGCGCGGCCTCCGGCGCCGCCCTGGCCGTCGCCGAGTTCTCCGCACGCGGCTTCGTCGACGACATCCGGCGCCACGGCGCGACGTACCTCAACTACGTCGGCAAGCCGCTCGCCTACGTCCTGGCCACCCCCGAGCGCCCCGACGACGCGGACAACCCGCTGCGGTTCGCGTTCGGCAACGAGGCGTCCGAGCGCGACATCCGCGAGTTCGCGCAGCGCTTCGGCTGCTCGGTGTGGGACGGCTTCGGCTCGACCGAGAACGCCATCATCATCACCCGCAACGAGGAGACGCCGCCCGGCTCGATCGGCGTCCCCTTCGACGGGGTGGCCGTCTACGACCGGGTGACCCGCACCGAGTGCCCGCGTGCGACCTACGACGCCGAGGGCCGCGTCACGAACCTCGACGAGGCGGTCGGCGAGCTGGTCAACACCCAGGGTGCGGGCTTCTTCGGTGGCTACTACAACGACGAGAAGGCCACGTCCGAGCGGCTCGACGGCGGCATGTACTGGTCCGGCGACCTCGCCTACCGTGACGCCGACGGCTTCGTCTTCCTCGCCGGTCGCACCGACGACTGGCTGCGCGTCGACGGCGAGAACCTCGCCGCGGCGCCGGTCGAGCAGCTGCTGCTGCGCCACGACGCGATCTCCCAGGCGGCGGTGTACGCCGTGGCGGACGAGCGGGTCGGCGACCAGCTGATGTGTGCGCTGGTGCTGCGCGACGGCGCCTCCCTGGCCCCCGACGAGTTCGCGGCCTTCCTCGAGGTCCAGACCGACCTGTCGGCGAAGGGCTGGCCGCGCCACGTGCGGATCGCGGAGGCGCTGCCGAGCACCGCGACCAACAAGGTCCTCAAGCGCGAGCTGCGTGCCCAGGGACTGGCCACCGACGACCTGCTCTGGTCGCGGGGCGAGCGGGACCACGACTACGCGGAAGCGGTCAGGAGCAACTCATGAGCACCACCTCGTACGACGTCATCGTCCGGAACGGTCGCTGGTTCGACGGCACGGGCGCGCCCTCCGCCGTCCGCAACCTCGGGATCCGCGAGGGCCACGTGGTCGCGGTCTCCGCGGACGAGCTCGACGCCACCGGCTGCCCGCGGGTGATCGACGCGACCGGGCAGTGGGTGCTGCCGGGCATGGTCGACATCCACACCCACTACGACGTCGAGGTGCTCGTGCAGCCGGGGCTCGCCGAGTCCCTGCGGCACGGCATCACCACGACCTTCCTCGGCTCGTGCTCCCTGTCGACCGTGCACGCCGCGCCCGAGGACGCCGGCGACCTGTTCGGCCGGGTCGAGGCGATCCCGCGCCCGTACGTCGTCGGCGCGCTCGAGGAGCTGAAGAGCTGGACCAGCGCGGGGGAGTACGTCGCCGCGCTCGAGGAGCTGCCCCTCGGCCCCAACATCGCTGCCTTCATCGGCCACTCCGACATCCGCTCCGCCCGGATGGGCCTGGCCCGCTCCACCGACCCGTCGGTCACGCCCAGCGCGGCGGAGCTGGCCCGGATGGAGGCCGACCTGGTCGAGGCGCTCGACGAGGGCTTCGTCGGCATGTCCTCGCAGGAGCTGATGTTCGACAAGCTGGACGGTGAGACCTGCCGTTCGCGCACCCTGCCGTCGACGTACGCCAAGCGCCGTGAGCGCAAGCGCCTCAACAAGCTGCTCCGCGCACGCGGCCGCGCCCTGCAGGGCGGCCCGGACGTCGCGAAGCCGCAGAGCCTGGCCCGGATGGCGTTCAGCAGCTGCGGCTGGGGTCGCAAGCCGGCGCTCAAGGTCAGCCTGCTCTCGGCCGCGGACATCAAGGCGATCCCGATGGTCGCCCACATGTTCCCGCTGATCGCCCGCACCGTGAACCGGTTCGGTGGCGACCTGCGCTTCCAGCACCTGCCGGTGCCCTTCGAGGTCTACTCCGACGGCATCGCGCTGCCGGTCTTCGAGGAGTTCGGCTCGGGCGCGGCAGCGCTGCACCTGTCGAACCAGATCGAGGAGCAGCGCTCGCTGCTCGCCGACGAGGAGTACCGCCGCTGGTTCCGCAAGGACTACGACAAGAAGTACGGCCCGCGCGTGTGGCACCGCGACTTCTTCGACGCCGAGATCACCGAGTGCCCCGACGCGTCGGTCATCGGCAAGACCTTCGGCCAGGTCGGTGTCGACCGCGGCGGCGTGCACCCCGTCGACGCCTTCCTCGACCTCGTCGTCGAGCACGGCGAGAAGGTGCGCTGGCGCACGACGATCTCCAACCACCGGCCGAAGGTGCTCGACAAGCTGACGTCCGACCCGGGCGTGCAGCTCGGCTTCTCCGACGCCGGCGCCCACCTGCGCAACATGGCCTTCTACAACTTCGGGCTCCGGCTGCTGCGTCGGGTCCACGACGCGGAGCAGACTGGCCGTCCGTTCATGAGCGTCGAGCACGCCGTGCACCGGATCACCGGCGAGCTCGGCGACTGGTACGGCATCGACGCCGGCCACCTGCGTGAGGGCGACCGTGCCGACCTCGTGATCGTCGACCCGTCACGGCTCGACGACTCGCTGGACGCGTACGCCGAGGCGCCGGTCCCGGCCTTCGGCAACCTGTCGCGGATGGTCAACCGCAACGACGCGACCGTGGCTGCGGTGCTGGTCGGTGGCGAGGTCGTCGTCGAGGACGGCGTCCCGACCGAGGTGGTCGGCGTACGACGGACGGGGCGGTTCCTCCGGGCCTCCTGAGCCTGTCGCCCGCCGTGCTGTAACACGCCGTCCACCTGACTACCTGTCGGTTCTCCGCAGAAATCGGCCGTTCTGAGCCCCAGATCTGCTGACAAGCGCCGGGTAGACAGGTGGACGGCGTGTTACAGCGGCGGCGACCCGGCGACCCGGCGACCCGGCGACCCGGCGACCCGGCGAGGGGGCCGACGACGGCGCTCGGCGGTCAGGCCGCGCGGTAGCGCTCGATCTGCCCGCCGAGCTCCTCGAACACCGCCTGGTTCAGGCTGAACACGGCTCGCACCTCGTCGACGACGCGCTCGACCTCGCCTGCGGTGAGGTCGAGCGCGTCGAGGCGGGCGCGGTAGCCGTCCTTGTAGGGCTTCGGCTTCGCGATCTCCGGGAAGTCGTAGAAGCCCACGCCCGCGCCCTCGGGCAGGTCGAAGGTGCGCTGCAGCACGCGACCGATCACCTGGCCGCCGGAGAGGTCGCCGAGGTAGCGCGTGTAGTGGTGCGCCACGAGCAGGCCGCCCCAGGCGGCGCCGGCGCGGATCCGGTCGACGTACGCCGTCGCGGCGGGGGAGTCGACCCTCTCGGGATCGACGCCCGGCGCCCAGTGGGCGAGGTCGGCGTCGATCGCGGCGAGCCGCTCGAGCGCGGGGTCGTGGACCGCGGCGACGATCGGGTCGTCGCGGTGCTCGTCGACGACCTCCTCGAGCGCGGCGTAGACGCGGCGTAGGCGGAGCAGCAGGTCGGCGTACGCCTCCGCGGTGAGCCGGCCGTCGAGCAGCTCGGCCATGAACGTGGAGCCCTCGGCGGCCTCGTGCTCGGCGCGCGAGCCCTCGCGCATGGCCGTCGACAGCGGGACGAAGTCGGTCTCGGTCGGGGTCACGGGGTGCTCCTTGGGGGATCGAAAGCAGTTCTCGACAGATTGTCGACAAGATTCTGACAACTTGTCAAGACGTCTCAATCAAGATTAGCCTAGCCTAAATAAGGCTGACCTAACACTTGATTCCGAGAGCGAGCCACCCGCGTGATCTCCCACTCCGTCCGCACGCCGCGGCGCCTGCTGGCCGCCGCGTCCGCCGCCGTCCTGCTCACCGGCTGCGGTCTCTCCTCGCCGGCGGCCTCGCAGCGCAGCGGGGGAGCAGGCAGCGGTACGGCGGCCCCCCGGCTCGCGGACGTCACGCCGCTCGCGGACGCCCGGGACTGGACCGGCGCGACCAGCGCCGTCGTCGCCGACGGGAACCTCGACCCGGTCGCGGAGCCGGAGCCCGCCCTCCCTGTGACGGTGACCGACGCGCAGGGCACCGAGGTGACCGTGCAGGACGCCAGCCGGGTGCTGGCCCTCGACGTCTACGGCACCCTGGCCCGCACCGTCTTCGAGCTCGGACTCGGTGACCGCGTCGTCGGGCGCGACATCTCCACGCAGTTCGACGAGGCCGCCGACCTGCCCCTGGTCACCCAGAACGGGCACGACCTCGCGGCCGAGGCGATCCTGGAGCTGGACCCGACGGTCATCCTCACCGACACCTCGCTCGGGCCGTGGAACGTGGTCCTGCAGATGCGCGACGCCGGCATCCCGGTCGTCGTGGTCGACAGCCACCGCGGCCTCGACAACGTCGCCGAGCTGACCCACCAGGTCGCCTCGGCGCTCGGCGTACCGGCGGCGGGCAAGGCGCTCGTCGAGCGGACCGAGGCCGAGGTCGACCAGGTGCGTACGGCGATCGCCGGCGTCGCGCCGAAGGCCGAGACCGACCGGCTGCGCACCCTGTTCCTCTACGTCCGCGGGCAGTCCGGCGTCTACTACCTCTTCGGCGAGGAGTCCGGTGCCGACGGGCTGATCGACGCGCTCGGGTTGTACGACGTCGCCGAGGAGATCGGCTGGAACGGGATGAAGCCGGTCACCGACGAGGCGATCGTCGCCGCCCAGCCCGACCTGGTGCTGATGATGAGCGGCGGCCTCGACTCGGTCGACGGTGTCAAGGGCCTGCTCGAGCGGCTGCCGGCACTGGCGAACACGCCGGCCGGCGAGCACGAGCGGTTCGTCGACATGGAGGACTCGCAGATCCTCGGCTTCGGCCCGCAGACCGCCGACGTCCTCAACGCGCTCGCGGTCGCGGTCTATGCGCCGGAGTCCGTCCAGTGAAGGGCGGCCTGCTCGCGCTGCTGACCGGCCTGCTCCTCGTCGCGCTCGTCGTCGGCGCCGGGCAGGGGCAGATGCACGTGCCGCCGATGGAGGTGCTCGGCTCGGTGCTGCACCGGATCGGGCTCGACCTCGGACCGTTGCCGACGCACCCGCGCGCCGAGGACACCCTGTGGGACGTGCGCTTCCCGCGGGTCGTGCTCGCCGCGCTGGTCGGCGCGGCGCTGGCCACGGCTGGCGCCGTCATGCAGGGCATCTTCGGCAACCCGCTCGCCGAGCCCGCCGTCGTCGGGGTCTCCTCGGGCGCGGCCGTCGCGGCGGGCTGCGTGATCGTCTTCGACGCCGCCGTGCTCGGCTCCTGGACCATCGCCGTGGCGGCCTTCCTCGGCGGCCTCGCCGCGACCCTGCTCGTCTACCTGCTCTCCCGCGCCGGCGGCCGCACCGAGGTCGTCACCCTCGTGCTCACCGGCATCGCCCTCAACGCGATGACCAGCGCCGCGCTGGCGTTCCTGATGTTCCTCGGCGACCAGCAGGCCCGCGAGGAGATCGTGTTCTGGACCCTCGGCAGCCTCAACGGCACCCGCTGGGCCGCGGTCGCCGTCGTCGCCCCGCTCACCGCTGTCGGCATCGCCGCCGCCCTCGTCCTGGCCCGCCGTCTCGACCTGCTCGCCCTCGGCGACCGGGCTGCCTTCCACGTCGGCGTCGACGTCGAGCGACTCCGGCTCGCGGCGATCGTGGTCGTCGCGCTGCTCACCGCGGCCGCGGTCTCCTTCTGCGGCATCATCGCGTTCGTCGGCCTCGTCGTGCCCCACCTGGTGCGGATGGTCGCCGGTCCCGGACACCTGCTGCTCGTCCCCGCCAGCGCCCTCGGCGGCGCGGTGCTGCTGACCTTCGCCGACCTGTGGGCGCGGACCGCCATCGACAACGCGGACCTGCCCATCGGGATGCTCACCTCGCTCGTCGGCGGCCCGTTCTTCTTCTGGCTGATCCGCCGGTCCCGTCGCACCGCAGGAGGCTGGGCATGACCTCGGCACTCGAAGCCCGCGGCATCCACGTCACCCTCGGCGACAAGGTCGTCCTCGCCGGCGTCGACCTCGCCGTCCGGCCGGGCGAGCTGGTCGCGCTCGTCGGCCCCAACGGCGCCGGCAAGTCCACCCTCCTCGGCGTCCTGGCCGGCGACATCCGGCCCGGCGCCGGAGCCGTCCACCTCGCGGGGCGGCCGTTGGCGTCGTACGCCGCCCGCGAGGCCGCGCAGCAGCGCGCGGTCCAGCTCCAGCAGCAGGGCCTCGCGTTCGGCTTCCGGGTCCACGACGTCGTCGCGATGGGCCGCTCGCCGTGGCACCGCACGGCGCGTGCGGCCGCCGACGACGAGGTCGTGACCGCCGCGATGCTGCGCACCGACGTCGACCGCCTCGCCGAGCGCACCTTCCCGACCCTGTCCGGCGGCGAGCAGGCCCGCACCTCCTTCGCCCGCGCGCTCGCCCAGGAGACGCCGGTGCTGCTGCTCGACGAGCCGACCGCCGCCCTCGACATCCGCCACCAGGAGGCCGTCCTCGGGGTCGCCCGGGCGGTTGCTGCCGAGGGCGCCGCGGTCGTGGTCGTGCTGCACGACCTGTCCCTGGCCGCCGCGTACGCCGACCGGATCTGCGTCGTCGCCGACGGCCGGGTGCGGGCGGTCGGCACGCCCCGCGAGGTGCTCACCGAGGACCTGCTGGGCGAGGTCTACCAGCACCCGGTGCGGGTGCTCGACCACGACGGCGCGCCCGTCGTCGTACCCGTTCGAGCCACCCAGGGGGCGCCGTGCTGACCAGGACCACCGTCGTGCTGCTCGGCGTGCTCGCATGCCTGGTGGCGCCCGTCCCCGCGGCCCACGCCCAGGCCCGCGTGTCGATCAGCAGCGACCGGGGCGGCGCGGTGATCGACCCGACGTACGCCACCACGCTGAAGGTCGGCGGCGCCGGCTTCCAGTCCGTGCGCGGCGGCCACGGCGGGATCTACGTCTTCTTCGGCACCGTCTCGGGCAGCTGGCGGCCCAGCAAGGGCGGCGTCACCGGCCAGGACTACTTCTACGTCCCCGACAGTGAGAGCCAGGCCAACGCCGGGCACCAGAAGTACGTCGCCTTCCCGGGCTCGGACACCGCGGCCTCCGCCAACGGCGGCGTGGTCTCCGCAGCCGGTGGCTGGTCCACGACCATCACCGTCCCCGGCGCGACCTTCCAGGCCGTCGACCGGGACGGCGGCACCCGCACCATCGACTGCCGCAAGGTCCGCTGCGGCATCATCACCGTCGGCGCCCACGGCGTCACCAACGCCGCCAACGAGAGCTTCACGCCGGTCACCGTGCGGGACCTGTACGGCGGCGAGGCGTCGCCGGTGGAGGGCACTCCCGCTGGCGAGGAGCCAGCGGTGCCCGGCGCCGTCGTACCGGACACCCCGGATACCCCGGTTGCCCCACAGGCCGGCACCGTGCCGGTGCTCAGTGTCGATCGCCCCTCCGCCGTGGCCGGCCGGGCCCTGTCCTTCACTGCCCGTGGACTCACGCCCGGCGCCCAGGTCTCGGCCGTTCTCGACGACGGCGTCGCCGCGGCCGGACCCTTCCTCGTCGGCGCGCAGGGCCAGGTGACCGGCGTCGTCACGCTGCCACTCGGCGTCTCGGGCGGCACGCACGAGCTGCGGCTGTACGGGCTCGACGGCGACCAGGCGCCCGTCGTCCGGTTCGCCATCGCGGCCGGCGACGAGCCGGTGGTCGCGGCCGCTGCGCCGGTCCAGCAGGAGCGCTCCGCCGATCGGTGGGGGATCGGGTTCTTCGTTGCCGCGGGCGTCGTGCTCGCCGGCGCGCTCGCCCGCCTGGTCCTCGCCCGACGTCGAGGAGCCTCCCGTGCGTAGGCCGCTCGCCGCCGTCCTCGCCGCCGCCGGACTCGTCGCCTGGCTGGTCGCCCTCGCCACCCTCGCCGTCACGCCCGCCCGTGCCGACGAGCCGACCGACCCGCCCACCACGGAACCCACCACGGACCCGACCGACGACGGCGGCGAGACGCTGACCGACGCCGTGCTGCGCTGGGGCATCAACACCGAGTCCAACACCGCGGCCCACAACCCCGGTACCTACAACTTCCTCATGGCCGGCGCCCTGCCCGATCCCGGCAGGGGCGGCCAGAGCGTCGCCGAGGGCCAGTGGCAGCAGCGGTCCGGCGCCGTCGAGGTCGAGAAGTGGGACGCACTCACGAGGGCGTGGACCGACGCCACCTGGGCCGGCCTGCGGACCGACAGCGCCGGTGCGAGCCTGCAGGTCGGGACGTCCAGCAACCACCAGCTCGTCTTCTCCGGGGGGACCGGTGTCCTCGACCGGGCCGCCGGCACCGCGCGGATCGCCTGGCAGGGGAGCGCGAGCGTCGTCTACTACTCGGGGTACTCGTTCTTCCACCTCAGCGACCCGGTGCTCGAGGTGGCCGACGGCCGCGGCACCGTCACCGCCACGCTCGGCGGCTTCGCGTCGGCGCAGGACGACCCGACCCGCTGGGCAGCGGTGCCACCGGCGACGGTCACGATCGCCACGCTGCCGTCGGTGTCGCTCACCAGCAACGGGTTCACCGTCGACCCGGCGTACCGCGGTGTGAGCCTCGACCCCGCGACCGGGTCCCAGGTCCGCTCGGGGGCGGACTGGGGTTCCTTCCCGATCTCCTGGGTGCGGTTCATGGAGGTGCTCGGGACCGGTCCGTTCTGGTACTCCAGCGGCGGGTCCGACGACGCGCACAAGGTGGCGGCACCACTGACCGTGTCGTTCGACGGCGCCGCAGTGGTCGTGCCCACCCCGCCGGCCGGCGCCACCAAGCCGCCGGTCGTCGTGAACAGCGCGCCCCCGCCGCCGGACCCCGGCCCGCGGTCCGCGTCGGCCGCACCGGCATCCGACGCCGCCGCTCCGCCGGCCGCCGTCCCGCCGGTCGTCGCGACCCCTCCGGCAGCAGACGCACTGCTGACGCGACCGGGCACTGACCTGCGCCTGAGCTCGGCCCCCGCGACGCCCACCGCGTCCGCCCCGATCGACGAGCGTGCCTGGCCCTGGTGGGCCGGGGGTGCCCTGCTGCTCCTCGCGGCGGCCGCGCTCGTCGTACCCCCGCCCGTCCGCGGCCTGCGTTGAGCAGCTCCGCCTCCGTGTCCATCTCGGGACCACCACAGAAGGGAACACCCATGTCCATCCGACCGAACCCCCGCCGCGCCCTCGCGGCGATCACGGCCAGCGGCGTGGCCGCCACCGCCCTCGCGCTGAGCGCCCCGTCGCCCGCGCAGGCCGTGGCCGCCGCACCCGAGCTGCAGTGGGAGATCAGCCAG
This sequence comes from Nocardioides sp. F233, assembly GCF_057813895.1. Classification (NCBI taxonomy): domain Bacteria; kingdom Bacillati; phylum Actinomycetota; class Actinomycetes; order Propionibacteriales; family Nocardioidaceae; genus Nocardioides; species Nocardioides sp. F233. The sequence continues at coordinate 312,527 of NZ_JBVASH010000007.1, forward strand.
CAGTTCGACGACCATCTGTCGACCCATGTCCTGGGCGACGGCGCCACCGAGAACGCCGACGGCGTCGTCACCTTCCCGAACGGCGTCGGCTCGTACGACGCCTCGTCGGGCGTGACCACGATCGCCTACGACGGCTCGGTCTCCGGCTCCTTCGAGAACATGGGCTCCACGTTCTACACCGTGACCGTCGCCGACCCGGTCGTCACCGTCGACCGCACCGGCAAGGGCTCACTGTCCGCCGTGGTGTCCGCGTGGAACGCAGCAGCGATGGGCAACCCGGAGGCGAGCACCGAACCGGCGCGGGTCGTGGTCACCACCTTCGCGGCAGCGACCAGCGACTGGACCGTCGCCGAGGGCGCGGCCACGCTCGCCGACACGCCCCGCTGGGCGGGCGTGCTCCCCGAGGGGCCCGAGTCGGCTGCCCTGGGGATCACTGCCGGCAAGCCCGTCGACGGTGGCTCGTTCGCCCCGTCCTTCCTCGCGCAGCTCACCGCCGGCCTCCGCGCGCACTTCTACGCGAGCGCCGCCAACCAGCCGAAGAAGGTCGCCTCGCCGTTCCGGGCGAGCGTGAGCGCGGCGCAGGTCGCCCTGCCGCAGGCCACCACCGCGGCCGTGGCGGTGACGAAGAAGCCGCGGACCATGAAGAAGGGTGCGGTCACGATCAGCGTGACCAGTGCCCGCTTCGCGCCGACCGGCTCGGTCACCGTCGTCTACAAGGGCGGCAAGCTCAAGGGCAAGAAGGTCAGGCTCACGACGACGGTCGCCCTCGCGGCCGACGGTACGGCGAGCGTGAAGCTCCCGAGGTCGGCCAAGGGCAAGGGCACCCTCACGGTGACCTACTCCGGTGACCAGGTGCACCGGGCGTCGACCGCCACCGCGAAGGTCAAGGTCAAGAAGTAGCGGTCCGCGCTCAGCCCTCGGCGCCGACCGCCCGCAGCACGAACGACTCGATCGCGGCGGACGGCAGGTGCCGGGGGCTGAGGCACGCGTGGACCAGGGAGAGCGTGGCATCGGCGTCGTCGTACCGGAAGGTGCCGTCGGCGCGGCCGCGCTCGAGGATGCCGCGCAGCACGTCCTCGACGGCGACGACGTGGTCGCGGATCTCGAGCCGGGCGGCGGGGGAGAGGAATCCGTACAGCGACGGCCCGAGGCCCATGTGGAACTTCTCGCCCGCTGCCACGTGGTGGCGGACGTAGGTCCGCAGCTGGTCGGCCGGTTCCTCCACCGCGTCCAGTGCGGCCTGCAGCTCGGTCGTGTAGGCGTCGGTCTCGTGGGTCGCGAAGGCGACCAGCACGGCCTCCTTGTCGCGGAAGTGGTGGTAGATCGACGTCCGCCCGATCCCGGCCCGTTCGGCGATCGCGGCCATCGTGACCGCGTCGAAGCTGGCCTCGCCCATCAGCACCGCGAACGCGTCGAACACGCGGCGCTGGACCAGCTCGCGGTGGTCGCTCAGCGACTCTCCGAGGATGCGAGGCACGCGCCGAAGACTAGTGGACCCGGGCCGCCAGCCGCGCGATCAGCGCGGTCAGCTCGGCCGGCTCCTCGACCTCGAAGTCACGGTCGAGGTTGGCGAGCACGAGCACCGGCCAGTCGAGCGTGTCGGTGCTCATCGTCATCCGGCACGACGTCTCGGACAGCGCCTCGACCTCACCCCAGCGCCCCATCACCGCGTGCACCTCGGCGGCGGGCGCCTGGATCACGACCTGCACGTGGTGGCGCTGCGGCCGGTTCCGCAGGCCACGGCTGACGTACTGCGCCGCGTCGCCACCGGGGATCTCGCGCGGCCGGAACCGCTGACCCGTCGTGCTCGGCACGTCGGCCACCCGGTCCACCCGGAACGAGCGCCAGTCCTGGCGCTCGCGGTCGTGCGCGACGAGGTACCAGCGGCGCCCGAGGTTGACCAGCCGGTGCGGCTCGACGCGGCGCGTGGTGCTCGTCCCGTCGTACGCCGTGTAGGGGAAGGTGACCACCTCGTCGTCGCGGCAGGCCTGGGCGAGGGTGGTGAGCACCGTGGGGTCGAGCGTCGGTCCGCCCGACCACGGCAGGCCCTCGGTCTGGGTCTGCAGCGCGCCCATCCGGCGGCGCAACCGCGGCGGCATCAGCGCGATCACCTTGGTCAGCGCCTGCAGCGTGGTGTCCTCGAAGCCCGGGACGCCGCCGTTCGCCGCCGCGCGCAGGCCGACCGCGACGGCAACCGCCTCGTCGTCGTCGAGCAGCAGCGGCGCCATCGCCCCACCTGCCCGCAGCTGGTAGCCGCCGGCCGCCCCACGGACCGCGTCGACGTCATACCCCAGGTCGCGCAGGCGCTCGACGTCGCGGCGCAGGGTCCGGTCGCTGACCTCGAGCCGCTCGGCGAGGTCGCCGCCGGACCAGAACCGGTGGGTCTGCAGGAGGGAGAGGAGCCGCAGCATCCGGGCTGACGTGGACATGCATTCAAGATAGTGGCCAATCAGGACAGAACCTGACCGGAATGGCTCCTAGCGTGGTGGTCATGGAGATGAACACGACGCACCAGGCCAGCGGGCCGGTGATCCGCACCGCCGGGCTCACCCGCCACTTCACGCGCAACAAGCAGACGATCGAGGCCGTCCGCGGGCTCGACCTGGAGGTGGCGGCCGGCGAGCTGGTCGCCTTCCTCGGCCCCAATGGCGCCGGCAAGTCCACCACCCTGCGCATGCTCACGACGCTGATCGCGCCGACCTCGGGGACGGCGACGGTCGCCGGGCACGACGTGGTCCGCGACCGCGCCGCCGTCCGCCGTTCGATCGGGTACGTCGGCCAGGGCAACGCGGCGGGCCACCAGTACCGCGGCCGCGACGAGATCATGTGCCAGGCCCGCGCGCACGGCCTGTCGCGGCGCGACGCGCGGACCCGGACCGAGGAGCTGCTCGAGGCGTTCGACCTCACCGAGCACGCCGACCGCCCGGTCGCCCAGCTCTCCGGCGGCCAGCGCCGCCGCCTCGACGTCGCGATCGGGCTGGTCCAGGAGCCGCCGATCCTCTTCCTCGACGAGCCCTCGACCGGCCTCGACCCGCAGAACCGGGTCAACCTGCAGGAGCAGGTCCGCCGCCTCAACGCCGAGCTGGGCACCACGATCGTGCTGACCACCCACTACCTCGAGGAGGCCGACGCCCTCGCCGGTCGGGTGATCGTGATCGACCACGGCCAGGTCATCGCCGACGATCGCGCCGACGCCCTCAAGTCCGCCCTCGGCGACCTGGTCGCCATGGACTTCGTGTCCGTCGACGCGGCCCGCGCCGCGGCCGCCCGTGCCGACCGGATCGAGGGCGCCCAGGTCACCGTGACCGGCAGCCACGTCGCGGTCCGCGCGGCCTTCGGTCGCGACGCCGCGCCCGGCCTGGTAGCCGACCTCGCCGCGGCCGGTACGCCGGTCACCCGGATCGAGGTCGTCGGCCCGACCCTCGACGACGTCTTCCTCGACCTCACCGGGCGCAGCCTGCGCGAGACCTCCCACACCCCGACCGCCTCCACCGAAGGAGCAGCAGCATGAGCATCGACCTCGCCCCCGCGGCGGCACCCGCCGTCCGACGTACCCGTGTCGACTCGCGGCCGGTCGGCCTCGTCGCCGACGTCGTCAACGTTCTCGTCCGCGAGCTCCAGCCGGTGCTGCGCCAACCGGCATCGGTGCTGTTCGCGATGGTGCAGCCGCTGGTCTTCCTGGGCCTGTTCGCGCCCCTCCTGCCCGACACCCCGACCGGGTCGGCGCTGCAGTGGTTCGTGCCCGGCATCGTGTCGATGACCGCGCTGATGAGCGCGTCCTTCACCGGCGCCAACCTCTCGGAGGAGATCATCAGCGGCTCCTTCGAGCGGCTGCTCGTCTCGCCCGTGCGCCGCTCGTCCCTGCTGATCGGCAAGGCGTTGCGCGAGATGGTGCCGCTGTTGCTGCAGACGCTGATCATCGTCGCCGTCGCGACGCCCTTCAGCTTCGACCTGCACCTGGGCGGTGTCGTCGTCGGAGTGCTGGTCCTCGTCCCGTTCAGCGTCGGCCTCGGCGCCCTCAGCCTCGCCCTCGCGGTCGCCGCGAAGGAGCAGTCCTGGGTGTTCTGGACCGTCCAGCAGACGGTGATCTTCCCGCTCCTGCTGCTCGCCGGCGTCCTGCTCCCGCTCGACGGCGCGCCAAGCTGGCTGCGCACCGCCTCCGACCTCAACCCGCTCAGCTACATCGTCGACGCCGAGCGCGCCCTGTTCGCCGGGTCCTTCCCGGCCGACACCGTGCTCGCCGGCTTCGCCGCGTCGCTGGTCGTCGCCGCGTTCGGGCTGTGGGTCGGCGTACGGCGGATGAACCGCGCCAGCTGACCGCTGAGGTCAGGCTGCCGGTCAGAGGTCGAGCAGGTCGACCGGCGTGATCGTCACCGGGAACGGTTCCGTGGCCGTCCAGGTCTCCTGGGCGGCCACGCGGGCCGTCACGACGTACCGATCGTCGTTGAGGGACCAGACAGTCAGCTCGGGGTCCTTCGGGTCGACGGTCCAGTAGGACGGGCATCCAGCCGCCGCCAGGATCTCCATCTTGGGCCCGAGGTCGTAGGCCTTGGTCGAGGGCGAGTGCACCTCGACGGCGAGGAGTGGCGCGACCGCGACACCCTTCTCCGTGACGTCGGTACGCCGCACGACGACGAGATCCGGCTCGATCGCGCTCCGCTCGCCGATCCTGACGTCGAAGGGCGCGAGGAACACCTTGAGGTCGGCGGGAGACGCGCCGCGGAGCTGCACGTACAGAGAACCGACGATCGACTGGTGCCGCGGCTGTGGTGTCGGCGTCATGAGCAGGATTCCGTCGAGCAGCTCATGCCGGTAGCCGTTGTCGGGGACCGCGTCGCGCTCCGCGACGGTGAAGGGCCCCTCGCGCACGATGACGTCGCCGTGCTCGAGTCGCGGTGGGACCACTGTCATGACTCCCATGGTGCCTCCTGTTCTCCATGCCGACCAGCGTGCTGGCGACCTACGACAACCGGGGCAGGTCTTCCACAGGGCCTCACAGCGCCGCGACGCCGTTCATGATCGAGATGAACCAGAGCGTGGCCAGGACGGCGAGCGCGACGTCGGTGAGGAGGATCGCACCGGCCATCAGGACGTACGGCGAGCGCCGGGGCAGGAAGCCGGTCGCCCAGCCGCCACCGACCAGCAGCACCAACGCCGCGAAGACGACGATCGGGCCGTAGACGTCGACCTCGAAGCCCAGGGAGGGCACCAGCGACGGTGGCGCGCACAGCCAGGCCAGCGCGCCCACGTTGGCGACGACGACCGTGACCAGTGCTGCCATCCCGCGCCGCTGCTTCGTCACGACGTCCGTCACGGCCTCCGTCATGACGCCGTCCAGCGCAACGCCCGCCCGTGGCCGTGCGTCTGCGCGACCATCCGCCCGTCGATCCCGAGCACGAACGTGGGGTGCTCGTCCGGGATCGGCGGGCCGCTGGCGGTCACGGAGGGCAGCACCCGCTTGCCCTCGTTGCTCACCCAGTGGCACTTCCCGGCGGCGACGAGGTCACGCACCAGCGCGTCGAACTCGAGCCGGCGCGGTGGCGGCAGGTAGGCGATGACGGCGCTGTGGAACACCACGACGGTCCCGTACGCCGACGCGCGCTCGACCATCGCCGGTAGCTCCTCGACCAGGTCGCCGGCCACGACCACCGGCGGGTCCGTGCGAGCCACCTCGATCGCCCGGACCAGGCGGGCCCGGCGCTCGTCCTGCTCGGGCCAGACCAGGGTCTCCAGCCAGGCCATGTCGTCGACGTCGGTGACGTCGAGCGGGTGCAGGTCGATGCCGCCGCGCCAGGCCACCTCGGGCAGGGCGGCGGGCAGGGGAGCGGGGCCCTTCACCCGGCACGGCAGCCGCGGTTCCTCGCCCAGGGCCACCTCGCCGTCGTCCGTCGACCAGGCGTAGCCCCAGCGGTCGGGGTACAGGCACAGCCCGGCGGACGAGCCGACCTCGAGCAGCGCCAGCGGCCCCGGGAAGCCCGCGAACGCGGGCACCAGCGTCGCCAGCCGGCCGACCTCGTTGGTCTGCGTGGCCCGGGCCAGGATGGTGGCGCGCAGGGCGCCGGTGTCACCGAGCAGCGCGGCCCGCAGGCCGTCGTACGGACCCGGCGCGGATACGCCGTGGTGACGGGCGGCCGCGAACACCAGGTTGGGCTGCTGCTTCAGCTCCGGCAGCGTGCGGATCCACGCGACGACCTCGGCGTCGTCGGCCACGGCGGCCGCCCATGCCGCGAAGGTCGGGGAGTCCACCGCCTCGTCGGCGAAGCGTCGGTAGGACTCCTCGACCTCGGCGTACGGCTCCACGGCGGGGCAGCGCGTCAGGAGGTCAGATGCGCGGGACGATGTTGCCGAGCAGCGCGCCCATCCGGGTGGCGGCGTTGCGGCCGGCCTCGAGGACCTCGGCGTGGTTGAGCGGCTCGCCGCTCAGTCCCGCAGCCAGGTTGGTGACCAGGCTGATGCCGAGGATCTCCATCCCGGCCTCGCGGGCGGCGATCGCCTCGAGCGTGGTGCTCATGCCGACCAGGTGGCCGCCCATGATGCCGGCCATCCGCACCTCGGCCGGCGTCTCGTAGTGGGGGCCGGTGAACTGGACGTAGACGCCCTCGTCGAGGGTCGGCTCCACCTCGCGGCACATCTCGCGCAGGCGCGAGGAGTAGAGGTCGGTGAGGTCGACGAAGTTCGCGCCGACGATCGGCGACTCGCCGGTCAGGTTGATGTGGTCGCTGATCAGCACCGGCGTGCCGGGCGTCCAGGTCTCCTTGAGCCCGCCGCAGCCGTTGGTGAGCACGATCGCGCGGCAGCCGGCGGCGGCCGCCGTACGCACGCCGTGGACCACGGCCGCGACACCGCGGCCCTCGTAGTAGTGCGTGCGGCTGAGGAACACGAGCAGGTGACGGTCCGGGTTGCCGTCGGTGCCGGGGATCCGGATCGAGCGGATCTTGCCGGAGTGCCCCTGCACCGCCGACGCCGCGAAGCCCGGCAGCGAGGTCACGTCGATCTCGGTCGTGTTCGCGCCCCCGGCGCCGTCGAGCGCGTCGGCGGCCGGCAGCCAGCCGGAGCCGAGCACGAGCGCGACGTCGTGGCGGGCCACGCCGGTGAGCTCGGCAAGACGGGCGGCGGCCTCTTCGGCCAGGGCGTACGGCGTGGGGGACTCGGTCACGGCGCGAGCCTAGGACATCGAGGCCAGATACCGGGTGGCGTCGACGTTCCAGGTGCGGCCGAGGTCGTCGGGCCGGCCGCTGGCCCCGACCCGCACGTCGAGGAACGCGTCGTGGCCGTGCGCCTCAGCCGCCTCGGGAACGGGGCGGTAGGCGTTGGCGACGGTGTAGGTGGTCCCGGCGGGCAGGGTCGCGACGACGTCGAGCTGGGCGTGCAGGAACGGCCACAGCGCGGCGCCGTGGCTCGCGGGGGTGAGCTGCTCCGGAGGAACGACGCCCGGCACCTCGACACCCGCCGCGATCCTCGTGCCGGCCGCGCCGATCTCGAGCGACAGCGCGGCGCCGCGGTTCAGCTGCAGGGTCGCCAGGGTCGGCGTCAGCCGGCGCCACAGGGCGATCGTCGAGTCGGTCAATGGAGGCACGGTGCTCACCCCGAACCGCGGGTCGGGGGACCGTGAACCCGACCCGACCATCAGGTCGCCCGTCGTGCTGAGGACCGGGTCCGCCCGCACCCGGTCGAGGGCCACCGCGACGTCGTCAGGCCCCGGAGCGCCGAGATCGATGCCGACGTCCTTGCGGCTCCCGACGGTCACGACGGCCTCGGGAAAGGCACGGGATGCAGCGAGCAGCACCTCCGCGCCGTGGCGGGCCGGCCCCTGGGGGGCGTCGAAGGAGTTCGTTGCCGCGTCGCAGGTGTCGTCCTGGTCGGAGAGCTCGGTGGACGCCGTACCGCAGTCGAGGGTCACGATCGTCTCGTCCGGGGCGAGTTCGTCGATCTTCTCGAACACCGCAGTGGCCTGGTCGACGGTGATGCCGCGCTCGAGGTCCACCGCGACGACCTTTCCGGGGGTGTCCTCCTCGATCAGCTCCTCGCCCACGGCGGACGCGTGGACGCCCGGCAGGTCGACGGGCCCCCGGTCCGCGCCACCGCGCCGGCCGGGATCGTCGCCGCCGGAGCAGGCCGCCGGGGTGACCGACACCGCCGCGGCGAGCAGGGTCAGCAAGGCGCCGCGGGCACGGTCACGGGCGCGGTCGGACAGCGGCATGGCACGGTCCTACCCGTCCGTCCCCGGTCCACACAAGCTGCCCGCGTCTCCTCGTCGCGGTCGCGGGGGATGAGGGTCCGGTGCCCGATCCCGAGGAGATGCTCGCCAAGCTGATCGCCGGTGAGCCGTCCCGGATCCGCGAGGTCGCCAGTGGCCGGTGCCGACGAGCTCAGCACGGCACTCGACACCCGTCTCGAGGAGGACCGGGGCGACCTGGAGCACCTGGCCGGCGCCAGTGACCGGATCGGCACGTCGCTCAAGGACACCGCCGACGACTACACCGTGACCGACCTGCTATCGGGACAGTCGATCGCCGTCCTGGCGCAGAAGCTCGTAGACGGCTGACCGCTCCGCCCGGCATCACCAGGTCGCGACGAGGCTATCCGGGACGTACCCGTGCCGCACCCGCTGCGGGTGGTCGCCGACCTCGCGGTAGGCCAGCTCCTGGCCGGTGTCGGTGTCGATCACCGCGACGGCGTCGCTGCCCGACAGCGAGATCCAGCAGGTGTCGTCGAGGCCCTCGGTGGTCCAGTACGGCTTGAGGTACGTGTGGCCGGTCGTCCTCTCGTCGAAGATCGTGGAGCGGCCCGACGTACGGTCCACCAGCGCCGCGTAGTCGTCCATGGTGCCGGCGACGCAGAGGGTGTCGCCGTCGGCGTTGATCGACAGGCCGTGGTGGGCCGAGTCGTTGACGTACTTCTCGCGCAGCATGTTCGGGACCCGGTTGGGCAGCGGGATCAGCCGCGTGACCGCGCCGACGGACGGCTCGGGCACGCCGCCGAGGGTGTAGTCGACCTTGCCGTTGAGGTCGGGGGCCTGGGTGTCGAACTCGACGAAGCCGTGGAAGAACGAGACCTGGAAGTAGACGTAGCGCTCGTCGGGGGAGACCGCCATCGGGCGTACGGCGCTGCTCATGTTCGGGTACCCGGCCTCGGCCAGCTCGCGGCCGATGCCCCACCGCTCCAGGATCGAGAAGTCGGAGTTGCGCACGACCTGGAACCACCGGTCGCCCTTGAGCGGATCGAGGAGCGGGATGTCCCCGGGCGTGTAGACCAGGCCGATCGAGGCGTGGAAGATCCGCTGGCCGTCCTGCGTGTAGTTGCTCTCGTGCGGGGTCTCCCCGGACGGGAAGGTCCGCAACCGGTCGCCCATCTTCACGACGGTGCCGTCGGTGAGCGTCTCGTCGACCATGGAGTACTCGATCACCTGGCGCTTGGTCGAGTCCGAGACCAGCAGCCGGCGGCCGTCACGCGAGAGCGCCATGTGGTCGCTGCGGTTGCCGTCCATCGACTGCTCGCGCACGATCGAGTCCGGGGCACCGGCGGTCGCCTTGGCGATGTCGATCCACACGACGTCGGCGAAGCTCGGTCGCGACACCGCGAGGTAGCGCCCGTCGAGGGTGGTGAACATGTCGTCGACGAACTGGTCGTGGCCCTCGCCGGGGCCGTACCGGATGAGCAGGAAGTACGCCAGGTCGACCGGGCTCCTGCGGATGTCGGCGAGCTCCTGCGCCTTGTCGGGCACCAGGTCCACGCCGCGCTTGAGCACGGTGAAGTCGTGCGCGTCGACGACGCTCGCCGTACCGGCCCAGTTGTTGCCGACCCACATCACGTCGCGCAGGCCGGGCGCCCGCTGCGGCAGCGAGGTCGGCGCGGCGGGCAGGGCGGCGCGGGCCGAACGACCGGCCACGTCCTCCCCGGGCTGAGCGGGCGCGGCGTCAGGGAACGCCAGCGACAGGGCGGCGACACCGACGGCGGTGACGGCGAGGGACAGGCGACGGAGAGCGCGAGAGGACGTCCGCATGACCTGACAACGATTCAGGTTTCTGCGGGGTCACGCCCGCGCGAGAACCAGATGACGCCGCTAGAGGCCTGTCGAGCGGCAGGCGCGGGACCGCAGCCCGGTGACGTAGTCGGCCGGCGCGTCGGCGGCCTCGGCCGCGTCGGCCAGCACTCCGAGGTACGACGCCGAGGGCAGCCCGCCCTCGTACGCGTCGAGGACGTAGGTCCAGGCGACGACCTCGCCGGCCATGGTCGAGATCCGCACCTTGGTCTTGCGGTAGAGCCCCGAGTCGGCCGACTCCCACTGGTCCAGGCTCGGCTCGTCGAGCGGGCTGACGTCGTAGACGGCGACGAAGACGGCGCTCATCGGGTCGGGGGCGATGGTCGCCAGCGCGCCGTCCCAGCCGTGCTCCTCGCCGCCGAAGGTCAGCCGCCACCCGGTCAGCCAGCCGGTGGTCTGCAGCGGCGAGTGGGGGCACCGCTCGCCCATCCGCTGGGGGTCGAGGTTGGTGCCGTAGGCGGCGTACGACGTCACGGGCTCAGGCTAGACCGTCGTACGCCGCCCGTTGGTCAAGCAGGGCTCAGGCGCCGGTGTACAGCAGGTGGTTGTTGGGGGTGGCGGGGGAGCAGATGATCAGCAGCACGCAGCTCTTCTCGGTGCCGGTGACCTTGTTCTTCGTGGTCGCGCCGAGGACCGCGGTGCCGACCTGGGCCGGCGTGGCGGTCGGGTGGGCGGACAGGTAGAGCGCCGCGGCGCCGGTCACGTGCGGGGTCGCCATCGACGTACCGCTGATCGTGTTGGTGCCTGCGTTGAGCCAGTCGGAGGTGATGTCGACGCCGGGGGCGAACAGGTCGACGCAGGTGCCGCGGTTGGAGAAGCTGGCGCGGGCGTCGGTGCGGTCGCTGGCCGCGACGGTCAGCGCCTCCGGGACCCGGGCGGGCGACTTCGTGCAGGCGTCGGCGTTCTCGTTGCCCGCCGCGACGGCCATCGTCACACCGTCGGCGATCACCCGCTTGACCGCGGCGTCGAGCGTGGCGGACGCGCTGCCGCCGAGGCTCATGTTGGCGACGGCCGGCCGGCCGGCCTGGTGGTTGGCGACGACCCAGTCGAGGCCGGCGATCACGCCGGAGGTCGCGCCGGAGCCGTTGCAGTCGAGGACGCGTACGGCGACCAGCCGGGCCGCCTTCGCCAGCCCCTTGCTGGTGCCGCCGATGGTGCCGGCGACGTGGGTGCCGTGGCCGTTGCAGTCGGTCGCATCGGCGTCACCGTCGACGGTGTCGGTGCCGGACACGGCCCGGCCGCCGAAGTCGGGGTGGTTGAGCTGGATGCCGGTGTCGACGACGTACGCGTCGACGCCGGAGCCGGTGCTCGTCCACGAGTAGGCATTGTCGAGCGGCAGGTTGCGCTGGTCGACGCGGTCCTGGCCCCAGCTGGGCGCGGGGGACTGGGTGCCGCTGGCGTGGACCCGGGCGTCGAGCTCGATCGACCGGACCCGGCCGTTGCCGCGCAGGAGGTTGAGCGCAGCGTCCGGGAGGCTGGCGGCGAAGCCGTTGAGTGCGTGCTCGTAGACGTGGGTGACGCGGCCCCGGCCACCCGCGACGGAGCGGGCGGTGGCGGCGGCGTCCGCGCCCGGTGCGAGCGTGACGATCACGTCGACGAGGCCGGTGGGAGCGGCCTGGGCCTGGGGGAGCGGCACTGCCGCCAGGCCGGCGAGGGCGAGCGCGCAGGACGCGGTGAATCCGAGAATCCGAGACATGGAGGGAGCAACTTCCTCTTCGCGGACGGCGACCCGATGCCGCCGTACTCATGAGTAGGTGAACTCTGCCCTGAGCGTGATGTCGGGCACAAGGAGGTGCCCCACTACGCTGGTTCCGTGACCCACTTCGATGTCCTCGTCCTCGGTGCCGGCCCCGGTGGGTACGTCGCCGCGATCCGCGCCGCCCAGCTCGGCAAGTCCGTTGCCGTGATCGAGAAGAAGTACTGGGGCGGCGTCTGTCTCAACGTCGGCTGCATCCCGTCCAAGGCGCTGCTCAAGAACGCCGAGCTGGCTCACACGCTGACCCACGAGAAGGCCAAGTTCGGCATCGAGGGTGACGCGACGATGGCCTTCGGTCCGACGCACGCGCGCTCCCGCCAGGTGAGCGCCGGCATCGTCAAGGGCGTCCACTTCCTGATGAAGAAGAACAAGATCACCGAGATCGACGGCTGGGGCACCCTGACCGGGCCGAAGTCGGTCTCCGTCGCGCTCAACGACGGCTCGACCGCCGACCACACCTGCGACAACCTCATCATCGCCACCGGCGCGACGGTCCGCAGCGTCCCCGGCGTCACCCCCAACGGGCAGAACATCGTCACCTACGAGGAGCAGATCCTCGACGAGAACCTGCCCTCCTCGATCATCATCGGCGGCTCCGGCGCGATCGGCGTCGAGTTCGCCTACGTGCTGAAGAACTTCGGCGTCGACGTCACCATCGTCGAGTTCCTCGACCGGATGGTCCCGACCGAGGACGCCGACGTCTCCAAGGAGCTCGCGCGCCACTACAAGAAGCTCGGCGTGAAGGTGCTGACCTCCACCGCCGTCAAGGGCGTCGAGGACACCGGCTCCGGCGTCAAGGTCCGCATCGCCCCCGCTGCTGGCGGCGACGAGCAGGTCCTCGAGGCCGACAGGTTCCTCGCGGCGTTCGGCTTCGCCCCGCGGCTCGAGGGCTACGGCCTCGAGAGCACCGGGGTCGCGCTCACCGAGCGTGGCGCGATCCAGGTCGACGAGTTCTGCCGCACGAGCGTCGAGGGCGTCTACGCGATCGGCGACGTCACGGCGAAGATGATGCTGGCCCACGTCGCCGACGCGATGGGCACCGTCGCCGCCGAGCACCTCTCCGGCGCCGAGACCATGCCGGTCGAGTACGACTACATCCCGCGCGCGACGTACTGCCAGCCGCAGATCGGCTCCTTCGGCTACAGCGAGCAGCAGGCCAAGGACAAGGGGTACGACGTCAAGACGGCCTCGTTCCCGTTCTCGGCCAACGGCAAGGCGCAGGGCCTCGGCGAGGCGGTCGGGTTCGTCAAGATCGTCGCCGACGCGGAGTTCAACGAGATCCTCGGCGCCCACATGATCGGCCCCGACGTCACCGAGCTGCTCCCGGCGCTGACCCTCGCGCAGAAGTGGGACCTCACCGCCGACGAGGTGGGCCGCAACGTGTTCGCCCACCCGACGCTGTCCGAGGCGGTCAAGGAGGCGATCCACGGGATCGCCGGCCACATGATCCACCTCTGACCTCGGCACGCATCAGGACCCCGTCTCGCAGGTCGAGGCGGGGTCCTGGCTGTTTGGCGATCGTCGAGGCTAGCCTCGTGAGGTGAGCAGACGGCGCGACTGCGCCTTCGCAGCGGTCCTGACCCTCGGCGCGATCACGAGTGCCTGCAGCGGTGAGCCCGAAGCGGCGCCGCGCAGCACGACGTCCGCATCGCAGTCCTCGGCAGCAGCGGTCGATCACGGTGGCTGGATCCTCGCGCAGTCCCACGGCGGCGGGCTGACCATGATCAGCGAGGACGGCTTCGAGGATCGCGACTGGGTGCCTGAGCTTCCGGGCGGGTACGCCTGGCACGCCGACTTCTCACCCGACGGCACGTGGGTGGCCTTCGAGCAACGCACCAGCGACGGCGGGGAGGAGAGCGACCACGGGATCTGGGTCGCCCGCAGCGACGGATCGGAACCCCGTCAGATCGTGGGCACCACCGCCACGTACGACGTCGTCGAGCTGCCGGCGTGGTCACCCGACGGAAAGCAGATCGCCTTCGAGGAGACGGGCCCGAGGCTGCCCCGACAACCCATCGTCGTCGTCGACGCCTTCTCGGGCAGGGAAGTCGTTCGGATCACTGCGCCTGCTCTGGTCGGTCCCAGCAACGTCCGATGGTCCCCCGACGGTCATCACCTCGCGGCCGAGGTGCAACAGTTCACCGAGGGGGAGCCCGGCGAGTTCGAGCTGGTGTCCCGGTGGATCGGGGTCGCCGACCTCCGCGATCCACATCCTTCGTTCGAGGCGGTGACGCCCCTGGACGTCTGGGCCCAGTACCCCGACTGGAGTCCGGATGGGACGCAGATCAGCTTCGTGGCCGGCAACCAGGACCCGCTGTCCCACCACGGGCGCCCGGCGAACCTGTACGTGGTCGAGCCCGACGGCCATGACCTGCGGCAGCTCACGCATCAGACAGCGGGCGACGCCTGGATCTTCACCCCCAGCTGGGAACCCGACGCGTTCCTGGTGACCTTGGTCGATCCGCCCACGGGTGGCCATGCCTTCGGGCACCTCGGCTGGGTCAGCACGGACGGTCGGACGATCACCTCGATGGCGGATCGACTCGGCAGGCCCGTACCGGGCGTGCATGCCCGGCTGCAGCCGTGACACCTGACCCGAACGAGCCACCCGACTGCGTACGACGACTCAGGCGACCAGCCCCGCACCGGGCGCACCGTGGAGCCATGAAGGATCTGCGTCGTCTCGTCATCTCCGTCGTCATCGGCTCGTTCAGCCTCGCCGCGCTGCTGGGCATCATCGCCCTCCTCAGCGGCGGGTTCGGTGACGACCAGGCCCGGGTGCTGCTCACCACCGTCATCGTGGGCGTCGAGTCCACGGTGGTGCTGTGCCTGCTGGCGCTGGCCGGGCACCGGTGGGTGCCGGTGTCGTGGTTCGGTGCGGCCGCCTCGGTGGTCGCAACGGGGGCGGCGCTGGCGCTGACCTGGGGCGACAACGCGTGGGACGACGGGCGGTGGGAGGACCTGCTGCGGCTGTTCGGGACCAGCGCGATCCTGGCCGGTACGGCGGCCCAGCTCGCGCTCCTCATCGCCCTGGTCCTGCGGCCGGGGAGGGAGCCCGGCGGGCTCGCCGCCCTGCTCGGCATGACGGGCCTGGCCGGCGCCCTGGTCGCGATCCTCGCGATCGGTCCCATCGTCAGCGCGTCGGAGCCCGGTGACGGGTACTGGCAGCTGCTCGGCGTGATGGCGATCCTCGACGTGCTCGGCAGCGTCGTGCTCGTCGCGCTCGGTGCGTTCGGCCGGGTGCGCGAGCGGATCGAGACATCCGAGCGGACCGAGCGGACTGAAGGGGTCCGGCTCAGCGCAGCCCAGCAGCAGCGGATCGAGCAGTGGGCGCGGGCGCACCGTACGACGCCCAACGACGTCGTGCAGCAGGCGCTCGACGCCTACCTGTCCGGTCAGGCCTGAGGGAGTACCCGCCGCAGGAACTCCCGGGTCCGCGCCTGCTCCGGCGCGCCCAGCACCTGTGCGGGCGAGCCCTCCTCGACGATCCGGCCGCCGTCGAGGAAGCAGACGTGGGAGGCGATCTCGCGGGCGAAGCTCATCTCGTGGGTGGCCAGCACCATCGTCGTACCGGCCTCGGCGAGGTTGCGGACGATGTCGAGGACCTCGCCGACCAGCTCGGGGTCGAGCGCGGCGGTGATCTCGTCGAGCAGCAGCAGGGCGGGGTCCGTGCACAGGGCGCGGACCAGGGCAACCCGCTGCTGCTGACCGCCGGAGAGGCGGTCGGGGTGCTTGTCGACGTGCTCGCTGAGCCCGAACCGGTGCAGCAGCTCCCGCGCCTTGTCGCGGGCGGCTGCCGCAGGGATGCCGTGCACGCGACGTGGCGCCAGGGTGCAGTTGTCGAGGACGCTCAGGTGCGGGAACAGGTTGTAGGCCTGGAACACCATCCCGATGTCACGGCGTACGTCGCGCGGGTCGACCATCGGGTCGGAGATCTCGCGGCCCTGGAACTCGATCACGCCGTCGTCGATCGGCTCGAGCAGGTCGAGGCAGCGCAGGAGGGTGGACTTGCCGGAGCCGGACGAGCCGATCAGGCAGACCACGTCGCCGGGGGAGACGGTCAGCGACAGGTCGTCGAGGACCACCCTGCGGCCCGGCTCGTCGTGGCGCGGGTAGGTCTTGCGGACGTTGCGGACGTCCAGCAGCGCGGTCATCAGAGTGCTCCTGCCCGCTCGCGCCGGGCCAGCCGTCGCGCGAGCACGTCGCACAGCCGGGCCAGGGGGACGGTCATCGCGATGAAGAAGACCGCGGCGACGAGGTAGGGGGTGTAGTTGAAGTTGTAGTTCGCGTAGTCGGCGGCCGCGTACAGCGCGTCGAACAGCCCGACCGACGCGACCAGCGCGGTGTCCTTCTGCAGCGACACGAAGTCGTTGAGCAGCGGGGGTACGACGCGGCGCACCGCTTGCGGGACGACCACGTGCCGCATCGTCTGGGCCCGGGACAGGGCCAGCGCCTCGGCGCTCGCGAGCTGCGAGGGGTGCACCGACTCGATGCCCGAGCGGAACACCTCGGCGACATAGGCCGAGTAGGACACGACGAGTGCTGTGGTTGCCCAGAAGAACAGGCTCGTCGGCAGCCCGGCCAGCCCCAGTGCCGGCATGCCGAACGCGAACAGGAACACCAGCAGCAGCGTGGGAATGCCGCGCACGACGTCGGTGTAGACGATCGCGAGCCCACGCAGCGGCACCAGCCACGCCGAGTGCGCCTGCCGCACCAGCGCCAGCGCCAGGCCGGAGACCAGGATCAGCGGCTCTGCGATCAGGAACATCTTGACGTTGATCCAGAAGCCCTCGGTGATGCTGGGCAGCGACTCCTTGGCATGGTGCCAGTCGAGGAAGGTCGCGCGCACCCGCGGCCACCCCGGCGACAGCACCAGCGCGGCACCGAGCGCGCCGAGCACCACGACGGTCGCGATGCTGGCGACGACGACGCGACGCCGCCGCTGACGGGAACGGGTACGACGCCGGGCGAGCTCGCGCTCGCTGGGCTGCCAGTCCGTGGTCGATCCGCTCACTGGAGCTCGGGCACGCTGACCACGTCGGACAGCCACTTCTGCTGGATGTCGGCCAGGGTGCCGTCGTCCTTCAGCGAGGCGAGGGCGCCGTTGACGCAGGGGAGCAGCTTGTTGCCCTGCTCGAAGAGCAGGCCGAACTCCTCGGGCGTGCCGCCCTCGTACTGGAACTGCCCGAGCAGCGTGCTGTTCTCGATCTCCACGGCGCTGATGTAGAACGCGGTCGGGAGGTCCGCGATGATCGCGTCGACCTGGCCGTTGAGCATCGCCTGCTTGGCGTTGTTGGTGTTCTGGAAGACCAGCGGCTCCTGCTCGGGCTTGATCACCTCGCGCACGGCGGTCAGGGAGGTGGTGCCGGTCTGGGCGCCGATCTTGAACTTCGCGAGGTCGCCCAGCGAGGTCGCCTTGGCGGCGGGGCTGTCCTTGAGCACGATCACGGCCTGGGCGGCGGAGTAGTAGCCGTCGGAGAAGTCGACGGCCTTCTCGCGCTCGGGGTTGACCGAGATCTGGTTGATGTCGAAGTCGAAGTCCTTCTTGCCGGGCTTGTACGAGTTGTTGAACGGCACGGTCACCCAGCTGACCTGGTCCTTGGAGAAGCCGAGCTGGTCGGCGACGGCGTACGCCACCGCGGACTCGAAGCCCTTGCCGTTGGTCGGGTCGTCGTCGACGAACCAGGGGTCGTAGGCCGGCGAGTCGGTGCCGATCGTCAGCACGCCCTTCTTCACCAGCGGGAGGTCGGCGACAGCGCACTCGTCGGCGGAGGCGCTCTTGCCGCTCTGCTCGGGCTCGTCCTCCGCCGGGGCGCACGCGGCGACCGCGGTGGCGAGCAGGACGGCGGCGGCAGGGGCGGCGGCGCGGGACAGGCGCAGGGCAGGACGCATGGCAGGAATCGTAGGGTGGGCCCTCCGCTGCAAGAATGGCGGCCATGACGCGCGTCGTGATCGTCGGTGGGGGACCCGGTGGCTACGAGTCGGCCCTGGTGGCCGCCCAGCTCGGGGCGGAGGTCGTCGTGGTCGACTCCGACGGCGTGGGCGGGTCGGCGGTGCTGACCGACTGCGTGCCCAGCAAGACCCTGATCGCCACCGCCGAGGTGATGACCGACTTCAGCGAGGCCGGCGAGCTCGGCATCGACGTCGCGGCCCCCCGCGTCGACCTCGCGCGGGTCAACGAGCGGGTCAAGGCGCTCGCGCTCGCGCAGTCCGCCGACATCGAGAGCCGACTGGCCCGCGAGGGCGTCACGGTCGTCCACGGCCGGGGCCGCCTCGACGGTCCGTCGCGGGTCGTCGCGACGCTGGCCGACGGCACCGAGACGACGTACGACGCCGACGCGGTGCTCGTCGCGACCGGCGCCGCGCCCCGCGTGCTCGACACCGCCCAGCCCGACGGCGAGCGGATCCTCACCTGGGAGCAGGTCTACGACCTCGCCGAGATGCCCGAGCACGTGATCGTGGTCGGCTCCGGTGTGACCGGCGCGGAGTTCGCCAGCGCCTACCAGTCGCTCGGCATCCCGGTGACCCTCGTGTCCTCGCGCGACCGGGTGCTGCCCGGCGAGGACCAGGACGCAGCGCAGGTGCTGGAGGACGTGCTCACCCGCCGCGGCATGACCGTCCTCGGCCGTTCCCGGATGCAGTCGGTCACCCGCTCCGGCGACACGGTCACCGTGACCCTCCAGGACGGCCGTGAGGTGACCGGCTCCCACTGCATCCTCGCCCTCGGCTCGGTGCCCAACACCGCAGGCCTCGGTCTCGAGACGGCCGGTGTCGACCTCGACGACGGCGGCTTCGTCAAGGTCGACCGGGTCTCGCGGACCTCCGCACCGGGGGTGTACGCCGCCGGCGACTGCACCGGCGTCTTCATGCTCGCCTCGGTCGCCGCCATGCAGGGCCGGATCGCGATGGCCCACGTCCTCGGCGACGCTGTGCAGCCGCTCGACCTCGGCGTGGTCGCGTCCAACGTCTTCACCTCCCCGGAGATCGCCACCGTCGGCGTGACCCAGAAGCAGGTCGACGCGGGCGAGGTGCTCGCCGAGGTGGTGATGCAGCCGCTCGCCACCAACCCGCGCGCCAAGATGCAGGGCATCGTCGACGGCTTCGTGAAGCTCTTCGTCGCCCCCGGCTCGCGCAGCCTGCTCGGCGGCGTCGTCGTCGGGCCCCGCGCCTCCGAGCTGATCCACCCCGTCGCGCTCGCCGTGACCGAGCGGCTCACCGCCGACCAGCTCGCCCAGACGTTCACCGTCTACCCGTCGATCACCGGCTCGATCGCCGAAGCCGCCCGCCGCCTCCATCGTGCGTAGGCCCTGAGAGACTGGGACCATGCGCGTTCACCTCGGCTGCGACCACGCCGGCCTCGAGCTCAAGTCCCACCTCATCGGCTGGCTGACCGAGCACGGCTACGAGCCGGTCGACCACGGCCCGTTCGTCTACGACGCGCTCGACGACTACCCGGTCTTCTGCCTGCGTGCCGCTGAGGGCGTGCGCGCCGACCGCGAGCAGGGCCTCGACAGCCTCGGCGTCGTCATCGGCGGCTCCGGCAACGGCGAGCAGATCGCCGCCAACAAGGTGAAGGGCATCCGCGCCGCGCTCGCGTGGTCGGAGGAGACCGCCACCCTCGCGCGCGAGCACAACGACGCCTGGGTGGTCGCCGTCGGCGGGCGGATGCACACCCTCGACGAGATGACCCGTCTCGTCGAGGTCTTCCTGGCCGCCCCGTTCCCCGGCGACGAGCGCCACGTGCGCCGCATCGGCCAGCTGGCGTCGTACGAGACCACGGGCGAGCTCCCGCCGCTGCCCGAGTCGGCTCTCGGGCACCAGGACTGATGCCCGAGGGTCATACCCTCCATCGCCTCGCCGGCGAGCTGACCGCGGTCTTCGGGGGGAGCCGCGTCCAGGTCGGGAGCCCTCAGGGCCGGTTCGCCGATTCCGCTGCGCAGCTCGACGGCGCTCTGCTCGTCGACGCCGACGCCTGGGGAAAGCAGCTGTTCATCCGGTTCGAGGGTGAGCGCTTCGTGCACGTCCACCTCGGGCTCTACGGCACCTTCGACGTCCGCACCGGCGTCGAGGAGATCCCGCTGCCGGTCGGTCAGGTGCGGCTGCGCCTGGCCCGACCCGGTGCGTACGGCGACCTGCGGGGCGCGACCACGTGCGCGCTCGTCACGGCCGCCGAGCGTGCGGCGGTGGTCGCGAAGGCCGGCCCGGACCCGCTGCGCGACGACGCCGATCCGGAGCGGGCCTGGGCCCGGATCTCGCGCAGCACCGCGCCGATCGGCACCCTGCTCATGGACCAGACCGTCCTCGCCGGCGTCGGCAACGTCTACCGCGCCGAGGTGCTGTTCCGGCACCGCATCCACCCGCTGCGGCCCGGTCGCTCGCTTCGCCGTACGCAGTGGGGTGCGATCTGGGACGATCTGGTGGTGCTGATGGGGGAGGGCGTGCTCACCGGGCGGATCGACACCGTCCGGCCCGAGCACACCCCGGACGCGATGGGACGCCCCCCACGGGTCGACGACCACGGCGGTGAGGTCTACGTCTACCGGCGGACCGGCCAGGCCTGCCACGTGTGCCAGGGCAACGTCCGCACCGAGGTGCTGGGCGGCCGCAACCTGTTCTGGTGCCCGCGCTGCCAGCCGGTCTTCCGCTCCCGGGCGGCTCGATGATCCGCGGCCGGCGCTGGGCGCGCTCCGACATCGGGCTCGCGGTCATCCTCGCCGGCCTCGCCTCGGCGGTCGTGGCCGCCATCGCGGCCATGCCGGCCGACGTACCGGTCAACCTGGTCTTCCTGCCGCTCGTGCTCGGGATCCTCTTCCTCAGCAACCGGGTGCTGCGCTGGTTCGCGGCGTTCATCATGCTCGCGCTCACCGCCGCGGCGTACCTCCAGGACACCTACCAGGTGCGCGTCGTCGTCGCGCTGTGCGTGATGTACGGCCTGTCCCTCCTCGTGATCGCGCTGTCCCTGCGCCGCGACCACGTCGGCGTGGGCCCGATCCGCGGGCAGTCGATGCTGGTCGACCTGCGCGACCGGATCCTGGCCCAGGGCGAGATACCGGAGCTGCCGGAGGAGTGGCTGGTCCAGTCCGCGCTGTCGTCGGCCGGCGGCTCGCCGTTCGCGGGCGACTTCGTGGTCGCGACCGCCAGCGACCGCGGCCAGCGGATGGAGCTGGTCGTCGTCGACGTGTCCGGCAAGGGCGAGGCCGCTGGCACCCGTGCGCTGCAGCTGTCCGGTGCGATGGGCGGACTGGTCGCCGCGCTGCCGCCCGACCGCTTCTTCCCGGCCGCCAACGACTACCTCCTCCAGCGGGCGTGGGAGGAGGGCTTCGCGACCGCCGTCCACGTGTCGGTCGACCTGCGCACCGGCGACTTCGAGCTGCGCTCCGCCGGTCATCCGCCCGCCGTGCAGCGCGAGGCCGGGTCCGGCCGCTGGAAGCCGTTGCGTCCCGACGGACCGGTCCTCGGCATCGTCGACGACGCCGAGTTCAGCTGCCATCGTGGTCGGCTCGCGCCCGGCGACAGCCTGCTGCTCTACACCGACGGCATGGTCGAGCTGCCGCGTCGCGACATCGACCTCGGCATCGACCACATGATGGGCGAGGCCGAGTCCCTGCTGCGCGGGTCGTGGGACGGGCTGGCCCGTCGTCTGGTCGCCGCCGTCGGCTCGCCCGACGACGACCGCGCCCTGCTGGTGGTCCACCGGCGTCCCTGAGCGTGGCCCGAGTTGGGGTCGGCGCGTGTGGGTGTGGCACGATTGCGCGTGGTCTCCAGCCGTGCGCGAGCGCGGCTCCGACCTCCGGGGATGTAGCTCAATGGTAGAGCCTCAGTCTTCCAAACTGATTACGCGGGTTCGATTCCCGTCATCCCCTCGAAGTGCGGTCCAGCCACCCGAGCGCCGGGCCGTTCCGCGGGGCGTAGCGTAGTGGCTAGCGCGCCTGCTTTGGGAGCAGGAGACCGCAGGTTCGAGTCCTGTCGCCCCGACAGATCGCCCCGATCGGCGGGCCTTCGTGGCCCGTGCACCATCCCCAGACCAGTAGGAGAACACCTGTGAAGAGCGCCGTCGAGACCTTGAGCCCGACCCGGGCCAAGCTGACCGTCGAGGTGCCCTTCGAGGAGCTCAAGCCGAGCCTCGACGCGGCGTACCAGAAGATCGCGAAGCAGATCAACGTCCCCGGCTTCCGCCGTGGCAAGGTCCCGCCGCAGGTCATCGACCGTCAGGTCGGCCGCGGCGTCGTCCTCGACGAGGCCGTCAACGACGTGCTGCCGAAGGCGTACGTCGAGGCGCTCCAGGAGAACAACCTCACCCCGCTCGCGCAGCCCGACATCGAGGTGACCAAGTTCGAGGACAACGACAGCCTCGAGTTCACCGCCGAGGTCGACATCAAGCCCGAGTTCGAGCTTCCGGCGTACGACGGCATCGAGGCCTCGGTCGAGGACCTCGCCGTCACCGACGAGGACGTCGCCGAGCAGGTCGACGCGCTCCGTGAGCGCTTCGGCACCCTGATCGACGTCGAGCGCGCGGCCCAGGACGGCGACTTCGTCGTCATCGACCTGGTCGCCACCAACGACGGTGAGGTCGTCGACGGCGCCGAGATCTCCGGCTTCTCCTACAAGGTCGGCAACGGCGGCATGATCGACGGCCTCGACGAGGTGCTGGTCGGCATGGGCGTCGACGAGGAGAAGACGTTCACCACCCAGCTCGTCTCCGGCGACCTGGTGGGCCAGGACGTCGAGGTGGCCGTCAAGGTCACCCAGGTCCAGGAGCAGGAGCTCCCGGAGCTCGACGACGAGTTCGCCCAGGAGGCCTCGGAGTTCGACACCCTCGACGAGCTGCGTGAGGACGTCCGCGAGCGCCTCACCCGCGGCAAGCGCCTCGAGCAGGCCGCTGCTGCCCGCGACGCCGTCCTCGAGGCGCTGCTGGAGAAGGTCGAGATCCCGCTGCCCGACAGCATGGTCACCGAGGAGCTCAACGCTCGTCGCGCCAACCTGGAGCAGCAGCTCCAGTTCGCCGGCATGACCCTCGAGAAGTACCTCGAGGACGAGAAGCAGACCCAGGACGAGTTCGAGGCCGACCTCGAGCGCCGGGTCCGTGACGCCGTCGCCGCGCAGTTCCTCCTCGACGAGATCGCCGACAAGGAGGAGATGGGCGTCGACCAGGGCGAGCTGACCCAGCACATGATCCGCCGTGCGCAGCAGTCCGGTCAGGACCCGCAGGAGTTCGTGAACCACATGTTCGAGCACAACCACGTGCCCGAGCTGGTCCAGGAGATCCGCCGCGGCAAGGCCCTGCAGCTCCTCGTCGAGGGCGCGACCGTCAAGGACGCCGCCGGCAACGTGCTCGAGCTGAAGAACCTGCAGGCCGACGGCACCATCGGCGAGCCCGCCGACGAGGCTGCCGAGGCCGTCGAGGAGACCGAGGCCCCGGCCGAGGCCTGATCCTCACGCTCCACCGTCGCACCCGGCATTCGGGTCGCCCTCCCCGCGGAGGTGCGACCGGGATGCCGGGTGTGATGCATTGCGGGCGCCAGTGAGTGTACGACTGTGCACTCACTCGGCTAGCCTGCTGCCATGACCGCTGCCCCGACCGTCGTGGACGCCCTGGCCCTGGGCACCGCCGTGATCGACGACCTGGTCGTGACGACCGCCCGCGACACCCACCAGGCGATCGCCCGCCGCGCCCACGGCCTGGTCCGGCGCGGGGTCGGTCCCGCCGCCCTGCCCGCCGAGGTGCTGCACCGCGGCATCGCCGCGACCGTGTACGGCGCCGTGGGGCTCTCCCTCCGCGGTGCCAGCCTCGGTCTGGCGCGACTCGGCGAGGCGGGCGTCGGCCCGGAGCTGGAGGAGGGGCCGCGCGGCCGGTTCGTCAACGCCGCGGTCAACGGGCTGATCGGCGAGGAGATCCGCCGCGAGCGCCCGCGCCTGGCGATCGAGATGGGTGTGCGGCACGACGGCCGCGACGTGCCGCTGACCCCGGCCGGGGTGACGCGCGCGTTCCCCGAGGCCACGGGCCGGATCGTCGTCTTCCTGCACGGACTGTGCGAGAACGAGGCGTACTGGAACCGGCACCGCGACCGGCTCGGCTCGACGTACGGCGAGACGCTGGCCGCCCGCGACTGGACCCCCGTCTACCTGCGGGCCAACACCGGCCTGCCGCTGCGCGAGAACGGCGTCGTGCTCGCCTCCCTGATGCAGCAGCTGGTCGACGCCTGGCCGACCGAGGTCACCCGGATCGCGCTCGTCGGGCACTCGCTCGGCGGCCTGGTCCTGCGCGCCTCCTCGGCCGTGGTCGCCGAGGGGGAGGGCCCGGCAGCCTGGACCCGACTCGTCAGCGACGTCGTCACGCTCGGTACGCCGCACCTCGGCTCGTGGTTCGCGGTCGGCGCCGACCACGCCAGCCGCACCCTCGCCCGCGCCCCCGAGGTCGCCGCGTTCGGCCGGATCATCGACCGCCAGGCGCCCGGGATCCACGACCTGATCGAGGGTCTCGCCCACGACGTACCGCCCCTGCCGCACGCGCGCTACCGCCTGGTGTCGGCCACGCTGACCCGCTCCGCGCGGCACCCGGTCGCGCAGACGATCGGCGACCTGCTCGTCACCCCGCGCTCCGCGGTCGGCCGCGACCGGCGCGGCACCGACCTGTTCCCCGACGCGGAGGTGCTCCACCTCGGCCGCACCGACCACTTCGGGCTGCTCAACCACCCCGACGTGCACACCGCGCTGACGCGCTGGCTCGCGTGACATCTCCTCCCCTGGGAGGTGGTGGTACGGCGGCCGGCGCCGCCATGATGACCGTCATGACGACGAACGCCGCGCGCGAGCTGCGCGCCGAGGCCGTGATCGAGGCGCCGGCGGCGCACGTGTGGGCGCTGCTGACCGACTTCGGCCAGCTCGCCGAGTGGAGTCCCGAGACCGTCCGGATGGTGCCGCTCAAGCGCGGCGGCCTGCGCGTGGGCCAGTGGTACCTCGGCATCAACCGGCGCAAGGCCGTCGTGTGGCCGACCCGCTCGGTCGTGGCCGACGTGGCACCAGGGAACCGGCTGGTCTGGGACACGCCGTCGAGCGGTGCCCAGTGGATCTGGGAGCTCGAGGCGGACCCGGCCGACGCCGGCCGGACCCGGGTCGTGCACCGGCGTCCCGTGCCGCGCTCGTTGAGCGTCGGCAGCCGGATCGTGGCGCCGCTGCTGCTCGGCGGCAACGACGCCCACGCCGACGAGCTCGAGGCCGGCATGGCCACCACGCTGGCCGGGCTCAAGGCCGCGGCCGAGCGCTAGAAGCCCGTGTAGCCCACCAGCGTCGAGGCCCCGACCAGCCACACGGCGCCGGGGGACACGTACGGCCCGCCGGGCGAGACCCCGTCGTCGTACCCCTCCTTGCCGAGGGCGCTGACGTCCTTCTCCCACGCCACCTTCCCGGAGGTGCGGTCCAGCGCCTGGACGACCCACGAGGACGCGTGGTCGCTCGCGACCTGGACGAAGGCGTCGGGCGTCTCGGTCGGGGCGACATCGGTGCCGGGGCCGGACCAGAGGGTCTTGCCGGTCTCGGCGTCGAGGTACGTCGTGAGCATCGTGCCGGCCTTCGTTTCGTAGCCGGTCACGGCGACCTGGGCGCGGTCGGCCGTCCAGCGCCACCCGGCCAGGTCGTCGCCGAGGTCGGGGCGCTCCCAGACGGGCTTGCCGGTCGTGACGTCGTAGAGCGTCGCGCCGACGCCGACCCGGCCCTCGGTGGTGGTCAGCCGCTGGTCCTGGGTGTCCCACGGCTGCCCCTCGAGCTGCAGCAGCACCTCGTCGCCGAGGAGCACCTCGAGCTTGTCGTTGCCGAACCCGCGGTGCACCGTCCACGGCCGCTCGAGGAACGAGCTCTTGCCGAGCGGCGTGCTGCCGAGCACCTTGCCGGTGGCGCGGTCGAGGTCGAACTCGGTGGCGTCGGGCTGCCCCGACGGCGTCTCCTGCCAGGCCGCCACCGACACGTCGTCGCCGCTGAGGTCGAGCGCGGGGGAGCCGGCGCCGAACCCGGTCAGCTCGCTGGTGCCGGCCGGACCGCCCGGCCACACGCTCTTCAGCGTGGCCGCGTCGAGCGCGGCCACCGCGAACGGGGGTGGGTAGGCGTTGTCGTCGGCGCCCGGCGGCGTCACGACGACGTAGAGGACGCCGTCGTCGAGAACGGGCGCGGTGCCGGGGGCGACGCTGACCTCGGCGCCTGCCCCGCTCCCGCCCGTCTCGGCGTTGACCCGGACCAGGGCGTTGCCGCGCGAGCAGTAGAGCGCCGTGTGGTCCGGCGTCCAGCAGCCGGTGTAGTCGGTGCCCTTCCACAGGACCTTCCCGGCCCCCGACACGCCGACCAGCAGCGAGGGCGCGGCGCCGGTGGCGTCGTCCTTGCCCTGGTCGGTGATCGCGGCGACGAGCACGTCGCCGACCACCACGCCGCCCGGCTGCGGGACCTCGTCGTCGCCGACCGGCGCCAGCGGCGCGAACCGGCCGCCCGGCAGCACTGTGTCGGCGCGCAGCTCCCAGGTCGTCGCCGGCTCGTGGAGCACGGCGGCCGCGGCCGTCGTACGGGCGCCGTCGCCCGGCTGCTCCGGGGTGTCCTCGCCCGCGTCGCAGGCGGCCAGGCCGAGGCCCGCCACCAGCGTGACGGCGGCGACGAACCGGCCGGTGGATGGAGCCGCGGGCATGGGACCTCCTGGAGCGCGTCGGGCAGTCGGGTTCCCGGCAGGCTACCCGTGGGGTACGACGACCGATCGGTGGCCGTGCGCCGCAAATCTGCTGTCGGCGAACAGCGGCACCGAACGCGTGGATCTGCCTCCCGCTCCGGCTAGGGTCACTCGGGTGACTCAGAATCTTCCCGGTGGCCCCGTGCGCGGTCATGAGATGAACGGCGGAGCGGGGATCAGCTTCCTCGACGACAACATCTACAGCCGGTTGCTCCGCGAGCGCATCGTGTTCCTCGGCTCCGAGGTCCGCGACCAGAACGCGAACGCGATCTGCGCCCAGCTGCTGCTGCTGTCGGCCGAGGACCCCGAGGCGGACATCTTCCTGCACATCAACAGCCCCGGTGGCTCCGTGGACGCCGGCATGGCGATCTACGACACGATGAACTACATCCCCAACGACGTCGCGACCGTCGGCATGGGCCTGGCTGCCTCGATGGGCCAGTTCCTGCTGTGCGCCGGCGCCAAGGGCAAGCGCTACGCACTGCCGCACGCGCGGATCATGATGCACCAGCCCTCCTCGGGCATGGGTGGCTCCGCCTCCGACATCAAGATCCAGGCGCAGCAGTCGCTGCACATCAAGAAGGTGCTCCTCGACCTCATCTCCGAGCACACCGGCCAGAGCGTCGAGCAGGTCACCGACGACGCCGACCGCGACCGTTGGTTCACCGCGCAGGAGGCCCTCGCGTACGGCCTCGTCGACAAGGTGGTCAAGAGCGCCAAGGAAGCCGCCGCCGAAGGCCGGCCGGCTCACAAGAAGGACTGAGGCAGATGAACTACTACATCCCGCAGTGGGAAGAGCGGACGTCCTACGGATTCCGCCGGATCGACCCCTACGCCAAGCTGTTCGAGGACCGCATCATCTACCTCGGCACCCCGATCTCCGACGACGTCGCCAACGCCGTCATCGCCCAGCTGCTGTGCCTGCAGTCGATGAACCCCGACCAGGACATCAGCATCTACATCAACAGCCCCGGTGGCTCCTTCACCGCGCTGACCGCCATCTACGACACGATCCAGTTCATCAAGCCGGACGTGCAGACGGTGTGCATCGGTCAGGCGGCCTCGGCCGCGGCGATCCTCCTCGCCGCGGGTGCCAAGGGCAAGCGGCTCGCGCTGCCCAACAGCCGGATCCTGATCCACCAGCCCTACACCGAGGGCACCTTCGGCCAGACCTCGGACATCGAGATCCAGGCCAACGAGATCCTGCGCATGCGCGAGCTGCTCGAGAAGATGATCAGCGACCACTCGGGCAAGTCGATCGAGGAGGTCAGCCGCGACATCGAGCGCGACAAGATCCTCACTGCCCAGGGTGCGATCGAGTACGGCCTGATCGACTCCGTGCTCGAGTCCCTCAAGAAGACCCCGGCCCTCGCCTGAGCCCACGGCTCAGACGACGACGAACAAGACCGATGAGCATCCTGACGGACCCCTCGTGTCACGCTCCCGCTGGAGCGTGGCACGGGGTACCGTCGGGTAGTTCGATTGTGAGGAGGACCCGTGGCACGCATCGGTGACGGTGGCGACCTGTTGAAGTGCTCGTTCTGCGGCAAGAGCCAGAAGCAGGTCAAGAAGCTCATCGCTGGTCCGGGTGTCTACATCTGTGACGAGTGCATCGACCTGTGCAACGAGATCATCGAGGAGGAGCTCGCCGAGGGCTCCGAGGTCGAGCTCGCTGACCTGCCGAAGCCCAAGGAGATCTTCGAGTTCCTGAACTCCTACGTCATCGGGCAGGAGCAGGCGAAGAAGTCCCTCGCGGTCGCGGTCTACAACCACTACAAGCGCGTCCAGGCCGGTGTGCAGCCCATCGCGGGCAAGCACAGCAAGGACGAGGTCGTCGAGGTGGCGAAGTCCAACATCCTCGTCATCGGCCCGACCGGCTGCGGCAAGACCTACCTCGCCCAGACCCTGGCCCGGATGCTCAACGTCCCGTTCGCGATCGCGGACGCCACGGCGCTGACCGAGGCCGGCTACGTCGGCGAGGACGTCGAGAACATCCTCCTCAAGCTGATCCAGGCCGCCGACTACGACGTCAAGAAGGCCGAGACCGGCATCATCTACATCGACGAGATCGACAAGGTGGCCCGCAAGGCCGAGAACCCGTCGATCACGCGCGACGTCTCCGGTGAGGGCGTCCAGCAGGCGCTGCTGAAGATCATCGAGGGCACCACCGCCTCGGTGCCGCCGCAGGGTGGCCGCAAGCACCCGCACCAGGAGTTCATCCAGATCGACACCACCAACATCCTGTTCGTGGTGGGCGGCGCCTTCGCCGGCCTGGAGCACATCATCGAGCAGCGCGTCGGCAAGAAGTCCCTGGGCTTCACCGCCGAGCCGCGCGGCGAGGCCGAGCGCGCCGCCGACGACCTGCTCGGCCAGGTCCGTCCCGAGGACCTCACCAAGTTCGGCCTGATCCCCGAGTTCATCGGCCGCCTGCCGCTGATCGCGAGCGTCAGCCCGCTCGACCAGGACGCCCTGGTCCAGATCCTCACCGAGCCGCGCAACGCGCTGACCAAGCAGTACAAGAAGCTCTTCGAGCTCGACGGCGTCGAGCTGGAGTTCACCGAGGACGCCATCAGCGCGATCGCCGACAAGGCCCTCGAGCGCGGCACGGGTGCCCGCGGCCTGCGCGCGATCATCGAGGAGGTCCTCCTCCACGTCATGTACGACGTCCCCAGCCGTGGCGACGTCGAGAAGGTCGTGGTGACCAGGGACGTCGTCGACGACGACGTCGCGCCGACCCTGGTGCTGCGCGAGTCCAAGAAGAAGAAGTCGGCCTGACCGGTCGACCCGCCTGACGCGCCTGGTGTTCGCCGGGCCGTCAGATTCATCACGGGATGTAGTCGAACCGCCACTTCTGTAGTGGAGTTCCGCGTGGGAAGTTGCCGCTTGCCTACATCCCGTGATGAATCCGACGCGGATGCCACCAGCTGTCCACAGGGAGCCGGGCGGACCAGTCCATCCACAGGTCGCGTTGCCGCGTCCGTGGTGATCGTGCTGTTCCGCAGATGATCGCGGTATGGACCCACTGCGCTTCCTCACCGCTGAGTGTGGCTTCTTCACCCGCCGCGAGGCGCTCAACGCGGGGTATGCCGACAAGGACATCACTCGTTTGGTACGGGCCGGCTACTGGATCCGTTTCCGGCGCGGCTTCTATGCCTTCGCCGATGAGTGGGCGGCCATGGACGATGTCGGGCATCACCTCGTGCGTTCCCGGGCGGTCCTTCGGTCTCTCGGGAATGCAGTCGCGCTGAGCCATGCGTCGGGCGTCGTAGCTCACGACATCGACTCCTGGCAGCTCGACCTGCGCCGCGTTCACGTGACGAGGCTCGACGGCGCGCAGGGGCGCATCGAGGGGGATGTCGTCCACCATGAAGGGTTCGCTGTCGAGGGCGATGTGATCGAGACTGAGTTCGGCAGGATTCTCCCGCCTGAGCGGTGCGTCCTCGAGGCCGCGTCGCGGCACAAGAACGAGGTAGCGCTGTGTGTGCTCGATGCCGGCCTTCGGTCGAGACTGTTCGACGAATCCGCCCTGCGCAGCCGTCATGCGCAGATGCAGAACTGGCCGTTCATGCGCCATCTCCAGATCCCGGTCCGGATGGCGGACGGGCGAGCCGCTTCGGTCGGGGAGAGTCGCGGGCGTTGGTGGTTCCGTAACCTCGGGTTCCCGGCTCCTGAGCTGCAGTGGGAGGTCCGTGGTGCCGACGATCAACTGCTGGGTATCTGCGACTGGGCGTGGCCTGAGTACCAGACCTTCGGCGAGTTCGACGGGAAGGTGAAGTACGGACGACTCCTGCGGCCGGGCCAGGAACCGGGCGACGCGGTGTTCGAGGAGAAGAAGCGAGAGGACAGCATCAGGGAGGCCACGCAGTTCGTCGTCGTTCGGTTCATCTGGTCGGACTACGACCGGCCCGCCGGCCTGGTGCATCGGCTTGAGCGCTGGGTACCGCGTATCCGCGGCTCCGTGTCGTGAGTGCCGCATGCGAGCGGTCTGCCGTGTCCCGAGTCTGGTTCATCGCGGGATGTAGGTGAACTAGCGCTTCTGTAGCGGAACTCCACTTGGGAACCGCGGACTCGGCTACATCCCGTGATGAATCCGCGACCGGCGGACTGCGGGCGGAGCCCGGCCGGGGGCTCAGCCCTCGCTGGGCTCCTCGGCCGGCTCCTCGGCGATCTCGGCGGTCACGGTCAGCTCGGTGGCGTCCTCGGCGACCGTGAAGACCAGGTCACCGACCACGTTGCCGCTGCGGCGCAGGTCGTCGGCGGCCTTCTCGGCGGCGTCGACCAGGCGAGCCGGTCCGGTGACCTCGACCCGGGCGAGCGGGGCGCGCATCTTGACCTTGGCGGCCGACTTGGCGCCGCGGATGCCGGACAGGGCCGACGCGACGGCGTCGATCAGCGAGCCGTCGGAAGCGGCGGGGGAGCCGAGCTCGGTGACGGTCGGCCAGGCGGCGCGGTGGACCGAGCCCTCCTGCCACCACGACCAGACCTCCTCGGTGACGTAGGGGAGGAAGGGCGCGAGCAGCCGGAGCTGGACCTGCAGGGCGAGGGCGAGCGTGGCCCGGGCGGAGGACGAGGCGTCGCCGTCGCCGGCGTACGCGCGCTCCTTGACCAGCTCGAGGTAGTCGTCGCAGAACTCCCAGAAGAACTTCTCGCTGACCTCGAGCGCGGTGGTGTAGTCGTAGGCCTCGAACGCCTCGGTGGCGCGGCGGACGACACCGCCGAGGCGGCCGAGCAGCGCGGTGTCGACCGGCTGGCTGACCGAGGCGGCGCTGAACGTGGTCGCGCCGACGCTGCCGAGGACGAACTTCGACGCGTTGAGGACCTTCATCGCCAGCCGGCGGCCGACCTTCATCTGGGTCTCGTCGAACGGCGAGTCCAGGCCGGGGCGGGCGATCGCCGCGCGCCAGCGGACCGCGTCAGCGCCGTACTTGTCGAGGATCTCGTTGGGCACGACGACGTTGCCCTTGGACTTCGACATCTTCTTGCGGTCGGGGTCCACGATGAAGCCGGAGATCATGGCGTGTGACCACGGGGCGACGTGGTTCTCGAAGTGGGCGCGTACGACGCGGGAGAACAGCCAGGTGCGGATGATGTCGTGGGCCTGGGTGGCCAGGTCCATCGGGAACACCCGCGACCACAGGTCGGGGTCGGACTCCCAGCCGCCCGCGATGTGCGGGGTGAGCGAGGAGGTCGCCCAGGTGTCCATCACGTCGGGGTCGCCGATGAAGCCGCCCGGCTTGCCGCGCTGCTCCTCGGTGTAGCCGGTCGGCGCCTGCGTCGACGGGTCGATCGGCAGCTCGGCCTCGGTGGGCAGCAGCAGCCGGGTGTAGTCGGGCTCGCCCTCGGCGTCGAGGGGGTACCAGACCGGGAACGGGATGCCGAAGAAGCGCTGGCGCGAGATCAGCCAGTCGCCGTTGAGGCCGCCGACCCAGTTGTCGAAGCGGTGCTTCATGTGCGGCGGCAGCCAGTCGATCTCGGAGCCGCGCTCCAGCATCTGCTTGCGGATCCCGGCATCACGGCCGCCGTTGCGGATGTACCACTGGCGGGTGGAGACGATCTCGAGCGGCTTGTCGCCCTTCTCGTAGAAGTTCGCCATCCGCTGGGTCGGCTTCGGGTCGCCGTCGAGGTCGCCGGTCTCCTTGAGCTTGGCGACCATCGCCTCGCGGGCGGAGTGGACGGTCTTGCCCTGGAGGTCCTCGAACGCCGCCGAGGCCTGCTCCGAGGAGAGCCACTCGGGCGTCTCGCGGGTCAGCCGGCCGTCACGGCCGATGACGGTGCGCACGGGCAGCTGCAGCTCGCGCCACCACTGGACGTCGGTGAGGTCACCGAAGGTGCAGCACATCGCGATGCCGGCACCCTTGTCCTTCTCGGCGGCGGCGTGGGCCAGCACCGGGATCTCGACGCCGAAGACCGGCGAGGTGACCGTCGTACCGAACAGGTCGGCGTAGCGCTCGTCGTCGGGGTGCGCGATCAGCGCGACCACGGACGGGATCAGCTCGGGGCGGGTGGTCTCGATGAAGACCGGGGAGCCGTCGGCCTTGTGGAAGGCGACCCGGTGGTAGGCGCCGGCGTAGTCACGCGCCTCCAGCTCGGCCTGCGCGACCGCGGTCTGGAAGGTGACGTCCCACAGGGTCGGCGCCTCCTGGAGGTAGGCCTCGCCGCGACCCAGGTTGCGCAGGAACGCGCGCTGGCTGACGGTCTGCGCCTTGGTGCCGATCGTGGTGTACGTCGTGTTCCAGTCGACGCTGAGGCCGAGGGTGCGCCACAGGTCCTCGAAGACCTTCTCGTCCTGCTCGACCAGCTGCTCGCACAGCGCGATGAAGTTGGGCCGGCTGATCGGGACCTGCCGCTTCGGGTCCGGCTTCTCGGGCGGGGTGAAGTCGGCGTCGTACGGCAGCGACGGGTCGCAGCGCACACCGAAGTAGTTCTGCACCCGGCGCTCGGTCGGCAGGCCGTTGTCGTCCCAGCCCATCGGGTAGAACACGGACTTGCCCTGCATCCGCTGGAAGCGGGCGATCAGGTCGGTGTGGGTGTAGGAGAAGACGTGCCCGACGTGCAGGCTGCCGCTCACCGTCGGCGGCGGGGTGTCGATCGCGTAGACGTTCTCGCGCGGCTGCGTGCGGTCGAAGCCGTACGTGTCGGCGTCCTTCCAGCGCTGCGCCCACTTCTCCTCGAGCCCCTCCAGCGCGGGCTTGTCCGGTACGACGACGGCGCTGTCGGGCGCGTCGGTCGGGTCCGGGGTCTGCGTGCTGTCGAGCTCGGTCATGGTCGAAGCCTATTGCGAGCGGCGCTCAGCCCTTCAACCGGCAGTTACTCTCGGACGATGCGCCTGTTCCCGCGAACCGTCACCACTCTCGCCGCTGGTCTCGCCGTCGGCCTCGCCGTCCCCGCCTCCCTGTCCGCGGCCTCGGCCGCGCCGGCTGTGCCCATCGAGAGCGTCACGCTGACCGGGAGCGGCTGGGGCCACGGCAAGGGCCTGTCGCAGTGGGGAGCCAAGGGAGCCGCGGACCAGGGCCTGAGTGCCGCCCAGATCCTCGACTTCTACTACCCGGGCACCGCGCCCGGCCTCGGCGGCGGCTCGGTGAAGGTGCTGATCACGGCCGACACCTCGAGCAGCGTCGTCGTCCAGCACCGCTCGAAGCTCAAGGTCCGCAGCCTCGCCACCGGGAAGGCCTGGAAGCTCGGCAAGCGCGGCGCGAAGCGCTGGAAGCTCACCGCCCACGGCGCCGACACGAAGCTGTCGGTGAAGACCAGGCGGTGGCACAAGGTCCGGATCATCCCGGGCCAGGCCGAGTTCCAGGGCAAGGGCGGCACGCTCCGGCTCTACGTCCCCGGTGGCGCCGTCGACTACCGCGGCAGGATCCGCTCCGTCGTCCCCGCCGACGGGCAGGGCCGCGACACGGTCAACGTCGTGAGCGTGGAGAAGTACCTGCGCGGGGTCGTTCCCTCGGAGATGCCCGCGAAGTGGAACCCGCAGGCGGTCCAGGCCCAGGCCGTGGCCGCGCGGACCTACGCGATCTTCGAGCGTGACAACAACGACCGCGGCGTCTTCGACGTCTGGGACACCACCCAGTCGCAGGTCTACCGCGGCGTCATGGCGGAGCAGCCTGAGTCGAACGCCGCCATCGCCGCCACCGCCGGCCAGATCCGGACGTACGGCGGGCTGCCGGCCTTCACCCAGTTCTCCTCGAGCAACGGCGGGTTCACCGCGCCGGGCAACCTGCCGTACCAGGTGGCCAAGGCCGACCCGTACGAGGCGACCTCCGGCAACCCGAACAACTCGTGGCAGGTCGTGCTGACCGACGAGGCGATCGAGGCGCAGTTCCCGGGGATCGGCGACTTCACGGGGCTCCAATTGACCCCCGACCCTGACCCGCAGGCGGGCGGCAGAGTCGTCAGCGTGAAGGTTGTCGGCGTGAGCAACAGCACGACGCTGACCGGCGACCAGTTCCGGGTCAGGTTCGGGCTGAGGTCGACGATGTTCGGTCAGACGGCCTGACCGGCGTCGCGCGCCCCGCCCGCAGGAACCCGCGCAGCAGCAACCCGGCGACCAACGCCCAGAACGCCGCTCCGATCCCCAGCACGGTGACACCCGAGGCCGCGACGACCAGCGTCGCTGCCGCGGGCTCGCGCTCGGCCGGGTCGGCGAGCCCCTCGGCGAGCGCGGCGCCGAGCGTGCCGAGCAGGGCCAGGCCGGCGGCCGCCTGCATCACGCCGTCGGCCGCGGCCGCGACCAGCGTGGCCAGGGCGGTGCTCGCGACCGCCAGCACGAGGTAGGCGACCGACGCGGTCACCGCGGCGATCCAGCGCCGCCGCGGGTCCGGCCCGGCGGTCGGCCCGGCGGAGAGGGCTGCGCTGATCGCGGCGAGGTTGATCGCGTGCCCGCCGGTGGGGGCGCCGACGACGGTGCCGATCCCGGTGACGGCGAGCGACTCGCGCCACGGGACGCGGTACCCGAAGCCGCTCATCACCGCGACGCCCGGCACGTTCTGCGAGGCCATGGTGACGACGTACAGCGGCAGTGCGATGCCGACCAGGGCCGACAGCGACCAGGTCGGCGTGGTCCAGGTCAGGTGCGGGGCGAGGTCGGCGGCATCGATCCGCGCCGTCGCCAGGACGGTCACCAGGGCGACCAGCAGCGCGCCCGGCACCGCCCAGCGCGGCGCGAGGCGGAGCAGGACCAGCCAGGTCACGACGAGCGGGGCGACGGCGGCGGGGGAGTCGACCAGCGCGGTGACCGGCGCGAGGCACAGCGGCAGCAGGACGCCGGCGAGCATCGCGCGGGCCAGGCTGTGCGGGATGGCCGCGACCAGGTCGCCGACCTTCGGCACCAGGGCGGTCAGCACGATGAGCACGCCGGTGGCGACGAAGGCGCCGACGGCAGCCGACCAGCCGCCGGTCACGCCGGTGGAGGTGGCGAGCAGGGCGGCGCCGGGGGTGGACCAGGCCAGGGTGATCGGGATCCGGTGCCGCACGGAGAGCCAGAGCATGCCGAGCGACTGGGTCACGAGCAGCGTGGCGAGGCCGGACGCGGCCTGCTCGGGCGTGGCGCCGACGGCCGTCAGGCCGGCGAGGCAGACGACGAACGAGCTGCTGAACCCGACCAGGGCCGTGACCACGCCCGCCATCACGGGACCGTGGGTAGTCTCCTCGGACACGCCGCCTCCTCGGGAACACCGATGCGGCGTTCTGTATACGGAACACCCTAGGGGGTCGGCGACAATGGCGCGAGACGTCGGCGCGCGGATCCGGGCCCTGCGCGAGGCGCGCGGCCTGTCCCTGTCCGCCCTGGCTGCCCAGGCCGGGATCGGGAAGGGCTCGCTGTCCGAGCTCGAGACCGGACGGCGCAATCCCACGCTCGACACGCTGTACGCCGTCGCGACCCCGCTCGGCGTACCGCTGGCCGCGCTGCTCGACGACCACGACGGTGCCGCCGTCGCCGACGAGGGCGTCGTGGCGACCCGGGTGCGGGTGGTGCGGGAACCGGGCCGGACGACCGAGGTCTACCTGCTCCGCCTCGCGGCCGGCGTCGAGCGCACCTCGCCCGCGCACCCCGCGGGCGTCGAGGAGCAGCTCGTCGTCCTCGCTGGTTCGGGGGAGGTCGAGCACGGCGGCGAGGTGGTCGCGATCGGACCCGGTGACCACGTGCGCTTCGCGGCCGACGTACCCCACGCCTACCGGGCCGGGCCCGACGAGGCGCTCGAGGCGGTCAACGTGATCGTCACGCCGGCCTGAGCGCCCTGCGGCCGGGGATCAGAACGGCGGCCAGCCGGTACCGCTGACCCGGAACCGGCCCCACGGGTCGACGTCGGCGACCTTGCCGTCGGCTTGGCCGTGCGCGGTCCGCAGGGTCACCGCGGACCCGCTGCGCACGGTGTCGAGTGCGTGGTCGACCGCGATCCGGCCGTACCAGTGGAAGTGCCCGTCGAGCGGCTGGAAGGCGCCGCGCAGGGTCACGGTCACGGGGTGCTCGACCGGCTGGACGCCCGCGACGACGAGGACCGCCGGGCCGTCGTACGACTCCTGGGGCTCGTGCAGCTCCGGTCGGGCGGTGCTCATCGGCGCTTCTCCGACCGGATCGGGGTGACCTTGCTGTCGCCGGCGTCGAGGCGCGACAGGTCGACGCCGCTCTCGGCGGCGGCGCCGGACAGCGCGTGCCAGATGAAGTCGCTGAGGTAGCCGGCCGCCGCGCTGCGCGAGACCGTGTGCCGCTCCAGCCACCACTGCCCGACGGAGGTGCCGAGACCGACGACGGCATGTGCCCACGGCTCGGCCGCGCCGGTGTCGCCGCCGAGGTGGCGCAGCGCGTCGCCGAGGAGGCGGGTCAGCTTGGCGGCGATCTGGTCCTTGCCCGCGGCGAGCGGGTCGGTGCCACCGGCCGGCCGACTGAGCAGGAGGAATGCCTGGGGGTGCTCGGCGAGGGTGTCGAGGTACGCCGCCACGCCCGCCGTCACCCGGTCCCGGGCGGATGCCGGCGCGAGGACGGCGGTGAGGACCCGGGCCAGGACCAGGTCGGCCGCCCAGGCGCCGACCGCGGCGTGCAGCTCGCCCTTGTCGGCGAAGTAGCGGTAGAGCACCGGCTTGCTGACCCCCGCCTCGGCCGCGATGTCGGCCACCGAGGCGTCCGGTCCGAGGTTGTCGATGGCCCGCACCGCTGCGAGGACGAACTCCTCGCGGCGCTCGGCGCGGTGTTGTTCCCAGCGGGTGGTGCGTCCGTCGCTCTTGACGTGGGGGGCCATGGGGACAACAGTACCTTTATCCGTTACCAACGGTAATACCTATGTCTCAGGAGGAGCCCCGTGACCCTCGTCGACGACGCCCTGTCCGAGCGGCTGCTGCGGTCGACCGCGCGCCAGTCGTACGACCCGGAGGTCGATCTCGACTGGAGCGCGCCGCCCGTCCCCGGGCTGTGGTGGATGCAGCCCGAGCGGATGTCGCTCTACGACACCCCGATGTGGAGGTCGCTCAGCGAGGAGCAGCGGATCACGCTGTCCATGCACGAGGTCGCCAGCATCGCGAGTGTCGGGATCTGGTTCGAGATCGTGCTCATGCAGCTGTTGCTGAGGGATGCCTATTCGAAGGATCCGACCTCGGCGCGCACCCAGTTCGCGCTGACCGAGGTCGGCGACGAGACCCGGCACACCGTGATGTTCGCCCGAGCGATCGGCTCGATGGGGGTGCCGGCGTACGGTCCGCGTCCCATGCCCCACCGGCTCGCCCGGCTCGGCCCGCTCGCGCTGCGCGGGGCGAGCGCGTACGCCGGCATCCTGATCGGCGAGGAGCCGGTCGACCGCTGGCAGCGGGAGATGATGCGCGACGAGCGGATCCAGCCGTTGACCCGGATGGTTGCCCGGATCCACGTCACCGAGGAGGCCCGCCACGTCACCTTCGCCCGCGACGAGCTCGCGAAGTCGGTGCGCGGTCTGGGGCGGACCAAGCTGCGCTGGCACCAGGCGATGACCGCCCAGGTGGCCTACGTGACGATGCGCTCGCTGGTCCACCCGGACGTCTACGAGGTCGTCGGGCTCGACCCGCAGGCGGCGCGACGCGAGGCGTTGGGCAACGAGAGCTACCGCGAGACGATCGCCTGGATGGGCGAGAAGGTGATGCCGGTGCTCCAGGAGAACGGCATGGTCTCCGAGCGCGACCGCAAGGTCTGGCGGGCGTCCTTCCTCATGCGCTGACCGCGGCGTCCTGCCGGGTGCGCCACCACGCGACGGTCTCGCTGATCGCCGCGTCGAACGGCGTCGGCTCCAGCCCGAGGCGCTGCTCGCTGCGTCGCGAGTCGAGCACGAACGGCGCGGTGAACTGGAAGGCCATCTCGGCCAGCTCGCGGGTGTCGCGGTGCACGAGGCCGACGGTGCGCAGCACCCCGGCGGAGATGGCGCCGAGCCGGGGGAGCGGTACGCCGGCGGCTGCGGCGAACGCGGTGGCCAGCTCGCGCTGGGTGAGGGCCGGCCCGGTGGGGGCGTGCAGGAACGAGCCGTGGAGGGCCGGATCGTCCGCGGCGCGGATCATCGCGGCCGCCAGGTCGGGCACGTAGGTGAACGAGTGCGGCTGGTCCAGGCTGCCGACCACGCGCAGGGTCTGCCCGGACAGGATCGCCGAGGCCAGCCGCTCGCCCGCGTGCGAGGTGAGCACTCGGGGCCCGAAGAAGTCCGACGCGGCGACGCTGACGGTCGGAGTCGCCGACGCGGCGCGAGCCCGCAGCAGCTCGGTCCGGATCCCGGGCTTGCCGCCGGACGCGTCGCGCGGCAGGTCCTCGGTGATCGGTCCGGTCACCTTGCCGTAGGAGTAGAGGCTCTCGGGGAAGACGACGACGGCGCCGGCGCGGCCGGCCGCCTCGAGCAGGGCCTGCTCGGTGGGGATCAGCTCGGCGCGCCACGTCGCGGCGTCGTAGCGCGACGCGTGGACGCAGTGGTGCACGGCGACCGCGCCCTCGAGGAGGGTGTCGAGCGCGCCCGGCTCGCCGACGTCGGCGCGGCGGCGCTCGATGAGCGGGTGCTCCGGGCCGCTGCCCGAACGGGTGACGAGGGCGACGCGCTCGCCCTGGTCGGCGAGCTGCAGGGCGATGGTGCTGCCGACGGGTCCGGCTCCGGTGACGACGTGGTGGCTCATGGGGTTCCTCTCCTGGGCGAAAGTGAGAGCAGTGCTCTCTGTTTTCGAGAATGCATGCTCTCGATTCGAAAAGCAAGAGCACTGCTCACTTTTGCGGCAACTGTTCACATTCATGGCATGATGCGGCCATGGCCACCACCCCGCGGGCGCGCGCCCGGGCGCAGACGATGGAGGACATCACCCGGATCGGCCGCCAGCACCTGGCGGAGTACGGCGCGGCCGCGCTGTCCCTGCGTGCCGTTGCCCGCGACCTCGGAGTCGTCTCGTCGGCGGTCTACCGGTACGTGAAGAGCCGCGACGACCTGCTGACCCTGCTCGTCGTCGACGGCTACGACGAGATGGCCGATGCCGTCGAGATGGCGCTGCGCCACCCCGCCGTCGCGCGGGCCGGCCACCGCGACCGGTTCCTCGCGTTCGGGCGGGCGGTGCGGACCTGGGCGCTGGTCGAGCCCGCCACCTACGCCCTGCTGTACGGCGCCCCCGTGCCCGGCTACGAGGCGCCGGCCGAGCAGACCACCGGCCCGGGCACCCGCGTGGTGCGGGTGCTGCTCGAGCTGGCCGCCGCCGCGCTGGCCGACGGCGCCCTGGTCGTGCGGGAGCCGGTCGCACCCGTGCCGTCTGCGCTCGTCGCGGGCTTCGACGAGGTGCGCGCGCAGTTCGGGATCGACCTGCCCGACGAGGTGCTCCTGGTCGGCGTGCTGGCGTGGGCCGGGATGTTCGGGTGCATCAGCTTCGAGGTGTTCGGCCAGTACGGACCGGGCGCGTTCGGCGACCCGGGTGCGCTCTTCGAGCACCACCTGGCCACGCTCGCCGAGGACCTCGGGCTCAGCGGATGAAGCGCTGCCGCGCGGCGATCACCTCGGCGTAGGCGGCCGGGGCCAGCGCGGCCCCCTCGCGTCGTACGCCGGCGACGGCGAGGACCAGCAGCCGGTTGAGCCGGACCTCGCTCGGCCGGCCGCGCGGGTCCCAGGCGCCGGTGCCGATGTCCATCCAGTACCGACCGGCGGCGGCCTCCTGGGCCTCGTCGCGGTCGTGGTCCTTGCTCGTCATCGCGAGGGCGTGCACGACCTCCCGGCCGTCGGCGCCGGTAGCGGTACCGATCACCAGCACCGGGCGGTCCTTGCCCTGGCTCGGGTCGTCCTCGTAGGGCACCCACGCCCAGACGACCTCGCCCGGGTCGGGGCGGTCGTCGTCGACGGGGGCATAGGTGCCGTCGGGCTGTCCGCTCATCGCTCCTCCAGGAATTGCCCGACCAGGCCGGGCGTCGCGGCCTCGGCGAGGGCGATCGCCGCGTCCGTGGGTACGTCGGGCACGTGCACCTGCCCCTTGCCGCCGGCCGTCGTCGCGGCCAGCGCGACCAGCCCGGCCCGGCGCTGGAACCAGGTGGCGCGCTGGTTCCAGCCGATCACGTGCCCGGCGGCGACGGCGTCGCGGCTGCGCAGCACCGAGCCCGAGCGCATCACGACGTGGCCGTCGACGAACGCGTGCCCGAGCGCCCGGGCCCGGTCCGTCGCGAGGGCGAGCGCGACGACGAGCGGGAGCAGGGCGCCGACGAGCAGCCAGGCCGGAGCGCCGACGAGGACGCCGAGCACCGCGGCCGCCACGAACGGCAGCGCGCCGAGCAGGGCTCGGGTGTAGCGCCGGGTCGTCGCGGTGCGGCCGTGGGGGAGCAGGGCGGTCGTCACCGGGGACGGGGTGCCGAGCACGGCCGACGCGACGTCGTAGCCGGTCGCCCGAGGGGCGGGCGGCAGCAGCATCGCCGAGCCGGCCTGGTCGCCGCTCAGACCGGTGACGATCGCGCCGACCCGGCGACCGCGCGCGACCCGCAGTGCCGCCGGCTCGCCGAGGCTGACGCCGGCGAGACGGGCGACGTCGATGCTGGTCTCGCGGCGGGTGAGCAGGCCCCGCCGTACGTGCCAGGCGGCGCCGTACCTGCTCAGGACGTAACCGCCGTTCGTGACGAGGTAGCCGCCGACGGCCAGCAGCACGACGAGGACGATCGCGCCGAGCACGACACCGACGACCAGGGTGAGGTCGAGGGCGGCGAGGTCCTCCTCGCTGACCCGGACCTGGATCAGCTCGTTGAGCTGGGCGCCGGTGGCGAGGATCGCACCGAGCCCGACGAGGGCGGTGCCGCTGAACGGGGCGTACCAGAGCCAGCGCGGCACGAACCGCGCCACGACCTGCTCCTGCTCGACCTGGTCTGCGGGCAGGGCGACTCCGGTGCCGGCCGGGGCGGCGGTGTGCAGCAGCTCGGAGCGCAGCCGGGCGGCCTCCTCCTGCGGCAGTGCGTCGAGCGCCAGGCGCTCGTCGCTGTCGCTGGTGACGCTGCCGGTGCCGATCACGACGGTCGTCAGCCCGAGCAGCCGGTGGACCGGCGAGGCGGTCAGGTCGACGGTGCGTACCCGGTCGACCGGCGTCGAGAGTGTGTGTCGCTGGAGCAGCCCGCGCTGCAGCTCGACCCGGCCGTCGGCGATCCGGTAGGTCGTCGTCAGGTATCGCACCACGCCGAGGCCCACCGGGATGCCGACGCCGAGCAGCGCCCACGGCCCGGTGCCGGACGCGCCGCCGGCCACCAGCAGGCCCACGAGGACCGGCAGGAACTTGCCGACCTCCTTGATCGGGTGCACGAGCAGCATGCGGGGATCGAGGCGCTGCCAGGGCACGGGCGGGGGAGGCGGCGGAGGAGGCGGCGGAGGAGGCAGGCTCACGTGGCGTCGCCCTCGACGAGGTCGGCCTTGCGGGTCAGCTCGTCGACGAGCGCGAGCGCCACCCGGCGGTCCAGACCCTCGATCTGCAGCGGCCCGGCTGCCGACGCGGTGGTCACCGTGACCGTCGCGAGGCCGAACAGTCGTGCCAGCGGGCCCTGCGCGAGGTCGACGGTCTGCACCCGCGACATCGGCGCGATCCGCCGCTCCTGGGCCCACCAGCCACGCTGCGTGTAGACCGCGTTCGCGGAGACCTCCCAGCGGTGCACGGCGTACCGCCACTGCGGTACGACGACCGCCACCGTCGCGCACACCACCACTGCCAGGGCGAGCAGCCACCAGCGCAGGCCGTCCGGCCCGAGCAGCACTGCCGCGACGCCCAGCCCGATCGCCACCACGAGCGCGGTGATCCCGGTCTCGACGTGCCACATCAGGCGGGCACGGGGACTGACCCGGTGGGCGGGATCACGCAGCTGGCTCACGCTGGCGAGCCTAGATGAGCCGTAGTCGGGCCTCCGGTCCGGACGCCGCTGGGACGATCGTCCCAGCGGACCCGCCGTCAATTCGTCCCAATTGACCATGGCCGCAAGGCCTTCGGTCATGATCGGCTCACTCCGCCCCGCAGCGCGAGACGTCCGACCTAGCCTTGACACCATGCTGGACACCCTGACCCTGCGCGTGGCCTTCGGCCTCGTGGCGGCATGTGTCCTCGCCCTCTTCTACGGCGTCACCTACCGGTCGACCCGGTCGTCGTACAGCGGCTGGTGGTGCGCCTCCCTGGCCTGCTTCATCGTCAGCGCGTCGCTCTTCCTGGGCAACGGCACGCCCGTCCAGGTGATCGCCAACCCGCTGGGCAATGCGACCGGCGTCCTCGGCGCGGCCTGCGTCTGGGCGGGCGGGCGCACGTTCCGCGAGCACCGGGTCCGCGCCTGGCAGCTGCTCGCCGTGCCGGCCGTG
Source organism: Nocardioides sp. F233 (assembly GCF_057813895.1). Lineage (NCBI taxonomy): Bacteria > Bacillati > Actinomycetota > Actinomycetes > Propionibacteriales > Nocardioidaceae > Nocardioides > Nocardioides sp. F233. The sequence continues at coordinate 355,309 of NZ_JBVASH010000007.1, forward strand.
GTGCTCGTCGTGTCGCTGGCCGACGACCCGCGCACCGACATCTGGTCGGGCGGCGCGGTCTACCTGGCCGGCATGGCGCTCCTGATCGGTGCCTCGGCGCGCGAGCTCACCGTGCTCCTGCGCGCCCTCGAGCCGGGTGGGGCGACGCGGGCGCAGTACCGCTTCGTGCTCACCGCGATGGCCCTCGCCTCGGCGGTCATCTCGGTGTTCTACCTGGCGCGCACCATCGCGTTCGTGGCCGTCGGCCCGCAGCATCCGTTCTTCCAGGCGGCGTTCGGCGGCCAGGTCACGACGCTGCTGATGATGGTCCTGCTCGTCGTGGTCACGTTCAGCATGTCGGCCCTGAGCCACGAGCAGCAGACCTCGGAGCTGCGCCTGCAGGCGACCCGGGACGGGTTGACCGGACTGCTCAACCGGGCCGAGTTCCTCCGGGCGGCCCAGCGCGACATCGACCGCGGCCCGGTGCGGGCCGACGCAGCAGTGGTCGTCGCGGACCTCGACCGGTTCAAGAGCATCAACGACGGTCTCGGCCACGCCGCGGGCGACCGGGCGCTCACCGCGTTCGCCGACGCCTGCCAGGCCGTCGTGGGCCTGCGCGGCGTGATCGGGCGGCTCGGCGGCGACGAGTTCGTGTTGCTGGTCCGCGGGGCCCCGGCCGAGGCGGTGGTCGACGCGATCGCCCGGCACTACCGGGGCGACGACGAGGCCAGTCCGATGCCGACCGTCAGCTTCGGCATCGCATCGGTCGTGGCCGGCGACGACATAGCGCTGGCCCTGGCGTACGCCGACGAGGCCCTCTATGAAGCGAAGGCCGCCGGCCGTGCCCGGGCCGTGCGGGCCGCGCGGCGCGACGACCGCCCACCGTCACTGGTGGACGGTCGTCGTTCCGCGTGAGCTGGTCCAGACCAGTCGAGCCCGATCGCGCTTGACACTTCTCAGGCGAGCGAGGGCCGTCCTACCGTCGGCAGATGATGTCTCGTCGTGCCGGACGGATGACGTTGCCGGTGCTCGCCCTCGTCGCGTCGACACTGATCATGGCTCCCGCGCACGCGGCGACGACGCGGTACGCCGCACCCGGACGCAGTGACGCCAATCCGTGCACCCTGGCCGCGCCGTGCGACGTCGTCACCGCGGTCACCGGGGCGGCGTCCGGCGACACGGTGTTGCTGGCGCCCGGCCGCTACAGCGTCGGTTCCTCCATCAGCACGTCCTCTGCCGTGAGCATCCGGCCGCAGGTCGCCGGGACCCGGCCGGTGATCTCGTTCACGGGCTCGTACTCGTTCAGCCTCCACAACGCGGCCGCTGTCGTCGAGGACATCCGGATCGAGTCGCTGGCGATCACGAGCCTCGAGTGGGCGCTGCGCCTCCAGCCCGGCGTCGGCCGTCGCCTCGAGGTGGTGGCCGACGGCACCAGCGCCGGTGGCGCCGTCCTCAGCGACGGCGCCTCACTGATCGACAGCACGGTCTGGTCACGCTCGGCCGGCAGTGCCGCGATCAACTCCGGCCCGCAGGGTGCGACCTTCCGCAACGTGACGGCGATCGCCACCGGTTCCGGCAGCGCAGGCTTCTTCACCAACGACGGCTACACGTTGACGGGAGGCGCTTCGGTGACCTTCCAGAACTCGATCGTTCGTGGCGTGGCCTTCGACTACTACGTCTACAGCGCCAGTGCGGCCGAGCCGATCGCCGTCTCCATCGACCACGGCAACTACCTGACGACCTATCCGGCGCTGAACCACGCCACGATCACCGACCTCGGCGGTCACCAGACGGCGCTGCCCGCTTTCGTGTCCGCGGCGACCGGCGACCTCCGGCAGCAGGTCGTCTCGCCGACGCGGGATGCCGGCGCCCCGGTACCCGGTCTGAGCGTCACGGCTCTCGACGGTCAGGCGCGGGTCCAGGGGGCCGGCGTCGACATCGGCGCCGACGAGGTGGACGTGACGACGGCCTCCGTCATCGGCGTCAAGCTCAACAAGAGGAAGGGGATCGCCCGGCTGACGGTCGCTCTCCCGGCCGCGGGCACGCTGACCTCGACGGGCCGGAAGGTGAGGCCCGCGTCGGTGACGGCAGGCGCGGGCGGTGGTGTCGTCCTCGTCGTCAAGCCGACCCGCGCGGGGATGCGGAAGCTGCGCCGCACGGGTCGGCTCCGGGTCTCGCTCGTCCTCGGCTGGGCACCGGACCGCGGGGTCGGCGTCGCGCCGGCGCCGTACGTGGTCCGGTTCAGGCTGCGGCACTGAGCCGGACCTGCACGGGATCAGCCCCGCGCGATCCGCTTCGACAGGCGGAGGTCGTCGCCGATCGCAGAGCGGCTGAACCCGTCGTCCATGACCATCTTCTGCTTGCGCATCTGGGCGGCGCCGACGCCGACGCGCACCCACCCGGGCGTGCCGAGGCAGGCGGTCGGGACGACGAAGGTGACGACCTTGCGCTCCAGGGTGGCGGTGAGTCCCTCGCACGCGACCTCGTCCATCTTCCGGTTCAGGGTCACCCCGGACTCGCCGAGGAACTTCAGGTACGTGAGCTCGAACGTGCCGGTCGGGGCCTTGAGCTGCGCTCCCAGGAAGAGCCGCTTCGTGGGCAGGGCGCCCCGGGTGCGGAACCGGATGGTCAGGGCCTCGGTGCCGTGGTTGATCTGCACCCGCCGGATGTCGACGCGGCGCTCGCTGGCCGCCGGCTGCGTCCGCTCGCTGTCGATGTCGCCGACGTGGACGTCGCGCGCCGGGTCGGTGTGGACCAGATCGGCGGCGGAGGCCAGGCCGGGGGCGGTGAGGAGGAGGCCGGCAGCGCAGGCGAGCGCGGCAACGGTACGAAGCACGGGGGTCATGCGGGTCATCCTCCGATGAATCCGTCGCCGTCGCTGGGAAAAACGACGAGCTCGCTGGTTAACAAACGTTAACCTCGTGGCCTACGATGGGGCCATGACCCAGTTCGAGCTGTCGCGCGAGCACGAGGAGTTCCGCCGTACCGTCCGGGACTTCGCCGATGCCACGATCCGCCCGCACGTTGCGGAGTGGGACAAGGCGCACCACTTCCCGACCGACGTCGTCCAGAAGATGGGTGAGCTGGGGCTGTTCGGCCTCACCGCCCCCGAGGAGTACGGCGGCGCCGGGCTCGACGCTGCCGACGGCCCGTTCACCTCGCTGTGCCTGGCGATCGAAGAGCTCGGCCGGGTCGACCAGTCGATGGGCATCACGCTCGAGGCGGGCGTCGGCCTCGGCATCAACCCGATCCTGACCTACGGCAGCGACGAGCAGAAGAAGACCTGGCTGCCCGAGCTGGTCTCCGGCCAGCGGCTCGCCGGCTTCGGCCTCACCGAGCCGGGCGCGGGCTCCGACGCGGGGGCCACCAAGACCCGCGCCGAGCTCGACAACGGCGAGTGGGTGATCAACGGCGGCAAGCAGTTCATCACCAACTCCGGCTCCGAGATCACCAGCCTCGTCACGGTCACCGCGCGCACCGGTGTCTCCGCGTCCGGCAAGCCGGAGATCTCCGCGATCATCGTGCCCGCCGACACGCCGGGCTTCGTCGCCGAGCCGGCGTACGACAAGCTCGGCTGGCACATCTCCGACACGCACCCGCTCTCGTTCACCGACTGCCGGGTGCCCGAGCAGAACCTGGTCGGCGAGAAGGGCCGCGGCTACGCGCAGTTCCTCGCCATCCTCGACGACGGCCGGGTCGCCATCGCCGCGCTCGCCGTCGGCCTGATCCAGGCGTGCGTCGACCTGTGCGTCGAGTACTCCCTCGACCGCCAGACCATGGGCGGCCCGATCGGGCGCAAGCAGGGCGTCGCCTTCCAGATCGCCGACCTCGAGGTCATGCTGCACGCCTCACGGATGCTGACCTACCGCGCGGCCGCGATGAAGGACGCGATGGAGGGTGGCCGCGGCCCCTCGATGAGGGAGTTCAAGCAGGCCGCGTCGGTCGCCAAGCTCTACGCGAGCGAGTCCGCCGTCACCGCGACCCGGATCGCGACCCAGGTCTTCGGTGGCTACGGCTTCATGGAGGAGTACCCCGTCGCGCGGTTCTACCGCGACGCCAAGATCCTCGAGATCGGCGAGGGCACGTCCGAGGTGCAGCGGATGCTCATCGCCCGCGGACTCGGGCTCCCCGTCGAGTAGGACGTCTCCTGCGGTGGCGGCGTACGCCGACCGCCACCGCAACGAGCACCACCAGCGCGCCGGCTCCGATCCAGATCGGGGTCGGCGCGCTGTGCTCGTCGGGTGCGACCGGCGTCGCGTCCTCGTGGCTGGGCCCGGTGTAGTCAGGGACGCCGTCGGCCGGGACGCCGTCGACGGCGAGGGTCACGGTCACGGTCGCCGGTGCGGCCTCGGGCGGCAGCCCGACGAGCACGTAGTGGTTGCCCGCGAGCGACGCACCCGCCCGGGTCGGGTCGAACGAGTTCCGGTGGAGGTACGACGTCACGTGGCTCTGCGCCCATCCCGGACCGCTCGACGCGACGTCCTCACCGAACAGGGGACCGAGGACGGTCACCGTCGCGTCGGCGCTGCTGTCGACCTGGGCGCGGAGGTCCTGGTCCCAGTCGAGCGGGACGGCCAGCACCGCCTGCCGACCGGGCCGGAGCACGACCTCGTGGCTGCCCGGCTCGACGACGGGAGCGTCGTCGGGCGTCGTACCGGCGTCGACCGGCGGCGGTGACGGATCCGGCTCCAACGGCTGCCAGGTCGGCTCCGCGGGCTCGGGCAGCAGGTCGTACGCGTACGTCGACAGCGGCGGCTCCTCTTCGACCACCAGGGTCGCGGCACGACCTCGGTCGACCGGGTCGCTCGGCAGGCCGACGATCACGAACAGCTCCTCGGCCGTGCCGCACGGGTGGTCCGGCTGGTCGGTCCAGGTCGACGCGGTCGTCGTGAGCAGGGGAGCCGGCTCGCCGAGGGTCGGGCGGAACACCGCGCCGCTCCCGCAGCCGGTGTCGGCGGGCGTCGTACCGATGGTGAGGCGGACGCCCTCGCCGACCGAGTCCCCGGCGCCGACGTACCAGAGCCCGACGTGGAAGGTGCTGCCCGTCGCGGTGCGCTGCAGCCGGAAGGTCGTCGGAGCGTCGGCCGGCAGGGTGATCGGCTGGCTGCCCGAGGTCAGCGTGGGGACGTCGGCGTGCGCCGGCGCCGGCAGCGCGGAGACCAGGGCCGGCAGCGCCAGCAGGACGGCGAGCAGGCGGGTCAGCGCGCCCAGAGGTCGGTCCACGAGTGCCCGAGCTCCCGGACCAGCCCGCGCAGCAGCGGCAGGCTGACCCCGACGACGTTGTGGTGGTCGCCCTCGATGCTGGTCACGAACCCGCCGCCGAGGCCGTCGACGGTGAACGCGCCGGCGACGTGCAACGGCTCGCCGGTCGCGACGTACGCGGCGATCTCGTCATCGGTCACGTCGGCGAAGTGGACCCTCGTCGAGGCGGTCGCGGCGACCTGGTGCCCGTTCGCCCGGTCGTGCAGGCAGTGGCCGGTGTGCAGGACCCCGGACCGCCCGCGCATCGCCTGCCAGCGGCGGGTCGCGTCGTCGGCGTCGTCGGGCTTGCCGAGGGCGACCCCGTCGAGCTCGAGCACCGAGTCGCAGCCGAGGACCAGCCCGTCAGCCGGCACGTCGTCGCGCCCGACCACCGCACCGCACTTGAGCTCGGCCAGCCGCAGCGCCAGCTCGGCGGGCGGTACGTCGGTGACCTGCGACTCGTCGACGCCGGAGACGATCACCTGCGGGTCGAGACCGGCACTGCGCAGGGTCGCCAGGCGTGCGGGGGAGGCAGAGGCGAGCACGAAGGTCGGCACGTCGTCACCCTAACGAGGTCCGGCGACGCAACCTTTTCGGCACCTCGTGAGTCGTGATCGGTGACAGGCTGACGACGTGGACCCGGGAGGTGCCGTGGACGGTGGGGCCGACGACCCGATCCGGCGGTGCTTCGACGCGTCGTACCGGCGACTGGTGGGGCAGCTGTACGGCGTCTGCGGCAGCCTCACCGAGGCCGAGGAGGTCGTCGCGGAGGCGTTCGTCCGAGCCGTGGCGTCCCGGCGCACCTTCGAGCGGGTCGAGCAGCCCGAGGCCTGGCTGCGGACGGTGGCCGTCAACGTCGCCCGGACCCGGCGCCGACGCAGCATCCTCGGCGACCGCCTGACCCGCAGTCGTGCGGAGCGGCCGGTCGTGCGTGACGCCGAGCTGTCCGAGGACCGGCTGGTGCTGGTCGCCGCTCTCCGGACGCTGCCGGCGCCTCAGCGCGAGGCGCTCGCCCTGCACTACCTCGCCGACCTCCCGGTCGCGGAGGTCGCGGCCACCCTCGGCGTCGCCGTCGGCACGGTGAAGGCCCGGCTCAGCCGCGGCCGTACTGCCCTCGCTGCCGCGCTCGATGCCGCCACCCTCGTGAACGGAGGACCCCGTGGCTGACCCCGACCGGTTCCTGACCGACGACCCCGGAGTCGTGGCCCGCAGTGCGGAGGAGGCGGCCGTGGTGCCCGACTTCGCGGGCGTCGTACGACGGGGGCGGGTGCGCCGGGCCCGTCGCCAGGCCGGCGCGCTCGGTGCCGCTGCCCTGGCCGTCGCCGGCATCGTCGCGTCCGTGCAGCTGCTCGGTCCGGGCGGCGAGGCGCCGTCCCCGGCTCCGACCCCGGCTCCGTCCCCGCACCGGCCCACGTCGCTGGGGGTGCCGTACTGGAGCGACGGGCAGCTGCACGTCGGCGCGCGGCGCATCGAGACCCCGCACCATGCGCTGCGCTTCGCCGGCGGCACCACGCTGGTCGGGACGTCGGGCCCGATGGGTCGCAGCCAGTGGTTCCTCGTGACCGGCGGCGCGCTGGTGCCGGTGATCGACACGCCGTACCCGACGACGGCGGCCGTGTCGCCCGACGGCGCCGTGGTGGCGCTCGTCGAGCACGTCGCGGAGGACCGGCGGCGCCTCGTGCTGTGGGACGTCGCGCTCCTCGGCGTGACCGCCACGACAGAGGTCCCGGTCCGCGTCGAGTGCTGCGACCAGGCCGGCGAGCTGAGTGTCCTCGGCATCGACCTCGACCACCGGGTCCTCTACGTCGACCGGCGGGCGATGCTGTGGACGCCCGGCGGGGCTCCCGTGGAGGTGACCGGGGCACCGTGGACCTCGTTCGTCCCGGGCAGCCAGCAGTGGCCGGGCGGTGCCACTCACCAGGACAGCAGCGCATCCGCGGGCCGCCCGGCGGGAGTCTTCGGGACCATCGACGCCGACGGCGCGTTCCGGCGGCAGGGGACGGTCGCGAGCGACCAGATCGGACTGTGGTCGCCCGACGGTGCCAGCTTCGTGTCTCCGGAAGGGGACCGGATGCTGGTCGAGCGTGTCGATGGCGCACCCCCGACCGACCTTCCCGTGCCGCGCGGCGGGCGGTGGACGTTGGTGGCGTGGGAGTCGCCGACCGACGTGCTGCTCGCTGTCCGCGGCGAGCTGGAGGACAGCGGGCTCGTCCCGGTCATCGCCCTCGCCCGGTGCGACGTGCGGGCCGTGACGTGCTCGAAACTCGACGCACCCACGGAACCGGTGGCGTGGCCGGTGGTCGGTCTGTGGTGACGCCCGCTCGTGGCAGGGTGCACCCCATGTCGGGGACGAAGGTGGCAGTGATGTCGTCGGTCGCGACGGCGGTGGTCGTGCTGCTGCTCGCCACGGGAGCGTGGTTCGGGCTCAAGGCGCTCGACGGGTACGGGCGCGAGGAGCTGTGGTCCGAGTGCTCCAGCGCGACGGCGCCCGCATCCGAGGGCTATTGCGTGGTCGTGTCCCGCTACCCCGCGACGCCGGCCCACTCCGAACGGATCCACCTGGAGATCGCCCAGCTCGTCAGTGGCGTCCTCAACCCCTACCGCTTCGTCGGCGGCTACCCGTTCCTCGCCTCCGGCGCCGGCTCGCCGCTCGATGTCGACTGGTCGGCCGTCGACGACCGGATCGTGGTCACCGACCCGCGCACCGGCAGCGCCATCACCTACACAGCGGACGAGTACACCGGGGGCCGCTGACCTGGACGTGCCGACGTCCCCGCAACCAGATGGTTCGCGGGGTGCAGGGCGTGGTGGCTACTCGTCCGGCGGGTGGATGGGGTGGGTGCCGCGGTGGTCGACCCGGAACTGGTAGCCGTTGGGGCTGGTCCACACGTAGGTGGCCGGCATCGGGGTCGCGTAGTGCCAGGCCGAGTGGGTCTTGGCGCGGTGGTGTCGTCTGCAGAGCGGGACGAGGTTGCACGGGCAGGTCGGTCCACCCTCGCCGTGGGCGCGGGCGTGGTCGAGGTCGCACCGGGTGGCGGGGCGGGTGCAGTGCGGGAACCGGCAGGTGTGGTCCCGCAGTTGA
>NZ_JBVASH010000008.1:0-143378 GCF_057813895.1 Nocardioides sp. F233
CCGAACCGTCACCACAACGGCAGCGGGTCACCGAAGCGAAGAGTCACGACCACAGCAGCAGAACCAAGGCCACCCTGCCAGCCAACCTCAGGCCGGCCACGAAAACCCTCACAGCGGAGCGAGCGCCAAACCAACACCGTGAGTCCTGAACGAGACGCATCAGTCCCGCGCAAGTTCCTCGCGAGTGGGCGGGTCAGCACCCAGCCGCCCGACGGTGACGGCGGCGACGCGGGCGGCGTACGTCAGCGCGGCCCTCCACTCCTCCGGCCCGAGCGCGGCCAACCGGTCCCGGGAGCCGGCGCCGAGGAGCGGCCACAGGTGGTCGATGAGTGCTGCGGCGAAGGTGTCCCCGGCGCCGATGGTGTCGACGACCTCGACCGGCTCGGCGTGCACGCCGCCGGTGGACCAGTCCGGGCCGGAGCAGGCGTGCCAGGAGGCGCCCTCCGCGCCGTGGGTGACGATCACGGCGACGGGCCCGCCGGGCAGGGCGAGCAGCGCCGAGGCCGACTCCCCCGCCGACCGGTCCGGCCAGAGCGCGACGAGGTCCTCGTCGGACGCCTTGACGAGCGTCGCGTACGACGCGGTCCGCAGCACCCGGTCGAGCACCTGAGCACGGGTGCCAGCGATCGCGGGGCGCAGGTTGACGTCGTACGTCACGCAGGTGGTGGGCGCGATCCGCTCGACCAGCGCGAGCACGTCCGCGGCGCCCGGGTCGAGCAGCGGTGCCAGCGAGGTCACGTGCACGACGTGCGCGGGCCCGTCGTCCAGCGCCGGCAGCTGCCACCCGATGTCGAAGGTGTACGACGCCGCGCCGGTCGCGTCGATCACCGCCTCCGCGCGGGGCGTGGACGTCAGCACGCAGGGATGGCCGGCCAGCTCGACACCGGCCGAGCGGAGGTGGCCGGCGATCAGCGCACCGGCCGCGTCGTCGGCGTACGCCGTGGCGAGGCGAACCGGTCTCCCCAACCGGGCCAGCGCGACGGCGGCGTTGACCGCGGAGCCACCGGGCCGCTCGTCGCCGTCGACCACGTCGAGCACGGATTCACCGATCACGAGCGCCGTCGCCGTCATGTCGACACTGTCCCATAGGCTCGCGGCCGTGGCTCTCGAGACGTCGCTGGAGAAACCGGCTCCGGTCCGGGCGATCGCGAACGCGCTCGCCGGCTGGATCGACCGGCTCGGCGCGGTGTGGGTCGAGGGCCAGGTCACCCAGATCAGCCGGCGCCCCGGCCTGGCGACGGTGTTCATGACGCTGCGCGACTCGGTCGCCGACATCTCGGTCCCGGTCACCTGCTCGCGCGTGATGTTCGACGGCCTGCCCACCCCGGTGACCGAGGGCGCCAGCGTGGTCATCCACGCGCGGCCGTCCTACTACGCCAACCGCGGCAGCCTGTCCCTCAACGCCCGCGAGATCCGGATGGTCGGGCTCGGCGAGCTGCTCGCCCGGCTCGAGCGGCGCCGCCAGCTGCTGGCGGCCGAGGGTCTGTTCGCCCAGGAACGCAAGCGCCGGCTGCCCGCCGTACCCCGTCGCGTCGGTCTGGTCACCGCGCCCAGCTCGGCCGCCGAGCGCGACGTCCTCGAGAACGCCACCCGCCGCTGGCCGGCGGTCGCCTTCACCACCGCGTACGCCGCCATGCAGGGCCAGCGCTCGGCCGAGGAGGTGATCGAGGCCGTACGCCGCCTCGACGCGGACCCCGAGGTCGACGTCATCGTCGTGGCCCGGGGCGGCGGCTCGGTCGAGGACCTGCTGCCGTTCTCCGACGAGGGCCTGATCCGCGTGGTCGCCGCTGCCCGCACCCCCGTCGTGTCCGCGATCGGCCACGAGCCGGACTCCCCGCTGCTCGACCTGGTCGCCGACGTGCGGGCCTCCACGCCCACCGACGCTGCCAAGCTGATCGTGCCCGACATGGCGCAGGAGCGGATGATGGTCGACCGCGCGCGCGACGCGCTGCGCCGCGCCGTACGCCACCGCCTCGACCGCGAGCAGTCCCAGCTCGACGCCCTGCGCTCGCGCCCCGCGCTCGCCCACCCCGGCACCATGATCGATGCGCGCCTCGACGAGCTCGACGACTGGCGCTCGCGGATCCGCCGCCAGCTCGAGTGGCAGGTCGACCGCGCCGCCGACGACCTCGACCACCGCCGCGCCCGGGTCCGCGCCCTGTCGCCGCTGGCCACCCTGCGCCGCGGGTACGCCGTCCTCCAGGACGCCGACGGCCACGTCGTCACCTCCGTCGGCGACGTCTCCCCCGACGCCTCGCTGTCGGTCCGCGTCGCCGACGGCCGCATCCACGTCACCGCCACCACGACCGAGGAGATCCATGACTGACACCACGCCCACGGAGCCGAGCGAGGAGCTCTCCTACGAGGACGCGCGCGCCGAGCTGGTCGAGGTGGTTCGTCAGCTCGAGGCCGGCGGTACGACGCTCGAGGAGTCCCTCGCGCTCTGGGAGCGCGGCGAGGCGCTCGCCACGACCTGCCAGGGCTGGCTCGACGGCGCCCGGGCACGGCTGGAGTCGGTGCTGGGCGACGACGACACCGACGAGGACTAGCCGATCGGCGTGGTGACCAGCGAGTCGACGATCGTCCGGAGGTCCTTGGCGGGCGCGGAACCGAACACCAGCACGGTCTGTCCGCCGACCTCGGCGGCGTAGGCGGAGTCGCCACCCGCGTCGGCGTACCCCTTCCAGTCACGGGCCACCGGCTGGGCGACGCCGGCCGGGACGGTGTAGCCCGGGCGGGTCTCGGTGTTCTCGTCGACCCACTGGGACAGCATCGCGGTGAGCGAAGCGTCCTCCTGGCGGACCGCGAGGAACTTCCCGTCGTCGGTGAGCAGCCGGACCATGGTCACCGGGCGGTCGCCGGGTACGACGTCGACGCCGGTGGAGATCCAGCCCTTCGGGAGGGCGTCCGGGTAGATCGGCGTGAGGCCGGCCTGCTGGGCGGACTGGACGATCTCGACGTAGTCGACCGCCTCGGGCTTGACCTCGAAGTCCGGGCGGAAGGCGCCCATGAAGTAGAGGAGCGCGCCGATCGCGACGACGGTGACGACCAGCGACGTCACGAGGCCGACCGCGGATCGCTGGTAGCGGCCCGGGCGCTCTGACGGCTGCGACTGCTGGGTGCTCATGACGGGTCCAGTGTCCCAGCACGGTCCCAGCCGCCATCCCCAGCCCCACCGAGAGACGCAGATGCGTTGATCGAATGGCAAAACAGCCGCAGATGCGCCAGAGTGACGCCATGACCGACTACCGGGTGTCCGAGGCCGCCGAGCTGCTCGGCGTCTCCACCGACACCGTCCGCCGGTGGATCGATGCCGGGCGGGTGCCCAGCAGCACGGTCGACGGGCGCACGGTGATCCCGGGGGTCGACCTCGCCAGCCTGGCGGCTTCGCTGGTCGACGAGGCCGACCGGGATCGCACGCGGGCCGGTGACGTCAGCGCGCGCAACCGGATGACCGGGATCGTCACCCGAGTCCTCGCCGACACGGTGATGGCCCAGGTCGAGATGGTCTGCGGCCCGTACCGGGTCGTGTCCCTGATGAGCGCCGAGGCGGCCACGGAGCTGGGCCTGGCGCCCGGCGTACGCGCGATCGCGTCGGTCAAGTCCACCACCGTCGTCGTCGAACGACCCGTCCCGAGACAGCACCGATGAAGGAAGGCCTGAGGCCCCGATGAAGAAGACCTGGCTCCGGCTCGGCGCGACCAGCGCCGCCGTCCTGCTCGCCCTCCCCCTCGCCGCCTGCGGCGACAACGGCGACAACGGCGACGGCGGCTCCAGCGGCGGCAAGGGCGACCAGACGCTGACCGTCTTCGCGGCCGCGTCCCTGACGAAGACCTTCGAGGAGCTCGAGGGCCAGTTCGAGGACGCCCACCCGGGCGTCGACGTGAAGCTGTCCTTCGGCGGCTCCTCGGACCTGGTCGCCCAGATCACCGAGGGCGCGGAGGCGGACGTGTTCGCCTCCGCCGACACCGCCAACATGGACAAGCTGGTCGCAGCGAAGCTGACCTCCGGCGACCCGCGGGAGTTCGCGACCAACACCCTGATGATCGCCGTACCGCCGGGCAACCCGGCCAAGATCACCAGCCTGGCGGACCTCACGAAGAAGGACGTCAAGCTGGTGCTGTGCCAGCCGGAGGTCCCGTGCGGCAGCGCAGCCCTGAAGGTCGGCGAGGCCGCCGGCCTGACCTTCAAGCCGGTCAGCGAGGAGGAGTCCGTCTCCGGCGTGCTGACCAAGGTCGAGGACGGCGAGGCCGACGCCGGCCTGGTCTACGTCACCGACGTGGCCGCCGCGGGCGCCGACCTGGAGGGGATCGACTTCCCGGAGGCGGCCGGCGTGGTCAACCACTACCCGATCGTCGCCGTCGAGGGCTCGAAGCACGCCGACCTCGCCCAGCAGTGGATCGACCTGGTCACGGGCGAGGGCCAGAAGGTGCTGCAGGACGCCGGGTTCGGAGCCCCCGCGGCCTCGTAGGTCCCAGGGAAGCGCTGATCAATGGCGGCGTCGCGAGCGTCGAGAGGCACGTGCGGTGGCAAGGCGCAGGCGCGAAGGCATGCTGGGCGCACGTCGAGCGTCTGCAACGCCGCCAACGTGCGTGCATCTCGGCGCGCAGCAGGCGCCATTGGTCAGCGCTTCCCTAGGCTCGCCGCATGACGCACACCCGGCACGTCGGCCTGCCGCGCTGGCTCCTCGCGCCCGCGCTGCTGGCCGGCGTGTTCGTGGTGCTCCCCGTCGCCTCGATGACGACCCGCATCGACTGGGGCGAGTTCCCCTCGCTGGTCACCTCCGAGGCCGCCCGCTCCGCGCTGGTCCTGAGCCTGAAGACGTCGACCGCGAGCACGGTGCTCTGCCTGCTCCTCGGCATCCCGCTGGCGACGGTCCTCGCGCGCAGCGAGGCCCGCTGGCTCGGCGTGCTGCGCTCGCTCGTGCTGCTCCCCCTCGTCCTGCCGCCCGTCGTCGGCGGCATCGCGCTGCTCTCGACCTTCGGCCGTCAGGGCCTGCTCGGCGGCGAGCTCGAGGCGCTCGGGATCCGGATCGCGTTCACCTCGATCGCGGTCGTGCTCGCCCAGACGTTCGTGTCGCTGCCGTTCCTCGTCGTCAGCCTGGAGGGCGCGCTGCGCACCGCCGGGGAGAGGTACGACGTCGTCGCGGCCTCCCTCGGCGCGCGACCGACCACGGTCCTGCGCCGGGTCACCCTGCCGCTCGTGCTGCCGGGCCTGGCATCGGGCGCGGTGTTGGCGTTCGCCCGCTCCCTCGGGGAGTTCGGCGCCACGATCACCTTCGCCGGGAGCCTCGAGGGCACCACCCGGACCCTGCCGCTGCTGATCTACAACCTCCGGGTCACCGACGCCGACGCAGCGGTCGCGATGTCCCTCGTCCTGGTCGTGGTCGCGGTCCTGGTGATCGGTTTGGTCCGTCCCAAGGGGGCCTTGTGAGCGCCCGGGTGGAGGTCGTCGTCGCCGAGCGCGGGGTCGACGTCGCCTTCGAGGTCGCCGACGGCGAGACGGTTGCGCTGCTCGGACCCAACGGCGCCGGCAAGTCGACCACCCTCGCGGTCCTGGGCGGTCTGCTGCGCCCCGACGCGGGCCGGGTGGTGCTCGACGGCGAGGAGCTGACCGGGCCGGGGCGATGGGTCGCGCCGCACGCGCGTCGTACCGCACTCCTGGCACAGGACCCGCTCCTCTTCCCGCACCTGTCGGTCCTCGAGAACGTCGCCTTCGGCCCACGCAGCACCGGCTCCGGTCGCCGCGCCGCCCGCGCGAGCGCCGGGCACTGGCTGGCCGAGGTCGACGCCGCCGAGCTCGCCGAGCGCCGTCCGGCCCAGCTGTCCGGCGGCCAGGCGCAGCGGGTCGCGGTCGCCCGGGCGCTCGCCGCCGAGCCGCGGCTGTTGCTGCTCGACGAGCCGATGGCGGCCCTCGACGTGGCGGTCGCGCCGGCGCTGCGCACGCTGTTCCGTCGGGTCCTGGCCGACCGCACCACCGTGATCGTCACCCACCACGTCCTCGACGCGCTGCTGCTCGCCGACCGGGTCGTCGTCCTCGACGGCGGTCGCGTGGTCGAGCAGGGTGCGACCGCCGACGTGCTCTCCCGCCCGCGCAGCGCCTTCGCCGCCCGGTTCGCGGGACTCAACCTGGTCGCGGGCACCGCCACCCCTGACGGCGTACGACGCCCGGACGGCCTGCTCCTGCACGGCACCCCCGGCGATCCCGGGCCCGTCGACGGCGCCGACGCGGTGGCCGTCTTCCGCCCCTCGGCGGTCGCCGTCCACGCCCAACCACCGGGCGGCAGCCCGCGCAACGTGCTGCCCGTCGTGGTCACCGAGCTCGAGCCGCTGGGCGACCTGGTCCGGGTCCGCGCGGGTGAGCTCGCGGCCGACGTGACCGTGGCCTCGGTCGCCGAGCTGGGCCTGGCCCCGGGCGCGGCCGTGACCTTCGTCGTGAAGGCCACCGAGGTCGACGTGTACGCCAGGTAGTTCGAGGACCGATAGGGTTCGCCCTATGAACGACGCCCTCATCGTGGAGCCGCCCGCCCCCGACCGCAACCTCGCCCTCGAGCTGGTGCGCGTCACCGAGGCGGCCGCGATGGCAGCCGGACGTTGGGTCGGCCGTGGCGACAAGAACGGCGCCGACGGCGTCGCCGTGCAGGCGATGCGCGTGATGATCTCGACGATCGGCATGAACGGCACCGTCGTGATCGGCGAGGGCGAGAAGGACAACGCGCCCATGCTCTACAACGGCGAGAGCGTCGGCGACGGCACCGGCCCCGAGTGCGACGTCGCCGTCGACCCGATCGACGGCACCACCCTGACCGCGAAGGGCATGGCCAACGCGGTCGCCGTCCTCGCCGTCGCCCCGCGCGGCACGATGTACGACCCGTCCGCCGTCTTCTACATGGAGAAGCTGGTCACCGGCCCCGAGGCCGCCGAGGTCGTCGACATCCGCTACCCCGTCGCCGAGAACATCCACCAGGTCGCCAAGGCCAAGGGCTCCAACCCCTCCGACGTCACCGTGGTCCTCCTCGACCGGCCGCGCCACGCGCAGCTCGTCGACGAGATCCGCGCCACCGGCGCCCGGATCAAGTTCATCACCGACGGCGACGTCGCCGGCGCGATCATGGCCGCCCGCGCCGACACCGGCATCGACCTGCTGCTCGGCATCGGCGGCACCCCCGAGGGCATCATCGCCGCCTGCGCGATGAAGGCCATGGGCGGCACCATCCAGGGCCGGCTGTGGCCGACCGACGACGAGGAGCGCCAGCGCGCCATCGACGCCGGCCACAACCTCGACCCCGACCACATCCTCACCACCGACACCCTGGTCACCGGTGACGACTGCTTCTTCGTCGCCACCGGCATCACCGACGGCGAGCTGGTCCGCGGCGTCCGCTACCGCGCGGGCGGCGCGGTCACCCAGTCGCTGGTCATGCGCTCGCGCAGCGGCACGATCCGCACGATCACCTCCGAGCACCAGCTGTCCAAGCTGCGCGGGTTCTCCGCGATCGACTTCGACTGAGCCTCCGTCCGGGGCCAGTTTCCTCGTCGTACCCGGCATTCGGGTCGCGGTTCGGACCGAATCACGACCCAGATGCCGGGTACGACGCATTTCCGGCACCCCGCACCAGCTCCAGCAACCTGGCCACGTCCGCCACCGCATCGGCGATCGGGTCCTCGTCACCCGCGGCGGCGCCGTACAGCAGCGCCGCGTCGAGCATCCGCACCACCAGGTCGAAGTCCGGGCTCTCGGCGACCACCGTCCAGCCGCACCGGTCCAGGGCCTCGCGCAGGGCGGCGAGCAGCGCGGGGCGTGATGCGGCCATGATCGGGCGCAGCTCGGGGTCGGCCGTGGCCGCGAGCATCGGCTGCAGCCGGCGGCTGACCACCGCCGGGTCCAGGGCGGGCGCGTAGAGCACCTCGAGCAGGAGCTCCGCGGTACGCCGGGCGGACCGGGCCCGGCGCGTGATCGACCGCGCGCGCTCGGCCGCCCCTGCCGTGCGGACCTCCTCCGCGGCAGCCACCGCGGCGGCGTACAGCTCCTGACGCGTCGCGAAGTAGTAGCCGGCGGATCCCGCCGGCACCCCGGCCGCCGCGGCCACTCTTCGGTGGGTGACGGCGTCGGGCCCCTCCTCGATGAGCAGCCGCGCCGCCGCCTCCGTCATCGCGCGGGTGCGCTGGGCGCTGCGCTCCTGGACGGGGCGGCGGGAGGCGGCGGGCACGAGGTCCACCCTACGCAGGACCATTCGTCCGGAATATCTATACATGCGTATAGGTTCTGGTGGGCGAGGACCGAGATCCGGTCCCACGGATCACCAGAGGTGCACCACCATGAGCAGCCTTGTGGCCCAGGAGGGCCTGAAGATCGACTGGGCGAACATGCCCACCTACAACACGATCATGGCCGTCGCCGTCGGCGCGGGCCTGATCACGCTCGTCATGCTCGGCCGCGAGCTCCTGCGCGCGCCGGAGGAGGTCGAGCCGGACGGCTGGGCGCTGACGTTCGGCGTGCTCGGCACCGTCCTCACCACGACCGGCCTGCACATGACCCTGACCTGGCCGCTCGCCGCCGGGGGCTTCCCGTTCGACAACATCATCTTCGGTGAGACCAGCCTGGGCTTCGGTGTCCTCCTGCTCGCAGCCGCGCTCTACCTGTGGAAGCGTGGCGCGGTCGCTCTGGCCGCCAGCAGGCCGCTCCAGGCACTCGCCCGGGTCGCCCAGCCCATCACGGTCTT
The DNA here is from genome assembly GCF_057813895.1 of Nocardioides sp. F233. Lineage (NCBI taxonomy): Bacteria > Bacillati > Actinomycetota > Actinomycetes > Propionibacteriales > Nocardioidaceae > Nocardioides > Nocardioides sp. F233. Next base: position 8,723 of record NZ_JBVASH010000008.1, read on the forward strand.
CGTCGGTGGCCTCGGCCTGAGCCTGGTCGCGATCGCGGTGGCGGGCATCAAGTACCAGCTGTTCGCCGCCCCCGCCGAGGAGCCGATCTCGGGCGAGTTCGCCAACCACCCGATGGTCGAGGCGACGTTCATGTCGCTGCTCATCGCGATCGTCGGCCTCGGCGCCCTCGCCTTCGCCGCCCTGGTCAACCGGGTCCGCAGCACCGGTACGCCGGGCGCCTGGGGCCGGATCACCGGCTGGCTCTGGGGCGTGTCGGGCGTGCTGTTCCTGCTGTTCGGCGCGATGAACTTCTTCACCCACATCGGGCTCATCGTCAACACGATGTGATCCGCGGGCCGGGTCTCCCCGTCGTACCCGGCAATCGGGTCGTGGTTCAGGCGGAATCGCGACCCAGGTGCCGGGTACGACGCACGTCCGGAACCCGCAGCGCCTCCACGACCACGTCGATCACCCGCGGGTCGACAGCCATCCCGATGTGCGAGGCCCGCACCTCGACGGCCCGGCCGGCGGGGTCGATGCAGGCCTTCCAGTCGACGATGCCGTCGCGGCGCGAGTAGACGTTGGTCATCGCGACATCGGCGCGCAGCGGCTCCTGGGACTCGGTGAAGCTGAGGTGGGCGCACTCGCCGGCGACGCAGTCCTCGCTCATCAGGCCGGGGACGCCGGCCTCGGAGAGCCGGTTGAGCACGCGTACGCCGCGGGTCAGCAGGGCGTGGTGGGCGGCCGGGGCACGCATCGGACTGCCCATGGTGACGATGCCCGCGACGAGGTCCGGGCGGCGGGCGGCGAGGCCACGGGCGATCATGCCGCCGAGGCTGTGCCCGACGATCTGGACCCGGGCGTCGCGACGCTCGGCGATCTGCTCCAGGCGCGCCTCGAGCGCGAGCGCGGAGCCGAGGGTGCAGCCGACGTTGGCGTGGATGTGGGAGCGGTAGGTCCGGAAGCCGCGCCCACGCAGCTCGGCGGCCATCGCGGTGAGGGTCCAGTCGCCGGCGAGGAAGCCGGGGATGAGCAGCACCGGCTCGGCGACCCGGGCCGCTGATCGACTCGCGACCGGCGTACGACGACGCACGCGTCGGGTCGCGCCACGACGAGCCGCGAAGCGGCCCGCCTCGGTCACCAGACTGCCCTCGCGCAGCAGCGCGGCCAGCGCCGGACGGCCGTAGCCGTCGGGCAGCAGCCAGGGCGCCAACGTGTTGCTCACGTCACAAACGTTACCCAGTTGAATCGACAACTACTCGCAACTTGTCAAACTGGGTGTCATGTCCGCCTCCGACGAGCTGCTCGCCCCGGTCTCCCCCGACATCGAGCTCTGCTACCAGACCTTCGGCGACCCCAGCGCCGAGCCGATGCTGCTGGTGATGGGCCTCGGCGGCCCGATGACCTGGTGGGACGCCGACCTGTGCGTGCAGCTGGCCGAGGCCGGCTTCCACGTGATCCGGTACGACAACCGCGACACCGGGCGCTCCTCCCGCTCCCCCGGTCGGGTACGCCGTGCCGACCTGCTCCGCGCCTTCGTCGGGGCGCCCACCCGGGCGCCGTACTCGATCGCGGACCTGGCCGGCGACGCCTTCGGCCTCCTCGACCACCTCGGCATCGAGTCCGCGCACGTCGCCGGCGTGTCGATGGGCGGGATGATCGCGCAGACCATGGCGCTGACCGCACCGGAGCGAGTGCTCAGCCTGAGCAGCATCATGTCGACCACCGGTCGGCGCACGGTCGGCCGCCAGCACCCCAGCCTGCTGCCGACGCTGATCGCCGGGCGCGGCCCGGAGCGCGAGGACTACATCCGGGGCAGCCTCGCGGTCTGGAAGATCATCGGCTCGCCGCGGTTCCCGCAGACCGAGGAGAAGCTGCGCAAGCGCGCCGGCGAGACCTGGGACCGCGGGGTCACCCGCGCCGGCGTGCTGCGCCAGATGTTGGCCGTGCTCACCCAGCCCGACCGCACCCGGGCGCTCGCGCAGGTCACCGCGCCCACGCTGGTGATGCACGGCCTCGCCGACCGGATGGTCAACGTGTCGGGCGGTCGGGCGACCGCGGCTGCGATTCCCGGCGCGCGGGTGACCCTCATCGAGGGCTGGGGGCACGACCTGCCGGCCGCCCTGTTCCCGACGTTCACGATCGCGATCCGCCGCAACGCGGACCGCGCGACGGCGGGTCGCCGCTAGCCGGCGGTCACCTCCGCGCCGGGGATCCGTCCGGCCCGCTCCCGGTCCACGGTGAGGTTCTCACCGCTCGCCGGGTCGAACAGGTGGATCCGGCGCCCGTCGACCCAGATCTCGGCGTCCCGGCCCTCGGCGATCCGGCTCGCGCCGTCGAGGGACACGACGAGCTGGGTGCGCATGGCCTCGCCGTCGAGGTCCTTCTCCAGCTGCTGCAGCTGCTGCTTGACCGCGTCGGGCGCCTCGAACGGGATGTAGGCGTAGGTCTCGTTGCCGAGCCACTCCACCGCGTCCACGTTCGCCGAGAACGTCGACCCGCTGCGGCCCTCGGCGGCGGCGAGCGAGGCGTCCTCGAAGTGCTCGGGGCGGATGCCGGCGATCAGCAGGCCCCGTCCGGCGGCGCGCTCGGCCTTGTCGGCGGGGATCTCGACGCTGCCGAACGGCAGCTTCACCCGGCCGCCCTCGACGGTCGCGGGGAGGAAGTTCATCGGCGGGGAGCCGATGAAGCCGGCGACGAAGAGGTTGCCGGGGTTCTCGTAGAGCTCGCGCGGGGTCGCGAGCTGCTGGAGCACACCGCGCTTGAGCACGGCGACCCGGTCGCCGAGCGTCATCGCCTCGGTCTGGTCGTGGGTGACGTAGACCGTGGTGATGCCGAGGCGCTTCTGCAGCCGAGCGATCTCGGTGCGCATCTGCCCGCGCAGCTTGGCGTCGAGGTTGGACAGCGGCTCGTCGAAGAGGAAGGCATCGGCCTGCCGGACGATCGCGCGTCCCATCGCGACGCGCTGCCGCTGGCCGCCGGACAGGTTGCCGGGCTTGCGCTGGAGGTGCTCGTCGAGCTCGAGGGTCGCCGACGCCTCACGCACCAGCTTGTCGACCTCGGCGTCCGGCTTCTTGGCCAGGCGCAGCGGGAACGCGATGTTCTCGTAGACCGTGAGGTGCGGGTAGAGCGCGTAGTTCTGGAACACCATCGCGAGGTTCCGGTCGCGCGGCGCGAGGTCGTTGACCCGCTTCTCCCCGATCACCATGTCGCCCGACGTGATGTCCTCCAGGCCCACGATCATCCGCAGCAGCGTGGACTTCCCGCAGCCCGAGGGGCCGACGAGGATCATGAACTCCCCGTCCGCGACGTCGATCGAGACGTCGTTGACGGCCGGGAAGCCGTCGCCGTACTGCTTGACGATGTGGTTCATCGTGATGGCAGCCATCAGTGGTTCACCCCTTCACGGCGCCGGAGGTCAGGCCGGCGACGATCTTGCGCTGGAAGATCAGGACGATGACGACGATCGGGATGGTCGCGATGACCGCTCCCGCGGCGAGCAGCGAGGCCGGCCGGTTGAACGGGTCGGAGCCGACGAAGAAGGACAGCGACGCCGGGATCGGGCGGGCGTTCTCGGTGGAGGTGAGCGAGATCCCGAACACGAAGTCGTTCCACGCGAAGAAGAAGGTGAGGATCGCCGCCGTGAAGACGCCGGGCGCGGCCAGCGGCACGATCACCTTGCGGAACGCCTGCCACGACGTCGCGCCGTCGACCTGCGCCGCCTGCTCCATCTCCCACGGGATCTCGCGGAAGAACGCCGACAGGGTCCAGATCGCCAGCGGCAGCGTGAAGGACATGTAGGGGATGATCAGGCCCGGCCAGGTGTCGTAGAGCCCGATCGCCCGCCACATGTCGAAGAGCGGGCCGACCAGCGAGACCACCGGGAACATGGCGATCGCCAGCGCGATCGTGAGCACCGCCTTCTTGCCGCGGAACTCGAGCCGGGCGATGGCGTACGCCGCCAGCGTCGCGACGACCACCGAGAGCAGCGTGGCGATCAGGCTGATGCCGATCGAGTTGACGATCGCGCGACGGAACTGCTCGTTGTCCCACACCGCGCGGTAGTTGTCCCAGCCCGCTCCCCCTCCGTCGGAGGGGAAGAAGCCCGGACTGCCGTTGGTGATCGCGGCCTCGGACTTGAAGGACAGCGAGATGATCCAGGCGACCGGCAGCAGGCACCAGATCATGATCAGGAGACACCCGACGACGAGACCGATCCGGTTCTTCATGTCATGCCTCCTGCCGGGCCTGCGCCAGGTCGACGCGGAAGACCTTGACGATCGCGAACGCCACCACGAGCACGGACAGGAACAGCAGCACCGACAGGGCCGAGCCCAGGCCGAGCTGGAACTGCTCGATGGTCTGGCGGTAGGTGAGGAAGCTGATCGACTCGGTCTTCACCGCTCCTGCCGTCATCACGAAGATGTTGTCGAAGATCCGGTAGGCGTCGAGCGCCCGGAACAGGACGGCGACCATGATCGCGGCACGCATGTTCGGGAGGATCACCTTGAACAGCCGCTGCCACCAGGTGGCGCCGTCGACCTTGGCTGCCTCGATCATGTCCTCGCTGACCTGGGCCAGACCGGCCAGCAGGAGCAGCGACATGAACGGCGTGGTCTTCCAGATCTCGGAGACCATGATCGCCGCGACGGCCGACCCGGTGTGGCCGAACCAGTTGAAGTCGTCACCGACGAACGGCAGCCAGCCGTTGACGAAGCCGTTCTGGAACGAGAACGCGAACTGCCACGCGAAGCCCGAGACCACGGTGATGATGCCGTAGGGGATCAGGATCGACGTACGGATGACGCCGCGCGCGAAGATCACGCGGTGCATCACCAGGGCGAACGCGAAACCGATGACCAGCTCGATCGCCACCGTGACCACCATGTAGAGCACCGTCACGCCGGTGGTCTGCCAGAACAGCGGGTCGGTCAGCGCCGTGAGGTAGTTGCCGATCCCCACGAAGTCGCGCTCGTCGGGTGCGGTCAGGGCGTAGTCGAAGGTCGACAGGTAGAGGGCCCGCAGCATCGGGAACGCCGTCACCAGCAGCATCAGCACGATGGCCGGCGCCACCAGCTTCTGGCCGAGGCGGGTCTCCGCGCGGGCGCGGTCACTGGCGACGGGCTTGCCCCTCGCGGGCTTCACGGGTGCGGTCACGGTGCTCACAGCAACGACTTCCCTTCCAGCACGTCCTTCAGGTACGTCGCCGAGTCCTTCGGCGTGCTGCCGGGTTCGACCGAGGTGGGCGAGTGCCACTTGGCCTGGATGGCGCCGGAGATCATCGCGTAGAAGGCGCTCTTGGGCCGCGGCCCGCCCTCGTCGACGCTGGTGCGGAACAGCTCGATCAGGTCGGCCGGGTAGTCCCCGCTCGCCGCGACCTTGTCGTACGCCGCGTTGGTCGACGGCATCAGGCCGTTGTCGAGCGCGAGGTCGACCTGCGCCTGCTCGGAGGTGATGCAGCGAGCCGCCTCCATCGCGAAGTCGGGGTGCTTGCTGTAGGCGCCGACCCCGATGTCGATGCCGCCGACCGGCGGCTTCGACGCCTCGCCCTCGACCGTCGCGGGGTAACGGGCCCAGCCCAGGTCGGCGAACTGCTCGTCGGTGAGGCCGGATCCGACCTGGCCCTCGTAGTTCTTGTAGACGAACGTCCAGTTGACCATGAACTCACCGGCCCCGCTCTCGGGGAACATCTGCCCGAGGCTGGTGCCCTCGTTGGAGACCGTGAGGTCCGGCTGGGCCGCCTTCGAGTCGGCGAGCTCCTTGATGATCTCGGCCGCCTTGCGCCCGGCGTCGGAGCCGATGTCGACCTTGGCGTCGCGGCCGGCCTCGGTGTCGGAGACGATGTCGCCGCCGGCTCCCTGGACGAGCGCGTTGATCCACACGACGTACGCCTCGTACTTGTTGGCCTGGACGCCGACCGTGCCGTCGTTGTCGGCCGCCGCCTTGATGACCTGGTCCCACGTGACCGGCTGGGTCATGTCGAGGCCGGCGGCCTGGGCGAGGGACTTGCGGAACCAGAGCACCTGGGTGTTGGCCCACAACGGGATCGCGTAGACCTTGTCGTCCCAGGTGACCGTCTCGGCCGCGCCGGAGAGGTAGTCGCCGTCACCGGCGACGCTGCTGGTGATCGAGTCCGCGAGGTCGCCCTCGACCCGCTGCAGCCAGCCGGCGTTGGCGAACTCGGCGACGAAGACCGGGTCGAGGTTCATCAGGTCGGTGGAGGAGTCCTCCGCGGCGAGCCGGCGGGCGAGCTGGGTGCGCTGGTCGGTGGCGCCGTTGGGCAGCAGCTGCACCTCGATGTCGTACTGGTCGGTGCCGCACTGCTTCGCGTACTTCTGGAAGGTGTCGACCCCGTCGGGGTTGACGTACCAGTTGAGCGTCGGCTTCCCGGATCCGCCGCACGCCGTCAGGCTGCCGGCCGCGAGCGCGGCGACCGCAACGAGCGCAGCTCGTCGTCGGCGCCGGATTCGTTGTCCCGACGGGCCGCTGATCGATCTCATCGCCCTGATCACCCCTCCCGAGGATGTGGCGTGCGTCACTCAGTCCTACCTCTACGTCGCGGACTTTGTCCACGCCCACGTGCTGCCCCGATGCCCACGCGGCACCGATCCAGTGCCCGCGGCCGGCGAGTTCAGACGCCCCGGGTTGGCGTAGGTTTCGACCATGGCGCTGCACGTCGTCGCCGCCCGCACCGACCCGGCCCTGTTCCGGCTGCCGTGGTCGCGACCCTTGGCGGACTGGGACGACTGGTACGTCGTACCGCTTCCGCTCGGGTTGTCCCGCCACGTCGTCCGGGTGGTCCAGGTGAACCGGCAGTTCCTCGCGGTGAAGGAGACCGAGGAGGCGATCGCGCTGCGGGAGTACGACCTGCTGCGGGACCTGCAGCGCCTCGACCAGCCGGCCGTCGTACCGCGGGGCGTGGTGACCGGGCGCACGGATGCCGGTGGTGAACCGCTGCCGGCGGCGCTGCTCACCGAGCACCTGCACTACTCGCTCCCCTACCGCGCCGTCTTCCAGCACGGACTGCGTGCCGAGCAGGTCCCGGCCCTGGTCGACGCCCTCGTCGTGCTGCTCGTGCGACTGCACCTGGCCGGCTTCTTCTGGGGCGACGTGTCGCTGTCGAACGCCCTTTTCCGCCGTAGCGCCGGGGGTTTCGCGGCCTTCCTCGTCGACGCCGAGACCGGCGAGCTGCGGTCGTCGATCTCGGACGCGATGCGCGAGCAGGACGTCACCGTCGGCGTCGAGAACATCTTCGCCGAGCTGATGGACCTCCAGGCCAGCGGCGACACGGACATCGAGGTCGACGGGTTCGCGATCGTCGCCCAGCTCGCCGACCACTACCACGCGCTGTGGGACGAGCTCACCGCAGCCGAGGAGTTCGGCACTGACGAGTGGTACCGGGTCGAGCAGCGGATCGCGCGCCTCAACGACCTCGGCTTCGACGTCGACGAGCTCGACGTGCGCACCGAGTCGGACCGGGTCCGGATCCAGCCCAAGGTCGTCGAGGCCGGACACCACCGCCGCGAGCTGCGCGAGCTGACCGGCCTGGTCGCCGAGGACAGCCAGGCCCGCAAGCTGCTCAACGACCTCGCGGCCTTCACCGCCCACGGCGGGTACGACGACCAGGACCGCGAGGCCGTCGCCCGGCGCTGGCTGGCGACCGTCTACACCCCGATCGTCGACCTGCTGCCGCCCGAGCTGCGCCGCACGATCTCCGCGCCCGAGTTCTTCCACGAGGTGATGGAGCACCGCTGGGCGCTGTCCGACGAGGCCGGGCACGAGGTCGACATCTTCGACTCCGCGCGGGACTACGTCGCCGACGTGCTCCCCCACCGGCCGCCGGACTCCTCGGTCTGAGTCTCGCCCAGCACCGCACGCGCACGGCGTACGTCGTCCGCGGTCTGCGCGACGAGCCCGGCGACCGTCGGGAACCGGCGGGTCGGTCGCAGCAGCCGCACGAGACGCACCTCGATCGTGCGGCCGTAGAGGTCGCCGGCGAAGCCGTGCAGGTAGGCCTCGACCCGGCGGCCCTCGACGTCGTCGAAGGTCGGGTTGGTGCCGACGCTGAGCGTCGCGCCGTACGTCAGCGGATCGACGGGCACCCGGACCCGGCACGCGTACACGCCGTCGGGCGGCACCTCGCCGATCGTCACCGCGACGTTGGCGGTCGGGAAGCCCAGACCGTGCCCACGCCCGTTGCCGGGGACCACGACACCGCTGAAGGTGGCGTCGGGCACGACGCCCTCAGCTCGCGCCCTGGATGACGTGGAACCGGCTCTGGTGGAACACCAGCGGGTCGACGTCGGGGAAGGCGTCGACCCCGAGGACGCTCAGGACCACGATCTCGTGGTCGCCGCCGTCGTGGGCCGCGCGGACCTCGCAATCGAGCCAGAGGGCGGCGCCGGCGATGAACACCGCGCCGTCGTCGCTCGCCTCCCACGCGGTGCCGGCGAACCGGTCGCCCACCCGGGCGGCCAGCCGCCGGCACACGGCGTCCTGCCCGACGGACAGCACGCTCAGGCCGAGCCGGCTGCCCGCGAGGCGGGGCCAGGTGGTCGAGGTGCGCGCCACGCTGATGGCGACGAGGGGCGGTTCGAGCGAGGTCGAGCTGAACGAGTTCACGGCCATGCCGACCGGCTGGCCGTCGACCAGCCCGCACACGGCGACCACCCCGGTGGGGAACGCCGAGAACGCGCTGCGGAGCTCGAGCGGCGTCGGCGCCGCCGCACCCTGATCCGGGACCACCATGGGCTCGACTCCCTCCGAGATATAGTCAAACTTGTCTATTACAGAGATAATATACGCCGTTGAACATGCAAACAAGTGCCATAGCATGTCCCCATGTCATCTCCCACCCGCCTGGTCGTGCTCGGCGCCGTCTACCAGTTCCAGCCGGTGCACGGATACTTCCTGCGTCGCGAGCTGATGACCTGGCTGGTCGACGAGTGGGCCAACATCCAGCCGGGCTCGATCTACAACGCGCTGCGCTCGCTCGAGCAGGACGGCTACGTCGCCGAGAGCGGCACCGAGACCAACGGCAAGCGCCCCGCGCGGACGACGTACCGCATCACGCCGACCGGCGAGGTCGCGCTCCTGCGGATGCTGCGCGAGACGCTGTGGACCGTCGAGCCCTTCGACGCCCAGGCGGTGAACGTGATCGCGTCGTTCATGTTCATCCTGAGCCGGCAGGAGGTCATCGCGGGGCTCGACCACCGGGCGAGCGAGATCGACGCGATCGTGAAGGCGAACGAGTTCCACATCCAGGACACGCTGCAGTCCCCCACGACGCCCAAGTACGTGCGCGAGATCTTCGAGCTGTGCAGCGGGCGCCTGCGCGCCGAGCAGGCGTGGGCCCGCGAGCTGGTCCAGCGCCTTCGCGAGGGTGAGTACTCCTTCAACGACGACGTGCCGGCTCTCACGCCCGACGCGCACGGGGACCCGCGCTAACCGACGACCAGTCGATCGATCGCGACGGAGCTCAGCCGCTCGGTCTGCGCGCCGACGACCCCGACGACGATCGCCCCGGCCGCGGCAGCGCGGGTGAGGGCGAGCTGCAGGCTCGCGCCCTGGTTGAGCGCGGCGGCGAGCGCACCGCAGAAGGCATCGCCCGCACCGGTGGTGTCGACCGCGTCGGCCGGGAACGCGCTGAAGCGCAGCATCCGGGAGCCCTCGCGGTGCAGCTCGCACCCGCGGGCACCGAGCGTCACCACGACGGCACCGGCTCCCGAGCGCAGGCAGCGAGCAGGGCCGCCGAGCGTCTCGGCCTCGGCCTCGTTGACGACGAGGACGTCGACGCGGTCGAGCAGCGTGATCGCCTCCGGCGCTGCCGGCGCGGCGTTGAGGATCGTGACGGCGCCGGCGCGCCGCGCCGCCGTGAGCGCGGCCCCCGCGACGGCGAGCGGGATCTCGAGCTGGACGAGCACCACCCCCGCACCCTCGACGGCGGCCTCGGCCGCGGCCCGCGACACCGCCGCGTTCGCCCCGGGTACGACGACGATGCTGTTCTCCGCGCGGGGCAGGGCGAAGACGTGCGCGACGCCCGTGGACTCGCCGGCCAGCGTGTCGAGGTGCGTGACGTCGAGGCCCGCGTCGACCGCGGCGCCGCGGAGGAAGGCGCCCTCGGCGTCGCCGCCGACAGCCCCGCAGAACCGGGTCTGCGCGCCGCACCGCAGGGCGGCGATCGCCTGGTTGAAGCCCTTGCCGCCCGGGTAGCGGCCGATCGCCTCACCGCCCAGGGTCTCCCCCGGGGCGGGCAGCCGGTCGACCCGCGTGGTGACGTCGAGGTTGATGCTCCCCACGACGCTCACCCCGCGGCTCGCGGCCTCGATCACGCCACGTTCACGGTCGACGGGATCCGGTGCGAGGCACCCGGGTGGTCGTCGGGGAGCGTGGCCGAGGGCGTCCCGAGGAGGCGCTCACGCAGGGTCGGGGCGTCGTACTCACGCGGTGCGACGCCGCGCGCCCGCAGGATCGGCAGGACGTGCTCGACGAAGTCGGTCGTGGATCCGGGCTGGACGACCGGCGACAGCAGGAACCCGTCGAGGTCGGCCCCCTCGGCCAGCGCGCACATCCGGTCGGCGATCTCCTCGGGCGTCCCGACGACCGGCAGGGCGCCGACGCCGTGGGCGTGCCAGTCCTTGAGCACGTCCCCCACCGTCAGCCCGGCGAACCGGGCGACCTGCGTCTGGGACATCTCGGTGCCGAGCTCGGTCATCGGGGTGTCGCTCGCGTACGACGACAGGTCGAGTCCGGTGAACCAGGCGTACGACGCCACGGCGACCTCGGGGCTCTGCGAGTCGAGGACCCGCTGGTACTTCCGCTCGGCGTCCTGGGTGGTCCTGCCGACGACGCAGGAGAAGGCCGACATGACCTTCACCGCGTCCGCCGTCCGTCCGGCGGCGACGGCCGCCTCGCGGATCGCGCGGGTGTGCCCCGCGAGCTGCTCCACCGGGCCGCTGCCGATGAACATGCACTCACCGTGGCGGCCACCGAACTGGCGACCCGCGGGCGAGGCGCCGGCCTGGAAGAGGACCGGCGTGCCCTGCGGCGAGTAGGCGGTGTTGCCGTAGCCGTGCGAGCGGAAGTACGGACCCTCGTGGGCGATCCGGTGCACCTTCGCGGGATCGGCGAAGCGCCCGGCCTTGTCCTTCTCCAGGGCATCGGGCTCCCACGCGCCCTCCCACAGCTTGTAGACGACCTCCATGAAGTCGTCGGCCATGCGGTAGCGCTCGTCGTGGGCGACCATCGGCACGCCGAAGGCAGCGACCGCGGTCTCCGCCGTACCGGTGGTGACGACGTTCCACCCGATCCGGCCGCCGGAGAGCTGGTCGAGGCTGGCCATCCGGCGAGCGAAGGCGTAGGGCTGCTCCAGCAACGTCGAGCCGGTCAGCACGAGGCCGAGGTGCTCGGTCTCGGGCAGCAGCGAGGCGGCCACGATCGCGGGGTCGAGCCGGGGCAGGTCCAGGCCCTCGATCGAGCAGATGTCGGGACGCTGGCTGTTGACGTCGGCCCATCCCCAGGCGTCCGCGAGGAAGAGGAAGTCCAGGCGTGCGTCCTCGCAGATCCTGGCCAGGTCGCGCCAGTAGCCGAGCTTGTCGAAGTCGAGCCGGCGGTTCTCGGGGTGCCGCCAGGTGGCGGTGCCGGAGTCGTTCGCCTGGGCGTTCTCGAACAGACCGATCCGGAGCTGCTTCATGTCGATGCCTTTCGAAAGGAGTCTTGGTTGCGTCAACGGGCCACGACGTCGCCGTCGCTCCACCACAGGACGCGCTTGCGTACGACGGCCAGGACGGCGACCAGCAGCACGCCCATCGCGCACAGGAGCGAGATGCTCGCCCAGGTCACGGGCAGGTTCGCCTGGGCGGCGGAGGTGGTCACGAGCGAGCCGAGGCCGGCCTGAGTGCCGGCCGCGACGAACTCGGCGACGGCCGCACCCACGACGGCGAGCGGCAACGCGATCCGCAGGCCCGCGAAGACGTAGGGCATGCAGCCGGGCAGCCGCAGGTGGCGGAAGACCTCCCACCTGCTGGCGTGCAGGGTGCGGAGCACGTCGAGCGTCCTGACGTCCACGTCGCGGAGGCCGGCGAGCGAGTTCACGAGCATCGGGAAGAAGACCACGAGCGCGGTGACGAAGTACTTCGGCAGCATCCCGAACCCGAACGCGACGACCAGGGCCGGCGCGATCGCCACGATCGGGGTGACCATGAGGACCACCACCAGCGGCATCACCATCCGCTCCACGATCTGGAACTCGGCCATGACGACCGCGAGCAGGAAACCGGCCAGGATCCCGCTCGTCGCGCCGACCCCGACCTCCTTGAAGGTGACCAGGAAGTTGCTCCAGTACATGTCCGGCGCGAGCTTCAGGCTGGCCCAGATGTCGCCGAGGCGCGGCAGGACGTACGGGTTCGACTTCGCCACCACCTCCCACAGGACCGCCACCACGCTGAACGAGATCACCGTGGGGAGCCAGACCCGCCATGACGTCCAGGCCGGCAGCGGACTCCGCCGGCCCTGGCGCGTCCTGGCCTGCTTGCGGGAACGGGCGCCGCTCGCGACGGCCGCCGTACCGGGGACGCTGCGCTCAGACATGCGACTTCTCCATCACTCGGTGCAGCGCCTCGCGCACGACCCGCTCCAGGTCGCGGAACTCGTCGGTGGCGTACGACGCCTCGGCGCGCGGCCGGGGCAGGTCGACGTCGATCACCTCGGCGATCCGGCCGGGGTGCGCCGCCATCACCACGATCCGGTCGGACAGCATGATCGCCTCCGGGACCGAGTGCGTGACGAACAGGACGGCCTTGCGGTTGGACTGCCAGAAGTCGAGCAGGCCGAGGCGCTGCTGGTCGCGGTTCATCTCGTCGAGCGCCGAGAACGGCTCGTCCATCAGCAGGATGCTCGGGTCGAAGACGAAGGCCCGCGCGATCGCGGCGCGCTGCTGCATCCCGCCCGAGAGCTGGCCGGGGTACTTGCCCATGGCGCCGGCGAGGCCGAACGACGACAGCAGCTCCTCCGCGTCGCGCATGGTGCGCCCGGCGTTCGCGCGACGGTTGACGCCGATCGGCAGCCGCACGTTGTCCAGCACGGTGCGCCACGGCAGCAGCGCCGGCGACTGGGGCACCAGGCCGATCAGCTTGTCGCGCGCAGCGGACTTCACGCTGCGCCCGTCGATCGACACCGTGCCCTCGTCGGCCTCGACGAGGCCGGCCACCACCTTGAGCAGCGTGGACTTGCCGCAGCCGCTCGGGCCGATCACCGAGACGAACTCGCCCATGCCGATGGTCAGGCTGACGTCGTCGAGCACCGTGACCCGGGAGCCGTTCCAGCCGAAGGACTTGGTGATGCCCTCGACCCGTACGCCGGCGGTCGCGTCCTGCGCCATGCTCGCCGCCCTCACTCGCCCGGCCACACGAGCTTGCCGTCCTGGTAGAGGCTCGGGACGAGCTCCGCGTCCATCATGTCCTCGAGCGCGGGCGGGTTGTCGAGGCCGCCGTACTTCTGCACCAGGTCGTACTCCGACTGCCAGGCATCGAGGTTGATCGCGCCCGGCTCGGCACCGCTCTCGCGCACCCAGTCGGACTCCACGCCCCAGGTGCGGGCCTGCTGGTCCTCGGGGAAGGCCTCGCCCTGGCCGTTCTTCGCAGCCAGCGCGGAGACCATCTCGACGCACTTCTGCTCGTTCTGCAGGCAGTACTCGAGCGCCTTCAGGTCCGCCCGCATGAAGTCCGCTGCCGTCTCAGGGTGCTTGGCGAGGAAGTCGGAGTTCAGCTCCATCACGTTGTACGTGCCGCCGAGGTCGAAGTCGGACGGCAGGAACTCGTTGAACGGCAGCTCGAGGGACCGCAGCTTCTCCGGCTGGTTCGACGCATAGCCGACGATCGCGTCGACCTGTCCGCGGGTCACCACGGTCGGGTCGTAGTTGGTCATCTTGACCAGCTTCACCTTGGAGACGTCGACGTCGGCGGCCTCGAGCATGGCCGACGCGACGGGCGTGAGGTTGATGAAGTAGCCGAGGGTGCCGCCCTCGAGGTCCTTGAGGCTCTTGATGTCCTCGTTGGCGAAGATCGAGAACGGCGACACGTTGCCATACGTCGCGACAGCCGTCAGGTTGTGACTGTTCGCGGCGGCGAGCATCACGTCCGAGGCGGAGCCCAGGGCGGTCGCCTGCGCCTGCCCGGAGGCGACGAGCTGCTGCCCGTTCGCGCCCGACGCGTTGATCTGCACGTCGAGGCACAGCGCCTTGAAGTAGCCCAGCTGCTGGGCGATGAAGACATCCATCTGGCCGGCGCTGGCCCCGTACCCGTATCCCGAGATGTAGTTGATCGTGCCGGCGTCGCGATTGCGGGCGCACGCCGCGTCGTCGATCAGCACCTTGGCCTTCGCGCCGGAGTCGGTGGCAGAGCCGTCCGACCCACAGGCCGCCAGTGCGGTCGTCGCGACGAGCACGCCGAGCGCGGCAGCCAGGTGGCGTCGCGCGCCTCTCGCGGAAAGAGCTTGCATCGTGGGGACCCCCTCGGGAAATGGGCGAGATTTTTCCTCAAGTTAGCATGATCAAAATTGACTGAACAAGGGTTGAAGGCCACCAATTTGTGACGCAGGTCTCGTGATGGCCCGGCCTTCACGGGCGCCGGCCAGGGGTCGCCGACGGGCCCGGCCACCCCCTTGGGCGACGGGTCCGGGCGAGGGCGCTCCGGGCTAGGGCCGCCCGCGGAGCTCGAACTCGCTCGCGACGTCCGCCCGCGCGACCGGGCCCCGCAGAGCGAGCGCCCACAGCAGCAGCCGCGCCTTGACCGGCGAGAGCCAGCCGGCGCCGACGGCGCCCCGGGCGAGCAGGTCGATCTCGGAGCCCGGGTAGCCGTACATCGCCCGCCCGGTCGGGCCGGAGCCGGTGCGGGAGGCGAAGACGACGGGGACCTGTCGGGCCAGGCGGCCGACCGCCTCGGCCATCCGCGCGGACACGTGCCCGGCGCCGAAGCCGGCGATCACGACGCCGTCGACGTCCTCGGCGCGGATCGCGTCGAGGACGTACCCGTCGTCGCCGAGGTACGTCGCCACGAGCGGCACCCGCGGGTCCCCGGCCTCCTGCCCCGGCGAGAGCCGCAGCGCGGGCACCCGGCCCGGCGGGACGCCGTACACGACCTCGCCCTCGACGCAGCGTCCGATCGGGCCGAACACCGCCGAGCGGAAGGCGCTGGTCGACATCGAGTCGGTCTTGGCGACCCAGCGGGCCTGGTGCAGCTCGTCGTCGAAGGCGACGAGCACGCCGCGCTCACGCGAGTCCGACGCGAGGGCGCAGCGCACGGCGGTGAGCAGGTTGGCGGGGCCGTCGGCGCCCGCGGCCTGGGGCGAGCGCATCGCGCCGGTGACCACGAGCGGCTCGGGGCGGTCCCAGAACAGGTCGAGCAGGTACGCCGACTCCTCGAGGGTGTCGGTGCCCTGGGTGATGACGACACCCCGCGCGCCGGCGTCGACCGCGGCCTGCGCCCAGGCCAGCGTGCGGACGATGGTCGGCTCGTCGAGCGACGGGCTCGGCAGCGAGGCGAGCGTCTCCGCACGCACCGTGGCCGTGTCCTCGAGCCCGGGCACTGCGGCGGCGAGGGCCGCCGCGGACAGCGTCGGCACCACCTCGGTGCCGTCCTTCGAGGTGGACGCGATCGTGCCGCCGAGCGCGCCGATCGCCACGGTGGGGAGGGTCATGTGCCCAGCATTCCGCACCACTGTCGGACGGTGGTGGCAGGCTCGTCGCATGGCACGTGACATGACCCCGGGGCGGATGGGCGGCAGCCCCGAGCGGCCGGCCCGCTTCTTCGCCGACGCCGCCGAGTTCGGCGCGTGGCTGGCGGTGCACCACGACACGGAGACCGAGCTGTGGATGGGCCTGTACAAGAAGCACGTCCCCGAGCGCGGCCTGACCTGGGCGGAGGCCGTCTCCGAGGCGCTCTGCTGGGGATGGATCGACTCGGTCGCCCAGCGCATCGACGAGGACGCCACCCGTCAGCGGTGGACCCCGCGCAAGAAGACCAGCAACTGGAGCAAGGTCAACATCGACCTCGTCGAACGGCTGCGTGCCGAGGGCCGGATGCAGCCCTCGGGCCTGGCGATCTGGGAGGCGCGACGCCGCGACGTCGCCCCCTACACCCACGAGGCCGACCCCGGGCTGGCGCTGCCGCCGGCCTATGCCGCGCAGCTCGCCGCCTCCCCCGCCGCGACCGCGTTCTGGGAGGCCGCGACCAACACCTACCGCCGGATCTGCATGAACTGGGTGATCACCGCCAAGCAGGAGGCGACCCGCGACCGGCGGATGGCCCAGCTGGTCGACGACTCGGCCGCCGGCCGGCTCATCCCGAGCCAGCGCTACGGCGAGATCCCGAAGTGGGTCGAGCGGGCCGCCGCTGCGGCGGCCGCGGCGCGCTGACGATCTCCGCGAGCACGGCTCCGGCGCGCAACAGGGCCAGCACCCGTTGGGCGATCGTGGCCAACCGCACGTCCAGCGCCTCCAGCGATCGGGCGGTGTCGCCGAGGTCGCGCACCGCCCCGATGGCGGACCGCACCTCCGGGACCCGGTAGCCGGCGGCGCGCAGGGCGACGACGATCCGCGCCTCGCGTACGGCGCTCACCTGGTAGCGACGGGCGGTGCCGGCCCGCGTCGCGATCCGCTCGGGAGCAAGCAACCCGGCCTTCTCCCAGAACCGCAAGGTCGACGCGCGGACGCCCAGGGCGTCGGACAGCTCTGTGATCGTCATGGTGTCGGCCGCGACCGCCGGGGCGTCGGTGCCGGCCTCGGCGCTGACCGCGACCAGGGCTGCGCGGGCCGCGAGCACCTGCTCCCTCTCAGCACCGAGCCCGGCGTGCAGCGAGCCCACCATCGCCGTGGCGTCCTCGACCGTCAGCGTGCGCAGGTCGCGCATCACCCGCCGGGCGACGACCGGTCCGACGGCCAGCGCCAGGTCGCGGTAGGCGACGAGGTCGCGCACGTGGACGGCGGAGAACTGCCGGTAGCCACTGGCGGTCCGGGCCGCCGGCGGGATCACCCCGAGCGCCTCCAGGTTGCGCACCTGCTGGGACGAGTAGCCGGTCGCAGCAGCGACGTCCGCGGTCGAACCCTCCACAAGCACTTCAACTCCACACTCGAACCATGACCACAGACCCGAGTATGGAGCAGGTCCTCGCCACGATCCGGTCGTTCCCCGACGTGCTGGAGCTCGCGCCGACCGCCGGCAGCGCCTACCCCGAGATCGCCTGGGGCGACCACTTCTTCTACTACGCACCCGACGGCGAGGTGCCGGGAAACGAGCAGCCGTACGCCACCATCGTGACCAAGAACTACCCCGACGACACCGCCAGCCACCTGGACGCACCGGGACGATGGCGGCTCAACATCCACGTCGGGAGGGCGCGGTACGTCGATCTGCTCGGCGAGGAACCCGGAGCACGGACCGGCGCGGACGTCGACCTCGCCGCCACCGACGCGGTGCTCCCCCACCCCGTGCACCGCGCCCAGGGCTGGATCGCGATCGTCAGTCCCGGACCGGAGACCCTTGCACCGGCGCTGCTCCTGCTCCGCGAGGCGCACGAGGCTGCACGACGACGCCGGGCTCGACGACGCGCCTGAAGCCCCGCCGTGCAGGGTCCTGCAGGGTCCTGCGGGGTGGGGCGGGATCGCTACCGGTCGGGCGGGCTCAGGTCGCCGGTGGCGTGGATGGGGTGGGTGCCGCGGTGGTCGACGCGGAACCGGAACCCGGTGGGGCTGGTCCACAGGTAGGTCGCGGGCATCGGGATCGCGTAGTGCCAGGTCGAGTGGGTCTTGGCGCGGTGGTGGCGCCGACACAGTGGGACGAGGTTGCACGGGCAGGTCGGACCACCGTCACCGTGGGGTTGGTGGTGGTCGATGTCGCACCTGGTGGCGGGGCGGGTGCAGTGCGGGAACCGGCAGGTGTGGTCCCGCAGCTGGACCCGGGTCCTGTGGCGGTCGGGGATCTCGTAGGAGTCGACGGGGACGTGATCGGCGAGGTCGATGACCGGGCGCACGATGATGGCGGTGTCCTTCGACTGCAGCCACTCCCGGATCTGGGCGCTGGTGATAGGGCAGCGGCCCTCTTCCCACCGGCCGACCGGGTTCTGGCCGGTCAGGGTGGTGTCGGTGACGTGGACGTTCAACACCACCTTGCGGCCCGGGACGGTCGCGACGACCTCGCCGGTGTCGCGGTCGGGGATCAACAGGTCGAGTGAGAGGTCCTGGCGGGCGAGCTCGGCGGCGGCCTTGGACCGGCGTACGTCGAGGGAGGACTCGTCGCCGAGCCGGCCGAGGACCTCGGCCCGTCGGGCGACGGCCTGGTCGAGGTCGTGCCCGTCGGCCGCATCCAGGATCCCGTCGAGGTGGACCAGCCCGTGGTCGTCGACCTCCCCGATGTCGAAGTACCGCTGGTCGGCGGCGTTCTTGCGTTCGGCCTCCGCGCGTTCGGGGTCGAACCGCAGCACTGCCTCGGCGACGAGCCGCTCGAGCTGGGCCCAGCCGACACCGGAGGCGTTGAACAGCTGCTGGTCGACGAAACCCGCCGCCTCCGCGTTCAACCCGTGGGTGAGGCCTGCGATCCGCTCCGCCCGCCATGGCGCCAACCGCCCGGCGACCACAGCGTCGTAGACGTTGGGGAGCCGCCAGGCGCACTCGATCACTCGCCCGACATAGGCCTTGCCGCCATCGGGGGTGCGGCCGAGGACGGCGACGAGCTCCATCAACGCGAACTCCGACACGAGCGGGGCGCCGGGACCGGCGATCGGGATACCGGTGTCCAGGTAGCCCTCGGTGATCGTCGCGGCACCCTCAGGCGACGACACGATGTGCTCGCTGGCCCACTCCACGATCGCTGCCCATTCGCGGACCAGGGAGGCCTGTCGGCCTTCGACCTCGGCGCGCAGCCCGGACAGCAGTGCTGCTGTCGAACGGGGCCGGGTTCCGAGATCCATGACTGGATTCTCCCACCCGCCTCCGACGCAACCGAACGCCGGAAACCCGCCTGTGGACAGGGGAAACTCGATCATTGGGTGTGGAGAATCGACGTCACCCGGTGCATCTCAAGTGTCGTCGCGGGCCGTAGCCCGACCGCCGAACCCAGCCACCTACGGCCCTTCCTCGCCAGCGCCTTTCCGAACCCAACCACGACGCGACCGAAGCGTGCGGACAGTTCCGGCAGCATCTCGGGTGGTCTCGTGACGGTCGCTGCGCGACCTCCTCGACCTCCGGAGCGCCGAACCCAGCCACCTACGGCCTTTCCTCGTCAGCGCCTTCCGAACCCACCCACGACGCGACCGAAGCCAACCGACAGTTCCGGCAGCATCCCGGGTGGTCTCGTGACGGTCGCTGCGCGACCTCCTCGACCTCCGGGGTCCTGCGCGACCTCCTCGACCTCCGGGGTCCTGCGCGACCTCCTCGACCTCCGGTCGCCTCAGCCGGCGGGCGGCTCGACGTACACCGACGCTCCCAGCTCGAGGAACTCGGCCGACTTCTCCTTCATCCCGAGCACGGCGTCCTCGGTCGAGAGCTCCGACCCGAACCGCTCCCGCACGTCCTGGCTGATCCGCATCGAGCAGAACTTCGGGCCGCACATCGAGCAGAAGTGCGCGGTCTTGGCGTTCTCGGCCGGCAGCGTCTCGTCATGGAAGGACTCGGCCGTGACCGGGTCGAGGGACAGCGCGAACTGGTCGTGCCAGCGGAACTCGAAGCGGGCCTTCGACAGCGCGTCGTCCCAGTCCCGCGCACCGGGGTGGCCCTTGGCGACGTCGGCGGAGTGGGCGGCGAGCTTGTAGGTGATGACGCCGGTCTTCACGTCGTCCCGGTTGGGCAGGCCGAGGTGCTCCTTGGGCGTGACGTAGCAGAGCATGGCGGTGCCGTGCATCGCGATCGTGGCCGCACCGATGGCCGAGGTGATGTGGTCGTAGCCCGGTGCGATGTCGGTCGCCAGCGGCCCGAGCGTGTAGAACGGCGCGCCGTGGCACCACTCCTGCTGCAGCCGGACGTTCTCCTCGACCAGGTTGAGCGGCACGTGCCCGGGCCCCTCGACCATCACCTGGACGTCGTACTCCCAGGCACGCGAGGTCAACTCGGCGAGCGTGCGCAGCTCGGAGAGCTGGGCCTCGTCGTTGGCGTCGGCGGTGGCGCCCGGGCGCAGGCCGTCGCCGAGCGAGAACGAGACGTCGTACTGGCGGAAGATCTCGCACAGCTCGTCGAAGTGCGTGTAGAGGAAGTTCTCCTCGTGGTGGGCCAGGCACCAGCCGGCCATGATCGACCCGCCGCGGCTGACGATTCCCGTCACTCGCTGAGCCGTGAGCGGCACGTAGCGCAGCAGGACGCCGGCGTGGATGGTCATGTAGTCGACGCCCTGCTCGCACTGCTCGATGACGGTGTCGCGGAACACCTCCCACGACAGCTTGTCCGCCTCGCCGTTGACCTTCTCGAGTGCCTGGTAGATCGGCACGGTGCCGATCGGGACCGGCGAGTTGCGGATGATCCACTCGCGCGTGGTGTGGATGTCCTCGCCGGTGCTGAGGTCCATCACGGTGTCGGCGCCCCACGTGATCGCGTGGGTGAGCTTGTCGACCTCCTCGGCGATCGAGGACGTGACGGCGGAGTTGCCGATGTTGGCGTTGACCTTCACCAGGAACCGGCGGCCGATGATCATCGGCTCGGACTCGGGGTGGTTCACGTTGACCGGGATGATCGCGCGCCCGGCGGCGACCTCGCTGCGCACCAGCTCGACGTCGCAGCCCTCGCGGACTGCGACGTACCGCATCTCCTCGGTGACGATCCCCGCCCGCGCGTACGCCATCTGCGTGACGTTCTTCCCGCGCAGCGGGCGACGCCGTTCGCCGCGCCACTCCCCCTGGGCCGCGCCGCGGCGGACCGCCGAACGGCCGTTGTCGAGGAGCTGCGTCTCGCGGCCGTCGTACGACGACACGTCGCCACGCCCCTCGACCCAGCCCGCCCGCAGCGGCGCCAGGCCGACCTCGGGGTCCGAGCCGGGGCCCTCGGTGCAGTAGCGGTCGAAGGTCTCGCCGTTGGTCAGCGCGACCCGGGTGAAGGGGACGGCCAGGTCGCCGGCCCCGTCCGTCTTGAGGATGCGGGTGTGGGCGGGGTGGACGGTCATGCGATCTCTCCTTGCGTGGGGGCGTGGATGTGGGCGACCGGTCCGCGGCCGCGGCCGAGGGTCCAGTCGTTGCCGAGGGTCAGCTGTCCGGTGACGTACGACGCCGCGCGGGCCGCCGCCGTCGCGACGTCGGCGCCGTGGGCGAGGTGGGCGGCGAGAGCACTGCTGAACGTGCAGCCGGTGCCGTGGTCGTTGGTGGTCGCGATGGCGCCGCCGCGGGTGACGATCACGCCCGGCCCGTCGGCCAGGTCGAGCGCCCGTGCCTCCTCCTCGTTGGGGGTGGCGACGGTGGCGACGGGGAGCAGGTGCTCGCGGTAGGCCTGCCGCACGTCGTCGCCGGCCAGCACCGCGCCGGAGGTCGCCACCTGGACGGGATCGACCACCAGCAGCCGATCCGCACACCTGTCCGCGACCAGCCGGACCACCTCCGGCGTCGCCAGCATCCCGGTCTTCACCGCGACCGGGTCGAGGTCCTCGAGCACCGCGTCGAGCTGGGCGGCCACGACGTCGTACGGGACCGGGTGGACGGCCCGCACCCCGGTGGTGTCCTGGGCGGTGACCGCGGTGACGACGCACGCGCCGTGCACGCCGAGGGCCGCGAAGGTGGCGAGGTCGGCGGCGATGCCCGCGCCTCCGCTGGAGTCGGTGCCGGCGACGGTGACGACGACGGGCGGGGTCATCCGACTGCTCGCAGCAGTGCGGCGACCGTCGCCGCCGGGTCGGGCGCACGCATCACCGCACCCATCACCGCGACGCCCCACGCGCCCGCCGCCCGCGCCGCGGCAGCGTTGTCCGGCGTGATCCCGCCGAGCGCGAAGACCGGCAGCGGTGCCTGCGCGAAGGCCGATTCCGGGAGCGGCGGGCCGTGGCCGGGCTTGCTCGCCGTCGTCGCGTACGGCGACAGCGTGGCCCACCACGCGCCGTCGGCCGCGGCGCGGAGCAGGTCGGCCCGGTCGTGGCAGGAGCGTCCCCACCGGGTGGCCACCTCGGGGAGCGACGCGTCGGCCGGCAGGTGCACACCGCTGCAGCCAGGAACGGCGCGGTGGGCGGCGATCACCTCCAACCCGCAGGTCCGCGCGTGGTCGGCGATCTTGGCGCGCTCGTCGTCGGGCAGGTCCACCTCGCGCAGCAGCACGGTGGTCAGCCCGCCGTCGGCGGCCGCGGCCAGCACGTCGCGCAGCGAACGGCCGTCGGGCACCTGGATGCGGTCGGTCAGCACCACGACCCGGCGGCTCACGAGATCAGCCCCAGGACCGGGCTGGAGGCGCGGGCCTCGGTGCGGCGCGGGACCCGGCCGGCGCCGTACGCCAGGCGACCGGCCTCGACCGCCATCCGCAGCGCAGCGGCCATCGCGACCGGGTCGTCGGCCCGCGTCACCGCGGTCGCGGCGAGGACCGCGTCGCACCCGAGCTCCATGGCCAGGGCGGCGTCGCTCGCCGTACCCACGCCGGCGTCGAGGACCACGGGTACGTCGACCGCGGCGCGGACCGCGGCGATCGCATGGGGGTTGAGGACACCCAGGCCCGAGCCGATCGGCGAGCCGAGCGGCATCACCGCCGCGCACCCGGCGTCGACCAGTCGACGCGCGAGGACGGGGTCGTCGGTCGTGTAGGGCAGCACCACGAACCCGCGCCGCACCAGCTGTTCCGCGGCGTCGAGGAGCTCGATCGCGTCGGGCAGCAACGAGCGCTCGTCGCCGATCACCTCGAGCTTCACCCAGTCGGTGCCGAGCGCCTCGCGGGCCAGCTCGGCGGTCAGCACCGCCTCCCGGGCGGACAGGCAGCCGGCGGTGTTGGGCAGCAGCCGGACGCCGGCGACGCGGAGCGCCGCGAGCAGGCCGCCGTCCGCGAGGGTCGACGTACGCCGGATCGAGACCGTCACCAGTCCCGGCCGCGCGGCCTCGAGAACCGGCGCGACGAGGGAGGTCCGGGGCAGGCCGCCCGTGCCGAGGAACAGCCGCGACGACAGCTGCACGCCGGCGATCGAGAGGGTGGTCATCCGCCCTGCACCGCCGTCACGACCTCGACGACGTCACCGTCGGCCAACCGCCACGACGCCCACTCGCCGCGCGGCACGACCTCCTCGTTGACCGCGACCGCGACGCCGTGGGGGCGGGCGTCGCCGAGACGGCGCTCCAGCAGGTCGGCGACGGTCGCCGTGTCGGTGACCGTCTCCCCGTTGCAGGTGATCATCGTGCTCCTTCCATCGTGCGGCGGGGGTCGAGGACGGGGTCGACCCGTCCGGTCTGGAGGTGGTCGGCCACGAGCTGCGCGGTGAGCGGCGCCAGCAGCACGCCGTGCCGGTAGTGGCCCGCAGCGAGGACGACGCCGTCGACGCCGCTGGGACCGACGAGCGGCAGACCGTCGACGGTGGCCGGGCGGTCGCGGGCGGTGCCCTCGACGAGCTCGGCCCGGTCGAGGGCGGGCCACAGCGCCCGCGCGGCCGCCAGCAGCCGGAGCGCCCCGCCGGCGGTCACCACGGGCGGAGCCGCGTGCGCCTCCGACGTCGCGCCGAGCACCACCCGGCCGTCGCCGCGCGGCACCAGGTAGACGGCCTCGCCGCCCACCCAGCCGCGGACGGTACGACGGGGCGGGTCGTCCGAGCGCAGCCGCAGGATCTCGCCGCGGACGCCGGAGACCAGGCCGGACCAGGGTTCCGGCAGTGCTGAGCCGGTCGCCACGACGGTGACCTCGGCGTCCGGTCGCGGCGTGCCGCGCAGCACCACCCGGTCCAGCAGGGCGTCGCAGACCGCCCGCGGGTCGACGCTCGCCTCGGACGGCAGCAGCGCACCGCCGCAGATCCGGGCCAGGGCGGGCTCGGCAGACCGGACCCCGGCGCGGCCGAGCAGCTCGACCGGGTGCCCGTGCCGGTGCAGGAGCGCGGCCTGCCGCTCGACCTGCTGGAGGTCGCCGGCGTCGTACCCGACGAGGAGGGTGCCGCTGCGCCGCAGCGCCACCCCCAGACGACCGGCCAATGCCGGCCACATCGCCAGCGACGCCACGCCCAGCCGGAGTATCTCCTCCTCGCCGTGCCAGACCTCGGCCGCCGGACTGAGCATCCCCGCGGCGGCGTACGACGCCCCGCCGGCCGGCCGTCGATCGACCACGGCAACGCAGTGGCCGCGTCGTGCCAGCTCCTCGGCGACCGTCAGCCCGACGATCCCCGCGCCCAGCACGTCGACCCGCATCCCGGCCACCTCAGGCCACTGCCGCGATGAGCTCCTTCGCTGCACCCACGGGATCGGGATGTCGCCAGATCGCGCCGATCACGGCGACGCCGGTGGCTCCGGCGGCCCGGACCTCGCCCGCGGTCGCTGCGGTGATCCCGCCGATCGCGACCAGCGGCAGCACGCCGGCCGCCTCGGCGACGCCAGGAACGCCCAGCGGCAGGGGCAGACCGGCCTTCGAGGCCGATGCGAAGACCGGCCCGAAGCCGGCGTAGTCCGCGCCCGCGGTGGTCGCCGCCACGACCTCGGCCCGCGACCGGCAGGTCGCGCCGAGCACCAGGCCGGGGGCCAGCCGCCGGGCGTCGGCGACGGCGAGGTCGTCCGCCCCCAGGTGCACGCCGTCGGCGTCCGCGGCCAGCGCCACGTCGAGCCGGTCGTTGACCACGACCAGCGCGCCCGCCGGGCGCACCGCGGTCACCACGGCCCGGGTGAGCGCGACCAGCGCGCCGGTGGCCAGGGACTTGGCCCGGACCTGGAAGCCGTCCACCCCGGCGTCAGCCAGGGCAGGCAGCAGGGAGAGGTCGTCGCAATCGGAGACCAGGCAGAAAAGGTGAGGCGTCATCGTTCCGTTCCTTCGCCGGCATGATCCGGATCAGGTGTGACGGTCGGAGCGGCTCCAGCTCCCTCTCAGCCCGCTGCCGCGGACTCCCGTGGGTTGTCGCCGGCGACGTTAGCAGCATCGTGCGACGAGAGGAACCGGCGTACCGCCAATGCAGCCGCCCGCCCCGCCCGGTTGCCGCCGATCGTGCTCGCGGACGGGCCGTAGCCGACCAGCTGCACCCGCGGGTCGCGGGCGGCGGTGGTCGCGGTCTGCACGTCGGCCCCGCTCTGCAGCAGGGCGATCCCGCCGCGCTCGCTGCGCAGGTGGAGCGGCGCGAGGTGGCCGACGGCTGGCCGGAACCCCGTGGCCCACAGGATCACGTCGGCACGCTCGAAGGAGCCGTCGGCCCAGCGCACGCCGTCCGGCTCGATCCGCGCGAACATGTCGCGGCGCTGCTCGTAGACGCCGAGCCGCGCCGCCTGCTGCTCCTGCGGACGCAGCGCCAGCCCGGTGACACTGACGACGCTCGCGGGCGGCAGGCCCGCGCGGACCCGCTCCTGGACCAGGCCGATCGCGTGTCGGCCGACGTTCTCGTCGAAGTCGTCGCGCCACACCGGCGGGCGCCGGGTCACCCACAGCACGTCGGTCCGTGGCGCCAGCTCGCCGAGGAACTGGACTGCCGAGGCACCGCCACCGACCACGACCACCCGCTTGCCGCGGAAGTGCTCCGGGCCCGGGTAGTCGGCGGTGTGCAGCTGCTCGCCGAGGAAGGTCTCGGCGCCGGGGTAGGACGGCACGAACGGCTGCGTCCAGGTTCCGGTGGCGTTGACCAGGGTCCGCGTGGCCCAGGACCGCTCCCCGGCGTGGACCACCAGCAGTTCGCCGTCGTCGGTCACCCGGTCCACCCGCACCGGGCGTACGACGGGCAGCCGGTGGTCGTCCTCGTAGCGGCCGAACCACGCCGGCACCACGGCATTGGCCCGTTCCCGCGAGTGGCCGGGGGCCGGGGCGTCGGGCAGGTCGGCCACGCCGTGCACGTCGTGCATCGACAGCGAGTCCCACCGGTGCTGCCACGCGCCGCCCGGTCGCTCGTTCGCGTCGAGCACGACGTGGTCGATGCTGAGCCGGGTCAGGTGGAAGGACGCCGAGAGGCCGGCCTGGCCGGCCCCGATGACCACTGCGTCGTACACGTGCACGGCGGGCAAAACAGCCGTTCCGGCCCGGATATGCCCCGTGACGTGACATTGTGAGTGATTCTTCGTTAAAACCTCGCGCAAAACCCTGCCTCGGCTCGCTTGGCGTGCCTTGGTGATGGTTTGCTTGGGGGGATCGACACATTCATAAGCAGTCAACACACGGATGGGAATGGGGTCCCGTGAACGTGCGGAAGTTCGTCTCCTTTGTCGCCTTCACCCTGGCGGGTGCAGGTCTTGTCGCCGTTCCGGCACCCGCAGCCCAGGCTGCGGACCCGGTCTACTGGTCCTACTCGGCCAGCACCGGCGCGACGTACATCAAGGTCCTGGACGGTGTCGTCCAGTCCGACCTGACCGCCCAGTCGGGCGTCACCGGCGGCGCGAAGTCCAGCAGCTCCAAGAACAGCACCGCTGCGGTCAACGTGCTCAACCTCGCCCAGGTCGGTGCGGTGGAGACCAAGACCGACGCCGTCGTGTCGCAGGTCCTGGGGCAGCCGCAGACCACGCTGAAGTCGTGGGCGCGGGTCGCCAACGTCAGCCTGCTCGGCGGCCTGATCACCGCGGACGCGCTCGAGACCAACGTGACGACCACCGGTCGCGCCGACGGCAACGGCTCGTACACCGCCAACAGCAAGCTGGCGAACATCAAGATCGCCGGCGTCAAGCTGCCGCTGAACATCCCCAAGAACTACGCCGTCACCATCCCCGGCGTCGCCAGCGTGACCCTCAACTACACGCTGCACGGCAAGTACGACCAGCCCGAGGGCGACCTGATCGGCACCATGGGCTGGGCCGTCGGCGTCACCCTGCTGCAGCCGCTCGGCGGCTACTCGGCCGGCGTCACCCTGCTGGTCAACCCGGTCAACCAGTACCTGTCCGAGGTCGCGCCGTCCTCCGGCGCCTCCTTCGGCGGCACCGCCTACGGCTCGCGGATCCAGGCCCACGTCGGCGACGACATCACCGTGGTCAGCGACCCGACCGCCCGCGTCGGCACGCCCGTCGGCGGCAGCAACGGCCGCACGCTGACCAACTCGACCCTCTCGGTCAAGGTGCCCGGCATCCTCACCACCGGCGCGATCACCTCGACCACGACCTCGAAGAAGGACGCCTTCGGCAACGGCGAGATCACCAACACCAACCGCACCGCGGGCATCAACCTGCTCGGCGGTCTGGTGAAGGCCACGGCCGTCAAGGTCACCGCCGCCGGCAAGCTGCAGGACGGCGCCTACACCAGCACCATGAAGATGGAGCTGGTCAACCTCGTCATCGCGGGCCAGACGATCCCGATCGACGTGGCGCCCAACACCATCCTCAACATCGCCGGTCTCGGCCAGGTCGCACTCAACCTGCAGCAGACCAGCACGGCCGGTGCCTTCCAGAACGCCATCACGGCGGTCCGGGTCACGCTCGACACCGCACAGGCCGGTCTCCCGATCGGCGCGGTCATCGAGCTGGGCATGGCCTACACGGCCATCGCCCCGCCGGCTGCCTGACGCAGCACGCAGCACCGCCCGAGGGGCCGGTCCGCCAGCAGGCGGGCCGGCCCCTCGGCCGTTCCCGGACCGGGATATCCTCGGTAGCCGTGGCTGAAGCTGAGTTCCGTTACTCCGACCTCCTCCCGACCGGCAAGGACGACACTCCCTACCGGTTGATCACCAAGGAGGGCGTCGAGACCGTCGAAGGCCCCGACGGGCGCACCTTCCTCAAGGTCTCCCCCGAGGCGATCCAGCAGCTGACCGCCGAGGCGATGCACGACATCAGCCACTACCTGCGGCCCGCGCACCTCGAGCAGCTGCGCAAGATCATCGACGACCCCGAGGCCTCCGGCAACGACCGCTTCGTCGCGCTCGACCTCCTCAAGAACGTCAACATCTCCGCCGGCGGCGTGCTGCCGATGTGCCAGGACACCGGCACCGCGATCGTGATGGGCAAGAAGTCCGAGGGCGTGCTCACCGGCGCCGACGACGCCGAGTGGATCAGCAAGGGCGTCTACGACGCCTACACCAAGCTCAACCTGCGCTACAGCCAGCTCGCCCCGCTGACGACGTACGACGAGAAGAACACCGGCTCCAACCTGCCGGCCCAGATCGAGCTGTACTCCACCCCCGGCAAGGACGGGAAGCCGGAGTACAAGTTCCTCTTCATGGCCAAGGGCGGCGGCTCTGCCAACAAGTCGTTCCTGTTCCAGGAGACGAAGGCGATCCTCAACCCGAAGCGGATGCTGGAGTTCCTCGACGAGAAGATCCGCTCGCTCGGCACGGCCGCCTGCCCGCCGTACCACCTGGCGGTCGTCATCGGCGGCACCAGCGCGGAGTTCGCACTGAAGACCGCGAAGTACGCCAGCGCCCACTACCTCGACAACCTCCCCACCGAGGGCTCGATGGACGCCCACGGCTTCCGCGACCTCGAACTGGAGGAGGAGGTCTTCAAGCTGACCCAGTCCTTCGGCATCGGCGCCCAGTTCGGCGGCAAGTACTTCTGCCACGACGTGCGCGTGGTCCGTCTCCCCCGCCACGGCGCCTCGTGCCCCGTCGCGATCGCGGTCTCCTGCTCCGCCGACCGCCAGGCGCTCGGCAAGATCACGTCCGAGGGTGTCTTCCTCGAGCAGCTCGAGACCGACCCGGCGCAGTACATGCCCGACGCCGGCGTCGCCGAGGACATCTCGGGTGGCGAGGTCGTCAAGGTCGACCTCAACCAGCCGATGAGCGAGATCCTCGCCCAGCTGTCGTCGTACCCGGTCAAGACCCGGCTCTCCCTCACCGGTCCGCTGGTGGTGGCCCGCGACATCGCGCACGCCAAGATCCAGGAGCGCCTGGACGCCGGCGAGGAGATGCCCGACTACCTCAAGAACCACCCGGTCTACTACGCCGGTCCGGCCAAGACCCCCGAGGGCATGGCCTCCGGCTCCTTCGGCCCGACCACGGCCGGGCGGATGGACTCCTACGTGAAGTCCTTCCAGGCCGCCGGCGGCTCGATGGTCATGCTCGCCAAGGGCAACCGCTCCAAGCAGGTCACCGAGGCGTGCAACGAGTACGGCGGCTTCTACCTCGGCTCGATCGGCGGCCCGGCCGCGCGCCTGGCCCAGGACTGCATCAAGAGCCAGGAGGTCATCGAGTACCCCGAGCTCGGCATGGAGGCGGTCTGGAAGATCGAGGTCGAGGACTTCCCCGCCTTCATCGTGGTCGACGACAAGGGCAACGACTTCTTCACCGACCCGAGCGGCGCGGTCACCGTGCCCGTCTCCGGGATCCGGGTCCGCTCGGCGGAGTGAACCGGGGGCAGGGAACCCTGCCGCAGCACGGTCCGTTGTCGGGGTATGCGTTGCCCTGTTGACGAGTCCACGCTGGTGATGAGCGAGCGGAACGGCATCGAGATCGACTACTGCCCCCAGTGCCGGGGCGTGTGGCTCGACCGAGGTGAGCTCGACAAGATCATCGACCGCTCCGTCGGCATGCCCCCGCCGGCTGCCCCGCAGTACGACGGGTACCGCGCCCCGCAGCAGTCGTACGACGACCGCCGGCGCTACGACGACAAGCACGACAAGAAGCGCAAGCGCGAGTCCTGGCTCAGCGAGCTGTTCGACTGAGCCGCGCCACGAGCGCGTTGACGAGGTCGGCCGCCCGCTCCGGCCGGTCGACGGTCGCGGCGAACTGACGGCCGTTGCGCAGCGTGAGCACGATGCCCGGGCCTCGACGGGCGACGGCGGCCCGCCCGCGGGCGGTGAGGCGGTAGCCCCACCCGCCCCAGCGCAGCGGCTCGATCTCGGCGGCCTCGGCGGCCGAGATGTCGGACAGCGCGACCCGGATCCGCGGCCACTGGGCCGGTCCCCACGAGACCGCCATGCCGGCGTCGTCGACCCGCACCGTGACCACGTGCGTCCATGCGAGCAGGATCGCGCACAGCGCGACGACGAGCCCGGCCGGCCACATGACGAACCACAGCGGCACCGCGCCCAGCGCGAGCACCACGCCCCCGACGAGCAGTCGCCGGGACGACGCCTGTCCGACCCACACCACGCGCTCGCCCTCGGCGAGGCTCATGGTCGTCGCCGGCGGGGCGAGCTGCAGACCGGCCGCACGCTCCGCGGGCAGCAGGCGGAGCACGACGAAGGCCGCAACGAGCGGCAGCAGGGTCGCCAGGGCGACGCCCGCGAGCGGCAGGCGCACCTCTGCCGCGTGTCCGGCACCTGCGGAGGCCATCAGTGTCGCGACATAGAGCGAGGCGGGCAGGCCCGCGACCCAGGTCGCTGCCGCGGCCCCCAGCCCCGCGGGCGTCGTACGTCGGGCGGCGCGGGCGACGCAGGCGAGCGCGAGGACCGAGGCGACCACGACCACGGCCAGCACGACCGCGGTGAACGCGGCGAACCCGACGGTGCCGTCGACGTCTCCGGACAGGTCCCAGTGGGTCGGCAGCGGGTCGGGCACGTCGTCGCGCAGCAGCAGGGCGGCCGCGGCAGCCCAGACGGGTGCCTGCAGGACCACGAGGGCGGCGAGGAGCTGGCGGAGGCGGACGGTCATGGGGTGGCCTTTCGGATCTCGTCGGCGAGCTGGTCGGGGGTGAGGCCGATCCGGGCGGCGCGCTCGACGAGCGCCCGGATCTCGTCGCGCAGCGCGACGCGCTCCCGGTCGGGCTCGGCGAGGTCGCTGCGCACGTGTGCGCCGCGGCCGCGGCGCAGCTCGACGAGCCCCTCGTCGCGCAGCACGGCATAGGCACGGAGCACGGTGTGCATGTTGACGTCGAGCCCGGCCGCCAGCTCGCGCGCTGGCGGCAGCTTGTCGCCGCCGTGCAGGCTGCCGTCGATGATCGCCGCCCGCACCTGGGCGGCGATCTGCTCGGCGAGCCCGAGCGGGCTGGCGGGATCGACTCTCAGCAACATGTTTGCATCGTACTAGAACAATTCGATCAAGGCGATTCAGCCCGCGCTTCCTGCGCCGGCGCCGAGTAGCGTCGGTCACGTGAGTACTCCCAACGGCTTCCGCACCGAGCACGACTCCATGGGCGAGGTCCTCGTCCCGGCCGCCGCCCTGTGGCGGGCGCAGACCCAGCGGGCGGTCGAGAACTTCCCCATCAGCGGTACGCCGATCGAGCCGGCGCTGATCCACGCCCTGGGCCACGTCAAAGCGGCGGCGGCGCGCGCGAACCTCGCCCTGGGCGTCCTCGACCCCGAGGTGGCGACCGCGATCACGACGGCAGCGGAAGCTGTCGCCGCGGGCGGGTACGACGACCAGTTCCCGATCGACGTCTTCCAGACCGGGTCGGGCACCAGCTCCAACATGAACGCCAACGAGGTGATCGCCTCGCTGTGCGCGCGCGAGGGCGTGACCGCGCACCCCAACGACCACGTCAACGCCAGCCAGTCGAGCAACGACACGTTCCCGACGGCGATCCACGTCGCCGCCGCGCTGGCCGTCGCCGACGAGCTGGTACCGGCCCTCGAGCGGCTCACGGCCTCGCTGGCCACGAAGTCGGCGGAGTTCCACGGGCTGGTGAAGTCCGGCCGGACCCACCTGATGGACGCCACCCCCGTCACCCTCGGCCAGGAGCTGGGTGGCTACGCCGCGACGGTCCGGTACGGCGTGGAGCGGCTCGGCGGCGTACTCCCCCGGGTCCGGGAGCTTCCCCTCGGCGGCACGGCAGTCGGCACCGGCATCAACACCCCCCACGGCTTCGCCGACGCGGCGATCGAGGCGCTCAGCGTGGCGACCGGGCAGGTGTTCACCGAGGCCCGCAACCACTTCGAGGCCCAGGGCACCCGGGACTCGCTCGTCGAGCTGAGCGGCGTCCTGAAGACGATCGCGGTCGGCCTGACCAAGATCTGCAACGACCTGCGCTGGATGGGCTCCGGGCCGACCACCGGCCTCGCCGAGATCCACCTGCCCGACCTGCAGCCGGGCTCGTCGATCATGCCGGGCAAGGTGAACCCGGTGCTGCCCGAGGCGACACTGATGGTCTGCATGCAGGTGATCGGCAACGACGCCGCCGTCACCGCCGCAGGCGCCAGCGGCAGCTTCGAGCTCAACGTCGCCATGCCGGTCCTGGCCCGCAACGTGCTCGAGTCGATCCGCCTGCTCGCGAACGCCTCGGTCACGCTGGCCGAGCGCTGCATCGACGGCATCACCGCCGACGCCGACCGGATGCTGCGCTACGCCGCGTCCTCACCGTCGGTCGTCACACCGCTCAACAAGCACATCGGCTACGAGGCGGCCGCCAAGGTCGCCAAGCAGGCGC
Source organism: Nocardioides sp. F233 (assembly GCF_057813895.1). Lineage (NCBI taxonomy): Bacteria > Bacillati > Actinomycetota > Actinomycetes > Propionibacteriales > Nocardioidaceae > Nocardioides > Nocardioides sp. F233. The sequence continues at coordinate 41,028 of NZ_JBVASH010000008.1, forward strand.
TCGCCACCGGCAGCACGATCCGGGAGACCGTGCTGGCGATGGGCTACGTCGACCGCGGCGAGCTGACCCTCGAGGAGCTGGACGCCGCCCTGGACCTGGCGTCCATGACCCACCCCTGAGGAAGGGGCCTCGACACTAGGACCGCTTGCGCCCCGTGACGCCCGCAGCGACGATCACGGCGACCGCGGCGACGACGACCTGCCACAGGTGCCGCATCCAGTCGACGCCGTTGGTCGCGTTGTCCCACGCGGCCTCGTGCCCGTCGAACGAACCGTTGTTGTGGCCCGCGACGCCCCAGTAGAGGAAGCTGCCGGCGAGCATGCCGACGATGCCGCACAGCACGGTCAGCCAGAACGGGAACTTCGTGCGGTCCCCCGGCGCCACGGCCTTGCCGATGACTCCGATGATCGCGCCACCCACGATCGTCACGATGATGGTCCACAGCATGGCGGGCTCCTCACGTCGCACGGGACACCCGCGTCCCGTCACTGAGGGCATCATGCACCCGCCGGAGCACGTGAGCGTGCACCCGCGTGCTCCGTGCGTCGGCGTGGCGCACCGGCTGGCCGTACCCTAGGGCCGTCTCCCCCAGCCCGACCCGACTCGAGGTGACCGTGAAGCGAGCAGAACCGGCGACATCGCACCCGTTCGACCTCTTCGCCAACGTCAACCACCTGCTGCGCCGAGCCCACCAGCGCGCCGAGGCGATCTTCACCGACGCGATGGCCGACCTCGACGTGACGCCGCGCCAGGCGACGCTGCTCTACGTCGTCCTGCACCACCCGGGGGCCAGCCTGGCGGAGGTGACCGAGCGTGGCGGGATCGACCGCGGTACGGCGTCCGAGATGGTGCCGCGAATGGTCCGGCGTGGGCTCATCGCCGAGAGTCGCTCCGCCAACGACGGGCGCGCCAAGGCGCTGACGATCACCGCCGAGGGAGCGGCCCTCATCGACGCGGTCGTCGAGCGCTCCGCCGGCGTTCGCGAGGCAGTGCTCTCGACGCTTCCGACCGAGTACCACGCACTGTTCGTGAAGATGTTGTCGCTCATGGTCGGGATGGAGACCGAAGTGCGGACGGGACCCGCGGACTCCTGACCGTCCGCTGCGGCGCCGTGCGGAGACGCCCGGCCCGCCGGGTGGTGGGCACACCCAGGGTGCCGCGTCCGAACCGCCGTTCGAGGCGCAGCTGCAGCAGTGTGAGCACGGTGACCAGCAGCACGTACCAGACGCAGGCCACGGTCAGCAGCGGGATCTGGAAGAAGTTGCGGGAGTAGATCAGCTGCACCGAGGTCATCAGGTCCGGCAGCCCGATGATCAGCACCACCGCGGTCATCTTCGTCATGTTGATCACCGCGTTGCCGACCGGCGGGATGATCACCCGCATCGCCTGGGGCAGGATCACCCAGTGCATCATCCGCATCCGGGACATGCCCAGGCTCTGTGATGCCTCGGTCTGTCCGCGGTCGACCGAGCCGATGCCGGCCCTGACGATCTCTGCGATGTAGGCACTCTCGCTCACCCCGAGGCCCAGCATCCCGGCCACGAACTGACCGATGAGGGTGTTGGTCTCGAGCTCGATCACCGTGGGACCGAACGGGATGTCGACGCTGACCGTGGGGAACACGGCGGCGAGGAAGAACCAGAACAGCAGCTGGACGACGACCGGCGTGGCCCGCACGAACCACACGTAGCCCGCGGCGAAGCTGGACAGCACCGGGTTGGGCGAGAGCCGCATCAGCGCGATCGTGACGCCGATGGCGATCGCCAGCCCCATCGCGGCCGCGGTCAGCTCGACCGTCAGCAGCAGTCCCCGGAGCACGGCGGGCGCAAAGAGGTAGTGGCCGACGACGTCCCAGTGCATCTTGTCGTTGCGGGCGAAGGCGAGCACGATGCGCACGGCGACGTAGCCGAGGACGAGCACCGCGACCCAGCGCCACGGGTGCCTCAGCCGGACCGGGGCCGGGAGCTCCGGCCGGTCGTCACTGTCGGCAGACACTGCCGACACCGCCGGGACCGACTCGGCTGCTGGTGCCTGATCACCCATCCCTGTCCGCCTCTTCTTCGCCCTTGGTCAGATATGACTAGTACGACATAGTTGCCGGAGGGCGTCAAGGGTTCCCCCACTCATTGCGGGAGATGGAACGAAGGACGCGCGGACAAAGCGCCGTCTACGTTGGAACTGCCCGTCAGTCGAGGACCGCCACCGCATCGATCTCGACCAGCGCACCCGGTATGCCCACCGCCGAGACGCCGATCAGGATCCCCGCCGTCGGACCGATCCCGGACACCACCGCGGCCTCGGCCACGCCGGCGAGCACCTCGTCCTCGTGCGCCGGCGTGAGGTCGACGATGTAGATGTTGAGCCGCGCGAGGTGCTCCGGTCGGCCGCCGACGGCAGCGAGTGCCAGCGCCAGGTTCTCGGCCGCGACCCGGCCCTGCGTCCGGTGGTTGCCGGCGCCCACGAGGCGCCCGTCGACATCGACGGAGATCTTGCCGGCCAGGAACGCGATCCGGCTCCCGGTCGCGACGGTGACGTGGCTGTAGCCGTTCGGCGGGGCAAGGGTCGGCGGGTTGACGTGCTCGACCGGCATGGCGGCCTCCTCGGATGGTCGGTGGTCAGTGCGTGTCGAAGATCTGCTGGAAGTCACGCAGCCGTGCCCGGGTCGCCTCACGCTCGGCGTCCGTCGGAGCGAGGGGGTCGAGCGCCGGCGGGAGCGCGCCGTGCCGGAGCAGCGCGGCAGTCAGCAGCAGCCGGGCCTTGGGGCCGGTGAGGTTGTCGCCGGCGATCGCCCAGGGGTCTCGCCGGAAGACCATCCCGGCGGGATGTCCTCGTCCGACGCGGACGACCGGGATCCCCGCGAAGGTCGCGATCTGCAGTGCCCGGTCGACCGCCGGATCCGTCGAGCCGTAGGGAACGAGACCCTCGACGACCAGTCCGGCGAGGCCGCCCCGGGCGCGAGCCTGGTCCACCCGCTGCAGCACGGCAGGATCGGGCACGGCCTCCTCGTCCGGGCCGAGCGCAGTGTCGGCGAAGTGACCGAAGGGCACCATCCAGACCGTCGGCACGGCCTCGCCCCGGAGCCGACCGTCGTCGTCGCGGGTCGTGACCGCTCCCGTCATACCGGCCACCTGGTGCGGGATCTCCCCGAGCCGCACCATCGAGGTTGCCGTGTGGCACCGCTCGGGGACGAAGGTCACGCGAGGCGACCAGTGCGCACCGAGGTCGGCGACCACGCCACCGTGCCCGCCGACGGCGACGTACCCGCCCGGACGGGCGTCGACCTTGGCCACCTCGCGGCTGGCGAACACCATCTCGTCGACCACCAGCACGGCACCGAGACGATCGACACCGTCGCCGTCCCGCCACACGCCCGAGAGGATGAAACGGACGCCGTCGAGGACGTTCTTCGCGCCGTCCTCGCCGATGGCCCGGTGGCTGCGCTGCGCTGCGTGACCGACGATGGGCAACGTGGTGTCGATGAGCAGGTTGAGCCAGTAGAGGGTCTCCTCGATGGTGGCACTGCTCTCCAGCCACTGGATGGCGTCGTACCGACCACTCGAGGCGGCCGCCTGCACCTCGTTGGTGATCCTCGCGAGCGCCGCGAGGTCGGGTTCGCGGACCAGGTGCGGCGGCTCGTAGGGGAAGTAGTCGATGCCGAGCTGCTCGGGAGGCAGGTCGGCCGTCCCGTGGGGATATCCGCCGCCCGGCGCAGTGCGGAAGAAGTCGAAGTCGGCCAACGCGGAGAGCGCGACGGGCCGCCCGTCTCCCCCCACCTCGAAACGCTCGATCTCCTCGTAGAGGCGCCGCGCATCGGGCAGGAACGTCTGGCGCGTGTCCGCCGCTGGCGCGGCTTCGGCGGACGGCCCCCACGGCTGTCCGTCCGCCCGCCGCGCGACGTACGGCAGCAGGAACAGGCCGTCGGCAGGATCGAGCTCGACCTCGAACACCGGGGTGCCGCCGCCACCCGGCTCGTCCGTGACGAACCGGCCGGCTCCGTCGAGCCAGCCGTCGGGCGGCCCGTAGAGATGGGCGGCCTGCGCCTCGAGCGGGTGCGCGGAGAACGCCTCGACGAGCACCGTGACCGGCGCCGCCAGACGCTGGGGGCGCAGCACCCGCGGGTCCGCGACAAGGGGAGGCGTGTTGGTGATCGTGGGCATCGGGCCGGTGAACACGGCGATGCGGGGCTTGGTCATGCGATCTCCTCGTCGGATCAATATACGCAGTGTACGATGCATTTGTGGACGGCGTACACGATCTCGGCGGCCTCGGTCGCTTCGGTCCGGTGCGCCACGACGGGGACGACGCGGTGGCCACCGAGCCGTGGGAGCTGCGTGCGCACGCGCTGGCCCTCCTCGCTGCCGGCGAGTCGCTGCGGCCGTGGATCGAACGCCTCCCGCCGGCCACCTACCTGTCCACGCCCTACTTCGCACGGTGGCTGCTCGCGGCCGAGAACCTGCTCGTGGAGCGCGGAACCGTGCTCCGCGAGGAGCTCGCCCAATGGCGAGCCGACCTGAGCGACGGACGCCCGGTACCGACGGCGCGGTCCGCCGAGCTGAGCCTCGCCATGACCGCCCTCATGACCTCGCCGCAGGTCCTGCCGGACCACGCGGACGCCGCCTTCCAGGTGGGAGATCGCGTGCGAGTGGTGCGCGATCGTCCCACGGTGGGCATCTCGCGCTGTCCCCGGTACGCGCGCGGAGCCGTCGGCCGGGTCGAGCGCATCTGCGGCGCAGAGCATCCCCTCGACCGGACCGACGGCAGTCCGGCCGAGACCGTCTACACCGTCGCGTTCACGTCCACGGAGCTGTGGGGCACGGGCGACGAGCCCGTGTTCACCGTGCACGTCGACCTCACCGAGCACGACCTGACAGGAGCTGGTCATGACTGAGCACGACCACCAGCACGACCACCAGCACGGGCACGACCACTACGCCAGTCCACGGTCGCGACGAGCCCGCTCCGAGTTCGAGCTGCGCACGACGGCACTCGAGGCGCTGCTCGTGGAGCGCGGCCTCGCATCGACCGATGCCATCGACAACTATGTCGAGTACGTCGAAAATCGGCTCGGCCCCCACCACGGCGCCCAGGTCGTGGCGCGGGCCTGGGTCGACCCCGAGTTCCGGTCCCGCCTGCTGGACGACGGCACCGCTGCAGCGGCCGAGCTCGGCATCAGCGGGATCGAGGGCGCCCGGGTCCGGGTGGTCGCGAACAGCGCCACCGTCCACAACCTGGTGGTCTGCACGCTCTGCTCCTGCTACCCGTGGTCGCTCCTCGGGGCGCCGCCGCTCTGGTACAAGAGCTTCGCCTACCGCTCCCGCGCAGTGGCCGAGCCGCGCGCCGTGCTGGGCGAGCTCGGCGTGGAGCTGGCCCCGGAGGTCGAGATCAAGGTCTGGGACTCGACGTCCGAGACCCGCTACCTCGTGCTCCCCGAACGGCCCACGGGCACCGAGGGCTGGACCGAGGAAGCGCTTGCCGGGCTCGTGTCGCGCGACGCGATGATCGGCGCGGGACGCGCCCTCCCCGCGTCGGCCTGAGTCGCCGATCCCCGTCAGTCCAGTGCGGGGAACAGCGGGGGGAACAGCACGTCGGTGAGCAGGTTCTCGAGCCTGACCCGGTCGACCGGGACGTCGACCAGCGGCCGCTCGCCCCGGTCGAATGCCCGTACCCCGCCCTGGGGCACCGACGGGTCGTCGGACCAGTAGGCCTCCAGGTGGTGCACGCGGCGCCAGTCGACCAGCCCGAAGAGCGGCGTTGCCCAGACCCGGTTGCCGTCATCGACCTGGAGCGCCAGGACCCGGATCGGGCCATGCGCGGGATCCGTGACGGCGTACGTCGCCGCCGTCAGCCGCGCCCGGTCGAGGTCGTCGGTGTCCGCGCGCCCGCTGCCCAGGAGGGCCGCCTCCAGGGCTGCGATCACCGACTCGAAGTAGCGTGCCGTCGGGTCCGCGGACAGCGTGGCCGCAAGGCCCGCCCGGAAGCCGTCGCCGCCCGGCACGTCCGCCGCCTCGACCCAGGCCCGGGCCAGTGCCGCCGCGCGCCCCTGCCAGGGCTCGGCGAAGACCAGCTCTGCGTCGTCCCACGAACAGACCTCGTCAGGCACGGGTGGCTCCTCTCACCCCGAGACGGGTCCACCCGGGTGCCGTCGCCCCAACGGAGTCGACGGCACCCGGGTGTGGCCCGGGAGGTGTCGGTCAGGAGGTCACCTTGACGACCTCGGACTGGGTGACGGCAGCCTGGTCCACGTCCCACTTGGAGAGGATCTTGTCGTACGTGCCGTCCTTGATGATGGCGTTGAGCGCCTCGTTGATGGCCTCGGCGAGAGCGAGGTCATCCTTCCCGACGGCGATGCCGTAGGGACTGGTCTTCACGATGTCGCCGACGACCTTGAACTGGCCGTCGGAGTTCTGCGCCATGTAGGCGTTCGCCGTGAAGTCGCGGTAGCAGACGTCGGCCCGGCCGGTCGCGACCGCCTGGTTGGGCGCGGCCGCGTCGGAGAAGTTGACCACCTTGATCGGATCCTTGCCCTCAGCGACGCAGTGCGTCTTGCTGTAGTCCTCGAGGTAGGCGCCGTGCAGCGAGCCCGTGGTGTTGGCCGCCGTCTTGCCGCACAGGTCGTCGAGTCCCTCGATGCTCTTCGGGTTGTCGCCGGCGACGAGCAGCGAGCCGCCCGCGTCCATGTACTTCACGAAGTTCACCTGCTGCGAGCGCTCGGGCGTGATGCTCATCGAGGAGATGGCGATGTCGTAACGCTTGGCCTCGATGCCCGGGAGGATCGCATCGAAGCTGACGTTCTCGAACTTGAAGTCGACGCCCAGCTGCTTGCCGAGCGCAGCACCGATCTCGACGGAGAAGCCGGTGGGCGTCTTGCCGTCCTCCTCGTAGAACTGCTCGGGCGGGTAGCCGAAGGTCGAGGCGACGCGCACGACGCCCGCCGACTTGACGGCATCAGGCAGGAGGTCGGCCGCCGCAGCGTTCTCCGCCTCCTGCTTGCCCTTCGAGCCCTTCGCGTCGTCGGAGGAGCACCCCGCCATCGAGGTGGCCACCAGGACGACGGCCACGCCGGCCAGGGCCGCACGCAGTCGGCCGCGGCCGATGAGTTGCTTGTTCACGCGAGTCTCCACTTCCACCTGTGTCCGGATGTCAGGTCTCACGAAATTCATGCATAGTACTTCGTATTCGTCCAGCACGGCTCCCGAACTTTCGGGAGAGCGGGATGCCAAATTGAGTCGCATACTGCTCATACCGCCCAGATCGTCGGCACCAGCCCGCGGTCCTCGAGCGCGCGGCGGAAGACCACGGCGGCCTCGACGATGTCGAACGGGTAGGCCTGCGAGGTGCCCGCCGTGCGTACGTCCTCGTCCTCGACGTCGACGACCACGAAGTGCGGGCCCGGCGCCGTCGTGGCGTGCCGGAGCGCGGCGTCGACACCCGACACGTCCCCGACCCGCACGGCCTCCGCGATGCCCGAACCACGGGCGATCTGCACGAGGTCGGTGGCACCGGCCTCAGCCGTCGGCTGTCCGCCGGTGCTGGCGAAGGAGCGATTGTTGATGACCAGCACGACGAGGTTGGGCGGGGCACAGCGCGCGACCGTGGTCAGCGTGGCCATCCCGGCGACCATGGAGCCGTCGCCCTCGATCGCGAACACGTGCTGGTCCGGGAGCGCGAGCGCCAGCCCGAGGCACATCGCCGTCGGGTACGCGAGCTCCATGTTGTAGATCGTGGCCGGCTCGTGCGCCACCTCGTGCAGCACCCGACCACCGAAGCTCGGTCCCGTGACCGCCGGGGCGTCACCCCGGTAGCGGGCGAAGACCTCCAGCGCCTCGCGCCTGTTCATGCGTGGTCCTCCTCGACGTGCAGGCTGTGTCGCGGGAACAGCACGGCCACCGGGCGTCGGTCGCCCCGGACGGTCAGCTGGGCCTCGCGGACCAGGGTCGGGATCTCGCGCTTGTCGCGCACGACCACGAAGGGGATGTTGAGCGCGCGCAGCAGCGGTTCGCTCACCCGCCGGGCGGCGGCGGTGTAGTCGTGCCGCTCCCCCAGTGCCTCGTTGTGCCCGGCGAGGATGAGCAGCGGGGTGCGCTGCACGATCGCGCGGGCGAGGATCAGTCCGCTCAGCCCGAGCCCGGAGGCCTCGGTCAGCAGGACCGGCCACCGGCCGCCGAGGAAGGCGCCGGCAGCGATGGCCACCCCCTCGTCCTCGCGCGCGACCGAGACGCTGACCACCTCGGGATCCTCCTCGAGGGCCCGCATGACCGGGTAGAGGATCGTCTCCGGCAGGTAGGCCGCGAAGTCCACGCCTGCCTGCCGCAGGGAGCGGTGCACGGCGTCGATCGCCTCGGGGTCATGCACGAAGCCGGCTCGGCCCGGCGGTGCGGTTCTCACGTTCACGGATGGGACTCCTGTTGCTCGGGGGTGCTGGATCAGGTCGAGGCGCCCATGTCGAGCAGCCGCTCGACACCGGTCGTCAGCTGGTCGGCGGTGGTGGCCAGCGAGAGCCGCAGGAAGCCCTCGCCGTTCGTGCCGAAGGCGGTGCCGGGCGTGGTCGCGACACCGTGGTCGAGCAGCAGCCGCGTGGCGAACTCCTCGCTGGTCGTGCGGAAGTCACGCACATCGAGCCAGATGTAGAAGCCGCCGTCCGGGCGCAGGGCGCCGTACCGCGATCCGGCAATGCCGTCGAGCACCAGGTCGCGGTTGCTGCGGTACTGCTCGCGCCAGTCGACGAGGTAGTCCTGCGGCCCGGTGACCGCCGCGAGCGCGGCGTACTGCGCGGGGGTGTTGACGCACATGACGCTCGGCTGGAGAAGGCCGAGCACGGGCGCCACGACCGGTGGCGGCGCGACGAGGTAGCCGACGCGCCAGCCGGTCATCGCGTAGACCTTCGAGAACGAGTACACCGAGATCACCCGCTCCGGCGCGCCCTCCAGCGAGCCCATGCTCACGAAGTCACCGGAGAAGTCCACGCCGTCGTAGCACTCGTCGGAGACGATCCAGAGGTCGTGAGCAGCAGCGAACTCGAAGAGTCGCTCGGAGAGCTCGCGGCCGATCACGCTGCCGAGCGGGTTGGACGGCGAGTTGAGCACGATCGCACGGGTGCTGTCGTCGACCAGGGTGGCGAGCTGGTCGAGATCGGGCAGATAGCCGTTCGTGGCGTCGAGGTCGTAGTAGACCGGACGCGCTCCGAAGGCGAGCGTCATCATCGTGAAGTTCGACCAGCCGGGATTCGGCAGCAGCACCGACGTACTGGCGTCGAGCAACGAGCCCAGCGTGACGAACAGGGCGTTGGCGCCGCCGTTGGTCACCAGCACCTGGTCGGGCGACGCGGTGATGCCGTTCACCCGGCCGACCTTGTCCGCGAGCGCCGCGCGGAGCTCGGGCAGGCCCGGGGTCGGCGAGTAGCGGGTGCGGTGGTCGATCGCGGCCGCGCGGTGGGCCGCTTCGAGCACGTGGTCGGCGGTCTCGAAGCCCGGCTCCCCCACCTCCAGGTGGACGACGTCCTCGCGTCCCCACGCCAGCTCCATCATCTTGCGCACCCCGGACTGTGGACGGTTGAGGGCGGCCTCGGTCAGCTTCATCAGGTTCTCCTTCGGGTGGCGACGGGGAGGTCGTGGACGATCCGGGTCTCGGACTCGAGGCCCACCAGCTGGGCGAGCATCTTCACGAAGAGGTCGTGGTACTCGGCCGGCATCGTGCCGAGGACCTGCTCGCGCAGGCTCTCGGTGCGCTGGCGAGCGAGGGCGAGGAGCGCAACGCCCTCGTCGGTGAGGTAGAGCGCCTTCGCGCGACCGTCTCCGGGCGCGGGACGACGGTCGATCAGCCCGCGCCTCACCAGGCGCGGGGTCATCTCCGAGAGCGTGCCGCGGTCCATCCCGGTGGCGACGGTGAGGGCGCTGATGTTGCCCCCCGCGCAGCGGTCGACGGCGTGCAGGAGCGCGGCCTGGCGCGGGGTCAGGTCGAGATCGCCCATCGCCTCGTTGAACAGCAGGTCACCGCGCGCATGGGCCAGGCGCAGCAGGAAGTTGACGTTGTGGCTCAGGTCGAAGCCGGTCGGTCCGGCGACCTCGGGCTCGTTCATCGGGCCGCGCCCCGCCTCGAGCGCGGCGACCGGGCTGCGTCGGGGTCTCGGAGCACGCTGGCGAGGAAGCGCTGGGTGCGGACGTGCTGGGGGTGCTCCAGGATCTCCTCGGGCGTCCCACGCTCGACGACCACGCCGCCGTCCATGAAGACGACCTGGTCGGCGACCTCACGGGCGAAGCCGATCTCGTGGGTGACGATCACCATCGTGACCCCGTCCTCCGCCAGCGCGTGCATCACCTCGAGCACCTCCTCGACCAGCTCGGGGTCGAGCGCCGAGGTCGGCTCGTCGAAGAGCATCAGCTTCGGCTTCATCGCGAGGGCCCGGGCGATGGCGACCCGCTGCTGCTGGCCGCCCGAGAGGCTGTTCGGGTACGCGTCGGCCTTGTCGGCCAGGCCCACCCGGGCGAGCAGCGCACGGGCCTCCTCGGCCACCTGACGCCGGTCGCGGCGCAGGACGCCGACCGGAGCCTTCACGACGTTCTCCAGCGCCGTCATGTGGGGGAAGAGGTTGAAGCGCTGGAAGACCATGCCGATCGATGAACGCTGCTTGCAGATCGCCGACTCGGCGATCTCCTGCAGTCGCCCGTCGGCGCGCATCCGGTAGCCGACGTGGTCGCCGTCGACGGCGATCCGGCCGCTGTCGAAGCGTTCGAGCCGGTTGATGCAGCGCAGCAGTGTGGTCTTGCCCGAGCCCGAGGGCCCGAGCAGGCAGACGACCTCGCGTGGTTGCACCGTCAGGTCGATGCCCTTGAGCACCTCGTGGCTGCCGAACGCCTTGCGCACGTTCTCGGCACACACCATGGGCTGGGTCAGGGTCGTGCTCTCACTGGACATCGGTTGCCTCCCGATCCTTCTCGCGACTCCGATGGGGTTGGTACGACGATCCGCTCGCCTGCAGCGCCCGCACGATGCCGGCATAGCCGGTGCACCGGCACACGTTCCCGGCCAGGGCGCGGCGCACCCAGGCCTCGTCGGCCAGCTGCTCGGCCGTGGCCCCCTCGAGCAGGGCCAGCGCACGCACGACCTGGCCGGGCGTGCAGAAGCCGCACTGGAACCCGCCCTCGTCGGCGAACGCCCGGCGCAGCGGCTCGGCGTCCTCGGCCAGGCCCTCGACCGTCCTCACCTCGCCGCGTACGACGGCCGCCAGCGTGACGCAGGCGAGCACGGGGCGTCCGTCGACCAGCACCGTGCACGCCCCGCACTCACCGAGACGGCAGGCCGCCTTGGCCCCGGTCAGCCCGAGCCGGTCGCGCAGGACGTCGAGCAGCCGCTCGGAGCCGGCGAGGTCCAGCTCGTGCAGGTCGCCGTTGACGCGCAGCCCCACCCTCATCGGGCACCCCCGAACAGCTCGTCGACCGCGCGTTGCACGAGTCCCGAGGTGGCGAAGACCTTCCAGTGGTTGCCGGGGAGCGGGTGCGTGCTGCGCTCCCACTCCGCGCAGGCCCGCGCGACCCGGCGGGCGTCGTACCGCTGGCCGTCGAGGAGCTGCTCGAGGACCGGGACCCGCCGCGGGGTGGGCGCGACGCCGCCGAGCACGATGCGCAGGTCCTCCGCGACGCCGGACTCGGGGGCGCGGGCGGAGACCGCGACGCTGGCGACCGCGAACGCGCCCTGCCACAGCGCAAGGCGTCGGGCGAGCGTCGTCCGGGCCCGCGCCGGTGCCGGGACGTCGACCGACACGACCAGCTCGTCGCCGGCCAGCACGGTCTCGCCCGGCCCGGTGTAGAGCTCGCCGACACCGATCACCCGGTCCCCGCGGGCCGAGCGGAGGGTCGCCGTCGCGTCGAGGGCGACCAGCGGCGTGGCGAGGTCGGAGGGCGTGACCGCCTGGCAACGGTGCCCGTCGTCGACGGCGTGGTGGAAGCGGTGGTCGCCGAGGACGGCGTAGCAGGGGCGGGTCGCGCCGCCCCGCTTGTAGCAGTCGAAGCCGTTGCGGAAGAACCAGCAGCGCTTGGCCTGGCACAGGTTGCCGGCGACGGTCGCGGTGCTGCGGACCTGCTCGGTCGCGATCGATCCGGCGCTCGCCCGGAGCACCTCGTCGACCAGCGTGTGGCGGGCGAGGTCGGCGAGCGTGACCGCACCGCCGATCGACAGTGCACCGTCGGCCTGCTCGACGATCCGGGTCAGTCCGGGCAGCCCGGTCAGGTCGACGAGCACCTCCGGGACGGGCAGGCCCTGGGTCTCGCGGGCGAGCAGGTCGGTGCCGCCGCCCAGCGGTCGGGCGTCGGCCGCCCCGAGCCGGGCGAGCGCGTCCGTCTCCGACGCGGGCACCGTCACCTCACGGATCCTGGTCGCCGGGACCGAGGGCGCCAGCAGTGGTCCCCACGTGCGCAGAGCCCGGTGCAGGCCGCGGGGGTAGAGCCAGCGCATCGCGTGGATCCACCAGCGCCGCGGCGACCACCCGACCGATCCGGTACGACGCGGGAGCCCGTCCCGCTCACGGATGGCCGCCAGCACCTGGTCCGGGCTGTGCGGCGCCGCGTCGAGCCGGACACCGATCGCGTGGCTGATCGCGTTGGTCACGGCCGGCCCGATGGCGAGGAGCGGGATCTCCCCCAGCCCCTTGGCGCCGAACGGGCCGACCTCGTCATCGCTGTCGAGGAACCGGGTGATGATCTCCGGCGACTCGGCGGCACGCGGCACGTCGTAGTCGACGTAGCTGCCGTTGACGACCCGGCCGCCCTCGCTGACGAGGGACTCGCTCAGCACCGCACCCATGCCCATCACCACGCCGCCCTCGACCTGGCCGCGGGCGGAGAGAGGGTTGAGCACGGTGCCGGAGTCGTGGGCGGCGACGACCTTCAGCACCCGGACCAGGCCGGTCGCCTGGTCGACCTCCACCTCCACGGCGTGCGCGGCGAAGGAGTACGTCGGTGCGATGTCCTCGTACCCGTCAGGCGCCGGGTCGTGCGCGTCACCGACCCACTCGCTCTCCACGCTGAACACCCCGGCATCGCCCGCAGCCAGCACGGCCAGGTCGCCCAGGGGGATCGAGTCCGGCCCGACGGTCGCGTCACCACCGTCCCAGTGGAGGTCTCCGGGCGGGACGTGCAGCTTGGCAGCCGCGACCTCCGCCAGCCGGGCACGTGCCTGTGCGGCCAGCGCCCGCGCTGCGCTGACCGAGACGAAGCTGCCGCGCGAGGCGCCGGCGCCGGCGTCGTGCGGGGTGCGGTCGGTGTCCGTGGTCTCGATCGAGACCCGGTCCGGGCTGACGCCCAGGTCCTCCGCGACCGCCTGGCACAGCAGGGTCTTCTGGCCGGTGCCCGCATCGCCGCAGCCGAAGCGCAGGTGCACGTGGCCGTCGGCGTCGATGTCGAGTGCCCCCGACGATCGCAGCATGTAGTCGCGCGCGAGCGCCGTGACGTGGATCGTGCACGCCACACCGACGCCCCTGCCGCTGCCACCGGTGCGGCGCTTGCGGTCCCAGTCGATCTCGCGGCGCACGGTCTCCAGGCACGGTGCCAGCGTCGAGGACTTCACCTGCCAGCCGGTCAACGAGACCTCGCCCGGGTCCTGCACCGCGTTGCGCAGCCGGAAGTCGATCGGGTCCCAGCCTGCCTTCTCGGCCAGCTCGTCGACGGCGCACTCCAGGGCCCAGGTGACGGCGTACCCACCAGCACCGCGGAAGGACGAGCTCGGCGTCCGGGCGGTGTAGACGCAGCGGCCCTCGGCGCGATAGCCCTGCCACCGGTACGACGAGGCGAGGGCCGTCGCGCCGTACGCCATCTCCCCCGGGGCCGCCTGGTTGTAGGCGCCGTTGTCGATGTCGAAGCTCGCCTGCAGCGTGGTGACCCGGCCGTCGTCGTCGCAGGCGACGTCGAGGGAGATGTCCCACGGCACCCGGTACTTCGTGGTCGCGAACTCCTCCGCCCGGGTCTGGCGCAGCTTGACCGGACGTCCGGTCGCGATGGTCAGCGCGCACACGAGTGCTTCGGTGCTGGAGATCTGCGTCCGGCCACCGAAGTCGCCACCGACAGCCAGCTCGTGGAGGTGGACGTCCGGCACGGCGATCCCGAACAGCTGGGCGAGGTCGCGCTGGATCAGCCGCGGGTTCTGCGAGGGTGCCCAGACGTGGAGCCGTCCTTCCTCGCCGCGCCAGTGGGCCACGACGGTGTGCGGCTCCATGGTCACGTGGCTCTGGTACGACGACCGGTACCGCCGGCGGACGCGGTGCCCGCCGGGCGCAGATACCGCCGGGTCGCTGCCCAGCGACCGGGTCACGGTCCCCGCGACGTTGGTGTCACCGCGTTCCGGGTGCAGCACCACGGCTCGGGGCGAGAGCGCCGCCTCGACGGTGGTCGGTGCGGGGCGGGGCGCGTAGCGCACCTCGATCGCGGCGAGTGCGGCCGCCACCGCTTCCGGCGAGTCCGCCGCGACCAGCGCGACCGGCTCACCGACGTGGCGGACCAGGTCTGCAGCGAGGATCCGGCGGTCCTGGTCGGGGACCCGGTAGTCGAGGTAGGTCCGGTCGGTCACGTCGGCCGCAGTGAGCACCGCCTGCACCCCGGGCACCGCCCGGGCCCGGTCGACCCGGATCGAGACGATGCGCGCGCACGGGTGCGGGCTGCGCAGCACACCGGCGAGGAGGGCGCCGGGATGGGCCACGTCGTCGGCGTACGAGGCAGCGCCGGTGGTGACGGCGCGCCAGTCGACGTGGCGCACCCCCTGCCCGATGGCTCGCACCGTCTCGATGCCTCAGCTCGCCGCGACGACGGGGTTCGTCAACCGGCCGAGGCCCTCGATCTCGGTCACCAGGGTGTCGCCCGGCTTGAGGAAGTTGCCGCCGCCGGCGTACATGTTCGGGAAGAGGTCCTTGATGCCGTCCCAGCCCACGTCGATGCCCTGCGCCATGCCGCAGCCCGCGCAGGTGCCGGTGGCGACGATGTCGCCGGGCTCGAGCCGGGTGATCTCGGACGCGTAGGACACCATCTCCGCGGCGGTCCAGATCATCTCCTTGGTGTTGGAGTCCTGCTGCACCTCGCCGTTGACGATCGACTTGATCGAGAGGTTCTGCGGGTCGGGCACGAACTGCGCCGGCACGATCCACGGCCCGAGGGGGGCGAAGGTGTCGTTGCACTTGTTGGCGTACCAGTCCCACGAGAACGGGCCGGTCTCGCGGATCATCTTGTCGCGCCCGGAGATGTCCTGGTAGATCGTGTAGCCGGCGATGTGGTCGATCGCCTCCTCCGGCGTGACGTCCTCGGCGGTGCGACCGATGACCACGGCCAGCTCGGCCTCCCAATCGATGTACTGCGCGACGTCCCAGTTGCGCTTGCGCGGCAGCACGATCGAGTCGCCGTTGCCGATCAGCGCGTTGTTGGGCGTCTTCGGGAAGATGTAGGGGATGTCGGTCTCCGGCGACATCTCCGGGGTGCCCATCTCCCGGATGTGGTCGTAGTAGTTGGCACCCGCGTTGAGGATCTTGCCCGGGTTCGTGATCGGAGGGGCGTAGCGGACCGCGTCCGCCGCGTGCACGAAGTCGGCGTTCGCCGGCAGGCTGCCGGCCACGTCGGCGAGCTGGGCCAGCCGCGGCAGGAAGTAGTCCCAGTTGGTCAGCACCTGGAGCATCTCCAGCCGGGTGGGCCAGACGACGAAGTCGCCGCGGCCGCTGGCGTGCAGGTGGCGGAAGCCGCGCTCGACGTCGATGACGGCGGTCGGCTCCTCCCCGACGCCCAGGCCGACCGAGGCGAATCCACCGGTCACGTAGGTGCAGAGCCGGAAGCTGTTGGAAGACACGTTCACTCCTGTCACCGAGGCCGTGAATCTCGGACATTTATGTCGTATACATCTTTGATCTGGAAGTGATTCGCCCTAGTCACGGCCATTTTGGCGGTCCCGATCTCCAGACTTATGCAGCATACGTCCTATTTCTCACTGATTGTCAATACTCTTCCGAGGAAGTTCCGCGACCCGCGTCGACGGCCTGGGCGACGATCGCCATCAGGGCGTGCTCGTCGAGCTGCGTGAGCGCCTCGAGCACGGTCGGATCGATCAGACCGACCTCCTCCAGACGCCCCGAGGTGATCTCCAGACGGGTCCCTCGGCCGTGCGGGACGACCCGCAACGCGACCGACGCGAACTCGTTGTGGACCTGCCAGCGCTCGCCCATCAGAAGATGACCCCGAGCTGGCTCTCGGTCGGCACCTCGGCGTCGAGGTGCACGATCCGCTCGGCGAGCAGCAGCCGGCCGCCCTCCCGCACGATCCGGTCGATCCGGCCCGCCGTGGCGATCACCGGCGCCTCGGGCAGCCGCGCCCGGACGACGAGCACGTTGGTGCGCACCCGGTAGGCCTCGCCCGCCGTCCCGCCTCCCTCCGCCCCGTCACCGGCCGGCTCGATCCGGAAGTTCGACACGAAGTGCCGCACCATCGCCGCCGGACGCTCTGCCCACGCGAAGTCGGAGGCGATCCGACGAAAACGCATCTCCAGGAAGCTCTTCGACTCGTTGGCGAACTCGAGCACGTCGTCGTACGGACTCTGGGTCGGGTCCTCCCGCGCGAGCGGGACCGGTACCCGGTAGAGGAACGACGTGTGCAGCAGGTCCAGCCACTCGGCGTACCGACCTGAGTCCATCAGGTCGGCCTCGTGGACCAGGAACTCCTCGATCTCCGCCCGCAGCGCGTACGACGACGCCGGCTCCACGACCGCGGTCATGCCTGCTCCCCCATCTGCTCGAGGTAGCGCGCGACGAAGGTCCGCTGGTTGGCCTCGGTGAAGTCCTGCCGGACGATCCGGCCCGGCCCCTTCCACGGCGGCTCTCCCGACTCGGCGGCACCCACACCGAGCTCGTAGTTGTAGGGCGTCCGCCCTCCGGCCACCGATCCCAGTCCCGCGTCGATCCGGCGGAAGTTCTCGAGGTCGTCGGCCTCGAAGTACGACGCCGCGCCGTGCTGACGCGTGACGTAGAGGTACGACTTCGCCTTCCACTCCGGGCTGGCATCGCGCGGGACGAGGCTCCAGTAGGCGACCTCGTGGTGGTGCTGGTCGATCGGCGTGAGCACCCGCAGCTGGGTGAAGGCCACCGGGCCGCTCGCGTCCTCGCCGAAGTACTGAGGCGCGGTCGTGATGAGCAGCAGGTTGGGGTAGACGAGTCCGTGGATGACGGTGGTCTTCTCGCGGAAGCGGCGCACCTCCGGGTCGGCCGCGGCGAGCGCCGGCTCGATCAGCTCGTCGTCGTAGCCGAAGACGGTGCTCGGGACACCCTCGTCGGCGAGGTACTGGCTGCGCAGGCAGTGCCCGTTGGGATCGTTGACGACATAGCCCTCGACCGTGCCCGCCTGGTCACCCATCACGCCGAGCTCGAACATCGTGCGGTGCGCGACCTGGAGGTGGTAGCCGTCACCGGAGAAGTTCTCTGCGTGGATCTTCCAGTTGCCCCGGACGTTGACGCGGTGGATCCCGCCGTGGACCTCCATTCCGCCGGGGAAGAGGCCGAAGAAGGCGTCGAGGTACCAGCCGAACTCCCCGAGCGAGGTCATCAGGTCGGGGGCGTCGCCGTCCCAGGTGGCGAAGACCAGTCCGTGCAGGACCTCGGCGCGCGCCTGGCGCAGCCCGAGCCGGCCCAGGTCGAAGTCCGGACCGTAGAGCGCACGCCGTCCGGGCACGCCCTTCAGGTCTCCGTCGGTGCCGAACACCCAGCCGTGGTAGCCGCAGCGGAAGGTCGTCGTGTTGCCGTGGGCGACCTTGCAGACCTGCGTTCCGCGGTGCGTGCAGGAGTTCAGCATCACCCGCACCTCCCCGCCCCGGGTCCGCGAGACGATCACCGGGTCGCCGCCCATCTGGCGGGTGACGTAGTCACCGACCTCGGGGATCTCCGACTCGTGCGCGACGAACAGCCAGCTCCGGCCGAAGACGTCACCCAGCTCCCGGTCGAGGACCGCGGGGTCGCGGTAGAACGACCTCGGAACGGCGGTAGGTCCTGATGCAATCGACATGCGTTTCCCCTTTCCAGATTTATGCATAGTACGACCTATTTTTGGACGCGTGAACCTGCAAGAACGAACTTCTGAAGGTTCAGTCGTGTCGTATGCGCCGCTCTGGCGGTGCCGAGGCGGACCCCCGTCACACGGACGGCTTGCCGGCGGTCGGCCGCCAGCGGAGCAGCAGCCGCTCCAGGAGCACGAGGCCGCCGTACAGGACCGTCGAGGCGACGGCGACCAGGATCACCGCGGCGAAGACGAGCCCGGTGCTGAACGTCGAGTAGGCCACGATGATCTGGTAGCCGATGCCCTCCTGCGAGGCGACGAACTCACCGATGACGGCGCCGACGATGGCGATCGGGAGGGCGATCTTGAAGCCGTCGAACATGGTCGGCAACGAGTTGGGCAGGCGCACCTTGAGGAAGGTCCGCAGGCGGCCGGCACGCAGCAGCCGGAAGTAGTCGAGGAGCTCGGGATCGACCTCGTCGAGACCACGGACGGCGTTGACGACCACCGGGAAGAACGACAGCAGGAAGGCCATGCCGATCTTGGAGTTCATGCCGAGCCCCAGCCACAGGATGAGGACGGGTGCGAGCGCGACCTTGGGCGTCGCGTTGAGGCCGACCAGGCTCGGCATGATCACGCCGCGCAGGAAGGGCGAGTAGACCATGGTCGTCGCCAACGCGAGGCCGACCACGATCGAGATCCCGAAGCCCGCCAGCGACTCGTAGAGCGTCACCCACAGGGCTGGCCACAGGAAGGAGGCGCTGTCGACGAAGGCAGTCCAGACCGCGTCCGGCGGCGGTACGACGTACTCCTGGATGTCGAAGGCGCGGATCACCAGCCACCACGCGCCCACCACCGCAGTGGCGACGACGACGGTGGTGAGCACGCCGCGGACCGCCGTACGCAGGGCTCCCTCAGGCATGGTCGGCTCCCGGGTCGGCGCCGACGATGAGCGAGCGCAGGTGCACCCCGAGCTCGGCGAACTCCGGGTCCTGGTAGCTGTGCACACCCCGGGGGCGGGGCAGCTTGTTCTCGATGACCTCGACGATCCGTCCCGGCCGGGGCGACATCACCACGATCCGGTCCGCGAGCAGGACCGCCTCCTCGATGTTGTGGGTGACCAGGACGACGGTCTTGCGCGTGTCCGACCAGATCTGCTGCAGCAGCAGGTTGAGGCGCTCGCGGGTGATGGCGTCGAGCGCACCGAAGGGCTCGTCCATGAGCAGCAGCGGCGGGTCGGTCAGCAGCGCCCGGCAGATCGCCACCCGCTGCTGCATGCCGCCGGAGAGCTGGTGGGGGTAAGCGCGCTCGAACTCTGCCAGCCCGGTCCGCTCGAGGAGCTCGAGCGCGGCCGCGCGGGCGTCCGGGCGCGGAACGACCTCGGTCGGCACCAGCACGTTGCGCAGCACCGAGCGCCAGGGCAGCAGCACCGGGCGCTGGAAGACCATGCCGATCCCGCCCCGCTCGTCGATGCGCTGCTGCCGGTCGATCTGTCCCGCGGTCGGCTCCATCAGGCCGGCGATCAGGCGCAGCAGGGTGGACTTGCCGCACCCGCTCGCCCCCACCAGGACCAGGAACTCGCCGTCGCGCACGTCGAGCGAGACCCCCTCGAGGGCCGGGACGTCCCGCCCCGACTGGCGGTAGCGGTGCGAGACGTCCCGGATCGAGAGGAGATCGTCGACGGCGATCAACGCGCCGCCTCGGCGTAGGAGTTGTCGTAGAACGTGCTGGGCGCGTCGGACGTGGTGAGGTCCTCGGTGTTCTCGAGGAAGTCCAGCGAGTAGGTCACGAAGCCCTCGTCGATGGCGCCGGTGTTGTCCTTCTCCATGTCCTGGAAGGTGGGCCACGCGCCCTCGATGCTCTTCTGGTCGGTCTGCGGGTTGACCTTCTTCAGCGCCCGGAAGATGTCCTCGGCCGAGGCGTTGGCGACCGCGTCCTGCATCGACTTGTCGAACGCGGCGACGGTCCGCTCGACCAGGTCGGGGTCCTTCTCGATCAGGTCGTTGCGGACGATGAGCAGCTTGCCGTAGTCCTTGTAGCCCCACTCCGACAGAGCGGTGCAGCTGAGCTCCTTGCCCGCCCGCTCGGCCGTGATCTGGTTCTCGGCGTAGGAGTCCGGGATCGCCGACTCGGCGGTGTCGACCGCGCCGCTGAGCAGCTGCGGGATGAGCACCGAGATGTCGAGCAGCTGGACGTCCACGGTGCTGACGTCGACGCCGTTCTCCTTGAGCACGTAGGGCACCGTGGTACGCCCGTTGCTGAACGAGACCGTCGCGAACGACTTGCCCGCCATGTCCTTCGGCGAGCGGAGCGGGGTCAGCGACGCGATGCAGATCTGCGGGTCCGGGACCCAGACGTAGACGGCGGTGGTGTCCGTCTGGTCCTGCAGCCGCTGGCGCAGGTAGCTCGACAGGTCGGTGAACGCGAAGTCCACCTTGCCCTGGTTGATCTGCTGCATCGCCAGGTCACCACCGCGACCGGGGATGACCTCGAGGTCGACGTCGTTGTCGGCGAAGAATCCCTCGTCGGTGCCGTAGGCGAGCGGCCCGTACGAGCCGTTGTAGATGAAGTCCAGGATCACCTTGACGTGGTCGCCCGACCCGTCCGCCTTGCCGTTGCCGTCCCCCGACGAGCCACCCGAGTCGGTGCCGCAGGCCGCCAGCGACAGGACGGCCGTGAGGGCGGCGGTGCCTGCCAGGAGCGTGGATCGACGCATCTTCATGAGTCCTCCAGGGAGAGGCGGCGTGGTACGCCGCGCGGTGCTCGGCAACGTAGTAGCGCTGCTGGCAGCCCCTGCCCGGCCGGAGCCGAAGATTCCTCGCACCGGAACGTCGCCGCTGCGGCGTTCCAGCCGTCTCGTCCGCGACTCAGACGTGCGGCGAGCTCGCGTGCACGACGATCCCCTCGAGCCGCTCGACGTGGCGGATGAACCGGTACTTGTCCTCGACACCGTCGGTGTAGCGGCGCTTCTCCTGCGGCCACACCTCCATGCCGGGCTCGATCTTCGCGACGACGACGCCGAGCTCGTCGTCGGTCAGGACGCTACGCAACGTGCTCCTCAGGCCGTCCTCGTCGTGGACGTCGACGCAGTGGGTGCACCCGGCACCGTCAGCGATCTTCCGCAGGTCGGCATGGCGCGAGGTCAGGGTCGGGGCACTGCCGATGCACTCGTAGAGGCCGTTGTCGAGGACGACGACGGTGAGGTTGCGCGGACGCTCCGCGCCGAGGGTGCACAGGATGCCGAGGTTCATCAGCATCGAGCCGTCGGTCTCGATCGCGACCACCCGACGGTGCGGGAGTGCGATGGCGAGGCCGAGGGCGGTGGAGCTGACCGAGCCGAGGATGCTCACCGAGAGCGTGTTGTCCTCCCCGCCGGGACGGTGGTTCCACCAGTCGTCGAGGATGCCGCCGATCGAGGAGACGAACAGGTCCTCGGTGGTGGTCTCCTCCCCCAGCACCCGGGCGACGTCGACGCGCTTCATGCCACTGCTCCCTCGATGCACTCACCGGTCATGACCAGGCAGACCGGCCACTGGCTGGCGTCCGCGTGCAGGAACGCCTTCTCCACGGACGGCGCGAGGTCGACGATCCGGTCGACGATCCGGTACGGGATCCGCAACGCATCCAGGAGCGGCCCCATCACCTGGGCGTGGTTGTGCCCCCACCAGTTCGGCTCGCCGAAGTCACCCCGGTAGCTGACGACCATCACCAGCGGCACGTGGTGGGCGAAGGCGAGGCGGGCGATCGGCTCGCACGCCTGGCGCAGCCCGGAGTTCTCGGTGATCATCAGTGCCCGCATCCCGCCCATGTAGGCGCCGGCCAGCAGGCCGGGCAGGTCCGCCTCGTTGCTCACCCGCACCAGTCGGATGTCCTCGGCACGATCGATGCCGACGTACACCGACTTGAGCAGCGACTCCGGCAGCGTGCCGACCAGGCGGACGTTCGCCGCTCGCAACGCCTCCACGAAGGCGACGGCGTACGTCGGCAGCTCGTCGGTCACGCGGGACTGCTCGTGCTCGTTGTCCATGGCTCCTCAGCTCGTCTCGTGTTCGTCGGGGAGGGCGATCAGGTCCCACGGCCGGATCGGCACGCGGGTGATGTCGCGACCGGTCGCTCGGCGTACGGCGCTGACGACGGCCGGGGTGCTGGAGATGGTCGACGGCTCGCCCGCCCCCTTGACGCCGTACGGCGCCTCGGGGTCGGGCAGCTCCAGGATCCGGGTCGTGATCGGGGGTACGTCGAGCGCGGTCGGCACCAGGTAGTCGGTGAAGGACGCGTTGAGGATCCGGCCGCGCGCAACCTGGATCTCCTCCATCAGCGCGAGGCCCACACCCTGGGCGGAGCCGCCCTGCATCTGGCCCTCGACGGCGACCGGGTTGATGGCGCGGCCGACGTCCTGGACGACGTCGAGCTGCACCAGCCGGGTCAGGCCGGTCTCGACATCGACGTCCGCGACGGCCCGGTGGCCGGCGAAGATGAGCTGGACGTGCGGCTCCCCCTGTCCGTCGACGCCGTAGGGCGTGGTCGGGCGGTGGTCGTAGCGGCGCCGTACGTCAAGGCCCACGGACGGCACCAGGTCGGTGAGGGCGAGCACCGGCTCCCCGGCGACGACGAGCATGCCGTCACGGAGCTCGGCCTCGTGCCCGTGCTCGAGCAGGGAGCCGAACCGGTGGCCGTGCTGCTCGTGCGCGCGCTCGATCAGCTCGTCGCGAACGGCGTGGCAGGCCGCCTGCACCGCGCCGCCGGTCATGTAGGTCTGCCGGCTGGCGGAGGACGAGCCGGCCGAGCCGAGCGAGGTGTCGGCCGACAGCACGGTCACGTCGGCGATGCCGAGCTCGGCCCGGACGACCTGCTGGACGACGGTGCTCAGACCCTGCCCGATCTCGGCGGCCGCGGTCTGCACCTCGGCGACGACCGCGTCGCCTCGGTACAGCAGCCGGACCCGGGCCGTGGAGTAGTCCCGGATCCCCTCGGGCATGCCGCCGGCCTTGAAGCCGAGTCCATGGCCGACCCCGCGGGCGACGCCCTCACCACGGGTGACGTTCCCGGTGCCGCCCGGCACGGCCAGGGCAGCCGTGACCGGGGGCAGGGCGCGCAGCTCCTCGAGGATCCGGCGGACGGGTACGGCGCCCCGCAACGGCTGGCCGGTCGGCAGCAGGTCGCCCTCGGCGAGGGCGTTGCGCAACCGCAGCTCGATCGGGTCGAGACCGAGCGCGTCGGCCAGCCGGTCCATCTGGGCCTCGTGGCCGACGGCCGCCTGCACGGCACCGAAGCCCCGCATCGCACCGCACGGCGGGTTGTTGGTGTAGACGACCCGGGCGCTGATGTCGACGTCCTCGCAGACGTAGGGCCCGACTGCGAACGCCGCCGCGTTGGAGACCACCGCCCACGAGGTCGAGGCGTAGGCACCGCCGTCCATGTCGATCTCACAGCGCACGTAGAGCAGCGTGCCGTCGGCGCGAGCGCCGTGCTCGTAGCGCAGCACGGCCGGATGTCGGTGCACGTGCCCGACGAACGACTCCTCGCGCGAGTAGACCATCTTGACCGGGCGACCGGTGGCGAGCGCGAGCAGGCAGAGGTGGGCGTGCAGGGTGATGTCCTCGCGGGCGCCGAACGCCCCGCCGACGCCGGCGAGCGTGACCTCGATGTCGGCGGGCGGCAGGTCGAGCACCGCGGCCAGCTGGTTGCGGTCGGCATGGATCCACTGGCTGTTGACCAGCAGCCGGACGCCGTCACCCACGGGCAGGGCCAGCCCGGACTCGGTGCCGAGCGGCGCCTGGTCCTGCATGCCGACGGCGTAGCTGCCCCGGACCACGACGTCGGCCCGGTGCCGGCCCGGGTCGCCGCGCCGGATGTCGATCGCGCGGACCAGGTTGCCGTCCGCGTGCAGCGCCGGCGCATCCGGTGCCAACGCGTCCGCCACCGTGCTGATCGGGTCGAGCTCGGTGTAGGTCACCTCGACGAGGGCCGCCGCGCGGCGCGCCTGCTCGAGGGTCGTCGCCGCGACCAGCGCGACCGGCTCGCCGACGTACCTCACGACGTCGGCGGCCAGCACCGGCTGGTCGTCGACGACCAGGCCGAAGGCGTTGCGTCCGGGCACGTCGGCCGCGGTCAGCACCGCGACGACGCCGTCCGCGGCCCGGGCGCGGGTCGTGTCGATCCGGTCGATCCGCGCCGACGCGTGGGGGCTGCGGACGGTCTGCGCCCAGAGCATCCCGGGAGCGCACAGGTCCGAGGAGAAGGTGAACCGTCCGCGGACCTTCGCATCACCGTCGGGCCGAACCGCCGAGTCGCCGATCACCGTGCGTCCCTCGCGCGGGCGACGGCCTCCACGATCTTGCTGTAGCCGGTGCACCGGCACAGGTTGCCGGCCAGGCGCTCCCGGAGGTCGTCGTCGGCGACCTCCGGCTCGTGCGTGAGCAACCCGGTGGCGGTGACCACGAAGCCCGGCGTGCAGAAGCCGCACTGCACGCCGCCGCCGTCGACGATCGCGCAGCGGACCAGCTCGGCCACCGGGTCCTCGTCCAGACCCTCGACGGTGACCACGCTGCGCCCTTCGGCCTGCCCGGCCAGCACCAGGCAGGCACACACGACAGCGCCGTCGAGGAGCACCGAGCACGAGCCGCACTCACCCTGCTCGCAGGCGTTCTTGGCGCCGTACAGCGAGAGCCGGTCGCGCAGCACGGTCAGCAGGCTCTCCCACACCGGTACGTCGTCGACGTGGCGGACCCGTCCGTTCACCTCGAGCTCGAGCCTCATCCGGCCTCCTCCAGGCACCAGGTCGCACACCGTCGCGCCATCACCTGGACGGCGTGCGCCCGGTAGACAGCCGTCCCGCGGATGTCGTCGATCGGGCGCGCGCAGCGGCGGGCCTCCTCGGCGAAGGCTGCCAGCACCGAGGCCGACGGCGCGACGAAGCGGTCCCCCGGCCACAGCTCGGCGGCGAGCAGCTCCTCCGCGCTGGTCGCGCGGATCGGCGTCGGCCCGACGGCTCCGAGCCCGACTCCGACGCGACGCCGCTCGAGGTCGACGACCACGCCGACCGCAGCGACGGCGATCACCATGGCATTGCGGGTGCCGACCTTGGCGAACTCCTGGCGCGCCCCCGGCCCGACCGGGATCCGGATCGCGGTCACGACCTCCTTCGCGGTGCGCACGCTGCGCCCGGGGCCGAGGAAGTAGCGCTCGACCGGGACGACGCGCGTGCCCTCGACCGACGCCAGCTCCACCTCGGCGTCCAGCGCGATCAGCGCAGGGTGCGCGTCGCCGGCCGGCGACGCGGTGCCGAGGTTCCCCCCGATCGTGGCGGCCGCACGGATCTGGGGTGATCCGACACCACGGGCGGCCGCGACCAACGCGGGTACGACGCCCACCAGCTCGTTCTCGATCCGGCCGAAGGTCACCCCCGCGCCGATCCGCAGCACATCGCCGCTCACCTCGTGCTCGCGCAGCGCAGCGACACGTCCGAGGTCGATCACCCCGGTCGGGCGCAGCCGCCCGAAGTTCACCGCGACCATGATGTCGGTGCCGCCGGCGACGAGCGTCCACGCGGGGTGCGCGGCACGCAACGCGACCAGGTCCTCGACGGTGTCCGGCCGCGCGATCTCGGTTCCGCTCATCCGGACGACTCGTCGCCGAGGGCGTCGGTTGCGTCGCCGGTCTCGCTGAATGCTCCGACCAGCAACCCGACCTTGCCCGGGTCGAGCGAGGCGATCGCCTCGAGCGCCGTCGCGTCGAGCGAGATCGCGTCGCCGGTCCGGTCGCTGGAGATCCGCAGCCGCGGGCTCGCGCCACTGCGGTCGAGGGTGATCCGGACGGCGGTGTACTCGTTGACGAGCCGGGCGAGCTCCTCGTTCTCGGGCATCCTTCGCCTCCTCAGTAGAGCAGCGCGATCTGCGCCAGGTCCGGCCGGTCGGTGTCGATCAGCACCGTACGGCGCCGCAGCCGCGGCGACTCGCCGCTCAGGTCGACCACGTCCTCGCGCAGCGCCGACGTGACCGTCGCGCCCTCCGGGGTACGGGAACGGAAGACGATCTCGTCGGCGGACACCGTCACGTTCGCCGGGTCGTCGACCGGGCCGACCCGGATCGCTGTCAGGTGCCGGCGGTGGAAGGCCGGTGGCCGGTCGGCCCAGGCGAAGTCGGTGAGGATCCGCTCGAAGCGCAGGGTCAGCGACGCGAACGACTCCCAGGCGAGCAGCGAGACGTCGCTGTAGCGCGGCAGCGTCGGGTCGTCGCGCAGCACCGGCTGGGGCATCCGGTAGTCGAAGTCGTCGGCGAGCAGCGCCAGCCACTCGTCGTACCGCTCCGCGTTGAGGAGGTGGGTCTCGTGCCGGACGAACTCGGTCGCCTGCTCGACCAGGTCGCTCACGCACCCGCTCCCATCGCCTCGAGGTAGTGCCGGTAGAACCAGCGCTGGTTCACCTCGCTGACGTCGGAGCCGACCACCGAGCCGGGTCCGTCGAACCAGGGCGTGAAGGGTGCCGAGTCGCGGGCGAGGTCGAAGTTGGCGGGCACCGAACGGTGCGTCTCGCGGCCCCCGTTGACCTGCACCATCCGCCGGAAGTTCTCCAGGTCGTCGCTCTCGAAGAAGGCCGTCGCGCCGTGCTGGCGCTGCATCGTCTTGAACGCCGACTCCTTCCACTGCGCCGGGTAGTCGGCCGGCGTGACCAGCCAGTTCAGCTCCTCGGTCTCGTCGACACCGAGCGGGTTGAACAGGCGCACCTGCAGCATCGCTGCGTCGACCTCACCGGGATCGAAGCCGCCGGCACGCGGGGTGTGCACGAACGCCATGTTCGGGAAGACCAGGCCGTGCACGACGGTCGAGTGCGCGAACATCCGCACCTGCTCGGGGCTGAGCTGCTCGGCGATCTCGGGCCAGCGCTCCTCGGGGTAGCCCGGGAAGGCCGGCTCGGTCTGGCCGGCCGTCCGCTGCGCCCGCAGCGCGTGGCCGTGCGGGAACTGGACGCACACGCCCTCGACAGCACCCGCTTGGGCGCCCATCAGGCCCATCTCGAAGCCGGCCCGGTGGGCGTGCCGCAGGTGGTACCCGTCGCCGGCGAGGTTGTCGGCCTCCAGCTTCCAGTTGCCGAGGTGGGTGAACCGGAACGAGCCGTACGGCGCGTCGGTGCCGGCCGGCGAGACGCCGAGCATGCACTCCAGGTAGAACGCCATCGGCCCGAGGTACTCCTCGAGCGAGCACAGCTCCTGGTCGAAGGTCGCGAACACCAGGCCGTGGAAGACGCCGACCCGGGCCGCGCGCAGGCCGAGCGACGAACGGTCGAAGTCCTTGCCGTAGAGCTCCCGGCCCCGCGGGACGCCGCGCAGCGTGCCGTCGTTGGCGAACGTCCAGCCGTGATAGCCGCACCGGAAGTGCGAGGTGTTGCCGACGTCGGCCTTGCAGAGCAGCGTGCCGCGGTGGGTGCAGGAGTTGAGCAGGACGTGGACCGGGCCCGTCTCGGAGCGCGCCATGATCACCTCGTCGGTCCCCATCCGCCGGGTCACGTAGTCCCCCGGCGCCGGCACCTCCGACTCGTGCCCGACCAGCAACCAGGAGTGCCGGAACACGGTGTCGAGCTCCTGGCGCCAGGTGTCGGCGTCGGCGAAGTAGGCGCGCGGGACGTCGAACCGGTCGCTCTCGGCGACGGCGGTCAGCTCGTGAGGTGCCATGGTGGGGGTTCCTTCGGACGGGCTCACGGGAGTGGGGACGACGCACATCGTCCCTGCCCGCGGGACAACAGGGACAGGCGGATCAGGGAATGTTCCTCCCAGCGGAACTGACGGTGGCGCGGCACTCAGCCCCGGCCCACCGAGAGCCCGCCGTCGGGCCTCAGCACCTGGCCGGTCATGCCGCGGGCGGCCGGCGAGGCGAGGAACAGGTAGAGCTCCGCCAGCTCGTCGGCGTCGAGCATCACGTGCAGCGGGTTCAGGTGGGAGACGATGTCGCGGACCGCGTCCGGATCCGCGAACAACGGGGTCTCGGCGGAGCCGGCGGCGGCCGCGCTGAGGCCGGTGATCACGCCACCCGGGGCGACTGCGTTGACCCGCACCGTCGGTGCGAGCTCGACCGCGAGGCGTCGTACCAGACCGACGGCAGCATGCTTGGCGGTCGCGTAGGCGAGGCCGGCGCCGACGCCCTGCACCTCGAAGGATGCGTCGGAGAGCGTGAACGTCATGCAGCCGCCGGTCTCCGTCAGCGCGGCGTGGCTCGCGTGGGCTCCCAGTGCGTAGCCGACGACGTCGACATCGAGCACCCGGCGCAGGACGTCGCGCAGCGTGACGGCGTCGACCCCGGCCAGCCGCAGGCCGCCGTCGTGGATGCCGGCGTTGCCGACGAAGTGGTCGAGCCGACCGGCGACGTCGAGCACCCGAGCGACCGCGCGCTCGTTGTCCTCAGGGCTGGTGACGTCGCCGACGACCCGGTGGATCCCGTCGCCGAGGTCGTCGCCGTCGGTGCGGTCGAGCACGACGACCGTGTCGCCCGCCCGGGCGTGGGCCCGGGCAACGGCCAGACCGATGCCCGAGCAGCCGCCGGTGACCAGGACCCCGCGCGCGGTCACCACGGCGCGGGCGTCCAGAGCCCGGGGTCGGTGTGCCCGTGCATCTCCTTCAGGATCACCTCGTCGAAGGCGTTCGACGTCCCCCACTGGTCGGTGTCCTCGGGGCTGGTCGTGTAGACCTTCGGCGTCCAGCCGTGCTCCTCGTCGATCACCTGCAGCGCCGTCGTGTACTCCATGACGTACCTGGTGCTCGGGTCCTGGAAGTAGGAGAAGGTGTTGTCACCGGCCCCGTGCCGGCCGGGCCCCCACAGCAGGTGGTGGCCCTGGCGCAGCATCGCGCCGGTGGCCCGCATGAACTCGTCGAGGCCGCGCATCTCGAAGGACACGTGGTTGAGCGAGGTCTGCTCCGAGCGGGCGAAGGCGAGCAGGTGGTGCGTGCCGCTCGTGCGCATGAAGCAGAAGAAGTCCTCCACCCAGTCGGAGACCTTGAAGCCGAGCGCCTCCTGGTAGAAGAGCCGGGTCTGGTCGAGGTCCTGGGTGTTGAACACGACGTGACTGATCTTGCGCGGCCGCGGTTCGCCCTCCTCGACCTCGCGGTAGGCCCGCAGGTCGAGGTCGGCCGAGATCTCGACGGTGCGGCCGTCGCAGTCGAAGAACCGGAAGCCGTAGCCCGCACCGCGGTCCTGACGCGGGCCGGGCTCGTCGATCATGCTTGCCTGCGGGTGCCCGGCGACGCGGGCGGCGTACTGCTCGACCTCGCTCGCCGTCTCGACGGCGAGGCTGACCGCGTCGACACGCGGCTGGGCCGCCTGGCGCAGGCGCAGCACGTAGGACTCCGGGCAGCCGGAGCCGAGGTACAGGCGCTCGTCGTCGCGGTCGACCTCCTCGAGACCCCAGCAGCGGGAGTAGAACTCGCGGGCCTGGCGCAGGTCCTGCACCGCGATCCCGACACTCCTGACATGTGTGATGACCATCGTCTTCCTTGCACCACTAGGAGTACGGCGTTGCGACGTACTTGGTCTCCATGAACTCGAGCATGCCCTCGTGGGCGCCCTCGCGGCCGAGGCCGCTCTCCTTCGTACCACCGAACGGTGCTGCGGGGTCCGAGACGAGCCCGCAGTTGAGACCGACCATCCCGGACTCGAGTCTCCGGCTGACCGCGAGCGCGCGTTCCAGGCCCGCCGTGTAGACGTAGGAGATCAGTCCGGCCTCGGAGTCGTTCGCGAGCGCGAGCCCCTCGTCGAGGGTCCGGAACCGGGTCACCGCAGCGACCGGCCCGAAGATCTCGGTCTGCGCGAGCTCGCTGTCGGGGGCCACGCGGTCGAGCAGCGTCGGAGGGTAGAAGCAGCCCGGGCCCTCGGGGGCCGTGCCACCGACCAGGACCTCGGCACCGGCGGCCACCGCGCGGTCGACCAGGCCCGCGACCCGGTCCCGCTCGACCACCGAGACGAGCGCGCCGATCTCGACGCCCTCGTCGAGGCCGGGCCCGACCCGCAGCGCCGCGATCCGCTCCCGGACCCGCCCGACGAAGTCGTCGGCGACGGCGTCCTGCACGAGGATCCGGTTCGCCGCCGTGCAGGCGCTGCCGCCGTTGCGGAACTTCGCCAGCATGAAGCCGTCGGCTGCGGCATCGAGGTCGGCGTCGTCGAGCACGACGAACGGCGCGTTGCCGCCGAGCTCCATCGACGAGCGCATCACCGAGCCGGCCGCCTGCTCGAGCAGGACCTTGCCGACCTCGGTCGAGCCGGTGAACGAGATCGCGCGCACCCGACGGTCGGCCATCATCCGGGCCACGGAGGACCCGGTCCGGGCCGGCAGCACGACGTTGACCACGCCGCCGGGAATGCCGACCTCGCGGATCACGTCGGCGACGTACAGGGCCGCGAGCGGGGTCTCCGTCGCCGGCTTGAGGACGACGGCGCAGCCGGCCGCGAGCGCGGGCGCGATCTTGCGGGTGGCCATCGCGGCCGGGAAGTTCCAGGGGGTGACGAGGAGCGCGACGCCGACCGGCTCGTGCGAGACGAGGATCCAGTTGCGCCCGGACGGCGAGCGCCGCATGTCTCCCGGCGTGCGGACTGCCTCCTCGGCGAACCAACGGAAGAACTCCGCGGCGTACGCCGCCTCGCCGCGCGCGTCGGTGAGGGACTTGCCGTTCTCGAGGCTGATCAGCCGGGCCAGGTCCTCCTGCTCGGCGACGAGCACCTCGTGGACCCGACGCAGCAGCTCGCCGCGTTCGCGTGCGGGCCGCGCCGCCCAGGCCGGCTGGGCGAGGGAAGCCGCGTCGACAGCGGCGTCGCACTCGGCATCGGTCAGGGTCGAGAGCTCGGCGAGGACCTCGCCCGTTGCCGGGTCGAGCACCGGTCGGGGACCGCCGGTGCCCGGCAGCCACTGGCCGTCGACGAGCGAGAAGGCCTGGCCCGAGGCGAGCTCGCGCCGGGAGACAGCGGGGGTCAGCGTGGTGCTCACAGGTTCTCCTTGACGGCCGTGAGGGCATCGATGCGGCGGCCGTAGCCGTGCTCGGCCGCGTGCTGGATGATCCGGTGCGCGAGGACGAGGTCCTGCTCGGGCGACCCGATCGACTTGTAGACGACCCGCTCGCCGGCGGGCGGGTGCGGCGCGCCGAGGGCGGCGCCGAGCATCTGGACGTCGGCCCCCCAGCCGGTGTCGAGCGCCTCGATCGCGTCGCCGGACTCCTCGAGCACGTCCATCGTGTCGACGACGACGCGGTCCGCGCCGGCCAGGACGTCCCCGGCGAGCTCGCGCTGGATCGGCAGCGTCGAGCCGATGGCGGCGATCAGCCCGACCTGGGCGACATCGGCGTGCCGGAGCACGACGTGGCCCCCCGACGCGGTGGCGACGTACCCGAGGTCGACACCGTCGAGCACCTTCTCCAGCTCGTCCGACACCGTGACGACGTGGCCGGTGCTCGCCGCGACTGCGCGGGCGAAGTGCTCGCGGTTGACCGGGTTGCGGCTCGTCGCCCGGATCTCGTCGAGCGCCACCACCCGACTCAGCGCCTGCACCCCGGCGAGTGCCTCCGCGCCGGTGCCGACCACGCCGAGCCGCACCGACGGGCGCTGACCCAGCAGGTGCCGTACGGCGACGGCGGCTGTTGCCGCCGTGCGCAGCGTCGTGATGCGAGCGGCGTCGACGATGCCGAGCGGACGACCGGTGGCCTCCTCGAAGACGTGCACGCAGTAGCGGACCAGGTTGCCGCCGGCGAGGTGGAACTCCTTGTAGCCGAAGATGCCCAGCGACGAGACGTCGGCGACCATCACCCGCATCCAGCCGCCCTCGAACGACACCTGGGTACGACGGGTGGTCACCGCCCCGGCGGCCACGGCGCGGGCGGCGTCGTCGGCGGCCTTGATGGCGAGGTCGAAGTCGACGTGTGCCTCGATGTCGGCGGAGCTGATGTGCAGCGGCTGCGGGTCGGGCGAGAGCTTCATCGCGGCACCCGCCCCTCGAAGAACAGGGCGTCCGGCTCGTCGGTGATCGAGAGGCCGGACTCGATCGCGGCCGCGCGCAGCTGCTTCATCTGACGGTCGTGCAGGCGGGTGTGCGGGCTGCGGACCGGGCCCCCGTGGAAGCCCTGGAGCCAGCCCTGGTACTTCCACAGCAGGCGGTGCACGAAGGACGTCCCCGCGTTCGCCTCGCGCATGAGCGCGCCCGTCGCCGCCCGGGCCGGCTGCACCTGCCAGTAGAGCTCCATCGCGTCGTCGTACCGCTCGGGGTCCTGGGCGAGCGCGTGGATGCGGGGCACGACGTCGCCGAAGTACTCGTAGTTGGAGGTGCCCATCCACGGCATGCCGTACGTCGTGATCCAGGCCGGGGCGTTCATCTCCAGCGGGTCGGCGACGATCACCCGGTCGCTGAACCGGCGGAACACCTCGGCCAGGCCGGCCACGCCGGGGTCGCCGATCTCGTTCTTGATCGCCACCACGTTGGGGATGGTCTCGACCATCTCCTCCAGCCAGGCCGGCGCGAACCCGGACGGGTGCAGCCGCATGAAGTTCCACAGGTTCATCGCGAAGACGATCACGCCGAGGTCCGCGGCCTCTGCGATTGCCCGGGTGTACTCGACGATCTCCTTGTGGTGCTGCGGGTAGAACGCGATCGGGTACGACGGCATCACCAGGTCGACGCCCTTCGCGGCGGCCATCTGGGTGATCGCGACGTTCTCGGCGAGCGTGCCGGCCGCGGCCTGGACGATGGTCATCATGTCGTCGCCGGCCTCCTCGACGGCGATCTCGACGAACCGCTCGAACTCGGCGCTCGTGGTGCCGCACTCCCCCACGATGAGGAAGCCGGTGAATCCGAGCTCACGCTCCCGGCGGATGTCGTGACGGATCGCCTCCTCGTGGAGACCGCTCTGGTCGGTGGTGAACGACGGCAGGATGCAGCCGCTCACGCCGCGCATGCTCTCCATCGCCCAGGTGCGGGCTGTGCCCGGCTCGAACTTGGCCATCGTCTGGTCCTCTCCTCTCGAATCCGCGGTGCCGCGGCTGGTTCAGCTGGTGGCCCGGATCGCCTGCGCGGGGCAGGCGCCGACGGCTCGCTGCACGCGTGGCTCCTGGTCGGCCGGGACCGCGCCGTCGTCGACGAGCACGGGATAGCCCCACTCGTCGAGCTCGAAGACGTCCGGCGCCTCGTCGGCGCACATTCCGTAGGCCTGGCACTTGCTCATGTCGACCTGGGCTCTCATGACTCCTCCTTGCTGTCGGCCGTGTCGGCGGTGATCTCGGCCGGCCACGGCACTGCGAACGACGTGGCCGGGGGCCGCTCGGGGTGCTCGGCACACCGACGGCAGGGACGGTTCAGGTGGCTCACGACCAGCTCGCCCCGACGCTCGAGGAGGCTGGTGACGACGCCGCAGGCGGCGTCGAGGGTGCCGCAGGCGCCGCGCCCCCGCAGGCTGGTCCCCCAGCCGGCGAGCCGCACCAGGTCCTCACGGACGGCGCGGCCGTGCGCGAGCTCGTCGACGACGGAGGCCATCGACGGGATGCCCTTGAAGCACGGTCCGCACTGCTGGGCGTTCTCCCGGTCCAGGTAGTGCAGCACCTCGGCGACCAAGGTGACCGGGCAGGTGTCGTGCAGGACCAGGACGACGCCGCATCCCAGCACGTCGGCGTGCTGGCGCGAGGACAGGTCGTGCACCGAACGCCACAGCGTGCGGGGCTTCACGAACCGGCCGAAGAAGCCGCCGAGGAACACGTCGTACCGCTCACCGGCGGGGTCCAGCCCCTGCCAGGCCAGCACCTCGCGCAGGGTGACGGCGTCGGGAACCTCCACGACGCTGTGCAGCCCACGGTCGCTGTTGAGGGTGAGCAACGTGGTCGGCTGGTACCCGGGGTCGTCCGCCAGGCGGGCGAGGTGCGCGAGGGTCTCGACGTTGCTGACCAGTGTCGGCTGCCCGTCGACCCCGGACTCGAAGGCCCGGGGCGGCTTGTGGGTGGGCTTGGCCGGTCCTCCGGACAGCGCCCGTACGACGGCCGACTCCTCGCCACTGACATAGCCCGGCGGGGCGGCCACGATCCGGGGGACGGGCTGCGTCGAGCCGGCCTCGTCGGCGAGCCGGTCGCGGGCGATCGGGTCGCTGACCCAGGCATAGGTCTGGTCGGTGCCCAGTGCGCCCGCCGTCACGCCGAGGCCACGCAGCGGCAGGTCCGGACGCAGCGTCATCAGGAGTCGGTCCTTGGCGCTGGCCGGCTCGCCCTCCTCGCCGTTGAGCACGACGACGGCGCCGCGCCCGGTGGTCCGCGCCTGTTCGTCGACAGCGCGCAGCTTGATGTCGAAGGGGAATCCCGCGCCGCCGCGCCCACGCAGCCGCGCGGCGGCGGCGATCGCGGCGAGCCGCGGGAGCGGGACGGTGGCCGGCGCAGGTCGCGCCACGCTGCGCCAGCCGCCGCCCAGCAGGCTCGCGTCGGCGTCCAGACCCGGCCAGACTCCGACGTGGAGACGCGCACCTGCCGGCAGCGGGCCGAGGCCGCCCCACCGGTCCAGGGTCGTGCCGTCCATCGCGATCCTCCTTGGCGAGCCGCGGACCGGGTCGGCCCACTGCATGGCAGCGACTCTCGCTTCCGGATGCAACGGCGTTCCACGCAGATGTCCAGAGATTTCGCATGGGGGAAAACCCCGCCGGTCCTTCGCCTCCCCGCATTCCCCGGAGCGGGCACCGGGAGGCGGAGACCCGGCCCGGTCTTTCCGGGCCGGTTTTCCTCTCCGCGGAATGTCGGGCGGGGCGAGGAGTCCGGCCCGGAACGGCGTCCCTATAGTCGCCGCACCCGTCCGGGCGGGCCTCGAGCGAGCAACACCAAGGAGGCGTCATGACCAGGCACCACGAGCTTCGCGCGTCCACCGAGACGGTGCGTCTCGGCGTCGTGGACCGCACCGACGAGCCGGTGCTCACGATCGAGTCCGGCGACACGGTCAGCCTCGACACCTGGAACGCCTGGGGCAACAAGGTGACGCCGAGCATGACGATCGAGGACGTCGGTCGCTTCTTCGGCGAGGCAGGCGGCGCCGGTCCGCACGACCTGACCGGCCCGATCGCCGTGCACGGCGCCCGGCCGGGCGACGTGCTCCGGGTCGACCTCGTCGACCTGCGGCTGCGTCCGCACGTCTTCAACCTCAGCCTGCCGGGGCACCTCGGCATCGGTCTGCTGCCCGAGGACTTCGCCGAGGGCCAGGTGCGGCACTTCCAGCTCACCGGATCGGGCGCCGGCACCCGGGTCGAGATCGTCCCGGGCATCGAGGTCCCGGTCCGGCCGTTCCTCGGCTACCAGGGGGTCGCCCCCCGGGACTCCGGCCCGCACAGCTCGATCCCGCCGGGGCCGCACGGTGGCAACATCGACGTTCCGGACCTCGTCGTGGGCACCAGCCTCTACCTGCCCGTGTGGGCCGACGGTGCGCTCTTCTGCGCCGGTGACGCGCATGCCGCCCAGGGCCTGGGTGAGATCAACCTGACCGCGCTGGAGGCCTCCGTCGAGGAGGCCGTGCTGCGCTTCACCGTCCTGCGCGGCGGGCCGCCGCTGATCAGTCCCCGCGCCGAGACCCCGGCCGAGTACCTCTCCCTCGCCTTCGCCGCCTCCCTGGACCGCGCGGCCCGGGACGCGGCTCGCGACCTGGTCCACGAGCTGGCGCGCCAGCACCCCGGACTCTCACCGGCCGACGCGTACGCCGTGGCGTCGATGGCGCTCGACCTCAAGGTCAGCCAGGCCGTCAATGCCGAGTCGGGAGTCCAGGCCAGCCTGCCCAAGGACATCTTCACGACGCCGCTCCCGTGGTTCGGCGACGGATCGGGCTGGTCGACGATCTCCCGCAGTGCGGAAGATCCGACGGGTATCGTTCCGTCATGACGAACGACATCGTCGAGCCGCCGAGCTCCGGACTCGCGTCGGTCGCCAACGCGCTGCGCCTGCTCTCGATGCTCTCCTCGCAGCCCGAGCTGCGTGTCGTCGACGTCTCCCGGCAGCTCGGCATCGCGCCGTCGACGTCGCACCGGCTGCTGACCTGCCTGAAGGAGGAGGGCTTCGTGCAGCAGGCACGGACCTCCAAGCGCTACAGCGTCGGTCCCGAGCTGCTCCGTCTCGCCCGGCACTTCAGCTCCCAGAACAGCCTGGAGCGGCTGGCCCGGCCCCACCTGGTCTCGCTGTGCCGGCTCGTCGACGAGGCCGTCAACCTGCAGATCCTGGTCGGGCACGAGGTGCTCTGCCTCGACGCCGTCGTCGAGGACCGGCACGACCTGCACGTGAAGCGGATCGCGGGTCGCAGGGTCGCCGCGCACGCCTCAGCCGCCGGCAAGGTCCTGCTCGCGGCGATGCCGCTCACCGCCCGGCAGGCGCTGTACGCCGAGCACGGACTCCCGTCGATCACCTCCCACACCATCGTCGACCCCGACGACTTCGAGGCCGAGATGAACCAGGTCCGCACGGCCGGCTTCGCCACCAACCTCGGCGAACGGGAGGACGGCGTGCACGCCGTCGCGGTGCCCGTGCTCGACCTCAACGACCACCCGATAGCAGCGCTCGCCATCGCGGCACCGGCCGTCCGACTGCCCAAGGCACGGGTGCCCGGCCTCGTGCGCGACCTGCGTCGTACCCGGGCCGCGATCACCGCCGAGTACTTCGCCCGCTGACCGCGCGCGTCACAGCACCGGTCGGCGGCCCAGCCAGGGCGCCGCGGCCTCGAAGGCCGCCGACGCCCGCAGCACCACGTCGTCCTCGAGCCGGCGCCCGCTGATCATCAGCCCGACCGGCAGCCCGTCGTCGGTGAAGCCGGCCGGGATCGACGCCGACGGCTGGCCGGTCAGGTTCATCGGGAGCACGAACGGCGAGGAGTCCTTCGGC
The DNA here is from genome assembly GCF_057813895.1 of Nocardioides sp. F233. Classification (NCBI taxonomy): domain Bacteria; kingdom Bacillati; phylum Actinomycetota; class Actinomycetes; order Propionibacteriales; family Nocardioidaceae; genus Nocardioides; species Nocardioides sp. F233. The sequence goes on from NZ_JBVASH010000008.1 coordinate 77,876, forward strand.
GTCGCCGGGGCGTGGTCCTCGGCCGGCCAGGGCAGCACCGCGATCGTCGGGGTGAGCAGCAGGTCGTGGGTCTCCATCAGGTCGGCCATCGCGTTGACCACGCGCTTGCGCATCATCCCCGAGCGGGTCAGCTGGTCGACGGTCCAGGGTGCCTCGAGCATGCCGACGATGTGCGGCGAGATCAGGCCCGGGTTCTCGGCGACCAGGCGGCGCATGCCCTCCATGTCGGTCTCCGCGACGAGCATCGCCCAGAAGTCGTCGTACGGGTCCGGCCAGGGCGCGACCACCTCGTCGACCACGCAGCCCAGGTCGCGCTCGAACACCTCGACCGACCGGCGTACGACAGCCGCGACCCTCGGGTCGACCTCGGCGTACCCGAGGTCCGGCGAGAACGCGACGCGCAGGCCCCGGATGCCGCCCCGGGTCGCACTCAGCCAGTCGAAGTCGGCGGCCGGCAACGAGTGCCGGTCGCGCGGGTGCGGCCCGCTGACCGCGGCCATCATCAGGGCGCTGTCCTGCACCGTCCGGCTCATCGGACCGATGTGCTCGACCGACTCGAAGCTCGACAGGCCCGGGTAGGTGTCGACCCGGCACCCCGGGTAGAGCGGGATCCGGCCCATGGTGGCCTTGAGCCCGTAGATCCCGCAGAAGGACGCCGGCGCGCGGACCGAGCCGGCAGCGTCGCTGCCCAGCGCCAGCGGCGACATGCGTGCTGCGACCGCGGCCGCCGATCCCGCACTCGACCCGCCCGACGTGAGCGCCGTGTTCCACGGGTTGCGGGTGGCACCGAACACCGGGTTGGTGCCGTTGCCGGCGAACCCCAGCTCGGGCGTGTTCGTCTTGCCCACGATCAGCGCCCCTGCCGCCCGCGCCCGCTCGACGACGACGTCGTCCTGGTCCGGGTGGAAGTCGCGGAACGCATGGCTGCCGGCGACCATCGGCAGGTCCTTGACGAAGATCAGGTCCTTGACCGCGAGGGGGACGCCGGCCAGCAGGCCGAGCTCCTCCCCCGCGACCTGGCGGTCCGCGAGCGCCCGGGCATGGGCGCGGAGCTGCTCGTGGTCGAGGATGCAGAACGCGTTGAGCGTGGGGTTGAGCGCCTCGACCGCGGCGATCACCGCCTCGGCCACCTCGACGGGCGACAGCTCGCCGGCACGCACGGCACCCGCGATCTCGGTGGCGGTCAGGTCGTTCAGGTCGGTGGTGGTCGTGGTCATCGGGACTCCTCGCAGGTCACCAGTAGCGGACATCGCTGTTGCTGAGCAGCTCGGCACCCTCTGCGGTAACCAGGAGGTTCTGCTCGAAGTACACCGCCCCGACCCCGGGCCGGGCGGCCATGGTCTCGACCGAGATGGTCATCCCGGCCTCGAACCTGCGCTGCTCGAACGGCAGGACGAAGGGCCACTCGAAGCCCAACCCGATCCCGTGCCCGTGCCCGAAGATCTCGCTCTGGGGCGTCCGCACGCCCGCGTCGAGCAGCACGTCCTCGACGACGTCGTACAGCTCGGCGCCGGTGACGCCGGGCCGGACCGCGGCGATCCCCGCGTCGACGGCGGCGATCGCGGCCTCCAGCAGGTCGGCCTGAGCAGCATCGGCCGAGCCGCCGGTGACCAGGCTGCGGGCGATGTCGAACATGTAGCCGCCGACGTACCCCGCATGGTCGACGTGGAAGAGGTCGCCGGTCTCGAGCGTGCGTCCCTCCCAGCGGGGTACCTGCCCGGCGCAGTAGTAGTCGCTGGACGGGCCCGACGCGAGCAGCGCGTCGATCGGGACGGTGCCCTGCTCGATCCCGAACGCGTACGCCGCCGCGACCGCCTGCGCCTCGGTGCTGCCGGGCTTCAGGGCCGTCGAGGTGAGGGCGTCCATCGCTCCCCTGCCGATCTCCGCTGCCGCACGCAGCAGCGCGATCTCGGCCGGTGACTTGATCACGCGCAGGTCGACGACCGCCTCGTCCAGGGGCACGAACCGGTCCGGCCCGCTCCGCGCGACCAGGTCGCGGTAGGACTGCGCGAGCAGCGCGGCACCACCCACCAGGCCGAACCTGGCGCGTGCGCCGAAGTCGTCGAGCGCCTCCGCGACGGCGGCGGGGATGTCGAAGGCGAACCGGATGTCGGCCACGTCGACCAGGTCGCGGCGCGGGTCGAGGATGTCGACGAACAGGATCGGGTCGCCGTCCAACGGCAGCACCAGGGCGGCCTGGGAGCGGTTGAAGCGCGGGTAGAAGCCGGCCAGGTAGAAGACGTCCGACGCGGAGTCGGAGTGGCCACCCTTGGCCCACACGACCATCCCGTCGAGCCCCTCGTCGCGGCAGCGACGGAGCAGGGCTGCACGCCGGTCGGCACGTTCGGCGGCACTCACCTCGGGCAGTGCGGTCACGGTTCCTCCTCGGGTCGTGGTCAGGACGCTGCGGCGGCGAGGATCCGCCGCCGGGTGTTGTCGGCCCCCCGCAGGGACTGGACCAGGCGTCCGCGGCGCATCACGAGCACCCGGTCGCACAGGCCCTCGAGCTCCTCGTGGTCGCTGGACACCACCAGGACGCCGGCGCCGGCCTCGGCCAGCTCGCGGACCGCACGCAGGATCCGCTGACGGGAACCGACGTCGACGCCCTGGGTCGGTGCGTGCAGCAGCACGACCGACCCGCCGGCGGTCTCGACGCGGCCGAGCAGCACCTTCTGCTGGTTGCCGCCGCTGAGGTTGCGCAGGGGCGCGAGGTCGCTGGCGCACGCGACGTCGTACCGACGCACGATGCCGGCGGACTGCCGCTCCTCGGCGCCCCGGTCGACACCGGTCCAGCGGCGCAACGAGCGCAGGTTGCCGAGGGTGGCGTTCTCCCGGACGCTCGCGTTGGGCACCGCGCTCTGGCCGAGCCGGTCGGCGGCGAGCAGGGTGATCCCGGCGGCACGGGCCCAGCGTGGGTGCGGGCGGGTCGTGGTCCGACCTCCGGCATCGAGCGTGATCCGGGTGGCCGGGCGGGCACCGACGAGCAGGTACGGCACCTCCTCGTGGCCGGCACCCACCAGGCCGGTCAGGCCGACCACCTCGCCCTGACGTACGTCGAAGGAGAGGTCGTCGATGACGCCTCCGCACAGGCCGCGCACGTCGAGCGCCACGGGCCCGGGGGCACTCGTGGCGTCCAGCTCCGCACGCTCGAAGTCGTCGCCGACGACCATCCGGACCAGGTCGTCGACCTCGAGGCCGGCCGTCTCCCGGCTGTCCGCGACGTAGCCGTCGCGGAGCACGGTGACCCGGTCGGTGAGCCGCAGGATCTCCTCCATGTCGTGGGTGACGAAGAGGAAGGCGACGCCCTCGCTGGCGGCCCGTCGTACGGCGTCGAAGAGGCGCTCGGTCTCGCTCATCGTCAACGAGGTGGTCGGCTCGTCGAGCACGATCACCCGTGGGCGCGAGCCGTCGGCCGTGCCGAGCGCCCGGACCATCCCGACGACCGCCCGCTCGCCGGGCCCGAGGTCGGCGACCGTGGTGGCCGGGTCGACGTGGCCCGCGCCGAGGCGGGCGAGCAGCTCGCCCGCCGTCCGGTGCATCCCGGCGCGGTCGATCCACCAGCCCCAGCGGCGCAGCTGGTGCCCGACGAAGATGTTCTCGGCGACGCTCATCGTCGGGCACAGGCCGAGGTCCTGGTGCATGAAGCGCAGGCCGATCCGGTGCCGCTCGCGGGCGGACGCCGACGCTGCCAGCTCCTCGCCGTCCACCCGGACCGCACCGCCGTCGAGGCGGTGCAGCCCGGAGAGGACCTTGATCAGCGTGGACTTCCCCGACCCGTTGATGCCCAGCAGGCCGTGGATCTCGCCGGAGCGCAGGGTGAGGTCGACGTGCCGGAGGACGGTGACCGGGCCGAACGACTTGCTCAGGCCGGCGACGTCGAGAGCCGGCACGCCGACCGTGCTCACTGCAGGCCCCAGAGCGTGCGGAAGCCCGCGATGAAGCTGTCGCCGTACACGTCGCGCTCGTTGGTGACGTCGATGTCCTTCACCGCCGCGGTGTCCAGGTAGAGGTACGGCACGAGCGGGTCGGCGGGCTCCATCCCGAGCATCGCCCGCATCGACTGGTCGACCGACGCCCAGGCCGACCACTCCTCGGAGACGCCGGGGTCAGCGGTGAAGATGTCCCCCTGCTTGACCAGCGCCAGGCCGGCCGAGCCGCCGTTGTGGCTGACGACGTGGACCTTGCCCGTCGCGCCGGCCTGCTGCACGCCCGCGGTGGCGAAGATCGCCATGCCGTCGAAGAGCGTGATGATGTAGTCGAGGTTGGGGTTGGCCCGGATCGCCGTCGCGACCAGCGGTGTGATCTGGGTGCCCCAGTCGGCCAGGGGCACGTTCTTGGTCTCCAGGGTGCAGCCGCTGCACGCGTCGAGCACCTCCGTGATGCCCTTGACCACCGGCGGCTGCGGCGCGAGGCCCTCCGAGTCGACGTACAACACATTGGCCTTGCCGTCGGTGTCGAGCACGGCCTTGCGCGCGATCAGTCGCCCGCCGAGCTCGAGGTCGGTACCGACCGAGGCCCAGAACTCCTCACCCGCCCCCTGCCCGGGGGCGTTGAGGTCGATCGGGTTGTTGAGCACGTTGATGACGGGGATCCCCGCCGCCTTGGCGTCCTTGAGCTTGTCCCGCACGAGGTCGGTCGGCACGCCGAGGATGAGCAGCACGTCGGTCTTGTTGTTGATCGCGACCTGGATCCCCTGCTGCATGCCGGTCACCTGGTCCTCGGCGTTCGACACGGTCACGTCGATGCCGAGCTCCTTGCCGAGGTCCTCGATGTACGACGCGACGTGGGCCAGGATCGGGACGGCGAGGTTGACCGCGACGATGTGGATCGACTTGCCGCGTGCCTGGGAGGCATCGAGCGGAGGGCCCGGCGCCTTGAACGTCAGCGCTGCTGACGCGGCGTCGATCTCGGCCTTGGCGGCCTCGACGGCCTTGGCGTCGCCCTTGCCGGACGCACCTCCGCCCTCCTGTCCGCACGCGGCGAGGAGCAGCGCGAGCACCAGGGCCACGACGGGTACCACCAGCTTGGAGCGCATTCGATTTCCTTTCATCGAGGAGTGGGATCCGCCCGAGGTGCTCACCGTGAGCCGGTCCGCCTGCTGAGCTTGGCCACGGTGACCGCGATGACCAGCACGCCGCCGCTGAACACCTGGGTGACCCAGTCCGGCGAGCCGAGCATCTGCAGTCCCTGGGTCCCGACCGTCAGCAGGTAGACGGCCAGGAAGGTGCCGACGACGCCGAAGCGCCCACGGTGGACCGTGGCCCCGAGGAAGGTCGCCGCGTAGGCGGGCAGCAGGTACGGCCCGCCGTACGACGTCGACGCGGCGCCGGTCTGCGCGACCAGCACCACCCCGGCGAGACCTGCACCGATCGATGCGGTCAGGAACGCGCCGACCCGGATCCGGTCGACGTTGAGGCCGACCAGTCGCGCCGCGGTCTGTGCCTCGCCGACGAAGTAGATGTGGCGTCCCGTCGCGGTCCGCTGCAGGACGAACCAGAGGATCACGAGCAGGACGACGGCGTAGTAGAACGGCAGCCCGATCCCGAGCACCGTGGTCTGGCCGATCCGGGTCACCGACTCCGGCAGCCCGCCGATCGTCGTCGGACCGACGGAGCCGAGCGCGACTCCCGTCACGACCGTGGCCATCCCGAGCGTCGTCACGAGCGAGTCGACTCCGAACACCACCACGAAGAGCGCGTTGACCAGCCCCACGACCGCCGCGAGACCGAGTGCGATCGCGAACGCCAGGAGCACGTTCATCTCGTGCTTCGTGGTCAGCATGGCCACGACCCCCGCACACAGGCCGAGCACGGCGGCCGCGGACAGGTCGAACTCGCCGGCCGCACTCAGCACCGTCAGCCCGAAGGCGAGGATGACCAGCACGGCCTGGGTGGTCAGCAGGGACTGGAAGTTGGCCGTCGTACCGAAGGTCAGCGGCCGCAGCGCCGAGAACAGGACGGTCAGCCCGATCAGCCCCAGCGGTACGGCGAGCGACCCCGACCGCACCGCCCCCGACCACCAGGTCCGGACCGAGGTGCGCGAGCGGGAGTGACCGGGCTCAGACCGCTCCGGTGTGGTGGTACTCGCCAGCGTCGTCGCATCGGAAGCCACTCGATCCTCCTCTTTCCCCGCATCGTGGATGTGGGGAAAGAATCGAGCGAGAAGAATGCGGGAGGGGATGAGCAGGCCGTGAAATTCCTCTAGCCGGAACCGCAGGCCTCAACGAGGACGCATTCGCACCATCCAGCGGAGCGAAGCGACGACGACGCGCTCGCGCTGCCCGAGCTCGGCAGCGGCCAGCGGCGGGAACGCCGTACGAGGAGGCGCAGGGAGCGACGAAGGAGCGACCGGAGCCGACGAGGCCGGCGCTTCCCGCCGTGCCGCCGTGTGGCCGCCGAGCGAACCAGTCCCCTACAGAACTCGACTGCGCGCGCGGCAGCGCGGCGCGAGGCACGAGCAACGCGCTCGCGCCGCCCGAGCTCGGCAGCGGCCAGCGGCGGGAACGCCGTACGAGGAGGCGCAGGGAGCGACGAAGGAGCGACCGGAGCCGACGAGGACGGCGCTTCCCGCGGTGCCGCCGGCTGGCCGCCACGCGAACGAGGACCCTACGAAAGCCAACCGCGAGCGCGGCAGCGCGGCGGAGCGAAGCGACGACGCGCTCGCGCCTCCCCAGCTCGGCAGCGGCCAGCGGCGGGAACGCCGTACGAGGAGGCGCAGGGAGCGACGAAGGAGCGACCGGAGCCGACGAGGACGGCGCTTCCCGCCGTGCCGCCGGCTGGCCGCCACGCGAACGAGGACCCTACGAAAGCCAACCGCGAGCGCGGCAGCGCGGCGGAGCGAAGCGACGACGCGCTCGCGCCATCAGCTCAGTACCAGCCGTGCGACTCCGAGTGGCCCCAGGCGCCGCAGGGGCTGCCGTAGCGGGACTTGATGTAGCCGAGGCCCCAGCGGATCTGGGTCTCCGCGTTGTGCGCCCAGTCGGGGCCGGCGGTGGACATCTTGGAGCCGGGGAGCGCCTGCGGGATGCCGTACGCGCTCGAGCTCGGGTTGTCGGCGTTGACCCGCCAGTTGGACTCACGGGTCCACAGCGAGTCGAGGCAGCCGAACTGGCCCGACGAGAAGCCGAACTCGCCGAGCAGGGCCCGCGCGATGTCACGGGGGTCGGAGTCGGAGAGCTCGCGGCTGTCGGTCATCGCGGCGGTGCGGGAGCCGGCGAGGTCGATCGACTTGGCCGGGACGGCCTCGGGCCGGCGGTCGTCGCGCGAGATGACGGGCTCACGACGCTCGGTGGTGTCGGTCGGCAGCGCGCTGGCACCCACGTTGGTGAAGGCGTCGACGTCAGCGGCACTCGCGGCGGGCGGGGTGGCCTGCTGACCGGCCAGGCCGGCGGCGACGGAGACACCCGTGACGGCGACTGCGACCGACGAGAGGACCACGACATTGCGAGCGGCCTTGCGGGGCGCGTGTGCGATGTGGGCGTGCTTCGGCGCACCGCGGTGCTTGGGCGCCGGCTTCGCGTGATTCGACAAGTGCTCGTATTCAGGCTCGACTGCATGGGGGGCGGCCACCGCCCGATCCGGCTCGACTTCGCTGTCATCACCGCCAGCGGCCAGCGACCACCATGCCTGACGGGGAGGGCTCAGGCAAACCGAACGGCCGTTTTCCCCAGCCCTTCTCAGGAACCCGTCGACCCATCGTTCACACGAGTCACAGGGGCCTCAGGATCGGGACCAGGTCCCGTACGACGCTCGGCGCCGCCCCGGGCACGGGACGACGCCGAGCGGGCCGCAACGACCTCGGACCGGTCACACGGCGACGTTCTCCAGCATCTCGGTGACCAGCGCCGCGATCGGCGAGCGCTCGGACCGGGTGAGCGTGACGTGGGCGAAGAGTGGGTGGCCCTTGAGCTTCTCGACGACCGCGACCACGCCGTCGTGACGGCCCACGCGCAGGTTGTCGCGCTGGGCGACGTCGTGGGTGAGCACGACCTTCGAGTTGGCGCCGATGCGCGAGAGCACGGTGAGGAGGACGTTGCGCTCGAGCGACTGCGCCTCGTCGACGATCACGAACGAGTCGTGCAGCGAGCGGCCGCGGATGTGGGTCAGCGGGAGCACCTCGAGCATGCCGCGGTCGAGGATCTCGTCGACCACGTCCTTGGAGGTCAGGGCGCCGAGGGTGTCGAAGACCGCCTGGCCCCAGGGCGACATCTTCTCCGACTCCGAGCCGGGCAGATAGCCGAGTTCCTGGCCGCCGACGGCGAACAGCGGGCGGAAGACGACGACCTTCTTGTGCTGCTGACGCTCCATCACCGCCTCGAGGCCGGCACACAGGGCGAGCGCCGACTTGCCGGTGCCCGCGCGCCCACCGAGGGAGACGATGCCGACCTCGGGGTCGAGCAGCAGGTCGAGGGCGACCCGCTGCTCGGCGCTGCGACCGTGGATGCCAAAGGCCTCCCGGTCGCCGCGGACCAGGTGGACCTGCTTGTCGGGCCCGACCCGGCCCAGGGCGGTGCCTCGCTCGGAGAGCAGCACCAGGCCGGTGTGGCAGGGCAGCTCGCGGGCGTCGGCGAGGTCGAGGGTGGCGTCGTCGTACAGCTCGTCGAGGTCGTCGGCGCTCACCTCCATCTCGGCCATGCCGGAGTAGCCGGTGTCGGAGTCGCTGATCGTCTCGCCGCGGTACTCCTCGGCCGCCAGGCCGACGGCCGAGGCCTTGATCCGCATCGGCAGGTCCTTGGAGACCAGCGTGACGTCGTGCCCCTCGTCGGCGAGGTTGCGCGCGACCGCGAGGATCCGGGTGTCGTTGTCGCCGAGGCGGAAGCCCGACGGCAGCGAAGCCGCGTCCGTGTGGTTGAGCTCGACCCGGACGCTGCCGCCCTCCTCCCCGACCGGGACAGGAGTGTCGAGCCGGCCGTGGCTGACCCGCATCTCATCGAGCGCCCGCAGCGCGCTGCGCGCGAAGTAGCCCAGCTCGGGGTGGTGCCGCTTGCCCTCGAGCTCGGTGATCACGACCACCGGAAGGACGACCTCGTGCTCGGCGAACCGGCGCAGCGCGCCCGGATCGGCCAGCAGCACGCTGGTGTCGAGGACGTACGTACGGCGCTGCGCGCTGGTCTGTGCCCCATCGTGACTGGTTTCCACGACTCACCTCACCGGACCGCACGCGCCCGCCAGGGGCTGCCCGGCCCTATCCCTGGTAGACGGACCGGGCTGCGCGTTCGTGGATCTTCACGTCCGGCCTCCCGATGTGGCCGGCTTCCCCACCTGCCACTGCCACGGAAAGTACGCCGGGGGGAGGTCGGTTTCGGGCGCCACGCCGCGTCGGCGACGTTAATGTCAGGTGACGCGTCGGTACGTCAGGTCGGTGATCACGCGGTCCTTCGCGATGCCCTTGCGCTCGAACTTCGTGACCGGCCGCTCGGCCCAGCGCTCGACGACGCCGCCCTCCAGCCTCGGCTCGGCGTCGAGCACCTCGACCATCTGCTCGGCGTAGTCGGCCCAGTCGGTGGCCAGGCGCCACAGCCCTCCGGGCGCGAGCCGCGAGGCGATCATCGCGGCGTACTCGGGATTGACCAGGCGTCGCTTGTGGTGCCGCTTCTTGTGCCATGGGTCGGGGAAGAAGGTCCACAGCTCGCTGATCGAGTCGGGCGCGATGAGGTGCTCGAGGGTCCACACGGCGTCGACGCTGCTGAACCGGACGTTGGTGGCGCCGGCCTCCCCCACCCGGCCCAGGCCCTCGGCGACTCCGGGGCCCCAGACCTCCAGCGCGAGGACGTTGACCTCGGGACGGGTCGCCGCGAGCGCCGCGGTCGCCTCGCCGACACCGCCGCCGATCTCGACGACGAGCGGCGCCTCACGGCCGAACCACTCGGCCAAGGAGAAGTCCGGTAGGTCGACCGCCTCGTCGGGGATCACCCACTGCTGGGCGTACGTGTCCCACGCGGTCTGCTGCTTCGGGGACAGCCGGCTGCCACGGCGGGTGTAGGTGAGCACCTCACGCATCCGCCGACCGTCGTCGGTCTCCTTGTGGTGCGGTCGTGCCGGCCGTACTCCCTCGTTCACGCAGCCATTCTCCCGGCTCGGTGCCCGCGCCCAGAAATCAGGTGCCGCGAAATGCAGGAAGCCCCCGCTGCCCGAAGGCAGCGGGGGCTTCCCCGAAGCAGGTCAGATCACTTGGTGATCTTCGTGACCCGGCCGGCGCCGACGGTGCGGCCACCCTCACGGATCGCGAACTTCAGACCCTCGTCCATGGCGATCGGCTGGATGAGCTCGACCGTCATGTCCGTGTTGTCGCCCGGCATGACCATCTCGGTGCCCTCGGGAAGGGTCACGACGCCGGTCACGTCGGTGGTCCGGAAGTAGAACTGCGGACGGTAGTTGTTGAAGAACGGCGTGTGACGGCCGCCCTCCTCCTTCGAGAGGATGTAGACGCTGGCCTCGAAGTTAGTGTGCGGGGTGGTGGTACCCGGCTTCACCACGACCATGCCGCGCTCGACGTCCTCGCGCTTGGTGCCACGGAGGAGCAGACCGACGTTCTCACCGGCCTGGCCCTCGTCGAGCAGCTTGCGGAACATCTCGACACCGGTGACGGTCGACTTGATCGAGGCCTCGCGGATGCCGATGATCTCGACCTCCTCGTTGACCTTGACGATGCCGCGCTCGATACGACCGGTGATGACGGTGCCACGACCGGTGATCGTGAAGACGTCCTCGACGGGCATGAGGAACGGCTTGTCGACCTCACGCTCGGGCTGCGGGATGTACTCGTCGACGGCCGACATGAGCTCGAGGACCGACTTGCCCCACTTCTCGTCGCCGTTGAGCGCCGGGAAGGCAGCAACGCGCACGACCGGAACGTCGTCGCCCGGGTACTCGTACTCGGAGAGGAGCTCGCGCACCTCCATCTCGACGAGCTCGATGAGCTCGTCGTCGTCGACCATGTCGCACTTGTTGAGCGCGACGACCAGGGCGGGGACGCCGACCTGGCGCGCGAGCAGCACGTGCTCACGGGTCTGCGGCATCGGACCGTCGGTCGCGGCAACCACGAGGATCGCGCCGTCCATCTGGGCGGCACCGGTGATCATGTTCTTGATGTAGTCCGCGTGACCGGGGCAGTCGACGTGCGCGTAGTGGCGCGCCTCGGTCTGGTACTCGATGTGCGCGATCGAGATCGTGATACCGCGCTGGCGCTCCTCGGGAGCCTTGTCGATCTGGTCGAACGGCGAGGCCTCGTTGAGGTCCGGGTACGCGTCGTGCAGGACCTTCGAAATGGCCGCCGTCAGCGTGGTCTTGCCGTGGTCGATGTGACCGATCGTGCCGATGTTGACGTGCGGCTTGGTCCGCTCGAACTTCGCCTTAGCCACTGGGGCTCCTCCTGGTGTGTTGTTACTTGACTCGTACTAAAGGGGTGGTGCGCCGAGGGTCTGCGTCGAGCAGTCCCGGGTGGGGACTACTCGCCGCGCGCCTTCTTGATGATCTCGTCGGCGATGTTCGTGGGAACCTCGGCGTACGAGTCGAACTCCATCGAGTACGACGCCTGACCGGAGGTCTTGGACCTCAGGTCGCCAACGTACCCGAACATCTCGGACAGCGGCACGAGGGCAGCCACGACGATGTCGCCGTGACGCTCCTCCTGCGCGCGGATCTGACCGCGACGGCTGTTGATGTCGCCGATGACCGTGCCGAGGTAGTCCTCGGGCGTGGTCACCTCGACGGCGAACACCGGCTCGAGGAGGCACGGGTTCGCCTTGCGAGCGGCCTCCTTGAAGGACTGGATGCCGGCGATCTTGAACGCGAGCTCGGAGGAGTCGACGTCGTGGTAGGCGCCGTCCTCGAGCGAGAACTTGACGTCGACCATCGGGTACCCGGCGAGGACGCCGAACTCCATGGCCTCCTGGCCGCCGTTGTCGACCGACGGGATGTACTCGCGCGGCACGCGGCCACCCGAGACATTGTTGACGAACTCGTAGCCCGCACCGAGACCGGTCTCGGGGTCGATGTTCGGCTCGATCGAGATGACGACCTTGGCGAACTGACCCGAACCACCGGTCTGCTTCTTGTGGGTGTAGCTGTGGTTCGAGACGGTGCCGCGGATGGTCTCGCGGTAGGCGACCTGCGGCTTGCCGACGGTGGCCTCGACCTTGAACTCGCGCTTCATCCGGTCGACGAGGATCTCCAGGTGGAGCTCGCCCATGCCGGAGATGATGGTCTGGCCGGTCTCCTCGTCGGTCTTGACGACGAAGGTGGGGTCCTCCTCGGCCAGACGACCGATCGCGACACCGAGCTTCTCCTGGTCGGCCTTGGTCTTCGGCTCGATGGCGACCGAGATCACCGGGGCCGGGAAGGTCATCGACTCCAGCACCACCGGCTTGGCGTTGTCGGAGAGCGTGTGCCCGGTCCGGGTGTCCTTGAGGCCCATGACGGCGACGATCTGGCCGGCGCCGACCGAGGCGATCTCCTCACGCTTGTTGGCGTGCATCTGGTAGACCTTGCCGATCCGCTCCTTGCGGCCGTTGCTCGTGTTGAGCACGGTGCCGCCGGCCTCGAGCTTGCCCGAGTAGACGCGGACGAAGGTCAGCTTGCCCAGGTGCGGGTCAGCGGCGATCTTGAACGCCAGCGCAGCGAGGGGCTCCTCGGACGAGGGCTTGCGAACGACCTCGTTCTCCTCGGTCTCCTCCGCGCCCGGCTTGTGACCGACGATGCCGTCCACGTCGAGCGGCGAGGGGAGGTAGTCGACGATCGCGTCGAGCAGGGGCTGGACGCCCTTGTTCTTGAACGCGGTGCCGGTGAGGATCGGGTTGACCTTGTCGGCCAGGGTCGCGCGACGGATGGCGGCCTTGAGGGTCGGCACGTCGAACGTGTCGCCGTCCTCGAGGTAGACCTCCATGATCTCGTCGTCGGCCTCGGCGAGGGTCTCGACGAGCTTCTCGCGGTACTCCGCAGCCTTGTCCGCCAGGTCGGCGGGGATCTCCTCGACGACGTAGTCCTCGCCCTGCTCGGTCTCGCCACGCCACACCTTGGCGTTCATCTCGACCAGGTCGACGATGCCGATGAAGTCGCCCTCGGCGCCGATCGGGAGCTGCAGCACCAACGGGGTGGAGTTGAGCTTCTGCACGATCGAGTCGACGACGCGGTAGAAGTCCGCGCCGGTCCGGTCGAGCTTGTTGACGAAGCACATCCGCGGGACGGCGTACTTGTTGGCCTGGCGCCACACCGTCATGGTCTGCGGCTCCACGCCGGCCACACCGTCGAACACCGCGACGGCACCGTCGAGGACGCGCAGCGAGCGCTCGACCTCGACCGTGAAGTCCACGTGTCCGGGGGTGTCGATGATGTTGATCTGGTGCTTCTTCCACCAGCAGGTCGTCGCGGCCGACGTGATCGTGATGCCGCGCTCCTGCTCCTGCTCCATCCAGTCCATCGTGGCGCCGCCATCGTGGACCTCACCGATCTTGTAGGTGATGCCGGTGTAGAACAGGATGCGCTCGGTGGTGGTGGTCTTGCCGGCGTCGATGTGCGCCATGATGCCGATGTTGCGGACGACGTTCAGGTCCGTCGTGATGTCGACTGCCACGTGAGTCAGCGTTCCTTAGGTATGGGGATGGAGCCGGTGGTGTCGGAGCGGGCACCGTGGCGACGGGCCCGCTCCGACGAAGATCACCAGCGGTAGTGAGCGAAGGCCTTGTTGGACTCGGCCATCTTGTGGGTGTCCTCGCGCTTCTTCACCGCGGCACCGAGGCCGTTGGCAGCGTCGAGGATCTCGTTCTGGAGGCGCTCGGCCATGGTCTTCTCGCGACGCTCCTGGGCGTAGCCGACGAGCCAGCGCAGCGACAGCGTGGTGCCGCGGTTGCCCTTGACCTCGATCGGGACCTGGTAGGTCGCGCCACCGACGCGGCGGGACTTGACCTCGAGCGCGGGGCGCACGTTGTCGAGCGCACGCTTGAGGGTGATGACCGGGTCGACGCCCGTCTTCTCGCGGGTGCCCTCGAGAGCGGAGTAGACGATCCGCTGAGCGACCTGCTTCTTGCCGTCCTGGAGCACCTTCGACACCAGCTGGGTCACCAGCTGCGAACCGTAGACCGGGTCGACGTCGATCGGGCGCTTCGGCGCGGGGCCCTTGCGCGGCATGTCAGCTCTTCTCCTTCTTGGCGCCGTAGCGGCTGCGAGCCTGCTTACGGTTCTTCACGGCCTGGGTGTCCAGAGCGCCGCGGATGACCTTGTAGCGAACACCGGGCAGGTCCTTCACACGACCGCCGCGGACGAGCACGATCGAGTGCTCCTGCAGGTTGTGACCCTCACCCGGGATGTAGGCGGTGACCTCGACGCCGCTGGAGAGGCGCACGCGGGCGACCTTCCGGAGGGCGGAGTTCGGCTTCTTGGGGGTGGTGGTGTAGACGCGGGTGCACACACCGCGTCGCTGGGGCGAACCCTTCAGGGCAGGCGTCTTGGTCTTCGACACCTTGTCCTGGCGGCCCTTGCGGACCAACTGATTGATGGTGGGCACCTGGTGGTTCCCTTTCCGTTTCTGGTCACGGCCTGGCACGGTGCCGGGCTCGGGGTGAAGCGTTGATGCGGAGTGCCGGAGCGCTCCCCCGCTCGCCACGCCGGTGAGGGCGGGGGACTGAGGGCAGGCTCGACGTGCCGGGTGGCCCCAGACACGAGATTCGAGATTACCGGCCGCCCCGAAGGCGGGTCAAAACCCGGGGCGCACGCCTGAGCGGGGTGAGCTCAGGTCAACCACCGGGTGATCGGGTCGATCGCGAAGTAGATGACGAACAGGCCGGCCACGACCCACAGCAGCGGGTGCAGTTCGCGGGCCTTCCCGCGGACCACCTTGAGGAACGCGTAGGACACGAATCCGGCGCCGATGCCGACCGAGATCGAGTACGTGAACGGCATCAGGACGATGGTCAGGAAGGCCGGGATCGCGATCTCGACGTCGTCCCAGGAGATGCCGGTGATCTGCTGCATCATCAGGAAGCCGACCAGGACCAGGGCCGGGACCGCGGCCTCGGACGGGATCATCGCGACCAGCGGCGCGCCGAAGATCGTCACCAGGAAGAGCGCACCGGTGACCACGGACGCCAGGCCCGTGCGGGCACCCTCGCCGACGCCCGAGGCCGACTCGATGTAGGACGTGTTCGACGAGACGCCGGCCGCACCGCCGGCGATCGCGGCGACCGAGTCGACGACCAGGATCCGGTCGGCGTGGGGCGGCATGCCCTCCTCGTCGAGGAGGTTGGCCTCCGCGCCGATGGCGGTCATCGTGCCCATGGTGTCGAAGAAGTCGGCGAGCATCAGCGAGAAGACGAGCAGCAGGACGGTGACGACGCCGACCTTGTCCCACGAGCCGAACAGGTTGAACTCGCCCAGGGTGCCGAAGTCGGGCGCATGGAAGTCGCCGGTCCACGCGGGGACGGTGAGCGCCCAGCCGCCGGCCTTCTCCGAGGCCCGGCCGAGGTCGCCGATCGCCTCCACGACCATCGCGACCACCGTCATCACGACGATCGAGATCAGGATCGACCCGCGGACCTTGCGCACCCACAGGGCCAGCATCAGCAGCAGGCCGACCACGAAGACCAGGACCGGCCAGCCGCTCAGGCTGCCGTCGGCGCCCAGCTGGACAGGCACGGTCGTCTTGGCAGCGTCGGGGATCCGCTTCACCACGCCGGCGTCGACGAAGCCGATCAGCGCGATGAACAGGCCGATACCGACCGAGATCGCCACCTTGAGCTGCGCGGGGACGGCCCGGAAGACCGCCGTACGGAACCCGGTGAGGACGAGGACCAGGATCAGCACACCCTCGATCACCACCAGACCCATCGCGTCGGCCCAGGTCATCTGGCTGGCGACGGCGAACGCGAGGAAGGCGTTGAGGCCCAGGCCCGTGGCCAGCGCGAGCGGGTAGTTGGCGACGACGCCCATCAGGATCGTCAGCACGCCCGCCACCAGCGCCGTACCGGCGGCGATGGCCGCGAGGTTCGGGGCGCTGCCGCCGCCGAGGTACTTGCCGTCGATGTCGGTCGCGTACCCGAGGATCAGCGGGTTGAGCACCACGATGTAGGCCATCGTGAAGAAGGTGACCACGCCTCCGCGGAGCTCCTGGCCGAGGCTGGAGCCCCGTTCGGAGATGCGGAAGAAGCGGTCGATCGGGTTCGCGGGGGCGAAGGATTCGGCCGAGTTCACGGCCGAAGCATGGCAGGCGCCACGACCGGGGTCGAGCAGGTGGTCGGCTCGAGGCGTGCCACGGCAGCCCGGCGTACGACGACCGCGAGCCCCACGCCGGCCAGCACCAGGGCCCCACCGACGACCAGGGTCCACCGCGCACCGAACTGGTCGCCGATCCAGCCGATGACCGGCGAGCCCAGCGGAGTGCCGCCCATCACGATGGTCATATAGATCGCCATCACCCGACCGCGCAGCGCCGGCTCGGACTCGGTCTGCAGCAGCGCGTTGCAGGAGTTGAGGACCGTGATCACCGAGAAGCCGAGCAGGGGGCACAGCAGCACGAAGGTGAGGTACGTCGGGACCAGGCCGGCCGCGATCTCGAGCACCCCGAACGCGACGGCAGCACCCATGAGCAGCCGGACCCGGACCTGGGACCGGCCGGCCGCGACCAGGGCGCCGGTGAGCGAGCCGATGGCGAGGGCGGAGCCGAGCACGCCGTACTCCCTGGCTCCCTTGCCGAAGACCTCGGTGGCCATCAGCGCCGAGGTGATCTGGAAGTTCATCCCGAAGGTGCCGATGAAGAAGACGAGGACCAGGATCATCAGCATCTTCGGCTGGCCGCGCAGGTAGGTGACGCCCTCGCGCAGCATGCCGGGAGTGCGGGCGGCGGGGCGCGGCGAGTGGAGCGCCGAGGCGTCCATCCGGCGCAGCTGGGCGATCACCGCCAGGTAGGACAGCGCGTTGGCGAGGATGACCCAGCCCGTCGCGCGCATCCCGCCCCCGCCGAGGCCGATCAGCAGGCCGGCCAGACCGGGGCCGATCAGCCGCGCGGCGTTGAACGCGGCGGAGTTGAGGCTGACGGCGTTGGTCAGGTCGTCGGCGCCGACCATCTCGGACACGAACGCCTGCCGGGCGGGCGCGTCGAAGGCCGCGCCGATGCCGAAGACGAACGCGATGACGTAGACGTGCCAGGTCTCGGCGACGCCGAGCACCGCGATCAGGCCGAGCGCGAGCGAGGCGAGGGCCATCATCGCCTGGGTGACCTGGAGCAGGACCCGCTTGGAGATGCGGTCGGCGAGGACGCCGGCGTACGGCGAGAGCAGCAGGACCGGCAGGAACTGGAGGCCGGTCGTGATGCCGAGCGCGGCGCCGCCGTTGCCGGGGATGGTCAGGACCAGCCAGTCCTGGGCGACGCGCTGCATCCACGTGCCGACGTTGGAAACCAGACTGCCGGCGAAGTACAGCCGGTAGTTGGGGTGGGACAGGGAGCGGAATCGGGGGCTCGTGGGATCTCCTTCGGGTCGGTCGGCGTCAGTCGGCTTCGGCCAGGCGCTGCAGGATGGGGGCGGCGCGGCGCAGCACGTCGCGCTCCTCGGCGGTCAGGTCCTCGAGGCGGCGCGAGAGCCACCGGTCGCGACGGGTGAGGTCGGCGGCGACGACGGCACGGCCCTCGTCGGTGACGCGTACGACGACCTGCCGGCCGTCGGTCGGGTGGGCGCACCGCTCGACCAGGCCGATGTCGGCGAGCGCGGTGACGGTGCGGGTCATGCTCGGCGGCTGCACCTGCTCGCGCGCAGCCAGCGCGCCGACGGTGAGGTCGCCGTGCCTGGTGAGCGCGAAGAGCACCGCCATCGACGAGACGCTGAGGTCGTTGTCGGGGTGCCGCTCGCGGGCGAGCCGGCGCCGCAGGCGCATGACCGCGAACCGGAGCTCGGTGGCGAGCCCCGCATTGCTGCGCACGTGCTTCTCCAGAGTCGGCATGTCGTTAGCATAAGTCATTACCTTCGGTAATCATTCCGCCGGGAGTAGAGTGATCTCCGTGGAGCTCCGCGACGACCAGCCGACCCAGCACGAGTTCGGCAACCGGACCTACCTGATCGCCCCCGTCGAGCCGCTCGACGTCGACGGCGTACGAACGGTCCAGGTCGGCACCGTGCTGTTCCTCGTCGCCTTCATCGGCCTGCTGCCGTTCTACGGCCGGCTCGAGGAGGACGGCCGCACCTGGCTGCTGTGGATGTGCCTGACCGGGGTCGGCCTCGGCCTGCTCGGCTCGGAGTACTGCAAGCGCCGGCGCCAGGTCCGCGCCGAGCGCGAGCTCGCTGTCGACGGCGACGTCGACGTCGATGAGTGACGCTCCCCTGCCGCCCACCCGGTGGGCGCTGGGCGGCGCGAGGACGTCGGGGTACGGCGAGCGGTTCGCCGAGCTGATCGCCGACGGCGCCGACGTGGTCGGCGAGGCGCGGCTGGCCGACACCCTCGTCGAGCGCGGCGCCACGATCCTCGACGCCGGCTCCGGCATGGGCCGGATCGGCGCCCACCTGCTCTCCCTGGGTCACCGGGTCACCGCCGCCGAGCCCGACCCGGTGCTCGTCGAGCAGTCGCGTCGTACGTTCCCCGAGCTGCCGGTCGTGCCCCTGGAGATCCTCGCGCTCTCCCCCGAGGCACTCGCCGCCGCCGGCGCACCCGTCGCCTACGACCTGGTCGTCTGCGTCGGCAACGTGCTCACGTTCGTCGCCGAGGACACCGAGGTCGCCGTGCTCCGCCGCCTCGCCTCACTGCTCGCGCCGGGCGGCCGGATCCTGGTCGGCTTCCACCTGCAGCAGGGGCCTGCCACCGCGCGGGCGTACGCACCGGAGGAGTTCGCCGCCGACGTCGCGGCTGCCGGGCTGGTCGTGCAGCACCGGTTCGGTGGTTACGACCTGCGCCCGGTCGACGACCTCTACTCGGTGGCCATCCTGACCCCCGGCTGACGCGCGCCGCCTTGTAACTAAGGGTTACAGAACGGTTTTCGGTGCCACAGCACCCGGGAACTAGCAACTGCACCCGGGTAGGCGTGTTCGACGTACGCCGACGCCCAGATTCGGGCCGCACAGCCAATCCGCGGCATCTACCCGGGTGTTAGGACCACAACCCGGGCGTTGTTGTACCGGTTTTCGCGCTGTAACACTTAGTTACAAGCGCGGGCGCGGCTCAGAACTTCTCGAGGTCGTCCAGCGAGATCGTGTCGATGACCGGCGGAGCGGGCGGCTGGGGCTGCTGCCGCTTGGTCAGGCGCACCTCGGAGTGCCCACCGCAGCCGTGCTGGAGCGCGACGACGCGACCGTCGTCGTTGGCGTCGCCGTTGGCGCACACGCCGAACAGCTCGGACAGCGGGCCGTTGAGGCGGACCAGGAAGCCACAGGAGTAGCAGTGGTGCGGCGCGGACTTGGCGATCGGGGCATCGGGGCCGGCCTCGCCGTCGTACCAGCGCTCGGCGGCGGCGTCGCGGCCCTCCGGGGACAGGACGCGGACCCGGCCGAGGCCGAGGTCCTTGGCGACCGCACGGACCTGGGTCTTCTCGTCGGTGTCGAGCGCGTCGTCACCGAAGGAGTACGTCGGCACCAGGCGCGCGTCGTCGTCGGAGACGGGCAGCAGGTCGCCGGGCGACATGTCGCCGGGGCGCAGGCGGTCGCGGTAGGGCACCCAGGCGGGGGCGACGATCGCGTCGGGGCCGGGCAGCAGCACGACCTCGACCACGGTCACCTTGCGCTGACGGGAGGCCCGGGTGAGCGTGACCGCCCAGTGCCAGCCGCGGTAGCCCTTGCGGGAGCACTCGAAGAGGTGGGTGACGACCCGGAGCCCGTCGACCTGGTGGCCGGTGTGCTCACCCACGTCGGAGGCGTCGACCTCCTCGAGCAGCGCAGCGCGCGCCGCGTCCACGGCATCGGCGGTGGCGGCGTCGGTCAGCTTGCGCTCCAGGGTGGACACCGGCACAGCATCCCCCATGCCACCGGCGATCGTCACGTCGGGGCAGGCAAGATAGGACCGTGAGCACGCACGGTCCGGACCAGCGCCCGCCGGCCAGCCCACCGGGCGCCGGGAGCGGACCGAGCCCCGAGCTCACCGAGACCGGCTCGATGCGGGCCGTGGGCTCCAGCATCGGCAGCGGCGCCAAGGCGACCGCTCGCGGGCTCAGGGGATTCGCTGCGGTGACCGGTCGGGCCAGCCGGGCGACCGTGCGCCAGGCCCGCAAGGCCGCCGGCGCGCAGGGTGCCGAGCGCTCCGGGTTGAACCGGCTGATCGAGCTGCACGCCGCCAACGCGGCCGGCGACTCGGCGTTCGCGATCGCGCTCGCCGGCACCGTCTTCTTCGCCGGCGCGACCAGCGGCGAACGCGGCCCGGTGCTGCTGTTCCTCGGCCTCACCATGGTCCCGTTCGCGATCGTGGCGCCGCTGATCGGACCCTTCCTCGACCGGTTCAGCCACGGCCGCCGCTGGGCGATCGGCGCCACCTTCGCGCTGCGTGCATTCCTGTGCTGGGTGCTGGCCGGCACCCTGGGCGACGGCTCGCCCTGGTTCTACGTCGCCGCGCTCGGCGTCCTCGTCTCCTCCAAGGCGTACGGCGTCGCGAAGGCCGCCGCGGTCCCCCGCCTGCTCCCCAGCGAGATCACCCTGGTCAAGGCCAACGGCCGGGTGGCCCTCGCCGGCGTGGTCGGTGCCTGCGTGTCGGGGCCGCTCGCCGGCGCGGCGTACTGGATCGGTCCGGAGTGGGCCTGCCGCTACGCCTTCGTGGTGTTCACGGTCGGCACGATCGCCGCGATCCTGCTGCCCAACCGGGTCGACGCCTCGTCCGGCGAGGAGTCCCTCGGTGGGCCGGGGGCCGGCGTACGACGCAGCGGCCTGCCCCCGAAGGTCGCGTTCGCCCTGCGCGCCAATTGCGGGCCCCGGCTGCTGTCGGGCTTCCTGACCATGTTCATGACGTTCGTGCTGGCCACCGAGCCGCTCGACGGCTGGGAGACCAAGACCCGATCCACGCTGCTCGTCGGCCTGGTGATCGGTGCCGCCGGGCTCGGCAACACGATCGGGATCGTGGTCGCCTCGCTCGCCCGCAGGATCAACCCGGCCGTGATGGTCGTGGTCGCCCTCGTCGCCGACATCGTCGCGCTGGTGCTGGCGACGGTGTTCTACGGCCTGCTCCCCCTGCTGGCGCTGGGCCTGACGGTCGGGCTGATGCAGTACCTCGCGAAGGTGTCCCTGGACTCCACGATCCAGAGCGGCGTCCCCGTGCGCGCGCACGCCAGCGCGTTCGCCAAGGGCGACACCACCCTGCAGCTGGCGTGGGTGTTCGGCGGCTTCCTCGGCGTCGTGATGTCCTACCCCGCCGTCAACGGGGTCGGGCTGGCGTTCGCCGCCGTGCTGCTGACGGCCTGGGCGGTCTTCGTGCTGCGAAGCCGGCCCCAGCGTCCCGCACCGAAGCCGGCGCGGGCTGCCTGACCGAGCTCAGCGCTCGGGCTCAGGACTCCAGCTCGTCGGCCAGCGCGCGCAGCAGCTTGGCCACCGGCTGCGCCGTACGACGGTCGGGGTGACGCCCGTGACGGTAGGCCTCGCCGACGCCGTCGAGCAGGCGGATCAGGTCCTCGACGATCGGGACCATCTCCTCCGGCTTCTTGCGCTTGGCCTGCTGCTGGTTGCGCGAGACCGAGGCGGGCGCGTCGAGGACGCGGACCTGGAGGGCCTGCTCGCCGCGACGCCCCTGGGCGATGCCGAACTCGACGCGGGTGCCCGCCTTGAGGGTGGTCACGCCCTCGGGCAGTGCGTCGGCGCGGACGTAGACGTCCTCGCCGCCCTGCTGGGAGAGGAAGCCGAAGCCCTTCTCCGCGTCGTACCACTTCACCTTGCCAGTCGGCACGGGTCCGCCCAACCTCTCGTCATCGCAGGCGTGCGCACCGGTCGGGCGCACGCGCGGCACATCGTAGTGTCCGTGCCGCCACCTATTCTCACCGACGTGGCAACCGAATTGACGGCCCCCGTGCTGCCGGCACCGCCCCTGCCCCTCACGACCGAGCGGCTGGTGCTGCGGACCGTCGTGCCCTCGGACAGCGCGGCGATCGGCGCGTACTGCTCCGATCCCGAGGTGACCCGCTACCTGCCGTTCCCCGCGCTCGACGCCGAGGGCCTGGCCGGCCGGATGGAACGACTGGTGGCCGGTACGGCGCCGTCGGTGCCCGGCGAGATCCTGGCGCTGGCCGCGGTCCACGAGGGCGTGCTCGTCGGCGACCTGATGCTGCGCTTCACCGACCGGCACGGCGAGTGCGACCCGCCGGGGATCGGCGAGCTGGGCTGGGTGTTCGCGCCGGAGCACGCCGGCCGCGGGTTCGCGACCGAGGCGGCCCGGGCGCTGGTGGACCTGGCGTTCACGCACTACCCGCTGCACCGGCTGATGGCGCGGCTCGACCCGCGCAACCTCGCCTCGGCGCGACTGTGCGAGCGGCTCGGCATGCGCCACGAGGCACACACCCGCGAGGACTACGCCGACCGCGACGGGACGTGGAGCGACACCGCGGTCTACGGGCTGCTGCGCCGGGAGTGGGCCGCGGCCTGAGCGCCGGGAGTCAGGCCTCGCGCTCGACCCGCATCGTGCGGTCGCCGAAGCGGACCTCGTCGCCGGCGAGCAGCGTGCTCGGCCGACCGGGCGACAGCGAGCGGGACATGCCCTTGCGGATGACGTAGGAGCCGTTGGTCGACCCGCGGTCCATCACCACGAGCGCGCCGTCCGCGGCGACCTGGAACTGGGCGTGGGTCTTCGAGAGCGACATGTCGGAGGAGCGCAGGGGTACGACGTGCCGCGCCTCCTCCCCCGGCCGGGGCTCCGGGCGCCGGCCGACGAGCGCGAGGCCCTCGACGACGAACGCCTCCCCGGTGTCGAACGCCACCCGCCACCGCACGGTCGCGGGGCTCGGCGGCACCGCCGCCGGGTCGCTGCCGGGCTCGGGGCGGACCCGGGTCTGCTCGACCGGGACCCGGGGACCTGCGGGCGCCGCGGGTGCGGCCGGCGGCGGGGTCGGCGGGGGCGGCGGGGTCGGGCGGGCCTGCGGAGCCGGGGCGGGCGCGGGAGCCGGGACGGGCGCGAGAACCGGCGCTGGTGCCGCAACCGGGGCGGGTACCGGCGTCGGGGTGGGCGTCGGCTCCGGGATCGGCGTGGGGTGCTCCTCGACCGGCGAGGGCAGCAGCCGCATCGCGGTGAGGTTCACGATCTGCTGCGGCCGCTCGACCACCGGTGCCGCCTCGACCTCGAGCGGCCGGACGTCGACGACCATCGCGTCGCCGATCCGGTCGTGCAGCCCGCGGCGCTGGCGTGCGGGGTCCATCGCGGCGGTCCAGGCGAAGGTGGCCAGGCCGAGCCCGGCCGTCGGCAGCCCGGCGACACCGAGCACGATCGCCCGCACCAGCGCGGCGCCGACGCCGATCGGGCGGCCCGTCGTACGCCGCAGCACGCGCAGGCCGGTGGCGGCCTTGCCCGGGGTCAGGCCCGTCGTACCGACGAGGACGGCGAGCACCAGCCCGACCAGGGCCGCGACGCCCACGAAGGTGAGCACGACGACCGCACCGTTGTCGGGGTCGACCAGCTTCCACACGCCGACGGCGGCCGCGGCGCCGATGCCCCAGCCCACCGCCCGGTCGATGACGAAGGCGGTGAACCGTCGCTCCATCTCCGCCGGACGGAGGTCACCGGCGGCGAGGGGCGGCGGGGTGGGGACGTGCGACATGCTCAGCGCTCCGAGTAGCGGCAGATGATGGACGACGAGGAATCGGGCAGGCGAGCGGCGCTCAACGCGTGCGATGGCAAGGCGCCGAGGCGACGGCAGACTGATCGTCTTTCGAGCATCGGCAACGCCGCCAGCGTGCGTGGTGAGCGCTGCGTAGCGCGCGAGTCCTCGTCGTCCATCATCTAGGTCAGGGACGGGTGACCTGGATCGTGATCCCGTCACCGAGGTTGATGGTGGCGCCGGGGATCAGCTGGACGGCGATACCGGGCTTGAGGTCCTCCGGGCCCAGGCCCGGCTGCACCAGGACGGTGCCGTTGGTCGAGCCCATGTCGGTCACCACGGCCGTGCCGAGATCGGCGCCGGTGCCGGGACGGACCTCGACGTGCGTGGAGGAGATCTCGTGGAGCCGGCTGGGCACCGTGACGAGCGTCGGCTGCTCGGTCGAGGTGAACCGGCGGGCCTCCGGCGCCCGGCCGATCAGGACCGCGCGGTCGACGATGATCGACTGACCGTCGGAGACGAGGAGCTTGGCGACCGGCTGGGTGACCGGCGGCGCGGCCGGGGTACCGGGCACGGGCGGGACCAGCGGCGCCGGCGGCTCGCCGGCACCCGCGACGGTGAAGCCGTCGTGCTCGATGCCGGGTCCGGGCGGTGCGGAGACCCCGCCCACCGGCTCCCACGAGCCGACCGGCAGCGGAGGTGCGTCGGGCAGCTCGGGCGCACCCGGGGCGGGGGGCGCGGGCGGTCCCGGCGGCGGGGGCGGCACCCAGCCCGGCGGCGCGACCTCGGTCGGACCGCCCAGCGGCGGGAACGACGGCGCGGGTACGGCGGGCGTCGGCGCCTCGTCGAGCGGGTCACCGTCGGCGGGCTCGGCCGCAGTGTCGGCGTCGTCGGCTGCGTCGTCGGCGGCCGGGGTGTCCCACGGGGTCACCCAGCCGTCGGGCGCGGGCTCCTGGGGCGCCTCGGCGAGCGGCTCGTCCATCGACTCGTCGACGACGTCCATCACCTCGGTGGCGGGGCCGTCGTCGAGGTATGCCGCCTCGGTCACCGCCGCTCCGCCCTCGTCGAGGGGGCTGGGCTCGTCGAGGGCGAGGTGCGCGCCACCCAACGAGGGCACGGGCTCCGGCTCGGGCTCGACGACCGGCTCCGGCTCAGCGACCGGCTCCGGCTCAGCTGCCGCCTCCGGCTCGACGACCGGCTCGGGAGCAGCGACGGCGGCCACCACCGCGGGACGGTCGATCCGGCCCACCCGGACCAGTCCGGTGAGGATCGGGAAGTCGGTGTCGTCGACCTCGCCCTCACCAGCCGGGAGGCTGATGCTCAACGCGGTGACGTCGTCGAGGCTGCGCTCGACCCAGGTGTGGCTGGCGCCGCCGTCGACGGTCACGGTCTCACCGGCGGCGGTGACGGTGGCGACCACGTCGGCGCCGCGCAGCAGGAAGCGGGTCGGGCCCTGGTCGGTGCTGACCAGCACGAAGCCGGGGATCCGGCTCAGCCCCGAGGCGAGCAGCCCGTCGAGGACGTCGTCGAAGCCGGCGCCGCCGTCGACCATCGCCCAGAGAGCGACGACCTGGTCCTTCTGCGACTCCGGCAGCACGATGGCGGCCTCGGGCCCGAAGACCGCGAACCACGCACCGCTGCGGTACGACCAGGCAGTGGCAGTGCCGCTCTCGGTCATGGGAGTGCCCCCAACTTCTGCTCCAGACTCAGCCGCTGCGTGCGCGAGTCGTACGGGTCAACGTGTGCCAATCCCACCACATCGACCACGACCGCCGTGGCGTTGTCGTACCCGCCCGCGGTGACCGCAGCGGCGACGAGGGCGTCCGCGGCGTCGCGCGGGTCGTCGTGCTCCGCGAGGATCGAGGCGATGGTCACGTCGTCCACCATGCCACTGACCCCGTCGGAGCACAGCAGCAGGCGTTCGGCGGCGGCGAGGGGCAGCAGGTAGTAGTCGGCGGCGCCGCTGACGGCGCCCGGCATCGCCGCTCCGCCGAGGGCGCGGGTGATGACGTTGCGGTTCGGGTGCACGGCCGCGTCGTCGGGTGAGATCCGGCCGGCGTCGACGAGCTCCTGGACCAGGCTGTGGTCGACGCTGACCTGCTCGAGCTCGCCCTCGTTCCACCGGTAGATCCGGGAGTCGCCGACGTTGGCCAGCAACCAGTGGGGCCCGTCCACGGACTCCACGAGCAGGGCGAGCACGACGGTCGTCCCGGCCGCGAAGTCGTCACCGGCGCCGGCGGCGCGCTGCTCCTCGTCGTAGGCGAGGAGGCGGTCCTGGGCGGCCTGGAGCGCGGCGTCGACGGCCGTGGTCCCGTCCTCGAGCTCGTAGCTGCGGCGGGACAGGCGCGCGAGCTCCTCGACGGCGTACCTGCTGGCGACGTCACCGCGGTCGTGCCCGCCCATGCCGTCGGCCACCACGAAGACGGGCGGATCGGCGAGGAAGGCGTCCTCGTTGACCTTCCGGACCCGCCCGACGTCGGTCGCGGCACCGTGCTGCAGCTCGACGCGGTTCATGCGTGCCCTAGCGTTGGCCCCGTGGGAGCGGGACCGAGCGGACACCGGTCGTTGGCCGACCAGCTGCGGTCGTGGCCCGACGATCGGCTCCAGCGCCTGCTCACCGCTCGTCCCGACCTGGCCACCCCTGCCCCTCACGACTTCGGACAACTTGCGTCCCGCGCTGCGGTGAGGAACTCGATCGCTCGCGCGCTCGACAGCCTCACCCGAGGCGAGCTCTCGGTACTGGATGCCCTCGTCGTCGCCGGCCAAACCACCGATCCGGAAGTCGCCGCGATCGTCCGCGCCGAGCCGGCGTACGTCGCCGCGACGCTCGCCCGGCTGCGCGATCTCGCGGTCGCCTGGGACTCCCCCGAGGGGCTGCGGGCGCTGAGCGGCGTGGCCGACGCGATGGTCGGCGGACCGGACGCCGGGGTCAGCGGGCTGCGGCCGAGGACGGCGGCCCCGCGTCCGCCCGAGGAGATCGCGGAGGCGCTGGCGGCGCTGCCGTCGGGCGCCCGCGCGCTGCTCGACCACGTCATCGCGGAAGGCGGTACGGCGAAGTCCGGGTCGGTGCGGGTCGGGCTGCGCCCCGAGGACGCGGAGACGCCCGCCGAGCTGCTCGTCGCGCACCGGCTGCTGGTCCCCGGCGGGTCCTTCCTGCCCGGGCTGCTGGTCGTGCCCGGCGAGGTCGGACTCGCGGTCCGCGAGGGCCGCACGACGACCGAGCCGGTCGACGTCGCGCCGGCGGTCGCGTCGGAGGAGCGGTCGCCGCGGCTGGCGGCGAGTGCCGCCCTGGGCGCCGCCACGGACGTCGTACGACGCGTCGGGCTGCTCCTCGAGTGGTGGGGCACCCGCCCGGCGGCCGCGCTGCGCACCACCGGCCTCGGGGTCCGTGAGCTCAAGGCGGCCGCGACCCAGCTGCAGGTGTCGGAGCCCGAGGCGGCGCTGATCGTCGAGCTCGCGCACGAGGCCGGGCTGGCCGGCACGCGTGCGGACGCGGACGGCAACCCGGTGTGGGTGCCGACGTCGGCGTTCGACGAGTGGGCCGAGCGGCCGGTCGCCGAGCGGTGGACCGTGCTGGCGCGGGCCTGGCTGTCGAGCCCGCGGCTGCCGTCGCTGGTCGGCGAGCGCGGACCGGACCAGAAGCCGTGGAACGCGCTGACCCCCGAGCTGTCGGCTGCCGGGATGCCGGAGGCGAAGGCGATGGCGCTCGCGGTCCTGGCCGGCCTGCCCGAGGGGCACGGTCTCTCTGCCGGCACCGGCCTGCCGTCCGTGGTCGCGCGAGTCGCGTGGGAACGTCCGCGCCGGCCCCGGACGCGTCCCGACCTGGTGGCGTGGGCGGTCGCCGAGGCGGCGGTCCTCGGCCTGACGGGCGCGGACGTGCTGGCGTCGTACGCCCGACTGCTGCTGGCCGGCGAGGACCCGGCACCCGCGCTGGCCGAGCTGCTGCCGCCGCCGGTCGACCACGTGCTGATCCAGGCCGACCTGACCGCTGTCGCGCCCGGCCCGCTCGAGCCGGACCTGGCTCGGCAGCTGCAGCAGGTCGCCGACGTCGACTCGCACGGCGCCGCGACGGTCTACCGCTTCACCACCGACTCCGTACGACGCGCGCTGGACTCCGGCTGGACCGCGGCCGAGCTGCACGCCTTCGTGCTCGCCGCGTCGCGCACACCGGTCCCCCAGCCGCTCAGCTACCTGATCGACGACGTGGTCCGGTCCTTCGGCCGGCTGCGCGTCGGGTTGGCGTCGTCCTTCGTGCGCTCCGAGGACGAGGCCGCGCTGGCGGCGCTGGTCAACCACCCGAAGGCCGCGGGACTCGGGCTGCAGCGGATCGCGCCGACCGTGGTGGTCTCGACGCTGCCGATCGACGTCCTGCTCCCGCGGCTGCGCGAGCTCGGCCTGGCGCCGGTGGTCGAGGGACCCGACGGCGTGGTCCGGGTCGGCACCCCCGACTCGCTGCGTGCCCGCACTCCGCGGACCCGGGAGAGCGCCGACGCGGCCCGGGCGACGGCCCGGCAGGCCGCCCAGGTCGTGTCCGCGGTCGCGACGCTGCGCGAGGGCGACGAGGCCGCCCGGTCGCGTCCGGCGACGGCGACCGCCGCTGGCGGCGGCGTGCTGTCGGCGCTGCGTGAAGCGATCGAGCGCGGCGGCGCCGTGCTCATCGGGTTCACCGACAACCAGGGCGTGGTGTCCGAGCGGGCCGTACGCCCGCTCGTCGTGGAGGGCGGCCAGCTGACCGCGTTCGACGCCGACGCGGACGAGGACGACCCCGACGCCGAGCGCCGGTACGCCGTGCACCGGATCAGCCGGGTCATCCCTGTGGGGTGACCTGCCGACCTCGGCTTCATCACGGGATGTAGGTGAGTGGTCGGTTCTGTAGCGGAGTTCCGCTACAGAACCTCCGCTTCGGCTACATCCCGTGATGAAGCCGCGCCCACCGACGCCCAGTAAACTCGTGCGGTGACAGACGGACCCCTGATCGTGCAGTCGGACAAGTCGCTGCTGCTGGAGGTCGACCACCCGCAGGCCGCGGAGTGCCGCAAGGCGATCGCACCGTTCGCCGAGTTGGAGCGCTCCCCCGAGCACATCCACACCTACCGGCTGACCCCGCTGGGGCTGTGGAACGCGCGGGCCGCGGGCCACGACGCGGAGCAGGTCGTCGACACGCTGCTGACCTGGTCGCGCTACCCGGTCCCCCATGCCTTGCTGGTCGACGTCGCCGAGACGATGGCGCGCTACGGCCGGCTGCGGCTCGAGAAGCACCCCGTGCACGGGCTGGTGCTGGCCTCCAGCGACCGGCCGGTGCTCGAGGAGGTGCTGCGCGCCAAGAAGATCGCCGGCATGCTCGGCGCGCGGATCGACGACGACACCGTCGCGGTTCACCCCTCCGAGCGCGGCAACCTCAAGCAGGCGCTGCTCAAGATCGGCTGGCCGGCCGAGGACTACGCCGGCTACGTCGACGGCGAGGCGCACCCGATCGCTCTGGCCGAGGAGGACTGGACGCTGCGCGACTACCAGCGCGACGCGGCCGAGTCGTTCTGGCACGGCGGGTCCGGCGTCGTCGTCCTCCCCTGCGGCGCCGGCAAGACGCTGGTGGGTGCCGCGGCCATGGCGCACGCACAGGCGACCACGCTGATCCTGGTCACCAACACGGTGAGCGCCCGGCAGTGGAAGGACGAGCTCGTACGTCGTACCTCCCTGACGGAGGACGAGATCGGCGAGTACTCCGGCACCGTCAAGGAGATCCGACCGGTCACCATCGCGACGTACCAGGTCGTCACGACCAAGCGGAAGGGTGTCTACCCGCACCTCGAGCTGTTCGACGCGCGCGACTGGGGCCTGATCGTGTACGACGAGGTGCACCTCCTCCCGGCGCCGATCTTCCGGATGACCGCGGACCTGCAGGCGCGCCGCCGGATCGGGCTGACCGCGACGCTCGTGCGCGAGGACGGTCGCGAGGGCGACGTGTTCTCGCTGATCGGCCCCAAGCGGTACGACGCCCCGTGGAAGGACATCGAGGCGCAGGGCTGGATCGCGCCCGCCGACTGCATCGAGGTCCGGGTCTCGCTGCCGGACGCGTCACGGATGTCGTACGCGACCGCGGACCCGGAGGAGCGCTACCGGCTGGCGGCGTGCACCCCGGAGAAGCTGGGCGTCGTACGCGACCTCGTGACGAAGCACGCAGGGCAGCCGACGCTGGTCATCGGGCAGTACCTCGAGCAGCTCGACGAGCTCGCGACCGCGCTGGACGCGCCGGTCATCACCGGGCAGACGACGGTCAAGGAGCGGCAGCGGCTGTTCGAGGGCTTCCGGTCCGGCGAGATCGGGCTGCTGGTGGTGTCGAAGGTCGCGAACTTCTCCATCGACCTGCCCTCGGCGGAGGTCGCGATCCAGGTGTCGGGGTCGTTCGGGTCCCGGCAGGAGGAGGCGCAGCGGCTGGGCCGCCTGCTCCGCCCCGGCGAGCCCGGACCGGACGGCGAGCGGAAGGTCGCGCACTTCTACACGATCGTCGCCCGCGACACCGTCGACGCCGAGTTCGCCCAGAACCGGCAGCGCTTCCTGGCCGAGCAGGGCTACGCGTACCGGATCATCGATGCCGAGGACCTCGCCGGCGCCTGAGTGTGGACGTCGCAACGACCGAATTCGTCGCCAGCCGGGCGGTCCGACGACAAATCCGGTCGTTGCGACGCACACAGATCAGGCCGCGACCGTCGAGGCCTCCGTGACGACGAGCGCCCGCTCCAGGATCTCGGTGACCGCACCGACGGGGGTGACCGTCAGCGCCGCGAGGATCTCGGCCGGGACGTCGTCCAGGTCGGGCCGGTTGCGCTCGGGGATGAACACCTCGGTGACGCCGGCACGCTGGGCGGCGAGCAGCTTCTGCTTCACGCCGCCGATCGGGAGCACCCGGCCGGACAGCGTGACCTCGCCGGTCATCGCGATGTCCGAGCGGACCGGGCGACCGGTGAGCAGCGAGACCAGCGCGGTGACCATGGTGACGCCCGCGGACGGGCCGTCCTTGGGTACGGCGCCCGCGGGGAAGTGCACGTGGATCGACTTCTCGAAGGCCTCGGCCGGGATGGCGAGCTCGGCGGCGTGCGAGCGCACCCACGAGAGCGCGATCCGTGCCGACTCCTTCATCACGTCGCCCAGCTGACCGGTCACGGTCAGCCCCGTCTCCCCCGGAGCGACCGAGGTCTCGACGTACAGCACGTCACCGCCCATGCCGGTCACGGCGAGCCCGGTGGCGACGCCGGGGACCGACGTACGCTCCTCGACGTCCGGGGTGAACCGCGGCCGTCCGATCAGCTCCACCAGTGAGTCGACGCCGATGTCGACGCGGTCCACCGAGCCCGACGCGAGCCGGGCCGTGGCCTTGCGGAACGCCTTGGCGAGGAGTCGCTCGACCTGGCGGACGCCCGCCTCGCGGGTGTAGTTCGCCGCGATCTCGCGCAGCGCCTCGTCGCTGATGCTCACCTCGTCGGCGGACAGGGCGGCCCGCTCGAGCTGCCGCGGGACCAGGAAGTCGCGGGCGATCGCCACCTTGTCCTCCTCGGTGTAGCCGTCGATGGAGACCAGCTCCATCCGGTCGAGCAGGGCGGCCGGGATCGAGCCGATGTCGTTGGCCGTCGCGATGAACAGCACGTCGGACAGGTCGAGGTCGAGCTCGAGGTAGTGGTCGCGGAAGGTGTGGTTCTGCGCCGGGTCGAGGACCTCGAGCAGGGCGGCAGCCGGGTCGCCCCGGTAGTCGGAGCCGACCTTGTCGACCTCGTCGAGCAGCACGACCGGGTTCATCGAGCCGGCCTCCTTGATCGCCCGCACGACGCGACCGGGCAGCGCGCCGACGTACGTGCGCCGGTGACCGCGGATCTCCGCCTCGTCACGGACACCACCGAGGGCGACCCGGACGAACTTCCGCCCGAGGGCCCGCGCGACGGACTCGCCGAGCGACGTCTTGCCGACGCCCGGAGGCCCGGCCAGCAGCACGACGGCGCCGGAGCCGCGACCGCCGACGACCTCGAGGCCGCGCTCGGCACGGCGGGCCCGGACGGCGAGGTACTCGGTGATCCGGTCCTTCACCTCGTCGAGCCCGTGGTGGTCGGCGTCGAGGACGGCACGCGCCGCGACGACGTCGGTGTCGTCCTCGGTCGTGACGTTCCACGGCAGGTCGAGGACGGTGTCGAGCCACGTGCGGATCCAGCCGGCCTCGGGGTTCTGGTCGCTGGAGCGCTCGAGCTTGTCGACCTCGCGCAGCAGCGCCTCGCGGACGCTGTCGGGGACGTCGGCGGCCTCGACGCGGGCACGGTAGTCGTCGCCACCCTCGGGGTCGCCCTCGCCGAGCTCCTTGCGGATCGCGGCGAGCTGCTGGCGCAGCAGGAACTCGCGCTGGTTCTTCTCCAACGACTCGCGCACGTCGGCGTCGATCTTGTCGCTGACCTCGGACTCCGCGACGAAGTCGCGGGTCCACTCCACGAGCAGCCGGAGCCGCTCGGCGACCTCGGGGGTCTCGAGGAGCTGGCGCTTGCGGTCGTCGGAGAGGTACGGCGCGTAGCCGGCCGTGTCGGCCAGCGCCGCCGGGTCGTCGATCCGGGTCACCTGGTCGGCGACCTGCCAGGCCTCGCGACGCTGCAGCAGGCCCACGACGAGCTTGCGGTAGTCCTCGGCGAGCGCGCGGACGTCGTCGTCCACGACCCCGCCGTCGACCGGCTCGACCTCGACCCACAGGGCCGCGCCGGGACCGGTCACGCCGCTGCCGATGCGGGCACGCCCGCCGGCCTTGAGCACGGCCGCCGGCTCACCACCGGAGAACCGGCCGACCTTCTCGACGCTGGCCACGACGCCGTACGACGCGTAGCGGTCCTCGAGGCGCGGAGCGACCAGGACCTGAGCGACCTCACCGGACTCCCGCGAGGCAAGCTGAGCGGCGTCGATGGCGGCTCGGGCGGGCTCGTCGAGCTCGACCCGGACCACCATCCCGGGGAGCACCACCACATCGGAGAGGAACAGCACCGGAAGCTGGATCGGGTTCGTCATGCCCCTTCCAATGCCTTCCGGGGCTGCGGTGTTCCGGTGTTCGCGGTGGGCGAACTGGGGAACTCTCCGACGGTCTGCGTTCAGTCCAGCAGTCGCGCCGGGACGAGGGTGAGGTCGTACGGCGCGGCCGCGGTCCACTCCTCGTCGCCGGCGACCAGTGCGGCCACCTCGTAGCGGCCGTCCCGCAGCTCCCACGCGGTGAGGCTCGGCACCTCGGGATCGAGGATCCAGTACGACGCGACGCCGGCCCGCTCGTAGATCCGCTTCTTGCGCACCTGGTCACGGCCACGACTGGTCGGCGAGAGGATCTCGACGACCAGGGGCGGGGCGCCGGTCAACCCTCGCTGCTCGGGACGGTCCCGCTCCACGACCAGCAGGTCGGGCTCGACCACCGACAGCTCCTCCAGCTGCACGTCGAAGGGTGCGGCAAGGACGACGAGTCCCTCGGGTCGGGCCAGGTGCAGTGCGACGTGCAGGGCTCCTGACATCCGCTGGTGGTCGTAGGAGGGTGCCGGTGACATGACGATCTCACCCTCGAGCAGCTCGTAGCGGTTGCCGTCGTCGGGCATCCGGTCGAGGTCGTCCCGGGTGTGCCCAGGGCCGAGGGTCGGGGTCGTCATACGTCTCATCGTGCCTCCTCATGCGGAGAGCTCGCCAGCGTGCAACCGGGCTCGGTCGGCCGCGGAGCGGCCCTGCGCCGCACCGAGGGCGTCGTAACGGCCGCCGACGTTGCGATCACGCAGGCGTCCGGCGAACAGCCGGTCGAACTCGTCCTCGACGGCGGCGACGCGCGAGCGCAGGACCGGGAGAGCGCCGGAGGATCCCGGCTCGGCGAGCACCTCGGCCTCGACGGCGAGCAGCCGCTCCCGGACTCGGGCCGCGAAGCCGAGGTGGAATGACTGCCGGTAGGCGGCCGATCGGGTGCGTTCCCCGCTGCCTGCACCGTGGGCAGCAGCGGCGAGTGCGTTGCCCGCCTGGACGAGCAGGGAGGTGAACAGGATCTCGACCGTGGCGAGGTCCTCCGCGTGCCCGACGACGGCAGCCAGGTCGAGCCCGCCGAGCTCGACGGAACGACAGCGGTTGCTCCGGGCGACCGCGGCGAGCAGAACCCCCTTGGCAGCGGCGTACGGCGCCTCGAGCAGGATCCGGATCATGCGAGGTCCGTCGGTGGGCCCTCGGTCGAGGAGCCGGGCTCGGTCGACGGTGTGCCGCGCCATCAGCTCCTGGGCCTTCGCCGTCAGCGCCTCCGCCTCTGCCTCGAACGCCGTCGACTCGGCCTTCGCCAGCAGCTTGCGGATCCGGCCCAGGACCGGGTCGTCGGTCGTGGCTCCGCCGGGCGACGCGACCTCCACGACCGACGGATCGCACCCCGGCGGCGGGACCAGGAGCGGGATCCGGGGCAACCGTGCCACCACCCGCCACACGTCGGCCGCGGTGTCGTAGCACCGTGCCCGGTCGACGCCGTCGCGGCGGCGCCACTGGCGCAACCAGTCGAGCCGGGTCGACTCGGAGCCGGCGACCAACCGATCCAGCTGGGCCTGCCATCGCGGGTCGACGGCTCCGGCACGTCGGTCCTGATCGGCGACGACGGCCAGGTCGACGAGACGTCCTCCGGTGCGACCGAGGCGACGGGTCACCGCGTGCACCACCTCCCTCGGCTGCCAGCCCAGTCCGTAGGCCGAGGCGACGGCCTGCAGCAGGACCCGCTCGGCCATCGGGTCGGTGATCGACACCGAGAACGCGGACAGCCGTTCGGCCTCGGCCGTCGGGACCCGCCGTGGCTCCGTCAGCCGCCACAGCAGCCGCTGCCACACCTCACGCGCCGCGTTCGCGTCGTACCGATCTCCCGCCATGGGCACCTCCGTTGGTCGTGGAGGAGACGACACTGGTGGGAGCGTCCGACACGGTGACGCGCGTGACTGGAAGGGCTGTGGAGAACGAGGGACGGGACTCGGGTTGTGGACGGCGGACGGCACCGTCGATCACGCGTGGGACCGGATCAGACCTCGACCTCAGCCCAGTCCGGCGCCGGGCCGTCGACCTCGAGCACGTCCATCTCCTGCCACGCCGCGTCGGGCGCGCCACCGACCGGGAGGCAACGCAGCACGATGCCGGTCTGCACGTCGAGGGCGACGTCGTGGTGGTCGGGAAAGACGGTGCCGTCCGGGACCGGGCGCCAGTTGGGCGTACCCGGCCCCTCGGTCTCGCTGTGCCAGGAGACCTCGCTCCAGAGCAGCTCGCAGCAGCCACCTCCGCACCGGGGCTCGTAGCCGACGAGCGGGACGAGGTCGGCGCGCCATGCCTCACGTCCCGCGACGACGTCGACGCGGACCCGGTCGGCCTGCACGTGGTCGCTCAGCTCGACCGGGTCGAGCATCGCCACCCAGGTGTAGTTGCGCCAGATCGGGTCGTCGTAGCGCACCTCGAAGTGCGCGAGCGGCCGCTCGGCCACCAGGCCGTCGGGGCGCACCACCGGCGCCACCTCGTGCGGAAACGGCGTCCGCGGCCTCGTCTCCGACCGGCCGTCCCCCAACCGGGTCCAGACCGTCCCGTAGGGCAGACCCTCCTGTCGATGCACCTGACCGCCGGCGTCGCGAACGACGAGCCGGCCGGGGCGGGCGACGTACGCCTCGACCTCGTCGCCCAGCCATGACGCCCGGACCCGGAACAGCAGCGTGCGCCAGCGCCAGGGCGAGCTGCGCGCCAGCGCGCGGAAGGAGTCGGCGTCGGGGGTCACCCCTCCTTTGTAGCCAACGCCAGGCCGAGCCGGCGACCGAGTTCCTCGACGGAGATCCCCCACGTCTCGCGTACGACGACAGCCGGGCCGCCGACCTCGAAGACCCCGTGGTCCGTGTAGACCCGGCTGACGCAGCCGACACCGGTGAGTGGGTACGTGCAGGCCGGGACCAGCTTGGGCGAGCCGTCCTTGCCGAACAGGCCCATCATCACGAAGACGTCCTTGGCGCCGATGGCGAGGTCCATCGCGCCACCGACGGCGGGGATGGCGTCGGGGCGACCGGTGTGCCAGTTGGCGAGGTCGCCGTTGGCGGCAACCTGGTAGGCGCCGAGGACGCAGACGTCGAGGTGGCCGCCGCGCATCATGGCGAAGGAGTCGGCGTGGTGGAAGTACGACGCCCCGGGCAGCTCGGTCACCGGGACCTTGCCGGCGTTGGTCAGGTCGGCGTCGACCTCGTCGCCGTGCGCGGCAGGGCCCATCCCGAGCATGCCGTTCTCGGTGTGCAGGATGACGCCGAGCTCGTCCGGGAGGTGATCGGCGATCTTGGTGGGCTGGCCGATGCCGAGGTTCACGAAGGACCCCTCGGGGATGTCGCGGGCGATCACCTCGGCGAGCTCGTCCATCGTGAGCGGGCCGCGGCCCAGGTTCTCGACGGTCATCAGCGGGCTCCCTGCACGGTGTAGTGGCGGGCCTCGGCGGCGACCACGCGGTCGACGTAGATCGAGGGGGTGACGACGGCCTCGGGGTCCAGCGCGCCCGTCGGGACGACGGTGCTCACCTGGGCGATGGTCGTGGTGGCCGCGGCGGCCATCACCGGCCCGAAGTTGCGGGCGGTCTTGCGGTAGACGAGGTTGCCCAGTCGGTCGGCGGCGTGGGCGGAGATGAGCGCGTAGTCGCCCTTGATCGGGTACTCGAGCAGGTACTCGCGCCCGTCGATCACCCGCGACTCCTTGCCCTCGGCGAGCGGCGTACCGACGGCGGTGGGGCTGTAGAACGCGCCGATCCCTGCTCCCGCAGCCCGCATCCGCTCGGCGAGGTTGCCCTGCGGGACGACCTCGAGCTCGAGCCGGCCCGACAGGTAGAGCTCGTCGAAGACGTACGAGTCGGCCTGGCGCGGGAACGAGCAGACGACCTTGCGCACCCGGCCGGCCTTGAGCAGCGCGGCCAGGCCGACCTCGCCGTTGCCGGCGTTGTTGGACACGATGGTGAGGTCCTTGGCGCCCTGCCGGATGAGGGCGTCGATGAGGTCGAACGGCATGCCGGCGAGGCCGAATCCGCCCACCAGGACGGTGGATCCGTCCTCGATGCCGGCGACCGCCTCGTCGGCGGTCTCCATCATCTGGGTGCGTGCCATCAGCGGGCCTCGACGTTCTCGAGGACGACGGCCAGTCCCTGGCCGACGCCGATGCAGATGCCGGCGACGCCCCAGCGCTGGCCGGTCTCGCGCAGCACCTTGGCCAGCGTGCCGACCAGCCGGCCGCCGGAGGCACCGAGCGGGTGCCCGAGCGCGATCGCGCCGCCGCGCTGGTTGACGATCTCGGGGTCGATCGGCCAGGCGTCGACGCAGGCGAGCGACTGGACGGCGAAGGCCTCGTTGAGCTCGACCGCGCCGACGTCGGACCACGCGATGCCAGCGCGGGCGAGGGCGGCGTTGGCCGCCTCGACCGGCGCGTAGCCGAAGGCCTGCGGCTCGAGGGCGTACGCCGCGCGGCCGGCCACGCGCGCCAGGGGCGTCGTACCGATCCGGTCGGCGGCGGCCTCCGAGCCGAGCAGGACGGCGGACGCGCCGTCGCTGAGCGGGGAGGCGTTGCCGGCGGTGATGGTGCCGTCCTTGCGGAAGACCGGCTTCAGGCCGCCGAGCGACTCGGTGGTGCTGCCGGGGCGGATGCCCTCGTCGCGGGTGAGGTCGACGCCGTCGACGGGGACGACCAGGTCGTCGTAGAAGCCGTCCTCCCAGGCCTGGTGGGCGAGCCGGTGGGAGCGCGCGGCGAACTCGTCCTGGCGCTCGCGGGAGATCCCGAACTTCTCCTGCAGCTGCTCGTTGGCCTCGCCGAGGCTGACCGTCCACTCCTTCGGCATCCGCGGGTTGACCAGCCGCCAACCCAGCGCGGTGGAGACCGCGGTGACGTCGGCCACCGGGAACGCGCGGTCGGGCTTGGGAAGCACCCACGGGGCGCGGGTCATCGACTCGACGCCGCCGGTGAGGACGATGTCGGCGTCGCCGGTCTCGATGGTGCGCGAGCCGACCATCACGGCGTCGAGGCTGGAGCCGCACAGCCGGTTGATCGTGGTCGCGGGGACGCTGACCGGTACGCCGGCCAGCAGGGTCGCCATCCGGCCGACGTTGCGGTTGTCCTCCCCCGCGCCGTTGGCGTTGCCCCAGACCACGTCGCCGATCGCGGCAGGGTCGAGGGCGGGCGTGCGGCCCAGGACCGAGGAGACGACGGAGGCGCCGAGGTCGTCGGTCCGGACGCCGGCGAGGGAGCCGTTGAACCGGCCGAACGGGGTACGGACCGCTGCGTAGACGAAGGAGCTCACGACACCGACGCTAGGCGTACGAGTTGATATTGTGAAGGATCAGTATTCGACACGATTGAGACGATCTGACATATGGATCTGTTGCGCCACCTGCGGTACTTCGTGACCGTGGCCGAAGAACGCCACTTCGGCCGCGCCGCCGAGCGCCTGCACATGGCCCAGCCCCCGCTCTCCCAGCAGATCCGCCGCCTGGAGGCCGAGGTCGGCGTCGAGCTGTTCGTCCGCACCACCCGGCGCGTCGACCTGACCGCGGCAGGAGCGGCCTACCTGGAGCGGGCCCGGGCGATCCTGGCCGAGGTGGACGACGCCGCCGACGAGGCCCGCCGGGTCGCCGCCGGTGCGGTCGGCCGGCTCGCGATCGGCTGCGTCGGGTCCGCGACGTACAGCCTGCTGCCGGACCTCTCCCGCCGGCTGGCCGAGGAGCTGCCCGGCGTGGACTTCGCGTTCCGCGGCGAGATGCTCGTCGCCGACCAGGTCGAGGCGCTGCGCACCGGCGCGATCGACCTCGCCCTGCTGCGCCCTCCGGTCGACGACGCGTCCTTGACCCTCACGACGCTGCGCGAGGAGCGACTCGTGGTCGCCGTGCCGATCCACCACCGCCTGGCGACCCGGCGCTGGCTGCGCGTCACCGACCTCGCCGGCTCGGACCTGATCGTGCACTCGGCCGGTCGCCGCTCCGCGATGTACGACGTCGTCCGCGCCCTCTTCGCGCAGGCCGGTCTGGCGCCGCAGATCCGGCACGAGGTCGGCGAGACGTCCACCCTGGTCACCCTCGTGGCCGGTGGCCTGGGGGTGGCCGTCGTCCCCGAGCCGGTGCAGGCGCTGGCCCTCACCGGGGTCGTCTACGTACCGCTCGCCCGGCCGGTCCCGACCGTGCAGCTGGCCGTGGCCCACCGCAGCGACCGGACCGAGGCCCACCTGCTGCGCACGCTCAGCCTGGTGCGCGAGCTGGTCAGCGGGTAGCCGCGATCACGGCCGTGAGCCGGGCGTGCAGGTCGAGGAGCTCCTCCAGCGGCATCCCGAGCCGCTCCACGATCGCGGGCGGGATCGCCTCGGCGTCGTCGCGCAGCGACCTGCCGCGCTCGGTCAGCACCAC
Source organism: Nocardioides sp. F233 (assembly GCF_057813895.1). Classification (NCBI taxonomy): domain Bacteria; kingdom Bacillati; phylum Actinomycetota; class Actinomycetes; order Propionibacteriales; family Nocardioidaceae; genus Nocardioides; species Nocardioides sp. F233. The sequence goes on from NZ_JBVASH010000008.1 coordinate 116,965, forward strand.
CGCGAGCGCGCGGTCGTCGTGCGGGTCGCGCTCGCGACGCAGGTAGCCGGCCGACTCCAGCCGCTTGAGCAGCGGCGAGAGCGTGCCCGGGTCCAGCTCCAGCATCCTCGAGAGCTCCGAGACGCGCAGCGGCTCGCTGTCCCACAGCGCCAGCATCACGAGGTACTGCGGATGGGTCAGTCCGAGCGGCTCGAGCAGCGGCCGGTAGAGCGCGATGACGCTGCGCGACGCGATCGCGAGGGCGAAGCAGACCTGCTGGTCGAGCGCGAGCGGGTTCTCGAGCTGCGGACGGGAATCAGGAGCGGTCGGCATGTTGTTAGCGTAGCAATAGTTGGTGTACAAACTGTTGCCACACAAACCAATCACTCAGGAGATGACCATGGCCCGCAGCGATGTCCTCGTCGACGGCGACTGGCTCGAGGAGCGCCTCGGCGCCCCGGGCGTCGTCGTGATCGAGGTCGACGAGAACCCCGCCCTCCACGGCACCAGCCACGTCCCGGGCTCGACCAGCCTCGACTGGTCCACCGACCTGCGCCAGGTCCCGCGTCGCGACGTGGTCGACCAGTCCGGCTTCGCTGCCCTGATGGGCCGGCACGGCGTGACCAACGCCGACACCGTGGTCCTCTACGGCGGCGACAACAACTGGTTCGCTGCCTACGCCTACTGGGTGTTCAAGCTCTACGGCCACGCGGAGGTCCGCCTGCTCGACGGCGGCCGCAAGAAGTGGGAGCTCGAGGGCCGTCCGCTGGACGGCGTCGTCACCCACCGCGCGGAGTCGACGTACACCGCCGGTCCGGCCGACCCCGCACTGCGGGCCTTCCGCGACGACGTGATCGCGGCGATCGGCGTACGCGAGATCGTCGACGTCCGCTCCCCCGCCGAGTTCAGCGGCGACATCCTCGCGCCGGCGCACTTCCCCCAGGAGCAGCCGCAGGTGCCCGGCCACGTGCCGACCGCGGTCAACGTGCCGTGGTCGCAGGCGGCCGCCGAGGACGGCAGCTTCCGCACCGACGACGAGCTCCGTGCGCTGTACGGCGGCGCCGGGCTCGCCCTCGACGGCAGCCCGGTCACCGTCTACTGCCGGGTGGGCGAGCGCAGCGCGCACACCTGGTTCGTCCTGCACGAGCTGCTCGACCTGCCCGACGTCCGCAACTACGACGGCTCGTGGGTCGAGTACGGCTCGCTGATCGGCGCCCCGGTGGAGGTCTGACGATGACCACGGACGCCGCACCCCGCCGCCGCCGGCACCTGATGGACCCGGCGAACCCGGTCCGTCCGGTCAACGACCGCGCCCTGACGAACGTGCAGCGGTGGGTGATGTCGACGCTCATGGTCTTCACCACCGCTCACCTCGCCGCCGGGATGGTCGTCGCCGCGCTCGAGATCGACCCCTCGGCGACCGCCGCCCGCGCCGGCCTCAACGTCATCGCCGGCGCGTTCATGGCCATCGCCGTCGTCGCGGGCCGGGCGATCCACCACCGCTCAGCGCTCACCTGGTGGCTGCTGACGGCTCCGCTCACGACCGCTGTCGGGGCCTGGCTGACCTTCCGGTGAGCGCCGGCCGGTGAGCCAGGTCGCCACGACCCCGGTGACCAGCCCCCAGAAGGGCGCACCCAGCGAGAAGAAGGTCACGCCGGATGCGGTGACCAGGAAGGTCAGCAGCGGCGCGGTGACGTCGGGCCCGGCAAAGGCCGTGGCGAAGGCGCCCTGCAGTGCCCGGAGCAGGGCCAGGCCGGCGAGGGCCGCGACGAACGCCGCCGGTGCGGCGCCGAGCAGCGCCACGGCGAGGGGCGCGAGCACGCCGAAGCAGATCGCGACCAGGCCGCACACGATGCCGGCGGCATAGTGGCGCTCGCGCCGGCCGGACGCCGTCAGCAGCGCGTTGGTCGGCCCGGTCAGGCAGCTGCTGATCGCGCCGATCGCGGCGGCCGGCACGGACACCAGGCCGCACGCGACGGTGACGAACCGCATCGGCGCGCGGTGGCCGGCCGCCGCCAGGACCGCCATTCCCTGGGCGTTCTGGACGAACACGACGGTGACCGCGAGGGGCAGCACGAGCTCTGCGGCCGCTGCCCAGGAGAAGGTCGGCGCCTGCAGGACGGGTACGGCGAGGACGCTGTCCGGCCACGCGACCGGGCCACCGGTGCCGGTGACGACGACTGCCGCGGCGCCGACGAGGACGGCCGCGACGACGGGCGGCAGCACCGCGCGGGCCCGCGGCACGAGCGCGACCGCGACGAACGCGAGCACCATCGGTACGGCGACCCGGGCCGTCGCACCGAGGGCGGAGACGAGCCCGGTCCCGAAGCCGAGGAACACCCCCGCCACCATCGCCATCACCACCGGCGTCGGCAGCGCGGCCATCAGGCGGTCGACGCGACCGACCGCGCCCAGCCCGACGAGCAGCAGCGCGGTCAGCAGGTAGGCCCCGAGCACGTCGGACCACGGCAGGTGACCGGCCGCCTGCCCGACGAGGGCGGTGCCGGGGATGGTCCAGAAGAAGGCAAGTGGCTGGCGGTACGCCCAGCACGCGAGCACGGTCAGCACACCGTTGAGCACGAAGACCCCGAAGATCCACGAGCTCACCAGGTCCGGCGCGAGACCCGCGCTCGCCGCCGCCGTCAGGATCACCGCCACCGGGCCGGTCATCGCGAAGATCGCGCCGACGACGCCGTTCGCGACCTCGGTCGGGCCGAGGTCGCGGACGACTCCCCGCGCGCTCGGCCCCATGACCGAAGCGAACCAGACCGCGACCGCACCCACGACCGGAACCGCCGCAAGGATTCATAATCCTGAGTTATGAATCCTCGAACTATTGGTCTTTGTGCTTCTGGATCGACCGGATCTAGCGTGGTGGGACCGCGTGACGACCACCACACCGGCGTCGTCACCGGGCCGGCCGACAGGAGGAGGTGACCCATGGATCTCAAGCAGCTGCGCTACTTCGACGCCGTCGCCGAGACCTGTCACTTCGGCCGGGCGGCCGAGCGTCTCCACCTCGCCCAGCCCGCGCTCTCCCAGGCCGTACGACGCCTCGAGGCCGAGCTCGACGTGCTGCTCCTGGCCCGCACGACTCGCCAGGTCAGCCTGACGCCGGCCGGCGAGTTCTTCCACCGCGAGGTGCGTCGGATCCTCGCCGACCTCGACGCCTGCGTGGTCGGCACCCGCAGCATCGCCGAGGGCAGTCGCGGGTTGCTCCGGGTCGGGTTCACCGGCACCAGCGCGTTCACCCAGCTGGCTCGGCTCTCCCGCATCGTCCGGTCGGCGCTCCCGGGTGTCGCGCTCGAGGTGCAGGCCGACCTGCTCACCCCGGGCCAGGTCGAGCGGCTGGTCGACGGCCGCCTCGACCTGGGCGTGCTGCGCGGCCCGGTCGCCGAGCCCGGCATCGAGACCCGGTCGCTGCTGCAGGAACCACTGGTGCTCGCCCTCCCCGCCGACCACCGGCTCGCCGCCGAGCCCGCGCTCGAGGTCGTCGACGTCTCCGCCGACGAGTTCGTCGCGTACGCCGACACCCGCTCGGCGGTCAACGAGGCGATGGTGTCGAGCTGCCTGCGCGCCGGCTTCTCCCCCAACATCACCCACCGCGCCCCCGGCACTGCCGCGCTGCTCGCCCTCGTCGCCGCCCAGCTCGGCGTCGCGCTCGTGCCCGAGTCGGTGCGCAGCATGCAGCTGCAGGGCGTCGTGTTCCGCGACGTCGCCGACGCCGCGACCATCGACCTCTCCCTCGCCTGGCGCGCGGACGACGCCTCGGCCCTGGTGGCCGGCGCGCTCGACGTGCTCGACCGCAACGGGTTCTTCACCGCCGCTCCCACCCCGATCACCGCCTCCTGAGGACTCCCATGAAGATCACCGCGATCGAGGCGATCCCCTTCCGGATCCCCTACGTCAAGCCGCTGAAGTTCGCCAGCGGCGAGGTCCACGTGGCCGACCACGTGCTGGTCCGCGTGCACACCGACGACGGGGTGGTCGGGGTCGCCGAGGCGCCGCCGCGACCGTTCACGTACGGCGAGACTCAGCGCGGGATCCTCGCGGTGATCGAGACGATCTTCGCCCCGCAGGTCGTCGGCCTGGCGCTCACCGATCGCGAGCAGATGGCCGCACTGATGGGCCGCACGGTCGGCAACCCGACCGCGAAGGCCGCGATCGACATGGCTGTCTGGGACGCGCTGGGCCGCACCCTCGGGCTGCCCGTCTCCGAGCTGCTCGGCGGCTACACCGACCGGATGCGGGTCTCCCACATGCTCGGCTTCGACCAGCCGGCCGCGATGGTCGACGAGGCCGAGCGGATGCGCGACGTCCACGGCATCACCACCTTCAAGGTCAAGGTCGGTCGCCGCCCGGCCGCCCTCGACGTCGCCGTCGTCCGCGCGCTGCGCGAGGGCCTGGGCTCCGACGTCGTCCTGTACGTCGACGGCAACCGCGGCTGGACCGCGTCGGAGTCCGCACGGGCGATGCGGCAGATGGCCGACCTCGACCTGGCCTTCGCCGAGGAGCTGAGCCCCGCCGACGACGTGCTCGGCCGGCGCTGGCTGGTGCAGCAGCTCGACGTACCGTTCATCGCCGACGAGTCGGCCACCACGCCGGCCGAGGTGACCCGCGAGGTGCTCGGTGGCTCGGCCACCGCACTTTCCATCAAGACCGCCCGCACGGGGTTCACCGGCTCGCAGCGGGTGCTCCACCTCGCCGAGGGACTCGGCCTCGAGGTGGTCATGGGCAACCAGATCGACGGCCAGCTCGGCTCGATCTGCTCCGTCGCGTTCGGCGCCGCCCACCAGCGCAGCAGCCTGCACGCCGGCGAGCTGTCCAACTTCCTCGACATGAGCGACGACCTGCTCACCGAGCCGCTCCGCATCGAGAACGGCGAGCTCGCCCTGCGCCCCGGCGCAGGTCTCGGCGTCGAGATCGACGACGACAAGCTCCGCCGCTACCGCACCGACTCCTGACCCGCACCACCCCAACCCGAGAGGACACCCGCCATGACCACCGAGGTCGCCACCGCCGCCGCTTCCGGCGCCAGCGCCACCGAGCGCTTCCACTCCGACAAGTCGCCCTTCGCCGCCGTCGCCGGTACGCCGCCCGAGCGGGTCGACCGGCTCGCCCGCCGCGTGCTCGACGCGGTCTACGAGACCGTCCGCGAGGAGAAGGTCACCTACGACGAGTTCAACGCGCTCAAGGCGTGGATGATCGGTGTCGGCGAGGACGGCGAGTGGCCGCTCTTCCTCGACGTGTGGCTCGAGCACGTCGTCGAGGACGTCAACACGGCCCACCGCGAGGGCAACAAGGGTTCCATCGAGGGCCCCTACTACGTCCCGAACGCACCCGAGCACGGCAGCAAGGGCACCATCGACATGCGCGATGGTGAGTCCGGCACCCCGCTCGTGTGGACCGGCACGGTCACCTCCACCGACGGCACCGTCCTCGAGGACGCGCTCGTCGAGCTCTGGCACGCCGACGCCGACGGCTTCTACTCGCAGTTCGCCCCGGGCATCCCGGAGTGGAACCTGCGTGGCAACTTCCGCACCGACGCCGCAGGCGGCTTCGAGATCCGCACGATCCAGCCGGCGCCGTACCAGATCCCGACCGACGGCTCCTGCGGCAAGCTGATCGCCGCCGCCGGCTGGCACGCCTGGCGACCCGCGCACCTGCACGTGAAGGTCTCGGCGCCCGGCCACGAGCTGCTCACGGCCCAGCTCTACTTCCCCGGCGACGAGCACAACGACGACGACATCGCCTCGGCCGTGAAGCCGGAGCTGGTGCTCGCTCCCGTCGCCCAGGCCGACGGCTCGGTCGCCGTCGACTACGGCTTCGTGCTCGACCCGGTGCGCTGATGCTCTTCTGCGTCCGGATGGACGTCTCGATCCCGCGCGACCTCGATCCTGCCGAGAGGGAGGACACGGTCGCGCGGGAGAGGGCGTACTCCCAGGAGCTGCAGCGCACCGGCGAGTGGGCGCACATCTGGCGCATCGTCGGGCTGTACTCCAACATCAGCATCTTCGACGTCGCCTCGAACGCGCGCCTGCACGAGATCCTGTCGAACCTGCCGCTGTTCCCCTACATGCGGATCGAGGTCACCCCGTTGACCGAGCACCCGTCGGCGATCTGATGCTGCCCTCGATCGCGGTGCGCCACCTGTCCGGCCGGCCGGCCCGGCCGCTGCTGGTCGTCGGCCCGTCCCTCGGTACGACGGTCGACCGGCTCTGGGGTCCCGTGGCGTCCCGGCTCCCCGGCTGGAACGTGCTCGGCTGGGACCTCCCCGGCCACGGCGCGAGCCCTGCGGTCGACCGGCTGACGCCGGGCTTCTCCCCGGCCGGGCTGGCCGCGGCAGTGCTCGCAGCGGTGTCCGAGGTGGCCGGTCGCGACGTGCCGTTCGCGTACGCCGGCGACTCGGTCGGCGGCGCCGTCGGGCTCCAGCTCGCGCTCGACCACCCCGAGCGGGTCACGTCGCTGGCCGTGCTGTGCAGCGAGGCCGCCTTCGGCACCTGGCCCACGTGGCCGGAGCGGGCCGCCCTGGTCCGCGCCGAGGGGATGGCGCCGATGGTCGCCTCCTCCCCGGGCCGCTGGTTCGGGTCCCTCGTCGGCGAGGCGGACGGGCGCCGCGACGCCGCGGCCACCGACCTCGCCGCGGTCGACCCCGAGAGCTACGCCCGCGTGTGCGAGGCGCTCAGCGGCTTCGACGTGCGCTCGCGGCTGGCTGCCGTGGGCGTTCCCCTGCTCGCCGTCGCCGGCGCCGACGACCTCGCGACACCGCCTGCGGTGATGGCCGAGCTCGCGGCCGCCGTACCGGACGGGCGGCTGGAGGTGCTGCCGGGCGTCGGCCACCTGGCGCCGTACGAGGCGCCGGAGGAGGTCGCCGCCCTGCTGCGGGAGCACCTCGCTCACTCCGAACGCAGCAGCGCCTCCAGCCGGGCTCGCTCGACATCCAGCTCCGCCAGCGCCTGACCTCCGGTGAAGGTCACGCTCGTCAGGCCGCCGGTCCACCGGAACGGCGGCGCGTAGTCGTCACTGACGGGGAAACCCGCGTCGTGGCCCAGGCGCAGCCCGCCGCCGCCGATCTGGATCCCGCTGGCCCCCATGCCCTGCGGGAACGACGCACGCGCGACCTCCTCGCCGTCGACCAGGAGGATCCCCTCCGGCCCGGCCAGCCGGAACCCGACCGCGTGCGGTCCGGGGGCCAGCGGGGCGGCCGACGCGACGGCGTACGGCGTGCTGGTGACGTTGAGCAGGAAGCGCGGGCAGCCGCCGACGACGACCAGCGCCCAGCCGTTGGACCAGTCGCCGATCGCGGCGAGCACGCCCTCGGCGCCCGCATCGGGGACGACGACCGCCGCCTCGACCAGTGCACCCAGGGCCAGTGACGGGACCGCCTCGTCGGCCACCGGGTTGCCGCCGGGACGCACCACGAGCCGCTCGGGCACCGGCCACAGCGGCGGCTCGATGCCGGGCAGGTGGCCGTAGAGCCCGTCGGTCATCGGGAACACCTGGTTGGCCTCGGCCTCCGCCTCCCAGCGGGCCTCCAGCTCGGCCACCACGTCGGGGTGCTGGTCCGCGAGGTCGTGGGCCTCGGAGAAGTCGTCGTCCATCCGGAACAGGCACCAGCGGTCGGTGTCGAAGTCCCGGCTGCCGGGGATCAGCCGCTCGTCGTCGACGCCCGTCGAGACGTGGTCGGTCGTCGCCTTCCAGCCGTCGTGGATGATCGAGCGGGAGCCGAGCATCTCGAAGTACTGGGTCGTGCGGGGCGAGGGTGCCGCGGCGTCGCGGATCGTCGACACGAGCGAGGCGCCGGCCATCGGCTGCTGGGCCACGCCGTCGACCTGCTCCGGTGCGGCCACCCCGCACAGGTCGAGGATCGTGGGCGCGAGGTCGACGACGTGGCACCACTGCTCGCGGACATCCCCGGCCGCGGCGACACCGCGTGGCGGCTTGAGGACCATCGGAACACGGACGCCGCCGAGCCAGGAGTAGCGCTTCCACAGGTGGAACGGGGTGTTCCCGGCCCAGGCCCAGCCCCACGGGTAGTGGTTGTAGCCACGCCAGCCGCCGATGTCGTCGATGGCCTCGAGGTTGTCGTCGAGGTCGTCGGCGACGCCGAACCCGAACCGGTGCTCGTTGAGCGAGCCGACCCGGCCGCCCTCGGCGCTCGCACCGTTGTCGGAGGTGAGCACGATCATCGTGTCGTCGAGGATCCCCATCTCCTCCAGCGCGTCGACCAGCCGGCCGAGGTGGTGGTCGAAGTGGGCGATGAAGCCGGCATGCGCCTCGGCGTACCTCGCGAACAGGCGGCGCTCGTCCTCGCCGACCTCTGCCCAGTCCTGCACCCACTCCGGCCGCGGAGGCAGGGTGGTGCCGGCCGGTACGACGCCCGCGGCGACCTGCCGCGCGAAGGTCCGCTCGCGGACCGCCTCCCAGCCGTCGTCGAAGCGGCCGGCGTACCGCTCGATCCACTCGGCGGGGACCTGGTGCGGTGCGTGCCCGGCACCGGGAGCGAGGTACATCAGGAACGGCTTGTCGGGGGCGGCGTGCTTCTGGTCGCGCACCATCCGCACGGCTTCGTCGACCAGGTCCTCGGTGAGGTGGTAGCCCTGCTCCGGCGTCGCCGGCGGCTCGACCGGCGAGTTGTCGCGGTAGAGCGTCGGGGTCCACTGGTTGGCGTCGCCGTGGAGGAAGCCGTACCAGCGCTCGAAGCCCTGCCCCAGCGGCCAGGTGCCGAACGGACCGGCTGCGGTGCGGTCGTTGCGGGGCGTGAGGTGCCACTTGCCGACGGCCATCGTGTTCCAGCCGGCGTCACGCAGGATGCGGGGCAGGGTGGCAGCGGTTGCGGGGATCCGCCCGCTGTAGCCGGGATAGCCGGTCGGCATGTCGGCCAGGAACCCGATGCCGACCGCGTGCGCGTTGCGGCCGGTCAGCAGCGACGCGCGGCTGGGCGAGCACATCGCGGTCACGTGGAAGCGGTTGTAGCGCAGGCCCTGCCCGGCGATCCGGTCGACCGTCGGGGTGTCGATCTCGCCGCCGAAGGTCCCGAGCTGACCGAACCCGATGTCGTCGAGCAGGACGACCAGCACGTTCGGCCTGCCGGCCGGGCGCGGGCGTGGCGGGTGGTACGGCGCGGAGCCGGCCGCCGTACGGGCGATGACGGGTCCGGCCAGGGGGGTCTCGCTCACGCGCTGGCTCCTACGATGCTCGGGTGACGGATTTCGGCGTGCTGCTCAGCCTCGCGGGCGTCGTGTTCGTCGACGCCCTGCACGAGCGGCTGGCCGCAGCGGGGTTCGAGGAGTTCACGGTCCGCAGCGGGTGGGTGCTGCGCACGCTCGGCGACGACGAGCTGAGCCTGCGCGACCTGGCCGAGCGGATGGACCTCAGCAGCCCCGGCACCCTCAAGGCGATCGACCCGATGCTGAGGGCCGGCTACCTCGAGCGCACCGGAACGAGCGACCGGCGGGTGCGTGCGGTCCGGGTCACCGAGCGGGGACGCGCGGCGCTCGCCTGCGCCACCGCCTTCCACGCCGAGTTCGAGGCGGGCCTCGCCGACGCGGTCGGCGCGGACGACGCGGCCGCCACCCGGCGCGGACTGGAGTCGCTGGTCGAGCGCGGCTCGGCGCACCTGCCCCGCGCGCTCACGACGTAGCGAGTTCATCGGACCGGCTCGGCGACGGGCGCGGACCGGCGGCGCCACAGCGTCGACAGGGTCAGGCCCGCGAGCACGTCCCACAGTCCCCAGAAGGCGACCACCAGCGCGACGCCGCCGAGCTGGTCGAAGTAGGCCAGCGCGAGGACCAGGCCCACCGCGGTGTTGCGCACGCCCATCTCGAAGCTCATCGCCCGCACCCCGGCCGGCGGGAGCCGCAGGGACCGGCCCACGGCGTACCCGATGAGCAGGAGGACCGCGTTCTGCGTGATCGCCGGCAACGCGACCTCGCCCAGGTGCTCGACGATCATGCTGCCGCGGCTGGCCAGGCCGGCCACGATGATCAGGAGCAGCACGAGCAGGACCGCGACCTCGACCGGGCGCCGGCACCGCGCCGCGAGGTCGGGGCGCCGCGCAGCCACGACCAGCCCGATCACGAACGGCAGTCCGATGAGCAGCGCCACCTCGACGCCCATCTCGACCGGGTCGAGCCGGATGTCGTGGAGCAGCGCGTCGGCCGCCGGGTGGCGCGCGGCCCAGAACGCGAACGCGACCGGGGTCGCGAGCACGGCCACCACGTTGGAGCAGGTGGTCAGCGCGATCGACAGCGCGACGTCACCCTGCGCGCGGTGGGTCAGCAGGTTGGAGAGGTTGCCCGCGGGGCAGCAGGCGATCAGGAGCATCCCCAGCGCGACCGAGCCGCCGACGTCGAGCGCCCGGCACAGCATCAGGGTGACCGCGGGCAGCACGGCGAACTGCGCCACGAGCCCGACGACCAGCACGAGCGGCCGGCGCAGCACCGCCCGCAGGTCGGACGGCTTGGTGTCGAGGGCGATGCCCAGCAGGAAGACGGCGATCAGCACCTTGATCGCCGACTGCGGCCCCTCGCCGAGCGACAGGCGAAGGGCGTCCAGGTCGGACGCGGCGACGTACATCGGGGCCCTCCTCCGCGATTTCGTTAACCGCAGTTAAGCATACCTGCGCGCCCTTGTAACTAAGGGTTACGTCACGAAAACAGGCACCACAGCACCCGGGTAGCAGCAACAACGCCCGGGGAGATCGCGCATCGATCCACCCACCCCGGGTCGTCCGAACAGACCGAGCCTGCCCAGCGGCGCGGACCGACTACCCGGGCGCAATTGCCACTACCCGGGCGTTGTGACACCGGAATTCGACCTGTAACCCTTAGTTACAAGCCCCGGCGAGCGTCAGTCCTCGTTCTCCTCGGCGAACTGCTCGTGGTTGCGGATGACCTCCGCGATGATCACGTTGAGGATCTTCTCGGCGAAGTGCGGGTCCAGCCCCGAGCTCTCCGCCATCGACCGCAGCCGCGCGATCTGGACCGCCTCGCGAGCGGGATCGGCCGGTGGCATCGCGGCACGCGCCTTGAGGCGACCGACCGCCTCGGTGCACTTGAACCGCTCCGCCAGCAGGTGCACGAGGGCGGCGTCGAGGTTGTCGATGCTCGACCGGAGTCGGTGGAGCTCGGCCCGGGCGTCGTCAGCACTCACACCCCGAATCCTGCCCTACGAGGCGCGGTCGATCGAGGTCAGCGTCCGACAGGCGAGGCACCGGCGTCCGACAGGCGGCACCGCGCAGCTCGCGCAGTAACACGCTGTCCACGCGACTTCCCGGCGGTTGTCAGCAGCAGAGGCCCCGATTTCGGCTGTTTCCCGCGGACAAGCGACAGGTAGACGGGTGGACGGCGTGTTACTGCGGTGCGGACGGCCGGAGCAGCCGCACGGGGCAGGCCTAGGATCCGAGGTCCGAGGACCCGACCCGAGAGGATGCCCCATGAGCGACGACCAGGTGATGTACACCCTCGCGCCGGAAGAGCAGCCGACCCGCTGGTACAACATCGTCGCCGACCTGCCGACGCCTCCCCCGCCGCCGCTGCACCCGGGGACCCACGAGCCGGTCGGACCGGACGACCTGGCGCCGCTGTTCCCGCCGGAGCTGATCGCGCAGGAGGTCACCGCCGAGCGGTACGTCGACATCCCGGAGCCGGTCCTCGACGTCTACCGGCAGTACCGGCCGAGCCCGCTGTACCGCGCCCGCCGCTGGGAGGAGAAGCTCGGTACCAGCGCCCGGATCTACTACAAGTACGAGGGCGTCTCGCCGGCCGGCTCGCACAAGGTCAACACGGCCGTGCCGCAGGTCTACTACAACAAGATCAACGGCATCACCCGCCTGACGACGGAGACCGGCGCCGGCCAGTGGGGCACGGCGCTGTCGTACGCCAGCGCACTGTTCGGCGTGAGCTGCGAGGTGTGGCAGGTCGGGGCGTCGTACGACACCAAGCCGCAGCGCCGCACCCTGATCGAGGTGTTCGGCGGCACGGTGCACCGCTCGCCGAGCAGGCTGACCGAGTCGGGCAAGGCGTTCCCCGACGAGCACCCGGGCTCGCTCGGCATCGCGATCTCCGAGGCGGTCGAGGTCGCGGCGCAGGACCCGGAGGCCAAGTACGCGCTGGGCTCGGTGCTCAACCACGTGCTGCTCCACCAGACGGTCATCGGCGAGGAGGCGCTGCTCCAGCTGGCCAAGGCCGGCGAGACCGGGGCCGACCTGGTCGTCGGCTGCGCCGGCGGCGGCTCGAACTTCGCCGGCCTCGCGTTCCCGTTCCTGCGCGAGAAGCTGGCCGGCAACCAGGCGCCGCGGATCCTCGCGGTCGAGCCGAGCTCGTGCCCGACGCTGACCCGTGGCGAGTACCGCTACGACTTCGGCGACACCGCCGGCCTCACGCCGCTGATGAAGATGCACACGCTCGGCCACGACTTCGTCCCGTCGCCGATCCACGCCGGCGGCCTGCGCTACCACGGCATGGCGCCGCTGGTCTCGCACGCCGTCAACGAGGGCCTGATCGACGCGGCCGCACTGCACCAGAGCGAGTGCTTCGAGGCCGCCGTCGAGTTCGCCCGCACCCAGGGCATCGTCCCGGCGCCCGAGTCGTCGCACGCCCTGGCGCAGGTACGCCGTGAGGCGCTCGCCGCGACCGAGGCCGGCACCTCGCCGGTGATCGTGGTCGGCCTGTCCGGCCATGGTCTGCTCGAGCTCGGCGCCTACGAGAGCTTCCTCAGCGGCAAGCTCGAGGACGACCCGCTGTCGGACGCCGATCTCGCGGAGGCGCTCGCCAACGTGCCGGTGGTCGGCTGACGCACGACACGGACGGCCCGGGAGACGCGACGCGTCTCTCGGGCCGTCCCGCTTCTCAGGCCGCGACGGGCTCGGGCGCCACCGGCAGGCGGCGACGCACCCCCGCCAGGGCAATCGCGGCGGCCAGGGCACCCGCACCCGCGACCCAGGCGATCGCCCAGCCGGTCCCGGACGCGGAACCGTCGGTCGCCGAACGGCTGCGGTACAGCGCATCGGCCGCGGCCAGCGCGACCGCTCCGACGACCTGTCGCCCGAGCAGCAGCGTCCCCATCGCCGCAGCGAGGTCCCGGGGCGCGACGGTCCGCGACAGCGCGATCTGCAGGCCCGACAGCTGCGGCCCCATGCCGAGCCCCAGCACGGCCATGGCCACGAGCGGCACCAGGCCCGAGGACGACGTACCGAGGGCGAGGAAGGCGAGCGCGCCGACCCCCGTCACCGCGCTGGCGGCAAGCAACGGCATACGCAGCGCTCCGCTGCTGACGAGCACCGCTCCGACGTTGACGCCCACGAGCAGCGCGACGAGGAGCGGGTAGACACGGACGCCAGCCCCGGTCGCATCGACCCCGCCGTCGTGCTGGTACCAGCGCGGGACGAGGAGGACGCACGCGTACAGGCCGGTGGTCGCGAAGGCGCCCGCGACCAGCAGCCGGCGCGACGCCGCGTCGGCGAGCAGCCTGAGCGGCACGATCGGCGCCGCAGCGGTGGCCTCGACCCGGAGGAACACGACGATGACCAGGACACCGCACAGGAGCGCGCCACCGGTGGACGGCAGCAGCCAGTCGCCGAGCTGCTGGTGCCGGTTGAGGGCGACCAGGAGCGCGCCGATGCCGACGACGAGGCAGCCGATGCCGGCGAGGTCGACATCGACCCGACGGGACTCGGTGCGCCCGAAGGACGCCGGCAGCGAGCGGACGAGCAGCACCATGGCGACCAGGCCGACGGGGACGTTGACCAGGAACGCCCATCGCCAGCCGACGTGGTCCGTCAGCAGTCCGCCGATCAGCGGACCCGCGACGAAGCTGAGCGCCATGACCGCGGAGATCGCGGCCTGCCCCGCTCCCCTCCTGCTGTCACGGGCGAGCTCGTTGACGACCAGGAAGCTCAGCGCCTCAAGGGCCGCACCCCCGGCCCCCTGGGTGGCACGGCCCGCCACCAGGACGGGCATCGAGCCGGCGCCGGCGCAGATCGCCGAGCCTGCCACGAACAGGCCCATGCCGATCAGCAGCATGTCGCGGCGACCGGTCCGGTCCGAGAGTCGGGTCGCCACGGGCAGCAGCACGGTCGCCGGAACGAGGTAGCAGGTGAAGGCCCAGACATACCAGGACGGACCGCCGAGGTCGCTCACGATCCGCGGCAGGGCGGTGCCGACGATGGTCTGGTCGAGCATGGCGAGCAGGAGCCCGGCGACCACGGCGGCCCAGAGCAGGGCCCGCCGGCGCGGGGCGAGATCAGGTGCATTCACATGTCGAAAATGACATGTCAATTTAGACATGTCAAAACTGACGGCACCAGTAGGCTCAGGTCATGTCGTTGCGCCACGCGATCCTCGGCCTGCTGGCCCGCAAGCCCTCGACGGGCTACGAGCTCTCGGGCATGTTCGACGTCTCGCTGCGCTCGGCCTGGCACGCGCGGCACAGCCAGATCTACCCCGAGCTGGCCCGCCTCGAGGCGGGCGGACTGGTCGAGGTCGTCGACCGCGGCCCTCGCGGCAGCAAGACCTACGCCCTCACCGACGACGGCCGGAGCGAGCTGCGCCGCTGGCTCGTCGACGACGAGCCCGACCGGTCGCAGCGCAACGAGAGCGCCGTGCGGCTGTTCCTCAACCAGCTCCTCGCCCCTGCCGACCGCAGGCAGGTCTTCGCCCGCGACCTCGAGCACGTCGAGGCCGAGACGGCGGCGCTGCTCGACCTGCACGAGCGGATGGACGCCGACGAACCCTTCGCCGCCCAGGTCGACCTGGGCCTGCGGATCAACGAGGTGCTCGCCGCCTGGCTGCGCGAGCAGGCTGAGCGCTGAGGCGGGCACCGCGGCCTGGCCGACTGGTGGTCGCCCGAGGGGACCGCGCAGGCGATCGCCGCCGGTCTGGTGCTCGTGTCCGAGTCGGACGGGCAGGTGAGCGGCGTGGCGACGTACTCGGTCGACGGCGACGTCGTCGACATCTGGAAGCTGTACGTCGTGCCCGTGGCGCAGGGCACGGGCGCCGGGACGGCACTGCTTGCCGCGGTCGTGGCGGGACCCGGCCGTGACGCGAGCGAGATCCGGCTGGCGCACATGGCCGGCAACGAGCGGGCCCGCGCGTTCTACGAGCACCACGGGTTCGTCGAGACCCATCGCACCGCCGACGAGCTGGGCGGCCCGGACAGCGTCTGGATGCGGCTACCGCTGGACAAAATGACGTGCGCAACGCATTTCCGGGCACCTAGCCTCGTGCGCCGGTCCGCACCCGGCGGACCCGGGACACGAGAAGGGCCACGACGCAGGACACCACGATGGACAAGATCACCCCGAAGCTCCTCAGCTGGGCTTCGATCCTCGAGCAGGGCACGCGCGACCAGGCGGTGACGACGGCGACCATGCCGTTCATCCACCCCCACCTCGCGCTGATGCCGGACGCCCACCTGGGCCTGGGTGCGACGGTGGGTTCGGTCATCCCGACCCTCGGCGCGATCATCCCGGCCGCGGTCGGCGTCGACATCGGCTGCGGCATGATCGCCGTGCGCACCCGGTTCACCACCGACCAGCTGCCCGCCGAGCGGCGACCGCTGCGGGAGGCCATCGAGCGGGCGGTCCCGCTCTCGGCCGGCGCCGCCAACCGCACGATCAGCAGGGAGCACACCGAGCGGCGGCTCGCCGAGCTCACGACGCTGGCCGAGCAGGCGGGCTTCGAGCCCGGCCGGTACGTCAAGCAGTGGGACCTGCAGCTGGGCACGCTCGGGTCCGGCAACCACTTCATCGAGGTGACCGTCGACGAGGAGCAGCGGGTCTGGCTGTTCCTGCACTCGGGGTCGCGGGGCGTCGGCAACAAGATCGCGCAGAAGCACATCAAGGTCGCCCGCGACCTCTGCGCGAAGTGGTGGATCGAGCTCCCCGACAAGGACCTCGCGTACCTCGCCGAGGGGACCGACGAGTTCTGGGCCTACATCCGCGAGATGCGGTGGGCGCAGCGCTACGCCCTGCTCAACCGCGAGGAGATGATGGACCGGGTCGTCCGGCAGTTCGCCGAGTGGGTCGGCCTCGGGTCGGCCGACGAGCTCGAGCGCGTCGAGGAGATCAACTGCCACCACAACTACACCGAGCAGGAGCGCCACTTCGGCAAGGACGTGTGGCTGTCGCGGAAGGGCGCGATCAACGCGGAGCAGGGCCGGCCCGGCCTGATCCCGGGATCGATGGGGACGGCGTCGTACGTCGTCAGCGGACGCGGCAACCCGGTCGCGCTCAACTCGGCGCCGCACGGCGCGGGCCGGGAGTACTCCCGGTCGAAGGCCCGCCGGACCTTCACCCGTGAGCAGCTGCGGGAGGCGATGGCGGGCATCGATTACCGCGACACCGACGCGTTCATCGACGAGATCCCGGCGGCCTACAAGGACATCGACCGGGTGATGGCCGACGCGGCCGACCTCGTCGAGGTCCGGCACGTGCTGCGCCAGATCGTGAACGTGAAGGGCGACTGAGGGACCCCAGCGGTGACAGCGGCCGGGGCAGTCGGTTTGAATACCGGGATGGAGGACGACCATCCCAAGGTGACCGACCTGCCCTGGCCGTTGACCGGTGCCGACGCCCTGCGCGACGAGCTGCTGGCGGCCTACGGCGACCCGAGCCGCGGGCACCACGGCACCCGCCACCTCGCCGAGGTGCTGCAGCGGCTCGACGAGCTCGCTGCCGCCGGGGTGGCGTACGACCGCACGCCGGTGCTGCTCGCTGCGTGGTTCCACGACGCGGTGTACGACGGCGAGCGGGACGCCGAGGAGCGCTCGGCTGCCTGGGCCGAGGACACGCTGCCTGCCCACGCCGACGAGGCGACCGTCGCCGAGGTGGCCCGGCTGGTGCGCCTCACCGAGCACCACCGCCCGGAGCCCGACGACGCCAACGGGTGCGCGCTCTCGGACGCCGACCTGTCCATCCTCGCCGCGGCGCAGGAGCGCTACGACGAGTACGTCGCCGCGGTCCGCTCGGAGTACGCCCACCTCGACGACGACGTGTTCGCCGCCGGCCGGGCCGAGGTGCTGCGGGCACTGACCGACACCCCTGCCCTGTTCCGGACCGCCCACGGGCGCAGCGAGTGGGAGCAGACCGCGCGGGCCAACGTCGCGCGCGAGCTCGCCCGGCTACCTGCCTAGCGCTTCCCGGGCGACGTCGGCGACCCGCCTGAGCTCAGCCAGCCGGTCGCGCTGCTCGTCGACCCGGTCGATCACCTCCTCCTTCATCGTGAGGAGCCGGTCGACGATGGCCACCAGCCGGCGGGCGTCCTCGACGAGGTCGGTGACGGCGTCCAGTCCGTGCAACGCCACCTCCGCCCCGAAGACCGCCCAGCCGGTCGGCCCCGCGACCCGGGCGAGCAGCCGGGTCATCAGCCGGGTGCCCTTCTCGACCAGCTCCACGACGAGCTCCTCGACCTCGACGGCCAGCCGCTCGGCGAACCGGGCGACCTCCTCGAACACCGGGACCGCGACAGTCAGCAGCTCGCCGGCGCCGCGTGCGGCCGCAGCGTGCCGCCCCAGGCGGTGCAGGTACGACGCCGCGGCCTCGCCCTCCCAGCACGGGCCGACCGCGAGCGCCAGCCGGGCGGTGGAGGCGGCGTAGCGGGTCAGCGCGGCGTCGACGTACCCGATCGCGGTGGCGTTCTGCCTGATCCGGCGGTAGTCGCCGGTCAGCGGCAGCACGACCAGCTCCTGCAGGCTCTCCTCGGGCAGTCGGCGCAGCCCGCAGCCGAGGTCGTTGAGGACGTCGATGCCCGTGTTGACCGTGTCGCGGATGCGGTCGAAGGTGCGGTCCAACGCCCGGAACTCCGCGTCGTGACGCAGCCGCTCGGGTCCGAGGGCGGGCTCCGGCAGCACCAGTGGCTCGGCGGTCATCCCGCCACCACCGGCACCAGGCCGGCCACGCCGTCGTCGACCGCCCGCAGGTCCAGGCGGGTCAACGCGACGCCGTGCCGCAGGTCGCCCCAGTCGTCGAGCGCGAGGACGCGCAGGTCGCCGAAGCCCTCGGCCAGCAGGTCCATCAGCTCGGCCAGCGGACGCAGCAGGCACAGCGGGCTGGGCGCGAAGCCGGCCCGCTGGCAGACCCAGCGCCCGGCGTACGACGTCAGCTGGGCGACCTGCCCCGCGAGCTCGGCCATCTCGTCGTCGAGCCGGTCCAGGTCGCCCCACACGGCGGACAGGGTCATGGCGGTCCCCTCTCGGTGGCTCCCGCGGGTCGGGAGCGGTGCCGGCTGCAATGCCCCGGACCGCCCCGTCACCAAACCCGCGCACAATGGACCTGTGGACGACAGCGTGATCTTCCGGGCCCGAGCGCAGGTGCTGGCCGACCTGCAGGCCCGCGCCCTCGGTACGCCGGACTCCGTGACCCTGCTCGAGGACGCCTGCTCCGAGCGCCGGTGGTGGCTGCAGCAGTGGCCCGAGGGCGCGCCGTTCATCGCCGGTCTGGTGGCCCAGGACGTGCAGGACGGGCTCGCCGACCGGTTCGGCCGGCAGGCGCGCGAGGGTCTGTGGCCGCGGTGCACCGCCTGCGACGACGCGCCGGTGCACGCGCTGCACATCGAGCCCGACCTCGGCGGCCCCGCCCCGACCTGGGTCTGCGAGGAGTCCGGGATCGAGGTCGCGCCGCTCGGCGGACTCTCCTGATCGGCGGGCTCAGCCGCGCAGCAGCAGGCTGACCGCGTGGTGGTCGCCGCGGTAGACCGTGCGCGAGACCTCGACCACGACCTCCTCCGCACACGCCCGGCGGTCGAGCCGCAGCACCGGCGCTCCGCTCCGCACCTCGAGCAGCGCAGCCTCCTCCGAGCCGGCCGCGCACGCGGCGAGCACGTCCTCGGACCAGGTGGGGCGCAGGCCGCGGTCGCCGAGGTCGTCGTACAGGCTGCTGGGCAGGGCATCGACCAGGCCCGGGACCCGCCGCTCGACGAGGTAGGTCTCCGACAGGCAGACCGGCCGGCCGTCGGCCATCCTCAGCCGCCGCCAGCGCACCAGGGGCGAGCCCGGGGCGACCTGCAGCGCGGTCGCGAGCCCGTCGCCGGCGGCGACCCGCTCGGCGACCAGGGTGCGTGCCTCGGCGACCATGCCACGGCGGGCCATCTCCTCGGTGAAGCCGATGACACCGGTCGCCGTACGACGGGGCGCGGCGACGAACGTGCCCCGACCGGGCACCCGTTCCAGCACTCCTTCGCCGACCAGCGCGTCCAGCGCCTGGCGCACCGTCATCCGGGCGACCCCGAAGCGGTCGACCAGGTCCCGCTCGGAGGGCGCGGCGGTGCCGGGTGCGCTGCCGGCGACCAGGCCCCGGACGTACTCACGGATGGTCACGTGCTTGAGCGAGCGGCTCATCGACCCCCCTTGGTGCTGGCGCGCTGCGCGCCTGAGACTAGGGATCTCCGTGGCGCGCCGTCCCCGGAACGCACGGAATTTTGCCGAGCGCGCCATGCGAACACCTGTTCGATCCGGGGGTATCCTCGGTCCATGACGGTGGACTTCCAGACCAGTCTGTTCGACGCCGCGGCGAGCGAGGTCACCACCGAGCGCCGCGTGCTCAGCGCGGGCGCCTGGGTCGACGTCGCGCGCGACTGGTTGCCCGACGCCGACGAGGTCTTCGCAACCCTGGTCCGCGACGTGCCGTGGCGCGCGGAGCGGCGGGCGATGTACGACCGGGTGGTCGACGTACCCCGACTCGTCTTCACCTACATGATCGGCGACGAGCTCCCCCACCCGGCGCTCACCGCCGCCCGGGAGCGGCTGACACAGCGGTACGCCGCCGAGCTGGGCGAGCCGTTCCGCACCGCCGGCTGCTGCTACTACCGCGACGGGCGCGACAGCGTCGCGTGGCACGGCGACACCATCGGGCGCGGCTCCACCGACGACACCATGGTCGCGATCGTCTCGGTCGGCGACCCGCGCCGGCTGCACCTGCGCCCGCGTGACCCCGAGCGCCGCGACGAGGCGTTCGCGGTCGAGATGGGCCACGGCGACCTGGTGGTCATGGGCGGCTCCTGCCAGCGGACCTGGGAGCACGCCGTGCCCAAGGTCGCCTCGGCCGGACCACGGATCTCCGTGCAGTTCCGGCCGCTCAACGTGTTCTGATCACGCGGAACTGTCGAGCTCGCCCTGCGAGCGGACCACGCAGAACTCGTTGCCCTCCGGGTCGGCGAAGGTGACCCAGCCGCTGCCGGGGCCGTGGATGCCGCGGTGGTCGGCGACCTGCACGGCGCCGTACGCCAGCAGGCGCTCGATCTCCTCGTCGCGGGTTCCCGTGCGCGGGCGCAGGTCGAAGTGCACCCGGTTCTTGCCGACCTTGCGGTCGGGGACCTCGATGAACAGCACCTGGTGGCCGGTGTCGGGGTCGATGATCATGCACTCCTCGTGCCCCGGCAGGTTGGGGTCGCCGGGGAGGTCGGTGTAGCCGAGGACCGGCTTCCACCACTCCGAGAGCTCGTAGGCGTTGGCGCAGTCGACGGTGGTGTGCGAGATGTACGACGTCACGCGCCCACCCTTGCCGGGGAACCGGCGCCCGGGCAACCGGTTTCGGCGTCAGGGGGTCGTCGTCGCCGACGGACTGGGTGTCGCGGAGGGCGCCGGGGTCGGGGTGACCGTCTCGGTCACGGTGGCCGTCTCGGTCGGCGTCGGGGCCTCCGTCGGCGTGGCCGGGGTGGTGGGCTCCGTCGGGGCAGCGGTGCTGGTGGGGTCGGTCGGCGTGGGCGTCGGCGTCGGCGTCTCCTCGGCCGGCAGCTCCTGCTTCTTGTCCTGGCCCTTGCTGCCGCCGTCGCCGAGCACCCCGCCGATCGAGGTCCGGTCCTTGCCGTCGGTGCCGCCGGTGATCGTCGAGACGCTCTTGCCGGCGATCAGCTCGATGGCGCTGATCACCACCAGCGTGAGGACGAAGACGACGGCCGCGAGCATCGCGAGCCGCTTCCACGGCAGTGCGGCCCAGCGACGGCCGAGCGCGGCGACCGGGTCGATCGCCTCGTCGTCCCCGGCCTCGACGAGCTCCGGCTCGACGACCTCGGAGGCCTCGACGTGGCGGTGCGCCCGGGCCGCGTCGCGCTGCAACGCCGCGGCCTGCACCTCGGCCACCCGCCGGCGGCTGGACTCGATGCCCTGCTTGTACAGCGCGGTGCTGACCGTCGCGATGACGCTGCCGAGGGCGGCGCCGATCAGGGTGCCGGCGGCGCCGAGCGTGGAGAGCAGGACGGCGACCGTGACGGCCGCGCCCGCGCCGGCGAAGGTCGCGGGCCAGTCGATCCGCGTCCTGCGCTCCTCGGTGCCTTCGTCAGCCATGCCGAGACGTCAGTCGGTGCCGTTGGCCTTGATGAAGGCGAGGATCTGCTCGGAGAGCTCGGGGCGGCACACGATCACGTCGGGCAGGTAGACGTCGGCCTGGTTGTAGACCAGCTCGCTGCCGTCGACGCGCGAGGTGAACAGGCCCGCGGAGCGCGCGACCGCGACCGGCGCGGCGGAGTCCCACTCGTACTGGCCGCCCGCGTGCACGTAGGCGTCCGCCACGTCGCGCACGACCGACATCATCTTCACGCCGGCCGAGCCCATCGGGACCAGCTCGGCATCGAGCTCCTTCGCCAGCGCCTCGACGAAGGCCGGCGGGCGGGTGCGCGAGACCGCGATCCGCGGCCGCTGCGAGGTGCGGGCCGGGACGACCGGCGGGGTGCCGGTGTTGAAGGTCTCGCCCAGTGCGGGCTGCGCGACGGCGCCGGCGATCAGCCGGCCGTCCTGCCAGAGGGCGACGTGCACGGCCCAGTCGTCGCGCGGCGGCTCGGAGAACTCGCGGGTGCCGTCGAGCGGGTCGACGATCCAGACCTTGGCCGCGGTGAGCCGGGCGTCCTTGTCTGCCGCGCTCTCCAGCGCCTCCTCGGAGAGGACCGCGTCGTCGGGGCGGTACGTCGCCAGCAGGTCCATGAGCAGCACGTGGGCGGCGCGGTCGCCGGCGTCCTTGAGCTCCTTGCCCTCCAGGCCCTCCGTGCGCACCTCGAGCAGACGGCGGCCGGCCTCCTCGGCCAGCCAGGCAGCGAGGCGGTGGTCGTCGGCGACGACCTCGGGAGCGGGGGTTCCGGGCTCGAAAGTCACGCGGTCAGCGTAGTGGGCCGGTCGAAGCCGGGCGCAGTCGTGCCGCTGGGCAGGACACGTCAGGAATTGAACCGCGACTGGGTCTTCTCGAGGCCGTCGGCGATGAGCGACTCGACGGCGTCGGCCGCGGAGTCGATCTGGAACGGCAGCTCCTTGCGCTCCACGGTGCCGTAGTTGGAGAGCACGAAGTCGGCGACCTCCTGGCGACCCGGCGGGCGACCGATGCCGGCCCGGACCCGGTAGAAGTCGCCGGTGCCCAGCGAGGAGCGCATCGACTTGAGGCCGTTGTGGCCGTTGTCGCCGCCGCCCACCTTGATGCGCAGCGTGCCGAAGTCGATGTCGAGCTCGTCGTGGATCGCAATGACCCGGTCGGCGGGGACCTTGTAGAAGGTCGCGAGCGCCTTGACGGGGCCGCCCGACTCGTTCATGTACGAGCGGGACTTGGCCAGCACCACCCGGGGGCTGGCGACACCGGGGGCGCCGAGCCGGCCCTCGACGACGTCGGCGCGGCCGGTCTTGTGGGCGCGGAAGCCGCTGCCCATCCGGCGGGCGAGCTCGTCGACCACCAGGTAGCCGATGTTGTGCCGGTGCCCGGCGTACGACGGGCCGGGGTTGCCGAGCCCGACGACGAGCCAGACGTCGGCGCTGGTCGCGTCAGCCACGAAGGTCTCCTCGTCGGGTGCGGCGGTGCTCCCCGGCGCGGACGTCCGCGCCGGGGAGATCAGTCGGCCCAGGAACCACCTGAGCCGGCTGGTGATCACTCGCTGTCGCCGGCCCCAGCAGCCTCGGCGGCAGCCTCGGCGGCCTCCTCGGCGGTGGGCTCAGCAGCGGCCTGCTCGGTGACGTTGACGACGAGGGTCTCGGCGTCGGTCAGCAGGGTGACGCCCGACGGCAGCGCGATCTGGCCGGCGTGGATCTGGGTGCCGGCCTCGGCGCCCTCGATGCTGACCTCGAACTGCTCGGGGATGTGGGTGGCCTCGGCCTCGACCTGGACGGTCGCGTTCTCGGTGACGACCAGGGTGCCGTTGGCGGCGTCGCCGACGAGGTGCACCGGGACGTCGACGGTGACCTTCTCGCCACGCTTCACGGCGACGAAGTCGACGTGCTCGAGGACGCGGCGGACCGGGTCGACCTGGACCTGCTTGGTGAGGGCGAGCTGCGACTGGCCGTCGAACTCGAGCTCGAGGACGGCGTTGGCGCCACCGTGCTTGATCGCCATCATCGTGTCGTGGCCCGGGAGGGTCAGGTGGACCGGCTCGTTGCCGTGGCCGTAGACGACGGCGGGGATCTTGTTGTCGCGGCGGATGCGGCGGGCGGCGCCCTTGCCGAACTCGGTGCGGACCTCGGCCTGGATCTTCTCGGTGCTCATGGGGATCTCCTGATCGTCGCGTGGTGGTGGCGGCTGCTCGGAGACGAGAAACGCCGCGCTTCCCTCACCCGGTGACCGGCAGGGCGCGCGGCGTCATGAAAGACGAACCGGCCCAGTCGATCACGGAGTCACAGAAGCGGGAGCTCCCTCGCCGAGGCAACCGGAGAAGACTACTCGCGGAAGCAGGGACTGGCGAAATCGTCGCCGCCATCACTGCCCGTCACAGGTACGGGTCGGTGATCTCGCGCAGGTCGCTCAGCGCCGCCCGGAGTGCCGCCATCCGCTCGGCGCCCAGGTGTCGCGTCCACTCGCGTGCGATCGCCCGTTCCTCGCGGCGCGCGACCCGCTGCACGTCGCGCCCGCGCGGCGCGATCACCACGAGCCGGGCCCGGGCATCGGCGGGGTCCGGTACCCGCTCGACGTACGCCGCTCGCTCGAGCTGGTCGACCAGCACGCTCGCGCTCTGCTTGGTGATCCGCGCCTGCTCGGCCAGCTCGGTCACCCGGATCCCCTCGTCGCTCAGCCGGGCGGCGACCCGGCCCATGGCCGGCGTGATGTCGCTGAAGCCGGCGGCAGCGACGGCGTCGGAGACCCGCTGCTCGACGTACCGCGCACCGATGAACATCAGCAGCGCCGGGTGCGGCTCGGACATCGCGGCCTCCACGGGTCTTGACGAAGTGGTCAGTCAGGCTGACCATATCAGTCAGGGAGACTGACCAATGGGAGTCGACATGGACAAGGCCACGACCTGGGCGCACATCCACGCCGAGCGCGCCGCGCTCGCCGCCACGCTGGCCGACCTCGACCTTGCAGACTGGGCGCACGACACGCTCTGCCCCGGCTGGACCGTCCACGACGTCGCGGCCCACGTCATCTCCACCCCGCAGATCGGCTGGGCCCAGATGCCCGGGATGACCGTGCGCAACCTCGGCCGCGGCTACAACGCGATGATCTACCGCGAGGTGAAGCGGCTCGGCGCGCGCGAGACCCGGGAGAGCATCCTCGGCGACTTCGAGAAGTTCTCGACCAGCACCCACCACGTCCCGACGACCACCTCGGTCGAGCCCCTGATCGACGCCCTCCTCCACCACCAGGACATCGTTCGACCGCTCGGTCAGCAGCGCACCATGGCGCCCGAGGCGGCGGCAGTCGCCGCCGACCGCGTACGACGCCTCGCCTTCCTCATGGGGTCCGGCAAGCTGGTGCGCAGCGTCCGGATGGTCGCCACCGACATCGACTGGACCCGCGGCTCCGGACCCACGATCACCGGACCGATCCAGGAGCTGCTGATGCTCGCGTCCGGCCGGGCGCCCGACCCGGACCTGGTGAGCGGGGACGGGCTGGCGGCGGTCGCCGCCCGCCCCTGAGACCCCGTCGCGCCTCCACCTGATGGCCTGATACCGCTTTATACTTCGGCTAAGTATAAAGACGTATCACGCGCGGGAGGCGGCATGCCGAGCAACCCCTACACCCCCGGTCAGGTCCCCCGGATCCTCGCCGGCCGGGCCGTGGAGATGCGCCGGATCGAGGGCCTGCTGGCCCGAGTGGCGACGTACGGCGAGCTCGGCGGCCCGCTCATGGTGTTCCACGCACCGCGCGGCATCGGGAAGACGTCGCTGCTGCGTGCCGCGCAGCGCGGTGCCGTCGAGTCCGGGTTCGTCACCGCATGGGTGGCGTGCTCCCGGCAGCAGCCGGTCCTCTCCGCGATCGCGCACAGCGTCGCGCGGGCGCTCGAGCGCGCGGACGCCGTACCCACGGGCAACCGGTGGCGTGGCCAGCTCGAGCGGCTGACCGTCGAGGTCGGCCTGCCCGGGGCGAAGGTGCAGGCCGAGGTCGCCCGCAAGGAGGCAGCGACCGCTCCCCCGCAGGCCGCGATCGGCATGCTGGAGTCGCTGCTCCACGACGCGTCGGCGTCGGTCCGTGCGCACGGCGGGGCCGGGCTCTTCCTGCTGCTCGACGAGCTCCACACCGCCTCGGCCGACGAGATGTCGGTGCTGCTCAACACGCTGCAGAACCTCGACGGCGAACGCACCGAGAACCCGCTCGCCACCGTCGCGGCCGGCCTGCCTGTCACCCCCGAGGCCCTCACCCGGGCCGCGACCTTCGGCGAGCGCAGCACCTTCGTCTCGCTCGACGTGCTGTCCGACGACGACGCCCGCGCCGCGCTCGTCGCCCCGGCCCAGGCCGAAGGAGTCGCCTGGACCGACGGTGCGCTCGCCGCTGTCGTGACCGAGTCGCGCGGCTACCCGTACCTGCTCCAGCTCCTCGGCTCCACCACCTGGGACGCCGCCGCCCCCGACGCCGGCACCCGGCTGACGCTCGCCCATGTCAAGCGCGGCCTGCCCGTCGCCCGCGACCAGCTCGCCGCGATGCACCGCGCCCGCTGGGGCGCCGCCTCGCGCCTCGAGCAGCGCGTCCTCGCCGCCATGGCCGCCGCCGGCGACGGCAACGTCACCCGTGCCGCGATCGCCGCCGGCATGGGCGTCGACTCCCGCGCCATCAGCGTCCCCCGGGAGCGGCTGATCGAGAAGGGGGTCATCGAGCCCGTCGGTCACGGCCTGGTGCGGTTCACGCTCCCCGGCTTCGGAGCGTTCGTCAGGAGCTTGGACGACGCCTGACCGCCCGGCCGAGTGATCACGATCAGCTGAAGGTCATGCGTTCACGCACGACACGGGGCTGGACCCGTCGGGCGCCCCGCGTGATCTGGACTGAGCGGAGCGAGCGAGGAACGAGCGAGCGCAGCGAGGGAAGATCACGCGCCGAAGGGCGCCCGACATGCGCGAGACGCTTCTATGGTTGTCAAGCAGCCAACGGCACGTCGTGTCCGGGTTCCGCGGGGTTCGCGTTGACGTGCAGGGCCCGGAACAGCTGGCGGGCGATGTAGCGCTTGAGGCAGCGACGGATCCGGGCCTTGCTGAGCCCCTCGCTGGTGCGGCGTTCGACATAGACGATGGTGGCCGGGTCGTAACGCATCCGGGTCCGCGCG
>NZ_JBVASH010000009.1:0-124736 GCF_057813895.1 Nocardioides sp. F233
GCGATACGTCGGCAATGGCCGACCACCCGGAGGCCGCGGCCCCGGACAAGTGTCAGGGAAGTCTTGAGACACCTTCTGTCAGGGATGTCCTGATACAGAACTGTCAGGGATCTCCTGAGACATCACACCCGAGAGAAGACATGCGCTCATCCTATTCGAACATATGTTCGACCGCAAGGGGTCGGTGCCCGCCAACCCGCGGCAGTGGCGCGCGCCGGGCAAAGGTCTGGTTCGCTTGCTGGGGCCAGCGGCAGACGTGGCCCATGAGCTGGACCCATCGTGAGGCGAAGGCGTCGAGGTTGGCCTTGACCGGTGAAGACGGCCGCGCATGGCGTCCGACCGCGGAATCTGCCGCCTCCCAGCCCCTGTTGGCGAAGACTGCATCCGATCTCCGTCCGGACGTCGCGGCAACCCGGTCATCACCCCAGCCCGTGGTCCTCCTCCGGCAACCGCGCCCGCGGCAACCGGATGACGAACGTCGTCCCACCACCCACCGGCGCCTCGCCCAGCTCGAGCGTCCCGCCCTGCTCGAGCAGGATCCGGCGGGCGCGGTGCAGCCCGATGCCCTGGCCGCCGGAGGCGCGTCCGTGGCTGCCCCACGAGAACAGCCGTTCGCGCACGGCCGGGTCGAGTCCGGGGCCGGCGTCGGAGACGAGGATCTCGACGTGCTCGCCCCTGCGCCGCGAGGTGATGGTGGTGCCCAGGCCGTCGGCGTGGTCGGCGGCGTTGGTGATGAGGGTGCCGAGCGCCTCGGCGAGGGCGTCCTGGCGGGCGCGCACGCGGTGCCCGCCGGGGGTCCAGGCCACGTGGTGGCCGAGGGCGGCCTGGGCGACCACGAAGGGCGACACGACGGCGTCGACGTCGACGGTGGTCATCGGGCCCTGCTGGGAGGCGACGGTACGACGCAGCCGCGCCGCCTCGATGTCGACCATCTTCTCGAGTGCGGTACGGCGGGGCCCGGGCGGGATCTGGCCGCTGGCCAGCAGCCGGGCGCCGGCGGCGAGGCCCGCGGCGGCCGAGCGGACCTCGTGGGCGACCTCGCGGTCCTGCTTGACCTCCGCCTCGGCCTCCGCGGCCAGGTGGGCGTAGCGGGCCACCCGCGCGTCCATCTGCTCCAGCGCGACGCGCAGCAGGGAGGACGCGGTGGTCGCGATGAGGGCGCTGAACAGGGCCACGCCGACGACCGCGACCGGCGTCGGCGTCATGGCGTCGACGAGCGTCGAGTAGAGCCGGGCGGCGAAGATCGCGAGCATCCCGGCGCCGATCCGGGCCGCTGCCCACCCGGGCAGCGACGAGGTGGCCAGCTGCAGCCCGACGGTCGCCATGACCAGGCCGATCATCGCCATGATCGTGTAGTCGACCGGGTCGCCGGTGCCCAGGACCCCCGAGTCGTGGATGGACTCCTGCACGAGGCGGTACCCGCCGAGCGTGATGGTTGCCGCGGTCAGGCCGAGCACGACCCCGGTCAGCACCAGGTGCTTCCCCGGTACGGCGGCCTTCCGGCCCCGGTGGATCACGACCAGCACGATCAGCACGGTGACCAGGTGCCCGTTGGTCAGCCGGAAGGAGAGCGGGCTCAGCGCCCGGTCGATCATGCCGAGCACCTCGAGCGGTGCGTCCTGGAGCGCCACGATGACTGCGGCGACGGCCATGCTGCCGCGCAGGCCGTCGAACATCAGCCGGGCGTCGACGGCCATCGCGATGCCCGCACCGAGCAGCAGCAGGTCGGACAGCAGCATCACCGCGTGCCCGGCGAGCACGACCCGCTCGCCGTCCGGGTCGCCGAGCATCACGACGACCAGGTAGGGGTAGAGCAGCAGGCCTGCAAGCGCAGCACTCCACCACCACGACGAGTGCGTCCCCGTGCGCTCGCCGCGGCGGATCCACCGCCGGAAGGGAGCCCTCGACGGGCCACCGTCCCGACGGCCCCCCTGGTGCGCCGTCACTCCTCCATTGTGGACAGCCCTCCTCAGTCCCGGGGCGGATCGGCCCGATTGGTCACCTCCCACGGTCCCCTCGGATCCGAGGGATGGCATGTCCGGGCCACGCTTGCTCGGTCCGGTGTCCCGGCTCGCGGCGTGCTTGGCTGGCCTCATGACCCGCGCACTGGTCCACCCGCCCAAGGCCCGTGCCGGCGACAAGGTCGCCGTGCTGTCGCCGTCCTTCGCCGCTCCGGGGTTCGCGCCGGCCGTGCACGAGCAGGCGATGCAGCGGCTCGCCGAGGTGACCGGACTGGTGCCGGTGGAGTACCCCACGACCCGCCTGCTCGGGGCGTCGCCCGAGCAGCGGGCCGCCGATCTGAACCAGGCCCTCGCCGACCCGGAGGTGCGGGCGATCCTCGCCACGATCGGCGGCGAGGACCAGATCACCGTCGTACCCCTCCTCGACGCGGAGGCGGCCCGTCGCGACCCCAAGCCGTTCCTCGGCACCAGCGACAACACCAACCTGCACCAGTGGCTCTGGTCGCTCGGCATCGCCAGCTTCTACGGCGGGTCCACGCAGGTGCACCTCGGGCCGGGCCCCGGTCTCGACCCCGTGCACGCGGTCTCGCTGCGCGCGGCGCTCCTCGACGGCGGCCGGCTGGAGGTGACCGACCCGGAGGAGTCCGAGGACGTCGGCCGGGACTGGAACGACCCCCGCGCCCTCACGGAGTACGGCGACCGGGAGCCCACCGAGCCGTGGAGCTGGTCGGGCCCGGACCGGGCCGTGACCGGACCGACCTGGGGTGGGTGCATCGAGGTGCTCCAGTGGGTGCTCGCCGCGGGA
This sequence comes from Nocardioides sp. F233, assembly GCF_057813895.1. Taxonomy (NCBI): domain Bacteria; kingdom Bacillati; phylum Actinomycetota; class Actinomycetes; order Propionibacteriales; family Nocardioidaceae; genus Nocardioides; species Nocardioides sp. F233. The sequence goes on from NZ_JBVASH010000009.1 coordinate 2,767, forward strand.
CGGTTCCGCGCGGAGCCGGACGCACTGGCCGGCGGCGTGATGCTGCTGGAGACCTCGGAGAAGCTGCTCCCCGCCCGCGAGGTCGGTTGGATCGTGCGCGCCCTGGGGGAGCGGGGCCTGCTCGCCGCGGTCGACGCGGTCCTGGTCGCCCGTCCTCCGGTCTCGGACCTCGCCCGACGACCAGACGCGGCGGAGCGGGCGGCGCTGCGGGCCGCGCAGCGCGACGTCGTGCTCGAGCAGGTGGCCCGCTACAACCCCGGTGCCGTCGTCTGCGTCGGCATCCCGTTCGGGCACACGAGACCGCAGTGGATCCTCCCCCACGGAGGAGCCGTCACGGTCGACGGCGCCGCCCGCCGGGTGTGGGCCGACTTCGGCTGAGCCGACCCACACCCGGGCTCCGGCCGGGCTCAGATCGCGTGGTTGGCCACCAGCAGCCGGTCGGGGTCGACGGCGTCGCGGAGCCGGCACAGACGCGCCCAGTCCTCGCCGTCGTAGAACCGGCTGGGGTCGACCCGCGTCTCGGCGAACGTCGGCACCAGGCTGGTCCGCGACCAGGCGCCCAGCGCGCGCACGACCGTGAAGGCCGCGGCCCGGCCCGCGACCGCCGCCTGCGGGGTGGGGGCCATCGCGACGCAGAAGAGCGCGTACTCGCCGGGCACGTGGGACAGCACGCCCCCGTCCGGGTCCGGTACGCCGAACGCCCCGCCCAGGTGCCGCAGCTCGGCGAACATCAGCCCGCTGCGGGTGCCCGGGCCGACCTGCTCGAGGAAGACCTCGACCGCGGCGTCGTCCAGGGAGCCCAGGACGCTGTGGTCCGCGACCGCCGGCGACGGTCCCGGCGGATCCATGTGGACCTGGAGCAGGTCCGTCGTCGGGATCCGCCCGAAGGTGTCCATCTCGGGCTCCAGCGCTCGCAGCGGCGCGAGCACCGCGGCGGCGTCCTCGTCGGTCTCGAGCACGGCGCCGTCGATGACGACGATGTCGCGCCCGGACAGGAACGGCGGCAGCTCGGGCAGTGGCGGGAAGCTCATCACCCGCAGCGAGGTGGTCGCCGACTCCGGCGCGGTGCGGGTCCACTCGACCCACGCCCGGACCACCTCGGGGGCCCGCTCACGGTCCCACAGCAGCATGCCGGCGTACACGTCGGCGTACGGCAGCAGCTCGAGCTCGATGGCGACGACGACGCCGACGTTGGCGCCCCCGCCGCGCACCGCCCAGAACAGGTCCGGCTCCTCGGTGGCGCTCAGGCGACGCAGCGCACCGTCGGCGGTCACGACCTCGACGGCACGGATCGAGCCGGCCGCGAGACCGTGCTGGCGACCGTAGAAGGACAGCCCGCCGGCGAGCGCGAAGCCGGCGACGGCCACGTCGGGGGCGGACCCGTGCAAAGCGGTCAGTCCGTGCGGGGCCGCAGCGGTGACGACGTCCTCCCACAGGGTGCCGCCGATGACCCGCGCGATGCGGGTCGCCGGGTCGACGGTGACGCCGGTCAGGGCGTGCAGGCGGAGCAGGACGACGTCGTCGAGGGCGCCCTCGACGAGCGGCGCGGCGCCGTGGCCGGTGCTCTGCGGTGCGACCCGCAGGTCGGCGGCGGCCGCGGCGCGGACGACCGCCTGCACCTCGGCCACGGTGCGCGGTACGGCGACCGCGGCGGGCCGCTGGTCGACGGCCAGGTTCCACGGGGTGCGGGCCACGTCGTACCCGTCGTCGCCGGGGAGGTGGAGCTCGCACCCGGCGCCGAGCCGGGTCAGGGAGGTGAGGTCAGGGGTGGTGGTGGTCATGGCGCCCACCCTCCGGTCCGAGGACAGGCGCGGACCATCCCCATTCCCGGTGGTCCTGAGCGTGCTGACGACTGGGATCGGGACTTCCCCAGAAAAGTGGGATACGCACCCCCGGGTGCATCCGCCACACTGCTCGCATGGCCCGAGGACTGACCGCTGAGCGCGTGCGCCAGGACGTGGACGTGGTGGCGCGCGCCGGCCTGGACCTCGAGACCTTCCTCGAGGAGGCGATGGCGTCGCTGCGCCGCGCCGTACCGTGGGAGAGCGCCTGCGTGGCGACCCACGACCCGGGGACCCACCTGCTCACCAGCGGTCGGAAGTACGGCGCCCTCGCGGGCGAGAGCGAGCACGACCACGAGTTCGCGCTGATCGAGTACGGCGACGTCGAGACCACCGCGTTCAGCGAGCTGGTCCGCACCGAGACCGACGCGGCCGGCGTGCACCTCGTCCACGGCGGTGAGGTCGAGCGCTCGGCCCGGATGGAGCGGTTCATGGTGCCGCGCTTCGGCATCGGCGACGAGGCCCGGGTGGCCTTCCGCGACGGCCGGGAGATGTGGGGCGCCGCGGCGCTCTTCCGCGGCCCCGACGACCGTCCGTTCGACGCCGAGGAGGTGGACTTCCTCGCCTCGCTCACCGGCATGTTCGCCCGCGGCGTCCGCGCCGGCGTGCTCACCCGGATGGCCGACGTGGTCGCGCCGGCGCCCGGCCCCGGGCCCGCCGTGATCATCGTCGGTCCCGACGACCGGGCGACCCAGATGACGCCGACCGCCGAGCAGTGGCTCGGCGAGCTGGCCGGCAGCCCCACCCACCCCGATCCGGTCTCCCCGGTGGCCGCGCTCATCGCCTCGGCCCGCCGCTACGCACGGGGCGAGATCCCCGCCCCGCCGCGCTGCCGGCTGCGCACCGCCGGCGGCATGTGGCTGGTCCTCCAGGCCGGTCCGTTGAGCACCTTCCGCGACCGCGAGGGTGACGTCGTGATCACGATCGAGGAGGCCCGGCCGCCGGAGATCGTGGCGCTCGTCGTCGCCGCCTTCGGCCTCACGCCCCGCGAGCGCGACGTCACCCAGCTGGTGCTGCAGGGCGTCGACACCAAGGAGATCGCCAGCACGCTGCACCTGTCGGCGTACACCGTCCAGGACCACCTCAAGTCCGTCTTCGACAAGGCCGGGGTGCGCTCGCGGCGTGAGCTGATCTCGCGGGTCTACTTCGACCAGTACGTCCCCCGCATGGGCAGCGAGCTGGCCCCCTCCGGTTGGTTCGCCTGATGGCCACGACGCTGACCCGCGAGCGGGTGCGCCAGGACGTCGGTGTCGTCGCCCAGGCCGGCCTCGACCTCGACTCGTTCCTGGTGGAGGCCGTGGAGTCGCTGCGGCGGGCGGTGCCGTGGGTGAGCGCCTGCGTCGGCACCCACGACCCGCGCACCCTCCTGCTGACCAGCGACCGCAAGTTCGGGCACCTGCTCACCCAGGACCCGCGCGACGACGAGTTCGGCCTGCTCGAGTACGGCAGCCCGGAGGCGACGTCCTTCACCGAGCTCGCGACCGCGGAGCGCCCGGCGGCCGGAGTCTTCCTGCAGACCGGCGGCGACGTCGAGCGGTCGATGCGGATCGCGTCGTACCACCTGCTCCACTACGGCCACGCCGACGAGGCCCGCCTGGTCTTCCGCGAGGGCACCGAGGTCTGGGGCGGCATGGGCCTCATGCGCGGCGCCGACGACCGGCCCTTCGACAACGCCGAGATCGAGTTCCTCGCCTCCCTCGCGCCTGCCTTCGCCCGTGGCGTGCGCGCCGGCCTGATGGCCCGGCTGGCCGAGGTCGACGAGCCCGACGACGGGACCATCGAGCTGCCCGGTCCGGCCGTCGTCATCATCGGCGCCGGGTACCGGATCGCCCAGATGACCCCCACCGCCGAGCACCGCCTGCGCGAGCTCGCCCGCGACCCCCACGCCGGGATCCCCGTCGCCCTTCTGTCCGGCCTGGTCGGCGCGGCTCGCCGCTATGCCCGGGGCGACTCGACGGTGCTGCCCCGCTGCCGTGCCCGCACCCGTCTCGGCCGATGGTTGATCCTCCAGGCCGGCCCCCTCAGCAGCACCGGCGATCACGACGGCGACGTCGTGATCACCATCGAGGAGGCCCGCCCGCCCGAGATCGTCGGCCTCGTCGTCGCCGCCTTCGGGCTGACGCCGCGCGAGCGCGACGTCACCCAGCTGGTGCTGCAGGGTGTCGGCACCCAGGAGATCGGGCGCACGCTGCACCTGTCGGCGTACACCGTCCAGGACCACCTGAAGGCGGTCTTCGACAAGGCCGGCGTGCGGTCACGCCGCGAGCTGATCGCGCGGGTGTTCTTCGACCAGTACGTGCCGCGGATGGGCGAGGAGATCGGGCCGTCCGGCTGGTACGCCTGAGGGTCCTGGGTCCGGTCGGCGGTGGTGCTGTAACACGTTGTCCACCTGACTACCTGGCAGTTCTCAGCAGAACCGGGCGCCGTCTGACGGCGTGTCGTGCTGAGAACCGCCGACCAGACGGGTGGACGGCGTGTTACTGCGGCAGGCAGATCAGTCCGCGAATGCGGTGACCTCACCCGTCACCGCGACCTGGACGCGGTCGCCGGCAGCGGGGACCGTGTCGGCGGGCGTACGGGCGGTGACCTGCTCGCCCGACGCGAGCCGCACCCGGATCGTGGCGTCGTGGCCGAAGAAGCTGACGTCGACGACCTCGCCCGGCACCCCGTCGGTCGATCCGGACGAGCGGACCTGCAGCTGCTCGGAGCGTACGGCGAACCGGGCCGCTCCCACGGTCGGCCCACCCGCGCGCAGCGCCACCTCCCCGAGCGCGCACCGCCCACGACCGTCCGCGAGCACCTCGCCGGGCAGCAGCGTGGCGTGGCCGATGAACGCGGCGACGCGGGGGTCCGCGGGCGTCAGATAGACCGACGCGGGCGGGGCGACCTGGAGGAACTGGCCGGAGACCATGACCGCGACCTGGTCGGCGAGCGACAGGGCCTCGCCCTGGTCGTGCGTCACGAGCACGGCGGCCGCCCCGGCCGCGCGCAGCGCCCGGACCACCGCGCGGCCGGTCTCCTCGCGCAGCGACGCGTCGAGCGAGGAGAAGGGCTCGTCGAGCAGCACCAGCGCGGGACGCGGGGCCAGTGCCCGGGCGAGGGCGACCCGCTGCTGCTGGCCGCCGGACAGCTCGTGGGGGTAGCGCTCGGCCAGTGCGGGATCGAGCTCGACCAGCTGCAGCGCCTCGGCGACCACGGCGGCGGCGTCGCGGCGCCGGGCGCGCGGGAGGCCGAAGGCGACGTTGCGGGCCACCGTCAGGTGGGGGAAGAGCGCGCCCTCCTGGGGGACGTACCCGATGCCGCGGTCGCGCGCCGGGACCCGCCGCGGACCGTCGACGACCGGCCGGCCGGCGACCGCGATGGTGCCGGCGGTGGGCTCGACGAAGCCCGCGACCGCCCGCAGCAGCGTGGTCTTGCCGCAGCCCGACGAGCCGAGGATCGCGGTCACGCCGGACCCGACGTGGAGGTCGAGTCCCTGGAGCACCGTGGTGCGGCCGTACCCGGCCGCCAGGCCGCGGATCTCGAGTGCGGACATCAGTGCCCCTTTGCGCTGAGGCGGGCGAGCAGCCACGTGGACGGGACGGACAGGACGATCAGGGCGAGGGCGTACGGCGCCGCGGCGCCGTACGCGATCGAGGACGCGTCGGACCAGAACTTCGTCGCGAGCGTCTCGGTGCCGAGCGGCGCGAGCAGCAGCGTGGCGGTGAGCTCGGTGGACACGGCGAGGGCGACGAGGGCGGCGCCCGACGCCAGACCGGGTACGACGAGCGGCAGGGTCACCCGGCGAGCCACGGCCGTCCCGGAGCAGCCCAGGCTGCGGGCCACCTCCTCGAGTCCGGGCGGCACCAGCTCGAAGGTGCCGCGCACGCTGACCACGGCCCGCGGCAGGAACAGGATGAGGTAGCCGACGAGGAGCAGCAGCAGGGTCTGGTAGAGGTCGGGCACCACGCGGATCGACACCGTCACCAGCGCGAGGGCGATCACGATGCCCGGCATCGCGCTGGCGGTGTAGACGCTGCGTTCGATCGCGGTCGTGACCCAGCCGCGGTGCCGCACGGCCAGCCACACGACGGGGATCGCGGCGGCGGTGGTGAGCGCACCGGCGAGCACCGCGAGCAGGAGGGTGTTGCCGAGCGCGCTGGTCAGCTCGCCGGTCTCGAGCCCGGTGGAGGTGCCGCGGACCAGCCAGCGCACCAGCGCAGCCAGCGGTACGCCGAGCGCCCAGACCGCCAGGCCGGCCAGACCGATCACCACGAAGGGCCGGCGCCGCCCCAGCCCGACCCGGGCGAACTGCCGGCTGGTTCCGGCACCCACGCGCGAGCGGGGCCGGCGACCACGCAGCAGCAGCTCGATGCCCAGCAGGAGCAGGCAGAACGTGACGAGCACGAGCGCCAGCAGCGTCGCCTCGGGGCCGTTGAAGACCGTGGCGTACTGCTGCAGGATCGCGGTCGTCAGGGTCGGGTAGTTGAGCAGCTGCAGGGCGCCGTACTCCGCCAGCAGGTGCAGACCCACCAGCAGTGCACCGCCGAGCACGGCGGGGGAGATCGCGGGCAGGGTGACCCGGAAGAACACCTGCCACGGTCCCTTGCCCAGCGCGGTCGCGACCTCCTCGACGGCCGGGTCCAGGCGGCGCAGCGCCGCGACCGTCGGCAGGTAGACGAGCGGGTAGTAGGACAGCGTCACCACCATCACCGCGCCCGGGTACGACTGCACCGCGTGCGTCGTGGAGACCCAGCCGAAGCCGTTGACGAACGCGGGCACGGCGAGCGGTGCGCACAGCAGGCCGTGCCACCACCCCCGACCCGGTACGTCGGTCCGCTCGACCACCCACGCCCCCGCCACGCCGACCACGACGCTCGTCAGCACCCCCACGACCAGCAGCCGGGTCGTGTTCCACAGCAGCTCCCCGATCCGGGGTCGCCACAGGAAGTCGACGGCCTCGGCGCGGCCGAGCTCGGCCGTGGTCCACAGGACGTAGCCGAGCGGCACCAGGGCCAGGCCGGCGATCGCCAGCCCGACGAGGAGGAGGACGGGGGTCGAGCGGGTCGACGCGGAGCGCAGGCTCAGAGGAAGCCGACCTCCTCCAGGAGGTCGACGACCGACTTGGCGTCCAGGTCGGACACGTTGACCTGCGGCGGCTGCAGCTCGTTGAACGGCTTGCTGACGCCCTCGAGCTGGACGTCCGGGTTGAGCGGGTACTCCAGCGCGTAGCTGTCGGCGAGGATCTGCTGGCCCTTGCGGTCCACGAGGAACTTCACGAACTTGCGGGCCTCGGGCTTCATGTCGCTCGACTTCAGGATGCCGGCGCCGGAGACGCTGACGAAGGCGCCCGGGTCGCCGCCGGTGAAGTAGTGCTGCGCGGAGTGGTCGCTGACGTCGCCGTTCTCCTTGCGGTCGCGCTCCCAGTAGTAGTGGTAGACGATGCCGACCTCGACCTCACCGGAGTTCACCGCCTCCAGCACGAGGTTGTTGCCGTCGTACACCTTGCCGTTGGCCTTGATGCCCTCGAGCCAGGCCTTGGTGGCCTCCTCGCCCTCGAGCTCGAGGACGGCGGCGACGATGGCCTGGAAGTCCGCACCGGTGGGGGAGAACGAGATCCGTCCCTTCCACTCCGGCTTGGCGAGGTCGAGCAGCGAGGCGGGCAGCTCGGACTCCTGGACCTGGTCGGTGTTGTAGACCAGGACCGTCGAGCGGGCCACGAAGCCGGTCCACAGGCCGCTGCGCGGGCGGTACTGCTCGGGGATCACGTCGAGGACGTCGGACGGCAGCTTGTCGAACAGCCCGGCCGCCTCGACCTGCGACATGGCGGGCGAGTTCTCGGTGAGGAACACGTCGGCGGGCGACGCCTTGCCCTCGGCGATGATCTGGTTCGACATCTCCAGGTCCTTGCCGTTGCGCAGCTCGACCTTGATGCCGGTCTCCTTGGTGAACTCCGGCGCGAGCTCCTTCAGCAGCGGCTCGTGCTGGGCGTTGTAGACCACCAGCGTCGGCTCGTCGTCGCCGCAGGCCGCCAGGAAGGGCGCGACCAGGGTGAGGCCCGCGATGGCGAGACCCGTGCGGAGGAGCTTGACGTTCATCGGACTTCCTCATCGGTTGGTTGGACGGGAGCGTAGTGAGACAGGGGCAGCCGCAGGGACGGGACCCGTGCGGACACGCGGTTGACGACCTGCCAGGCGAGGACGCCGACCGCCAGCGAGGCGAGCAGCCCGCCCAGCGGCCAGCGGGTCTCGAACCACGGGTAGACCTGCCAGTGGGTCAGGTAGACGTAGAGCGACGCGCTCGCGACCACGCCGGTGGGGCCGACCAGCAGCCGCGGCCACGGCACGGTCCGCACCCACACGAGGACGACCACGCCCGCGATGATCAGCAGGTCCCGCGCGGTGTCGCCGGTGAAGCCCCAACAGCCGGCGACCAGCACCGCGGTCACCAGCGCCCGGTCGCGTGGCCCGCGCGCGACGGCGCTTGCCCACCCGGCCAGGAAGAGCCAGGCGACGAAGAGCGTGGAGTGGATGACGTCGCCGTCGTACGACGCCAGGGTGGCCGCGTAGCGCGGGACGAGTGCGACGACGGCCAGCCCCAGCGCCAGCGGGAAGCGGTGGCGGCGCTCGAACGCCATCACCCGCGGCACGGCGGTGAGCAGCCCCGCGCCGACGGTGAGCAGGAGGACGACCTCGATGAACCAGTAGTACCAGGCAGGCTCGGACCAGTCCCTGGAGCCGAGCAGGTCGTTGAGCAGGAACACGGTCCGCCAGCCCGGCTCGCCCCTGATCAGCGCGACCGCGCCGATCCACAGCACCGACGGGACGGCGACCCGCGCGGCGGCCCGGGCGACCCGGCGGACCCGCTCGCGTGGCGCCTCGTCGGCGAGGTGGAACCGGGCGAAGTTCACGCCGGCGACGGCGAGCAGCACGTGGGCGCCACCGAGCAGCACCCACAGGTTGGTGTGGGAGCCGACGATCAGCACGATCGCCAGCGCGCGCAGCACGATCGTGGTGTCGACCCGCGCCCAGACCGGGTTGCGTCGGGCAGCGCCGGGCGCCGGGCGGGCGGCGAGCTCGGCGACCGTCCGGTTCGGCCAGTCGGCGGGCAGCCGGCCGAGGCGGTTCTCCAGGCGCAGCGAGAGCTCGACGTACGACAGCGAGTCGCCGCCGAGGCCGACGAAGGACTGGTCGGGCGCGACCCGCGGGTGGCCGAGGATCCGGGCGTAGAGCCGCGCGATCGAGGCCTCGGGGGAGTCGACCACGGGCACCGGCGCGCTCTCCAGCCGCGCGACCGCCTGCTGGTCGAGCTTGCCGTTGGGCAGTCGCGGCAGGTCCACGACCGCCACGACGCGGATCGCGTGGGCGGGCAGGCCGGTCCCATCGGCAGCGGCCGCAGCCACGTCGGCCAGGTGGGCGACGTCCGGGCTGCCGGGTACGGCGACCACGAGCTGCTGCCCGTCCGCGGACTCGGCACAGCCGGTGTCGTACCCGCCCAGGCCGAGCAGGGTCTGCACCCGGTCGAGGTCGATCCGCTGCCCGAACAGCTTCGCGAAGCGCGAGCGGCGCCCGACGACCTCGACCAGGCCCTCGGGCGTGAACCGCGCCAGGTCGCCGGTGCGCAGCTCGTCGGGGCCGGAGCCGAGCGCGAGGTCGCCCGGCGCCTCGGCGTACCCCATCATCACGTTGGGTCCGCTGTAGACGAGCTCGCCGACGCCGTCGCCGGCGCCCTGGACGGGCTCGATCCGGAACGCTCCGCCGGGCACCGCGACGCCGACGGTGCCGGGGTGGTCGGCCGCGAGCTCGGGCGGCAGGTAGGCCATCCGAGCGGTGGCCTCGGTCTGGCCGTACATCACGACCAGCTCCCAGCCCTCGCGCGCGCCCTGCCCGGCCAGCGCGCGGACCCGGTCGGGGGCGAGCCGGCCGCCGGCCTGGGTGACCTGGCGCAGCGTCGGCAGCTCCGGCCAGCCGGCCGTGCCGAGCAGGTCGAAGGTGTACGGCACGCCCGCGAAGGACGTCACGCCCTCGGCCCGGGCCCGCTCCCACAGCGCCGGGTCGGTCACCGAGCGGTCGTCGAGCACGACCGTCGCGCCGGCCAGCAGGTGGCTGTGCAGCACGGACAGCCCGTAGCAGTAGTCGAGCGGCAGCGTCGTCAGCGCGACGTCGTCGCCCGTGAGCCCGAGGTACGACGCGATGGCGGTCGCGTTGGTGTCGAGGTTGTCGGCCGACAGCCGCACCAGCTTGGGCGACCCGGTCGACCCCGAGGTGCTCAGCAGCAGCCGCAGGTCCGGGTGCAGCGCCGGCGCCCTCGACCCGGTGGTGAGCCAGTGGCCCTCGGCGTGCTCGACCGAGGCGCCGTACGCGCGGGCCAGGCCGTCGTCGTGGGTCAGCAAGGTGGTGTGCCCGCCGGTGAGGGCGGCCAGCCAGGCCACCACGAGCTCCGTCGTCGGGGCGGGCCGGAGTCGGACCAGCTGGGCCTCGCCGAGTGCGGCGAGCTGGTCGCGGGCCGTCGCGACCCGGCGGTCGAGCTCGGCGTACGTCAGCGTCCCGGTCGCCGACCGGAGGGCGGGGCGCTCACCGTGGCGCGCGAGGTCGTCGGCGATGCGCGCCGCGACCTGAGCTGCTGCCCTGACTTCCCCCACGAGGGAAGGCTAAAGCAAGGCTGCCCTTGGTGCGGAAAGCCTGCCCTTACTGAGACGGGGTGAGCAGGAAGACCGGGATCACCCGGTCGGTCCACTCGACGTACTTGTCGTAGTTGGGCCAGATGGTCACCATGTGCGCCCAGGCCTTCGCCTTCTCGTCCCCGGTCAGCTCGCGCCAGGTGCAGGTGTGGTGGCGGCGCTTGTGGTCGACCTCCACCGTGTCCGCGGCGCGCAGGTTCGCGGACCAGACCGGCGGCTTCGGGGCGCCGAAGGACGAGCCGGCGATCAGCCAGCCGCCCTGCCACGGCACGCACAGCAGCGGAGTGGAGCGCGGGATGCCCGACTTGCGACCCTTCACGGTGAGCAGCAGGCTCGGCAGCCCGGCGAGCCCGACCAGGCTCACCCGGCGGCGCGTGAGCCGCTGCAGGTGCTGGTCGGTCCAGGTGATCTGGGGGAGCAGCCCCGGCATCCACGGCTGGGAGCCGAGCTTGATCGCGACGGGGGTGAACAGGCCCATGGGGCGAACCCTAGAACGTGTTCTCCCAAAACGACGACGGGACGCCCTCCTGTGGAGGACGCCCCGTCGTACGACGAGCGGGTCAGCCGGTCAGGCGGCGACCTGCTGGCCGGTGAGCTTCTTGTAGGTGTAGGCCGTGCCGATGATGACCACCGGGACCGACACCAGCGCACCGACACCGCAGATCACGAAGCCGAGCTCGGCGATGATGCCACCGACGATGTACCAGATGATCGTCTGACCGAGGTTGTTCTTGGTCAGGTCGATGCTGGCCTTGATCGCGTCCATCGGCGCCATGTTCTTGTCGACGACGAAGAACAGCGAGTAGCTGGTGAGGAACGCGACGATGATGCCGGGGATGATGCACAGGATCGTGCCGACGAAGGTCGCGGCGCCGACGATCAGGCTGGTGACCAGCACCGGGCCGATGTTGTCGAACTTGAAGACCTGGGCGGCCTGGAACTCACGACCCTCGGTGATGCCGAGCGCGCCGCGGATGATGCCGGACCCGACGACCTGTGCGTAGACGAAGAAGAGCATGCCGAGCAGGATGTTGATGGCGAACTGGACGAGGAAGGGCGCGCCGTCCTCGTAGTGGCAGTCGAAGAGGACGTCGCTGTCGCACACGTAGTCCGGGCTCATCGCGGAGCCGATGATGAAGTACACGACGCCGATCACGATCGCGCCACCGAGGATCGCCAGCGTGGCGATGATCAGCTGCACGGCGTTGGCCTGGAACTTCGACCAGCCGTAGCTGAGGGCGGCGCCGAGGTCCCACTGGCTGCCGCCGCCGGCGCCGTACGGCTGCTGCGGGGGCGGCGGACCGCCGTACCCACCCGGCGGGGGCGGCGGTGTGCCACCCGGGGGAGGCGGCGGAGGCGGCTGGTTGAACGACATGCGGTCTCCTCGTGTCATGGGTGCGCCAGCGCACCCAGGGGGTGGCAGCAATCTAGTGCTGAAATGTGCCTCCGAGTCGGCATTGCGAGCGTTCTTGCCCCGTTGACCGGCCGTTCAACCCACTGATGCCGGGTCCTCCTACCTTCCGACCGTGATAGCTCGCGGAACGCTCGGCAGCCTGCTCGTGCTGCTCGGCGGACTCGTCACCGCCACCCTCCCGGCCTCGACGCCGGTGCTGCGCATCGGCACCCTCGGTGCGCTGCGTGCCCACGAGGTGGGCCGGATGACCGGTCTGGTGGTGGTCCTGGTCGGCCTCGGCCTGGTGGCGAACGCCTGGTTGCGGCTGTGCCGCACCGTCGCGGTCGGTGACCGCGAGACCACGGACCCGGTCGAGGGCGTGGCCCTGGCGCGCTTCGCGGCGATCGTGTGGACCGCGCCGCTGATGCTCGCCCCGCCGCTGTTCTCCCGCGACGGCTGGTCGTACGCCGCGCAGGGCAAGCTCGCCGAGGTCGGGCTCTCGCCGTACGTCGTCGGGCCGGGTGCGCTGGCACCCGACACCTTCCTCCCGCTGCCGGGCTGGATCACCGGTCCGCCGATCGTGCAGGCCGTCGACCCGCTGTGGTGGGACACCGCGACGCCGTACGGACCGGTGCCGGTGTTCCTCGGCGCGACCGTCGCCCACATCACCGGGAACCCGTGGATCCTGGTGATCGCGCACCGCGGGTTCGCGCTGATCGGCCTGGTCCTGCTGGCCTGGGCGGTGCCGCGCCTGGCCGCGTGGGGCGGTGCCAACCCGGCCGTCGCGACCGCGCTCGTGATCGTGTCGCCGCTGATGATGGCCAACGGGGTCGCGGGCCTGCACAACGACCTGCTCATGGTCGGCCTGATGGCCGCCGCCCTCGTGGTCGCCGTCGAGCGCGGGTGGGCCTGGGGCGCCGTGCTCGCCGGTGTCGCGGCGGGCGTCAAGGTGCCGGGAGGTCTGGTGGCCGTGGGCATCGTGCTGGTCTCGCTGCCCGTCGGCGCCGGTCTGGCCACGCGACTGCGGCGGCTCGGCGCGGCCGGTGCGGTGTCCGTCGGCACCCTCGTCGGGCTCGGCGTCGTCACCGGGATCGGCAACGGTTGGCTGCGTGCCCTCACCGTCCCCGGCGAGGTGAACACCCCGCTGTCCGCCACCACCCTGGTCGGCGGCGTCCTCGACTGGCTGGCCCTGCACCTCGGCCTCGGCACCGAGCCCGCCTTCTTCCGTGACCTCGTCCGCGCCGCCGGCCTGCTCGCCTCGCTCGGGGTCGGTGTGTGGGTCGCCCTGCGCTGGGAGACCGGCTCGCGTCGTACGGCGATCGCAGCCGTTGCGACCGTCGGCGGCGCCTTCGTGATGCTCTCGCCGGTCGTCCACCTCTGGTACTTCCTGCTGCTCCCGCCGTTCCTCGCCGTCCAGCGGCTCCCGCGGTACGCCACCGGCGCCTTCGTCGCCGTCTCCGTGCTGCTCGGCCTGGTCGCCCCGCTCGACTCCTCGCTGCACGGCGCCTACTACGCGATCGTGATCGGCTGCATGACCGTCGCCCTGCTCCTGCCGGTCCTGCTGCTCACCCCACCCGCCCGCGAGCGGCTGGCCCGGATCGTCGCCCCGCTCGCCACGCCTCTTGTAACTAAGGGTTACAGCACGAAAACCGGTGCAACAACGCCCGGGTAGTGGTCACAGCGCCCGGGTAGACGAGCCGTCTCCGGGTCGGAACGAGCGCCTGTCCTACGAGGCCATCCACAGGCCCGGAAGCTCGATGTGTCGACCACGGCGTCCGCGGCAACCGTGCCCAGCCATGAATCCTCGAGTCATGGCCGCGATGGCCACCAACGGCGGTCTGATCACTCGTCACGAGCTCCACGACCTCGGCGTCGGGCCAGGCCAGATCAGGTCGATGCTGCGCCGACGGCGAGGCGACAGCGAACCTCGACTCCGCGTACTCCGGCGAGGGATCTTCACTGCCACTGAGGTCTGGAACGCGCTCGACGAGTACGTCGGGCGGCCGTTGCTGCTCGCGCGTGCCGCCGGCCTCGCAGCGAGGCGGGACTGGGTGCTGAGCCACGACTCGTCCTGCCACCTGCAGGACCTCCCGATGCTCCGCCCGGCGAACCCACTCGTCCACCTGACGCGGCCCGGCTGGACGAACGCCTGGACCGAGTACGGCGTCAAGCACCACTTGGCGCGGTTCGATCCCGCACAGCTGGTCGTCGTGGACGGCATTCGCGCACTCAACCTCGCTCGAACGGCGGTGGACGTCGGCCGTGAACACGGGTTCCGGCACGGCCTCGTCGCATGCGATGCCGCGATGAGGAGGGGCGTCAGCCGCGCCGAGCTCTGGAGCGCGGTCGAGGTCATGACGAACTGGCCCGGCGTGAAGGACGCACGTCTGGCCGTGGCTCTGGCGGACCCGGGAGCCGAGAGCGTTCTGGAGACATTGGCACGGGAGCTGGTGATCGAGGCCGGGATCGGTGAGCCGGAGACGCAGTTCCCGGTTCGCACGACGCGAGGCGTTGCGTGGTGCGACCTGCGGGTCGGCAACCTGATGATCGAGGCCGACGGCGAGGTCAAGTACATCTCTGAGGCAGACGGCGGGCTGTCGGCCGATCCGCGGCAGACGTGGTTCGACGAGAAGGTCCGGGAGCGCGCGGTCACCGATCGCGACCTCGTTGTGGTGCGCGTGGTCAACGACGACATCTGGCGAGGACGACGCCGTGCGGAGGCGATCGGCCGGATCCGGCGTGCGCACGCCGAGGCGGTTCGGCGATTCGGTGCCGAGCTCCGTCCTGAGCTGGCCCGGGAGGCGGACGAGCTTCGTCTGCGGTACGGCGATCGACGCTCGGCCTGAGCCGACCACCCGGGTGCTCTGGTTGCTACCCGGGCGTTGTTGCACCGGTTTTCGTGACGTAACCCTTAGTTACAAGCGCTCAGGCGCTGAGCACGCCGACCCGGTCGCCGGCGTGCAGCGCCAGCATCCGGGCGACGGTGCGGTCCCAGCCGTACTGCTCGGCCCGCGCCCGGGCAGCGGTACGACGTCGAGACTCGGGCAGCTCGAGCAGCCGCAGCACGGCGTCGGCCAGTGCCTCGGGCGACGGCGCGCCCCAGGCCCCGCACGACGCGTCGACTAGCTCGCGCGCACCGCCGCGGTCGGCGGTCACGACCGGGGTGCCGCAGGCGAGGGCCTCAAGGACGGCGAGGCCGAAGGTCTCGCCGGGGCACACCGACAGGGAGACGTCCGCGGCGGCGAGCCGGTCGCGCAGGGCCGCCCGGCCGTCGACGTAGCCGTGGAAGTGGACGGGGGCGTCGCCGGCGATCTCCTCGAGCTCGTCGCGGTGCGGGCCCTCGCCGTGCACGTCCAGGCGCAGCGGGATCCCGCGCCGGTGCAGCTCGACGGCGGTCGCGACCGCCAGGTGCGGGGACTTCTCGCGCGAGAGCCGGCCGGCGTGCACCAGCCGCAGCTCGCCACCCGCCTGCGCCCGAGCAGCAGCAGGCCGGAAGGTCGCGAGGTCCACGCCCAGCGGCACCCGCGACACCGGGCAGCCGGCGGCGTCGGCGACCGCGCGGAACTCGCCCTCGGCGTACGCCGACGTCACGACCACGGTGTCGAAGCTGCGCACGATCAGCCGGTTCAGCAGCCCGATCGAGACCTTCGAGGTGGTCTCGAGGCCGGTGCGCATCGCGAACATGTCGCCCATCCGCTCGTGCGACAGCAGCACCGAGCGCACGCCGTTGCGGCGGGCCCACCACGCGACCGGCAGCAGGGTCAGCTTGTCGCTCCACTCGACGCTGGTCGGCGCGAACCGCTCCAGCACCTCGGTGACCCGCCACGGCTCGACGATCAGCCGGTACCCGCCGCCCACGCGCGGTGCGCGGACCTGCACCACGTCGCCCAGCGACGTCGTCCGTACGGCGTCGACCGGTCCCGGGATGACGAGGAGGCGCTCGGCTCCGGCGGCGACGTACCCCTGGCCGAGCTGCTCGATCGCAGTCCGCATGCCTCCCGAGGTCGCGCCGACGAAGTTGGCCAGCTGGGCGATCCGCACGGGCACACCATCGCCGCAGCGGGTGAACCCTCGCCCACCTGCCGGTTGACGGCCGCGGAAGGATGGACGCATGAGCAACCCGGAAGCCAAGCCCGACGAGGTGATCTGCGAGGGCCGGCAGGCCACCGGCATCGAGCTGATGGAGCCGCGCGAGGTCCCGCTCGGCGGTCCCCGGGCGATGCCGGTACGGCGCACGCTGCCGCAGCGGCACCGCTCGCTGATCGGCGCCTGGTGCTTCCTCGACCACTACGGCCCCGACCTGGTCAGCGAGAGCGGCGGCATGGAGGTCGCCCCGCACCCGCACACCGGCCTGCAGACGGTGAGCTGGCTGTTCACCGGCGAGATCGAGCACCGCGACAGCGCGGGCAACGTCGCGATGGTGCGGCCCCAGGAGGTCAACCTGATGACCGCCGGGCAGGGCATCAGCCACTCCGAGGTCTCGACGCCGGAGACCACGGTGCTGCACGGCGCCCAGCTCTGGGTGGCGCTGCCGGACGCCGACCGCGACACCGACCCCGGCTTCCAGCACTACGCCCCGGCCGAGGTCGCCGGCGAGGGCTGGCGCGCCCACGTCTTCCTCGGCTCCCTGCTCGGCGACACCTCGCCCGTCACGACCTTCACCCCGCTGCTCGGTGCCGAGCTGGTCCTCGACCCCGGTACGACGCTGCACGTTCCGGTCGACCCGGACTTCGAGCTCGGCGTGCTCGTCGACCTCGGCTCCGTGTCGGTGGGGGACGTCGACGCCGAGGTCGCGGACCTCGCCTTCGTCCCGCCCGGTGGTGACGAGCTCGTCCTGGTCGCAGGTGACGAGGGCGCGCGGCTGCTCGTGCTCGGCGGGCCGCCGTTCGGCGAGTCCATCGTGATGTGGTGGAACTTCGTGGGCCGCACCCACGAGGAGGTCGTCGAGTACCGCGCCGCCTGGCAGCAGCAGATCACCGGCCCCGACGGCAATGTCGTGCCCGACAGCCGGCAGGTCGCACCCGGCCGCTTCGGCGTCGTACCCGACCAGCCGCTGCGCCCGATCCCCGCGCCCGGGCTGCCCAACGCCCGCCTCAAGGAACGCCGGTGATCGCAGGCCTCACCTGGCTGCTCGCGTTCCAGGTGCTCGGGGAGGTGGTCGTGCGCGTCCTCGGCGTCACGGTGCCCGGCCCGGTCGCCGGGATGCTGCTGCTCTTCGTGTTCCTGCGGCTACGGCGCTACGGCGACGACGGCGCCATCGTCCGCGCCGGCACCGCGCTGCTGCGGCACCTACAGCTCTTCTTCGTCCCCGCAGGCGTCGGGATCGTCGTCTACCTGGCGGTGCTGCGCGACCACGCGCTGCCGATCGCGGCCGCGGTCCTCGGGTCCTGGCTGATCGGGCTCGTGGTCGTCGCGTGGACGGCGGTCGGCCTGGAGAGGCTGCTCGGCACGCCGCGCGACGACCTCGGGGACAGCCCGAGCAGGCCGGGGGAGGCCGCGTGAAGGACGACCTGCTCGACCTCGCCCGCTCCCCGCTGGCGCTGCTCCTGGTCACGCTGGTCGGCTACCAGGCCGGCCGCTGGCTCCAGGCCCGCACCGGCGGGCACGCGCTCGCCCAGCCGGTGCTGCCCGCGATCGGTGCGGCCGCCCTGGCGATCACCGTCCTCGACGTCGACTACGCCGACTACCGCAGCTCCACCGAGCTGATCGCGTTCTGGCTCGGTCCGGCCACGGTGGCCCTCGCGATCCCGCTGCACCGGCAGGCCGACCGGCTCAAGGGGTTCGTCGTACCCCTGCTCGTCGCGGTCGTCGCCGGCGCCGTGACCTCGATCGTCAGCGCCGTGCTGATCGCCCGCCTGCTCGGCGCCGACGAGGTCCTCGAGAAGACCCTCGCCACCAAGGCTGCGACGACACCGGTGGCCATCGCGTTGACCCAGACCCTCGGCGGGATCCCGCCGCTGGCGGCGGTGTTCGCGATCGCCATCGGCATCATCAGCGCGGTCATCGCCCCCGCGACCCTGAACCTGCTGCGCATCCGCGACCGGCGCGCCCGCGGGCTCGCCGTGGGCGCGGTCTCGCACGGCATCGGCGCCTCCCGGATGCTGCGCGAGGACGAGACCGAGGGCGCCTTCGCCGGCCTCGGCATGGGCCTCTCGGCGCTCGCGATCAGCCTGCTCGTCCCGCTCCTGGCGCTGGTCCTGTTCTGATGCGCGGGGCCGGGGCACTGGTGGGTGTCGTGCTCCTCACCCTGGTCGCTGGTTGCGGCACCGCCGCCGGCCCCGGCGCCACCGCCGACCTGGAGGACCTCCCCGGTGTGCGGGACGTCGCGCTGCAGCGGGTGGCGCTCGACACCGACTACTACGGCTACCACGGCGTCGTCGACATGGCGCCCGACGCCACCGCCGATCAGGTCGCGGCCGTGCTCGACGAGCTGGCCCGGTGGAAGCGGGGCCTGGCCCCGGAGTACGACGAGGTGACGACCGCGGTCCTCCTCGGCGCCGGCACCACCGAGCTGCACGACGCCGCGTGGCTCGACGGCAGCGCCGCCGGCATCGGCCGGGTCCGCGACCCCGCCGGCAACCGGGCCGACGCCGACCTGCTGGTGCGGGCCACCGCGACGCTGGGCCTGCCGGTCACGATCGAGGAGGGGGAGTGGGACGTGGTCACCCCCACCCCGCGCGAGACCGCCGCCCTGATCGCCACCCAGCCCGACCTCGCCTCCGTCCCCGATCTCGTGGTCCGTCCGGCCTACCCGCCGCCCGACACGGACTGGTGGGGCCGACCGGGCTCGCTGGGTGCCTCGCCGCGGCTGACGCCCGAGCTGCTGGCGGCGTACGACCGGGTCGTCGACAGCGCCCGCCTGGTCACCGGCGGTGAGGCCGAGGTGCGGTTCGTGGGGAACCCCAGCCGCCGCGCGCTCGGGGAGGAGTACGACGACGCGGGCAACCTGGTCGAGCCGCCTGCCGGGGCGGTCCAGGTCCAGGTCGACGTCCGGCTCCCCGACGGCGCCGGACCGCGCACCAGGCAGCCGCGGCTCGCCGACGACCCGCTGTGGCCGATGATTCGCGCCCAGCTCGACCTGCTCCGTGACCAGCCAGCGGGCTCGCAGCTGTGGGTCATGCTGCAGTTCACCCGCTCCGGCGGTCTCCCGTACGACGGGAGCCGCAGCCTGGTCGAGGTGACCCGCGGGGAGGACGTCGCGGAGCGGGCGCGGACGCGGTGGAACCTCGAGGCGTCGGCGTACCTCAACCGCTGAGAGCTGGTGGGTGGGTTTCAACTACCGGATTCGTCCTCGAGCGGTCGGTTCCACGACGAATTCGGTAGTTGAACCGTCGTCGGCCGACTTACGACCGTGGTCGGACGTCGCGGGCCCGACGAAGCGCTAGGTTCCCTGCATGCGCGTGCACGCCTTCACCGACGACGCCCTCGCCGACCTCGACGCGGTCGGCCTCGCCGAGCACCTCGCCGCCGGGAAGGTCTCCGCGACGGAGGCCACCGAGGCCGCGATCGCCCGGATCGAGGCGGTGAACGGCCAGCTCAACGCGATGGCGTACCTCGCCCACGACCGTGCCCGCAGCGACGCCCGGGACCCGCGCCCGGGTTTCCTGTCCGGCGTACCGACCCTGGTCAAGGACAACGTCGACGTGGCCGGCATGCCGACCCGGTCGGGCACCGACGCATGGGAGCCGCGGCCGGCGAAGCGCAACGGCGACTTCGCCGACATGTTCCTCGCCACCGGTCTGGTGCCGCTCGGCAAGAGCCAGCTCTCGGAGTACGGCTTCAGCGCCTCCGCCGAGCACCCGCGCCTCGGCGCGGTCCGGACGCCGTGGGACACCGAGCGCACCGCCGGCGCCTCCAGCTCCGGCTCGGCGGCCCTGGTGGCCGCGGGCGCCGTACCGATCGCGCACGCCAACGACGGCGGCGGCTCGATCCGGATCCCCGCCGCCGTCAACGGCCTGGTCGGGCTCAAGCCCACCCGTGGCCGGCTCGCGCAGGACAAGCTGTTCCGCGACATGCCGATCCGGATCATCTCCGACGGCGTCGTGACCCGCTCCGTACGTGACACGGCGGCGTTCTACCGCGAGGCCGAGCGGCACTACCGCAACCTGCACCTGCCGCCCATCGGCGACCTGACCCGGCCGATCAAGCGCCGGCTGCGGATCGCGCTCAACACCAGCGGGGCGGGCCGCAGCGCCGACGCCGAGACCCGCGCGCTCACCGAGCAGACCGCGAGCCTGCTCGAGGGGCTGGGGCACACGGTGACCGAGACCGACGCACCGGTCGCCCCGAGCTTCGTCGACGACTTCCTGCTCTACTGGGCGCTGCTGGCGCAGGCCATGCTCACCACCGGCCGTCCGTTCCACGGCCGCACCTGGGACGCCTCGAAGCACGACAACCTCACCCTCGGCCTGGCCCGCCACGCGCGCCGCAACCTGCACCGGGTCCCCGGCGCGATCACCCGGCTCAAGCGGGCCAACGCGCAGGCGGAGCTCTACTACGAGAAGTACGACGTCGCGCTGACCCCCACCCTCGCCACCGCCACGCCCAAGGTCGGCCACCTCGACCCGACCCAGGACTACGCCACGATCATGGACCGGCTCCTCGAGTGGGTGGCCTTCACGCCGTGGCAGAACGTCACCGGTGCACCGGCCATGTCGCTGCCCCTCGCGACCACGGCCGGGGGCCTGCCGCAGGGCATGATGCTGGGTGCGGCGCCGGGTCAGGAAGCGGTGCTCATCGAGCTCGCCTACGAGCTCGAGCAGGCCCGCCCGTTCGCCCGGATCCAGGGCTGAGATCCGGAAAAGCGACGCCGATTTCTGCCCCCGCGACGGCGCGTGTATCGTTCTCCGTCGTTGCCCCTTTAGCTCAGTCGGCAGAGCGTCTCCATGGTAAGGAGAAGGTCTACGGTTCGATTCCGTAAAGGGGCTCTGAGATGGGGCGCCACCGCTCGTCCACCCGGGTGATACTGGGCGGACTGGTTCATAATGAATCGGGCGGAGGGCGCCCTCCTCACGTGGCGGGATAGCTCAGACGGTTAGAGCGCACGACTCATAATCGTGAGGTCACGGGTTCGATCCCCGTTCCCGCTACCGAGTACCCCGGCACCACCACCAGCAACTGAAGGACTTCCTGTGGCCAGCAAGAGCAGCGACGTTCGCCCCAAGATCACGCTCGCGTGCGTGGACTGCAAGGAGCGCAACTACATCACGAAGAAGAACCGCCGGAACGACCCCGACCGCATCGAGCTGTCGAAGTTCTGCCCGCGTTGCCGCAAGCACACCGCGCACCGCGAGACCCGCTGATCCAGCGGTTCACACTCTTCTCGAAGGCCCACCTCCCCGCTGGGGAGGTGGGCCTTCGTGGTTCCCGGGTCAGTCCGACGCGGCGCAGGTCGAGCGCTGCCAGCGGGCCAGCTCGCGCACGTCGTACTGCGCCAGGGTGGGTACGACCGGCCGGCCACCCTTGCGGACGTAGCGCGGTGCCGTCGCCTCGCTGATCACCCACACCCGCCCGCGGGCGTGGGTGAGGCCCTCGGCGCCGGGCAGGAACCCGAACCGCTGCTCCCGGCCGCCCCACAGCTCCCCGCACCGGGTCGTCGAGCGGGTGAACCAGACCCGCGCCGGACCAGGCCCGAGGTCGGCCCACACCGCGCCCTGGACACCCGGGGGAGCGGGCTGACGGTCCGCGGCGTCCTGCGGCCCGAGCTCCACCCGTCCGGGCTGCAGCAGCACGGCGGGATCGAACCAGCGCAACGGCAGACCGCGCCGCGGGTGGAACCCGCCGAAGCCGATCCGGCCGTCGGGGGCGGACACCAGGTACGAGCCGCGCAGGGCGCCGGTGAGCCGCCAGCCTCGGCGCACCTCCAGCGTCTCCGGGTCGAGCAGCCAGGCCTTGCCGCGCTGGGCCAGCCACAGGCCGTGCCGGTCGAGAGCCAGGCCGCCGGCGTGCTGGCAGCTGGGGGCGGCAGCGGTCCAGTCCCGCGCGATGCCCGCCTGGTGCCGGATCTCGGCGCCGGTGCGGAGATCGACCACGATCACCCGGCAGCTGTCGCCGCCGGCTTGCAGGCGGCGGTGGTTGTAGCCGCTCACCCACGCCCGGTGGCCGCGCACGACCAGTCCCTGGGGCACGAAGGCCGGCCCGGTGGCCGGCAGCCAGCGGCCGCGGCACAGCGCGTGGTCGTTGGGGGTGGCGGCCAGCGGAGCGCGGAGGTACGACGGCGCCGGGCCGCGCACGTCGTCGTACCGGATCGGACCACAGCCCGCCGGAGCGATCGCGCGGTCGGGCGAGGTCGGCTCGTGCCCGGACGCGCCGCTGCAGGCCGTCGTCCCGAGCGCCAGGACGGCGGCCAGCGCGACGACGCCGCCCCGGACCGACATGGCGACGAGTATGCAACCCCGACCCCATAGACTCGCGGCATGCCGATCGACGCGTCCCTGATCGGGCGTGCCTTCCCGCCCACCTCGCCGGTTCCGGTCACGACGGAGGCCGTCACGGCCTTCGCCGAGGCCGTCGGCGGTGGCGCGACGGCCACCGTCCCGCCGACCTTCCCCATCGTGGTCACCTTCGCCGCACTCCAGGACTTCCTGGCCGCCGAGCAGATCGAGCTGTCGCGGATCGTCCACGGCGACCAGCGCTTCCGCTACCAGCGGCCGGTCGTCGTCGGTGACGAGCTCACCGCGACCCTCACCGTCACCGGCGTCCGCTCGATCGGCGGCAACGACATCATCGCCACGTCGAGCGAGATCACCGACGCGACCGGCGCCGTGGTCGCCACCGCCACCGCCACCCTCGTCCACCGCGGAGGTGCCGCATGACCGAGCTGACCCCGGGTGCCGCGCTCGAGCCGCTCACCTACGAGATCACCCGTGCCGACCTGGTCGCGTACGCCGGCGCGAGCGGCGACCACAACCCGATCCACCAGGACGAGGAGATCGCGCTCGCGGTCGGCCTGCCCGGCGTGATCGCCCACGGCATGTACACCCTCGCACTGGTCGGTCGCGCGATCGCGACCTGGACCGACGAGGCCGAGGTGGTCGAGCTCGGCGCGAAGTTCGTCGCGCCGGTCGTCGTACCCGCCGAGGGGGCGGCGCGGGTCACCGTCGCCGGCACCGTCGGCGAGCGCACCGAGGCCGGGCTGACCCTCGCCCTCGAGATCACCGCCGACGGCACCAAGGTGCTGGGCGCACCCAAGGTCCTGGTCCGTGCCTGATCCCGCTCTCGCGGACCTGACCACCCTCCGCCTCGGCGGACCTGCGCGTCGCTACGTCGCCGCGCCCGACGCAGACGCCCTCGTCGCCGCCGTCACCGCGGCCGACCGGGCGGGCGAACCGGTGCTCCTCGTGGGCGGCGGGAGCAACCTGGTCGTCGCCGACGACGGCTTCGCCGGGACCGTCGTGCACCTGACCGGTGGCGGCGTCCGGGTCGAGGACTCCGCCATCGGCGTGTCGGTGACCGTCGACGCAGGCGAGCCGTGGGACGCCTTCGTCGCGCGTGCCGTGGCCGAGGGCTGGGTCGGCGTCGAGGCGCTGTCCGGCATCCCCGGCACCACGGGTGCCACCCCGATCCAGAACGTCGGCGCCTACGGCCAGGAGGTCGCCCAGACCGTCACCTCGGTCACCGTCTGGGACCGGGTGCTCCGCGGCTCACGGATCTTCACCGGCGACGAGTGCCGGTTCGCCTACCGCCACTCGCGGTTCAAGGCCGACCCCGGCCGGCACCTCGTGCTCGACGTGACCTTCGGCTTCGAGCGAGGTGAGCTGTCCGCCCCCGTGGCGTACGCCGAGCTCGCCCGCACCCTCGGCATCGAGGTGGGGGAGCGGGCCCCGCTGGGCGCCGTACGCGACGCCGTGCTGGGCCTGCGCCGCGGCAAGGGCATGGTCCTCGACGCCGCCGACCACGACACGTGGAGTGCCGGCTCGTTCTTCACCAATCCGTTCGTCGACCTCGACCGGGTGCCGGAGGGCGCGCCGTCGTACCTCCAGCCGGACGGGCGCGTGAAGACCAGCGCCGCGTGGCTGATCGAGCACGCCGGCTTCGGCAAGGGCTTCGGCCTCGACCGCGACGGCGCCCGGGTGTCGCTGTCGACCAAGCACACGCTGGCGCTCACCAACCGCGGTGGCGCCACCACCGCCGCGCTGCTCGACCTCGCGCGCGAGGTCCGCTCGGGGGTGCTCGACCGGTTCGGGATCGAGCTGGTCAACGAGCCGGTGCTCGTCGGCTGCGCGCTCTGACGCCGGTGGGTGATGTCTCGGGCGACAAAGTTGCCAAACCATCGTCGAAGCCGGGCATCTGGTCCTAGCGTGCGAGGACCAGGCGGTGCTCCCCCCGTGCCGTCGTTTTCTCGAGGAGCATCTCGGATGAAGACTCTCTCCGTCCGGCGCGCGGTCGTCGGACTCTCCCTCGGTGCGCTGGCCGGCGTCGGACTGGTCGGCGTACCGACTCCCGCTCATGCCGAGGTCGTCGACCCGATCGTGGGCAGCCAGACCTACGTCTTCGACGACAGTCACACGTGTGAGCGGACAAGCAACACCGGTGGCGACGACGTGGCGCTCTGGACCGACAACGGTGTGCCGGTCACCAAGTCCAACGCCAGCACCTCCACCTGGACCGGCGAGGAGGGCGACGTGGTCGAGGTCGCCACCTCGTCGACGACCACGATCACGGCGTCCCCGCTCGGAACGGGCCCGGCGTCCGTCACGGGCACCTCGACGGCGACCGCGTCCGTGACATCGGCGGCGGCCTCCACGAACTGCAATGTCGCCGCTCGGGTCTCCGGGATGGCGCGGGGCGTCTTCACCCTCACCAAGCCGGTCTGGGTCACCATCAACGTCAGCGGACAGGGCAACGGGACAGGGGTCGCCGTCATCATCGGTGGTGAGGACGAGGGCGGCATCTTCTGGGAGGGCGGCTCCGGGCTGTACGTGTCGACGGGCAAGCAGGGCACCGCCTCCTCCTCCACCCTGCTCTCCCCGGGCACGTACCAGTTGATGCTGGGCAGCTTCGTGTCGGGACGGGCACACGAGACGACCGAGTCCAACGCGACGTACACCGCCAACCTGTCGATCGACATGCAGCCCCTCGGTGCCGCCTCGGCGGTCCAGGGCAAGGGCGCCTCGAAGGTCCAGTTCGGTGAGCGTGACTGTGCCAGCGGCAACGTGGCGGTCAACCTGAGCAAGAAGACCGTGAAGAAGGCCGCGCGTGCCGTGGTCCGGGTCAACGGCGCCAAGGGCCAGGTCCTCACGGGCAAGAGCCTGAAGGGAAGGCACCCGAAGGCGCGGACGATCATGGTGCCGACGTCGGCGACGGGCGTGACCAAGGTGAAGGTCAAGATCATGCTCGAGAACGGCCGACGGATGCAGGCGACGAGGACGTACCTCCCCTGCAAGTGAGCGGGTGATTCGCCGGGCGACATCCGGCGTCTCAGCGGGCCTGGTCGAAACCGACCGGGCCCGCTTCCGTTGCCCGGGGTGTCGTCCCCCCAAGATCTCGAGGAGCACCCCATGAAGAACCAGCTCGTACGACGCGGCGCGATCGGCGTGGCCGCCGGCGCGCTCGCCCTCACCGGCATCGGCAGCCTGCCGACGCCCGCGCATGCCGCTGTCTCGTACGGACAGGTGGTGGCCGGCGTCAACCTCGAGAACGGGGGGACGGACTGCCAGATCACGGCCTACGCCGATCCGTCGTCCGTCGAGCTCGTCGACAACGGCGTCCCGGTGTCCCAGTCCTGGAGCGCGACCGCCACCGGCACCCACACCGGCAACCCGGCCGACGTGACCGCCATGTCCGCCTCCAGCCAGGTCAGCGCCTCGATGACACCGATCGGCGCCGGTCCGAGCACACTCAAGGCCAGCGTGACCGCGTCGGCAAGCACCAGCCCGACACTGGTGGACAGCGCCTGTTCCGGCGAGGCAGAGTCCTCGCCCCGGGTGCAGGCCGAGTTCGAGCTGCCCCAGCCGATGTGGGTGACCATCACCGGCAGCGGCAACGGCAACGGCCTCGCCCAGGCGGTGATCGGGGACTACGACGGCAGCGCCGCCGCGGTGGCCGTCGGCACGCGCGGGGCGGGTTCCGCCTCCATGCTGCTGCCGGCCGGCCCGGCCGTCGTACGGGTGGAGGCACAGGCCCGGGTCGATGCCGACGGCGCGGTCAAGACCCGCAGCTACTCCGCCTCGTTCACCATCGAGCTGGAGCCTCTCGGCGCTGCCTCGGCGGTCTCCGGCAACAGCAAGGGCCTCGTGCAGCTCGGCGGCCGGGACTGCGCCACGGGCAACATCGCCGTCGACCTGACCACGAAGGCGAAGAAGAAGGCCAAGCAGGTCCTGATCAAGGTCAACGGCACCAACGTCGCCAAGCTCAAGGGCAAGAAGCTGAAGCCCCGCACGCTCGTCGTCCCGGCCGCGCGCGGAGCCGTCGCCGAGGTGAGCATCGAGGTCAAGCTCAAGAACGGCAAGAAGGCGACCGTCACCCGGTCGTACCTCGCCTGCTCCTGACCGCTGGCGGACGACGGGCCCGGCCGGATCGGTCGGGCCCGTCGCCGTACGTCGCTCGTCCGGGAATCCTGCAGATCCGAGGAGTGCGGCGAAGGTAAAGAAACCGGGAAGCCCAGGCCGCGTCGTCCCGGACTCACTAGCGTCCCCGGAAGACTCCCAGGCGGCTCCGGACAGTGGTGTCGTCGAACCTTCTCGAGGAGCAAGTGATGAAGCAATCCCTTCTGCGCCGCGGCGCAGCGGTCCTGGCGATGGGCGCGATGGCAACCGCGGGCCTCGCCAGCGTGGCCGCGCCCGCGCAGGCCGACTCAAACTACGGATATGTGATCGGCACCATCAAGGACAACGCCGGTCGGGCGCTGCCCGGTGCCGAGGTCGAGATCAACTTCTGCCAGACGAGCGGTGGCGACGGCATCCTCGACGGCAACGGCTGTGACGTGACCCAGTACATCGACAACGAGTGGACTGACCGCAACGGTCGCTATGTCGCCTCCATCTACAAGAACTCCCTGCTCAGGTATCCGAGCGTCGCGAAGCCGGGTCACTACATCGCGATCGCCAGCCAGGACCGCTACACCACGTCGGCGGGCGTCACGATCGCCCCGGTCGTCGGGACCAACGCGGCCGGGCCGGCCTTCACCCTGGTGCCGGACGCAGCCGTGGTGCCGCCGCCGGCGGGTTCCTACAACTTCACCGGTGTCGTGACCACCAGCGCCGGCGCGCCCGCCTCTGGCGGATGGGCCGAGGCCTACGACGCCGCCACCAACGAGTACCTCGACGGCGACACGGTCTTCCCCGACGGCCGTTACTTCCTGAGCGTCCCTCCGGGCAAGGCCGTGAAGCTCGACTTCGGGCGCACGGGCAGCACCAACGTCTGGTTCGGCGGGAACCAGGCCCGCTCGACCGGCACCACCCTCATCGCCCCGGCACCAGAGGCTCACGCCACCGCCAACGCCGTGCTGAGCCCCGGGGGCACCATCACCGGCACGGTGAGGCTCCCGGCCGCCGGCGGCACCTGGCGTGCCTGGGTGACGGTCTTCGACGTGAACGGTGCCGAATACAGCGGAACCGGCACCGACGCCACGGGGAACTTCAGCATCGACCTCGACCCCGGCGTCTACTACCTCCGGGGCAGCGGTTCGCGGTTCAGCGAGAAGCCGGCGCCGGAGGCCGAATGCCCGGCCTGCGTCGACACCTTCGACAGCCGTGACTTCGTCGGCGGCTACTACTACAAGGGCAAGAAGAAGAGCAAGAAGGGCGTCGCGACCTCGCTGTTCACCGCCACGCCCATCACCGTCTCGGCCAACGGCACCGTGTCGGTGGGCGTGCTCAACCTGACCAACGCCCTCGCCAGTCTCGAGAAGCCGACCGTCACCTCCAAGAAGGGGCTGCGCAAGGGCGCCAAGCTGAAGCTCGACCCCGGCGTCTGGAACGACCAGGCACGGGCTGTCTTCACCGTCACCTGGAAGGTCGGCAAGACGACGGTGGGTACCGGCCTCTCGCTCAAGCTGACCAAGAAGATCTGGAAGAAGGTCGCGAAGAAGCCGAAGAAGTTCACCGTCACGGTCGTCGCTTCGGACAAGTACGGCGACTACGTCGATGGCGCGGCCAAGGTGAAGGTCGTCAAGGCCCTCGCCAAGAACAAGGGCTGAGCGCTCTCGGCATCCCCTGACTGCGGGCCCGGCCGTCCGGCCGGGCCCGCGGTGCGTCAGGGCTGGGCGAGCCAGGCGTCGATGCCGGCGAGCCCGGCGTCGACGACGTCCTTCGGCGCCCGGCTGGCGCGGAAGGACATCCGCGCGAGCTCGGCGAGCTGCTCGTCGCTGAGCTCGTGGGCGGCGCGCATGGTGGCGTACTGGCCGGCGAGGCGGGAGCCGAACAGCAGCGGGTCGTCGGCGCCGAGGGCGACGGTGGCGCCGGCCTCCATCAGGGTCGGCAGCGGGACCGAGGTGAGGTCGCTGTAGACGCCGAGCGCGACGTTGGAGACCGGGCAGACCTCGAGGGCCACACCGGCGTCGACGATCCGGGCCAGCAGGGCCGGGTCCTCGGCCGCGCGTACGCCGTGCCCGAGGCGCCCCGCGTGCAGGTCGTCGAGGCACACCCGGATGTGCTCGGGCCCGCGCAGCTCGCCGCCGTGGGGCGCGAGGAGCAGGCCCGCACGCTCGGCGATGGCGAAGGCGCCCGCGAAGTCGGAGGTCCGGCCGCGCCGCTCGTCGTTGGAGAGTCCGAAGCCGACGACCCCGCGGTCGACGTACTGGCTCGCCAGGCGAGCCAGGGTGCGCGCGTCGAGCGGGTGCCGCGTCCGGTTGGCCGCGATGACCACCGCGATCCCGAGCCCGGTGCGCGCCGACGCGTCGCGCACGGCGTCGAGCACGAGGTCGGTGAAGGCGGTGATGCCGCCGAAGCGGGCGGCGTACCCGCTCGGGTCGACCTGGATCTCCAGCCACCGCCCACCGTCGGCGACGTCGTCCTCGGCGGCCTCGAGCACCAGCCGGCGTACGTCGGCCTCGGTGCGCAGCACGGACCGCGCGACGTCGTAGAGCCGCTGGAAGCGGAACCAGCCCTTCTCGTCGGCCGCCGTCAGCTGCGGCGGCCACTCCTCGACCAGTGCGTCGGGCAGGTGGATCCGGTCGCGCTCGGCGAGCTCCAGGAGCGTCGCGTGGCGCATCGAGCCGGTGAAGTGCAGGTGGAGGTGCGCCTTGGGCAACGCCTTGAGATCCCGCACGCGCACATCCTAGGAGGACGGCCCTGCGGCGCCGCCCACGAGGAGGACTTGAACGTGTTCAAAAAGTCGCCTAAGATCCAGGCCGTCAGATTTTGAACATGTTCAAGAAAGGGGTCCGCCATGAGCTGGACCATCGCCGGCTACGTCGGCTACCTCGCCATCACCGTCCCGCTGACGATCTGGGTCGCGGCCACGCTCTCGCGCAACGGCCGGGTGTTCCTGGCCGACGTCTTCGGCGGCGACGACGCACTCGCCGACGCCGTCAACCGGCTGCTCGTCGTCGGCTTCTACCTGCTCAACCTCGGCTTCGTCTCGCTCTACCTGCGCAGCGGGGGATCGCACAGTGCCGAGGACGTGTTCAACGTGCTGAGCGTCAAGGTCGGCGTCGTGCTGCTGACGCTCGGCGTCCTGCACTTCTTCAACGTCTACGTGTTCAACCGCCTGCGCCGCCGGCACCGGCTCGACCAGATGCCGCCGATGCCCCCGATGCAGCAGTACGGCGTCCCGGCGTACCCGATGCCGCCGCGCTGAAGGTCTCTAGGGTGGGCACCGTGCCGGACTCCCCGCTCACGCCCAAGGCGGCCCAGACCCGCGCGACGATCCTCGCAACAGCGCTGCAGCTGTTCCGCGAGGACGGCTACGACCGCACCACGATGCGGGCCGTCGCGAAGGGCGCGGGGGTCTCCCTCGGCAGCGCGTACTACTACTTCGCGTCCAAGGAGCACCTCGTCCAGGCGTTCTACGACGAGCTGCTCGCCGAGCACGAGGCCGCCGTCGAGGCGGTGCTGGCGAAGGAGTCCGGCTTCGCCGGCCGGCTCCGGGGCAGCCTCGAGGCCTGGCTGGACATCGCCGAGCCACATCACGCCTTCGCGGCGCAGTTCTTCCGCAACGCAGCGGACCCGGCCAGCCCGCTGTCGCCGTTCAGTGCCGAGTCCGCGCCGGCCCGTGACGGCAGCATCGCGCTCATGCGCCGACTGCTCGCCGGCTCGGACGTGAAGGTGTCGCGGCGCCTCGAGGGGCGGCTGCCGGAGCTGCTCTGGCTGCTGCAGATGGGGGTCGTCCTGTTCTGGGTGTACGACGGCAGCCCGGGCCAGCAGCGCTCGCGGACCCTGGTGCGGGGCGTCGTACCCCTGGTCGACCGGCTGGTCCGGATGAGCCGGCTGCCCGTCCTGCGCGGCGTCGTCGACGACGTGCTCGGGCTGCTCGATGCGATCCAGGGGCCGGTCGGCCGTTAGGAACCGGTCCGTACTTTGGTCGCTACCCGGTGCATCTGTAGAGTGCTCTCCGGTGGATCTTTCCCCCATGCTCGGTCGCGCCCTTGATCGGGAGCGACCTGGGTGGAGAGAAGCCGCGGAGGGCACTAGCTCAACTGGCAGAGCATCGGTCTCCAAAACCGAAGGTTGGGGGTTCAAGTCCCTCGTGCCCTGCAAGACGTGACGACCAGCCGGCCGGACGGTCGGCTGCTGACAAGGAGAAGGTGAGCAGCGTGGCGGATGCTCCGGCAGTCCGTGGAGGCCGCAAGGACTCCTCGGGTGGCAAGCAGTCCGAGAACCGCACCGGGCCGGTGACCTTCTACCGCCAGGTCGTCGCCGAGCTCCGCAAGGTCGTCTGGCCGACCCGGGAGCAGCTCGGTACCTACTTCGTCGTCGTCATCGCCTTCGTCCTCGTGATGATCGCCCTCGTGTCGGTCCTCGACCTCGTGCTCGGCAAGCTCGCGTTCGCGGTCTTCACCGGCGCCGACGACATCTGAGAGCTGGCGCGCACCCGCGTCGGCTGACCTGTTTTTCTTCAACTGATGGAGCAGCACGTGTCCGAGCAGTACGACCCGGCCCAGGCTGACGAGGCGCTCGCCGAGGCGGCCCACGACGTCGCCGACGTCGAGGAGGCGGAGGACACCGCCCTCGAGGAGGCCTTCGAGGCCGACCTGGACGACGAGTTCGACGAGGACGTCGAGGTCGACGAGACCGTCGACGTCGAGGGTGCCGACGAGATCGCCGCCGTCGAGGACGACGCTGACGAGGACTCCGACGACGAGGACGAGCCCGCCGAGGCTGCTGACGAGGACCCGCTCGAGGCGTTCCGCCGCGAGCTGTGGGCCAAGCCCGGCGACTGGTTCGTGGTGCACACCTACTCCGGCATGGAGAACCGGGTGAAGCAGAACCTCGAGAACCGGATCCACTCCCTCAACATGGAGGACTACATCCACGAGATCGTGGTCCCCACCGAGGAGGTCGCCGAGATCAAGAACGGCCAGCGCAAGATGGTCAAGCGCACCGTTCTCCCCGGCTACGTCCTGGTCCGGATGGACCTCACCGACGAGTCCTGGGCCGCCGTGCGGCACACCCCGTCGGTCACCGGCTTCGTCGGCCACAGCCACCAGCCGGTGCCGCTGAGCATGGACGAGGTCGAGAAGATGCTCGCGCCGGCCGTCGTCACCGCGGCTGCCGCCGAGGCCGAGGCCGCTGCGGCCAGCACCCCGGGTTCTGCCGTCACCCCGGCCAAGAAGCCGATCGAGGTCGCCGACTTCGACGTCAACGACTCCGTCCTCATCGTCGACGGCGCGTTCGCCACGCTGCACGCGACGATCACCGAGATCAACGCCGAGTCCCAGAGGGTCAAGGCGCTCGTCGAGATCTTCGGCCGCGAGACCCCGGTCGAGCTGTCGTTCTCCCAGATCCAGCGGGTCTGAATTTCGCTTCTCCGGGCTCCGGCGCGGAGAATGTCAAGGTTGCCCGGCCCACGGTCGGCGACGCAGGTGGCAGAGACGTACGACGTACGCCTCGTCATGACCACGAGAAGAAAGAGATAGTGGAATGCCTCCCAAGAAGAAGATCGCCGCACTGGTCAAGGTGCAGCTGCAGGCCGGCTCGGCCACCCCGGCTCCGCCGGTCGGTACCGCGCTCGGTCCGCACGGCGTCAACATCATGGACTTCTGCAAGGCGTACAACGCCCAGACCGAGTCCATGCGCGGCAACGTCATCCCCGTCGAGATCACCATCTACGAGGACCGGTCCTTCGAGTTCATCACGAAGACCCCGCCGGCCGCGGAGCTGATCAAGAAGGCCGCCGGCCTCAAGAAGGGTTCGGGCGTCCCGCACAAGGAGAAGGTCGGCAAGCTGACCAAGGACCAGGTGCGCGAGATCGCCACGACGAAGCTCCCCGACCTCAACGCCAACGACATCGACGCCGCCATGAAGATCGTGGAGGGCACTGCCCGCTCCATGGGCGTCACCATCGACGGCTGAAAAACCGTGGAAGGGCCGCGCTGGCCCGCTGACCACACCTCCTCTTCTAACTAAGGAATCACCATGCAGCGCAGCAAGACCTACCGCGCGGCTGCGGAGACGTTCGACAAGAACGAGCTCTACGCGCCGCTGGCCGCGATCAAGATCGCCAAGGCCGCCAGCAAGAAGAAGTTCGACGAGACCGTCGACGTCGTCATGCGCCTGGGTGTCGACCCGCGCAAGGCCGACCAGATGGTCCGCGGCACCGTCAACCTCCCGCACGGCACCGGCAAGACCGCTCGCGTCCTCGTGTTCGCGAACGGTGACAAGGCCGACGCCGCCCGCGAGGCCGGCGCCGACTTCGTCGGCAGCGACGACCTGATCGACAAGGTCGCCGGCGGCTGGACCGACTTCGACGCCGTGGTCGCCACCCCGGACCTGATGGGCAAGGTCGGCCGCCTCGGCCGCGTGCTCGGTCCCCGTGGCCTCATGCCGAACCCGAAGGTCGGCACCGTGACGCCGGACCCGGCCAAGGCCGTGACCGACATCAAGGGCGGCAAGATCGAGTTCCGCGTCGACCGCCACGCCAACCTCCACTTCATCGTGGGCAAGGCCTCCTTCTCCGAGCAGCAGCTCGCCGAGAACTACGCCGCCGCCCTCGAGGAGGTGCTGCGGCTCAAGCCGTCCAGCTCCAAGGGCCGCTACCTGAAGAAGGTCACCGTCTCCACGACCATGGGCCCCGGCGTCCAGGTCGACCCCAACCGCGTCAAGAACGTCGCGGTCGAGGACGAGGCCTGATCCAGGCACCAGTCAGTACGACGCCCGCCGCTCCCCTCGGGGACGGCGGGCGTCGCGCTTTTCCGGCGTCCTCCTAGGGTGGCCGGCGTGAAGCGCCTTCTCGGGTCCCTGCTGGTCCTCGTTGCCCTCTCCGGGTGCTCGGGGGAGGCCGCGCCCGGGGTGACGGCGCAGTCGGGAGAGCCCGACGGCACCACCGCACCCGCCGGTCTCGACGAGGTGTCCCCGGGGTTTGACGAGAGCCCGGACGGCGAGCCGCCGGTGCCCGACGACGAGCTCGACGACGTTGCCCTCACGGCCCTGCTGCGCACCCGGGCCACGTCGTCCGGCGCGGACCACTGCACCGCAGACCAGGTCGCGGTCACGCTCGAGGGCTACGACCAGGCGGCGGGGCATCGCTACAGCCGGGTGGTGGTCCGCAACGCCGGCGACGAGGCGTGCGTGGTCGAGGGCGTGCCCGGGGTGGGTGCCCGGGGCGCCTGGGGCACGACCTTCGTCAACGAGGTCGGCCCGGGCACCTCCGGTGCGCCGGCCGGCCCGGTTCGACTGGCGCCGGGGGAGCGGGCGACCAGCGACCTCGAGTGGACCGGCGACCTCGCCGGCGCCGAGTCCGAGCACGTGTCGCTGCTCGTGCTCCAGTTCGCCCGGGGTCAGGTGCCCGTCGCCGTACCGGCCCGGATCGGCGTCGAGACCCTGGACATCGGCCAGTTCACGACGATCCGGCTGGCGCCGTTCGTGCGCACTTCTTGACCGGTTCCTGCGCTTCCTGCCCGTTGCAAAGGGCAGGAAGCGCAGGAACCGCCGCTGAAGAGGCGATTCCCGCGCCGCCCGCCGGAGTCATGCCGACGAGCTCACCCGCGGGTCAGTGACTCCAGCGCGGCCAGCTCGACGCAGACAGCCACCCCGGCCATCGCGGCCTGGACCTCGTCGAGGACCGGGAAGGTCGGCGCGAGGCGGATGTTGCGGTCGCGCGGGTCGTTGCCGTGCGGGAACGCCGAGCCGGCGGGCGTCAGCGCGATGCCGGCCTCCTTGGCGAGCTGGACCACGCGCGAGGCCGTACCGTCGAGGACGTCGAGGTTCACGAAGTAGCCGCCCGTCGGCACGGTCCACTCGGCGATGCCGAGGCCGGCCAGCCGCGAGGACAGCGCGTCCTCGACGGCTGCGAACTTCGGCGCGATCAGGTCGCGGTGCTTGCGCATGTGTGCACGTACGCCGTCGGCGTCGCCGAACAGCTCGACGTGGCGCAGGTGGTTGACCTTGTCGGGGCCGATGGCGGCGAAGCCGAGCCGCGCGAGGTACCACGCCTTGTTCTCCGGGGAGGCCGCGAGTGCGGCCACGCCGGCGCCGGCGAAGGTGATCTTGGAGGTCGAGGCGAACATGATCGGCCGGTTCGGGTGTCCCGAGGCGGCTGCCAGGCCGAGAGCGTCCGCGCTCTTGGTCTCGGCGTCGGTGAGGTGGTGCACGGCGTACGCGTTGTCCCACAGGATCCGGAAGTCCGGCGCCGCGGTCGGCATCGCCATCAGCTCGGCGGCGACCTCGGCGGAGCACACCGATCCCGTCGGGTTGGCGTACGTCGGCACGATCCACATGCCCTTGACGGCCGGGTCGTCGACGAGCGCGCGGACCGCCGCCACGTCGGGGCCGTCGGCGTTCATGGGGACGGACACCATCTCGATGCCGAGCTCGGCCAGCATCGTGAAGTGGCGGTCGTAGCCGGGCACCGGGCAGATGAACTTCACGACCGGCTCCTGCGACCACGGTCGCGGCGAGTCGGGGCCGCCCTTGAGCAGCAGCGCGGTGAGCACCTGGTGCATCATCGTGAGGCTGGAGTTCCCGCCGCACACGACGCTCGCGACGTCGACAGCGAGCAGGTCGGCGAAGATCTCACGCATCTCGAGCAGGCCCTCGAGGCCGCCGTAGTTGCGCACGTCCGTGCCGGACCGGTCGCGGTAGGACGACGGCAGGCCGAGCAGGTCGTTGGACAGGTCGAGCTGGTCGGCGCCGGGCTTGCCCCGGGTGAGGTCGAGCTGGAGCCCGCGGGCCTTCAGCTCGTCGTAGGCGGCGCGCACCGTCGTCAGGCGCGCGGCGAGGTCGTCGGCGGACAGGTCGGACAGCGGCGTCGCGGAGGTGGTCACGGGTCCATCGTGCCAAGTCCGCGCGCGACGCGCGCGCCCGGTCCGCGACTCAAGCCGCGCTCAGGCACCGCGGCGTACGTCGGCGGGCGACCAGAACGCCCGCATGCTCGTGATCAGGCCGTCCTCGGAGAAGGTCATCACGTCGATCGGCTCGATCACCGACTGCTCCGCACCAGCACCCGACACGACCCGGAAGCTGAACGCCGCCTCGCTGCCCGCGACCCGGACGGCGAGCAGCTCCGTGGTGCGCTGGCGGGTGGTCAGCACCTCGTAGAACGCCGCGATCTCGTCGGTTCCCTTGCGGGCCGGCGAGCCGACCGGGTCCTCGAGGGTGGCGTCGGCGGCGTACAGGGCGGCGATCTGCGCCCCGCTGGTCGCGTTCGCGATCAGGTCGAGGTAGCGGACGACGGTGGCGCGGATGTCAGCGGTCATGGCCGCATCGTCGACAGTGCAGGGCGTACGACGGGCCGCCGGTCCCGGTCGCCGGGACCTCGAGCGGTCATCCCCGATTTGGCCGGGGCCCGCAGCCGCCGTACCGTTGTCCACTGAAACCTTTAGACCGCCGGTCGTCCGGGCTCCGAGCCCTGACCGAAGGTTCCGCCGAGAGGCGGACGGCCTGCGCAGGGGATCAGAGCAAGAGCTGAGCGCGTCTCGCGCGAGGTCCACGCCCTGAGCGCCTGCGCTCGGGGCGTCCGTCATTTGGCGGAGACTTCGCGGCGGTCTTCCATCCGGAAGGAGACCCATGGCGCGGGCAGACAAGCAGGCCGCCGTCGCGGAGATCGCTGAGTCCTTCAGCGAGTCCGCAGGCGCTGTGCTGACCGAGTACCGCGGTCTCACCGTCAAGGAGCTGCAGGACCTTCGCCGCTCCCTCGGTGCGAACGCCAGCTACGCCGTGGTCAAGAACACGCTGGCCAAGATCGCCGCCAAGGAGGCGGGGATCGACGGCTTCGACGACCTGCTCACCGGCCCGACCGCGATCGCCTTCATCCAGGGCGACGTCGTCGAGGCGGCCAAGGGTCTGCGTGACTTTGCCAAGGCGAACCCCGCCCTTGTGATCAAGGGTGGCGTTCTGGACGGCAACCTCCTCGACGCGAAGGAGATCGCCAAGCTGGCCGATCTCGAGTCGCGCGAGGTGCTCCTGGGCAAGCTGGCGGGCGCGATGCTCGCTTCGCTCAGCCAGGCCGTCTACCTCCTCAACGCCCCGCTCGCCCAGGCTGCCCGGCTCGCCGGCGCCCTGGAGGCGAAGGCGCAGGAGGACCCCTCGATCCTCGCAGGTGGTGCCGGTACGCCGGTCGCCGCCGAGGAGGCTCCGGCTGCCGACGAGGCTGCCGAGGCCCCCGCTGACGAGGCTCCCGCCGCGGACGACGCGGACGCGGCCGCCTCTGACGAGGGCGACACCGCCGAGGCCTGATCGGCCCCGGCGTCACCACCACCTGAAACCCCGGTCCGCGCGCGACGTACGCACGCAGACCACCTGAGAAAGGAACCGCCACCATGGCGAAGCTCACCACCGACGAGCTCCTCGACGCGTTCAAGGAGATGACCCTCATCGAGCTCTCCGAGTTCGTGAAGCAGTTCGAGGAGACCTTCGGCGTCACCGCCGCTGCCCCCGTTGCCGTTGCCGCTGCCCCCGCCGCCGGCGGTGCCGCGGGCGGTGCCGACGAGGCTGCCGCTCAGGACGAGTTCGACGTCGTCCTCGAGGCCGCTGGTGACAAGAAGATCAACGTCATCAAGGAGGTCCGCGCGCTGACCTCCCTCGGCCTCAAGGAGGCGAAGGACCTCGTCGAGGGCGCCCCGAAGGCGATCCTGGAGAAGGTCAACAAGGAGACGGCTGACAAGGCCAAGGAGGCCCTCGAGGGCGCCGGCGCCACCGTCACCCTCAAGTGACCCGTCCCTGAGACGACTCACTCGGTCACGAGGCCGGCAGAGCACTGCTCTGCCGGCCTCGTGCCATTTTTCGCGATGGAGCAGACGGGTCGCTATCACTACTCGTGAGTTGGACGCTAGGTGCTACTCGCCAGTACCTTTCGGGTCTCGGTGGCCGGGTGCGCGTGACGCGTGCCACGGTTGCCGCGTAACGTGCGCCACGCGGTTGCGTTGTTCCTTCGCAGCCGGGGCCGGCGAGCGGACGTAGGGAGAGGGTTGAACATGGGCGTCGACGTACAGGTCACGAACCTGACGAAGCAGTTCGGGAAGCAGCTGATCTGGAAGGGCGTGACGCTGACCCTTCCCGCGGGCGAGATCTCCGTGATGCTGGGCCCGTCGGGCACGGGCAAGTCCGTCTTCCTGAAGGCGCTCATCGGCCTGATCAAGCCCGACGAGGGCTCGATCGTCATCGAGGGAACCGACATCGCCTCCTGCTCCGAGAAGGAGCTCTACGAGATCCGCAAGCTGTTCGGCGTGCTGTTCCAGGACGGCGCGATGTTCGGCTCGATGAACCTCTACGACAACGTCGCCTTCCCGCTGCGCGAGCACACCAAGAAGTCCGAGTCCGCGATCCGTGACATCGTCATGGAGAAGATGGACATGGTCGGTCTGCTCGGCGCCGAGATGAAGCTCCCCGGCGAGATCTCCGGCGGTATGCGCAAGCGTGCCGGCCTGGCCCGCGCCCTGGTGCTCGACCCCGAGATCCTGCTGATCGACGAGCCCGACTCGGGTCTGGACCCGGTGCGTACGTCGTTCATCAACCAGCTCTTCGTCGACCTCAACGCGCAGATCGACGCGACCTTCCTGATCGTCACGCACGACATCCACAGCGTCCGGGTGGTCCCCGACCAGATCGGTCTGCTGTACCACAAGCACCTGGCCATGTACGGCCCGCGCGAGATGCTCCTGTCCTCGGACGAGCCTGTCGTGCGCCAGTTCCTCAACGCGCAGACGATCGGGCCGATCGGCATGTCGGAGGAGAAGGACGCCGACCAGCTGGCAGCCGAGAAGGACATGGACCTGCCGCCGCTGCCGCCGATCCCGCTGCAGATGGAGCCCTCCAACGGCATCCCGCGTCGTGCGCAGGCCGCGCCCGGCGCCTGGTGCCGGGCCAACGGCATCACGCCGCCTCCCGGGTCCTTCACCCGCGAGGCCGAGCACGCATCGGGCAGCCAGCAGCACTGAACCAGCCGGACTCCCGGGGGAACGACACACTAGGACAACGAAAGGGGCGGTAGGTGTCGCTCACTGCTGCGCGCGTGGTCGCCCCACTCGGGACCGCGGGCAAGCTGTTCGCCTTCGCGCTCGACGTGGGGCGGGGCCTGTTCCGTCGTCCGTTCCAGGGCCGGGAGTTCATCCAGCAGGCCTGGTTCATCGCGTCGGTCACGATCATCCCGACCGCCCTCGTGGCGATCCCGTTCGGTGCGGTCATCGCGCTGCAGGTCGGTGGCCTGATCAAGCAGTTCGGCGCCCAGTCCTTCACCGGCTCCGCCTCGGTCCTCGCGGTCATCCAGCAGGCCGGCCCGATCGCGACCGCCCTGCTGATCGCGGGCGCGGGCGGCTCGGCCATCGCGGCCGACCTCGGCGCGCGCAAGATCCGCGAGGAGCTCGACGCCATGATGGTGCTGGGCATCGACCCGATCCAGCGGCTCGTGGTGCCCCGGGTGCTCGCCTGCATGCTCGTCGCGGTCTTCCTCAACGGCATGGTCAGCGTCGTCGGTGTCGCCGGCGGCTACGTGTTCAACGTGATCCTGCAGGACGGTACGCCGGGCGCGTACGTCTCGAGCTTCACCGCCCTCGCCCAGCTGCCCGACGTGTGGATCGGCATGATCAAGGCGCTGGTCTTCGGCCTGATCGCCGCGGTCGTCGCCGCCTACAAGGGCATGAACGCCGGTGGTGGTCCGAAGGGCGTCGGCGACGCGGTCAACGAGTCCGTCGTCATCACCTTCCTGCTCCTGTTCGTCGTCAACTTCACCCTGAGCACGATCTACCTCCAGGTCGTCCCCCCGAAGACGGGTTAGGGGAGCGGACATGGCGAGCATCAAGGCGATCTACGACCGGCCCATGAAGGGCCTGGACAACCTCGGTCACGAGCTGTCCTTCTACATCAAGGTGCTGCTGGCGCTGCCGCGCTCGGTCAAGCGCTACCCGCGCGAGATCCTGCGGATCCTGGCCGAGGTCACCCTCGGCTCGGGCGCCCTGGCGGTCATCGGCGGCACCGTCGGCGTCATTATCGGCATGACCTTCTTCACCGGCGCCCAGGTCGGCCTGTCCGGGTACGCCGCGCTCAACCAGCTCGGCACGGCCGCGTTCGCCGGCTTCGTGTCCGCCTACTTCAACACCCGCGAGATCGCGCCGCTGGTCGCGGGCATCGCGCTCGCGGCGACCGTCGGTTGTGGCTTCACCGCCCAGCTCGGCGCCATGCGCATCTCCGAGGAGATCGATGCCGTCGAGGTGATGGCGATCCCGTCGATGCAGTTCCTGGTGACCACCCGCGTCATCGGCGGACTCGTCGCGATCGTCCCGCTGTACGTCGTCGGCCTGCTGTCGTCGTACGTCGCCAGCCGGCTCGTGGTGACCCAGTTCTACGGTCAGTCGTCCGGCACCTACGACCACTACTTCAACCAGTTCCTGCCACCGGGCGACGTGCTCTGGTCCTTCGGCAAGGTGCTGGTGTTCGCGGTGGTCGTCATCCTGATCCACTGCTACCACGGCTACACCGCTTCGGGCGGGCCTGCAGGCGTGGGTGTCGCGGTGGGCAAGGCGGTGCGGACCAGCATCGTGGCGATCAACGTGATCGACCTCTTCCTGTCGATGGCCATCTGGGGCGCCTCGACCACCGTCAGGCTCGCGGGGTGATCGGCTGATGGACCGGATCCTGTCCGCCCACAAGGCGCTCGGCGTCATCTTCGTGGCGCTGCTGCTGCTCGGCGTGTGGCTCACCTACGCGACCTTCACCAAGAAGTTCACCGACTACGACGAGGTCACCCTCAAGACGTCGTCGATCGGTCTCCAGCTCCCCACCCGCGCGGACGTCAAGGTCCGCGGCGTGATCGTGGGTGAGGTGCTCGAGGCCCGTACGGGCGCCGACGGCGCGGAGCTGAAGCTCGGCATCTACCCCGACAAGATCGGCGTGATCCCGGCCAACGTGACCGGCTCGATCGTGCCGAAGACGCTGTTCGGCGAGAAGTACGTCTCCCTCGTCGTGCCCGACGCGGGCCCGAGCGGCACCATGCGCGCCGGTGCGACCATCGCCCGTACCGAGGTCTCGACCGAGCTCGAGTCGGTCCTCTCCGACCTCTACCCGCTGCTCAACACGGTCCGGCCCGCTGACCTCAACGCGACGCTGACCGCGATCGCGACAGCCCTCGAGGGCCGTGGCGAGCTGATCGGCAAGAACCTCGAGACCCTCGACGGGTACCTCAAGCGGCTCAACCCGCAGATCCCGGCGCTGCTCGAGGACGTCAAGCTGACCGCCGACGTGTCCGACACGTACGCCGACATCCTTCCCCAGGTGGCCCAGATCCTCGACGACACCGTGAAGACCACCGGCACCATCGAGGAGCGGGAGGCGGCGTTGACCGCCACCCTGCGCGACATCCGCAGCTTCTCCGACACCGCGCGGTCCTTCCTCGACGCCAACGCCGAGCGCCTCAAGCGGGCCGGTGAGCTCAGCACGCAGACCCTGACGGCGGTGGCCCGCTACGCGCCGACCATCCCGTGCATGTCCGCCGGCATCGTCAAGGCCCAGGGCCGTCTGGCCGAGGCGTTCCGCGGCTTCGAGCTCCACATCGTGCTCGAGACGCTGCAGGACCAGCCGCGCAAGTACACCGCGGCCGACCGGCCGAAGTTCGGCGACGACCGCGGCCCCGACTGCCTCGGCCTGCCGGACATCCCCTACAGCCAGGACAACCCGTTCCCGCCGCTGCCGCACCTCAACGACGGCATGAACGGCAACACCGGCAAGGGCAACCTCCGTCCGGCCCCGACCGGCTACACCGGGAGCCCCGACGACGTGACCGCCCTGCGCGGTGCGCTCGACCAGGAGTACGGCAGCGACGCCGACC
This sequence comes from Nocardioides sp. F233, assembly GCF_057813895.1. Classification (NCBI taxonomy): domain Bacteria; kingdom Bacillati; phylum Actinomycetota; class Actinomycetes; order Propionibacteriales; family Nocardioidaceae; genus Nocardioides; species Nocardioides sp. F233. Next base: position 44,015 of record NZ_JBVASH010000009.1, read on the forward strand.
TCACCGTCCTGCTGGCCGGTCCCCTCGTCGCGGGAGGCGCCCGATGAGCGTGCGCGGCCTCGACAAGAAGACCAGCGGCGACCTGATCCGCCTGGTCGTGTTCATGGTGACCACGGCCCTCGCCACGAGCGTCCTGATCATCACGATCGGCAACCTGTCCTTCGGCTCGACGAAGGAGTACGCCGCCGACTTCTCCGACGCGACCGGCGTCAACAAGGGCGACGACATCCGGATCGCGGGCGTCAAGGTCGGCACGGTCCAGAAGGTCGCGATCGTCGAGGCCCAGCGGGCCCGGGTGACCTTCACCGTCGACGCCGACACCAGGCTCGACGACGCCACGCACGCCACGATCAAGTACCGCAACCTGATCGGGCAGCGCTACATCTCGCTGACCCAGCAGGGTGACAGCGGCCAGCAGCTCAAGGAGGACGCCGCGATCCCGGTCGACCGGACCACGCCGGCGCTCGACCTGACCGCGCTGTTCAACGGCTTCAAGCCGCTCTTCCAGGCGCTCTCGCCCGACGACATCAACAAGCTGTCCTACGAGATCGTCCAGGTCTTCCAGGGCGAGGGCGGCACCGTCGAGGGCCTGCTGTCGAGCACCGCGTCGGTCACCCAGACCCTCGCCGATCGCGACAAGGTGATCGGTGAGCTGCTGAGCAACCTCGACTACGTCCTCGACCACGTGGCCGACCGCGACAAGCAGCTGACGAACCTGATCGACAGCTTCCGGACCTTGGTCGGCGGGCTCAACGACGACCGCGAGGCGATCCTCGGCTCCCTCGACTCGATCTCGGACCTGTCGGTGCAGACCGCAGCGCTGGTCACCGACATCAAGGACCCGTTCGTCAAGGACATCAAGGAGCTGCGGAAGGTCGCCGGCACGCTCGACGACAACCGCCAGGAGATCGACCGCGCGCTCCAGGTGCTGCCGATCAAGCTCACCAAGATCGGCCGTACGGCGGTCTACGGCTCGTGGTTCAACTTCTACCTGTGCCACTTCAAGGCCACGATCAAGGTTCCCGGACTCAACAACCCGGTCAGCGCCACCTACGGTGCGACCGCCGACCGCTGCACGCTCGGATGAGGGGAGGACTGACGACATGAAGCCCTTCCGCGAGCGCAACCCCGTGGTGATCGGCGCCGTGAGCATCGCCGTGCTGCTGCTCGGCCTGGTCGCCGCCTTCCGCGCCAACGACCTCCCCCTGATCGGCGGCGGCGACACCTACTACGCCTCCTTCTCGGAGGCCGGCGGCCTCAAGCCGAAGGACGAGGTCCGCATCGCCGGCGTCCGCGTCGGCCAGGTGACGTCGATGGAGCTCGACGGCAACTCGGTCAAGGTCGCCTTCAAGATCAAGACCGATGCCGGGTTCGGCGACGAGACCCGTGCCGACATCAAGGTCAAGACGATCCTCGGCTCGATGTACCTCGCGCTCGACCCGGCCGGCCAGGGCCAGCTGGCCGAGGGCTCGGTCATCCCGGTGGAGCGCACCAGCTCGCCGTACGACGTCGTCGACGCGTTCTCCGGCCTCGCCGAGACGTCGGCCGACATCGACACCGACCAGCTCGCGGGCGCGCTGACCACGCTGGCCGACCTGACCCGCAACACGCCGGAGGAGTTCCGCTCCGCGCTCGACGGCCTCTCGGCGCTCGCCAAGACGGTGGCCTCGCGCGACGACGAGATCAACTCGCTGCTCAAGAACCTCAACCGGGTCTCGACCGTGCTCGACTCGCGCGACGAGGACATCGTCGCGCTGATGAAGGACGCCGACACGCTGTTCACCGCGCTGCTCGCGCGCAAGGAGCAGATCCACCGGCTGCTGGTGTCGACGAGCACGCTCAGCACCAAGCTCACCGGTCTGATCAAGGAGAGCCGCGCCGACCTCAAGCCCGCGCTCGACCACCTCGACTCGGTGCTGCAGGTCGTGAAGAAGAACGAGGACAACCTTGAGGACTCGATCCACCTGATGGCGCCGTTCTACCGCGTGTTCGCGAGCACGCTCGGCAACGGGCCCTGGTTCGACACCTACATCTTCAACCTGCCGCCGGTGCCCGGGACGGTGGGCCAGTGAACGGGGTACGGCGCTGGCTGCCGCTGGCCGTGATCGGGGTCCTGGTCGTCACCGGCCTGGTCTGGATGTTCGGCAGCGGCGGCAACGACAAGACCGTGACCGCCTACTTCCCGCGAGCCGTGTCGGTCTACGAGGGCAGCGAGGTCCGGATCCTCGGCATCCCGGTCGGCCAGGTCCGTGAGGTCGTCCCCGAGGGCACCAAGGTCAAGGTCGTCATGGCCTACGACTCCGACATCAAGGTGCCGGCCGACGCCGATGCCGTCATCGTGTCGCCCTCCGTGGTCGGTGACCGCTACATCCAGCTCTCGCCGGCCTTTGAGGACGGCGACAAGGTGATGGCCGACAACACCGTCATCGACGCGACCAAGACCGCGATCCCGCTGGAGCTCGACGAGATCTACGGCAGCATCGACAAGCTGACCGTGGCGCTCGGTCCCGAGGGTGCCAACAAGGACGGTGCGCTCAGCGACCTGCTCGAGCAGACCGCGAAGAACTTCGGCGGCCAGGGTGCCCAGTTCCACCAGACCATCCAGGACTTCGGCCAGCTGAGCGAGACGCTCGACAACAACAAGGACGACCTGTTCGAGTCGGCCAAGCAGCTCGAGTCCTTCCTCAAGACGCTGGCCGACAACGACACCACGGTGCGCGGCTTCAGCAAGTCCCTCGGCGACGTCTCCACGCTGCTGGCCGACGAGCGCCAGGAGCTGACGACCGCCCTGTCGAACCTCGGTACGGCGCTCGACCAGGTCGCGCGGTTCGTGAAGCGCAACCGTGCGGTGCTGGGGCGCAACATCCGTGACGTCAACCGCGTTGCCAAGGTGCTGGTGCGCCAGCGCGGTGCGCTCGACGAGCTGCTGCAGGCCGGTCCGCTGGCGATCACGAACCTGTACCACACGTACAACCCCAAGGACGGCACGCTCGACACCAACGCCAACCTGGGCAACATCCTGCACGAGCTGACGTCCAACCCGTCGGCCGTGGTCTGCGCCCTCGTGTCCGGCGCGGACGCCAACGGCAACATCTGCAACCTGATCGAGAAGCTGCTGCCGCGCAGCGCCCCGTTCGGCACCGGCTCCTGGTACGGCCAGCCCTACGACCCGACGCTCAACGGCCTGGTGGAGGTGGACCGATGACCCGCCGTACCGGCCTCCGCACCCGCCTGCGGGCCGGCGTCGCGCTGCTCGCCGGCGCGCTGCTGCTCACCGGCTGCGACTTCGACGTCTACGAGCTGCCGCTCCCGGGTGGCGCCGACACCGGCAAGGACCCGATCACGGTCAGCGTCCGCTTCGACGACGTGCTCGACCTGGTCCCCAAGTCGTCGGTCAAGGTCAACGACGTCGCCGTCGGCCAGGTCACCGAGGTCCGCCTCGACGGCTACCAGGCCGTGGTCACCCTCGAGCTGCGCAAGGACGTCGACCTTCCCGACAACCCGGTCGCCTCGATCCGCCAGACCAGCCTGCTGGGCGAGAAGTTCGTCTCCCTGTCCGCCCCGACGACCGGCGCGCAGGGCCGTCTGTCCAACGGTGACGTGATCAAGGACGGTGGGCGCAACCCGGAGGTCGAGGAGGTCCTGGGCGCGCTCAGCCTGGTCCTCAACGGCGGCGGCATCGCCCAGCTCAAGACCATCTCCACCGAGCTCAACCTCGCCCTCGAGGGCCGGGAGGACTCCGCGAAGTCGGTGCTCACCCAGGTCTCGTCGCTGATGGGCCAGCTCGACCAGCGCAAGCAGGACATCGTCCACGCCATCGAGTCGGTCAACCGGCTCGCGGTGACCGCCAAGCAGCACCAGGCGAGCATCGACCGGGCGTTGGAGGAGCTGCCGAGCGCGCTCGACTCGCTCGACCGGCAGCGTGCCGACCTGGTCAAGATGCTCGACGGGCTCACCCAGCTCAGCGACGTCGGGGTCCGGGTCATCAACACCACGAAGACCGCCACGATCGACACCTTGAAGATGCTCGACCCGGTGCTCTTCCAGATCGCCCAGGCCGGGGACAACTTCGCGAAGGGCTTCAGCACCTTCCTGACCTACCCGTTCATCGACGAGTCCGTCGGCCGCGACCCCCAGGTCGCCCGCAACCTCCACATGGGCGACTACGTCAACCTGTCGATCGACCTCGCGCTCGACATCGGCAACCTGAAGCTGCCCGACCTCGTGTGCATCGCGACCGACCAGCTGCCGGACCTGCCGCTCGACGTGCTGATCGACCTGAAGACGTTGTGCCCGGCCGCGACGCAGACCCTGCAGACCTGCCTGAAGACGCCCCCCGACCCGCAGGCCTGCCTCAAGCTGCCGGGGGCCCTGCTCGACAACGTCTGCCAGGCCGTCAAGCTGCTCTGCGGCCTGACCGGCGGGGCCAAGACCGGCGCCACGGCCAACAGCCCGAACGCCTCCGGCAACCCGCTGGGCACCCTGCTGTCGACCGTGCTCCGCGGCGGCGGGCTCGGCCGGCCGGCCCCGGGCGGCGACAGCGAGGCGGACGTCATGTGGCGCGACTTCGACACGACGTACGACTCCAGCGTGGTCAGCCTGTACGCCGCACCACTGGTCGCGAGCCGCCAGCTCGAGGAGAAGGGGAGGTCGGCGAAGTGATCACCCGTCGTACCCGCATCCAGCTCGTCGTCTTCGCGATCATCACGCTGCTCGGCGTCACCTTCGTGGGCGCCCGCTACGCCAAGCTCGACCGCCTGGTCGTCGACCGCAGCTACACGGTCACCGCCCACTACCCGCAGTCCGGCGGCATCTTCACCGGTGCCGAGGTGACCTACCGCGGTGTCGGCATCGGCACCGTCGGCGACCTGGTCCTCACCGACGAGGGCGTCGACGTGAAGCTCGACATCGACAAGAAGTGGGACAAGATCCCCAGCGACGCCCGCGCGCTCGTCGGCAACCGCTCGGCGGTCGGTGAGCAGTACGTCGAGCTGCAGCCCCTCAAGGACGGCGGGCCGTACCTGCGGGAGGGCTCCCAGATCTCCGACGTCGCGACGCCGCTCGCGACCGAGAAGCTCCTCGGTGACCTGTCCGCCACGGTCTCCAGCGTCGACCGCGAGGCCCTGAGCACCACGGTCCACGAGCTCGGCGAGGCCTTCGCCGGCACCGGGCCGGACCTCCAGCGGATCATCGACACCGGCAACTCGTTCATCGAGACCGCCGACGAGAACTTCGACCTGACCACCGCCCTGATCAAGGACAGCAACACGGTCCTCCAGGGCCAGGTGGCCTCCGAGTCGTCGCTGCGGACCTTCGCCCAGCAGCTCTCGCTGTTCAGCTCGGCGCTCGCCGGAGCCGACCCGGCGCTGCGCAAGGTGATCGACTCGGGCTCGGTCGCCGCGACCCAGCTGCGGACCTTCCTCGAGCAGAACGGCGTCGAGCTCAGTGAGCTGCTCGCCAACCTGGTCGCGACCGGCGAGGTCGTCGTCAAGCACCTCGACGCGCTCAAGCAGATGCTGGTCGTCTACCCGTACGCCGTCGGCGCGGGCCAGGTCGTCGTCGGCCGCAAGTCCAAGCAGGACGGCGGCAGCGGATTCTGGGACGCCCACTTCGGCCTGATCCTGTCGCCGACCAGCACCCCCTGCTACGCGGGCTACCTCAAGTCCCGCCGCAACCCGGAGTCCGACCGTGGCAACGCCCCGATGCCCGACGACGTGGGCTGCACCGAGCCGATCACGAAGAGCAATCCCCGTGGTCCGCAGAACCTGCCCCGGGTCGCGCCGGGCGTCCAGGGCTACGACGTGGGCGTCCGCGTGGACCCCACGACGGGCAGGCTGGAGTGGGGCGTGACGGCCCAGGACCAGGCGTGGTCCGACGCGCGCGGTAACGTGGCGCCGCCGTCGCTGGGGAAGGATTCGTGGAAGTGGCTCTACCTCCAACCGCTGCTCGACCCCACCACCCGGTGAGCACGTCGAGGCGCATCGCGTGAAGGGCACCAGTGCCGCGCTCCGCTGGAGCGTGATCGGGCTGCTGCTCGGTGTCGTCGTCGCTGCGCTCGGCGTCAGCGTGTGGACGCTCGCCGACAAGGCCGTTCCCGGCAACCCCGGCAAGAAGCTCGACTCGCTGCTCGACCCGCCGCGCGACGAGTCCGCCGACCGCGAGAAGGTGCTGGCCGCCGGCCGCACCTTCGTGCAGCGGTTCAACACCTACGGTCCCGACCTGCTCGACAGCGCCGGCAAGATGCCCGACTACGCGGCTGTCGGCAAGCTGATGACCGCGAAGTTCCGCACCGTCTTCGACAAGAACGTCGGGTACGCCGAGGAGACGGTCAAGCAGACCCAGATCGACCGCAAGGGCACCCCGTACGCCGTCGGCGTCGCCAGCATCGACGAGGACTCCGCCGAGCTGCTGGTCGCCGGCGTCGTCCAGTTCGCCTACCCCTCGCCGGCCGACGGCAGCGAGCAGGTCCAGCTCGAGCCGCTGCGGTTCCGTTACGAGGTGTCGCTGGTCAAGCAGCACGGCACCTGGCTGGTCGACGACCTCGACGACCTCGACGACCAGCTCCCGTCCTTCGGCGAGGCCTCGATCCCCGAGGGCGGCGCCACCGGAGGCCAGCCGTCCGGGCAGCCCTCGGGCCAGCCGTCGACCGAGCCGTCCGGTGCGGCCACGCCGTCGCAGGGCACGGGGGAGGGCCAGTGAGCACCAACCTCTACGACCTCCTCGACGTCGAGGAGAGCGCCACCGAGGACCAGATCCGCGCCGCGTGGAAGACCGCGATCGCGGACCTCGACCCGACCGAGCGCCGCTTCCGCGCCTACAGCGACGCCGCCGGCGTGCTGCTCGACACCGACAAGCGCGCGGCCTACGACGCCGAGCTGGCTGCCGAGCGCGCCGCCGCGGAGCCCGACCCGGCGCCGGCGGTCGACCTCAGCAAGACGACCCCGGCCGACCAGCCCGCCGACGACACCGGCCAAGCGGCCGGCGACGCCGATGACGCCGATGAGGCGGCCCCCGCCCGCGGGGACGGCCCGGGCGTGGTCGCCCTGGCCGCGGCTGCCGTGGCCGCGGTCCTCTCGGTCGCGGTGGCGATCGTCCTCGTGCTGACCCCCGGCGCGAGCGGCGAGCACTCCGCCAAGCAGCTGGCCGCGAGCAACCTCCGGGTCGATCGGGCGGCGGTCGACGCCGAGGCCGCGGCCGAGCAGATGGTCTCTCCGGTGCTGTCCTACAGCCACAAGTCGATGGCCGCCGACCTCGACCGGCGTGCGCAGTACATGACCAAGGCGTTCCAGGCGAAGACCGAGCGCAGCTGGCCGGAGATCACCAAGGAGGCCGAGTCCCAGCAGGTCGAGGTCGAGGCCAAGTCGGCCGGTGCCGCGCTGACCAGGGTGAGCTCGAACGGCAAGCGGGCGACGGTCGTGGTGTTCATCGACCAGTACGTCACCAAGGCCGACCAGCAGCCGTTCGTGCTGCGGATGTGGGCCACCTTCCTGCTGGTCAAGGCTTCGGGCAGCGAGTCGACGTGGCTCCTCGACGACCTGTGCACCGACGACCGCTGCGACAAGTGATCCACCGGAGGTCGAGGAGGTCGCGCAGCGTCACCGGTGGTCGAGGAGGTCGCGCAGCGACCGTCACGAGACCCCTGGCCCTGCTCTCGCCACCTGTCGTTCGACAGTTCCGGAAGCACCTCACCTGGTCTCGAGACGCGCCACGACCTCGCTTGCTTCGCGGCGCGAGCTCGTCGGCACTCCTCGACCTGCGCCCGTTGTCCGCGGGCTCGCAGGCTCGCCCGCGGCGGGCTTGACCTCGGCGCCCGCTCCGAGCATGATCGGCGCACCGGATTCCGCCGGCCACCGACGGGACCGCTCCTCGGCTGTGTGAAGTTGCGCAGCCGACATTGTGGAGCGCTCACGTGTCGTGTATCGTGGCTCCTTGCGCCTACCCTCAGATGCGCTTCGGCCTGCCCGGTGGCCGATGACGTGGTGGGTCAGGGCGCTCTCGAAGAGTCGAACCGTCGAAGGACAACTCTTGGCCGCGCGCACCACCCCCGGTAAGTCCCGCATCTCCTTTGCGAAGATCCAGGAGCCGATGGCGCTCCCGAAGCTTCTCTCGCTCCAGACCGACAGCTTCGACTGGCTGGTCGGCAACGATGCCCACAAGTCCCGGATCGAGGCCCGCCGGGCCGAGGGCCAGGACGCCTCCGACAAGTCCGGGCTCGAGGAGATCTTCGAGGAGATCTCCCCGATCGAGGACTTCTCCGAGACGATGTCGCTCTCGTTCGAGAGCCCGGTCTTCTACGACCCGAAGTACACCGTCGACGAGTGCAAGGAGAAGGACCTCACCTACTCCGCCCCGCTCTACGTCTCCGCCGAGTTCACCAACAACGAGACCGGTGAGATCAAGGGTCAGACAGTCTTCATGGGCGACTTCCCGCTCATGACCCCCAAGGGCACCTTCGTCATCAACGGCACCGAGCGCGTCGTCGTCTCGCAGCTCGTCCGCTCGCCGGGTGTCTACTTCGAGCGCACCGCCGACAAGACGTCCGACAAGGACATCTTCACGGCCAAGCTGATCCCGAGCCGCGGCGCGTGGCTGGAGTTCGAGATCGACAAGCGCGACATGGTCGGCGTCCGCCTCGACCGCAAGCGCAAGCAGAACGTCACGGTCCTGCTCAAGGCCCTCCAGGCCATCGCCGAGGACACCGGCGAGGAGTACGACTACGAGGCCGTCATGGCCGACCTGCGTCAGTACGAGTCGATCCAGCTGACCGAGGAGAAGGACAACACCCAGGGGCCGGACGACGCGCTGCTGGACATCTACCGCAAGCTGCGCCCGGGCGAGCCGCCGACGCGTGAGGCCGCGCTGACGCTGCTGAAGAACTACTACTTCAACCCGAAGCGCTACGACCTGGCCAAGGTCGGCCGCTACAAGGTCAACAAGAAGCTCGGCTCGCACGAGGCCTTCGACCAGCAGACGATGACGATCGCCGACATGGTCGCGACCATCAAGTACATCGTCCAGCTGCACAACAACGACCAGTACGTCACCGCCATCGGTGGCGAGATCCGCACCGACGCCGACGGCAAGGACCTCCCGGTCTCCGCCGACGACATCGACCACTTCGGCAACCGCCGCATGCGCACGGTCGGCGAGCTGATCCAGAACCAGCTCCGCACCGGCCTGGCCCGCATGGAGCGCGTGGTCCGCGAGCGGATGACGACCCAGGACGTCGAGGCGATCACGCCGCAGTCCCTGATCAACATCCGTCCCGTGGTCGCGGCGCTGAAGGAGTTCTTCGGCACCTCGCAGCTCTCGCAGTTCATGGACCAGACCAACCCGATCGCGGGCCTGACGCACAAGCGTCGCCTCTCCGCGCTCGGCCCGGGTGGTCTGTCCCGTGACCGCGCCGGCATGGAGGTCCGTGACGTCCACCCGTCGCACTACGGCCGCATGTGCCCGATCGAGACGCCGGAAGGCCCGAACATCGGTCTGATCGGCTCGCTGGCCTCCTACGGCCGGATCAACCCGTTCGGGTTCGTCGAGACGCCCTACCGCAAGGTCGAGGGTGGCCGGGTCACCGACCAGATCGACTACCTCACCGCTGACGACGAGGACCGCTACGTCATCGCGCAGGCCAACGCCGTGCTCGACGACAACGGCAACTTCGTCGAGGACCGGGTGCTGGTGCGCCTGCGCCAGGGCGAGGTCTCCGAGATCCCGGGCGACGAGGTCGACTACATGGACGTCTCGCCGCGCCAGATGGTGTCGGTCGCGACCGCCCTGATCCCGTTCCTCGAGCACGACGACGCCAACCGCGCGCTCATGGGCGCCAACATGCAGCGTCAGGCCGTCCCGCTCATCCGCAGCGACAGCCCGATCGTCGGCACCGGCATCGAGTTCCGTGCCGCGGTCGACGCCGGTGACGTCGTCGTCGCGACCAAGGCGGGCGTGGTCAAGGAGGTCTCCGCCGACCTCGTCGAGACCATGAACGACGACGGCACCTACTCGTCGTACCGCCTCGCGAAGTTCAAGCGCTCCAACCAGGGCACCTGCATCAACCAGCGTCCGCTGGTCGAGGCGGGCGACCGGGTCGAGGCCGGTTCGCCGATCGCCGACGGTCCGTGCACCGACATGGCCGAGATGGCGCTGGGCACCAACCTGCTCGTGGCGTTCATGCCGTGGGAGGGCCACAACTACGAGGACGCGATCATCCTCAGCCAGCGCCTGGTGCAGGAGGACGTCCTCACCTCGATCCACATCGAGGAGCACGAGGTCGACGCCCGCGACACCAAGCTGGGCCCGGAGGAGATCACCCGCGACATCCCGAACGTCAGCGAGGAGATGCTCGCCGACCTCGACGAGCGCGGCATCATCCGGATCGGCGCCGAGGTGTCGACCGGTGACATCCTCGTCGGCAAGGTCACGCCCAAGGGTGAGACCGAGCTGACCCCCGAGGAGCGCCTGCTCCGCGCGATCTTCGGTGAGAAGGCGCGCGAGGTCCGCGACACCTCGATGAAGGTGCCGCACGGTGAGTCCGGCACGGTCATCGGCGTCCGCGTCTTCGACCGCGAGGAGGGCGACGAGCTCCCGCCGGGTGTCAACCAGCTGGTCCGCGTCTACGTCGCGCAGAAGCGCAAGATCTCCGTGGGTGACAAGCTCGCCGGCCGTCACGGCAACAAGGGCGTCATCGCGAAGATCCTGCCGATCGAGGACATGCCGTTCATGGAGGACGGCACGCCGGTCGACGTCGTGCTCAACCCGCTGGGTGTGCCGCGACGCATGAACATCGGCCAGATCCTCGAGCTGCACCTCGGCTGGCTCGGCAAGCAGGGCTGGCACCTCGGTGCCGACGTCGCCGACGAGGACTGGGCCAAGCGCCTGACCGCGATCGGTGCCGACAAGGCCGAGCCGAACACGAAGCTGGCCACGCCGGTCTTCGACGGTGCGCGCGAGGACGAGATCACCGGCCTGCTCGGTCAGACCCTGCCCAACCGCGACGGTGTGCGGATGGTCAAGGAGACCGGCAAGGCCAGCCTCTTCGACGGCCGCTCCGGTGAGCCGTTCAAGAGCCCGGTCTCGGTCGGCTACATGTACATCCTCAAGCTCCACCACCTGGTCGACGACAAGATCCACGCGCGTTCGACCGGCCCCTACTCGATGATCACGCAGCAGCCGCTGGGCGGTAAGGCCCAGTTCGGTGGCCAGCGGTTCGGTGAGATGGAGGTCTGGGCGATGGAGGCGTACGGCGCCGCCTACGCCCTGCAGGAGCTGCTGACCATCAAGTCCGACGACGTGCCCGGTCGCGTCAAGGTCTACGAGGCGATCGTCAAGGGCGAGAACATCCCCGACTCGGGCATCCCGGAGTCGTTCAAGGTTCTCGTCAAGGAGATGCAGTCGCTGTGCCTCAACGTGGAGGTGCTGTCGCAGGACGGCTCCACCATCGAGATGCGCGACGCCGACGAGGACGTCTTCCGCGCTGCGGAGGAGCTGGGCATCGACCTGTCCCGTCGCGAGAACCCCTCCGTCGAAGAAGTCTGAGCGTGACGGCGGTACGGCGCCCTGCGCGTCGTACCGCCTCTCTCAGTCCCCAGCCTCACCTTTCACAGAACTAACGAAGGACAGCAGCCATCGTGCTCGACGTTAACTTCTTCGACCAGCTTCAGATCGGCCTGGCCACCGCGGACGACATCCGCACGTGGAGCCACGGCGAGGTCAAGAAGCCGGAGACCATCAACTACCGCACGCTCAAGCCGGAGCGTGACGGCCTCTTCTGCGAGAAGATCTTCGGTCCCACCCGGGACTGGGAGTGCTACTGCGGCAAGTACAAGCGCGTCCGCTTCAAGGGCATCATCTGCGAGCGCTGCGGCGTCGAGGTGACCCGCTCGAAGGTCCGCCGTGAGCGGATGGGCCACATCGAGCTGGCCGCGCCGGTCACCCACATCTGGTACTTCAAGGGTGTCCCGAGCCGCCTCGGCTACCTCCTCGACCTCGCCCCGAAGGACCTCGAGAAGGTCATCTACTTCGCGGCGTACATGATCACCGCCGTCGACGAGGACGCCCGCCACCGCGACCTGACCGCGCTCGAGGGCAAGATCCAGCTCCAGCGCGAGTCGATCGAGAAGCGCCGCGACGCCGGCCTCGAGGACCGCACCAAGAAGCTGGAGGAGGACCTCGCCGCCCTGGAGGCGGAGGGTGCCAAGGCCGACCAGCGCCGCAAGGTCCGCGACGGTGCCGAGCGCGAGCTCAAGCAGCTCCGCGACCGCGCCCAGCGCGAGCTCGACCGCCTCGAGGAAGTCTGGGACACGTTCAAGAGCCTCAAGGTGCAGGACCTCATGGGTGACGAGGTCCTCTACCGCGAGATGAAGAACTGGTTCGGCAAGTACTTCGAGGGCCACATGGGCGCCACGGCGATCCAGAAGCGCCTGCAGTCCTTCGACCTCGACGCCGAGGTCGAGAGCCTGCGCGAGACCATCGCCACCGGCAAGGGTCAGCGCAAGGTCCGCGCCCTCAAGCGGCTCAAGGTCGTCGAGGCCTTCCGCAAGACCGGCAACAAGCCGGTCGGCATGGTCCTCGAGGCCGTCCCGGTCATCCCGCCGGACCTGCGCCCGATGGTGCAGCTCGACGGTGGCCGGTTCGCGACCTCGGACCTCAACGACCTGTACCGCCGCGTCATCAACCGCAACAACCGCCTCAAGCGGCTGCTGGACCTGGGCGCGCCGGAGATCATCGTCAACAACGAGAAGCGGATGCTCCAGGAGGCCGTCGACTCGCTGTTCGACAACGGCCGTCGTGGTCGTCCCGTCACCGGCCCGGGCAACCGGCCGCTGAAGTCGCTGTCCGACATGCTCAAGGGCAAGCAGGGTCGCTTCCGCCAGAACCTGCTCGGAAAGCGCGTCGACTACTCGGGTCGTTCGGTCATCGTCTCGGGTCCGCAGCTGAAGCTGCACCAGTGCGGTCTGCCCAAGCAGATGGCGCTGGAGCTCTTCAAGCCGTTCGTCATGAAGCGGCTCGTGGACCTCTCGCACGCGCAGAACATCAAGTCCGCCAAGCGGATGGTCGAGCGCGCGCGTCCGGTCGTGTGGGACGTCCTCGAAGAGGTCATCACCGAGCACCCCGTGCTGCTCAACCGTGCGCCCACCCTGCACCGCCTCGGCATCCAGGCCTTCGAGCCGCAGCTGATCGAGGGCAAGGCGATCCAGCTCCACCCGCTCGTCTGCACCGCCTTCAACGCGGACTTCGACGGTGACCAGATGGCCGTGCACCTGCCGCTGTCCGCCGAGGCCCAGGCCGAGGCGCGGATCCTGATGCTGTCGACCAACAACATCCTCAAGCCGTCGGACGGCCGTCCGGTGACCATGCCGACCCAGGACATGATCATCGGCCTGTTCTTCCTCACCACCGAGCGTGGCGAGGCGACGGTCGAGATCGACGGCGAGACCCGCCTGCGCAGCTTCACGTCCCCGGCCGAGGCGATCATGGCCTACGACCGTGGCGAGATCACGCTGCAGGACCGGGCGCGCATCCGCCTGACCAATGTCGCTCTCGAGGGTGTCCCGGAGGGCGAGGCCACCCTGGTCGAGACCACGCTGGGCCGCACGATCTTCAACGACGCGCTGCCGGCCGACTACCCGTACGTCAACGAGGAGGTCGGCAAGAAGCGCCTCGGCTCCATCGTCAACGACCTCGCCGAGCGCTACCCCAAGGTCGTCGTCGCGGCGTCCCTGGACGCGCTCAAGGACAACGGCTTCCACTGGGCGACCCGCTCCGGTGTGACCGTGTCGATCGACGACGTCATCACGCCCCCGAACAAGGCCGAGATCCTGGCCGTGCACGAGGCGTCGGCGGCCAAGATCCAGAAGCAGTACGAGCGCGGTCTGGTCACCGACGAGGAGCGCCGCCAGGAGCTCATCGAGATCTGGACGAAGGCGAGCCAGGAGGTCGGCAAGGCCCTGCGCGCCACCTTCGAGGCCAACCCGACCAACCCGATCTACGTGCAGGTGCACTCGGGTGCCTCGGGTAACTTCAACCAGATCAACCAGGTCGGCGCCATGCGTGGCCTGGTGGCCAACCCGAAGGGCGAGATCATCCCGCGGCCGATCAAGGCCAACTTCCGCGAGGGTCTCTCCGTGCTGGAGTACTTCATCTCCACCCACGGTGCCCGCAAGGGTCTGGCGGACACCGCGCTGCGGACCGCCGACTCGGGTTACCTGACCCGTCGTCTGGTCGACGTGTCGCAGGACGTCATCATCCGCGAGGAGGACTGCGGCACCGAGCGCGGCCTGCCCAAGGTGATCGGTGTCGACGACGAGAACGGCGTCGTGGTCAAGGACGAGAACGCCGAGACCGCGGCGTACGCCCGTTCGGCCGCCAAGGAGATCACCCACCCGGAGACGGGCGCCGTGCTCGCCACCGCGGGTGAGGACCTCGGTGACGTCAAGATCGCCGAGCTCATCGAGGCCGGCATCAAGGAGGTCTCGGTCCGCTCGGTCCTGACCTGCGACGCCCGCACCGGCACCTGCGCGAAGTGCTACGGCCGCTCGCTGGCCACCGGCAAGCTCGTCGACATCGGTGAGGCCGTCGGCATCATCGCGGCGCAGTCCATCGGTGAGCCCGGCACGCAGCTGACGATGCGTACCTTCCACACCGGTGGTGTGGCCTCGGCCGACGACATCACGCAGGGTCTGCCCCGCGTGGTCGAGCTCTTCGAGGCCCGCACCCCCAAGGGTCACGCCCAGATCTCCGAGGCCGCCGGCCGCGTGCAGATCGAGGAGACCGACAAGGCGCGCATCATCGTCGTCACCCCCGACGACGGCAGCGAGGTCAAGGAGTACCCCGTGTCCCGGCGTTCGCGCCTCCTCGTGGAGGACGGCGGCCGGGTCGAGGTGGGCGACAAGTTCACCGCCGGAACCGAGGACCCGAAGGAGGTGCTGCGCATCCTTGGCGTTCGCAAGACCCAGCAGCACCTCGTCGACCAGGTCCAGGAGGTCTACCGGTCGCAGGGTGTGTCGATCCACGACAAGCACATCGAGATCATCGTGCGGCAGATGCTGCGCCGGATCACGGTGCTCGAGTCGGGTGACACCAACCTGCTCCCGTCCGACCTCGTCGACCGGGTCCGCTTCGAGGAGGAGAACCGCCGCGTCGTCTCCGAGGGCGGCAAGCCGGCCTCGGGTCGTCCCGAGCTGATGGGCATCACCAAGGCCTCGCTCGCGACCGAGTCGTGGCTCTCGGCGGCCTCCTTCCAGGAGACCACCCGGGTCCTCACCGACGCCGCGATCAACGGCCGCTCCGACAGCCTGCGTGGCCTGAAGGAGAACGTGATCATCGGAAAGCTGATCCCGGCCGGCACCGGCCTGGAGCGGTACCGGAACATCCGGGTCGAGCCGACCGAGGAGGCGCGCGCCGCGGCGTACGCCGTCACGGGCTACGAGTCCTACGACTACGAGTTCGGCAACCAGGGCCAGGCCGTGGCGCTGGACGACTTCGACTTTGGCTCGTACCAGAACTGAGCGAAGCGAAGTTCTGGTGTAAGAGCCAGATCGAGTAGACGAAGGCCCCCGCGAGCTTGCTCGCGGGGGCCTTCGGCGTATCGAGATCCAGTCGCGAAGCAACCACACCGCCCCGTCGTTCGTCCTACATGGTGTGAACAGGTTCCTGCTACTGCCCGCTGCCGCGCTCCTCGTGGCGGCGGGGTCGCTCTCCGTGCCGGCGACCGCCGGCACCTCCTCCGCGGCCGCTGCGTCGGCGGTGCCGCGCTGCCACAACGCCGACCTGCGCGCCCGCTACCGTGCGACCGACAACGGCGCCGGGCACCGGTTCGGGAAGATCGTGCTGCGCAACGTGTCCGGCCACCGGTGCCGCACGGGCGGCTTCGGCGGCCTGTCGTACGTCGGTGACGGCAACGGCACCCAGATCGGCGCACCGGCGGACCGACAGGGTTCCGGAGGCTCGTTCGTGCTGCGGCCCGGGCAGCGCGCGGTGAGCCGCGTCGACGAGACCGTCGCCGAGAACTACGACGCCGCGACGTGCAAGCCGCACCCCGTCGACGGGTTCCGGATCTACGTCCCGAACGCCACCCGCTCGCAGTTCGTGGCGCACCCGACCACCGGTTGCCTGGACCCGGCGGTGCACCTGATCTCGCACACGGCGTACCGGAAGCGGGGATGAGTCGGGTCGCCTGAGAGAATCACGGGGTGAGCGCACCCCTGCAGACCGATGTCCTCGTCGTCGGTGCCGGTCCCGCCGGCTCCGCGGCCGCCGCGTGGGCGGCGCGGGCCGGTCTCGACGTGGTGCTGGCCGACGCGGCGGTCTTCCCGCGCGACAAGACCTGTGGCGACGGACTGACGCCGCGCGCGATCGGTGAGCTGGAGCGGCTGGGGCTGCGCGACTGGGTCCGCTCGCACACCGTCAACCAGGGGCTGCGGGCGCACGGGTTCGGGCAGACGCTGCACCTGCCGTGGCCGGGTGGCAACCTGCCCGACTGGGGCAGCGCGATCGCGCGGACCGAGCTCGACGACCACCTGCGCACCACGGCGATCAAGGCCGGGGCGAGCGCGCTCGACGGGGCCCGGGCGGTCGACGTACGCATGGACGGCGACCGGGTCGCCGCGGTCGTGCTCAAGGACGGCCGTGAGATCGCGTGCAAGCGGCTCGTCGTGGCCGACGGCGTGCGCTCGCCGCTGGGCAAGGTGCTCGGGCGGGAGTGGCACCGCGACACGGTCTACGGTGTCGCCGGCCGCTCCTACGTCACCTCGACCCGGGCCGATGACCCGTGGATCAGCTCGCACCTCGAGCTGCGCGGCGAGCAGGACGAGATCCTCTCCGGCTACGGCTGGATCTTCCCGCTCGGCGCCGGCACGGGCGAGGTCAACCTCGGCGCCGGCACCCTCGCGACGGCGAAGCGGCCCGCGGACGTGGCGATCAAGCCCCTGATGAAGCTGTACGCCGACCGGTTGCGTGAGGAGTTCGGGCTCGGTGACGAGCTGCGCGCTCCGACGTCCGCACTGCTGCCGATGGGTGGTGCCGTGTCCAACGTCGCCGGTCGCAACTGGGCGCTGATCGGCGATGCCGCGGCGTGCGTCAACCCGCTCAACGGCGAGGGCATCGACTACGGCCTGGAGACCGGCCGCGTGGTCGCCGAGCTGCTCGCGACGACGCCCGACGCCGACCTCGGTGTGGTGTGGCCCGAGATCCTGCGTGAGCACTACGGCGAGTCGTTCTCCATCGCCCGCCGGCTCGCCGGCCTGGTCACCGTGCCCCGGCTGCTGCCGGCCCTCGGCCCGGTCGGCATGCGCTCCGACCTGCTGATGACCCTCGCCCTGCGCTGGATGGGCAATCTCGTCACCGACGAGGACCGCGACCGCTCCGCCCGCGTCTGGCGATGGGCCGGACGCCACTCGCTGGCCCGCGACAACCGACCGCCCTTCTCCTGATCGCACCCCCTAGGGTGGACAGCAGAGGAGGTCAGGCCATGGGGCAGCGGGTGCAGCGGCTGGCGGCGTACGCCGTCATCGTCCGTGGCGACCAGATCCTGCTCTCCCGGCTGGCGGAGCGGGTGACCAAGCGCGAGCTGTGGTCACTGCCCGGCGGCGGTGTCGACCACGGCGAGGACCCGCGCGACGCTGTCGTGCGCGAGGTCTACGAGGAGACCGGGCTGCACGCCGAGGTCGGCGAGACCGCCCACGTGCACTCCCTCCACGTCGCCGACTCGTGGCGCCGCGGGCGGCGGGTCGACGCGCACTCGGTGCGGATCGTCTACGAGGGCTGGGTGCCCGCCGACGCGCCCGAGCCGCACGTCACCGAGGTCGACGGCTCGACCGCGGAGGCGGCGTGGAAGCCGATCGCGGCCGTGCTCGACGGCACCGTGCCGACCGTCAGCCTGGTGGCCGACGCGCTGGCGTCGTACGCCGTGCGTCAGCGGCAGCGCACGGCCGCCTACGCGTACGTCGTACGCGACGACGCGATCCTGCTGACCCGCACCTCCGACCTCGCGCCCGACCCCGGGACCTGGCACCTGCCCGGCGGCGGGATCGACCACGGCGAGTCACCGAGCGACACGATCCGCCGCGAGCTGTGGGAGGAGTGCGGGCTCGAGGGGGAGGCCGGAGAGCTGCTGACCGTCCTCGACCACCACTTCACCGGCACGGCGCCCAACGGTCGCGAGGAGGACTTCCACGCGATCGGGATCATCTACCGCGCCGAGGTCGGGCCGGGGGAGCCGCACGTCGTCGAGGAGGGCGGCACGACCGACGCGGTCGCGTGGGTGCCGCTCGCCGACGTCGCCGATCGGAAGCTCAAGGTCTACGGCTCGGTCCGGGCCGCCATCGAGGCAGCCGGCGGGCTAGCCTCGACGCGTGACTGAGACCGTCTTCACGTACGCCGCGCCCGCCCTGAAGTTCGGGCGGGGCGCCGCCGCCGAGGTCGGGTACGACGTCCGCGGCTGGGGTGCGCGCCGCGCCCTGCTGGTCACCGATCCGGGCGTGCTGGCGGCCGGCCACGCCGAGACGGTCGCGGCCTCGCTGCGCGCCCACGGCGTCGAGGTCGTCACCTACGCCGGTGCGCGGGTGGAGCCCACCGACGCCTCCCTGGAGGAGGCGGTCGCGTTCGCCCGCGGCGAGGGCCCGTTCGACGCGGTGGTGGCCGTCGGTGGCGGCTCCGCGATCGACACCGCGAAGGCGGTCGCGCTGCTCGTGACCAACCCGGGCGAGCTGATGGACTACGTCAACGCGCCCATCGGCAAGGCGCGGGCGCCCCAGCAGCCGGTGCTGCCGCTGGCCGCCGTACCTACCACGACGGGGACCGGCGCGGAGTCGACCACGATCTGCGTGATGGACGTGCTGGCGCTCAAGGTGAAGACCGGGATCAGCCACCCGGCGCTGCGTCCGCGCCTGGCCGTCGTCGACCCGGCGCTGTCGGCGACCCAGCCCGCGGGCGTGATCGCGGCGGCCGGGATGGACATCCTGTGCCACGCGCTGGAGAGCTACACCGCCCGTTGGTACGGCGAGTTCCCGGCCAAGGAGCCGCAGCAGCGGGTGCCGTACTGCGGCTCGAACCCGATCGCGGACCTCTGGTCGGAGAAGGCGATGGGGATGCTGTCGGGGGCGTTCCGGGCCGCCGTACGCGCGGCGCGGGAGGGTGACGACGGTGGCGAGGCTGCCGAGCAGATGGCGCTCGCGGCGACCTTCGCCGGACTCGGGTTCGGCAACGCGGGCGTGCACATCCCGCACGCCAACGCATACCCGATCGCCGGCCGGGTCCGGGACTTCCGCCCCGCCGACTACCCGCAGGACGAGGCGATGGTGCCGCACGGCATGGCCGTCGCGCTGACCGCGCCCGAGGCGTTCCGGTTCACCTTCGACGCGGCGCCGGAGCGGCACCTGCGCGCGGCGCAGCTGCTCTCGCCGGGGGTCCCGGGCACCGACGCGTCCGTGCTCCCGGGCGTCATCGCGTCGCTGATGCGCGACATCGGGATCCCGAACGGCCTGGCCGAGGTCGGCTACGGCGCCGGCGACGTCGACGCGCTCGTCGAGGGTGCGCTCCAGCAGCAGCGGCTGCTCGCCACCGCGCCCAAGGAGGTGGGCGGCGAGGACCTCGCCACGATCATCACCGCCTCGCTCGAGCACTGGTGATCGCGGCCGCCGGAGCACACCACCGTAGGATTGTCGGGTGAACCCCCGCCACCGCCGCCTGATCATCCCGGCCGCGCTGGTGGCACTCCTGCTCATCGTCCTCGTGACGTCCCTGGTCAAGTGAGCACCGGCTCCCTCGACGAGGCGCTGGCGCGGGTCCGGGCGGACCTGCTGGCCGACGACCGCCTGGTGCGGGCCGTCGCGTCGGGGCGCCGCAAGGCCGCCGTACCCCCGTGGCGCCGGGTCGAGCTGCGCTGGGTGGACCTCAAGGCGGGGCGGCACCTCCAGGTCGTGAGGTACGACGCCACGCAGGCCCACACCGCCAACCACCTGCGCGGGGAGGCGGCCGAGCAGGCGGTCGACGGGCTGCTGGCCGAGCCGTTCGGCAACTGGACCGTCGAGACCACCGAGCAGCAGCTGAGCCTGCGGGTGACCAAGAAGGGCGCCGCCCTGGTGCACACGGCGGCGCGCACGGGGGAGGCGCCGGCCGACCGGGGTCACGACCGGGCCAAGGAGCGGCTGCTGCCCGAGGACGACCCGGTGTTCGCGGCGCTCGGACTGGCCGACGCGCAGGGCCGGATCAAGCCGAGCCGGATGGCGAAGTACCGCCAGGTCGAGGACTTCCTGCGGATCCTGGACACCTCGGTCACCGAGGCGATCGCCAAGAGCCGGCTGCGCAAGCCGACGCCCGAGGACCCGCTGCGGGTGGTCGACCTCGGCTGCGGCAACGGCTACCTCACCTTCGCCGCGCAGCGTTACCTCAGCGAGCGGCGCGGCCTGCCGGTCCGGGTGACCGGCGTCGACGTGAAGGAGCAGTCGCGCGACCACAACGCCTCGGTGGCCCGCGAGCTCGGCATCGACGCCACCTTCGTCG
This sequence comes from Nocardioides sp. F233, assembly GCF_057813895.1. Lineage (NCBI taxonomy): Bacteria > Bacillati > Actinomycetota > Actinomycetes > Propionibacteriales > Nocardioidaceae > Nocardioides > Nocardioides sp. F233. The sequence goes on from NZ_JBVASH010000009.1 coordinate 64,514, forward strand.
CCGGCACCATCGGTGAGGCCGAGCTGGAGCAGGCACCCGACGTCGTGCTCGCGCTCCACGCCTGCGACACCGCCACCGACGACGCACTCGCCCGCGCTGTCGGGTGGAACGCGCCGCTCGTGCTGGCCGCGCCCTGCTGCCACCACGACATCGCGGCCCAGCTGCGCAGCGCGGAGCCGCCGGCGCCGTACGCCTCACTCGTGCGCGACGGCATCCTCCGCGAGCGGTTCGCCGACACCCTGACCGACACGCTGCGGGCGCTGCTGCTGCGGCGGGCCGGCTACCGGGTCGACGTGATGGAGTTCGTCGACAGCCAGCACACGCCGCGCAACACCCTGCTGCGGGCGGTTCGCGGTGGCGCCGCCGTCGACACCGGCGAGTACGACGCGCTCGTGGCCGCGTGGGGGATCCGCCCCCGCCTCGGGGAGCTGCTCGGGTGAGGAAGGTTCCGGCGCTCGTCCTGCTCACCCCGTTCGTCATCGGATTCCTCACGCCGGGCGCCGCGGTCGAGCCGCCCGCCCCCGACCCGGTCTTCCACTTCACCGACCCCGAGATCACCGAGTCCAGCGGGCTGGTCGCCCGCGACGGCCTGGTCGTCACCGTGAACGACTCCGGCGACAGCAACCGGGTCTTCACCGTCGACCCGGCCACCGGCGATACCGTCGGCGTCACCCGCTGGCAGGGCGAGGCCACCGACATCGAGGCGCTCGCGCCGGCGGGTGGCCCGGGCAGCGGCGAGGTGTGGGTCGGCGACATCGGTGACAACGTGGGCTCGCGCGACCACGTCGAGGTGGCCCGGGTGCCCTTCGGTCGCGGCAACCGCGAAGTGCACGCGCCGACGTACCGGCTCGTCTATCCCGACGGCCCCCACGACGCCGAGACCCTGCTCGCCGACCCCGCGACCGGCCGGCTCTACGTGGTCGCCAAGGAGTTCATCGGCCGCCTGTACGCCGCCCCCGAGCACCTCGACCCCGACCGGCCCAACGAGCTGACCGCCGTCGACGAGGTGCTCGGCATCGCTACTGACGGCACGTTCACGCCCGACGGGAAGCACCTCGTGTTGCGCAACTACGGCCAGGCGGCCGTCTACACCTGGCCCGGGCTGAGGAGGGTCGCACAGGTGGACCTGCCGCGGCAGCCGCAGGGGGAGGGACTCGCGATCAGCGAGTCGGGTGAGGTGCTGGTCAGCTCGGAGGGTGCCGGGGCCGAGGTGCTGCGGGTCGAGCTGCCGCTGGGTGCGCAGTCGTCCGCACCGGCGCCCGACGACGAGCGGGCGCCTGTGCGGGCCGAGGAGCAGCGGTCGTGGTGGCCGTGGGCGATCGGCGGCGTCGCCGGTCTGGTGATGGTGGGCGTGCTGCTGCGCTCGCTGCGGCCGCGGGACTGAGCTGGGCCTTGTCGGCGCCCGGTGACACGATCGGTCCGTGACCGAGCACGAGTTCACCGCGGAGCTGTGGCGCTGGCAGGCGCGCGACGAGGACGCCGGCGGCGCGTGGTTCTTCGTCAGCCTGCCGTTCGAGGTCTCCGACCTCATCGACGAGGCCGGGCCGCGCAAGGGCTTCGGGAGCGTTCGGGTCGAGGTGAGCGTGGGCGGGAGCACGTGGCGCACGTCGGTGTTCCCGAGCGCCGAGGAGAAGACGTTCGTGCTGCCGGTCAAGAAGGCGGTCCGCACTGCCGAGGGCCTGGTCGAGGGTGGACCGTGCACGGTCCGGCTCCGTACGGTCGAGTGATGGACATCGAGGTCGTCGAGGGCGACATCACCGCCCAGCAGGTCGATGCGGTCGTCAACGCCGCCAACCGGGCGATGCGCGGGGGAGCGGGCGTGGACGGCGCGATCCACCGGGCCGGCGGGCCCGAGGTGCTGGCCGACTGTCGGCGCCGCTTCCCGAAGGGCTTGGCGACCGGCGACGCCGGCTGGACCACGGCCGGCCTGATGCCGGCCCGCTGGGTGATCCACGTGGTCGGCCCCAACCACAACCGCGGTGAGACCGACCGCACCCTGCTGACCTCCTGCTACCGCCGCGCGCTCGAGGTCGCCGACGAGCTCGGCGCCCGCTCGATCGCCTTCCCGCTCGTCAGCGCAGGCGCCTACGGCTGGCCGCGGGAGGACGCCGTCGACGCAGCGCTGGAGACGTTGCGCTCGACGGCGACGCAGGTCGAGCTGGCGCGGTTGGTGGCGTTCGGGCGCTCGGCGTACGAGCTCATCGCGGGCCGGCTGTAGGGCGCACCCAGCGGCGCCAGTCGTCCTGGCGGGCGTAGCCGGTGGCGCGCCAGATGGTCTGGCCGAGGTCGTTGTGCTCGAGGACCATGGCGTCGATCCGTCCCGCGCCGAGCGCGACCAGGCGTTCGGAGGCGGCGTCGAGGAGGAGCGAGCCGATGCCGTGACGGCGGGCATCGGGATGGACGGCGAGCCGGTAGAGGTGGGCGCGCCAGCCGTCCCAGCCGGCGATGACGGACCCCACCAGGCGGCCGGCGTCCTCGGCAACCAGACAGGCCGCCGGGTCGCGGTCGAGCAGCCGGCGTACGGCGTCCACGCTGTCTGTCGGTCGCGCGTCGTTCTCGGCGGCGAGCGCCCACAGCGCGAGCAGGGCGTCGGTGTCGGCGGGCGTGGCGGCGCGTACGTGGGGCATGGCCCCATCATCTCGCCGCCGGCCTGGGACCCGGTCCCGATTTTCTCCGGACGTCGTCACCCGACGTACCGGACCTCGTTGGTCAGGCACCGAACCACCAGCCCGACCGGGAGGAGACGACGATGTCGACGGAGCTCACCACCGCAGCCCTGCTGATCGCGTTCGCCCTCCTCTGCGCGGGCTGGCTGGTGCGGTCGCGTGGGGCGGTCGCCTCGATGCCGGGCATGGGGCCGGACATCGAGGAGTGGCGGTCCGCCGCGCTGCGGCACTTCCAGGAGCACCGGGACCTCGAGCGCGCTGTCGCCGACGTGCTGGCCACCCCGGGTGCCGTGCGTGGTCCCGGCCGCACCGAGCTGTTCGTCGCGCTCGGTGCGAGCCGGGTCGACCTCTACGCCTGAAGGGCCTCGACGACGAAGTCGATCGACTTCGTGAGCGCCTCGACGTCGGCCGGGTCGATCGCGGGGTACATCGCGATCCGCAGCTGGTTGCGGCCGAGCTTGCGGTACGGCTCGGTGTCGACGATCCCGTTGGCGCGCAGCACCTTCGCGATCTCGGCGGCGTCGATGGCGTCGTCGAAGTCGATGGTGCCGATGACCAGCGAGCGGTGGCTCGGGTCGGCGACGTAGGGCGTCGTGTACGACGTCCGCTCGGCCCAGCCGTAGAGCGCGTCCGACGACGCCGTGGTCCGCTCGACCATGCCCTTGAGGCCGCCCTGGCTGTTCATCCAGTCCAGCTGCTCGGCCATCAGGAAGAGCGTGGCGACCGACGGCGTGTTGTAGGTCTGGTTGAGGCGGCTGTTGTCGATGGCCGTCTTGAGGTTGAAGAACGGCGGGATGTAGCGGTCCGAGGCGGCGATCCGCTCGGCGCGCTCGATCGCGGCCGGGCTGAAGATGCCGAACCACAGGCCGCCGTCCGAGGCGAAGCACTTCTGCGGCGCGAAGTAGTAGACGTCGGTCTCGGCCAGGTCGACCGGCAGGCCGCCGGCGCCGGAGGTGGCGTCGATGAGGACGAGGGCACCCTCGTCGGTGCCGGCCGGGCGGACGACCGGCGCCATCACGGCGGTCGAGGTCTCGTTGTGGGCCCAGCCGTAGACGTCGACACCGGCCTCGGCGACCGCCTCGGGTCGCGAGCCCGGGTCGGCCGCGATGACCGACGGCGCGTCCAGCCACGGGGCGGCCTTGACCGACGAGGCGAACTTGCTCGAGAACTCGCCGAAGGTCAGGTGCTGCGACTTCTTCTCGATCAGGCCGAAGGCCGCGATGTCCCAGAACGCCGTCGCGCCGCCGTTGCCGACGACGACCTCGTGGCCGTCGGGCAGTGTGAACAGGTCGCCGAGACCCTGCAGCACGCGGCCGACCACGTTGCGCACCGGGGCCTGGCGGTGCGACGTACCCATCAGCTGGTCGCCGGTCGCCGCCAGCGCGGTGAGGTGGCTGGGCTGGATCTTCGACGGCCCGGCGCCGAAGCGGCCGTCGGCGGGCTTGAGCTCGGCGGGGATCTGGATGTCGGTCACGTGGTCAACCTTCTCGATCGGCACAGGCAGAGAGGACAGGCTGACGACGCTGTCAGAGATGACCCCATTGTGACAGGCCCCTCACGGCCCTGTTCAATCGGTTTCGCCATGCAAGCCTCCCTCGACCTGCGCACCGTCGGCTACCTCCACCCCGACGCCGCGACCCTCGTCGCCCGCGTCCAGCAGGAGTACGTCGAGCGCTACGGAAACCCCGACGAGAGCCCGGTCGACCCGACAGTCTTCGATCTCCCGGAGGGCCTCTTCCTGGTCGGGTACGACGACGCCGGGACGCCCGTTGCCACCGGCGCCTGGCGCCGCTCGCCCGTGCAGGTGCTCGGCGGTACCAGTGCGGTCGAGGTCAAGCGGATGTTCGTCCTCGCCGAGCAGCGGGGCCGCGGGTTCGCACGGGCGGTGCTGGCCGCGCTGGAGTCCTCCGCGGGGGAGGCGGGCCACGACCTGGTCGTGCTCGAGACCGGGCTGCGCCAGCCCGAGGCGATCGGGCTGTACCGCAGCGCCGGCTACGAGGAGATCCCCGGCTTCGGGTTCTACAAGGAAGCGCCGCTGTCCCGGTGCTTCGGCAAGCTGCTCGGCTGACTCTGCAGGCGCGCCGACCCGGCAGAAACTGGCCTCTGAATCGCGCTGACCCGGCACAAACTGGCTCCGAATTCGCTTCGACCCGGCAGAAAGTGGCCTGCGTTCGAGCCACTTTCTGCCGGGTCGGCCCCTTCCAGGAGCCACTTCGAGCCGGGTCGACCGGATTCGCGAGCCAGTTCGAGCCGGGTCGGCCCCTTCCAGGAGCCATTTCGAGCCGGGTCGCGTCAGGTCAGGTCCCGCCGCCGGACCAGGGCGATGCTGGCGAGGACCGCGAGGACGACGTACGCCGCGACGGTGATCGCGGCCCGGGTGCCGGGGACGGTGTCGACGACGCCGGGGGTGCCGTCGCCGACCCCGACGCCCACGATCGAGCCGATCAGCGAGCCCGCGGAGGTGCCGGGGAGGACCTCGGTGAGGTTCTCGACCCAGCCGAGGAGCTGACCGACGCCGCGCAGCAGGTTCTCGACGACGAGCGCCCAGACCAGGCCGAGGCCGACCGACAGGGCCGGGCCGCGGGCGAGGGTGCCGAGCAGGAAGCCGAGCAGGGCCCACATCTCCAGCACCAGGAAGCCGGCGCCGAACGATTGCGCGACCGATCCGGCCGACGGCATCACGACGTCCTGCGACTCCGTGGTCGCGATCAGCAGGGAGACGCCCAGGTCGAGCACGAAGGTGACGACGAGGGTGCCGACGACGACCGCGGTGAGGGAGAGGACCGAGCCGACGAGAGCCGGCGTACGGCGGACACCCTGCGAGAACAGGGTCTTCCAGGTGCCCCAGCCGTACCCGTTGCCGGCCACCAGTGCGCCGAGCACCATCATCAGCGCACCGCCGAACATGGGCATGCCCTGCAGGAAGACGTCGGGTACGGCGTCCGGCATCATCTGCGCGAGCTGCTGGGCCTGGGTGGTGCCCTCGTCGGAGAAGCCGGGGTCGCCGCTCGTGTACGAGAGGTACGTGAACAGGTAGCCGAACAGCAGGCTCAGCACCAGCCAGGCGCCGAGGGTGATCCACACGGCCGGCCAGGCGCGCAGGCGCATCAGCTCGGCCCGGGTGCTGCGGGTGGTGCTGCGGGTGGTGGCGGTCAGGGTGCTCATCGCACGGACTCCTTCTGGCTCGTCATCTCGAAGAAGACCTCTTCGAGGCTGCGCTCGGCGGCGGTGATCTCGTGGACGTCGACGCCGGCGCCGACCAGCGCGCGGGTGACGTCGGGGGCGCGGTCGGCCGGCAGGGTGAGCAGCAGGCCGCCGTCGGTGTCGCGTCGTACGCCGTCGTCGCCGGCCAGTCGCATCGCGACAGCGAGCGCCTCCGGCTCGGGTGTGGCCCGCACGCGTAGGGAGACCCCGCCGCGCAGCTCGGCGACGGTGGACTCGCGCAGCAGCCGGCCGTCGTTGATCACCCCGACGCGGTGGCAGATCTCCTGCACCTCGGCGAGCAGGTGGCTCGACAGCAGCACGGTCTGGCCGCCGCGAGCCAGGTCGACGACCAGGGCCCTCATGTCGGCCATCCCGGCCGGGTCGAGGCCGTTGGTCGGCTCGTCGAGGACGATCAGCTCGGGGTCGCCCATCAGTGCGGCGGCGACGCCGAGGCGCTGCTTCATGCCGAGCGAGTAGCCCTTGAACCGGTCGTCCCCGCGGTTCGCGAGGTCGACCCGCTCCAGCACACGCTCGACCTCGGCGTCGGGCAGGCCGCGGTGCCGGGCCAGGACCCGGAGGTTCGCGCGACCGGACAGGTAGGGGAAGAAGCCGGGGCCCTCGATCAGCGCGCCCACCGAGCCGGTGGCGTACGCCGACCCGGAGGTCGGCCGGATCAGGCCGAGCAGCATCCGCAGGGTCGTCGTCTTCCCCGCGCCGTTGGGGCCGAGGAAGCCGTAGACCTCGCCGCGCTGCACGGTCATCGTGACCTTGTCCACGGCAACCCGGTCGCCGTAGACCTTCGTGAGGTTCTCGGTGGAGGCCACCGTCGTTCCCTGTGCATTCATGGCCCCCACGCTCCCTGCTGAGGGCCGCGGACGCGTCCGCTCGGACGCGGCTCCGGCGTACGCAGGACTGCGTACGCCGGAGGCTCTCGTCGTCGTACGTCGAGGAGCGTCGGCTCGCCTAGGTTCGGGGCATGGACACGAACATGTGGCTCGCGAAGCGCTGGTGGCTGATCCCGGTCGCGGTGATCATCACCGGCGGCTCGTTCGCCGTGAATCTCGGGCATGTGGGTGAGGTCGACGCCGGCGTCGTCGGGCGGGTTCTCTCGGTCGTACTCGCGGCCGGGGCGGCGGGATCGCTGCTGCTGCTCGACAGGTTCCCCGTGCTGCTGGTCGCGACCGGTGCGCTGAGCGGCGGCTACTTCGCCGTCGGCGGCGAGAACGGCCCGATCTTCTTCGCGCTGATCGTGGCGTCCTTCGTGCTCGCGACCCGGCGGCCGTTCCCCAGCTGGTTCCCGCTGCTGCTGGCGGCTGCGGTGCTGATCTGGGCCGGCCTGCTGGTGCGCGGCCTGCGCTGGGACGACCTCGTCGTCGGAGCCTGGCAGTCGATCGGCATCGGCGCACTGGTCTCGTCGGCCGCCGCGATCGGCAGCATGCTCCGGCAGGGCCGGTCCGCATGGGTGGACCGTACGTCGCGCGCCGCTGCCGAGGAGCGGCTGCGGATGGCCCAGGACCTCCACGACGGCGTCGGACACGGCCTGGCGGTGATCGCCATGCAGGCAGGGGTCGCGCTGCACGTCCTCGACCGCGACCCGGCCGCCGCCCGCACCAGCCTCGAGGCGATCCGCACGACGAGCCGCGAGGCGCTGGACGCGCTGCGCACCGAGCTCGCGACGATCGCGGGGGAGCCGGCACCGCGCCGGCCCGCCTCGGGTGTCGAGGCGATCCCGGCCCTCGTCGAGCGGGTGCGCTCGGCCGGCCTGCGGCTGGAGGTGATCGGCGAGCCCGGTGAGCTGACCCCGCAGACCGGCGCGGCGGCGTATGCCGTGCTCCAGGAGGCGCTGACCAACGTGCTCCGGCACGCCGCGGCCAGCACCGCCACCGTCGTGTGGGAGCGGGGCGCCGACACCGTGGCGCTGCGCGTCTCGGACGACGGGAACGGCGGCGAGGTGCAGGATGAGGGCATGGGCATCAGCGGCATGCGCTCCCGGGTCGAGGCGCTCGGCGGCAGCTTCCGCGCCGGCCCGGTGCCGCACGGCGGGTTCGAGGTCAGCGCGGTGCTGCCCGCATGAGCCACCCCATCCGGGTCGCGCTCGTCGACGACCAGCCGCTGGTCCGGATGGGCCTGGCCACCCTGGTCGCCGCCGAGCCGGACCTCGAGCTGGCTGGTGAGGCGGGGGACGGCCGCGAGGGGCTCGCCCTGCTGCGCCGTACGACGCCCGACGTCGTGCTCTGCGACATCCGGATGCCCGTGCTGGACGGCCTCGGCATGCTCGCCGAGGTCGCCGCCGACCCGGCCCTGGCCGCGGTGAAGGTGGTCATGCTGACGACCTTCGAGCTCGACGAGTACGTCTTCGAGGCGCTGCGCAACGGCGCCAGCGGCTTCCTGCTCAAGGACGCCGAGCCGACCGCGATCCTCGACGCCGTCCGGGTGGTCGCCGAGGGCGGCTCGCTGCTCGCGCCGTCGGTGACCCGGACCGTCATCGACCACTTCGGCGCCAGCCGCGCCGAGCGCCCGCACCCGCGGATCGGCGACCTCACCGACCGCGAGCGCGAGATCCTCGGCTGGGTCGCCACCGGCATGTCCAACGGCGAGATCGCGGAGGCGCTGGTCGTCAGCCCCGACACCGTCCGCACCCACGTCAGTCGGGCGATGGTGAAGCTGCAGGCGCGCGACAGGGCGCAGCTGGTGGTGTTCGCGATCGAGTCCGGGCTGCGCCGCTGACGGCATCGCGGCCAGGGCGGCAGCACTACCCGACCGCGGCACGGGCCAGGCAGGCGAGGGCTCCCGTCGTGGCGATCGTGCGGACGACGTTCCACGCCACCCACGCTCCCGCGAACGCGTCCCGCGCGGCCGCCGGATCGCCCGCCGCGGCGAGGTCGTCGTTGAGCGGGACGTTGAACGCCACGGTGACGACGAAGGTGACGGCGTGGAGCGCGGCCGCCGCGATCAGCCAGCCGCGTGCGCCCGAGCCCCCGGCGACGGCGAGCGCGATCGCGAGCAGGGGTGCGCCGAGGAAGACCGCCAGGAACAGTGGGTTGATGATCGCCTTGTTGATGTTCTGCATCGCGGCCACGTAGACCGCGTCGGTGCCCTTCGCCAGCCCGGGCATGACGGCGACCGAGAAGGCGAAGTACAGGCCGGCGTAGAGGCCGGTCGCCATGATCGAGGCGAAGAAGAGGACGGACCTGGTCGTCATCAGGACCAGGCCCCGGCCGCCGAAGCCGTCGGGGCGAGATCGGTGAGGCGCGCGGCGACGCGGCGACCGGTCGTGCCGGTGCTGCCGATCACGAGGATGGGCTGTGAGGTGGTCATACGCACAGTGAACTCGCGTCGTGTGAGACGTTCCATGGCTCAGACGCGCGATTCCATACGTATTCGTCTAGAGTTTCGGGGACGGACGTGCTTTCCGGGCTGCTCGACGGCCCCCGTGCCCAGCGTGCCTTCGTCCTGCGCTGTGTCCTCGATCCGCCGTTCTGCCTGCGCGTCGAGGACGAGGCTCCGCTGACCGTGGTCGCGGTGACGGCCGGGACTGTCGCGGTCGTCCACCCTGATGCGACGACGGCGCTCGGCCCCGGCGACGTGATGATCATCCGCGGCCCGCGCCCCTACCTGGTCGCCGATGACCCGGCCACACCGCCGCAGACCGTGATCGGGCCCGGCGGGGCCTGCCAGACCCTCCACGGGAAGAGCCTCGCGCGGGAGTGGGAGCTCGGCGTACGGACGTGGGGCCACGACCTCGACGCCGGGACCGTGCTGCTGGTCGGGACCTATGACGTCGACACCGCGGTCGGGCGCCGGCTCCTGGAGGCACTGCCGGAGACCGTCGTCGTGCCCGCGGGGCAGGGCAGGTCGCCCCTCGTCGCGCTCCTCGAGTCCGAGATCGTCCGCGACGACCCCGGCCAGGAAGCGGTCCTCGACCGTCTGCTCGACCTCCTGCTCGTCTCCGCGTTGCGCACCTGGTTCGCGCGCCCGGACGCCGAGCCGCCCGCTTGGTACGCCGCGCACGCCGACCCCGTCGTCGGCCCGGCGCTGCGGATCATCCACAACAATCCCGCGCTCCCGTGGACGGTCGGCTCGCTCGCGCGCGAGGTCGGCGTCTCCCGCGCCGCGCTCGCCCGTCGCTTCCACGAGCAGGTCGGCGAGCCGCCGATGACCTTCCTCGCGCACTGGCGGTGCACCCTCGCCGCCGACCTCCTGCGTGAGCCCGGAGCCACGATCGCGGTCGTCGCGTCGGAGGTCGGGTACAGCAGTCCGTTCGCGCTCAGCGCCGCTTTCAAGCGCGTGCGCGGCGTCTCGCCCGCGCAGCACCGCGCGGCGAGCACCTAGACCCGGCCGCTGACGTCGTCCGGTACGCCGAGCCCGGGCAGGTTGTCCTGCGCCGGGACCGGGGTGCCGAGGACCCGCTGGATCGGGACGTGCCCGCCCCAGATCCCGGCCGCCACGTCGTCCGGCTCGTCGACCGGGTCGCCGGATCGGGCCTTCATCGACGCCTCGGCGAGGGGGACGGCGAGCACGGCGGTCGCGGCCATCTCCTTGCGGGTGCTGGGGCGAAGGGTCGCGGAGCGGCCCGGGATCATGTGGTCGACGATCAGGTCGAGGGCGTGCTGCCGCTCGGCGTCGTCCTCGACGACCCGGGCCCGCCCGATGACCACGGCAGAGCGGTAGTTCATCGAGTGGTGGAAGGCCGAGCGGCCGGCGACCAGGCCGTCGAGCTCGGTGACGGTGACGCAGACCGTCGTGTCGGCGGACTCGCGCAGCCACCGGGCCGCCACGGAGCCGTGCACGTAGAGCGTGCCGCCCTCGTCCGGGCCGTCCACGTCGACCGCGAACGCCGTCGGCAGCACCACCGGGTGGTCGCCGACGGTCACGCCGAGGTGGGCCACGAGGGCGTCGGTCAGCAGGGCCAGCAGGTCGGTGCGCTCGGCGACGGCGCGGTTGCGGCCGCGGCGGATCCGGGTGCGGTCGGTGGGCTCCATGACAACGCTCATGGCTCTAGGGTGGAGGACAAGTGGCCTGTGCACACGGGCCAGTTCCCAGCAACTCCGACAGGCCAATTCCGATGCTGCCCGTACGCCTCGACCGCACCGACCCCCGACCGCTCGGAACCCAGCTCGCCGACCAGGTGCGCCAGCTGGTGCTCGACGGCGCGCTCGCCCGTGACGACCGGATGCCCGCCACCCGGCGGCTCGCCGCCGACCTCGGCGTCTCCCGCTCCGTCGTGGAGCAGGCCTTCGACCAACTGCTCGCCGAGGGCTGGCTCGAGGCGCGGCAGGGCTCCGGGACCTGGGTCGCCGGCGGCACCACCGGCCGGCCCGCGGCACCCCGCCGCCGTCGTACCCCTGTCGTGGAGCGGCCCCTCGTCATGCTCGACGCAGGCACGCCGTGGATCGACCCGCGTCACCAGGCGGTGTGGCGGCGGGCCTGGCGGGAGGTGTCGGTGGCGACGCCACCGCGGGGGTACGACGACCCGCGCGGCCTGCCCGAGCTGCGCGCGCTGCTCGCCGAGCGGCTCGGCCGCAGCCGCGGTCTGGCCGTCGACGCCGAGCGGGTACGGGTCACCGGCGGCACGGGTGCGGGGCTGCGGCACCTGCTGGCGGTGCTCCCGCGAGCGGCGGTGGCGGTCGAGGACCCGGGCTACCGCGCGGCGGTCGCGACGGTGCTCGAGTCGGGTCGCGACGTGCGCGACCTCCCCGCGCTCGAGCCGGTCACGGACCTGTCCGGCTGCAGCGCCGCCTACGTGACGCCCGCCCACCAGCACCCGCTCGGCCGCGTGATGCCCGCCGCCGACCGGCTCACCCTGCTCGCGACCGCGCGCCGCGACGACGCGCTGGTGGTCGAGGACGACTACGACTCCGAGTTCCGCTACGACGTCGCGCCGGTGCCCGCGCTCGCCTCCCTCGACCGCGACCGGGTGGCCTACCTCGGCACCGCGTCGAAGGCGATCCTGCCGTCGCTGCGGCTCGGCTGGACCGTCGTACCGGACCGGCTGCTCGACGCGTACGACGCCCACCGCTCGCTCATCCACGACGCGCCGCCGTGGCCGGTGCAGCGGGCGCTGGTGACCCTGCTGCGCGACGGGTACGTCGACGCGGTGGTCCGCTCCGCCCGCCGGGTCTACGCGGAGCGCGCGCCGCGGGTGGTCGAGGCGTTGTCGCCGTACGCCGGGCTGGCGGGTCCGGTCGCCGGCATGTACTCCACCTGGCTGCTGCCCCACGCCCGCGCGGTGCGGGTGCGGGCCGCCGCCGAGGAGGCCGGCTTCCGGGTCAACCTGCTGCGTGACTACTGCCGCACGGCCCGGCTCAGCGGACTGGTGATCGGCTTCGGCGGCCCGACCGATGCCGAGCTGGACCGGGCCCTGGCGGTGCTGGTGGGGGCGCTCAGCCACTTGTAACTAAGTGTTACCTACTCGATTTGGGGCGCATGGGGCTGATGTGGTGGACAACCGCGCTGTAACACTTAGTTACATGTGCTCGGCGATCTTGACCGGCCGGCCCGCGACGTACCCGATCGCGACCTGGACCACGGCGGTGGCGAGCAGCAGGACGTAGGCGATCGACCAGCTGTCCGTCGCGTCGTGGAGCACGCCGACGAGGAACGGGCCGCCAGCGGCGATCAGGTAGCCGACGCTCTGCGCCATGGTCGACAGCGAGGCGGTCTGGGCGCTGGAGGTGGTGCGCAGCGCGAACATGGCGAGCACGACGGGGAAGATCGCGCCGCCGGCGCCGAGGAGCCCGGCCCACACCCATGCGCCGCCGACCGGTGCGATCCACAGTCCCACCCAGCCGGCCGCGGTGAGGGCGGTCAGGGTGAGGACGAGGTGGCCCTGGTGCCGCATCCGGACTGCGATCATCGGGGCGACGAAGTAGAACGGCACGCCGATGACGATGCTCGTCGCCAGCAGCAGGCCTGCCTTCGCGTCGCTGAACCCGGCGTCGGCGTACACGCTCGGGAGCCAGCTCATCATCACGTAGGCGTTGAGCGACTGCGTCGCGAAGACCAGGGTGACCGCCCACGCGGTCGGGCTGCGCCACAGCGAGGCGCTGCGGGCCTGGGCGCGCTGCGGGTCGCGGCGGCGGCAGTACGGCGCCCAGGCGATCCCGGCGGCGACCGCGGCCAGCGCCCAGACGCCGAGCCCGACCCGCCAGGTTCCGGCGGCGTCGGCGATCGGGACGGTGGTCGCGGCGCCGACGGCCGAGCCGAGGGAGAGCACGGCCGAGTAGGCGCCGGTCATGGTGCCGATCCGGTGGGGGAAGTGCTCCTTCACGATCGCGGGGATGAGCACGTTGCCGAGCGCGATGCCTGAGCACGCGACCGCCGTACCGGCGATGAGGGCGGGGGTGCCGTCGAGCACGCGCAGCACCAGTCCGGCCGCGATCAGGGCGAGCGCCGCGACCAGACCGCGGTCGACGCCGATGCGGCGGGTGACGGCCATGGCGGTCGCGCCGACGGCGGCGAAGCACAGGACGGGGACCGAGGTCAGCACGCCCTGCGTGGCCGCCGAGACACCGAGGTCGCTGAGGTGGTCGAGCAGCGCGCCGAGCGAGGTGATCGCGAGGCGCAGGTTGAACGCGACGAGCAGGACGGCGACCGCGAGGCCCAGGCTCGCGCGCCCGCGCGACCCTTCGGATGCGGTCGGCGGCAGGGCGGCGGCATCATGGACCACGGCGGACATGCCGACTAGAATACGCAGACATCCGATCATTGGACGAATAACCGGAAGGATTTTCCATGCCCCTCGCTCCCACCACGCCCGCCTCGCTGGTCGACCAGGCCATCGCGGGGATGCGTGCGCTGCTGGAGAGTGGTGAGTGGGAGGTCGGCACCCGGGTCCCGCCCGAGCCGGCCCTCGCCGCGGCTCTCGGCGTCAGTCGCAACACCGTGCGCGAGGCGGTCAAGGCGCTCGCGCACCTCGGCCTGCTGCAGGTCCGGCGCGGCGACGGCACGTACGTCGCGGCCACCACCGACATGCAGGCCCTGATGCGCAAGCAGCTCGACCGGGTCGACATCGCCCACCTGCTCGAGGTGCGGCACGCGATCGAGGTTCGGGCCGCGGCGCTGGCCGCGGAGCGTCGTACCACCGCGGACCTGGCGACGATGGACGCGATCATGGATCGCCGCCGCCAGGCGGTGCTGGACGGCGACGGGCCGGCGTTCATCGACGCCGACGTCGACTTCCACTGCGCGGTCGTCGCTGCTGCCCACAACCCGCTGCTCGTCGAGCTGTACGACGGCCTGGTCGAGACCCTGCGCGCCAGCATCGAGCACCCCGGCGCCGCTGACGTGCTCGCCGCAGAGCACGACGCGGTGCTCGACGCGATCCGAGCCGGCGACCCGGCGGTGGCAGCCACGGCCAGTGCGGAGCTGCTCGACCACGTGGTCGCCTGATCGATCAGCGGCGGGTGAGCTGACCGCCGAGGATCGCGGCGAGGGCGAGCGCGAACCCGGCCAGCTGGACCGGCCGCAGCGCCTCGCCGAGGACCAGCCAGCCGAGCGCTGCTGCGACGACGGGGGAGAGCAGGCCGAGCAGGGCGGTCGCCACGACCGGCAGCGAGCCGAGGCCGCGGAACCAGAGCAGGTACGCCGCCAGCCCGCCGACCGCGCCGAGCCACAGGTAGCCGCCGGCGGCCGGGGCGTCGATGGCGGGCGGGGCGCCCTCGAGGAGGAAGGTGGTCGGCAGCAGCACCAGGCCACCGGCGGTCAGCAACCAGCTCACCAGCACGGGTGAGCTGACGCCCTCGGGGCGTCCCCAGCGGCGGGTCAGGACGACGCCGGTCGCCATCGACAGCGCGCCGCCCAGGCCCGCGAGCAGGCCGACCGGGTCGAGGGCGGCGTCGGGACCGAGCACGACGAGCGCGACCCCGCCGACGCCGGCGAGCGCCCAGGCGACGCGTGCCGCGGTGGGGTGCTCGCCGAGGAGCGGGAGGGCCAGCGCAATCACCAGCAGCGGTTGGACCGCGCCGACCGTGGCCGCCACGCCACCGGGGAGGCGCTCGGCGGCGATGAAGAGCAGCGGGAAGAAGGCACCGATGTTGAGGGTGCCGAGGGCCAGCGAGCGCCACCACCACGCGCCGTGGGGGAGCCGGCGGAAGATCGCCAGCAGAAGCAGCCCGGCGGGCAGGGCGCGGAGCATGCCGGCGAACACCGGGTGGCCGGGCGGCAGCAGCTCGCTCGTGACCAGGTAGGTCGTGCCCCAGACGGCGGGGGCGAGGGCGGTGAGGGCGGTCAGCCCGGCCGTGCTCGCGGGGTTGCTGGTGGTGGCCCGGGGTGCCGGACGGTCGAGCGTGGTGGTCATGGGTCCAGCGTCCGCTTCTGCGATTGATGAGTCCAACACATGCTTTTCATCGGATTGATCGTGGATCAAGATGGATCCGTGGAGCTGCAGCAGATGAGGTACGTCGTCGCCATCGCCGAGCACGGTTCCTTCACCCGGGCGGCCGAGGCGTGCTTCGTCGTGCAGTCCGCGCTCAGCCACCAGGTGGCCCGGCTCGAGCAGGAGCTCGGTGTCCGGCTGTTCCACCGCACCAGTCGCCAGGTCCGGCTCAGCGCCGCGGGGCAGGCGTTCCTGCCGGTCGCCCGGCAGTGCCTCGATGCCGCGGACCGCGCCCGCGCGGAGGTCGCTGCCGCGACCGGGGAGGTGCGGGGGCCGCTGTCGATCGGTGTCATCCCGACGGTGGCGGCGGTCGACGTACCGGAGGCGTTGCGGACCTTCCGCGAGCGGCACCCGCAGGTGCAGGTCCGGCTGACCAGCGGCAACAGCGACACCCACGTGCAGCAGGTGGCCGACGGGACGCTGGACCTGGCCTTCCTGGGCCTGCCCGACGGCTGGGAGATCACCGGTGTGGCCGGGCGGCAGCTCGCGCGCGACCAGCACCGGGCCGTGATGGCGCCCGACCACCCGCTGGCCGGGCGGTCGCGACTGACCCTGGCCCGGATCGCCGGCGAGACCTTCGTCGACTTCCCTGGCGGCACCACCGGCCGGCTGCAGTCCGACGGTGCCTTCGCCGACGCCGGGCTGCGTCGCGAGGTGAGCTTCGAGACCACCGACATGCTGCTGATGGGCCGGCTGCTGCGGGCGGGCCTGGCGGTCGCGCTGCTCGCGTCGACGTTCGTGGAGCAGCTGCCCGGGCTGGTCGCCGTACCCGTGACGAGGGCGCCGGTCCGCACCGAGCACGTCGTGTGGAGCCGGTTCGGCCCCCCGCCGGCGGCGGCCGCGTTCCTGGAGCAGGTCGGCGTCGCGGTCTGAACCTCAGGTCGTCGTACGGCTGGCCGATGGGCGGGTGTGTCCGTCGTGCGCGCCCTGCTCGCCGTCGCCCTGCTGGCGGCGGCACTGACGCTGCCCGCACCCGGGGCCGCGGCCGACCCCGGGCCGATCGAGGACTACGCCGCCTACGAGCCGCCCACCCGCTGCTCACCCCACGACCGGGTCGGCACCCGGGCGCTGGCGCGGTGGACGGTGCGCCGCTTCGGTGGAGCGTTCGGCGGCATCTCCCGAGCTTGCGGTGCCAGCCCCTCGGAGCACGACGAGGGTCGGGCGTTCGACTGGTCGGTCGACGTACGCCGCCCGGCGGACCGGCGCCGGGCGCGACGCCTGCTCGCCGCACTGTTCGCACCCGACGCCGCCGGCAACCCCGCCGCACTGGCCCGGCGGATGGGCGTCATGTACGTCCTCTGGGACGACACGACCTGGTCCTCCTGGCGCCGGTTCGCCCCCGCGCCTTACCTCAACGC
The DNA here is from genome assembly GCF_057813895.1 of Nocardioides sp. F233. Classification (NCBI taxonomy): domain Bacteria; kingdom Bacillati; phylum Actinomycetota; class Actinomycetes; order Propionibacteriales; family Nocardioidaceae; genus Nocardioides; species Nocardioides sp. F233. The sequence goes on from NZ_JBVASH010000009.1 coordinate 81,118, forward strand.
CGCGTGCCCCTCGAAGCGGGAGTGCTCCCGCACCCTGCGGCACCGCGACCACGTGCACATCTCGCTCACCCGGGAGGGTGCGCGGGGCGACCTGTCCTGGTACGCCGGGCGGCTGTAGCCCGGGAAGGCAACGCACCCGGCATCCGGGTCGTCGGATCGGTGGATCCACGACCGGAATGCCGGGTGCGACGGTGAAACGGTGCCCAGGGCCGGGCTGGGGCTCACTCCCCCCAGGTGGGGTTCCAGCCCTCGATGTCGCTGGCGGGGCGGGTCGAGGGGCCGGTGTAGATAGCCGAGGGGCGGATCAGGCGCCCGGTCCTCTTCTGCTCGAGGATGTGGGCCGACCAGCCGCCGGTGCGGGCGCAGGTGAACATCGAGGTGAACATGTTGGCCGGGACCTCGGCGAAGTCGAGGACGATCGCGGCCCAGAACTCCACGTTGGTCTCGAGGACGCGGTCGGGGCGGCGGGAGCGGAGCTCGGCCAGAGCGGCCTTCTCCAGTGCCTCGGCGACCTCGTAGCGGGGGGCGTCGAGCTCGCGGGCGGTACGACGCAGCACGCGGGCGCGGGGGTCCTCGGCGCGGTAGACGCGGTGGCCGAAGCCCATCAGCCGCTCGCCGGAGTCGAGCAGGCCCTTGACGTAGCCCTCGGCGTCGCCGGACTTCTCGACCTCCTCGATCATGCCGAGCACGCGCGAGGGGGCGCCGCCGTGGAGCGGGCCGCTCATCGCGCCGATGGCGCCGGAGAACGCGGCTGCGACGTCGGCACCGGTGGAGGTGATGACGCGGGCGGTGAAGGTGGAGGCGTTCATGCCGTGCTCGGCAGCGGAGGACCAGTACGCGTCGATCGCGTGGGCGTGCTTCGGGTCCGCCTCGCCGCGCCAGCGGATCAGGAACTTCTCGGCGAGCGTCCTGCCCTCGTCGACCGTCTTCTGGGGTACGACGGGCAGGTGGATGTCGCGCGCCGACTGACCGGCGTACGACAGGACCATGACGGCCACCCGGGCGAGGTCCGCGCGGGCCTGCTCGTCGGTGATGTCGTAGGTCTGGCCGAAGCCGAAGGCCGGCGCGAGCATCGCGATCGCGGCCTGGACGTCGACGCGGACGTCGCCGGTGTGGACGGGGAGGCTGAACGCCTCGGCCGGCGGCAGACCGGGGGTGAAGGAGCCGTCGATGAGCAGGCCCCAGACGTTCTCGAACGGGACCCGGCCGGCCAGGTCCTCGATGTCGACACCGCGGTAGCGCAGCGCCGAGCCCTCCTTGTCGGGCTCCGCGATCTGGGTCTCGAAGGCGACGACGCCCTCCAGTCCGTGGTGTACCTCAGGCATCGGCGTACTCCTTCGTCAGACGGTGCGGGTCGTCCGAGCCGGGCGTCCCGCGGGCCACCCGGCATTCTGCCCCACGGCCCTCCGGGGCCCGATCGGGCGGTCTCTAGGGTGGCCCCATGACCATCGGACCCGACCTGGCCGCCCTGCGCCGGGAGTACGGCGAGCAGGGGCTCGTCGAGGCCGCCGTACCGCCCTCGCCGTGGCCGCTGTGGCAGGCCTGGTTCGACGCCGTGTCGGCCGCGGGCGTGCACGAGCCCAACGCGATGGTGGTCGCGACCGTCGACCCCGACGGCTGGCCGTCGGCGCGGATGGTGCTGCTCAAGGGGGTGGCGGCCGAGGGGCCGGACGACGGGTTCACGTTCTTCACCAACACCGCCTCCCGCAAGGGCGAGGCGCTGGCGGCCGAGCCGCGCTGCGCGCTGCTGTTCCCGTGGCACCCGCTCGAGCGGCAGGTCCGGGTCGAGGGGACGGCGCACCCGCTGAGCGAGGAACAGGTCGCGGCGTACTTCGCCACCCGCCCGCGCGGCGCCCAGGTCGGCGCCTGGGCCTCACCCCAGTCGCAGGTCGTCGACGGGCGGGGCGAGCTGGACCGGAGGTACGCCGAGGTGGAGGACCGCTTCGCCGACGCCGAGGTGCCGGTCCCGCCGGCGTGGGGCGGGTACCGCGTCCAGCCGGCGTCCTTCGAGTTCTGGCAGGGCCGCGCCGGCCGGATGCACGACCGGCTGCGCTACGCCCGTACGGCCAGCGGCTGGGAGCTCACCCGGCTCGCCCCGTAAGCCTGACGCCGTCGGCGGTTGGCTACTACGCACCACCCCAGCGGCGCGCTCGCTGCGTTGCGGACGCTCGAAGGGCGGACAAGCACGTCGTCGCGCCCACGCCTTGCGATCACACCCCTGGGATGACGCTCGCTACGCCACCCGCCGACGGCGTCAGGCTTTGAGGAACGCCGCTGTCGGACGGTTGGTCCGCCTTCTGGGCTGCTGCGTAGATCGCCGCCAGCAGGATCAGCACGGCCAGCACCGCGACCACGATGAAGGTCTCGCGACGGCCGGTGCCGGCCGTCGGGGACGCCGGCTCGGCGACGGGCGCGGGCTCCGGCCTGTGCTCGGTCACTGGCTCGGGCTCGGCCACCGGCTCGGGCTCGACGGTCTCGGCGGCGACCGGTCGCGGGTGGTGGGTGTGGTGGTGGGACTTCCGGCGGCTGCTGCGCCGGCGCTGGACCACGTCGTCGCCCAGGCCCGGCACCTGGCCGGCGCCCTCGAGCGGCTCGAACCGAGGAATGGCGTGCTCGGTCACCACGACCCGGCGCAGCGCCTCGTGCTCGTCGTCGGGCAGGTCCGCGTCCGGGCCACCAGCCACGACCTCAGCCTCGACCTCAGCCTCGACCTCAGCCTCGACCTCGACCTCGGCCTCGGTGACTTCGAGGGCCTCCTCGTCCGGCGCGTCGACGAGCGGCACCTCGCGGGCCGGGATCAGTAGCGAGCGGAACTCGGCATGCTCCCGCGCGCGCTGCTCGGCACGGAGGGTGTCGCGGGGATCGGTACGGTCTGCGGCCACGGGGACATCTTCGCGGATCGCGACGTGCGGGCGCCCGTGGGTGGGCCAACTGGCGGAACCGGTCGTCTCGAGCACGATGAGCAGGGCCCGGCCCGTGGGTCGGCGGTGGTCGGGGCCGGCGATCGCACGCTGGATCACCTCGGAGGCGAACGACGGGAACCCGGGGACCACGTCGGCCGGCGGCGGGGGATCGGCGAGCGGGCCGGGATCGATGCCGGTGAGGGCGTGGTAGGCGAGCCGGCCGAGCACGGCCGCATCGGGTTCGTCGATCCGGCTCAGCAGCGGGATCGCCTGGTCGGCGGGGACCGCGTCGGGTGCCGCGGCGGTGATCAGGGCCGTCAGCAGGGCGCGCTCGTCGTGGTGGACCCCCATGTCCATGCCGGCATCCTGCCCCGCGATCGGCTCGTGCGGGGACGAATCCGCTACTCGGCCACCGGCGCCAGCACTCGGCACACCTCCGCCGCGATCGCTTCGACAGCCGGCTCGCGGGCGATGGTGGCGGCGACCGCCTGCGCCCGGAGCCGGTACGCCGGCTCGTCGAGCACCCGCTGCAGGGCCGGCGCGAGCTCGCCCGGTCGGCGTACCTGCACCGCGACGCCGGCGTCCACCAGCCGCACGGCATGGTCGAACTGGTCGTAGTCGACCGGCCAGACGACCGACGGCAGTCCGGCCGCGAGGGTGTGGCCGAGCACGCCGGCGCCGCCGTGGTGGACGACCGCGTCGAAGCGCGGCAGGTCGCGGGCGTAGTCGACGTACTCGTGCACCACCACGCCCGGCGGCGCGTCGGCGACCGCGCCTGCGCCGCCGAGGCTGACGTGCACCTCGACGTCGGGCAGGTCGCGAGCCGCCTCGGCCGCCCACCCGACCAGCGTCGCCTTGTGCCACGGCAGGTGCGTCCCGGCGGTCACCAGCACTGAGCGCCGTCGAGCGTCGAGGACCGGCGCGGGCGCAGCGGAGGGTGGCGTGTGGAGCACCGGGCCGACGTACCGGACAGCGGGGGGCAGCGCGCGCGGGTACTCCACCGCCTCCGGCGTCAGTGCGAGCACGCGCTCGGCTGAGTAGATCGACTCCGAGCCGTCCGGGCGGTACTGCCGGATGATGCCGACGTCGGCCAGCCGCACCCCGGCCAGCCGCGGCGCGAGCCGCTTGAACCCGCGCACCCAGGACCGTCCGACGGCGTCGCGTCCCCGGCCCAGGGCGGAGCGACCGGGACGCCACCCGCCGAGGTACGACGGCGGCCCGGCCCGTCCCTCGATCGCGCACGGCGACGGGTGCGTGGTCCACCACGGCACGCCGATCTCGTCGGCCGCGGTGCCGACCGCGCCCATGGTGAAGTCCGCGATCACCAGGTCCGGGCGGACATCCGCCCAGGCAAGCAGCAGCTCGCGCCGGAAGTCCGCCTGCAGCGCGACCGCCGCGCGGAACTGACGGAAGAGCAGGCGCGGGTTGCTGCCGATCCGGTACGGCGGGTTCACGACCGTTTCGATCACCTCGTCGGCACCGTCCAGCAGGGCCAGTCCGGTCACGCCCGACGCGGTGATCGCCGGCAGGGCGGCGGCGGTGCTGATCACCCGGACGTCCAGCCCGGGCTCGGCGGCCAGTCGGGCGGCGATGCCGAGCACCGGGTGCAGGTGGCCGGCCATCGGCGGCGCGACCAGGTCGACCCGCCTCATGAGGCGTCCCCCGCCAGCTCCGCGACCAGCCCGGCGCACAGCGAGGCCAGCTCGGGTGCGGCGAGGTAGTCGAGGTGCCCGGCGTCGATCTGCACGTCGTGCGGCCACCACCGCGCGAGGTGGTCCGACCGGCTGCCGATCCGGACGGTCCGGCAGGCCGGAGGCCGGGTGGCGACGGCGCCGTAGGCGACCACTACGAGCCGGTCCAGCACCTCGGCCGGCAGACCGAGCCGGCCCAGCAGGTCCAGCCCGATCGACCCGGCCAGCACGAGCGTCCGGTCGGCGGCCCCCAGCTGTGCCTCGACCAGCGGCCGGTGCCGTCGGGCCCAACGCGCCCGCAGCAGCCGGATCCGCCAGAACAGCACCAGGTGCCGCAGGCTCCCGAGCCACAACGGCACCGGGCGGTACGGCGCCAGCGCGGCGTCGTACGGGAAGTTCAGCCGGACCTTCGCGGGCTCGGGCAGCGGCAGCCCGTCGAGGAAGGCGTCCTGGATCGGCGACAGCGCGCACGAGCGCGGGTCGCTCTGGCCGGTCAGGTGCAGGACCTGGAGGTTCATCGGACGGGTGAGAAGTCGTCGTCGGAGCGCACCCGGTAGGTGCGCGTGCGCCAGCGGATCGTGCGCTGCACCGCGCCGTGCCCGAGGTGCGCCGGTTGCGCCAGCTCGGAGGCCAGCGAGGGCAGTGGCGCGTGCAGGGACCGCCCGTAGATGCGGCGATGCACGACCTGCAGCAGCAGCCAGCGTCCGCCGAGCAACGCCACGAGCGGGCCCGGCCGGCGCGAGCGGACGGAGCCGACGAGCACCGCCCAGAGCAGGTTCGGGTGGGTGCCGTGCAGCACACTGATCGCGGCGACGGTGCCGATCGGCTGACGGCGCAGCAGCAGGTTGGCGAAAAGCATCCAGCGGTGCATCAGCCGCACGTAGTGGCCGGGTGACTCGACGCTCGTGGTGATCCACTGCGGCGACGCTGTCTGGCAGATCGTCCCGCCGCCGCGCTGCACCGCCCCGGCGACGGCGAGGTCGTCGGTCAGGTTGCGCAGGATCGGCGTGAACCCGCCGATCACCCGCAGGTCCGCGACCCGGATCGCCCAGCACATCCCGTTGATCGTCACCGGCGCCATCGGCAGGTAGGTCAGCGCCGCGTTGTTGTCGACGAACTGCTCGACGAGCCGCGCCCACGGCGTCCTCCCGGGGAGGTACGCCGGCAGTCCGGTCGCCAGCGTCGCCCGCTCGAGACCGCCGAGGAGCGCGCCGAGGCTGGTGCGGGGGAGCCGGGTGTCGTCGTCGAGGACGAGGAGCACCTCGTCGTCGGCGCACTCGTCCAGTGCCGGCTGGAGCTTGGCGAGCTTGGGGTTCACGCCGTCCGGAGCGGGCGGGCAGAGCCGGACCTCCAGCCGCGGGGCTGGACCGATCTGCTCGACCACCCGCTGTGCCTCGGCGTCGTCCTCGTCGACCAGCCAGACGAACCGCCCGCCGGCCAGGGACAGCAGGTTGTCGCGCAGTGCGTCCTCGAGGCCCGGGTCCCCGGAGAGGATCGGCTGCACCACGACCACCCGGGCGATCGCCTCAGCGGAGGGCTCGACCGCCGCCGGTGCCCGGGAGGCGGCCCGCAGCGAGGCGACGGTCTTGCCGGCCTGCAGGGCGAGGTAGCCGAGTGTGGCAGCCGTGGTCAGGCGGCCGGTGGGGCGTACTTCTTGACCGATTCTCGCGCTTCTTGACCGTTGCAACGGCCAGGAAGCGCGAGAATCACCGCTGAAGCGGCGATTCCTGCGCTCGCGGCTCACAGGTGCTCCCTCTGCCAGGCCACGAACTCCTCGACGCCCTGCGCCACCGACACCGCCGGCTTGCCGAGGTCGCGCAGCATCTTGTCGGGCACGAACGTCTTGGACCACGAGAGCACCCCGACGCCGTACGGCGTGATCGGCGGCTCGCCCGGCAGGTGCAGCACGCGCCAGGTCCGCTCCAGCACGCTCGCCGCCCGCATCGCGGTGGTGAGGCTGACCTCACGGGTCGGCGGGTCGAAGCCGAGCTGGGTGATCACGTCGAGGAGCATCGCCTGGATCTCGACCGGCTCGGCGTTGGTGAGGTGGTAGACGCCGTCGAGCTCGGGCCGCGCGGCCAGCTGGAGCAGGTAGTCGGCGAGGTTGTCGACGTAGATCAGGTCGCCCACCGCGGGCGTCGCGCGCCCGGTCAGCCGCGGCACCCGCCCGGCCCTCGCTGCCGCGATGATCCGCGGGAAGAGCACCGTGTCGCCCGGCCCGAACACCGCGCGGGGACGTGCGATCGCCCAGGAACCCCCGTAGGTGCGGACGATTCGTTCCGATCCGGCCTTCGTGCGTGCGTAGTCGTTGGCGAACCCGGGGCCGACCGGCGAGTCTTCGGTCAGGTCGAGCTGGTCGCCGTCGCGGTAGAGCACGGAGGACGACGAGACGTGCACCAGTCGCGGCTTGCCCAGCTGGGTGCACCAGTCGACGACGGTCCGGGTGGCGAGCTCGTTGTCGCGCACGTACTCCTTGCGGGGTGCGTACGGCGTGGCCCGGGCCGCGCAGTGGATCACCGCGTCCGGCCGCCACGGCAGGTCCGGCAGCCCGGCCGGAGAGACGCGGCCGAGGTCGACGCTCAGGTAACCCGGCCGGTCCAGCCGGCGCCGGCCGATCCCGACCACCTCGTGCCCGGCCGCGGTCGCCCGCTCCCACAGCCGTCCGCCCACGAAACCGGACGCACCGGTCACCAGCAGTCTCATGACACCTTCCTGATCCGTCGTCGCTTCGCGTCGGGCGCCTCCGCCGGCCACGCCATCGGTACGACGGCCGGTGCCGTCGCGCCCAACCGCTGGGCCAGCCGGCCGATCTCGGTGGCGACCCGCTCCGTCGCACCTGACGAACCGGCGGTGGCCGCCAGCCGCCACTCGGCGCCGTGCTGCTCGATCCGGTAGTCGCCCAGGTCCCCGGCGAGCGCGACCGCGTGGCGCAGCACGTCGGGGTAGACGGGCACCTCGCCGAGGGTGAGCACGTCGTCGGCCCGACCGAGCACCGCGGCGATCGAGCGTCCCGGCCGGCCACACGGGCACGGTCCGGGGGCGGCGAGCAGGACGTCGTCGAGGCGGTGCCGGACGACGTACTGGGTGGTCCGGGTGAAGTCGGTGACGACCGGGTGGAAGCGCTGGTGGTCGATCCACTCGGGCTCGACGTGCACGTGGGCCTCGTTGAGGTGCAGCCGGCCGGCAGGGCAGCTGACCGCGAGCAGGCCCTCGGTGGCCTGGTAGATCTGCTCGACCGGTCGCCCGAACGCCTCCCGGACGACGGCCTCGTCGTCGGGCTCGAGGGTCTCCGCGACCGAGACGACCTGCAATGGCCGCAGCCGCCCTCGCTGGTTGAGCTTGTCGAAACCCGACGCGATCTGCCGCAGCACGCTCGGGGGCGCGACCAGCACGTCGGTGCCCGGCAGTGACGGCAGGTGGGCAGCCACCGGCAGCGTCAGGTCGTGCCAGGAGAAGGAGACCCGGCTGCTGTCGAGGGTCTCGTAGAGGTTGCTGTTGGCGCGCAGGAACAGCGCGATCCGCAGCGGCCGCCTCGCGAGTACGCGAAGAGAGCGGGGAGACATGAGCTGCCCCATCAGGATCCCTGCCCACAGGCGGCTCTCCGCCTCCGAGACGAGGAAGACGCCTCGGGTCCCGGAGGTGCCCGACGACAGGCCGACGGTCACCCCGCCGGGCAGCTGGTCGGTGAAGGAGCGCGACCGCTCGGCCGCCTCGGCGACGGCCAGCGCGCGGTCGAGCGTGATGCCGTGCCGGTTGAACGCGGCGAAGTCGGCGAGCACCGTCCGCTTGTCGACGACCGGCAGCTCGGACAGCGGCCGGCCCGCGAAAGGCGCGTAGAACGGGGCCTTCGGCAGCTGCTCGCGCAGGAACCGGTCGAGAGCGCGGGCCCGCGCCGCGTCGTACCGACGGGGGAGGAGCCAGCGCTCGCGGGCGAACGCAGCGGCAACAGCCGCCTGGGAGCCGGCCATCAGCGTCCGGCGTACCAGGCCGCGTGACCCTCGGGGCAGTGCGCCGGGAGGATCAGCAGGTCGTCGTGAGCGGCGTCGAGGACGTGCAGCACGCCGAGCGTGCGGACCGTCGAGTCCCAGTCGTGCATGACGCCCTTCGCCAGCCGTGACGGCGGCCTGAGGTCGCGGAACGAGCGCGAGGTCCACGCGGCGTCGCCGACGAGCAGCACCTGCCGACCGCCGGAGGTGAACAGCAGGCCGAGGTGGCCGGGCATGTGGCCGGGCAGGTCGACGGCCAGCAGGCTGCGGTCGCCGAGCAGGTCCCAGGTGCGCAGCCCTCCCACGGTCACCGAGGGGAAGCCGTCGACCGGGTCGAGCCGGTCGCGCAGGTCGCCGGGCAGCAGGGCCGGGAGGATCGCGTGCCGCACGGCGTTGATCCCGCGCAGGGACAGAGCGTGCTCGGCGCCGGACGCACCGGCGATGATCCGGGCCTGCGGGTGGTCGAGCAGGCCGCCGACGTGGTCGCCGTGGAAGTGGGAGACCACGATCCGGCGTACGTCGCCCGGGTCGACGTCGAGCGCCTCGAGCTGTCGCGGCAGGTGCTCCTCGGGGCGCAGGGTCACCGGCAGCGTGTTGCGGTAGAGCAGCTCGGGCAGCCGGCTGGTGGCGTCCATGAAGTGCTGGGAGTAGCCCGTGTCGAAGAGGGTCCAGCCGTGTGTCGGGTGGTGCAGCGCGCCGACGTACGACGGGAACTCGATGATCCGCAGCCGCCCGCCCTGGCGGGCCATCGCCTCGGGCCCCTTGCAGTGGCCGACGCGCAGCCAGTGGAAGCCGACCTCGGGCTGGTCGCTCAGTAGCACAGCACGACCCCGCCCATGCTGAGCCCGGCGCCGGTGCCGAGCAGGAGCGCGCGGTCGCCGCGCTGCAGCCGGCCGGACTCGATCGCGGCGTGCAGCGCCGACGGCAGCGAGGCCCCGACCTGGTTGCCGTGGTCGGCGTAGATGTCCACCAGCCGTCCCTCCTCGATCCCGAAGTGGTGCTGGACCCAGGCCAGCGCGTGGTGACTGGCCTGGTGCGGAACGACGACCGGCAGGTCCGCCATGGTGGTGCCGGCGGCGGCCAGCAGCCGGTCGACGAACGGCGGCAGGTGCTTGACCGCGAGCCGGAACACGGCACCGCCCTCCATCCGGAACCGGCCCCAGTCGGCGTACTCGCCCTCCACCCGGTCGGGCGCGAACCGTGAGCCGCCCCCGCGGATCTCGCAGGTGTGCGCACCCTCGCTGTGGGTCGCGAAGTCGGTGGCGAGGACGGCCGATCCGGTCTCGCCGGCATGCCCGACCACGGCCGCTGCGGCGCCGTCGCCGAAGATCCCGGACGCGCCGAGGTCGGACCAGTCGAGACCGACCGAGGCCAGGTCGCTGGAGACGATGAGGATCCGCTCGTGGCGGCCGGCGTCGATGAGTGTGGCCGCGAGGTCGAGCGCGACCAGGAAGCTCAGGCAGCTGGCGTTGACGTCCCAGGCCGCGATCGGCCGTTCCGGGGCGAGCTCCTCGTGCAGCAGCGCGGCGTTGCACGGCAGCGGCTGGTCGGGGGTGGCGCTCGCGCCGATGATCACGTCGATGTCGTCGAGGCTGATGCCGGCCGTCGCGAGTGCCTTGCGGGCCGCGCGGGCGCCGAGCCCTGCGGCCGAGCCGCGCTCGACGTACCGGACCCGGACGCCGGTCCGTTCCTCGACCGTGCCGGGCGGGAGCCCGAGGTGCTCGTCCATCGCGGCGCTGGTGACGGCCTCGTCGGGCCGCACTGCACCCGTGCCGAGGATCCGCAGCGCGCGGGGTCCGGGAGCAGGCATGGCGTGGAGCCTACCCACCGCAGGGGTCACCGCCCTGCGCTGTCGAGCGCCTCCTTGGTGAGCGCGCGGCCGAGGTCGACCATCTCGTCGGCCCGGTGGAAGTCGATGGTCCGGGCCGCGCTGAGGGGCACGGTGACCAGGACATCGGGCGGCAGGGTCGCGAGCCGGTAGCGGGTGATCAGGCTCTGCATCGCGTCGAAGGACAGCGAGACAACCTCGGCGGTCCTCACGTCGGGGCGTACGTCGACGGCCTCGGCCGGCGGCGCCTCCGCGGGCGCCTCAGGGGCCTCGCCGAGCTCCTCCTCACCGCGTCGGAACCGCCGCCGCAGGTCGGCCGTCCACTCCGCCCGGCGCACCGAGAAGCCCCGGGCCGGCGACGTCGGCTCGTGCGGCTCGCGCGGGCCCTGCAGCGAGACGGCGACGGTGAAGTCGGCGGTCGCGGCCGCGGTCGGCTCGAGGGGGAGCGGGTTGAGCAGGCCGCCGTCGACCAGCACCCGGCCGTCGACGACGGCGGGCGTGAACAGGCCCGGGATCGCGAAGGACGCGCGCATCGCCGGGATCAGCGGGCCGCGCTGGAACCACACCTCGCGGCGCGCGGCGAGGTCGGTCGCGACCGCGGTGTAGGGGATCGCCAGCGACTCGATGAGCACGTCGCCGACGATCTCGTCGAGCGCGGCCATCAGCTTCTCCGCCGTGGCCGCGCCGCCGCCGGTCCACGTCGGGTCGGCCAGCCGTACGACGCGCCGCCCGGTCAGTGACGAGGCCCAGGTGGCGAACTCGGCGTCCTTGCCGGCGGCGACCAGGCCGCCGACGACGGCACCCATCGACGTACCGGAGATGGCGACGATCTCGTGGCCGCGGTCGCGCAGCTCCTGGACCGCACCGAGATGGGCGTACCCGCGGGCACCGCCGGAACCGAGGACGAGAGCGACGCGAGCCATGGCCCCATTCTGTGCCGCGACCCCAGGCATAGCCCGTGAACGGTGGTGTCGTTGTCCTCACATGGGCCTGCGAACCCTCACCAGACTCGTCCTCGCTCTCTGCCTCGCGGCAGCGGGCCTGACGTCGTGGCCGCAGCCGGCCCGCGCGGACGACCCCGCCGCCCCGGCGCCGGTGAAGGTCGACCAGCGGTTCACGACCTCCGACGGGGTCCAGCTGCAGACCACGCTGACGAGCAGCGGGCCGGTCGCCGCGAAGCCGACGGTGGTGGAGTTCTCGCCGTACGGCGACAACAGCCAGACCCTGGCCGTGACGCCCGACTACAACTACCTGCTGGTCCAGATCCGCGGCACCGGTGACAGCGACGGGTCCTTCGACGCGCTCGGACCGAAGAGCCAGCGCGACGTCGTCGAGGTGCTGCAGTGGGCGTGCAGCCAGCCGTTCAGCGACGGCCGGCTCGCCCTCAACGGCTTCTCTGCGAGCGCGATCGTGCTCTACAACTCCTGGCACCAGCAGCTGCCGTGCGTGAAGGCCGCGATCATGAAGTCCGGCACCCACGAGCTGTACCGCGACCTGCTCGTGCCCGGCGGCCTGCTCAACCTGGTCCCCGGCGCCGGCGTGATCGCGATGATCGGCGCCCCGGCCCTGCTGCAGGGTGTCGACCGGCTGCAGCGCGACCCGGCCTCGTCGCTCGGCATCATCGGCGGGCTGTTCACCAGCGGCACCAGCGTGCTCGCGCACCCGACCCTCGACGCCTGGTGGGCCGAGCGAGGCTGGCGCGGCGACGCCAACGACATCCCGGTGCTGATGGTCAACGGGTTCTACGACGTCGAGTCGCGGGGCGCGTTCCAGGCCTACCAGGCGCTCAAGGGCGACGGCGCCCACCTGGTCATGGAGGGCGGGCACGACGGTGTCCCCGTCGGCAGCGACGGTGCCGTCGGCGAGGCGCACGCCTGGCTCGACCACTACGTGCGCGGGATCGAGAACGGGATCGAGGCCACGTCGCGGGTGAGCCTGCTGCTCGCGAAGGGCTCCCGGCCGTCGTACCTCGCCGGTGACCACGTCCGCCGGGACGCCGCCGACTGGCCGGTCCCCGGCACCACCTGGACCGACCTCTCGCTCGCGCCCGGCCGTGCGCTCACCCTCGACCCGCCGGCGACGAGCCGCACGGCGTCGTACCTCACCGTGCCGTCGCTGCCGACGATGACCGACGTACCGAACGCCGCGATCCTCGAGGCCGGCGGCGCCAGCGCCCTCACCGGCGCCCTCCCGCTGCTCGCGCAGTCCGACCTCGCCAGCATCGACGGAGTGACCGGCCTGACCTACACGACCGACGCGCTCACCGCCGACGTCGACCTCGCCGGTCCGCTCGCCCTCGACCTCTCGCTGGCCACGACCACCCCGGGCTCCGGCATCTGGGCGGTCCTGTCCGACGTGGCGCCCGACGGCTCGTCCCACCCGCTCACCGTCGGCCGGCTCTCGACCAATTTCCCGGGCCTGGTGCCCGGGAAGTCGCTCACCGACGACCAGGGCCACGTCGTCCAGCCGTACGGCGACTACAGCCACCCCTCGCTCGCGCCGTTCGCCCAGTTCCGGCGCTACCAGGTCGAGCTGTGGCCGGTCGGCAACCGGTTCCGGACCGGCCACCGGATCCGGGTCCAGCTCGTCGGTACGTCGGCCGCCTCCCTCGCGCTGCCCGGCCTGCACACGATCCGGCTCGGCGGCACCGGCGGCGCGACCCTGCGGGTGCCCGTCCTTCCCGGGAGCGACCTCGGAGCAGCGCTTCCCCACTAGTCTGCGGGCATGACTTTGCGACCGTTGCAGGTCTTCGCGGTCGCCTCGCCCTACGCCTGGGACGTCGTGGAGAGCGCACGCCGGGCCGGCCTCGACCCGGTCTGCGTCGACAACACGGGAGGCGCCGACGAGCGCCTGCCCGGGCTGACCGGCGAGGTCCGTGACCTGCCCTTCGTGCTCGGCCTCTCCTCGGCCGAGCACCGAGCTCCCGCCGCGATCGCGGCGCACGCGGCCGGCCTGACCGAGCCGGCCGTGCTCGTCGACCCCACCGCCGCGGTGGCGTCGACCGTCGAGCTCGGGCACGGCAGCTACGTCAACGCCGGTGCGGTGATCGCGTCGCACACCACGATCGGCTGTCACGTCAACGTGAACCGGTCCGCCTCGCTCGGCCATGACAACGAGGTCGGCTTCGGCGCCTCCTTCGGGCCCGGCGCGCTCACCACGGGCGGCGTGCGGGTCGGCGCGCGGGCGTTCATCGGCGCCGGCGCGACGATCCTGCCCGACGTGACCCTCGGTGCCGGCGCGATCGTGGGCGCCGGAACGGTCGTCACCCGCGACGTGGCGCCGGGGGAGACGGTCGTCGGGAACCCGGCGCGCGTCGTACGCACCCGCGAGGTGGAGGAGCTCCGGTGCCCGCACTGCTGAGCGCGCTCGAGCGGCCCGTCCCGATCGTGCTCGCGCCGACCGGGATGGTGCCGACCCGCGCGATGACGCCGCACGTCCCGCTGACGCCGAAGGAGATCGCCCGCGACGTCGAGGCGGCCGCCGCCATCGGCATCACGTCGGTCCACCTGCACGCCCGCGACGACGAGGGCGCGCCGACCTGGCACCGCGAGGTGTACGCCGCGATCGTCGGCGAGGTGCGCTCGCGGGTCCCCGACGTGCTGATCAACGTCAGCACCAGCGGCCGGACCTGGACCGAGCTGGAGCGGCGCGCGGACTGCCTGGCCCTCGACGACGACCTCAAGCCGGACCTCGCGTCGCTGACCCTGTCCAGCCTGAACTTCCTCACCCAGGCCTCGGTCAACGCGCCCGACACGATCCGCGGCCTGGCCTCGATCATGCGCGACCGCGGCATCGTGCCCGAGCTCGAGCTCTTCGACCTCGGGATGGTCAACTTCGCGCACGTGCTGCTCAAGGAGGGCCTGGTCCCGCCGGGCTCGGTCGCGAACCTGTTCTTCGGCAACGTGGCCGGGATGCAGGCAGGCGCGGCCGAGATCGGCCTCGCCGTCGAGCGGCTGCCCGAGGGCATGCTCTGGGCCGGCGCCGGCCTCGGCGACTTCCAGCTCACCGCGCAGGCGATGTCGATCGCGATGGGTGGTGGCGTGCGGGTCGGCCTCGAGGACGGCATCTACCTCGACCGCGGCCGCGAGACCCTCGCGACCAACGCCGGGCTGGTCGAGCGCGTGCACCGGCTGATGGAGATCCACGGCCGCGAGCTGATGACGCCGGCCGAGCTCCGCAGCCACCTCACGGACCCGTCGTGAGGGTGCCCGCCGCGGCCCCGTCGCGGCTCGCGCCCGACGAGGCGGCCGCCGTACGGAATGCGGTCGAGGGGGTGATCGCCGGTACCGAGTGGATCCTGGGCGGCGCGGTCGCCGGGTTCGAAGCCGCCTGGGGTGCGTACGTCGGCCGCCCGGCCGCCCACGTCGTCGGCGTCGGCAACGGGACCGACGCCCTCGCCGTCGCCTTCGCGGCACTCGGCCTGCCGGCCGGCTCGGCGGTCCTGGTCGCCGACGACGAGGGTGGGTACGCCGCGACCGCCGCCCGGATGGCGGGCCTGGTCCCCGTCGCGCACGACGCCGGCGACCTCGGACCGAGCGTCGACGACCTCGCCGCCGCCTGGCGCCCGGACGTCGCGGCTCTCGTCGTCACCCACCTGCACGGCAACCCGGTCGCGCTGGACGCCATCGACGCCTGGCGCCGCGAGCACGGGCTGCGGCTGGTCGAGGACTGCGCCCAGGCCCATGGCCTGCGCGTCGGCGGGACCCACGTCGGAGGCACCGGGGACGCCGCCACCTTCAGCTTCTACCCGACCAAGAACCTCGGTGCGATCGGCGACGGCGGCGCCGTCGTCCTGGCCGACGCGGGGGAGGCGGACATCGCCCGCGAGCTGCGCCAGTACGGCTGGGGCGAGCGCTACCGCGCGACCCGGGCCGGCGGCCGCAACACCCGGCTGGACACGCTCCAGGCCGCGGTGCTGAACGCCCGGCTCCCGTTCCTGGACCCCCGCAACGTGCGCCGCCGCGCGATCGCTGCCCGGTACGCCGAGGTGCTCCCGCTGCTCGCCGGACCCGGCTCCGTGCACCACCACGCCGTCGCCCTCGTCGACGACCGCGACCGGGTCGCCGCCGCCCTCGACGCCGTCGGGGTCGCCACCGCCGTGCACTACCCGTGGCTCGACACGGACATGCCCGGCCTCGGGCTGGCGCCCGCGGTCACCCCACAGGCCGCCGCCCGCCGCGACCGCACGCTGTCGCTGCCGTGCTTCCCGGAGCTCACCGACGCCGAGGTCGACCACGTGGTCGCCGCGCTGCGCGAGGTCCTCGGGTGAGCGACCCGCGGAGCTACCCGGTCCACGTCGACCCGCGCGGCGCCCTGCTCGCGGTCGAGCTCGCCGACGTCGCCCACCCGGTGCGCCGCGTCTTCGTCGTCGCCGACTGCCCGGCCGGCGTCGAGCGCGGGCACCACCGCGTGCCGTGCGGCGAGACCGTCGTGCTCGTCAGCGGCGGCGGCACGTTCTGGATCGACGGCGCCGAGCACCGCCTCGACCGCGCGGGGGAGAGCCTGGACCTCCCCGTCGGCGCCCACGTCCGCTACCGCCTCGACGACCCGGCCAGCACCCTGCTCGTGCTCGCCGAGGACCCGTACGCACCCCACCCGGACAAGGAACCCGCATGACCCGCGCCTCGGTCATCATCCCCTGCCACGACAAGGTCGCCACGCTGCCGCTGGTGGTCGACTCGGTGCTGCGCCAGAGCGTCCAGGACCTCGAGGTGATCATGCTCGGCGACGGCGTCACCGACGCGACCCGGGCCGCGATCGAGGCGCTGGTCGCGGCCGACCCGCGGGTGCGCTTCCTCGACTTCCCGAAGGGGCCGCACCACGGCGAGGCGTACCGCCACGACGCCGTCATGGCCGCCGAGTCGGACGCGATCTTCTACCTCTGCGACGACGACCTGCTGCTGCCCGAGCACGTCGCCGACCTGCTGGCGCTGTTGGAGCACGCCACCGTCGTCCAGTCGCTCAACGGCTACCTCGGTCCCGACGGCGCCGTCGCCAGCTTCGCGTCGGACCTGGCTGATCGAGCCGCGGTCGAGCCGATCCTCGACGAGCGGCTCGGGTTCAACTCCGTCTCCATCACCGGCACGGCGCACCGACGCTCGTTCTACCTCGAGACGGGCGAGCACTGGGAGACCACGCCGGTGGGGGAGTGGCCCGACCACCACCAGTTCCGGCGCCTGGCCCGGCACCCGTCGTACGTCGGCGCGACCTCGCGGCGGATGACCGCCCTGCAGCTGCCGACGAGCAGCAACGGCCGCGACACCTGGCCGGAGGCGGAGCGGGTGGCTGAGCTGGAGCGCTGGCACCGCGTCGTGACCGCGCCCGACGGCCAGGCCACGATCGACGAGCTCCACCTGCGCGGGGTGATCGCGGACCTGGTCGTCGCACGGCCCGAGCTGGCCCGCCGCCTCCACCGGATCGAGGAGCAGGATGCCGAGATCGCCCGCCTCTGGGAGCTCCTGCGGGTGCACTCGGCGGACCTGGCCCGCGAGCTCGAGCGGGGGACGAGGCTGGCCGCGCGGCGCCGGCGCCAGAAGGTGCGGGCCGACCGCCTCGAGGCCGAGCTTGCCGCGCTGCGGGCCCGGCGCCGGAGGTAGCCGGGAAACCCCTTGTGAGTGAGTACTCACTCACTTATGGTGGGCGGCATGCCACCCCGTGCCGCCCCGCTGTCCGCCGAGGACCGTCGCGAGATGCTGATCCGGGCGACCCGGCCGCTGCTCTACGAGCACGGGCGCCGGGTCACCACCCGGCTGATCGCCGAGGCCGCGGGCGTCGCCGAGGGCACCATCTTCCGGGTCTTCGACTCCAAGGACGACCTGGTCGACGCGACCATCGCCCGTGCCTTCGAGCCGGGGGACGTGCTGCACCGGCTCGACGAGATCGACCCTGCCTTGCCGCTGCGGGACAGGATGGTCACGATGACCTCGATCCTGCAGCAGCGGTTCTTGGCGATCTTCGAGCTGATGCGGGCCCTCGGCGCGGTCGGCCCGCCGAAGCACCTCCACGACCGGCCCGAGATCGTCGCGGGCCTGGAGGACGTACGCCGCCGGCTGCTCGCCCTGATCGAGCCCGACGCCGACCGGCTGACCCTGCCGCCCGAGCAGGTGCTGCACGTGTGGCGCCTGCTCACCTTCGCCGGCTCCCACCGGGAGATCGCCGACAACGACCTGCTCACCCCGACCCAGATCGTCGACACCGTGCTGCACGGTGTCGAGAGGAGGGACTCCTGATGCTCGGACAGCTGCTGCGCAGCTACCTGCGCCCCTACAAGGGCTGGCTCTCGGCGATCGTCGTGCTCCAGTTCACCGGCACCGCCGCGATGCTCTACCTGCCCAGCCTCAACGCCGACATCATCGACCAGGGTGTGGCCCGCGGCGACACCGGCAAGGTGGTCCAGCTCGGCGCGATCATGCTCGGTGTCGCGCTCGTGCAGGCCGCCTGCTCGATGACCTCGGCCTGGTTCGGCGGCCAGGCCGCGATGGCCTTCGGCCGCGACCTGCGCAAGGCCGTGTTCGGCCGGATCGGCAGCTTCTCGGCGCGCGAGGTGTCCACCTTCGGCGCCCCGTCGCTGATCACCCGCGCCACCAACGACGTCCAGCAGGTGCAGATGCTGGCGATGATGACCTGCCTGATGGCGGTGACCATCCCGATCATGATGATCGGCGGCATCATCATGGCGATGCGCGAGGACTTCGGCCTGTCCTGGCTCGTCGTCGCGGTCGTGCCGGTGCTCTTCGTCTGCATCGGCGTCGTGGTCTCGCAGATGGTGCCGGCGTTCCGGCAGGTCCAGGAGCGGCTCGACGACGTCAACCGCGTGCTGCGCGAGCAGATCACCGGCATCCGCGTGGTGCGCGCGTTCGTGCGCGAGCCGCAGGAGGTGCAGCGCTTCGAGCGGTCCAACGAGGACCTCACCGTGGTCTCGCTGCGCGCGGGCCGCTGGATGGCGGTCATGTTCCCGCTCGTCATGGGCGTCTCGAACATCGCCAGCGTCGGCGTGATCTGGTTCGGCGGCCACCGCGTCGACTCCGGCCAGATGGAGGTGGGTGCGCTCACCGCGTTCCTGTCCTACCTGATGCAGATCCTGATGTCGGTGATGATGGGCACCTTCATGCTGATGATGATCCCGCGGGCCTCGGTCAGCGCGGACCGGATCGGCGAGGTGCTCGACACCGGCACCAGCGTCGTACCGCCGGCGCACCCGGTCACCGAGGTCTCGGTCGCCGGTCACCTCGACCTCGAGGGCGTCGGGCTCACCTACCCCGGCGCCGAGGCGCCGGTGCTGCGCGACGTGACCTTCTCGGCGCGACCCGGCCAGACCATCGCGGTCATCGGCTCGACCGGCGCCGGCAAGACCACGCTGGTCAACCTGGTGCCGCGGCTGCTCGACGCGACCGAGGGGGTCGTGCGGGTCGACGGCGTCGACGTGCGCGACCTGGACCCCGAGCTGCTCTGGTCGCGGATCGGGCTGGTGCCGCAACGGGCCTTTCTGTTCTCCGGCACCGTCGCCTCCAACCTGCGCTACGGCCGGCCGGACGCGACCGACGGGGAGCTGTGGGAGGCCCTCGAGATCGCCCAGGGCGCCGACTTCGTGCGCGAGATGCCCGAGCAGCTCGAGACCGTCGTCGCCCAGGGCGGTACGACGGTCTCCGGCGGCCAGCGGCAGCGCCTGGCCATCGCCCGGGCGCTCGTACGACGACCCGAGATCTTCCTCTTCGACGATGCCTTCTCGGCGCTGGACGTCGCCACCGACGCCCGGCTGCGGGCGGCGCTGGAGCCGGTGACCCGCGACGCGACGGTCCTCATCGTCGCCCAGCGGATCGCCACCATCCGCGACGCCGACGTCATCCTCGTGCTCGAGGACGGCGAGGTCGTCGGGCAGGGCACCCACGACGAGCTGCTGCGCGACAACCCGACGTACCAGGAGATCGCCGCCTCGCAGGGCATCAAGGGAGAGGAGGTCATGGCATGAGCGAGACCCCGAAGAACGGTGCCGCGAAGAACGGCACGATGAAGCAGACCGAGCGGATCGTCCAGCAGGGCGGCCCCGGTCGTGGCCCGATGGGCGGCATGGTCGGCCAGAAGGCCGACGACTTCGGTGCCTCCGCGCGCCGGCTGCTGTCCCTGCTGCGCCCCGCGCGCGGCAAGGCGGTCGCCGTCCTCCTGCTCGGCGTCGGCAGCGTCGCCTCCGTCGTGGTCGGCCCGTACCTGCTCGGCAAGGCCACCGACGCGGTCTTCAACGGCTTCATCGGCGGCCAGCTCGAGGGCCACACCCAGGCCGAGGCCGTCGCGCAGGCCGAGGCCAGCGGCAACAGCGGCCTCGCCGACTTCCTGCGCGGCCTCAAGGGCATCGTCCCCGGCCAGGGCGTCGACTTCGACAAGGTCGGCCACCTCCTGCTGATCACGCTGCTGGTGTACGTCGGCGGGCAGGTCCTCGGCTGGCTGCAGGGCTACCTCGTCAACGACGTCGTCCAGGCCACGGTCAAGCAGATGCGCACCGACGTCGAGGAGAAGATCCACCGTCTCCCGCTGGCGTACTTCGACAAGCAGCCGCGCGGCGAGCTGCTCAGCCGGGTCACCAACGACATCGACAACGTCGCGCAGAACCTCCAGCAGACGATGAGCCAGCTGCTCACCTCGCTGCTGATGGTCGTCGGCGTGCTCGGCGCCATGTTCTGGGTCTCGCCGCTGCTCGCGGTGATCGCGCTGGTGTCGGTCCCGATCGCGATGTTCGTGACCGGGCGGATCATGAAGCGCTCGCAGAGCCAGTTCATCAACCAGTGGCGCCAGACCGGCCGGCTCAACGCCCAGGTCGAGGAGTCCATCTCCGGCCACGCGCTGGTCACCGTCTTCGGTCGCCGCACGGCGGTCGAGGACGAGTTCGACGCCGCCAACGAGGAGCTGTACCAGTCGTCGTACCGCGCCCAGTTCATCAGCGGTCTCGTGATGCCGCTGATGATGCTGGTCGGCAACCTCAACTACGTCGTGATCGCCGTCGTGGGTGGGCTCCGGGTCACCTCGGGTTCGCTGTCGCTCGGCGAGGTGCAGGCCTTCATCCAGTACTCCCGGATGTTCACGCAGCCGATCACCCAGATCGCGTCGATGGCCAACCTGCTCCAGTCCGGCGTGGCCTCGGCCGAGCGGGTCTTCGAGCTGCTCGACGCCGACGAGGAGGTCGCGCCGTCGTCGCTCTCGGCGTCGCCGGAGCGGGACACCACGACCCGGGGCGAGGTGCGCTTCGAGCACGTGTCGTTCTCCTACGACCCCGAGGAGCCGCTGATCGAGGACCTCTCGCTCGTCGCGCACCCCGGCCAGATGGTCGCGATCGTCGGTCCCACCGGCGCCGGCAAGACCACGCTGGTCAACCTGATCATGAGGTTCTACGAGCTCGACGGCGGCCGGATCCTGCTCGACGACGACGACATCGCGTCGATGGGGCGCGGCGAGCTGCGCAGCCGGATCGGGATGGTGCTCCAGGACACCTGGCTGTTCGAGGGCACGATCCGCGACAACATCGCCTACGGGCGCCCCGACGCGACGGAGCAGGAGATCCGCGAGGCCGCGCGGGCGACGTACGTCGACCGGTTCGTGCACTCCCTGCCGGAGGGCTACGACACCCGGGTCGATGACGAGGGCTCGAACCTGTCGGCCGGTGAGCGGCAGCTGATCACGATCGCCCGGGCCTTCCTCGCCCAGCCGGCGCTGCTGATCCTCGACGAGGCCACCTCGTCGGTCGACACCCGCACGGAGCTGCTGCTGCAGCAGGCGATGGCGGCGCTGCGCACCGACCGGACGTCGTTCGTCATCGCGCACCGGCTCTCCACGATCCGCGACGCCGACCTGATCCTGGTCATGGAGCGCGGCCGGATCGTCGAGCAGGGATCGCATGCCGACCTGCTCGAGCGGGACGGGGCGTTCGCCCGGCTGCACGCGGCACAGTTCGCAGCGGCGGCGGTCTGATGCGCCGGGTCGCCGTGCTCGTGCTGGGTGTCGCGCTCCTCGCGACGTGCAGCGGGCACGGCGACTCCGGTGCGGACGGCGTCCCCGTCCGCGACTCGCAGCTGCCGGCGGCCGAGGTCGTGCCGACGACCGGTCCGGCGTACGTCGAGCAGGTGCTGACCGGTCGCGCTCGCACCCTGGTCCGCACGCCGGCGCACACCACCCGGCTGGCCGGGCCGTCCGACGTGACCTGGCGCGCCGACGGCACGGCGCTCGTGGTCGGCGACCGTGGCGCCCGCCTGCTGGATCCCACGACGGGCGCGTGGCGCTCGCAGTGGGTGCCGGTCGGGGAGTACGGCCTCACGCCGGACGCGCTCACGACGGTGCGGTCCGAGCACCCCGACCGGGTCGTCGTGTACGACGCGGCGCTGGGTCATCGGCGGATCATCCAGGTTCCCGCGGCGAAGGCCGAGACCGACCAGCTCGGTGAGGATGCCGAGTTCCACCTGCACGGCCGGGCCTACACGCTGGGCGGAGTCACCTTCGTCGAGTGGGGCGTCAACAGCGAGGACGACACCCGCACCGACCACGGGCTGTTCCGGATCGAGGGCGACGTGATCAGCCAGGCGCTGCGCAACGAGCCGCTCGTCCGGCTGTGGCCGAGCACCGACGGCTCCGCGCTCCTCGCGGTCATACAGGACAACGGCGAGGCCGAGGACTGCGGTGGCTGCACGGTCGAGCAGGAGGTCGTCGAGCTCGACCCCGGCACCGGCGAGGTCGCGGCCGACTACGGCATGCCGCCCGGCTACGCCAGGAGTTGGCGGATCAGTGCGCTGGACAAGGTCGGCACGACGGTCGTGGTGCAGTTCGTCGTCCGCTCCGGCGAGAGCGGTGGCGCCTACCAGACCTGGACGTACGACGGCTCCTGGCGCCGGTTGGCGGCGGCGGGCGACACGCGCACCCGGTTCCAGGTCGGCGGCGCGATGGCGTGGGCGGGCGACACCGGGAACCAGAACCAGCCCTTCGACCTGACCTGGACCCCGGTGTCGGGGGCGCCCGAGATCATCCGCGACCGCAGCACGCCGTGCCCTCCCGACGGCCCCGATGCGACGGCCTGCCCGATCATCTCGCTGCCGGGCTCGTTGCTGCCGCTCGGCTGAGCCCCAGCGCTGTCGGCTGCGTCAGCAGTCGAACTGGAAGTAGGCGGGCTCGCCGCCGGTGACGGCGATGGCGCTGATCGGGGTGTCGTCGGTGACCTCGGCGGCGGGCGCGTCGAGCAGGAACCCGAAGTAGGGGAGCCCGTCCTCCTCGCCCGGCGGGAACACCGACGACTGGTCGTAGCCGTCGTCCACGGGCTCGGTCAGCGGCGTGAAGGCCGCCTTCAGGTCGCCGTACGTGGAGCCGACCTGGACCCCGCCGTGCTCGGTGGCGGGGCCCGGCGCGGTCACCCAGAGCTGGGTGATCGTGGCGTCCTCGTCGGTGAGGACCCGGAGCCCGGCGCCGTCGGGGTCGTCCTTCCAGTGGATCAGCTCGCCCTCGCAGATCGCCGCGCCGTCGGCGAACAGCCCGGTCGCCGACCACTCGTCGCGGGTCATCCCGACCCGCGCGTCGCCGATCGCGCCCGGCCGGATGACCAGGGCCGGCAGCGCGGTGCTGGGGGTGGGGGTGCTCGGTGCGGTGGTGGGCGTCGGCGTGGGAGTGGTCGACGAGCGCGTGGGCGAGGGGGTGCTGTCCGGTTCGTCGTCGTCGGACGAGCAGCCGCTGAGGGCGAGCAGCAGGGCGACGGCGGGGATCAGCAGGCGGGCCATGCCGGGCGTGTACCCGCCCGGCAGGGCCGTCATGCCCTCAGCGGCGCAGCACCTTGCGCGCCAGCAGGTTGCCGCCGAGCTGGATGACCATCACGAAGGCGACGAGCACCAGGATCGAGGACCACATCACGACGTCGTCGAACTGGCGGAAGCCGAACCGCTGGGCGAACGAGCCCAGACCGCCGCCGGCCACGACACCGGCGATGGCGGTCATGTCGACGATCGCGACGAACGCGAAGGTGTAGCCGAGCACCAGCGGGCCGAGGGCCTCGGGGACGAGCACGGCGAAGGTGATCCGGGCGCGGCTGGCGCCCATGGCGCGGGCGGCCTCGATGACGCCGGGGTTCACGGTGACCAGGTTCTGCTCGACGATCCGGCTGATCCCGAAGGTCGCGGCGACCACGATCGCGAAGGTGGCAGCCGGCGTACCGATGCCGGTGCCGACGACCACCCGCGCCAGCGGCTGCAGGGCGGCGACGAAGATGACGAACGGGATGGGGCGGAAGAAGTTCACCGCCACGTTGAGCACGACCTGCAGCGGGCGGTTCGAGTAGAGGCCGCCCTTGCGGGTGAGGAAGAGACCCAGGCCGAGGCCGAGGCCGAGCAGGCCGCCGAGCAGCAGCGCGGTCGTGGCCATGACCAGGGTCTCGCCGGCCGCCTGCCAGAACTCCGACTGCAGGTCGCCGAGGCGGGTGTCGATCGCGAGAGCGGTCATCACGCGACCTCCGTCCACTCGACGAGGGGAGCGACCTCGGCCAGCGCCCGGTCGACCGCATCGGTGTCGCCGGACAGGGCGAGGGTGAGGTTGCCGAAGGTGGTGCCCTGGACCTCCTCGATGCCGCCGTAGACGAGCTCGAAGGCGACGTCGTGGCGCAAGAAGGTCGCGAACACCTCGGACTGGCGCACCTCCTGCTGCCGGAACGCCAGCCGGACGAACCGGCCGTCGTGGCGCTCGCGCAGCGCGGCGACCACATCGGGCGCGGGCAGGTCGTCGACGACGGTGCCGACGAAGCGCTTCGTCACCGGGTGCTGCGGGTCGGCGAACAGGTCGACCGCGCGGCCCTGCTCGACCACCTTGCCGTCCTCCATGACGGCGACCCGGTGCGCGATGCGCCGTACGACGTCCATCTCGTGGGTGATCAGCAAGATGGTGATGCCGAGCTCGCGGTTGACCCGCGCGAGCAGGTCGAGCACGTCGCGGGTGGTGTCGGGGTCGAGGGCGCTGGTGGCCTCGTCGGCGAGCAGCAGCCGCGGCTCGGTCGCGAGCGCACGGGCGATCCCGACCCGCTGCTTCTGGCCGCCGGACAGCTCGCTGACCCGGGCGTGTGCCTTGTCGGCGAGCCCGACGAAGTGGAGCAGCTCGGAGATCCGCAGCTGCTGGTCCTTGCGCGGGACGCCGGCAACGGTGAGCGGGAAGGCCAGGTTGCCCCACACCGTGCGCGACTCCATCAGGTTGAACTGCTGGAACACCATGCCGATGCCGCGCCTCAGGTCGCGCAGGCCCTTCTCGGGGAGCGTGGTGACGTCGACGCCGTCGACCACCACGCTCCCCGAGGTGACCGGCTCGAGCGCGTTGACGAGGCGGACCAGCGTCGACTTGCCCGCACCGGAGTAGCCGATGATCGCGAAGATCTCAGCCGCCCCGACCCGCAGGTCGACGCCGTCGACCGCACGGTGGGCCGGGTCGCCACGGCGCGCGCCGGGGAACTCCTTGACGACCCCGCGCAGCTCGACGAGCGGCTCGACCTGCGGCTCGCTCACTTCTGCTCGCGGATCTGGTTCTCGACGTCGTGCAGGCTCTTCTCGAGGTCGGCCTGGCTGATCGTGACGAACTCGGCGGTGCCGCCGGCGGCCTCGTCCACGCCGTCCAGGACGGCCTGGGTCTGCTGGTAGACCTCGACCAGCTTCTTCAGTGCCGGGTTGTCCTTGTCGTCGGCACGGACGGCGAAGATGTTGACGTACGGGATCGCCTTGGGGTCGCTCGCGTCGTCGACGGCGATGGCGTCGTCGAACTTCAGCCCGGCGTCCTCGACGAAGTCGTTGTTGACGATCGCGGCGGCGACGTCGGGCAGTGAGGTCGGGGTCAGGTCGGCCTGCAGCGCCTTCACCTTCACCCGGGAGGCGGACTCGTCGACGTCGGCGACGGTCGAGAAGATCGAGCCGCCGTCCTTGAGCTTGATCAGGCCGGCGGACTGCAGCACCAGCAGGCCACGGGCCTGGTTGGAGTCGTCGTCGGGGACGATCACGGTCTCGCCGTCGGGGATGTCCGCGACGTCGTCGTACTTCTGCGAGTAGAGGCCGAGCGGGTAGATCGCGGTCGCGCCGAGCGGGACCAGGTCGTCGTCGTTGGCGACGTTGTACTCGGCCAGGTAGACGATGTGCTGGAACTGGTTGGCGTCCAGCTCGCCCTCGGCCAGCGCCGGGTTGGGCAGCGGGTACTCCGCGAAGTCGCGGATCTCGAGCTCGATGCCCGCGTCCTTCGCGGCCTTCTCGAACGTCTTCCAGTACGGGTCGCTGGCGCCGACCGTGCCGAGCACCACCTTCACCGGGTCGTCCTTCGACAGCTCGGCGGAGCCGTCGCCGTCGGTCGCGCGGCGGGTGTCGTCGCCGTCGCGGGTCAGGAAGAAGATCGCCGCCGCGATGACGGCGAGCACGGCCACGGCCGCACCGATCACCAGCGGTAGCCGGGACTTCGGGGCCTCGATGAGGGGGGTCTGGTCGGACATGACGGAGTTAATGCCACCAAATCGCTAGACATTCCCGGGTGGGGCGTTGCCTGCGTCACAGGGTCACGAGGAGGCCTGCGCTGCGAGCCGGACGTGGGTGTTGGCGGCGCCGTAGCCGTCGTACCCGCCGCGGCGTTCGAGCAGCTCGACGCAGAAGCCCTGCGGGAGCACGGGGGTGTAGGCGTGCAGCAGCTCACCGTCGCCGGCGCGGTCGTAGAGGACGCCGTGGGCGCGGAGCTCGGCCAGGAACGCGGGATCGAGGTCGAAGCGCGCGTCGAGGTCGGCGTAGTAGTTGTCCGGGACCGGCATGAGGGGGACGCCGCTCGCGCGCAGCCGGCGTACCTCCGCCAGCAGGTCAGTGCACCGGAAGGCGACCTGGACGACGCCCGACGGCGGCCGTGCGGCGGCGACGTCGGGCACGTTGACGACCAGCCGCAGGTCGCCCGCGGCCGGCCGGAAGGCGCGGCTGCGGACCCGGCCGTGCGGGTCGATGAACTCCTCGAGGGCGGCCGGTTCCAGGCCGAGGAGGGTGCGCAGGAAGGCGACCTCCTCGTTCAGCGTGCGGGCGGGGACGGCGACGCCGACGTGGTCGATGCCGAGCCAGCCGCCGTCGTCCGGCTCGGCGGCGGCGAAGTCGTGGTGCCAGTCCTCGTCCTCACCGGCCGGCGCGCTGACGAAGACCGGGACGCCGGCGGGGGAGGTGATGCCGGGCAGCCGAGTGTCGCCGGCGGTCCGCGCGACCGCGACGCTGGGCCACAGCAGGGCGGTCGCGCGCTCGGCGACCTGCGCCACGGGCGCGGCGGCGATGCCCAGCGCGGGGCCGGTGGCGCCGGCGTTGACCAGCACCTCTGCGGCGCCGTTGCGCCAGCGCGCGACCGGCTTGTGGTGGTGCCAGCCGGCCAGGGTGAAGCCGAGCCGGACGAGCAGGTCGTCGGTGGCCGGGCTCGCCGGGAGCTCGAGGAAGGCCGCGTCGGCGCGCTCGGGGGCGGGCGGGGCGATCGGGGCGGCGGCCGGGTCGCGGCGAGCCAGGTCGTCCTCGAGGTGGACCAGCGAGCGCAGCGCGTCGCGGGCGGTGATGGCGGCGGGGGACTCCCGCACGACGTCGCTGAACACCTCGAGGGAGAGCGGGCCGTCGTACCCGGCGGCGAGGACGGCCTCGACTACCCCGGTCACGTCCATCGTCCCCTGGCCCGGGAAGCAGCGGTGGTGCCGGCTCCACTCGAGCACGTCCATGTCGAGCAGCGGGGCGTCGGCGACCTGGAGGATCCCGATCCGGTCGCCGGGGACGCCCGCGAGGGCACGGGCGTCGTCGCCGCGGGAGAGCAGGTGGAATGTGTCGACGGCGAGGGTGAGGGCCGGGTGGTCGGCGCGGCGCACGACGTCCCAGGCCTGGCCGACCCGGTCGACGTGGCGGCCCCAGGCCAGCGCCTCGAAGG
Source organism: Nocardioides sp. F233 (assembly GCF_057813895.1). Classification (NCBI taxonomy): domain Bacteria; kingdom Bacillati; phylum Actinomycetota; class Actinomycetes; order Propionibacteriales; family Nocardioidaceae; genus Nocardioides; species Nocardioides sp. F233. The sequence goes on from NZ_JBVASH010000009.1 coordinate 108,431, forward strand.
CGAGCACCAGGCCGCGCTCGGCGGCGAGGTCGCCGAGGGTGGCCAGCTGCGCGGCCGACAGGTCCGGGTCGTCGATCGCGTCGGGCTGGACGTTGGAGCAGAGCAGGACGACGGGAGCGCCCAGGGCTGCCGCGACGTCGAGCTTGCGGCTCACGCGTCGTACGACGGCCGGGAAGTCCGCGGGCCGGACCCCCTCGACGTCGCGCACCGGCTGGAACAGCTCGATCAGCAGGCCGAGGTCGGCGCACCGCTTCGCGACCTCCTCGGGGCTCAGAGGTGAGGCGATCAGGTCGTTGTCGAAGACCTCGACGCCGTCGAAGCCGGCCGCTGCGACCGTGTCGAGCTTGTCGGAGAGCAGGCCGGACAGGGAGACGGTCGCGATGCTGCGACGCAGGCGCGACGCGGTCACGACGTCAGGTCCGCGAAGTGGCGGGCCATCCGGTCCGCGTCGGCCTGCCGGCCGGTGAACAGCTCGAAGGCGTCGACCGCCTGGCCGACCGCCATCCCGCCGCCGGGGACGACCCGGCACCCGCGGGAGCGGGCGAGCGCGATCAGCTCGGTCTCGAGCGGGAAGTAGACGACGTCGGCCACCCACAGCCGGGGGTCGACCAACGCCGGTACGACGGGCAGGCCGGCGTGGCCGTGCATCCCGATCGGGGTCGCGTTGACCAGGCCCTGCGCATCGGCGAGGGCGGCGGCGACGTCGTCGACCGGCGTGATCCGCTCGGCCGCGAACCTCTTGCCGAGCCGGATGGCGGCCGCCTGGGCGCGCTCCGTGTCGGCGTCGTGGATCGCGACGTGCGCGGCGCCCTGGTCGAGCAGGGCGTAGGCGACGGCGAGCCCGGCGCCTCCGGCGCCGACGACGACCGCGCGGTCGGTCACCGCGTCGGGCAGCGCCGAGCGGAACGCCCGGCCCCAGCCGGACCAGTCGGTGTTGTGGCCGATCAGCCGGCCGTCGCGGACCACGATCGTGTTGACGGCGCCCAGGTCGTCGGCGGCCTGCGAGATGTCGTCGAGGAGCGGCAGCACGGCCTGCTTGAACGGGTGGGTGATGTTGAGGCCGTCGAAGCCGAACGCCTTCGCCCAGCCGACCAGCGCGGGCAGGTCGTCGACGCCGAACCCGCGCACCTCCGCGTCGATGCGCCGGTAGGTGAGGGCCACGCCGTGCGCCCGGCCCTCGCCCTCCTGCATCGCGGGGGTGAGCGAGCCGCCGATGCCGGCGCCGACCAGGCCGAGGGAGTACGACGCGGTCACGGCTGCTCCTCCGCACGCTCGTCGGCCAGGTGCGCGACGTGCTCGACCGCCATCGCGTAGCCGCGGGCGCCGCAGCCGGTGACGATCCCGTCGGCCACCTCGGCGACGTACGAGTGGTGGCGGAAGGCCTCGCGGCGGTGGATGTTGGTCAGGTGCACCTCCACGACCGGTCCGTCGACGACGGCGAGCGCGTCGCGCACCCCGACCGAGGTGTGGGAGAGCGCTGCGGCGTTGACCACCACACCGGCCGCGGTGTGCCGCAGCTCGTGGATCGCGTCGACGAGCACGCCCTCGTGGTTGGTCTGCCGGAAGTCGACGTCGTACCCGAGCCGGTCGGCGGCCTCGTGGCAGAGCTTCTCGATCTCGGCCAGGGTGAGCGTGCCGTAGGCCTTCGGGTCCCGCTCGCCCAGCAGGTTGAGGTTGGGGCCGTTGAGGACGGCGACGACCGGGCGCGTGCTCATCGGGCGAGCTCCGGCACCGGCAGGGTGCCGCGGGCCGTCGTACGGCCGACCTCGGCGGTGGGGACCCGGTGCGTGCCGGACGGGCCGGTGAGCACGGCGACTGCGGAGATGCCGCAGGCGGCGACCACGAAGGCCGCGACCCGGTACCAGTTGCCGGCGTCGCCGTCGAGCAGCCAGCCGGCGATGGTGGGCGTGAAGCCGGCGAGGGCGAACCCGAACTGGGTGCCGATCGCCATGCCGGAGAGGCGGACCGAGGTGGGGAAGTACTCGGCGTACGTCGCGGGCCACACGGCGTTGGGCATGCTGTAGACGACGCCGGCGAGCGCGATGCCGCTGATCACCACGAGCGGCACGTTGTGCTGCGTGATCGACCACAGGAAGAGCGTCACCAGGATGCTGCTGCCGACGAGGCCGGTGACGAAGACCGGCTTGCGGCCGATCCGGTCGGACACGGTGGCCCACAGCGGGATGGTGCCGACGGCGACGATGTTGGCGACGATCGCCAGCCAGAGCATGGTGGTCTTGCTGATCTCGATGCCGTAGTCCTCGGAGGTCGCCAGGTTGAGCGCGAGGACGGCGAACATGGTGTTGACGACCGCGACGAAGGCGGCGAAGAAGACGCGGATCACGCCGGTCCAGTGGTCGCGGAAGAGCACGCCGAGCGGCGCCCTGGGTGCTTCGTCGCGCGCGGCCTCGCGGTGGAACTCGGGGGTCTCGTCGAGGGTGCGGCGGATCAGGAAGCCGATCAGCACGACCGCGGCGCTCAGCCAGAACGGCACCCGCCAGCCCCAGCTGAGCAGCGCGTCCTCGGGGAGCACGGCGGCCAGTGGCAGGAACACCGCCGGGGCGAGGATCTGGCCGCCCTGCGTGCCGCTGAGCGTGAAGCTCGTGAAGAAGCCGCGGCGGTCGTCGGGCGCGTGCTCGAAGGACATCGAGTTGGCGCCGGCCTGCTCGCCCGCGGCGGACAGGCCCTGCAGCAGGCGGAGCACGACGAGCAGTGCCGGGGCGAGCATGCCGACCTGGCCGTACGTCGGCAGGCAGCCGACCAGGAAGGTCGAGACGCCCATCAGCAGCAGGGTCCCGATCAGGATCCGCTTGCGACCGAGCCGGTCGCCGACGTGGCCCATGAAGAAGGAGCCGATCGGGCGGGCGACGTACGCGACGCCGAAGGTGGCGAAGGAGGCGATGCTGGCCGCCGTCTCGTTGCCCTCGGGGAAGAAGATCTTGGGGAACACCAGGGCGGCGGCGGTGCCGTAGATCGCGAAGTCGTAGTACTCGAGCGCGCTGCCGCACCATGCCGCGAGTGCGGCCTTCCGCGGGGTGCGGACCGGGGCGAGGTCCTGGGCCATCTCGAACTGCCTTTCTCCGTCGCCTCCCCTGTGGACGCGAACTGCGCAGGACGCTACGAGTGGCGCCCGTCACACGGCAATCGTTTGCCATTTCTTGCCATACACTGCCGTCGTGGCAGTTCCGAAGCGGGTCACCATCACCGACGTCGCCGAGGCCGCGGGCGTCGCGACCTCCACCGTGTCGCGCGCGCTGAGCACGCCGGACCGGGTCAACGCGACCACGCGCGGGCACGTCCTCGAGGTCGCCGCCCGGCTCGGCTACGTGCCGAACCCGAGCGCCCGCGCGATGAGCTCGGGCCGCACCCACACCTACGCGCTGCTCGTCCCCGACATCACCAACCCCTACTTCGCGGGCGCGATCAAGGGCGCCGAGCGGGCCGCCGCGGCGGCCGGCAAGACGCTGGTGCTCGGCGACACCCAGGAGAGCGCGGCCAAGGAGGGCGAGCTGATCGCCCGCCTCGGCCCGGCCGTCGACGGCATCGTGGTCGCCGCTGCCCGTGGCACCGACGACGACCTCGCCGCCGCGGGCGCCCGCAACCGGCTGGCGCTCGTCAACCGCACACTGCCGGGCGTGCCCTCGGTGGTCGCCGACTACGACGCCGGCACCCGGCAGATCGTCGACCACCTGGCCTCGCTCGGCCACGACTCGCTGGTGTTCCTGGGTGGTCCGCACGAGTCCTGGTCGGGTGCCCGGCGCTGGGCCGGTCTGCAGGCCGCCGCCTCGGCCGCGGGCGTGGGCGCTCGCCGGCTGGGTCCCTACCTGCCGACCCTCCAGGGTGGTCCGGCCGCGGCGGACGCGGCGCTCGCTGCTGGAGCCCGGGCTGTGGTCTGCCACAACGACATGCTCGCCATCGGCGTCCTGCGGCGGCTCGCGGCTCGCGGCGTGCGCGTCCCGGACGAGGTCAGCGTGGTCGGCTTCGACGACATGTTCGGCGCCGACTTCTGCCAGCCTGCCCTCACCACGCTCGCCGAGCGCACCGAGGACGCCGGTGCCTGTGCCGTCGAGCTCCTGCTCCGCCCGCCCTCCGGTACGACGACCGCGGTCGTCGTACCCACGCAGCTGCGGGTGCGGGACTCCACCGGACCCCGTCCCTGAGCTCGCCCGGAAAATGCCGTTGTGCCCGCCCGATCCGCGACCTACCGTTGTCGCACACGGGAAAGGAGGTGGTCTGAAGAATGAGTTCTTCCAGGACGCGTGAGGTGGCTGCCCGCTAGCAGCCCCGCAGTACCGACGGGCTGCGCGCGAAACCAACGCAGCCACCCGACCCGCAGGTGAAACCGGGATCGTCCCCCGGCCCGGTCCGAGGACCGCACCTGCGGGTCGCTGCTTTTTTCACCGGCCGTCGTGCGACCGAGGAAGGAGGCCGCGACGGCCGATCGAGACCCGGCCGGGGGGCGGTTCATCACGGGATGTAGGCGAGTGGGCACTTCTCCGGCGGAGTTCCGCTGGGGAAGCGGCTGTTCGCCTACATCCCGTGATGAACCGGAGTCCGGCCGCCCCCGCTCCCTGTCTCTCCCGTCACGGAAAGTTGCCGGCGTCAACCATCTGGGCATATGGTTGATCTACGACAACCATTCGGGTGAAGACGAGAAGAGATGACGACTCGATGACGAACGCTCCGTCGGCCACCGCCGAACCGGGCCAGATGACCCACCGCGAGATCATGGAGGCCCTGACCGGGCTGCTGCTCGCGATGTTCGTGGCCATGCTCTCCAGCACCGTGGTGAGCAACGCCCTCCCCGCGATCGTGACCGACCTGCACGGCAGCCAGACCGGCTACACGTGGGTCGTGGTCGCGACGCTGCTGACCATGACGGCCACCACCCCGATCTGGGGCAAGCTCGCCGACCTGTTCAGCAAGAAGCTGCTCGTCCAGGCGGCCCTGGTCATCTTCTCGATCGGCTCGGTCGTCGCCGCGGTGGCGCCCAGCATGGGCGTGCTGATCGGCGCGCGTGCCTTCCAGGGCCTCGGCGTCGGTGGTCTCACCGCGCTGGTCCAGGTCGTCATCGCCTCGATGGTCTCCCCGCGGGAGCGCGGTCGCTACAGCGGCTACATCGGCGCGGTCTTCGCCACGGCGACCGTCAGTGGTCCGCTGCTCGGCGGCCTGATCGTGGACAGCCCGATGGGCTGGCGCGGCTGCTTCATCGTCGGCATCCCGATCGCCGCGATCGCCTTCGTCGTCCTCCAGAAGACCCTGCACCTGCCGACCATCAAGCGCGACGTCAAGATCGACTACGCCGGCGCCACCCTGATCATGGCCGGCATCAGCCTGATCCTGGTCTGGGTCAGCCTCGCCGGCACCAACTTCGACTGGATCTCCGGTACGTCGGCTGCTCTCGTCGTCGGCAGCCTCGCCCTCATCGGCGGCGCCCTGTGGGTCGAGGCCAAGGTCGCCAGCGAGCCGGTGATCCCGCTGCGTCTGTTCCGCGACCGCACCACCGCGCTGGCCACCGCCGCCTCGGTGATGATCGGTGTCGCGATGTTCGGCGCGACCGTCTACCTCAGCCAGTACTTCCAGCTCGCCCGCGGCATGAGCCCCACCGAGGCCGGCCTGATGTCGGTCTGCATGGTCGGCGGCCTGCTCGTGTCGAGCATCGTCAGCGGCCGGGTCATCACGAAGACGGGCCTGTGGAAGCGCTGGCTCGTCGGCGGCATGCTCTTTGTCATCGCCGGCATCGCGCTGCTCGGCACGATCGACGTGGACACCCCGCTCGTGGTCGTCGGCAGCTACATGGCGCTGGTCGGCATCGGCCTCGGCGCGACCATGCAGAACCTGGTCCTGTCGGTGCAGAACAACGTCGCCGTGGAGGACCTGGGCGCAGCCAGCTCGGTGGTCGCGATGTTCCGCTCCATCGGTGGCTCGGCCGGTGTCGCGGCGCTCGGTGCCGTGCTCGCCCACCAGGTCAGCAGCGGCGTCAAGGACGGCATCACGGCCCTCGTCAAGGCCGGCAAGATCAGCCAGGAGCAGCTCGTCGCGATGCAGCACTCCACCGGCGACATCCCCAGGCTGGCCGACCTCCCGGCCCCGATCCGGGCGCTCTACGAGGCCTCGTTCGGCGACGCGGTCGGCCACCTGTTCATGGTCGCGGTCCCGTTCGCGATCGTCGCCTTCGTCTGCATCCTGTTCATCAAGGAGGTCCCGCTGCGGACCACCAACGGCCCCGCCACGGCCGTCGCGCAGTCCGGCGAGGAGCCGGAGCTCGAGGCCGCACGATGACCACCACGCTCGACCGCGGCGAGGCGCTCAAGGACCTCGAGGTGGAGGTCGGCGTACTCATCCGGCGGGTCCGCCGGGTGATCGGCGAGCGGGCCCGGGCGGTGCACCCGGACCTGCTGCCCTCGTCGTACCTCATGCTCAGCTACGTCCGCGACAACGGACCGCTGCGCGCCTCGGCGATGTGCGCGGTGTTCGAGATCGACAAGGGCGCGATCAGCCGCCAGGTGCAGCACCTGATCGACCTCGGCCTCGTCGACCGGGCCCCGGACCCTGAGGACGGCCGGGCGACCCTGCTCAGCGTCAGCGACGAGGGCGTACGACGGCTCGAGACCGTCGCCGAGGAGCGGCGCGAGCTGCTCGCCGAGCGGCTGGAGGACTGGCCGGTCGAGGAGCTCCAGGAGTTCGCGGTGTCCCTGCGCCGCTACAACGACGCTCTCGGGATCCCCGCAGACCGCTGAGCCCGCCCTCCCACGGGCTCAGCGCACCCACGCAGCGGTGTCCGGCGGCAACAGGCCGCCGGGCACCGCTGCGCTGCTGATGAGGACGTCGCCCTCCGGCAGCGCGACCGGCTCGGTGCCGGCGTTGAGGACGACGGTCACCCCCGCCCGGCGTACGACGAGCAGGTCGCCCTCCGCGCGGGCGACCGTGTCCTCGTCGGCACCGGCGAAGACCTCGCGCCGCGCGGCGAGCGCGCGTCGGTAGAACGCCAGGGTCGACCCGGGGTCGGCCTCCTGGGCTGCCACGGTCAGGTCTGCCCAGTCGGTCGGCTGCGGGATCCACGGCTGGACGCCGTCCGGCCCGCCGAAGCCGTACGGCGGCGCGTCGCCCGCCCACGGCAGCGGCACCCGGCAGCCGTCGCGTCCGGGCTGGCCGGTGCGGAACCAGGACGGGTCCTGCCGTGCCTCGGGCGGCACGTCGACCTGCTCGAGGCCGAGCTCCTCGCCCTGGTAGAGGTACGCCGACCCGGGCAGCGCCAGCATCGCGAGCGTGGCTGCACGGCCGCGGGCGAGGCCGACCGGGCCGCCGCCGTACCGCGTGGGGTGGCGCTCGACGTCGTGGTTGGACAGCACCCAGGTCGGCGCCGAGGCGGTCGCGGCGACGGCAGCGATCGAGTCGGTGATGACGTCGGCGAACGCCTCGGCAGACCACGGCGTGCCGAGCCAGCCGAAGTTGAACGCCTGGTGCAGCTCGTCGGGACGGATGAACATCGCCATGGACGCGGCGGTCTGGGTCCAGGCCTCGGCGACGGCCATCCGGTCGCCGGGGTAGGAGTCGAGCACCTTGCGCCAGCGTCGGTAGACCTCGTGCACCTCGGGCTGGTCCCACATCGGCTCGTCGTTGAGCACCCGCTCGACCATCGACTCGGCCGACTTCTTCGGCTTCTTCGGGCGCACCCGGTCGCGCAGCGAGGCCTCCTTGTAGAGCCCGTGCGCGACGTCGACGCGGAACCCGTCGACTCCGCGGTCCAGCCAGAACCGCAGCACGCCCTCGAACATGTCCCCGACCTCCGGGTTGCGCCAGTCGAGGTCGGGCTGGGAGGTGTCGAACAGGTGGAGGTACCACTCGCCGTCGGGCACCCGGGTCCACGCGGGGCCGCCGAAGATCGAGTCCCAGTTGTTGGGCGGCTTCGCGCCGTCCTTCCCGCGTCCGGGCCGGAAGAGGTAGCGCGCCCGCTCAGGCGATCCCGGTCCGGCGGCCAGCGCCGCCCGGAACCAGGCGTGCTGGTCGGAGGTGTGGTTGGGGACCAGATCGACGATCACCCGCAGACCCAGCCCGTGGGCGGTCTCCAGCAACCGGTCGACGTCGGCGATCACGCCGAAGAGCGGGTCGACGTCGGTGTAGTCGGCGACGTCGTACCCGTGGTCCTTCTGCGGCGAGGTGTAGAACGGCGTGATCCACAGCGCGTCGACGCCGAGCTCGCGCAGGTAGGGGAGTCGAGAGGTGATGCCGGGCAGGTCCCCGATCCCGTCGCCGTTGCCCTCCCCGGTGGGCAGGCCGTCGGCGAAGCTGCGGACGTAGACCTGGTAGACGACGGCGTCGTACCACCACGGGTGCCGGGCCGCGCTCACCGGAACGACTCCGGGTCGACGGTGAACCAGGTGTGCTCGGCCGTCGCGACCACCTCGTCGTGCGGACCGTAGATCGTCGCGGCGGTGAAGGTCTTGCGGCCGTCGAGGCCGCGCAGCTCGCCCACGACGACGTACCGCTCCGAGGTGCGCGGCAGGCTGCGCAGCTCGGCGGTCATCCGGCCCAGCACCGACGGGCGGCCCTCGAGGTCGCTCGCCCAGCCGCCCGGGCAGTCGAGGGCGGCCCAGGCGATCGGCACCGCGCTCTCGTACGGCGTCCAGGTGGCCGCCACCCGCTGGTCGTCGGCGTCGCCGGGGGCGACCGCGCCGGCGAAGATCCGCAGCCCGTCGCCGACCCGCCGGTCCGGCCCGCACGCGAAGCACGTCGGGAACGGGTGCGAGCGGTGGCCCAGGTAGCGGGTCTCGGCCTCGGCGGCGGTCGCGGCCGACACCGACGCGACGGGGACCGGCCGCGTCTCGGCGTACACCGCCTCGGCCACGGCTTGCCCGTCGCGGGTGAGCGTGGCGCCGGCGGCGGTCGCGAGGACCGGCATCGGTACGTCGAGCGGTGGGGGCAGGCGCAGGGTGACGGTGACCGCCGTACCGATGCCCTGGGCCGGGAGCGTCGCGGCGAGCGCCCCGCAGGTCCAGCCGCCGTTGCCCGAGCGGGGCGGGCCGTTGAAGCGGTGCGGGACGATCAGCGGCGGCAGCGTGCTCACCGGTCCAGCATTGCAGGCTGCTGGTTCGCGGCCTTTCTCCAAGAGCTCACGCCCCTAGGTGGCGCCTGCTGCGCGCCGCGATGCACGCGCGCTGGCGGCGTTGCCGAAGCTCGACAGGCTTCCAGCCTGCCTTCGCTCCGGCGCCTTGCCATCGCACGCGCCTCGCGACGCTCGCGACGGCGCCACCTAGGGGCGCGAACTCTTAATGGGTCAGAATAGGCAGGTGAGCGATCTCATCGACACCACCGAGATGTACCTCCGCACGATCTACGAGCTGATCGAGGAGGGCATCGTCCCGCTGCGGGCGCGCATTGCCGAGCGCCTCCACCAGAGCGGTCCGACGGTGTCGCAGACGGTCGCCCGGATGGAGCGCGACGGCCTGTTGACCGTCGAGGGCGACCGCCACCTCGAGCTCACCGAGGAAGGCCACCGCCTCGCGACCCGCGTCATGCGCAAGCACCGGCTCGCCGAGCGCCTGCTCACCGACGTGATCGGCCTCGACTGGGAGCTGGTCCACGAGGAGGCGTGCCGCTGGGAGCACGTCATGTCCGAGACCGTCGAGCGCCGCCTGATCGAGCTGCTCGGCCACCCGACCGAGTCGCCGTACGGCAACCCGATCCCGGGCCTCGGCGAGCTCGGCCAGGACGCCGTCGGCGAGAACTTCATGGCCGACGTCGAGCCGCTCTCCAAGGCCGCCGGGCCGGAGTCGGCCCGCGCCGTCGTACGCCGCATCTCCGAGGAGATGCAGAAGGACGACTCGCTGATGAGCGCGATGCGCCGGGTCGGCGCGCTGCCCGACAAGACGATCACCATCCAGGCCACCGCCGACGGCGTGCTCGTGGGTGCCGGCGGCGAGACCGCCGAGATCTTCCCCGAGGCGGCCGACCACATCTTCGTCAGGAAGCTGTAGCGGGTCCGGACACGAGTTTCGTCGTCCAAGCCGCCCTCAGGACACCGGTGCGACGACCCGCGCCCCGGCCAGTGCCGTCAGCCACTCGCTGGTCCCGGCCTCGACCTTGTGCGTGGCCAGGTCGTCGCCGCGCGTCGTACCGCGGTTGAGGATGACGACGTCGATGCCGTGCTGGGCGGCGCGCCGTACGAACCGCAGCCCGCTCATCACCGTCAGGCTCGACCCGGCCACGAGCAGGGTCCCGTCGGCGTCGGCGAGCGCCTCGACCGCGGCGTAGCAGCGCTCGACCCGCGGCTTCGGGACGTTCTCGCCGAAGAACACGACGTCCGGCTTGAGCGGGCCGCCGCAGTCCACACAGGCGGGGACGACGAAGTCGGCGGTCTCCTCGAGGTCGACGTCACCGTCGGGGCGGACCGCGACGTCGGCGTGCCGGGCCGCCCAGCCCGGGTTGGCGTCCTCGAGCCGTTGCTGGAGCGCGGCCCGGGGCGTCGTACGGCGACAGGACAGGCAGATCACGTCGGCGATCCGACCGTGCAGGGCGACGAGGTCACGAGTGCCGGCGGCCTCGTGGAGGCCGTCGACGTTCTGGGTGATGACCAGGTCGGCGCCGAGCGAGGCGACGGCCCGGTGGCCGGCGTTGGGCGCGGCGCGGCGCATCCGGGACCAGCCGAGGTGGCTGCGCGCCCAGTACCGCTGCTGCGCGGCAGGTCCGGACACGAACTCCTGGAAGGTCATCGGCATCCGCGCGGGCGCGCCGGGTCCGCGGTAGTCCGGGATGCCGGAGTCGGTCGACAGCCCCGCACCGGTCAGGACGACGAGCGGGCCGGACGCGCAGCGCTCGAGCGCAGGGTCCCGTTGGCCGACGAGCGTCACCGGTCAAGGGTACGCAGCGGCACGAAGACGTACCGCCCGTGCCGCTCCACCCGCAGCATCTCGCCCGCGACCGGCCCCACCAGCACCCCGCCCGGGCGGACCTGACGGACCAGGGCGTTGGGCAGGGTGGCGGCGTCGGCCGAGACCAGCACCCGGTCGTACGGCGCCTCCGCGGGCCAGCCGAGCACCGCGGGATCGGCCAGGTGCAGCCGGATGTTCGTCGGGCGCGGGCCGAGGTTGCCGAGCGCCATCGCCAGCACCTCCGGCACCAGCTCGACCCCGATCACGAGCCCGGTCGGCCCGGTCAGGTGCGCGAGCAGCGCCGTTGACCAGCCCGACCCGCACCCCACGTCGAGCACCCGGTCCCCGGGCTCGACGCCGAGCAGCGCGAGCATGCGGCGCACCGTGGTGGGCTGGGAGTTCGTGACGCCGTACCCCAGCGGCAGGGCGCGGTCGACCGCCGCGAACCGCTGTTGGTCGGGCGGCAGGAAGCGCTCGCGGGGGACGGCCGCGAACGCGTCGTCGATGCGGCGATCAGCCGTAGCGGAGCCGGGCACGCGCACGCGCCTTCTCGGCCTCGGTCTCCCGGTTCTTCGGCGGCGCCGTCGTCACCAGGTCGTCGAGGAGGTGCTGGGTGATGTGGGCGATCTCCGCGACCGCCTGGTCGAACGCGGCCTGGTTGGCCTGGCTGGGCTTCGTCGTACCGCTGACCTTGCGGACGAACTGCAGCGCCGCCGCGGTCACCTCGTCGCGGCTCGCCGGGGGCTCGAAGTTGTTGAGCGGGCGGATGTTGCGGCACATGGCTCCACCGTACGCCGGGATGGCGGGTGCATGTAGAATGCATGCATGGTGGCCCTGCAGATCCGCGACGTCCCCGACGAGGTGCGGGATGCCCTGACGGCCTCGGCCCGTGACCGGGGCCAGTCGCTGCAGTCCTACCTGCTCGACCTGGTGACCCGGGAGGCTCGGTTCCGGCACAACGTCGACATCGTCCACTCGACGGTCGAGCTGCGCATCGAGCTGCCCCTGTCGGACGACCCGGAGTCGGTGGTCTCGATCATCCGCGAGGGTCGCGACGGTGGGTTCGGGATCGACCGCAACTGATGCAGGTTCTCGACGCCAGCGCCTGGGTGCACGCACTCGTCGACGCGGGCGCGCGCGGTGACGCTGCCCGTTCGTTCGTCACCGCCGATCCTGAGCTCGTCGTGCCGGCCCATGCTCCCGTCAAGGTGCTGCGCACCGTCGCCCGGCTCGAGTCGGCCGGCCGCCTGTCCGCTGTCGCGGCAGGCGAGCTCGCCGGCGCCGTGATCCGGACCGAGGTACGGGCCGTGCCGTTCGAAGGCTGGCTGCTCAGGGACGTGTGGTCGCTGCGGCACAACGTCAGCGCGTACGACGCGCCGTACGTCGCGATCGCCCGTCGGTTCGGGGTTCCGCTGGTCACGGCCGAGGGTCGGTTGGCGCGGGCTGCGGCGGCGTGCGGGGTGGGCGACATCAGGCTGGTCGAGTGAGCGTGCCGACGCGCTCCCGGCTCCCGACCGACCGCCGGACCGGTGTGTTCACAGCTCCAGGAACTGCGCGTCCTCCCCGGTGACGAGCACGACCCGCCCGTCGGGCATCGGCACGGTGCGCACGCGGTCGACGTCGTCGCCGTACTCCACCTTGATCCGCCGCTCGTGCAGCTTCCCGCCGGCAAGCTTCAGCACCGACAGGTAGCCGACCCGGCGGCTGCCCCACTTGTCCACGACGGTCAGCACGGTGCGCTGGTCGGGCAGCCAGGTGAAGGCGCGGGGGTCGGCGCCGGCGAGCGCGGAGGTGTTGGGGCCGTACGGCAGCACGTCGAGGCGGGAGATCCGGGTGGTGTCGCGGACGTCGAACAGGCCGACCTGGGCGCCCCAGCCGTCGGGGCCGAGACCCTCGCCGACGCCGATCAGGCGGGCCCGCCCCAGCGGGTGGAGGTACGACGAGAAGCCGGGGATCTTCAGCGCTCCGAGCAGGCGCGGGGCGGCGGTGTCGGTGAGGTCGACGGCGTACAGCGGGTCCCTGCGCCGGAAGGTCACGACGATCGCGAGGTCGTCGAACCAGCGCACCGACTGGATCTCCTCGTTGCGGCCGAGCCCGTCGAGCCGGCCGCGCTCGACGAGGTCCTGACCGTCCTGGGCGAGGGTCAGCACCGAGCTGAAGTTGCCGGTCTCGCTGGTGGGGCCGACGGCGACCCGGAGCACGCCGCCGGCCTCGTCGAGGGACCACCGGTCGCGGATCGCGCCCTCGACCTCGCCGGAGGCGACGTGGGTGGCGCGGGTGCCGTCGAGCGCGAAGTCGAAGAGGTACGACGACCCGCTGGTCCCGCCGCCGGGGAAGAACCGAGCCGTCCCATTGATGACGTCGCCGCACCAGTCGATGCAATTCCAGGGACCGGCGCCGGAGCTGGCGAGGTAGAGGTGGTCGGCCGACTCGTAGGCGATGTCGGTGAGGCCGTCCAGCCCGATCGCGTCGAGCCGGTCGGCGGTGCCGGCGTCGAAGCCGACGACGCTGGTGGTGCCGAGGGCGATCTCGTCGGGCGCGAGCGCGACGTCGCGGCAGTCGAGCAGCTGGCGGGGCTTGGCGTCGCCGGCGGTGACGGTCGGGAGCCAGTCCTCGAGGGTGCTGTCCTCGACGGCCTTGCGGTTGTGGGCGAGGGCCTCGTCCTCGCTGCGCTTGCCGTTGGGTTGGACGAAGTCGAGGTCGGGCAGGCCGCTGGCCAGGACCAGGCGGACGGTGTCACCGTGCTGGCGGGCCGAGGCCTGCGCGGCGTCGTAGCTGACGTCGTCGACGACCTCGGGCGCGGCCGGGTCGGCGAGCGACACCGTCAGTACGCGGGTGCCTGGCGCCTCGGGGGTGCTGGCCGCGTCGCGGCCGAGGGCGACGACCGTGTCGCCGGCGAGCAGGATCTCGGGGTCGTCGATGCGGGGGAGGGCGAGCGAGGAGCGCTTCGCGGTGGAGGAGCCGGTGACGTCGTACACGTCGAGGCGCTCGTGGCGTACGACGACCATCACCTTGCCGTCGGTCTTGACCGTGTCGGGCTCGTCGACGCCGGCCTCCTGCACGTTGGTGCCGGTGTCGCTGCTCGTCTGCCGCGTGGTCTGGGGGGCCCTGGCGGCGCCCGAGGCCACCGAGTCCGCAGCCTGGGGCATCGGAACGCTCGACCGGGATCGGCTGTCCTCGGCGTAGTAGATCGGGCCGCCGCCCCAGCCCCAGGGGCCGACGACCTGCAGCGCCCGGTCGACGTACGACGCCCGCAGGTCGTCGCACGACGTGGCCGGCTCCAGGTCGGCCTGGAAGGCGACGTGTCGCGGCAGCCGGTCCGGACCTGGCGGACCTGCCGCCGGCCCGCCGCCCGAGCCGCCGTCGTCGACCAGGGTGCCGGCGACGAAGGCGCCGGCCAATGAGGTCACCGCGGCCGCGGTCAGCACCGGACGTACCAGCAGCCGCCGGCGAGGGGAGGGTGCAGCCGCGGAGAGGATCGCGCCCACCGGCGCGGGGCCGGTGGAGTAGTCGTCCCAGAGTCGTTCGAGGTCGGTCACCTGGTGCCTCCGGTGAAGTCGAGGAGGTGGTCGTCGGCGGCGAGGTGGGCCAGTGCGCGGGACAGCCGGCTCTTCACCGTGCCCGCGGGGATGCCGAGGACCTCGGCGGTCTGGCGCTCGGTGAGCTGGACGAAGTACCGCAGCACGACCACCTCGCGGTTCGGCTTGCTCAGCCCGCCGAGGGCGCGGTGCACGGCGTCGGCGACCGCCACCCGATCGGTGGCGTCGGGCTCCGCCGTACGCGGCCCGTCGAGCGGGGCGTCGTACTGCCGGTCCTTCCACCAGCGGGTACGCCGCACGTCGCGCAGGCAGTTGAGCAGCATCCGGTAGACGTACGCGTCGCGGTTCTCCGCGCTGCTGACCTTGCCCCAGCCGGTGTAGCAGCGCACCAGCGTGGTCTGGGCGATATCCTCGGCCTCGTGCGGGCGGGCGCCGAGGAAGACGGCGGCGCGGACCAGGCTCGGCCAGCTCTGCCGGACGTACTCGGCGTACGTCGCCTCGGTGTCGGGTTCCACGTGGCTATGACGGGCGCAGGGGGCGAGAGGGTTCCATCGGGTTCGCGGCGGATGGAAGAGTGGGGGCATGGCAGACAGCGCGCGCCCGTACGACGTCGTCCTGTTCGGAGCCACCGGCTTCACCGGGGGACTCACCGCCGACTACCTCGCCGCGCACGCCCCCGCCGGGCTGCGCTGGGCGCTGGCCGGCCGCAACGAGCACAAGCTCGAGGCGGTCCGTGACCACCTCACCGTGACGAACCCGGCGCTGGCCGACCTGCCGCTGCTGGTCGCCGACGCCGCGGATGCCGACGCGCTGGCCGAGGTGGTCGCGACGACCCAGGTGGTGGCGACCACCGTCGGCCCGTACGTCGAGTTCGGCGGCCCGCTGGTCGCCGCGTGCGCCAACGCCGGCACGGACTACGTCGACCTGACCGGCGAGCCGGAGTTCGTCGACCGCACGTACGTCGAGCACAACGCCGCCGCCGAGGGCTCCGGTGCGCGGCTGGTCCACTCGTGCGGCTTCGACTCGATCCCGCACGACCTCGGTGCGTACTTCACGATCAAGGAGCTGGCCGAGGAGGTCGGCGGCGAGATCACGACCCCGGTCACGATGCGTGGCGTCGTCCGCGCCGGTGCCGGCTTCTCCGGCGGCACCTTCCACTCCGCGCTCACCGCCTTCTCCCGCGCCCGCCAGATGAAGGAGGCCTCGACCGCCCGCCGCCGCCTCGAGCCCCGCCCCGAGGGCCGCCGCTCCCGAGCGGTCGCCGGGCGCCCGCGCCGCGACCACGACCTCGGCTACTGGCTGCTGCCGCTGCCCACCATCGACCCGTTCGTCGTGGCCCGCAGCGGCGCCCACCTGCCGTCGTACGGCCCCGCGTTCAGCTACTCCCACTTCGCCGGCACCAAGACCCTGAGGTACGCCGCCGGCGGCGCGGCCGGCGTCGCCGGTCTGACTCTCGCCGCCCAAGTCCCGCCACTGCGCAACGCCCTCCTCAAGCGGGTCCCGCAGGGCGAGGGCCCGTCGCCGAGCCGGCGCGAGAAGTCCTGGTTCACCGTCGACTTCGTCGCCGAGACCGCCGGCGCGAAGGTGCGGACCCGGGTCTCCGGCGGCGACCCGGGTTACACCGAGACCGCGAAGATGCTGGCCGAGTCGGCGCTGTGCCTGGCCCTCGACGACAACCCGAACGTCGCCGGGCAGGTCACCACGGCCACGGCCATGGGGGACGCGCTGCTGGTTCGGCTGGAGCGGGCGGGGATCACGTTCGAGCGGCGCTAGTTGTGATGTCCAGGGAGGTTGTACCGCCCGGCACCGGTGAGCCTGTCTGACAGACGAAGGCCTCCGGTTGTGAAGTGGAGCTGTCTAGTTCAACGCTTCACTGACCGGAGGCCCTCGTGTCCC
>NZ_JBVASH010000010.1:0-97595 GCF_057813895.1 Nocardioides sp. F233
GCTTTTCTGACCGACGCCCGAACCCAGAAGATCCAGAACAAGTGGCCGCGGGTTCCGGAAGCCCTCCGGCTGACCGCCGTCTTGCTTCCCGCCGCACCCGGCGACGAAGAGAACATTACGCACACCCCCTGCGGAACGACAAATCGAAACCGCATGACCCGGGCCACACCGCCTGGACCCGTCAGATCCGGGGCTCGGCAGCGGCTCGGATGCGCGCCACCTCGGCGCGGGCGTGGCTGACGTCCTCGCTCTCGGCGCCCCGGCTGGCGGCCACCTCGTGGGTGAGGTCGAGGATCGCGTGCCGCAGGTGCCTGCGGGCGCGACGCGCGTGGTGGGTCGGCCCGGCCTTCCGGTAGGCCTTGCCGGCCTTCCTGTCCAGCACCGCCTCGATCTCCTCGACGGACACGACTCCGTCGGCCGCCTCGGGCGCCAGGATGTCGCGACGAACTGGTGCTCCTGGCCGACGGCGAGCCGGAAGGCGATGCGCAGCAGGACCATGGCCAGGACGATCGAGCCCGCCATGGTGACCAACGTGAGCAGACCGCTGCCGAAGCCGAGCCCGGCGGCGTCGTCCCACGTGAAGTGGAGGAACATGCCAGCGAAGGACGAAGGCGATGCCTCGCCCGGGCCGGCGGCGCTGGGCCGCCGTACCGATCAGGTAGACGAAGCCGCTGCAGACCAGGGCGCTGAACAGCGGGTGCGACACGAAGCTCACCGCGATCCGGGTGAAGGAGTTCGACACGGCGTTGCCGACCGGGTCGGTGCCGAAGGCCGTCATGGTGCCGTTGGCGGCGCACAGGAAGTCCTCGAAGGCGGCGAGCCCTGCGGCCCAGCTGTTGGTCCAGTCCTGAACACCCAGAAGCAGAGGTTGCGCGGCTGGAAGAAGGTGAACCGCTCGCCCCAGGCGGACACCTCCAGCGCGTCGTTGCAGCGCTGCTCCGCGTGTGCCCGCTCGCCCATCAGGCTGGTCATGAGTCGGCCCGCTCGACGACACGGACACTGACGATCATGTCCTTGATGTCGGGAGCCGCTGCCGTCATCTGGGCGGGGGCGCCGAACGCACGGATCTCCACACCCGTGCCGTCGATCGCGAACGCGGCCACGATGCCGTCACCACGAGCACTGCTGTAGGTCTGCAGCACCCCGGTCTGGCCCGAGGCCGCGGTGATCGTCGTCGTGTCGCCGTCGACCACGAACGACGGGTCGTCGGTCGAGCTGGTCACCTTGGCGATCTGGGCCACCAGCTCGCGCGGCGTCCCGCCGAACTTCCCGGGCATCACGTCGAGGGTCACCCCGTCCCCGACGAGCGTGGCCGCGCCGGAGGGGGGCGACAGTGCGAGTCGTTCACCTGCCTGGACCGGGTCGTCCCAGGCGACGGCGTCATCGATGCGTGGCACGACCACCGTGAGGACCACGAACACCGCCAGGACGGCCAGCGCGGTCGGGAAGGACCTGTTGTCGAGGCCCAGAAGGCGGTGTTCCACCGGCACCTTCCTCCGGGCAGGTGCATCGGCGTCCGTCGCGCTTCGTCGCCGTCCCGAGGACGGATGGGGCGAGCGCCCGCGATGGCGGAGCCCGGAAAGCGACAGGGCCCCTCGCCTCGGGAGGCGATGGGCCCTGACTGCTTGGTGGAGGTGAGGGGATTCGAACCCCTGACCTTCTCATTGCGAACGAGACGCGCTACCAACTGCGCCACACCCCCAAGCGAGGAGAAACGGTAGCACCCGCTGATCAGCGGGACCGAATCGGGGTCAGCTGCCGGTGGCGCGGCGCTGCTCGGCGTCCGACGCGGCAGCGTCCTGGGCGCGCTGGGCGTCGGCCTCGCGGGCCAGCTGGGAGTCGGCCTCGTTGCGGCCCGAACTCCAGACACCGGTGGAGTCGAGGTCGATCGTGCGGACGGTGCGGCCGGCCGGGGCCTTGGCGACGTACGTCGGCAGCGGGACCGGCACCGGGGTCCAGCCCCCTTCCACGGGGGCGGCGGGCTCCGCTGCAGGCTCCTCGAGGAGCTCGGCCGTCACGACCGGGATCTCGTCGGTGTCGTCGCGCAGCTCGTCGAACGGGCCGACGTCGTCGGACTCATCGGACTGCGACGCGTCCTCGGCGGCGAGCTCCTCGTCGGCGAGCGTCGTACGACGCTTGCGGACCGATGTCGAGCGGGCGGCGCGCTCGCGCTTGACCATCAGGCGACAGGCGACGAGCCACGCAGCCATCAGGGTCACGGGGGCGGCCAGCCAGGACCAGGCGACGACCTTGCCGATCGCGAGGGCGGCGACGACCACGATCGCGAGCAGCAGCAGGTTGAAGACCCGGCGGCGGCGCGCGGCGGCGCGACGGGCAGCCGCGGACTGGCGGAGCCGGCGCTGGACCGACGACTCCGCGGCGGGGCGGGTGGCACGCGGCGCAGGGGTGGGCGCCGCGGGCTCCTCGTCCCGCTTGTCCCGGACGGGCCGGCCGGTCGCGACCAGCTCGGCCTCGGAGGACGACACCGCGTCCCGCCGGGCGAGCACACGCAGCCGGTCGGAGAACCCGTCGACCGAGCGGCTGGAGGCGTCCTCCTCGTGGCGCCGCAGCGCCATCGGGATGAGGTACACCGCCCACGCCACGAACAAGGCGACGAAGATCAGCGAGCTCAGGTCCACACCGAGAGGTTAGGAGCGGTACCTCAGCGCGGGGCGCATGTCCATCGGTGTGTCACAGATTGATTCGTGTGACTCATGTGATTTGACGGTCGAGGCGGACGAGGACGCCGCGGGGGGCCTCCTCGCGGGTGACGGCGAAGATGCGGTGGTCGCGCCACTCGCCGTCGATGTGGAGGAAGTACGGCGCATAGCCGACCTCGCGGATGCCGAGCTTCTCGACGACCCGCAACGAGTTGGAGTTCTCGGGGCGGATGCAGATCTCGATGCGGTGCAGGCCGCCGAGGAAGAAGCAGTGGTCGATGACCATCGCGACGGCACGCGGGATGACGCCGCGACCGGCGAACTGCTGGTCGATCCAGTACCCGACGGACGCGAACTGCGCGGAGCCGCGCACGATGTTGTTGACGCTGACCTGGCCGGCGAAGACACCGTCGACCTCCACCACGAACGGGTACGTCGTCCCGCGGCGCGCGGCCCTCCGCAGCCGCTTGACCAGCGCGCGGAACGAGGTCGGGCGGGCATCGGAGCCGGGCGGGGCGGTGGCGTCCCAGGGGCCGAGCCACACCGCGTTGCGGCGGCGGGCGGTGCGCCAGGCGCGGGCGTCGGAGCGCGCGATGGGGCGCAGCCGGACGACGGGGTCGGTGCCGGAGATCAGCTCGTTGGGCCAGGCGCGGCC
Source organism: Nocardioides sp. F233 (assembly GCF_057813895.1). NCBI lineage: Bacteria > Bacillati > Actinomycetota > Actinomycetes > Propionibacteriales > Nocardioidaceae > Nocardioides > Nocardioides sp. F233. The sequence goes on from NZ_JBVASH010000010.1 coordinate 3,316, forward strand.
GGGGACGCCGACGATCATCCGCTCGCGGGGGGCCTCACTCAATGGTCGCTCCCGACGATCTGCTCCACGGCGTGCACGAGGACCGGCTCGAGCACGGCGAGCGCGTCCTTCACCCCGCCGCGTGAGCCGGGGAGGTTCACCACGAGCGCCTGACCGGCCACGCCCGCGAGTCCACGGGACAGGACGGCGGTCGGGACACCCTTGGCGACACCGGCGGCACGGATCGCCTCGGCCAGGCCGGGGACCTCGCGGTCGAGCAGCGGGCGGGTCACCTCGGGGGTGCGGTCGGTCGGGGTGAGGCCGGTACCGCCGGTGGTGAGCACGACGCGCGCCCCGCCGGCCACGGCCGCCGAGATCGCCTCCCCCACCGGCTCGCCGTCGGGCCGGACGACCGGATCACCCACCGCGAAGCCCCACGAGCGCAGGGCGTCGACGATGAGCGGACCGGTGGTGTCGTCGTACACACCCGCAGCGGCGCGGTTCGACGCGACCACCACCACGGCGGACAGGTCAGGGGAACCCGTCACCGCGACCAGTCCCCCGACTTGCCGCCGGTCTTGGTCTCGACCCGGATGTCGGTGATGACGGCGCCCTTGTCGACGGCCTTGACCATGTCGACGACGGTGAGCGCGGCCACGGACACGGCGGTGAGTGCCTCCATCTCGACGCCGGTGCGGTCGGTGGTCTTCACGGTCGCGGCGATCTCGACGGCGTCGTCGGCGACGGTGAGGTCGACGGTCACCCCGGAGATCGACAGCGGGTGGCACAGCGGGACGAGGGCGGGGGTCTGCTTGGCACCCATGATCCCGGCGATCCGGGCGACGGCGAGCGCATCGCCCTTCGGCACGCCCTCGCCACGCAGCAGGCCGATCACCTCGGCCGAGACGAGGACCCGGCCGGACGCGGTCGCGACCCGGTGGGTCACGTCCTTGGCCGACACGTCGACCATCCGCGCCGCGCCGGAGGCGTCGACGTGGGTCAGTCGTGCCTGCTCGTCAGCCATGGAGGCCCTCCTGGGGTCGCGGGTGCAGGGCGAGCACCTCGAGTGGCGTGCCCTCGGGCACCAGCCTCCCCGAGGGCGGTACGACGAGCAACGCGTCGGCCGCGGCGAGCAGCCGCTGGGAGTGGCCGGCGTGCCCGGGCAGCGGCCGGACGGCCCCGGACGCCTCGACGACGGCGGGCAGCAGCACGGTCCGGTCGCCGGCCTTGACCGACGCTGCCAGGGGCGCGGTCAGCGGCTGCCAGGGGGTGCCGGCGAGCGCGTGGAGCAGCGGGACGACGTACAGCAGGAAGGCGGCGTAGGCGGCGATCGGCGTCCCGGGCAGGGTGACGACGGGGACCCGGCGGCCGTCGGAGGCGACGAGCACGCCGCAGCCCTGAGGGCGGCCGGGCTTCATCGCGACCGGGCCGAACCAGAAGGCGGGGTCCTCGCGCAGGGCGGCCTTGACGACGTCGTGGTCGCCGGCGGAGATGCCGCCGGTCGTGACGACGACGTCGGCTGCCTCGGCCGACGCGGCGAGCAGCGCGTGGAACCCGGGGAGGTCGTCGGGAGCAGGCCCGTACGCGGCGGCGTCGGCGCCTGCGTCGCGGCCTGCGGCCACCAGGGTGGGCGAGTTGCTGTCGGGCACGTGGCCCTCGACCAGCTCGGCCCCGGTGGACAGGACGGCCAGCCGCGGGCGGGCGTGCACCGGGGCCGACGATGCGCCGACGGAGGTGAGCAGGCCGAGCTGGGCCGGTCCGAGCCGGACCCCGGCAGCGAGCGCGACGTCGCCCGCCCGGACGTCCTCGCCCTCGAACCGAATGTGCCGACCGGCGTTCGCGCGCTCGCGGACCTCGACCGGGTCGGTGCCCGACGTCCACTCGAACGGCACGACCAGGTCGGCCCCGGGCGGGACGGGGGCGCCGGTCATGATCCGGACCGCCGTGCCGGGTGCGAGGGGCATGACGGCGTCGCCGGCCGCGACGGCGCCCGAGACCGGCAGCGACACCGGCACCGAGGCGACATCAGCGGCGCGGACCGCGAAGCCGTCCATCGCGGCGTGGTCGAACGGCGGCACGGAAAGGTCCGCGACCACGTCGGCGGCGAGCCGCCGGCCCAGCGCCTCGGCCAGAGGCACGACCTCGGCGTCCAGCGCCCTGACGCCCTCGAGGACCCGCGCCCGGTGCTCGTCGACCGAGCAGGCCGGGTCAGTCATCCGACCCCGACAGGACCTCGCCGGCCGGGATGCGCTGAGCGCTCTTGGCGCCCAGCTCGACGGCACCGACGACCTGCACGCCGTGGCCGAAGGTCCAGTCGCCCTCGACCTTGAGCGCGGTGGCCTTGGCCAGGGACGGCGCGCCCTCGGGGAAGCGCTTGTCGAACTCGCCGACGACCTTGTAGTGGGCGACGTCGAGGTCGACGTACGGGACGTCGGTGGCGACCTGGGTGAGCGCGAAGTCGGCGCCGATCTCGTAGACGTCGGAGCGCAGCACCAGGAGGTCGTTGGTCGTCTTGACCGGGATGAACCGGTCGCGGCCGACCTCGATCAGGCGCGCGCCGTCGAAGACCTCGATCGCCGCACCCATCGCGGTCTCGATCTGGACCACCTCCGGCGAGGACGGGTCGGCGGGGTCGACGTGCTTGACGTTGCGGATCAGCGGCAGGCCGAGGATGCCCTCCCGACCGTCGAGCACCGCCTTCATCGCCCGCAGGTCGAACCACAGGTTGTTGGTCGAGGTGAACCGGTGCCGGTCGAGGTCGGCCAGCGCCGCCTGGTCCTCGGGCAAGGTCTGCGCAGTCTCGCGCAACACGATCCGGCCGTCGGCCTTGCGGCGGGCGAAGTGGCCGCCCTTGCGGTCCGAGGCGGTACGACGGACCGCCTCGATGGCGAACGGCGCACCGGTCGAGGCGAACCAGCCCGCGACCCGGGGGTCGGGTACGGCGCCGAGGTTGTCGGAGTTGGAGACGAAGACGTAGCGGTAACCCTGCTCGATCAGCCGGTCGAGCAGCCCGGTGCCGCGCAGTGCGGTGTAGAGGTCGCCGTGGCCGGGCGGACACCACTCGAGGTCGGGGTCCTTGGGCCAGCTGGCCGGCGTCAGGTCCGAGGTGAGGAGCTTGGGCTCCTTGTTCTGCAGGAACTCCAGGGGCAGGCCCTCGACAGCGAGGTCGTCGTAGCGGCCGAGGGCGTCGAGCGTGTCGGAGGACGTGCGGAAGGAGTTCATGAAGAGCAGCGGCAGCCGGGCGTCGTACTGCCGGCGCAGGTGCAGTGCCTGCCGGGCGATGATGTCGAGGAAGGACAGCCCGCGGCGCACGCACAGCAGGGACTTGGCGCGCTCCATGCCCATCGAGGTGCCGAGCCCACCGTTGAGCTTGATCGCGACGGTCTTCCCGATCGCGTCGGCCGCAACCTCCTCGGAGACCTCGACGTCGGCGAGGCTCTCCATGTCGACCGGCTCGATGGTCGACTCTGGGATCATGCCGGTCTCGCCGTGCTCGAGCAGCCGGTAGTAGTGCGCGAACGTCTCGATCGCCACGGGGTCGACCCCCGCGTCGAGCATCTTCGCCCGCGCCTTCTCGAGACCGCCGCTACGGCCACTCATACCCATACTGCCGATCGTAGGCTGGTCCGGTGACAGGTCCACAACCGTGCCACGGAGCGGCCAAGGTCGCGGCCCGCGACCAGCTCCTCACCGCCCGTCGGCGCCGCTCGCTGACCGACGTCGGCGCCGCCGCGCGAGCCATCGCCGACCACCTCCTCGCAGCCCCGGAGGTACGCCGGGCAGCCACCGTGGCGGCGTACGTCTCCGTCGGCACCGAGCCCGGCACCACCGCCCTGCTCGACCTGCTGGTCGAGGCGGGCAAGCGGGTCGTGCTGCCGGTGCTGCTGCCCGACAACGACCTGGACTGGGCGGCGTACCACGGCCCGACGTCGCTGGCACCGGCCCGGCGCGGCCTGCTCGAACCGGTCGGCACGCCCCTCGGTCCCGACGCGGTCGCGACCGCCGACGTCGTGCTCGTCCCCGGCCTCGCGGTCTCCCGCGCGGGGTTGCGACTGGGCCGCGGCGGCGGGTCCTACGACCGGGCGCTGGCCCGAGTGCCCGTCGGCACCTTCACCTGTGTCCTGCTGTACGACGACGAGGTGCTCCTCGACGTCCCTGCCGAGCCGCACGACCGTCCGGTCGCCGCGGCCGCCACTCCTGCCGGCGTGGTGCGGTTCAGCCCGATCAATCCGTTCGATCGATCGGATTGATCGCCGAGGTCTCGCCGCAACGTGAGCGAACCGCGCAATTGAACGGTCCGGTCAGCCCCCGGGCTTGAGCAGCAGCACGTCGTCGGCGGCCCGGTCGACTGCCTTCTCCGAGAACACCCACGGCAGCGTCTCGCCGCGGGCCCAGAGGTCGGTCTGGTCGGTGTAGTGCGGGTGGAAGGCGTGCCCGGAGACGCCGGTGAGGTTGATCCAGCGGGCCGCGTCGAGGTCGTCCAGCGGGACGACCATCCGCATCGAGGGTGCGGTCGCGACCTGGTAGCCGGCGCGCGCGTCCCAGCCGGTCGCGTTGACCAGCGAGCCACCGCCGCCGACCTCCCAGCCGCCGCGGTTGAAGAGCCGCTCGACGATCCCGATGCCGGACTCCCCCAGCGTCGAGGAGCGCAGCTCGAGCTCGTGCAGCGCGCCCCAGGTCCACTCGTCGGGGTTCGGCGACTCGAGCGCGGTGAGCTCGTCGCGGGCCGCGATCATCGCGTCGCGCAGGATGTCGCTGCGCCGCTCGACCTTGTCGTCGGTGCGCACGTCGTCCCACCACGGGTTCTTGCCGCGCGGCAGCAGGGCGCTGACCACCGCGAACCACCGACTCCCCCCGTTGGGCTGGATCACGTCGGGCAGCTCGTCGGAGAAGGTGCGGGAGAGGACCTCGCGCCACACGACGTTGAAGTACGCCGCGGCCGGGCTGTCGGCGTCCTGCTGGTAGTTCCACGACTTCAGCAGCCTCTGCCCGTCGGAGTAGTAGCCGTGGGGCAGGTCGACGTCGAGGAGGTACGGCGTGAGCGCCTCCCCGATCGCGCTGCGGTCGTCGAGCTGGATGGCCGCCATCGTGTCGACGCCGAGCTCGTCGTCGGCCGCGAGCAGCCGGTTGATCCGGTCGGAGCGGTAGCCGAGGTCCCAGTCCGAGGTGAGATACGGCGGGTAGCGGGTCGGGTCGATCACGGCCTGGTTGGCCGTGGCGATGATCCCGGAGTCGGGGTCGAGCACGTGGGGCAGCTCGTCGTACGGCACGACGTCGCCGGTCCAGTCGGTCTCCTTCAGCCAGCCGGCGGCGGGCTGAAGGCCGTCGTTGCCCGGACGGCGGATCGGCACGACGCCGGTCGCCTGGTAGCCGATGTGGCCCTCGGTGTCGGCGTACACGACGTTCTGCCCCGGCACCGCGAAGGACGAGAGCGCCTTGTGGAAGGACGTCCAGTCGCTGGCACGGTCGAGGGCGAGCAGCGCATCGGCGGTCGGGCGCGGGGTGAGCGCGGTCCAGGCGAGCGAGATCGCCGGGTCGGCCTCGTCCTGCGCGTCGGCGACGTCGTCGACCTGGTCGAGCAGACCGTCGTCGGTGACCTCGACGTCCTGGTCGGCAGCGAACCGGGCGAGGTCGGACAGCAGCGGGCCGTGACTGGTCGCGCGGACCGTGAGCTCGACGTCCTTGCCGTCGCGGACCGCGATCTTCTCGGTACGCAGGGTCAGCGGGACCTGCTGGCCGTCGTACTCCCACTCGTCGCCGGTGACCCGCTCGACGTACAGGTCGGTCACGTCGGGGGCGAGGTTGGTGAAGCCCCAGGCGATGTCGCGGTTGTGGCCGATCACCACGCCGGGCACGCCGGAGAAGCTGAACCCGGCGACGTCGTAGGGGCACTCGACCGACAGGGTGCGGCAGTGCAGGCCGACCTGGGTCCACACGCCGGGCAGGGAGATCCCGAGGTGGGGGTCGTTGGCGAGGATCGGCGCGCCGGTGTCGGTGTGGTCGCCGTCGACGACCCACGCGTTGCTGCCGATGCCGTCGCCCTGGCCGAGCAGGGCGGGTACGCCGGCCAGCACGCTGCGCACCTTCGCGAGTGCCTGCACGGTCGCGGGGTCGCCGAGCGGCGGGCGGGCGAGGGAGCCGGCGCCGGCGCCGGTCGCGTCCTGGTCGAAGACGCCGTCGACCACGCCGCCCTGCTGGACGATCGGCGCGTGCGCGCCGTACGGGTAGCCGGGGTAGAGGTCCTGGGTGCGGTCCTCGCCGACGGTCGCGGTCGCGATCGCGCGGCCGATCTCCTCGTCGAGGTTGCCGCGCAGGTCCCAGGCCATCGCCTTGAGCCAGGCGACCGAGTCGACGGCGGTCCACTGCTCGGGCTGGTAGTCGAGGCCGGTGATGCCGAGGAGGGCGTACTCCAGCGACATCTCCGAGGTGGACCGGCCCTCGAGGTAGGCGTTGACGCCCTCCGCGTAGGCGTCCAGGGCGCTGCGGGTGGCCGGCCGCAGCATCGCGACCTCCTTCTCGGCCACCTCGCGCCAGCCGAGGGTGCGCACCACGAGATCGGTCTCCAGGCCGGACTTCCCGAAGAGCTCGGAGAGGCGCCCGGCGGTCGCGTGGCGGCGTACGTCCATCTCGAAGAAGCGGTCCTGCGCGTGCACGAAGCCCTGCGCCAGCATCAGGTCGTGGGTCGAGTCGGCGTAGATCTGCGGGATGCCGTGGTCGTCGCGGACCACCCGCACCTCGCCGTCGAGGCCGCTGATCGACAGCTCCCCGCCGGTCTGCGGCCAGGAACGCCGCACGCCGACGACCGCGGTGGTCAGCCCGGCGACCAGGACGAGGACGAGGAGCACGCCCAGGGCCGCGGTCCAGCGCAGCCAACGGGGCCAGCGGGCTCGAGCCGGGGCCGGGGCCGGGGAAGGAGAGTCGAGGTCCGCCATGGTGGGCGCCATTGTGCCGTGAGGTTGCTTGCTGACGTAGCATTGGCACTCGCCCGGTAAGAGTGCTAGGGCGAGAGTGCCAAGCGAGGAACGTCGATGCCCACCTACCAGTACCTGTGCACCGAGTGCGGTCACGCCTTCGAGCAGGTCCAGAAGTTCAGCGACGACGCCCTGACGACGTGCCCTGAGTGCACCGGCAAGCTGCGCAAGGTGTTCAACTCGGTCGGCGTCGTGTTCAAGGGCTCCGGCTTCTACAAGACCGACAGCAAGTCGTCGAGCAGCGCGTCGAGCACGGCGTCCAGCACGCCCGCGGCAGCGTCGTCCGCCTCGTCGAGCAGCTCCTCGAGCAGCTCCTCGAGCGACTCGTCCGGGTCGTCGAGCTCCAGCTCGGCCGCCTCTCCCGCCTGACGCACCCTCCCTGTGGAGGACGCCGGCAGCCGGCGGCGCGGCGGCCTACGGTCGCCCGCATGGAATCCCGCTCACTGCTGCACCGGCTGCGTGACGCCCGCGACCAGGTACGACGACGGGTGCTGCGCCGTCGGCGACTGATCGCCGCCCTCCTGCTCGGCGTGGGCGCTGCTGTCGCCGTGCGCTCCGTCGCGCCGCCACCGCCCGCGACCACCACCCTCCTGGTCGCCGCGCACGACCTGCCCGCCGGGCGCGAGGTCGCCGCCGCCGACCTGGTGTCGGTGGAGGTGCCACCGGACGTCGTGCCGCAAGGACTGGCTCGCACCCCCGTCGGTCGGCGCCTCGCGGCGCCGGTGCGGGCCGGCGAGGCGGTGACCGACGTCCGCCTGGTCGGCCCGGCCCTCGGCGCGGCCCAGCCGGCCGGCACCGTCACCATGCCCGTCCGGCTCTCCGACGCGGGTCAGGTGGCGCTGCTGAGCGCCGGCGACCGGATCAGCCTGCTCGGCACCGACACCCAGGCGGGCACGACCGAGGTGCTGGCGCGTGACGCGACCGTGCTCGCCGTACCGGATCCCTCGTCGGCCGCCGACGGCGCGCTTCCCGGGCGCCTCGTGGTGCTGGCCCTAGATTCTGCAGCCGTGTACCACGTCACGTCGGCGTCCGCTGCCGAATACGTGACTTATACATGGAGTCGCAGTTAGTTTCGGTGCCACAAGAGGGTCCCGACCTCCACCACTCGTCTCGGGAAAGAGGAGAGATTCATGTCCGGGTTCAAGAAGTTCATCCTGCGGGGCAACCTGGTCGACCTGGCCGTTGCCGTGATCATCGGCGCCGCGTTCGGCACCGTCGTCAAGGCCTTCACCGACCTCCTGATGGCCTACCTCGCCAAGGCCGGCGGCGCGAAGAAGGTCGGCGTCATGGAGCTCGGCGGCGTCGACGTCGCCCCGTTCGTCAACGCCGTCATCGCCTTCGTCATCCTGGCGGCGGTCGTGTACTTCTTCGTCGTGGCGCCGTACACGAGGGCCAAGGAGCGGTTCTTCCCCGACCCCGAGCCGGGCGAGACCGAGCTCGACGTGCTCACCCAGATCCGCGACTCGCTGGCCAGCCGCTGACCAGCAGCACTGCAGCACACGGGACCGAGGGCCGGTGGGGACATCCCCACCGGCCCTCGGTGCGTTCCGGGGGTCTCGTGACGGCCGCGGGCGGCCTCCTCGACCTCCGGTGCTGTCAGCTGCCGTGGTGCGGCGGGACCTGCGACCTGAGCCAGCGGTCGCCGGCGCTCTCGCGGGCCGCCGGCTGGACGTCGTCGCGCTCGTCGGAGGTCACCGACGGCTCGACGTCGCCGAAGATCTCGGCCAGCCTGCGCCGCCGCTCCCAGTCCGTCTCGCGCTGCTCGCCCACGACGACCTGCCTCAGGTGCACAGGCCGGCGGCCTCGCGGCCGGAGGCGCTGAGGCCTCCGGGCGTGACCGGCGGGGTCTGCGTGCCGTTGCTCGCGGTGTCGCCCGGCGTACCTCCCGGCGTGCCGGACGGGGTGCCGGTGTCGGAGGGGGTGGCGGAGTCGGACGGCGACTGCGAGGCGGTGCCGCTGGCGGACGCGGTGCCGTCGGGCTTGTCGCCGGCGCTGAGCGCGTCCTTGAGGAACTCGGGCGTCAGGGGACGGTCCTTGCGGACCAGCTGCCACAGCTTGGCGACCTCGGGTGTCCACTCGATGCCGGAGCTCACCTTGTCGGAGTAGACCCACGGCGTGGTGATGAACTTGATGTTGTCGGCGCCGATGCCCTTCGCGGTGACGGCCAGGTCGGCCATCTGCGCGATGTTCCTGAAGTCGGTGTGCAGCGACGAGGACGCCGCGTTCATGAAGCCGATCAGGCGGTCGGGCCGAGCGATCATGCCGGCGGTGAGCGCCTTGTTGATCATCGAGCCGATGAACGCCTGCTGACGCCGGGTGCGGTTGGGGTCGGTACCGTCACCGATCCGGTACCGGGCCCGCACGTAGGTCAGCGCCTCGTTGCCCTTGATCTCGCGGGTTCCGGCCTTGAGGTGGATGTTGTGCGTGCTGTCGTCGATGTCCTCGGGGATGCAGACCTCGACGCCGTCGAGCGCGTTGACCATGTCCCGGAACTGGTTGAAGTCGACGAGCACGTACTTGTTGATCCGCACGTTCGTGGCCTTCTCGAACTGGCGGATCGTGCACGCGGGACCGCCGTACGCGAAGGCGGCGTTCCACTTCTCGTAGCCGGTTGCCGCCGGGATCTCCTCGCCGTCCTCCTTGTAGCAGGTCGGGCGGATCACCGCGGTGTCACGCGGCACCGAGATGCCGTAGGCGAACTTCCGATCGGCCGAGAGGTGGAACAGGATCGTCGTGTCGGACAGGCCGCCACCGGCCTCGCCGTCGATCCCGTTGCCCTTGCCCGAGCGGGTGTCGGTGCCCATGACGAGGATGTTCATCGCCTTCTTGGGACCGGTGTCCTCCTCGGTCGGCCGGTCGGGGCCGAGCTGGGCCCCGAGGTCCTGGGTGTCGATGTTGCTGTTCCAGTTGTTGTAGATCAGCACGACACCCAGGCCGGTCGCCAGGCCCAGGGAGAGCAGGCTGGCGAGGATGACTTTGAAGACGACCTTGCCGGGCTGCGGCCGCTTCCGACGGCCACCGGCAACCCGCCGTGCCGAACGGCCGGTCGGGGTGGCCGGGGCGGCCTGGGCTCCGCGGGCACTGCGGCTGCCTCGCTCGTTGCGCGGGCGGCGCCGGTCGCGATCGGCCCGCGAGGTCGGCACCCGGCGGGCGCGGCTCCCGGGCGCGTCGGAGCGCCTGGTCTCGTCGTCCTGCGTCATGGATCACCTGGTCGTGTGGCCGCTCGCGGCGGATGGTCTGTACTCGACGCTGCTGCCGAGTCAGCGGCCGATCGGCACCCGGTGGTACCACGCCCACCGTACGGTCCGCATCAAGTGCGGCGGCGAGTCGCTCACCATTGTCACCGCTCCCCCGGGCGTCGACCCAATCCGGGCCGGGCCGTGCCGACCTGACAAGATGGCCCCCACGCCCCAGTAGCTCAGTGGATAGAGCAGCCGCCTCCTAAGCGAAAGGTCGCAAGTTCGACTCTTGCCTGGGGCACCGAGGGGAAGCACACGCCGGCGGGGCACTCCGTCCGGCGTCAGCCCCGATGACGTGCAGCGAGCTCGAGGTAGGGCTCGACTGCCTCGCCCGCCGTGTCGAAGCCGGCCCCCGATCCGGAGCCCGCCCTGCGCCGGTGGTCGATGCCGGCGGAGATGACCGCGATCTTGAAGCAGGCGAGGGCGTGGTGGAAGTCCCAGTGCTCCAGAGCGGCACCGCCGGCGCGCTCGTAGCCAGCGGCGAGGTGCTCGACCGACGGCAGCCGCGGGCTGGTCCAGGCGCTGGGGGCGCCGACGACGAGGTCGAACGGCTCGTACCGGTAGGCGCACATCATCGCGACGTCGGCGACAGGATCGCCGATGGTCGAGAGCTCCCAGTCGACGACGGCGGCGACCCGGTCGGCGGAAGTCGCGTCCGGGCGCCCCAGCAGGGTGTTGTCGACGCGGTAGTCGCCGTGCACGATCGAGGTGCGCTGCTGTTCCGGGACGGCCGCGCCGAGCCGAGCGACGACCTCGCGGGCCAGGCCGCCGAGGCGCTCCTCTCCCACCGTCTCCCACTGCCCGGACCATCGGCGCAACTGACGTGCGGCGTAGGCGTCGGGTCGGCCGAGTGACTCCAGGCCAGCGGCGACGTGGTCGACCCGGTGCAGGGCAGCCAGGGTCTCCAACAGGCTCTCGACGACGACCGGCAGCCGGTCGTCGCCGTACGCCGCGAGGTCGTCCTGGGTCCGGATCGCGACCCCCTCGACGAAACCGCTGACCGTGAAGGGTACGCCGAGCACGTCCTCGCCCTCGTGGAGCAGCACCGCGTCGGCGACCGGGACGTCGGAGGACATCAGGGCGGCGGTGACCCGGTGCTCGCGGGCGACGTCGTGGGCCGATGCCGTGCGGCCCGCGCGGGGCGGGGTCCGCAGCACCCACCGGGTGCGGCCGTCGGTGATCGCATAGGTGAGGTTCGAGCGGCCTCCCGCGATCAGCACGGACTCCAAAGGCCCCGACAGCGCGACACCGGCGCTGCCGAGACGATCGGCGACCGCGGCCAGCTCCGCGGCACTCAGCTCGCTCATCGCTCGCCTCCCGCGAGTCGTCGTACCGCACGCTTGGCGATGGACCAGCGGTGCACCTCGGACGGCCCGTCGTAGATGCGGAACGGCCGGATCTCCCGGGCGATCCGCGCCACGGGCAGGTCACGGGACACACCGAGCCCGCCGCACATCTGCGTCGCCCGGTCGACCACCCGGTGCAGCGCCTCGGCCGCGAAGGTCTTCGCGATCGACGTGGACTCCGACGCCCGCCCTCCGTCGTCGAGCTCGCGGCAGGCCTCCAGCAGCAGCGCACGCGTCGCCGCGAGGTCGATCTCGTTGTCGGCGATCATCTGCTGCATCATCCCGAGGTCGGTGAGGCGCCCACCGAAGGCCTCACGCCCCGCGACGTGCCGCACCGCGACCTCATGCGCACGGCGAGCCGCGCCGGACCAGCGCATCACGTGGGTCATCCGGGCCGGCCCCAGACGCACCTGGGCGTAGCGGAAGCCCTCGTCCACCCCACCCAGGACGTCCTCGTCGGACACGAAGACGTCGGTGAACCGCATCTCGCAGTGGCCGCCGAGCATCGAGCGGTCCACGGTCCCGATGTGGCGCACCACCTCCAGCCCGGGCGCGTCGGCCGCGGCGAGGAGCATCGTCGCGCCACCGGCACCGCCCTGCTCGCCGCTGGTACGGGCCATCACGATGAAGAAGCCCGCACCGTCGGCGCCGGTGATGAACCACTTGTGACCGTTGACGACCCAGCCCCCGTCGACCTTCGTCGCCCGGGTGGACAGCATCGACGGATCCGCCCCAGCACCCGGCGCCGGCTCGGTCATCGCGAACGCCGAGCGCACCGTGCCCGCGACCAGAGGCCGCAGGAAGCGGTCACGCTGCGACGGGGTCGCCACGTGGTCGAGGAGGTGGATGTTGCCCTCGTCGGGCGCATTGATGTTCAGCGCCATCGGCCCGAACAGCCCTCGCCCCGCCGCCTCGAAGACCGGCGCGCGATCCACCATCCCGAGTCCGAGCCCGCCGCAGTCGACCGGACCGTGCGGCGACAGCAGCCCCACGGCGGCGGCCTTCGCCTGCAGCTCACGGCGCAGGTCCTCGCCACCGGCCGCCTCGACATCGCCGTCGTGCTCGTCCTCGATCGGCAGCACCTCGCGGCGTACGAACTCCTCGGTCTCGTCGACCAGCGCCCGGTCAGCCGACACTTGCGCCGCCGTCGACGTAGAGCGTCTGACCCGTGATGTACGACGCCTCGTCGCTCGACAGGAAGGTCACCGCAGCAGCGATGTCGCCCGGCTGTCCAACGCGGCGAACGGGAACAGCCTCGGCGTTGAGGCGACGGAACTCGTCGACATCGAGCTTGAGCCGGGCCGCGGTGGCATCGGTCATCTCGGTGGCGATGAACCCGGGGGCGACGGCGTTGACGTTGATCCCGAACGGGCCGAGCTCGATGCCGAGGGTCCGGGTGAAGCCCTGGATGCCCATCTTGGCGGCCGAGTAGTTGGCCTGGCCCCGGTTGCCCAGCGCCGAGATCGAGGAGATGTTCACGACCTTGCCGTACTTCTGCTCCACGAAGTGCTTCTGCGCGGCCTTCGTCATCAGGAACGCGCCCTTGAGGTGCACACCCATGACCAGGTCCCAGTCGTCCTCGGTCATCTTGAACAGCAGGTTGTCGCGGGTGATGCCCGCGTTGTTCACCAGGACGTGGATCCCGCCGAGCTCGGCGACGACCCGCTCGATGGCGGCGTCGACCGACGCGCCGTCGGAGACGTCGGCGCCCACGCCGATGGCCTTGGCGCCCTCGACCAGGGGCAGCTTGGCAGCGGCCTCGGCGGCAGCGGCCTCGTCGAGGTCGACGATCGCGACCGATGCGCCCTCCTCGGCGTACCGGCTGGCGGTGCCGAACCCGATCCCTCGTGCGGCTCCGGTGATGACGGCGACTCGCCCGTCGAAACGACCCATGACTCTCCTCGATCTCGTTGTTCTCGTGGGTGGTGCCGGTCTCAGACCCGGCGGAAGAGGGCGGCCAAGGCCTGGCCGCCGCCGATGCACATCGTGACGATCCCCAGCTCGAGGTCGCGTCGGACCAGGTCCCGAGCGACGCGGAGCGACAGGATCGCGCCGGTCGCGCCGACCGGGTGGCCGAGCGCGATCGCGCCGCCGTACGGGTTGACCCGCTCAGTATCGAGTCCGGCGTCGCGGATGCAGGCGACCGCCTGGGAGGCGAAGGCCTCGTTGAGCTCGATCGTGCCGACGTCGGCAGGCGTCGTCCCGGTCTTCTCGAACAGCGTCTTGAGCGCGAGGACCGGGGCGTAGCCCATCAGCTCCGGCTCCATCGCAGCGGTGGCCACGGCCTCGAGCGCGACCAGCGGCCGCAGTCCGCGCTCGGCGGCCGCCGAGGCGCGGGCCAGCACCACCGCAGCAGCACCGTCGTTGATCCCCGACGAGTTGCCCGCCGTGACCGTGCCGTCCTTCGTGAAGGCGGGCCGCAGACCGGCCAGCGTCTCCACCGTCGTCGCGGGCCTGGGGTGCTCGTCCTCGATCACCGTGACCGGCTTGCGGCCGCCCACCTCGACCGGCACGATCTCCTCCGCGAACACCGCCTTCGCCTCCGCGGTCGCGGCCCGACGCTGCGACTCGGCCGCGAACTCGTCCTGCTCGACCCGCGACACGCCGTACCTCACCGCAACGTTCTCGGCCGTGACACCCATGTGGATCCCGTGGAACGGATCGGTCAGCATCATCACGGTGCCGTCGACCAGCGAGCGGTCCCCGAGCCTGTAGCCGTCGCGCGCCCCGAAGTCGTAGAACGGCATCCGGGTCATCGACTCGTCGCCACCGGCCAGCGTGACGTCCAGCCCGTTCCAACGCATCTCCATCGCCGCCGACCAGATCGCCTGCAGACCCGAGCCGCACAGCCGGTTCACCGTGTACGCCGGCACATCGGTCGGCAGTCCGGCCGCGATCGCGACCCTCCGGGCGTTGTAGGCGTCCGGCCCGACCTGGCCGATGCAGCCCATGACGACCTCGTCGACGTCGGCCGCGTCGACGCCCGAGCGCGACAACGCGCCCCGGACGGCGGTCGACGTCGGCCGCGTCGACGCCCGAGCGCGACAACGCGCCCCGGACGGCGGTGGCCCCCAGCTCGAACCCGGGGACCTCCTTGAACACCCCACCGAAGCTGCCGATCGGGGTTCGCACCCCGTCCACCAGCACGATCTTCTCCTCCACCATCAGCTCCACCTTCATCGGTTGACTCGTCGTGACGCAGCGACCGGCTCAGAGCCGGACGAGCGTCTTGCCGACCGTGCGGCCGGCCAGCATGTCGGCCATCGCGGCGGGGGCGCTCTCGAGTCCCCCGTAGACGGACTCGCGGTGGACGACCCTCCCGTCCCGCAGCCACTCCCCGACCCGCTGCTCCATCTCGGGCAGCAGGTCGAGGTGGAGGCTGCCGCGGAAACCCGCGAGGGTCAGGTGCTTCGCCGTCGCGAGGAAGATGTTGCGCGGCCCGCGAGGCTCCGACTCGTAGTCGGAGACGGTGCCGCACAATGCGATCCGGCCATGCATGCGCATCGCGTCGAGCGCGGCCTCGAGATGGTCTCCACCCACATTGTCGAAGTAGATGTCGACGCCGTCCGGAGCGAGCCGGCCGAGCCCGTCGCGCAGCGACTCGTCGCGATAGCTGAACGCCTCGACCCCGAGCTCGTCCCTGAGCCAGGCCACCTTCTCCGGCGATCCCGCGGTCGCGATCACCCGATGGCCCAGGTTGCGGGCGAACTGGGCGACCAGGGACCCGACCGCACCGGCACCCGCCGACACCCACACCACGCCGCCACCGTCGAGGCCGTCGACCAGCGCAAGTCCGCTGTACGCCGTCAGGCCCATCGGCCCGAGCGGCCCGAGGTACCACTGCGGCTCGGCGGTCGACAGATCCAGGCGCCGAAGCGTCCCGAGCCCGTTCATCGCCTCCTCATCGGCCCGGACGACGGCGTGCTCACGCCAGCCGAGGGAGTGGCTGACGGTGTCGCCGGGCCGGAAGCCGGCGGCGCGGGAGGCGACGACCTCGCCGACCGTGAGGATCCCGTCCATGGCACGCCGGAGCGGGAAGGACGCGAAGTAGCCGTCCGGAGCCGCGGCGCGCAGCCGCAGCCGCAGGCCCGGATCGACAGACGTCCAGGTGTTGCGGACGAGCACCTCGCCCTCCGCGAGCTCGTCGGGGTCGGGCAGGTCGACCACCGCCACGACGAACTGCTCCGCGCAGATCCGGCCGGTCGGGTACGTCGCGACGTGCAGCTGTGCACTCTTCATCGTGCGCCTCCTCGGTGCTGGACACCGCCAGCGTACCTGAACTAACTTCAGTTCATGAACACTGAGACGATGCGGGCCTGGCAGTGGACCGGGACCGGGCACCCCCTCCGGCTGCATGACGTCCCCGTGTCCACACCCGCGGCCGACGAGGTGCTGGTGCGCGTGCGCGCGGCCGGGATGTGCCATTCCGACGTGGGCGAGCTGGACGAGCCGTCCTGGCGCGACAGGATCACCCGGAACCCGATCACCCTCGGGCACGAGATCGCGGGCGAGGTGGTCGCCGTCGGCCGCGACGGCGGGTACGCCAGCCACCACCTGGCCCCGGCCAGCGACCTGGTGGCCGTCGCCGCGGTGAGGCCGGGCGGCACGGTGGTCACGGTCGGCCTCGGCGCCGAGCAGACGACAGTGATCACCGCGGACGTCGTACGCCGCCGGGTACGCATCGTCGGCTCCTCCGGAGGCACCCGGACGGACGTCGAGGCGGCCTACCGCGGGCTCGCGAGCGGCGCGCTCCGGCCGACGGTTGAACGGCTGTCCTTCGCCGAGGTTCCTGCCGGGATCCAACGCCTGCGCGCGGGCACGGTCCGCGGCCACCTGGTCGTCGACCCGACCGACACCGGAGCAGCGGCATGACGCGGGTGTTCCACGGCGCCGCGGAGTTCCGCGACGCCGCTGGCGGCGAGCTCGGGATGAGCGACTGGCTGACCATGGAGCAGCCCCGGATCGACGGCTTCGCCGATGTCACCGAGGACTGGCAGTGGATCCACGTCGATCCCGTGCGCGCTGCCGCGAGCGACCTCGGCGCGACGATCGCGCACGGCTACCTGGTCCTCGCACTGATTCCCCGGTTGAGCGCGGAGATCTTCGAGTTCGCCGGTATCGACCGGGCCATCAACTACGGCCTGGAGCGCGTCCGGTTCCTCGCCAGCGTTCGGCCGGGCGACCGGCTTCGGGCGCGGGCCGAGCTCGTCGAGGTGGCCGACCATCCCGCCGGCGCCCTGGGCCGGGTCCGCTACACGCTCGAGCTGGACGGCAGCACCCGACCGGCGTGCGTGGCCGAGGCGCTGATGCTCGTCATCGGAGGAGATCGTGCCTGATCGCCCCGGTCTGGCCGAGCCCCTGCACCTGGCCGGCCGTGTGCTCCGCAACCGCCTGGCCGCCACGGCGCACGGCCTCGCCGCCGTCGACGACGGCATGCCCAACGACGCCGACGCCGCCTACTGGTCCCGGATCTCGCGCGGGGGTCCGGCCCTGGTGATCACCGGCGGCGTCCAGGTCTCCGCCCCGACGACTCTGCGACAGCGCTACCTCGGCGAGGCCTGGCACCCGTGGGCGGCTCGCGGCTTCCGCAAGCGCGCCGACGCGATCGCAGCAGGCGGAGCCGTGCCGGTCGTCCAGCTCGGCCATCTCGGACGCGAGACCCTCGGCGCGCCGACCTTCTTCCCCTTCGAGGCGCCCAGCGCCGTCCGGGGACCACGGGAGCCGGTGGCGTCACGGGTGCTGGGCACCGACGACGTGCCGGGCGTCGTCGCATCCTTCGGGACGTCGGCCGCCAACATGGTCGAGGCGGGCTACGAGGGCGTCGAGATCCACGCCGCCCACGGCTACCTGATCGCCCAGTTCCTCTCCACCCTCGTCAATGACCGGTCCGACCGCTACGGCGGCGACGTCGTCGGCCGGACGACGCTGCTGCTCGAGATCGTCGAGGAGATCAGGCGACGGACGCCCGGTGCGTTGCTCGGCGTGCGGTTCTCGGTGGAGAACGACCCCGGCGGTCTCAGCGCAGACGACCTCGCCGAGGTCGTCGAGGTGCTCGCCGCCCGCTCTCCCGTCGACTACGTCAACGTCAGCTTCGGGAACCGGGGCCACTACGTGCGGGACATGGCGACCGGCGAGCCGCCGCTGGCGCAGGAGGTGAGCGGTCTCGCGAGCGCGGCCGGCGTGCCCCTGCTCGTCTCGTCCGCCTTCCGGACCCGCGAGCAGATCACGTCCGCACTCGACGACGGCGCCGCCCTCGTGGGCATGGCGCGCCCGTTCCTCGCCGATCCCGAGGTGGCACTCAAGCTGCTCGAGGACCGCGAGCACGACATCCGCCCGTGCGTCTCCTGCAACGAGGAGTGCCGGGCCTTCGAGCCCACGGCGATGTGCACGGTGAACCCGTCGCTCGGGCCGGACGGCGCGGCCCGCAAGCCGGCACAGCCGATCCGGATCGGGCGCCGACCCCGGCAGCCGGCCGGCCGCGTGGCCGTGGTCGGTGCCGGTCCGGCCGGGCTCGAGTGCGCACTCACCCTCGCCGGAGACGTCCGGACCGAGGTCACCCTGTACGACGCCGCGGACGATCTCGGCGGCCAGCTCCGGATCGCGGCGGCCGGCTCCGGCCGGCACACCTGGGGCGCCCTGCTCGACTTCTACCGTCGTCAGCTGGCCAGCTCCGGCGTCCGGCTCGTCCTGGGCACCAGGGTCGACGGCACCGACGAGCTCGCGCAACATGACGCGATCGTGTGGGCGCTCGGGGCGACCGAGGCCGCGACCACGGACCAGGGCGGCCCTCAGCGGACGACCTCGACCGACTTCCTGCTCGGCGCCGCCGCTCCCCGGCACCCGGTCGTCGTCGACGACGGCTTCGGATGGTGGCCGACCGTGACCGCGGTGGAGACGGCGCTGGCCCGCGGCGCGGAGGCGGTCACCGTCGTCTCGGCCGGACCGGGGTTCGCCGGGTCCATCCCTGCCGAGTCACGGCTGCAGCTGATGGAGCGGCTGCACGGCGCGGCCCTCCGCGTGCTCCCCCACACCCGGATCGGCTCCGCCGGCCCGGATCGGCTGACCGCGCACCACAACGGCTCCAGCCTGGGCGTGGAGCTCACCACCGACCTGGTCATCGCGGTCGGCGAGCGTCGGGCACGCCCCGCGCCCGACGCCGGCCCAGTGCCAGCGCTCGCGATCGGCGACTGCGTCATGCCGCGCCGGGTCTCCCACGCTCTCGCGGAGGGTCGCGCCGCGGCCGCCACCCTTCTCGGCGAGGACGTGGTTGCGGTCACACCCCATCGCCACCTAAACTGAACTCATCTCAGTTTGCTTGGCAGGGGGACACCTGCCTGACGACGCGCCGGAGGTGCAGCAACGTGGACCAACTCCTGATCACGCTGATCGGAGGACTCGCCAACGGCGCCGTGTACGGGCTGATCGGACTGGGCCTCGTGATCGTCTTCCGCTCGACGGACGTGATGAACTTCGCGCTCGCGACCATGGCGACCATGGCGACGTACGTCGCCCTCAGCCTGCACAACAGCGGGCTCGCCCTGGTGCTGGCCGCGGTCGCCGCCATCGTCTTCGGCTCCGTGAGCGGCCTGGTGGTCCGCGAGGTGCTGATCCGGCCCCTCGGCCAGGGTCGGCTGTTCGCGGCCCTGGTCGTGACGATGGGGCTCTCGCTGATCGTCGAGCACTACATCGGCCAGCACTGGGGGGAGCAGCCGAAGGCGTTCCCGCGCCTGGTGGACGGCACGGTGACGATCGGCAGCTCCCGGGTGACCGTGCAGGACCTGCTGGCCCTGGCGTTGGCGGCCATCGCCATGGGGCTCGTCGGCTACCTGTTCACCCGTACGCCGCTCGGCTCCGCGATGCGAGCCGTCGCCGAGTCCTCCGAGACCGCCGCGATCATGGGCGTCGACGCGCACCGGGTCGCCCGGATCGCCTGGGTCCTCGGACTCGCCCTGGCCACGCTGGGCGTCCTGCTCTACGCCCCCAAGACCGGGTTGACACCGGTCGTGATGGCCCCGGTCATGTTCCGCGCGTTCGCCGGCATCTTCCTCGGCGGGCTCAACAGCATGGTCGGCGCCGTGGTCGGCGGCCTGATCATCGGCGTCCTCGACAACCTCGCCGCGGCGTACGTCTCGGCCAGCTTCCGCGACACCTTCGTCTTCAGCGTCGCCATCCTGGTCCTCCTCATCCGGCCGCAGGGCATCTTCGGCCGCCCGGTCTTCGAGCGGGTGTGACGACTTGAGCACCTCCCTGACCTCCCCCGAGCACGACGACATCCGGACGGAAGCGACGACGATGGCCAGCAGCAGCGCACCCGCGCGGACGATGTCACCGACCTGGGTGAAGGCATGGCTGCTCGCCCGCCTACTCGGCGGGCCGGTCGGCGCCGTCGCGGTCGTCCTGATGATCACGTCGGGCAGCATCCCGACCTACACCGCGTTCACCGTCGCCCTCGCCGCGGTCTACGCCCTCACCATCCTCTCGCTCAGCCTGCTCGCGCACTGGAGCGGGATCTGGTCGATCGGCCACCCCGCCCTGCTGGCGATCGGCGCCTACACCGCTGCCTGGGGCAGCTCCCACGAGTGGCGGCTCGAGCTGACCGTCGCCCTCGCCATGGCCGCCTGCGGCGTGCTCGGCGCCTTCCTCGGCTTCGCCGGGTCCCGGTTCTCCGTCCTGTACGTCGCCCTGCTCACCTTGGCGTTCACCCTGGTCGTGGCAGAGGTGGTCCTGGTCTGGAAGGACGTGACCAACGGCGACGAAGGCGTCTCGGTGATGGGCTTCAGCTGGCTGTTCGGCGAGTTCTACGCCTCCGACAACACCGCGCTCGCGATCGTGGTCGCCACGCTCGGCCTCTGCATCGCGGTCGCCGAGCTGGTGCGCCGTACCCCCCTGCGCATGCGCCTGGTCGCGGCGAAGACCCACCCCATCGTTGCCCGCACCGTCGGCATCTCGCCCGAGGCCCAGTCCTCGATCGGGTTCGCCCTCAGCGGCGCCGTTGCCGGCCTGGCAGGCGTGATGCTCGGCCTGGTCTCTGGCTTCGTGAGCCCCGAGTCGTTCTCGCTGGTGCTGGCGATCAACCTGATCGCCGCCACCGTCCTGGGCGGCACGGGCAGCCTGATCGGCGCCGTCGCGGGCGGAGCCTTCCTGGCCTGGGCACCCAGCATCGCCTCCGACCTCAGCATCGACCAGCCCTACCTCGTCGGCGGGCTGCTGATCCTCTCCCTGATCTTCCTGCCCGACGGCGTGGTCCCCACACTGGGCCGCCTGCTCGACCGGTTCACCCACTGGTCCGAGCGACTGCGCACCGCTGCGGTCGCCGGCAGCACCGAGGCAGCGGAGGGTGTCGCCCTCCCCACCGGCCACGGCACCGACGGGTCGGGCCACAACCTGCTCGAGGTCGACGGCCTCGGCGTGCGGTACGGCGGCCTGCAGGCCGTCGACAACGCCTCGCTGACGCTCGCCCGCTCGGAGGTGCTGGCGATGATCGGCCCGAACGGCGCGGGCAAGACCACCTTCGTCAACGCGCTGAGCGGCCTGACCGGCGACGGCAAGGTCGACGGCAGCATCACCCTCGACGGCCAGGACCTGCGCCGGGTCCGCACCACCCGGCGTCGCGGCGCCGGGATCGGGCGCACCTTCCAGCACGCCGAGCTCTTCGACGAGCTCACCATCATCGAGAACGTGCTGGCGGTGCGCCGTCGGATCAGCCCCGCCGACCGGGTCCGCGCCTTCGCGCTCCTGGAGGCGGTCGGGCTCGCCGATGTCGCCCACCGGCGCCCCAGCGAGCTGCCGTTCGGACTGCAGAAGCGGGCCGACCTCGCCCGCGCGATCGCAGAGTCGCCGGCGCTGCTCATCCTCGACGAGCCGTTCGGGGGCCTCGACGCCGACGAGCGGGGCATCCTCGCCGGACACATCCGCCGGGTTCGCGACGAGGGGACCTCGGTGCTGATCATCGACCACGTCCTCGAGGACCTGTTCTCGGTCGCGGACCGGGTGGTCGCGGTCGACTTCGGCCACACGATCACCACCGGCAGCCCCGACACCGTGCTGCAGGACCCCGACGTGCGCCGCTCCTACCTCGGGGTGATCGACGAGGAGAGCACCTCCGTCGCGGCGCTGCCCGTCGGCGGCGAGCCGGTCCTCACGCTGACCGACGTCGGCCACCACTACGGCGGCGTGCAGGCCCTGCGCGGCGTCGACCTGACCATCCCCCGGGGCGGCATCGTCGGCATCGTCGGCGCCAACGGCGCGGGCAAGAGCACCCTCGGCCGCCTCCTGCACGGCTCGCTCACTCCGTCGTCCGGCGAGCGGGCCACCCATCCGACCGAACGCGAGCCGCTGCGGATCAGCCTCGTCCCGGAGGGTCGTGCGCTGTTCAAGACGCTGTCCGTCCGCGAGAACCTCGAGGTCTCGGCGTACGCCATGGGGCTCGGCGGCCGCCAGCTCGCGACCACCCTGGACCAGATGACCCAGCGGCTGCCGGAGCGGGTTCGCACGCGGATGCACATCTCGGCCGGCGCGCTCTCCGGCGGCGAGCAGCAGCTCGTGGCGATCACCCGCGCGCTGATGGCCGACCCCCAGGTGCTGATCCTCGACGAGCCGGCCCTCGGCCTCTCGCCGGCGATGGTGCAGGAGGTCTACCGCCAGATCACCGCCCTGGCCGAGCAGGGCATCACCACCGTGCTGCTCGACCAGTCGCTCCCCCGTGCCCTGCAGACGTGCTCGACGGTCGTCGTCCTGCGCCAGGGCGAGGTGGTCGCCACAGGCAACGCCGACGACGAGGCCTTCGCCGCACGGGCCGAGGAGGCCTACTTCGGCGAGGTCGGATCGTCCGGCCCCGCATGAGAACCGCGCTCCCCTGGTGGCATGCCCCGGCCTGCCACCAGGTCGCCGACGGCGTGCACCGGATCGTGCTGAGCATGCCGAACGACGGCCTGCGCGCGGTGAACGTCTACGCGGTCGAGCTGGGCGAAGGCCGTGACCTCGCCCTGATCGACGGCGGTTGGGCGGTCCCGTCGGCCTTCGCCGAGCTGTCGGCCGGCCTGGCCACGATCGGGCGGACACCCGCGGACATCCGCGACGTGTACGTGACCCACATCCACCGCGACCACTACACCTTCGCCGTCCGGCTGCGGGAGCGGTACGGCGCCCGGGTGCACCTCGGGCGCCCCGAGGCACCGGGCCTGCACGGCATCCAGCAGCTCGGCAGCAACGTCCCGACGACCTCGCTCCACCAGCTGCGCCGCTCCGGCGCCGCCGACCTGGCGGACGCGGTCCTGGCCGTCACCCGAGACGAGCCGTACGACCCGGCCGACTGGGCCGACCCCGACTGCTGGCTCGACCCCGGCCCGATCGGACTCGGCCTGCGCACGCTCGAGGCGGTCGCGACGCCGGGGCACACGAAGGGCCACCTCGTCTTCCACGACACCGAGCAGGGGCTGCTCTTCTCCGGCGACCACGTGCTGCCCACGATCACCCCGTCGATCGGCTTCGAGCTCGGCGACTGGGACCTGCCGCTCGGGCACTTCCTGCGCTCGCTCGAGTCGCTCCTGGCGCGGCCGGACGCCACCCTGGTCCCCGCCCACGGGCTGCCCGGCGGAAGCGTCCACCAGCGGGTCCGTGACCTGCTGGGCCACCACGAGGACCGGCTCGCACGGACCCGCGCCACCGTCACGGCCGCACCCCGGCAGTCAGCAGCCGCCGTCGCCGGCCGACTGTCGTGGACCCGCCGCGGCGTCCCCCTGGCCGAGCTCGACCGGTTCAACCAGATGGTCGCGATCTGCGAGACGATCGCGCACCTCGACCTGCTCGTCGAGCGGGGCGAGGTCGACGCCGACCCCCAGGACGGCGTCGACCTCTTCAGCTGACGCGTGGTCAGCGCGCCGACCAGCCGCCGTCGACCCGGACCTCGCTGCCGGTCATGTACGACGACTCGTCGCTGACCAGGAAGGCCACCACGGCGGCGATCTCCTCCGCCCGCCCCAACCGTCCCATCGGCGTGTTCGCGAGCATGGCGGCATGCCGCTGCGACCCCTCGAAGCGCTCGAGGAGCTGCCGGGTGCCGATGAACCCCGGATGCACGGAGTTGACGCGCACCCCGCGCTGCGCCCAGTGCAGCGCGGCGTTCTTGGTCAGGTTCGTGACCGCGCCCTTCGCGGCGGCATAGGCCGCGCTGTTGCCCAGACCGCCGCCGATCCCGAGGATCGAGCTGATGTTGACGATCGAGCCGCCGCCCTCCTCCACGAAGGCACCGGCGTACTTCATGCCGAGCCAGACACCGGTCTGGTCGATCCCGACGATCCGGTCCCAGCCGGCCAGGGTCTCGTCGGTGACCGACGCCATGCCCCCGATCCCGGCGTTGTTGACCAGCGCGTCGAGGCGGCCGTAGCGCGCGCGGACGGCGGCGACGACCTCCTCCCAGGCCGCCTCGCTGCTCACGTCCTGCGCGAGCGCGAGATGGCGCTCCGGGGCGGTGAGTCCCGCCACCAGCTCAGCGCAGGCGTCCCCGTCCAGGTCGGTGACGACGACGCTCGCGCCGTCGGCCGCCAGCCGGCGGCAGATCGCCTCCCCCAGCCCTCCGGTCGCACCGGTGACGAGCGTGGTCGTGGTGCTCAGGTCGGTCATCGTCAACGTCCTCCTCGTCGCCGCGCAAGCGGCGCGGCCGGGCAGTAATGAATTCAGTTCAGAAGATGCTTGCAGCCGAGATGTGACGGAGCCTACACTGAAGTGAACTCAACTCAACTTGGAGGCTCTTGATGAAACTGCTGCGCGCGGCCGCCCTGGCGATGTCCGCGACCCTGATGCTGGCCGCCTGCGGCAGCGGCGACGGCGACACCGCTGGCGACGACTCCATCAAGATCGGAGCCTGGTTCCCCTTGAGCGGGGCCCAGGCCTCGAGCGGGACGCCCCAGATGGTCGGCGCCTCGACCTTCTGGAAGAAGGTCAACGCCGACGGGGGCATCAACGGCGAGAAGGTCGACTTCGTCTACAAGGACAATGCCTTCGACCCCCAGCAGACGCTGCAGATCGCCCGCGAGATGGTGACCCGGGACAAGGTCGACATCATCGCCAACACCAACGGCACCGCGACCACCGAGGCGACCTTCCCGCTCGTGCTGGAGCAGAACAAGGTCCCGATCTTCGGCACCTACGGCGGCCTGAGCAGCTGGTACGCCCCGGCGCGGCCGTTGCTCTTCGGCACCCAGACGCTCTACGAGAACCAGGCGAAGATCGCCGCCGAGTGGGCACTCGAGGAGGGCGCCCGCAAGATCACGATCGTCCACGACGACCCCGCCGCCTTCGTGACCGTGAAGGACACCGCTGCGAAGTCCATCCAGGCCGAGGGCGGGACCGCCGACAACGTCGAGGTCAAGATCGGCACCACCGACTACGGCCCGGCCGTCGCCGCGGTCAAGAAGCAGAACCCGGACGCGGTCCTGCTGATCCTCCCGCCCCAGGAGGCGGCGGCCTACCTCAACGAGGCGGCCCTCCAGCGCGTCGACGCGCAGGCCTACGGCTACTCGCCCGCTGTCATCGAGGCCACCGTCGAGCTCGCCGGCGACAACGCCGAGGGCTTCCGCGGGGTGGCGCTCACCAAGCCGACCACGGCCGACGACCCGGCCGTCCAGGAGTACCGCGACGCCCTGGCCAAGTACGGCGACGGCGCCGAGCCCGACCTCTACTCGCTGGCGACGTACGGCTACGCCAAGGCCCTCTCGATCATCCTCGGATCGATCGACGGCAAGGTCGACAGTGCGAGCATCGCGAAGGCGATCGAGTCCGCGAAGGACATCGAGACCGGCATCGTCCCGCCGCTCTCGTACTCCTCCGACGACCATCTCGGCACCGACGCGGGCGTACGCGTCGAGGTCGAGAACGGCGAGTTCGTCGCCAAGAGCGACTTCGTCTCGCCGAAGCAGTGATCGGCTGACCCCGCTCCTCCCGAGAGCACAGGAGGCCCCGACGAGTTCCTCGTCGGGGCCTCCTGGCGTCCGGGGCACGGTCAGGCCAGCGGCACCATGACGCGTTCGTCGCCGGTGACGATGATGCTGCGACCGCCCATCGACCCGACGTGGGCGACGGCCCGCTGCCACTCCTCGCTCGCCAGCGCGGCGTCCAGTGCGTCCCGGTCGTCGAAGCTGAGCACCGACATGCCGTCCCATCCCGCCGAGCGCCCGTCGTCCATCGCACCGAGCACCTCGGTGTGGAGCCACCGCCGCAGCCCCGGCAGCGGATAGGTCACCTCGGCGTGCTCGCCGCGCCACCACGCGATGAACTCGTCGTGGGTCCACTCGGACGGCTTCGACGCGAGGACGATGAGGTTGTACATGGAAGGGCTCCTGACTTGAATTCGGTTGAGGTTGGGTAGCGGCAACGACACGGCCGGGACGTCGCACGACGTCCCGGCCGTTGCCGCCAGGACTTCGCCCCGGCGGCGGCTGCTGTTCGTGGGTCAGCTGGTCAGTGGATCAGCCGCGCGCAGGAGTCGACGACGACGTCGGAGATCTCCGCGAGGGAGTGGGCCCCCTGCGGCCGGTACCAGCGCCACACGCTGTTGATCATCCCGAGCATCAGCCGGGCGAGGACGATCTGGTCGTCCTTGCGCCTGCGCCGAGCCGTCGTGGCGGCCTTGATCAGGCCCGCCCACTCGTGCTCGATCTCGCGGACCAGCTCGCGGGCCCGCTGGCGCTCGGCCTCCTCCCGCTTCGAGGAGCGCTCGCCGACGAGGAGGTCCTGGTGGCTCATCAGGATCCGCGCCTGGAGCGCCTCGCGCTGGGTCACGTCGAAGGCTGCCGCCACCGCGACCCGGATCTTCTCGACCGGGTTGTCGACGTCCGCCGTGACCTTGCGCGTGCGCTCGAGGGAGCGCTCCAGCTCGGTGCTCATGATGGTGAGCAGGCAGTGCACCTTGGACTCGAAGTAGTGGTAGAGCGCGGTCTGTCCGATGCCGACCTCATCGGCGATCGTCGCCCACTTGGTGTGCTCGAAGCCCACGCCGCCGAAGTTGTCGATCGCCGCGTCGAGGATCATCCGCCGCTTCGACCGGGGGCTCTCGGTGCGCTCCTGCTCGTCTACCGTCATCAGGCCGTCCTTGATTCCAAGTGAATTCAGATCAGAGTATCCCGTGAGGAACCCGATTCAGCGGACCGTGCCGGTTGCCGGCGCAGCGAGCTCCGTCGCCAGTGCCACGGCGCCGTTGCGGTCGAGCTTCCCGACCCGGTTCTGGGGCAGCGCCGGCACGGCGTAGACGAACTCCGGCCACTTGAACTTGGGGAAGTCCGCCGCGGCGAGGTGCTGCCGCACGGCCTCGAGGTCGAGCACGGGACCGGCCGAGACCACGAGTGCCGCGGCACGCTCGCCCAGCAGGTCGTCGGGCACCGGTACGACGCACACCTGGGCCACCCCCGGGATCGCCGCCAGGGCGGCCTCGACCTCGTTGATGTCGATGTTGCGGCCGCCGCGGATGATGACCTGCTTCTCGCGGCCCAGGATGTTGATGGTGCCGTCAGCGTTCACCCGGGCCAGGTCACCGGTCGGGAAGAACCCGTCGTCCGTCACGTCCGGCATCCGCGGAGCGCCGTCACGGGCATAGCCGACGAACAGGGACGGGCCACGCACCTGGGCGTTGCCGACCTCGCCCTCGGGCAGCACTCGGCCCTTGGCGTCGACGACGCGAACCGTCGTCCCGGGGAACGGTCGGCCGTCGCGGCCGAGCCGGGTCGCCACGGGCTCCGCGGGCAGCGGCGTGGTGTGGCCGAGGCACTCGGACATGCCGAAGACACGCAGGAATCGTGTGCCGAGATGCAGCTCCGCCGTCTCCAGCGCATGGGTGTTCATCGGCCCACCGCCGACGGTCATCGCCTTCAGCGAGGACAGCGAGCCCTCCGAGCCGACCACCAGCGAGAGCTGCAGCGCCATCGTCGGGACCAGCATGGTCCAGGCGACCCGGCGCTCCCGGAGCAGCGCGACGGCGTCCTCGGGACTCCACTTGTCGAGGCAGACCATCGGGCTGCCGAGCATGGCCGGCAGGTGCATGCCGAAGCAGAACGCCGCGACGCTGGACAGCGGCACGAGGGCGCCGACAGGGTCGCCCGGCGCCAGGCCGACGGCGTCGATCGTCGACTGCCCGGCGTAGCGCAGCGCCGACTCGGACTGCACGACGCACTTGGGACGGCCGGTGGATCCGGACGTCATCGCGATCACCACGCCGCCGTTCCAGCGCTCGACGCCGGCGGTCCGGCCGGCGGCCGCCGCACGCAGCGGCCATCCGTCGAGCACCTCGCCGACGACGGGCATCGTGGCGGCATCCACCTGCCAGGTCGCCATCGCCTGCGGCGACGCGATGACCGCGTCCGGCTTGATGTCCTCGAGCGCGAGGTCGTACTCCGAGCGGGCGGCATGGCCACTGATCACGGCGATCAGTCCGCCGCGCAGGCCGACCGCGACGGCGGCCGCGAGGGTGCGCCAGGAGTTGTCGGCCTGCACCAGCACCGTGGGCGCACCCACCAGTGAGCGGTCGAGGAGGTCGGCGACCTCCCCTGCCTGGGCGACCACCTGGCCGAACGTGTGCACGCCCTCCCCGTCGATCACCGCGACGGAATCCGGCTCGTGCTCCGCGCGCTCGACCAGCTCCTGCGCCAGCTGCCTCATGTCCCAGCCTCCTGCTCCACGTTGATTCTGCTCAATGCCCCGGTACGACGACAGCGCGGCCCCGGATCTCGCCGGCGCGCAGCCGCCCGTAGGCCGCCAGCGCGTCGTCCAGCTCGAACGTCTCGGTCTCGGCGCGCACCCGGCCGGCTGCGGCCAGCGCCACGACGTCCTCGAGGTCGCGTCGGGTGCCCCAGAAGGGCGCGGCGACAGCGAACCCCCGCGGCAGGCCGTCGCCCTTGGCCACCTCGAGGCTGCCGCCGGCCGAGCCGACCACGACGATCCGGCCGCCCGGCGCCAGCAGGTCGGCCGCGGCGCCCATCGTGTCCGGCGAGCCGACGAAGTCGATCACGACGTCGGCACCCTGGCCGTCCTCACGGTCGTCGAGCCACTCCGCGGCATCCTTCGCGGAGGCCGTCACCGCATCCGCGCCCAGCCGGATGGCCAGCTTCCGCGCCTCGGCCCGCGGGTCGACCGCGACCAGGCAGGCGAGGTCGGCGGGCGCGAGGAGCTGCAGGGCGAGATGGCCCAGACCACCGACGCCGATCACCACCGCCGTCGCACCGTCGAGGTCGCCGTCGAGTGAGCGCACGACGTGCTGGGCGGTCAGCCCGGCGTCGGTGAGCGGCGCGAGCTGCACCGGGTCGGCGCCGTCGGCGGCGACCAGGTGCCGGCCCCCGGGCACCAGCAGGTAGTCGGCGAGGCCGCCGTCGTGCCCGATGCCGCAGCCGATGGGTCCGGTCAGGGCGAAGCAGTAGTTCTCGCGTCCCCGCCGGCAGGCGCGGCAACGGCCGCACGACCACACGCCGTGGACCGCGACGAGCCGCCCGAGCCAGGCCGGATCCGCATCCGGGCCCGCGTCGACGACGGTGCCGACGACCTCGTGGCCCAGGGTGAACGGCAGCTCGTACGGCATCCGGCCGTGGGGCGCGTCCATGATGTGCAGGTCGGAGTGGCACAGCCCGGCTGCCTCGACCCGCAGCAGCACCTGGTCGCCGCCCGGCTCGGGCACCGGCAGCTCGACCAGCTCCGGCGGCTGCCCCCAGGCCACCAGGCGGAGGGCACGCATCGTCCGCGGCAAGCTCATCGCGCCGTCCAGCCCCCGTCGACCGCCAGCACCTGGCCGGTGACGTAGCTCGACGCACCCGAGGCGAGGAAGAGCAGCGCGCTGTCGACCTCGCCGTCCCGGCCGCCGCGCCCGAGCATGGTGTTGCGCCGGACCCATCCTGCCGACTTCTCGTTGGTGAAGAGTCCTTCGGTCATCTCGGTGTCGAACCAGCCGGGAACCAGGGCGTTGACCCGGACCCGGCGGCGCCCCCACTGGCCGGCCAGCTCGCGCGTCACCCCGATGACCGCCGCCTTGGACGCGGCGTACCCGGCGCCCCCGATCGGCGCCGTGGACACCAGGCCGACCACCGAGGAGATGTTGACGATCGAGGCGCCGCGGTCCTCCGGCAGGGTCCGGACCACGTCGACGGCGAGCCGGACGCCCGCGGTCAGGTTGAGGTCGAGGATCCGCCCGAAGTCCTCCGCCGACTCGGCGAGGGCGTCCGGCGGCCCCGGCATCCCGGCGTTGTTGACCAGCACGTCCACCCCGCCGTTGATCTCGTTGGCCGCGGCCACCAGGCGCTCCCTGTCGGAGGCGACGGTGACGTCGCAGGCGATCGGCACCAGTCCCGGGACGTCGGCGGCCAGGGCAGCGAGTCGGTCCACCCGCCGGGCAGCGGCGACGACCGTCGCGCCGGCCGCGGCGAGAGTGCGGGCGAAGCCGTCGCCGAGTCCCGAGGACGCGCCGGTGACCACGGCGACCTGCCCGGTGAGGTCGAAGGCCGCGAACGGTGCGGAGGAGTGCATCAGTAGACCGCCGTCCGGCCGCCGTCGACCGGGATCAGCGCACCGGTCGTGTAACCAGCGACGTCCGAGGCGAGGTGCACCACCAGGCCGGCGAGCTCACGCGGATCGCCGAGGCGTCCGGCCGGGAGCCGGTGGGTGACCAGCCCGATGAAGTCGTCGTCCCACTCGCTGGCCATGTCCGTGGCGAAGGCGCCCGGCATGACGCAGTTGACCCGCACGGACGGTCCGTACTCCTGGGCGAAGGCACGGGTGAGGGCGTTGAGGCCGTTCTTGGACGCGGCGTACGTCGCCTCGGGCGGGCTGGGCCGCTCGGCGCCGATGCTGGAGATGTTGACGATCGCGCCGCCACCGGCAGCGTGCATGTGGGCCCCGGCGACAGCCATCAACCGGAACGGCCCCTTGAGGTTGACGTCGATCGTCTTGTCGAAGAGCGCCTCGGTCACGTCCTTGGCGCACGGCGCGAGCGGCGCGATGCCCGCGTTGTTGACCAGGATGTCGATCCGTCCGTGCTCGGCCACGATCGCGTCGACCGCGGGCTCGATCGCGTCCCAGTCGCCGACGTGGAGGGGCAGCGGATGCGCCTGCACGCCGCTGGCCACGCTGATCTCCGCGGCGACCTGCTCGCAGGAGTCGGCCTTCCGGCTGGAGACGACGACCGTCGCTCCGGCCGCTGCCAGCGCGTCGGCGATCGCGCGCCCCAGCCCACGGGTGGCGCCGGTGACCAGCGCGACCTTGCCGTCCAGGATCCCGGTCACGCCACACCTGCCGGCGCCGCGTCGTACTTCTTCAGCTCCCGCAGCGCGATGCTGCGCAGGTGGACCTCGGTCGGGCCGTCGGCCACCTGGAGCGCCCGGGTCAGGGAGAACAGGCGGGCGAGGACGGTGTCGTCGCTGACACCGGCGGCACCCCAGGTCTGCACGGCCCGGTCGACCACCCGGTGGGCGACCTCCATCGCCGCGACCTTGATCGCCGCGACCTCGGTGCGTGCCGACGCATTGCCCGTCGTGTCCATCAGCCACGCGGCCTTGAACGTGTAGAGGCGGATCTGGTCGATCTCCGTCCGGCTGCGGCCGATCCACTCCCGGACCACGCCCTGGTCGGCGAGCGGACCGCCGAATGCCTCTCGGGTCCGCGCCCTCCGGCACATCAGCTCCAGCGCCCGCTCAGCCATGCCGATCGCGCGCATGGCGTAGTGCATGCGGCCCGGCCCCAGCCGGCCCTGGGCGATGGCGAAGCCGTCGCCTTCTTCGCCGAGCATGTTCTCCGCGGGGACCCGGACGTCGGTGAACGTGACCTCCCCGTGGCCGAGGCGGTCGTGGTAGCCGAACATCGGCAGGTCGCGCACGACCTCGACCCCCGGGGCGTCGGCCGGGACGAGGATCATGCTCTGCTGACGGTAGGTCGGTGCCTCAGGGTCGGACTTGCCCATGAAGATGATCAGCCTGCAGTCCGGGTCGAGGACCCCGGAGGTGTACCACTTGCGGCCGTTGAGCACGTAGTGGTCGCCGTCGCGACGGATCGTCGAGGTGATGTTGCGGGCATCGGAGCTCGCGACCTCCGGCTCGGTCATCGCGAACGCCGAGCGGATCTCGCAGGCCAGCAGCGGGTCGAGCCACTCCTTCTGCTGCTGCTCGGTGCCGTACATGGCGAGGATCTCCATGTTCCCGGTGTCGGGCGCGGAGCAGTTGATCGCCTCGTTGCCGATGATCGACCGGCCGACGATCTCGGCGAGGGGCGCGTACTCGAGGTTGCTGAGCCCGGCACCCCGGTCGCCGTGGGTCATGAAGAGGTTCCACAGTCCCTGCTCACGCGCAGTCCGCTGCAGGTCGCGCATCACCTGGGGCTGCTCGTGCGGGTTCGTGTTGGCCGCGACCTGGGCGTCGTACACCGCCTCGGCGGGATAGACGTGCTCGGTCATGAAGGTCTCGAGCCGGGCCGCCAGGTCGGCGGTGCGGGGGGTGAGGTCGAAGTCCACGGAGGTGCCTCTCGCGTCGGTGCGGTGTACGGCGGTCAGGTGAGCCGGTCGGTGCCGGTCTCGATCAGGCGCGCGATGGTCGCGGGCAGGAGCTCCTGAGCGGGGTCGTGGTGGCGACCCTCGCGGTGGCGGCGCAGGTTGTGGCCCATGATCGCGGCCATCTTGAAGCGGCCCAGCGCGTCGAACCAGGTGAGCTCGGGAGGCGGCGGGCCGCCGTCGGTGTAGCGGTCGACCAGCTGCTCAGGCGCAGGGAGACCCGGCACGATCCGTCCGACACCGGGGAAGTTGGCGCCGTCGGCGAAGACCAGGAACCAGCCGAGCTCCACCCTCGGGTCCCCCGGGCTCCAGATCTCCCAGTCGATCAGCGCGGCCGGCTCGGTGCCGACGGAGAGGAGGTTGCCGAGACGGTAGTCGCCGTGGACCAGGACCGGGGCGGCGGCGGCGGGCGTCGCGACCGCGAGCAGCCGCTCCAACCGGTCCGCACCGGGCACCAGCTCGGGGGGCACCGCGCCCAGGGTGCGGCTCCAGCGGGCGAGCTCGTCGGCGGGCGAGAGCGGCTCAGTGTCGATCGGCAGTCGGTCGAGCGGAACCCGGTGCAGTCGCGGCAGGATCTCGGCGGCCCGGAGCATCCGGGTGGCGGCGAGCGAGGGCTCGAGCGCCGGATCGTCGAGCACCGGCTCCAGGGACTCCCCCGCCACCAGCTCCATCGCGAACCAGCCCGGCTCGGTCTCGTCGGTGGCGCAGATCCGCGGCACCGGGACGTCGGTGTCGGCCAGGGCCGCCATGATCCGCGCCTGGCGGAGCATGTCGTGACGACCGATCGGCCGCTGGCCGGGTGGCACGGCCTTCACGACGTACGCCCGGTCACCGAGGCCGATCCGGTAGGTCAGCCCGGAGTGGCCGCCCAGCATCGGTTCGAGCGCGGTCGGCGTCCCGTCGTGCCCTCGGGCACGCAGGCCGGCGACGACCCGCTCCTGGAGGTCGAGTGCGTGCAGCTCGGCCGGCGTCGGCCGGGTCTCGGTGACCATCAGCGGGGCTCCCTGGGCAGGCCGAGCACCCGCTCGGCGAGGATGTTGTGCTGGATCTCGTCGGTGCCGCCGGCGATGCGGTAACCAGGTGCGCCGAGGACGTGCTCGGTCCATGCCCAGGCGCCCCACCGGTCGCTCTCGACGGTGAGGTCGGCGCCCAGCAGGCTCCGCACCACCTCGGACGTACGCGCCATGGTGTCGGTCGCGAGCAGCTTGCCGACCGAGGCCTCGGGGCCGGCGTCATGCCCGGCGACCACGGCTGCCGCGACCCGCATCCCGGTGAGGCGCTGGACGTAGCTGCGGGTGACCAGGTCGGCGACCTGGTCACGCTCGAGCTCGGTGAGCGTCCGGCCCAGGTTGCGGGCCAGCTCCACGGCCCGGTCGGCGTTCTCCAGGCCGAGGTTGCCGGAGTCGAGGCGCTCCGACGCGAGCACGGTCAGGGCGACCCTCCAGCCCTGGCCCTCCGGACCGAGCCGGTGGCCGTCGTCCAGTCGCACGCCGTCGAGGTAGACCTCGTTGAACGAGCTGCCGCCCGTCATCTGCCGGATCGGGCGCACCTGCACGCCGGGAGCGTCCATCGGCACGAGGAAGGCCGTGAGCCCGGCGTGCTTGGCCACGGTGGGGTCGGTTCGCGTGATGGCGAGGCCGTGGTCGGCGATCCGCGCACCGGAGGTCCACACCTTGTGCCCCTCGAGGATCCACTCGTCGCCGTCACGCACCGCCCGGGTGCGCACGGCGGCGAGGTCGGAGCCCGCCCCGGTCTCGGAGAACAGCTGGCAGGCGATCAGGTCGGTGCGCAGCATCGCCCGGACGTACGTCGTCCGCTGCTCCTCGGTCCCCCACTGGGCGATGGTCGGGGCGATCAGCTGCTGGGTGACCGGGAACATCTCGGTGCGTCGCGGGACGTCGTACTCGGCCTCGACGCGACGGAAGGCGAGCAGGTACGAGGTGGGCAGGTCGCGCCCGCCGTACTCCGCCGACCACGTGATGGCGCCGAAGCCCGCGTCGAACTTGGCCTGCTCGTAGGAGCGGATCCGATCGGTCTCGGCCCGCTCCTCGTCCGCCGTCCAGTTCTCGAAGACCGCGACGGCATCGGAGCCCTCGCCCCAGGCACGGCGGGTGCGGGGTTCGGCGACGGTGGCGAGCCAGGCCCGGGCCTCGGCGACGAAGGCGTCGATGTCAGGAGTGCTCATCTCAGGCCCCCAGCACCGTGCAGGCGCTGATGCCGGGCGCGCCGTACACGTGGGTGAAGCCGAGGCGCGGTGCTCCGGGTACCTGTCGGTCCCCGGCCTCGCCGCGCAGCTGGGTCACGATCTCGTGGACCTGACGCAGGCCCGAGGCCCCGATCGGCTCGCCGTTCGCGATGCAGCCGCCGTCGGTGTTGACGGGCAGTCGACCGCCGATCTCGGTCTCACCGGCGCTGATCCACTTCTCCTGCTCGCCGTGTTCGCAGAACCCGCACTCGGCCAGGTGCATCAGCTCCGCTCCGGCCTCGGTGTCCTGGAGCTGGGCGACGTCGATGTCCTCCGGACCGACGCCGGCCATCTCGAACGCCGCCCGGGCTGCGGTGGTGCTGACGCTGGTCGGCACGCCCGCTCCCTGGATGGAGGGGCTGAAGACCTCGAAGGTGCCGAAGGCGCGGGTGCGTGGCGCGACGGCCAGGACCTTGACAGCACGGGCGCGCAGCCGCGTCGCCGCGGCAGCGCTGGCCACGACGATCGCCGCGCCGCCTTCGCCGGGCGAGCAGAACATGTACTGCGTGAGCGGGTCGTTGACCATGGCGGACGACGCCACCTGCTCCTCTGTCAACGCCTCGCGACGCCAGGCGTTCGGGTTGAGCACGCCGTTGCGGTAGGCCTTGGCGGCGATCTGCGCCAGCAGGCTCTCCGGGAGGTCGTGCTCGCGCAGGTAGCGTGCGATCTTGATCGCGAAGAACTGGGTGGTCACCATCAGGCCCGCGTCGCCGTAGCCGACCGGAAGCCCCCAGTCCTCCGGTCGCGGGTCGAAGGCGCCCCGGGGATGCTTGTCGAAGCCCACCGCGACTGCGATCTCGGCCGCACCCGAGCGGATCGCGTTGACGGCGGCGACCAGCGCGCTGCCGCCGGTCGCGCAGCCGTTCTTGACGTTCGTGAACGGGATGCCGGTCAGGCCGAGCTCGGCGACCAGGGTGTCGGCCAGGCCGGCCCCGTCGCTGCCGCCGAACGCGACCTGCACGTCGGGCCAGGCGATGCCGGCATCGGCGAGGGCGGCGTGGATGGCCTGGACCGCCATCTGCCGCCCGGTGACACCGGGCTGGCGACCGAACCTCGACAGTCCGGCGCCGATGATCGAGACCTCGCCGCTCATCGCCGACCTCCCTCGCCATCGTGGCCGGCCGCGGCCAGCCACTGCGGGGTCGCGAACCGCGGGACCGGGGTCGTGGCGACGAGAGTGACCGTCGCGCCGGTCAGCTCGGCCGGGTCGTCGATCGTGGCGGCCTCGAGCACGGCTTCAACGCGGACCCCGTCGGGGAGCTCGACGTACCCCACGGCGAAGGGCCTGAAGCCCTCCGCCGCGGGTACGTACGGAGGAGACTTGGGCGCGAAGCGCTGGACCGTGTGGGCCCACACCGTGCCAGTGCCGGCCAGTGCGAGGGCGTCCACGTCGGTGCCCCCGCAGCGCTGGCAGCCGGTCGCCTCGGGAAAGGCGACGTTGCCGCAGTCGCGGCAGCGACTGCCCGTCAGGTGGGGTGCTTCGGACATGGCCGGCACGGCGGTCATCTCGCAGTCTCCTCGAGTGGTTCCAGCACGGACTCCCCCGACCTCACTGGTCCAGGGCGGACGGGGTCGGACGGGTCAGCGACCGACCCACTTGGGCTCGCGCTTCTGCAGGAACGCCTGGACGCCCTCCTTGCCGTCCTCGGACTGCAGTGCGTTGCCGACGGCCAGGTGCTCCATGATCATGAGCGACTTCACGTCGGCGTCGAGGCCCTGGTTGATGGCCATCTTCGTCAGCTTCATCATGAAGGGGGACTTGTCGGTGAGGGTGCCGATGAAGTCCTCGACGCACTGGTCGAGCTGGTCGGCCGGCGCTGAGTCGTTGATCAGGTCGAAGTCCTTGGCCTCCTGGCCGGACAGGAGCTTGCCGGTGAGCATGAGCTCCTTGGTCTTGCGCAGGCCGATCATCCGCGGCAGACGGTAGATCGGTCCGGCGCCGCCGAAGAGCGCGCGCCGGATGTGGAAGTCACCGATCTTGGCGTCGTCCGAGGCGATCGCGAAGTCGCACGAGATCATCAGCTCGAAGCCGCCTGCGGTGACGTAGCCCTCGAGGACCGCGACCGAGGGGGTGTTCATCGAGTACAGCCGGTCGCAGACCTGCGCGCTGAGCACCGCGACGTCCATCGCCGTGGTGGTGCCGATGAAGTCGGAGAGCAGCTCGTCGAGGTCGAAGCCGGAGCAGAACTGGTTCTGCACGCCGCGCAGGACGAGGACCTTCATGTCAGGGTCCTCGTCGACCTCCTTGATGATCTCGTCGAGGCGGTGCAGCAGCTCCACCGTGACGGCGTTCTTCTTGTGCGGGCGGTTGAGCCACACCCGGGCGACGTCGCCGTCCTTCTCGAGAAGAACGTGGTCGGTGTCCACCATGTCGTTAGTCCTTTCAGAACCGAACTGGATTCAGTTTAGTTTGAACTGAGTTCAGTAGACCTGTCAAGCGACGATCCCGGAAATCTCGGCGTCCGCCGGGCTCAGACCGTGAACCGCCCGCCGTTGCTGAGCAGCACGGCGCCCACGACGTTCGACGCACCGGGCGAGGCGAGGTAGCAGATGTTGTCGGCCAGCTCCTCCGCACTGGCGTACCCGATAGCGCCAGTCGCCTCCATGGCCGCGCGGACCGACGCCGGCGTACGCCCCGCCATCGGGGTGTCCACGGGACCGGGAGCGACGGTGTTGACCCGGATGCCGTACGCGATGGCCTCCTTGGCGACGGACTGGCACAGGGCATGCACGGCGGCCTTGGACGCGGCGTAGTGGGGATAGCCGACCAGCGTGTCGAACGCCGCCGACGAGCCGACCGTGACGATGGCCCCGTTCCCCTGGGGCCGCATGGCACGCACGGCCGCGCGCAGCACGTGGAAGGTGCCGTCGAGGTTGATGGCCATCACCCGCCGCCACTGCTCGTCCGCGAGGCGCCCGATGACGTCGACCGGCCGGCCACCCTCACCGGCTTCACGGATCCAGGCCTTGGCGACCGGGTCGTCGACACCGGCCGTGTGCACGACGACGTCGAGCGGACCCTGGTCCGCGATGCCGGCGACCAGCGCGTCGACGGCGTCCGCATCGGCGACGTCGACGCCGTACGCCGTACCGCCGACGGCCCCCGCCACCGCGGCGGCGTTGTCCGCGACGACATCGGCGACGTGCACGCTCGCCCCCTCCGCCGCCAACCGGTGCGCCACTGCGGCCCCGATCCCCGAGCCGCCACCACTCACCAGCGCGGTTCGTCCGGCGAACCGGGCGCCGGACACTGCGTTGTCGTTCATCCCTTACCTCCTGATCGATCCGGTCCCGCCGCCTTCAACAGCGGGCCGGCAGTCTGCGTGCTGACCGCGCGCACGGCATCGCGCAGTCGTCGCTCGGGAACGGTCAGCCGGGTGGTCTCCTGCTCGACGAGGAGGGCGCGATCCCGGACGAGATAGCTCTCGACGTAACGCCCCCCGGCTCCCTGGTCGGGCGCGAGGCTCCACGTCCGGGCGCCCAGCCGCAGCCGGGACAGGCGCAGGTCGGCCATGGCCCGCCGGAAGGCGGGCTCCTTGCCCCGGGGGACGAGGTACTCGTACCGCACCACCAGCTCGCCGTCCCCGGCCCTCTGGGCCAGGGCGGGGATCGCGGCATCGGGGACCGCGAGCACCGGCTCGATGCCGACGCTCGAGCGCAGTCCGCCCAGGGCGAGCCAGCCCGCGTACGCGACGAGC
This sequence comes from Nocardioides sp. F233, assembly GCF_057813895.1. Classification (NCBI taxonomy): domain Bacteria; kingdom Bacillati; phylum Actinomycetota; class Actinomycetes; order Propionibacteriales; family Nocardioidaceae; genus Nocardioides; species Nocardioides sp. F233. Next base: position 41,303 of record NZ_JBVASH010000010.1, read on the forward strand.
AGGACGGCAGCGAGCCCGAGCGCTCGGTCGATGCCGATGGCGTCCGCGGCCGCACCCCACGCCAGCGCCCCGACCGCCTGGGCACCCTGGAAGAGCATGAGCACCAGCGCGATCACCCGCGGCCGCACCCAGTCGGGCAGCGCCTGGTGGGCCAGCATCATCCACGTGCTCTGCACGGCGACCCAGCCGACGCCGGCCAGCAGGAGGAACGGCGCCAGCAGCCACAGCTGGCGCACCAGGCCGAGGGCCAGCAGGTTGGCGGCGTAGCCGGAGGCGAGGAGGGCGACGAAGTGGTGGGCAGGCAGCCGGGCCCGGACCCGGCCGAGGGCGAACGCCGCGGTCACCGCGCCGACCCCGAGCAGGCCCATGGCGATGCCGAAGCCCGCGGCCCCCAGGCCCATCAGGTCGTGCACGGCCAGCGAGACCAGCGCCCACAGGGCGCTGGCCGGGAGTCCGAACAGCACCATGCGCAGCAGCAGGCCACGGGTCCACGGCGAGTGCCGCACGAACCAGAGCGCACCCCGGACGGCCGCTCCGATGGACTCGGTCCGCGGCGCGCGGACCGCACCCGCGGGACCGGCGACCGCCAGCAACAGCACGCCCGACGCGAACAGCGCGGCGACCGCCCCGAAGAGGACGAACGGTCCACTGACACCGAGGACGATGCCGGCCGTGAGCGGCCCGACGGCGCGGGCGATGTTGAACACGGCCCCGTCGACCATGGCGGCCGACGGCACCGCCGCCCGGGGGACGACCTCCGGCAGCAGCGACTGCCACGCAACGCCGACCACGACCAGCGCCGTGCCGACCACCAGGACCGTGACCAGGAGTGGTGCCGCACGATCCGCACCAGTGAGGACCAACACCGACGCGGCGACGGAGGCGAGGCCGGACACCGCGACCGCGCACCCGATCATCCGCTGCCGTGGCGCGTGGCTGACGACGACGCCCACGGGCAACGCGAGCGCGATGAACGGCAGCGACATCGCCGCAGGGGCGAGGGCGACCACGACGGCGGCCTCGCCGCGCTCGGTGAGCAGCCACTGCACACCGACCACGTGGACCCAGACCGCGATCGCGTTGACGAGCTGCACGCCGATCAGCAGGCGGAAGATCCGCACCCGCAGCGCCGCACCCGGCCCGGTCGACACGGCTGCCCGGCGTACGGACTCGGCGTCCATGCTCCACCACCCTCTTGAACTGAAGTGAGTTTAGTTTAGGCTAGCGAGCATCACCAACGGAAGGGACGACAGCGAGATGGTCGAGACGGATCTGCTGGTCATCGGCGCCGGGATGGCGGGCCTCACGGCAGCCGCGCGCGCCGCAAGGGACGGCCAGCGCGTGGTGGTCGTCGAGGTCGGCGACGACGTCGGCGGATCGGCGCGCTTCGCGGGGTACGCATGGACCGCGCCCAGCCGCGAGGTCATGGACGAGGTCAACCCGCGCGGCGACGTACGGTTGGGGCACGCCTTGGTCGATCGCTTCCCCGACGGCGTCGAGTGGATCCGGTCGATCGGCGTCGAGACGCGCGACGCGGTGCCGGTCCTCGGCTTCGGCAGCGGCCACCAGTTCGACACCAACCAGTACGTCGACCTCTGCCGCCGGATCGTCGTCGAGGCCGGCGGGCAGGTCCGGCTGCACACCGAGACCAGCCGCCTTCTCACCGACGGGGGTCGGGTCGTGGGCGCCGAGGTGGCCGGACCGGACGGACCCGAGGAGATCCGGGCTCGCTGGACCCTGCTTGCGACCGGCGGCTTCCAGGGCGACCCGGCACTGCTGGCCGACAAGGTCCACCCGCGGGCCGGCGACATGCAGCTGCGCTCCAACCCGCGCAGTGCCGGTGCGGGCTACCGGCTGGCCACCGCCGCCGGCGCCGCGACCGGAGCCGAGGACGCCGGCTTCTACGGCCACCTGATCCCGAGCGGGATCCCTTTCGCCGACCCGGCGGACTTCGTCGACCTCTCGCTCTACTACAGCGAGCACGCCCTGCTGTTCAACCTCGACAACCGGCGGTTCGCCGACGAGACCCTGGGCGACCACCTGACGACGGTCGCGCTGCTGGAGCAGCCGGAGTCGCGCGGCCTGCTGATCTGCGATGCCCGGGTCCACCGGGAGTGGATCGTCACGTCGTACGTCGAGGGCGCGGTCGCCGTCGACAAGTTCGCCCTCGCCAGCCGGCGCGGCGGTCGTGTCGGCCTGGCCGAGACGCTCGACGAGCTGGACTACCTCCCGGAGGAATGGGGCTACGACGGCGCGGCGATCCGTGCCGCGATCGACGAGTTCAACCGGGCGGCCGCGGCCGGCGAACCCATGGCTCCCGAGCGCAGGAAGGACCCGGCGCCGATCGACGAGGGGCCGTGGTACGTGGTCGAGTGCGTGCCTGCGGTGACCTTCCCCTTCCACGGGATCCGGATCGACGACCGCGCCCGGGTGCTCGACACCGCGGGTACACCGATCCCCGGCCTGCTGTGCGCCGGCTCCGACACCGGCGGCCTCTACCACCGCGCGTACGCCGGCGGACTCGCCTCGGCCCTGGTGTTCGGGCTGACGGCCGCCGCGACCGCGTCCGCCACGGTCACCACCTGAGGACCGCTCCCCCGACACGAACGAAGGGGCGCCCGGCCGAGCCGGGCGCCCCTTCGCCGCGTGCGCCGATCAGATGCCGACGAGGTCCGCGACCCGGGCCCGATGCTCCCGCGACGAGCCGAACAGGCCCTCGTCGCCCAGCACCCGTCGGACGTAGTAGTGCGCGCGGTGCTCCCAGGTGAAGCCGATGCCGCCGTGCAGCTGCACCGCTTCGTGGGCCGCGCGCATCGCGGCGTCGGCACAGACCGCGGCGGCGATGGTCGCAGGAAGTGCGGCCGCGGCCGGACCCGCGTCGAACGCGAGCGCGGCACAGCGCGACGCAGACCAGGACCGCTCCCGGTCGACGAGGACATCGGCGAGACGGTGCTTGACCACCTGGAACGAGCCGATCGCGCGACCGAACTGCTCACGCTGCTCGACGTACTCCACCGTGCTCCCGAGCAGCTCCGCGACGATCCCGCTGTGCTCGGCGGCGACCGCGAGGTCACTCAGGATCCGGAGCCGCTCGGCGATCCGCGGGTAGCGCTCCGGGCCCACGACGCAGCGCGCCGGGACGGAGCCGGCCGACAGGTCGGCCTGTCGGCGGGTCGGGTCCATGGTCGTGCGCGCGGCGACCTCCAGGTCCTCGGCCCGCAGCGCGAACAGCGCCGACCCCTCGGACGTCGCAGCGTCCACGAGGACCAGGTCCGCCGCGGAGCCGTGGAGCACGCGCTCACGGCGACCGCGGACCAGCCACTCGCCCCCCGTGCGTTCGGCCGTGAGGAGCGAGCCACCGAGCGACACGGTGACGACGACAGCTCCGGCAAGAGCAGGCTCCAGGAGGTCGGCGATCCCCGCCGGCTGATCCGCCGCCGCCAGCGCCTGGCACCCGAGCACCGCCGAGCTGAGCACCGGCTCGGGCAGCAGAGCGGCTCCGCACTCCTCGAGGACGACGGCGAGGTCGGCGATCCCGAAGCCGTGACCGCCCACCGCCTCGGGGACCGCCACCCGGCCGATCTCGACCTCGGCGTTGAGTCGATGCCAGAGCTCCTCGGAGTATCCCGGCGCCGGGTCGGCCGACGCGCGGACCTGCTCGTGGTCGGCGTGCTTCTGCAGCAGTCCGCGGACGACGTCGCGCAGCTGCTCGCGCTCGGCGACGGGCGCCATGAGCGCGGGATCGAGTTCTGGCCAGGGGTGCACCACAGCGCCCTCCACGAAATTGGATTGAGTTCAGTTCAGTTCAGACTAGGCGGACAGAGAGTCAGGGGGCAAGCACACTGGACACCAGATACGAATTGAACTAGGTTCAGGTCATGCCCAGCACGACGCTCGCCCGCTACTACGCCGCCGTCGACGGCGGTGACCTCGACGCCGCGATGACGTTCCTCGCGCCCGACGTGCGCTCCGCGATCCTGCTGCCCGGCAAGGCCGTCCGCGGCACGCGCCGCGAGGACCTGCGCAGCTACCTCTCGGGGCGCGGCGACGTCGTCCGCCGTCACGTCACGCTTCGGGAGAGCGTCGCGGGCGACCTCGAGTTCGTCTACGGCAAGGTCGTCGAGAACGAGCGGACCACGACCGGTTACTTCCTGGCCTCGGTGCGCATCGACGACGACGGCCTGATCGCCGCGTACCAGGTCTCCTTCGACACCGAACACGCTCTGCTGCCCGACGCCTGAGGAGGCGACCCGATGAGTGCCACCCCCCTGCTGCGCGACTGGTTCGAGATCATGGATTCGACGACTCCCGAGCGGGTCCTCGACATGATCACCGACGACTTCCGGCTCTCGATCCTCTTCTCGACCGGCGACCATGCCGCCGAGTTCGACGGCGACCGCGCCGGCCTCGAGGTCTACCTCGCCCAGCGCGAGGTGAGCGTGCTGACCCACCACATCCTGCAGGGCGCCGGCATCGACGGCACCGAGCTCGTGCTCGGTGAGACCCGCCGCGACGGCGCGTTCGAGGCCTCCTTCAACGCGAGCGCGCAGGTCACCGAGGACGGTTCGCGGGTCCGGCGCCTGCTGATCTGCCGCAGCCCCGAGGTGCGGTTCACCGACCGCTGAGGCGGCGCGGGCCCTCTCGCCGCACGTCGCCGGCCGACGAGTCGCTCAGCCCCGGTCGGCGAAGATCGCCAGCGGGACGTGCACGACGTGCACCCCTCCACCGGCGATCGCCTCCCGCATCGAGGCGGCGAGGTCCGCGGCTGACTCCACGCGCGTGCCGTGGCCGCCGAAAGCCCGGCCCAGCGCCGCCCAGTCGGGCTGGTGGAGGTCGACGCCGATCGGCGCGATGCCACGGTCGGCCTCGTTCTGCTTGATCTCGGCGTAGCCGCCGTTGTCGACGCAGACGACGACCAGGTCGAGGCACTGCTCGACGGCGGTGGCGAGCTCCTGGATGGCGAACATCAGCGCGCCGTCGCCGGCCACGCAGACGACGGCACGCTCGGGGGCCGCGATCTTCGCGCCGATGGCGGCGGGCAGGCCGTAGCCGAGGGTCGCGTACGCCGGCATGTAGAGGAACGAGTGCGGCCGGTCCTGGGCGATCGAGGAGGTCCCGAAGTAGGTGACCTGCGACGAGTCCCCGGCGACGATCGCGCCGAGGGGCATCCCGGCGACCAGCTCACGGGTCAGTGCGACGAGGTCGGGCGCGGTCCCGGCGGACTGGGCACGGATCTCGTCGCGCAGCACGGCGGCGCCCGCGGCGCCGCGGCCACGGCCGCGAACGCCGGTCCGCTCCAGTGCCTCGACGAGCTGCGGTACGACGGCCGCGCTGTCGCCGACAAGGCGGATGTCGGCCGCGAGGTTGACGTCCATCTGGGTCTCGAGGACGTCGACGCGGACGACGGTGCCGGTCGGCTCGACCACACCGCCCCACAGCTCGGCCTCGCCGACCTTCGACCCGAGCACGAGGAGGACATCGGCTCCGCCGCACGCCTTCTGCGCCGCCGGGGTACGGATGTCGGCGCCCAGCGACAGCGGGTGCGACTCGGGCACCGACGCCTTGCCGTTGAGCGTGGTCACGACGGGCGCGTCGAGGAGCTCGACCAGGCGACGTACGTCGTCGCCGGCGGGCAGCGAGCCGCCACCCGCCAGGACCACGACGTCGGACGCTCCGGCCAGCGCCGTCACAGCGGCACCGATCGCGGACCCGTCCGCCCGCTGCGGGACCGGAGCCGGGCGTGCGGCGAGCAGGTCGGCAGCGACCTCCACCTCCGCCTCGAGGACGTCGAGGGGGATCTCGATGTGCACCGGACGGGAACGCGAGCCGCGGAACAGGGCGAAGGCGTCGTGCACGGCCTCGACCGCCTCCTCGGCGGAGGAGACCCGGCGGCTCCACTGCATGACCGCGGCCGCCGCACCGCTGGTGTCCTTGGTCTCGTGGAGTGTGCCGCGGTCGGCACCCTCCTGGCCGCGAGCCGGCCCGGGCGAGATGACGATCATCGGCCGGGACTCGCAGTAGGAGGTGGCCGCGGCGGAGAGCGCGTTGAGCAGGCCGGGGCCGGAGGTCGTGATGACGACGCCGGGCAGGCCGGTCTGCTGCGCCCAGCCGTCCGCGGCGTACCCGGCACCCTGCTCGTGGCGCGTGGTCACCGGGTGGATGCCGAGCCCGGGCAGGTGCCGGTAGAGCTCGAGGTTGTGCGTGCCCGGGATGCCGAAGATCGTGTCGATGCCGTAGCTGCGCAGCACGGTCATGACGGCGAGGCCGGTGTTGTGGGCGGCACTGCTCGCGGTGGTCACTGCGGGGACTCCTTGGTGTGTCGGACGACGCCGCCCACCCAGGTCTGCAGGACCTCGATGGCGGCGATCTCGCTGGGGTTCGTGGCGAGCGGGTCGGCGGAGAGGACCGCGAAGTCGGCCCGCTTGCCGGGCGCGATGGAGCCGAGGTCGCCCTCACGTCCGATCGCGTGAGCCGCGTTGATGGTGTGGGCGCGCAGCGCGTCGAGCGGGGCGATGGCCAGGGTGTCCGGCCCGAGCTGGACGCCGCGCCGGGTGACCCGGGTCACGGCAGCCTGGATCGCCTCCATCGGCAGCGGATCGGCGACCGGCGCATCCGAGCTGATGGTGACCGGTACGCCGGCCGCGGCGAGCTCCCCGAGCGGGTTGAACCGCTCACCGGGCGTGCCGACCGCGGCGGTGACGCCCTCGCCCCAGTTGTAGTGGTGCTGGGGCTGGTTGACCGGCCAGATCCCCGCGGCCGCCATCCGCCCGATCTGCTCGGGGGTCGGCAGGCCGCAGTGCTCGATCCGGTGTCGCGCGTCGGTGTCCGGTCGCTCGGCCTGGGCGTCCTCGATCGCGCCGACGACCATCTCGATGGCGGTGGGCGACTGGGCGTGGGTGGCGGTCTGCAGGCCGGCCAGGTGGGCCCGTCGGACCAGGTCCCGGTACTCCTCCGGCTGGTGGTAGAGCTGCCCGGTGCGGCACGGGTCGCCGACGTAGCCGTCGGGGAAGTACGCCGTCCAGCCGCCGAGCGTGCCGTCGGCGTACAGCTTGATGCCGGCGAAGCTCAGCACGTCGTTGCCGAACGCGGCGTGCAGTCCCATCTCGAGAGCGTCGTCGAGCAGGTGCGAGAGCAGGTACATGCTGACCCGCGTGTGCAGGCCGTCCTCGGCCGCGAGACGCAGGTACATGTCGAGCTCGCGCCGGGAGACCTGGGCATCGCCGATCGTGGTGACGCCGCCGGCGAGGAAGCGCTCCTGGGCGGCGGCGAGCTGGCGCAGGTGCTCCTCAGGCTCGTCGGCGAGGTGGAAGTTCGGTCCGTGGTGGCCGATCTTCACGCCGTGCACCCCGGTGAGGACGTTGCAGGCCGCGTCGGAGAGCTCGCCGGTCAGCTCGCCGTCTGCGTCGCGGAAGAAGACGCCGCCCTGGGGGTCGGGGGTGTCGCGGTCGACGCCGTGCAGCGCGAGGGTGAAGGAGTTGACGACCCCGCCGTGACCCGACGCGTTCATCAGGTAGACCTCGCGGTCGGTGGCGACCTGGTCGAGCTCGTGCCGGGTGGGGTGGCGGCCCTCGGCGAGGTTGCGGTGCTCGTAGCCGAAGCCGCGCACGGGGCGGCCCCCCGGCGTACCGGCCGCGGCCTCGCGCAGCAGGGCGACGATCTCCGGGATCGACCCGGCCCGCGCGGGACCGCAGTCGACCCAGGTCATCATCTGGCCGAGCATCAGCGGGTGGGCGTGGGCGTCGATGAAGCCGGGCACGAGCGTCGCGCCGGCGAGGTCGACGACCTCGGGCCCGGCGCCGAGGACGGATGCAGCGGCACGGCACTCCTCGAGCGTGCCGACGGCGACGACGTCGGCCCCGAAGGCCAGCACCGCCTCCGGCGCCGGCCCGGGCTCGAGGGTGTGGATCGTGCCGCCAGTGAGCAGGACCGCGCTCGCGGAGGCGGCCGGGCGGTGGAAGGTCGAGAGCTTGCGCATCAGGTCAGATCACCTTGGACAGGAAGGACTGGGTGCGGGCGTGCTGCGGCCGGAGCAGGACGTCGTCGGGCGCGCCCTGCTCGACGATGACGCCGCCGTCCATGAACACGACGACGTCGGCGACCTCGCGGGCGAAGCCCATCTCGTGGGTCACCACGATCATCGTCATGCCGTCGGCGGCGAGCTGCTTCATCACGTCGAGCACCTCGCCGACCAGCTCGGGGTCGAGCGCCGAGGTCGGCTCGTCGAAGAGCATCACGTCGGGCTTCATCGACAGCGCCCGCGCGATCGCGACCCGCTGCTGCTGCCCGCCGGACAGCTGCGAGGGGTAGTTGCCGGCACGGTCGGCCAGGCCGACCCGCTCGAGGAGGGCGCGTGCCTGCCGCTCGGCTTCGGCCTTCGGCGTCTTCAGCAGCCGCACCGGCCCGAACATGACGTTCTCGAGCGCCGTCATGTGCCCGAACAGGTTGAACCCCTGGAAGACCATGCCGATCTTCGCGCGGCGCCGGTCGATCTCGGCCTCGGGCGCCTCGACGAGGCGGTCCCCGCGGACGTCGTACCCGACCATCGAGCCGTCGACCAGGATCGCGCCCGAGGTGGTGACCTCGAGGTGGTTGACGCAGCGCAGCAGGGTCGACTTGCCCGAGCCCGAGGGCCCGATCACGCAGACGACCTGCGACGGCTCGACGACGAAGTCGACGCCCTTGAGGACCTCGACATGGCCGAAGCTCTTGTGGACGTTCAGGAACTCGACGGTGGCGGCCATCAGCGGGCCTCCCTCAGGGTCAGGGGTACGGCGTCGCGCGAGAACCGTCGCTCCAGGCGGCTCTGGCCGAGCCCGACGAGCGTGGTCAGCACGAGGTACCAGATGCTGGCGACGATGAGCAGCGGGATCTGCTCGAGGTTCTTGGCGTAGATCTGCTGGGCGTTGTAGAGGACGTCGCCCACTCCGATCACGACGACCAGCGAGGTCGTCTTCAGCATGGCGTTCACGTTGTTGCCGATCGGCGGGATGATCACCTTCATCGCCTGGGGAACGACGACGTGGCGCAGCGTCTGCAGGCCGCTGAAGCCCATCGCGCGGCTGGCCTCGGCCTGCCCCTTCGGCACGCTGAGCAGCCCGGCGCGCACGACCTCGGCCGTGTAGGCCGCCTCGTTGAGGCCGAGGCCGAGGATGGCGGCGGTCATCAGCGAGATCACCTGGTTGGTGTCCCAGGAGGCGAGCATCGGGCCACCGAACGGGACGCCGATGCCGACCTCGGGGAAGATCGCCGCGGCGAAGCCCCAGAACAGCAGCTGGACCAGGAGCGGGGTGCCGCGGAAGAACCAGATGTAGCCGCCGGCCACCCCGGCGATGACCCGACTGTCGCTCATCCGCATCACGGCGAGGACGAGGCCGCCGACGATGCCGATCACCTCGGCGATCACAGTCAGCTGGATGGTGACGAGCAGTCCCGCCAGGATCCGCGTGTCGAACAGGTAGCGTCCGACGACCGGCCAGTCGAAGCCGTCGTTGGTGACCAGTGTGCCGGCCGCCCAGACGACCGCGAGGACCAGCAGGACGACGACCACCAGCTGCCCCGGACGCCGGCGCCGGAGCACCGGCTTGCCGGACATCGCGACGAGGTCGATCCGCTCGTGCTCCGTGGAGGCGACGGCGCTCATCCCTGGTTCACCCCCGACCCGTCGATCGCGGCGGCGCCGAGGCCCCACGCGTCGAGGAGCTCGGCGTACGTGCCGTCCTCGATCAGCGAGGTGACGGCCGCCTCGATGGCCGCGGCCAGGCCGGTGTCTTTCTTGGTGATCGCGCCGAGCAGGGCGGGCTCGACGAAGATGTCGTCGACCTGGCTGAAGGCGTCCGGCTGGAGCTGCGCGTAGTAGGCGGTGAGGGCGCTGTCCGCGAGCAGGGCGTCGGCGCGGCCGGTCGAGACCGCCTGGTTGACGTTGTCCTGCTGCGGGAGGATCAGCTCGGTGATCTTCGCCAGGCCGGCGTCGGCGCAGTCCTTCTGGAAGGCCGGCAGCGTGGTCAGTGCCTGGGTGTTGCCGGTCTGGGCGGCGACGGTCCTGCCGCACAGGTCGGTGATCGCGGCGACCTTGTCGGGGTTGCCGTGCGGGACCAGGACCGAGGTGCCGCTGTTGATGTAGCTGACCATGTCGACGCGCTGCTGGCGCTCGGCGGTCACGGAGAACGACGCCCACGAGGCGTCGTACCGGCCGGCCTCGATGCCGGCGATGATGCCGTTGAAGTCGCCCTTCTCGAACTTCGCCTCGACGCCCATCTTGTGCGCGACCGCCACGGCGATGTCGGGGTCGAGGCCCACGATGGCGCCCTTGTCGTCGGTGAACTCCATCGGCGCGTAGGTGGGGTCGGTGACCACGGTGAGCACGCCGGCGTCGGCGACGGTCGCGGGCACCAGCGCCTGCACGTCGGGATCGGTCTTCACCGCCTCCGCCCTGTCCCGGCCACCCGTGCCGATGCCGGCCTTCTCGGCAGCGTCCGCGGTGGACTCGGTGTTGCTGCACCCGGCGCTCGTGGCACCGAGCGTCAGCAGGGTGAGGGCGGCGAGCGTCGTACGAATGCGAGGCGACATGGTGGACCTTCCATCGGGCACCCGAACCGGGTTGCCAACTTCAATATGCTCAACTTATTGTTTGTGTGACCGGTGACACTGTCAAGGGGCAGGTCCGAAATCGGGAGGAGACGCGATGCCGACCACCACGCCGCGCAGGACCAATGCGGTGACCGACGAGGCGATCGCCGAGCGCAGGGCCGAGATCCTGCGCCACACGGCGGACGTGATCGTGGCGACCGGCGTCGCGGGGTGCACCTTCGCGGCCGTGTCCGAGGCGAGCGGCCACAGCATCGGCCAGCTCCAGCACCACTTCCGCACCCGTGACCGGCTGGTCGCCGGCTGCATCGAGCACCGGATGACCGAGTCGCAGGACGAGTGGCGCGCCATCGCCGAGCGCGACGCGGCGCCGCTCGTGCGGCTGCGGGCGCTGCTCGACTACGCCGTGGCCGGCGAGAAGGACTTCGCCGACGCCTGGGGATTCTGGATCGAGGTGACCGCGGCGGCCCGTCTCGACCCCGACGTACGGGCGAAGGTCAACGAGCGCCTCGCCCTGTGGCACGAGCTGTTCACCGACGTCCTCACCGACGCGATGGCCGACTGCGAGAGCCACTACTCCCCCGCCGACCTGGCCGGCCTCCTCGTCGGGCTCGCCGACGGCCTCGCCGTCCAGTCCGTCAACGGGACCTACGACATGGACCCGCAGCGCATGCACGCGCTGCTCATCGACTTCGCCGCGACCGCGCTCGGCGTCGACCTGGACGGAGGCATCCGATGACCACCGCACCCGCATCCCTCCTGCCCTCGCTCCTCGCGGGTCGCGCCAGCGGGTTCCGCCCCTCCCCCGTGCGGGACTTCTGGGAGGTGTCGATGGAGCCCGACGTCATCTCGCTGGCCGGCGGCAACCCCGACCTGTCCGTGCTCCCCCTCGACGCCCTCGCGGACGTCGCCGCGCGGGCGGTGGCCCGCGACGGGCTCGACGTCCTGCAGTACGGCAGCGGCACGGGGACCGCCGGTGCCCGCGAGGCGGTCGCGCGCACCATGGCCGCCGAGGGCATCCAGGTCGACCCGGCGCACGTCCAGGTCACCGCGGGCTCGCAGATGGCGCTCGACCTGGTGGTCAAGCTGCTGTGCGACCCGGGCGACGTCATCCTGGCCGAGGGACCGACGTACGTCGGCGCGCTCGGGCTGTTCGCCGGCATGCAGGTCGACGTCGTCCACGTCCCCATGGACGCCGACGGCATCGTGCCCGGCGGGCTCGAGGAGACCTTGGCGCGGGTTCGTGCGGAGGGTCGCCGGGTCAAGGCCCTCTACACGATCCCGAACTTCAACAACCCCAGCGGCGTCACCCTCGCGGCCGAGCGCCGGCCGGAGGTCGTGCGCATCTGCCGGGCCGCCGGGATCGCCGTCATCGAGGACAACCCCTACGGGCTGCTGTCCTTCGACGGCTCGAGCATGCCGAGCCTGCGCGCGCTCGATCCTGACAACGTCATCTACCTCGGCTCGTTCTCCAAGGTGGTCGCCCCTGGCCTGCGCGTCGGCTGGGCCGTCGCCCCCGAAGCCGTACGACGCCCGCTGCAACTGGCGTCCGAGGCGACCACGATCTGCCCCTCGGTGCTCAGTCAGGCCCTGGTGGAGCAGTACGTCCTCCACCACGACTGGCCCGGCGTGCTCGACCGCGCCCGCAAGCTCTACGCGACCCGGGCGGCCGCCGTACTCGATGCGTTGGCGGAGAGTGCGCCCGCGGGCGTCACGTGGTCGGTCCCCCGCGGCGGCTTCTTCACCTGGGTCACCCTGCCCGAGGGCATCGACGTCCACCGGGTCCTCGACGCTGCCATCGACCGGCGCGTGGTCTTCGTGCCGGGCTCGGCGTTCCACGCCGACGGCGGCGGGACCCGGCAGCTGCGACTGGCGTACTCGCTCGAGCAGGAGGACGTGCTCGCCGACGGCGTACGACGGATCATGGGTGCGATCGAGGACATCGCCGCGACGAGCTGATCCACCACTGCCAGTGGCGGGAGCAGGTCCTCAGGCGGGCCGGGTCACGCGCACGACCTCGGGCGGCAGACCCCACTCGCTGCCGCCCAGCCGGGAGAGCGGCGCCAGCTGGTCGAAGACCGGGCGGCCGTCGGCCAGCACGTCGGGGTCGAGCGTCACGGCGACGACCAGGCCGAGGACGAGGGTCGAGTCGCCGACGACCAGGGTGTCGTGGAGCCGGCACTCCAGCGAGGCGGGGGACGCCGCGACGCGGGGCGGCCGGACCTCGGCGCTCGGCGCCATCGCGATGCCCAGCTCGCGCGCCTCGTCGACACCGGGCGCGAAGGAGGCGCTGGAGGCGTTGACGTCGTCGATCAGCGGTCGGCTCGCCAGGTTGATGGTGAACTCGCGCGTCTCGAGGATGTTGTGCAGCGTGTCCTTCGCCCCGACCGAGGTGAACAGCACGATCGGCGGGTCGGCGCTCGCGACGGTGAAGAAGGAGTGCGGGGCCAGGTTGCCGACGCCCGCGGCCGAGAGGCTGGACACCCAGGCGATCGGACGGGGTACGACGAGGGCGGTCAGCAGTCGGTAGCCGTTGACGCCCGGGGTGCCTGGGCGCAGGACGAGGTGGTCGTGGGCCATGGGCCGATCATCCTGCATCCGCCGTCATCCATCGTTCTCCCGTCGTTTCCCCCGCGGTGACGGCGACGCCGCCTGGTGCACCGAGGGTGCCGGTAGTTCTCGGGTGTTCTGCCACCACGACCTTGGGGGACCCCACCGATGGCTCACCTTCGCCACGCACGCCGCGTCGCCGGACTGCTCGCCGGACTCGCCGCCCTCGGAGCGCTGACCGCGCCGAGCGCCGTCAGCGCGCCCAACGCTCCCGGGCAGCGCCCGGAGCTGTGCGGCCACGACAACCGCAGCACGCCGTACGCCGGGTACCTGTGCGCCCGGAGCGGAGACCTGCTCGACGTACGGATCGGGGACGTGCACGCGACGCAGCCGTCCCTCGGCTTCGACGAGGTGTACTACAAGCTCGGCCGCTACACGTTGGGCAAGGATGCGATCAACAAGAAGTTCGCCGACTGGTGCGAGGCCGACGGCCGCTCGGACGTCGCGACCGCGCAACCCGACGCGCGCCTCGACGACCCGTCGTCGTTCACCTGCGTGCTGCCGCGGGGCAGGGAGACCGCAGCCAGCATCGCGGCGATGAAGACCGTCGTGATCGGCCCCGGCGGCGAGCCCTTCCTCACCGACGGCCACCACACGCTGACATCGTTCATCGAGACGCCCGACGGCGGACCGAACCTGCACGTGCGGCTGCGGGTGCTGGCGAACTACAGCTCGCTGACCCGCCAGGCGTTCTGGGGCGAGATGACGTCCCACAAGTGGGTGTACCTGCTCGACCCGGCCGGCAACCCGGTCAAGGTCAACCAGCTCCCGGCCGGTGTCGGGCTGGAGAACTTCCAGGACGACCGGTACCGCAGCCTGCTCTACTTCGGCCGCGACATCGGCTACACCCAGAACGGGCTGCCGTTCCAGGAGTTCTACTGGGGCGGCTGGATCCGCGACAACGCGCCCGGTGGCCTCACGACGTGGGACAGCAGCACGCTCGCGGGCTACCTCGCGGCGGTGCGGACCTCGACCGAGGCGATGACCGCGCTCCCGAAGGGCGACGTCGTCTCCAGCGGGTTCACCGCCGCCCAGCTCGGCGCCCTCGACGCCTGGAACGCCGGCAAGGCCGCCACCAAGGGCGAGTTCGACAAGCTCAGCAAGCCGTACGCCGACGCCAAGCCCGGCAAGATCGCCTACGCACTGGCGTACCGGACGGCCCACGGCCTGGGCTGAGGACCGATCCCGGCCGTCGTCCGGCGGTCACGGCGTCCCGCGGGCGGCGTACGGGCACAATGACCACCGTGTCCACGACCTCCACCTCCCCCGGCCGGCCCCGCGATCCCCGGGTCGAGGGGGCCGTGCGGACGGCGGTGCTGGAGCTCCTGGCCGACGGCGGCTACGAGGCCGTCAGCTTCAAGGAGGTCGCGCTGCGCGCCGGCGTCGGGCAGCCGACGGTCTACCGGCGCTGGGGCACCAAGGCCGAGCTGGTGGAGTTCGCCATCTTCGCCGTCTCCGACTGGGCGCCGCCGGCACCCACCGGCGACCTCGAGGCCGACCTCGCCCGGCTCGCCGACGTGGTGCTCGAGGAGCTGTTGACCCCGCCCGTGCATGCTGCCCTGCCGGGCCTGATCCTCGCCCACTACGACGCCCCGGACGAGCACACCCGGTTGCGGGCGTGGGCGGAGGAGCCCGTCCTGGCGGCGTTCTCGGCGATCGTCGAGGGCGCCGGCCTGGACGGCGAGGTGCCGGGTGATGACCTACGCGCGGCCTTCCAGCACTTCCTCGCGGCGCTCACCTTCACCGCGATGACCCGGGACCGGCCCACGGCCCGCCAGATGGCGAGGAGTGCGGCGCGGATCACGGATCGGGCCCTCAAGGGTCTTGTTTCGTAGAGGTAATAACGTTTAGCGTTCGCGGCACCCCGAACACCTACTGGAGGTGCCCGCATGACCGTCCTCACCGCCGATTCCTGGGTCGCGACCGACCTGGGCGACCCGACCAAGGTGCTGCAGCGCCAGAGTGTCGAGGTCCGCGAGCCCGGCCCCGGCGAGGTCCGGGTCAAGGTCGCCGCCTTCTGCGTGAACTTCAACGACACCGACGTGGTCCGCGGCCGCTACGCGATCCTGTCGCTCACGCCGCCGTTCACGCCGGGCATGGAGTCGGTCGGCGTCGTGGAGAGTGCCGGGCTCGGCGCCGAGCACCTCGTCGGCCAGCGGGTGATGGGCATCCCCGTGCTGGCGCACGGCGGCTTCGCGCAGTACGCGATCCTCGACGCCGCCACCACCCAGGTGCTGCCGGCGTGGCTCTCGGACGCCGAGGCCGCCGCAGTGCACTACCCCTACCACCTGGGCTGGTTCGCGCTCGTGGACCGCGCCCGGATCCAGCCGGGCGAGACCCTGCTGGTCCACGCCGCCGCGGGCGGCAACGGCTCGGCCGCCGTCCAGCTCGGGAAGGCGCTCGGCGCCACCGTGATCGCGACGGCCGGCGGGCCGGAGAAGGTCGAGTTCGCCCGCAGCCTGGGCGCGGACGTCGTGATCGACTACCTCGACGGCGGGTTCGCCGACAAGGTCAACGAGGCCACCTTCGGCCACGGCGTCGACGTCGCCTACGACACCGTCGGCGGCACCGTCACGACCGAGACCTTCCGCTGCATGGGCATCCACGGCCGCCACCTGCTCGTCGGCTACAGCCAGGACATCGCCAACGACGGCGCCCCCGTCACCACGGCGCCCGCGGTCTACGGCAACTTCTCGCTGTACGGCGTCTGCCTGGTCTACGTGAACGACCCGCTCGGCCTGCGCCAGACCCTCGGCTTCAACTGGCCCGCGCGCTCGGAGGGCCAGCACGCCCATGCGAAGCTGCTGACGATGTTGCGCTCCGGCGCGATCCGCACGGTCGTCACCGAGGAGATCTCCTTCGACGACCTGCCCGCCGCCATGGAGCGCCAGGAGAACCGGCAGACCATGGGCCGCGTCGTCGTCCACGTCCCTCAGTGAGACCGGGTCGAGCCGGCCAGGAAATGCACGGAGCCCGTGCCGAGGAATCCTCGGCACGGGCTCCGTGCGTTCAGGCGATCAGTCCCTCAGGACTCAGACCGTCTTGCGTCGAGCCAGCACCAGGCCGGCACCGGCCAGCACCAGGCCCACGCCCAGCGGCATCAGCCAGCCTGCGGGACCACCCGTGTTCGGGAGGCCGGTCGCAGCCTGCTCACCGTCGACCGCGTCCTTCGGCGGGTTGCTGGTCTCCTCGACACCGCCGACCTGACACACCACACCCGCGTCGACCGGGGTGGCCGCCAGGTTGTAGGTGTAGGTCGAGTCGCCGCTCTCGAAGACCTTGCCGAGCTTGCCGATCAGCTTGATCACGCCGTTGACCACGGAGACCGAGTAGTCCGCGGTCTCGGCCGGGAGGACCCAGGTCGCGTTGCTGGTGACGCCGGCCGGGTTGCACGGGTCGTTCGGCGCGATCGCCGGGGCGATCAGGCACTTCTCGCCACTGTCGGCGCCGAGGTTGACGACGTACGTCTTCACGAAGACCTTGTCCTCGCCCTCACCGGTGGTGCTGAAGTAGTTGGTGCCGGTCGCGGTGAAGGTGATCTTGCCGGCCACCGAGGTGTCCGCGGTCCACGCACCGTCGGGGATGGCACCGAAGTGGATGTTGCTGGTGACACCCGTCGGGTTGCACGGGTCGAGCTGCGGCACGACCGGCGGGTCGACCTTCGTCCCGCAGTCCTCCGGCGTGAAGTCGTGCGACTGGTCACCCTTGTCGGCGAACGCGATCGCGATCGAGTCCTGGGAGTCCTCGAACGGGAACGGGAAGTCGGCGTCGGTGACCTGGTCCCAGGTCTTGCCGCTGCCCGACGGGTCGACGGCGTTCACGCTCACGATGATGATGTGGTGCTGGACGCCGCTCGGCTTGGTGACGTACTTGCAGACCACGACCTTCTTCGGGCACGCCTCCTGGTGCGCGGTGGGCACCGGCCAGGAGATCGACTCGACGCCACCGGGGAACACCGCCGGCGCGACCGGGGTGAAGGTGACGCTGCCGTCGCCGTTGCGCACCCAGGTGTAGTCGGGGCTGTTCGGCGGGTCGGCCCACTGCACGATGCCGGTGCCGCACTCGTCGACCGGCTGCGGGTCAGGCGGGACGACCGCCGCGGGCCCGTTGCAGTCCTGGTCGACGGGGTCGTCGTCGACGGGCGCCGGGATCGTGAACTCCGTCGTCGGCGGGATGGTCAGCGGGGCGAACCAGTAGCCCGGGCTGGCGGTGACGACCAGGCTGCCGTCGAGCTGACGGACCGCGGTGAAGCCGGTGCCGGCGAGGTCGGCCCACACGGCGTTGTCCGGACCGCACGGGTTGACGGCCTGCGGGACGGGCCGCTTGATCAGGCTCGGGCAGACGGAGTCCGGCACCTGGCCGGGGATCTCGTCGTCATCGAGGTACCGGATCGCGATCGAGTTCTGGGCGTCGGCGAACGCGAAGGACGGGAAGCCCATCGACGGGTCCCAGTCCTTGAGGGAGTTCACCGACGGAACGATCACGTGGTGCGAGTAGCCGCCGGGCGTGCTGACGTACTTGCACACCACGACCTTCTTCTCGTTGGCGGCGGCAGGCACGGCGGCCTTGTTCGCGTCGGCTTGGGCAGCAGCGGAGAAGACGGTGCCTGCGGACGGGCTCACCGCGGCCGGCGCCGGCGCGGGCGCGGCCTCGTCGCCCTGCGGGGCCTGGTCGGCGAGCTTCGTGCCCTCGTCCTTCTTGCCCGGGTCGCCCTTGCCCGCGTCGGAGGCCGACGGCTGGTCAGCGGGCGCCGGGTCGTTGCTCGGCGCCGGGTCCGGCTTCGGGTCCGGCTTCGGGTCCGGAGCGGGCTCGGGCTTCGGGTCGGCGCTCGGCGCCGGGTCGGGCGTCGGCGTGGACTGCGACGTGTCGGCCGACGCGGGCGCCGGGTCATCGACGTCGTCGGCGTAGGCGGGACCACTGAGGACAGTGCTCACCACCACGACCGCCGGCAGCAGGAGTGCGATCTTGTGGCGTCGCCGACGGGCCACCTGGGCCTTCGACGGTTCGCCACTGCGCCGGAACGGGCGCAAGGAACTGGTCATCTGCGGGTTACCCCCATTGCGTCGCAACGAGGGGGGTCGTCGCGACCATTGCAAAGGTGAGGACATGGGCGGTCCGAGGACGCACGGCAGCGGCCGGAGACCCGATGTCCACGCCCCACCGCGAAACCCAGGTCCGGCCCTCGTCGCTCCGGTCGTCCGCGCCTCCCGAGAAGGAAGGGGCAACCGGAACCCAGACCAGCACCCTATGCAGGACGAAAGTCCCGCTCGCGGGAATTCCGGGTAAAACCGCCCCGCGCGGGAGAGATTTAACCTTCCCGAGTGATCGGCGCCACAGGATCCTGCGGCTGACGTCCGGGTCCCGTCCCTGAAGGGGACGAGACCCGGACGCTGAGGGCGGGGTCAGCCGACCGGTCGGGCGATCACCACGAGGTTCTTCGTGTAGTGGAACCGTCCGCCCGCGACCACCTTGGCGGTGCAGGTCACCAACGCCAGGCGGTGCTCGCCCTTCGTGGTGAAGATGCCGCTGGGCAGCGGCTTGCTGCGGGCGTAGGCCTTCACGGAGACGATCTTGAACTTCATGACCCCGTGCGGGCCCTTGATCTTGACGATCTGCCCCTTGTGCGCCTTCTGCAGCCTGTACAACGCGCCCGGCTTGTCGTGCCGGTCGGAGACGTGACCGGCGATGACGGTCGTGCCGATCAGGTCACCGACCGCTGCCGACCGGTTGAGCCAGCCCACCAGACCCGGCGCCGGCACCTGCATCCGGCCACCCTTCTCGGTCGCCGTGGCGACCCGGGCCCTGATGCCGAGCGCCTTGATCCGCAGCGTGGTCACCGCGGCCCGGTCGGTCCCCCCGGGCACGGGGCCGGAGAAGCCGGTCCCGATGGCCAGGGGGGCGTAGTCGGCGCGGTGCACCAGGAACGCCTGCACGGTGCCGCACACCTTGTCCGTCGGTACGGCGTCCGAGGTGTCACGGAACGAGACCACCCAGGTGTAGTAGCCCGGCTCGGCGACGCTCACCGGGCTGGTCGAGGTCTGGCCGTTCCCGGCCTGGAAGGTCTGCGTCGCCACCACCCGGTCGCCACGCACCGCCGCCGTGGCCGACGGGCCGTAGAGCACCGCCGTCACCGTGGTCGTGGTGCCCGCCGGGAGGCCACTGAGCTCGACCACGTGCTGCACGGTCTTCGCCCCGGTGGAGCCGTCGGTCGAGACCGGCAGCGACACGCTCGCCGACTGACCGGTGGTGCAGGTGACCTTCGGGACCTCGATCGGCGCCTTCTCCGGGATGGTGTAGGTCACCGTGGCGGTCGACGAACCGGTCGCCCCCTCGGTGAACAGGGCAGTGTTGTCCTCGGTGACGGTGCCGTGGTCGGCGTACGTCATCGGGAAGGACGGGAAGACCGTCGTCTCGGAGATCTCCTTCGGGAAGCCCGCGGCCTCGGGGGCCTTGGGGTCGCCCACGGTCACCGTCTGCTGGTCGCTGCCCTCCTGGAGGCTGGCCTCCGGGAACTCGATGCCGCCCTTGACGACCTCGATGGTCGGGGTCTGCACCAGGTTGGGGTCGGCGTAGTCGAACGTCACGTGGTTGGTGTACGTCGTCCCGAGGTCCGGCTTCGCGTCGGCGAAGGTGCAGGCGTATCCGACCGACAACGTCCCGGCGGTCTCCCCCACGGCCTTCGGGATCGTGCCCTCGTCGGTGTCCAGCGTGCACTGGCTGCCGGCGACGGCCGGGGTGAGGCCCGTGTCGGTCAGCTCGGAGACGTCGACCGGGTACGGGTTGGTGTTGGTCAGCGTCACCGTGCCGGTCAGGCCGAAGGTCTCGTTCGAGATCTCCTTGGTCGCGGTGATGTGGTAGCTGACCGTCTGCGCACCGTCGACCGTGCCGAGGTCGAGGTCGTGGACCTGCTCGCCGCCGTTCTGCTCGACGGTCTTGTCGATGGTCCACGTCACGAGCTCGGAGTGGGTGGGCTCGGCCGTCTTGGTGGCACCCGGCGCGTCCGCAGGGCCGCAGAGGTGCACGTTGGTCGAGTCCGTGGCGCCCTCGTGGGTCAGCGCGTACTCACCCTCGGTGCCGTGGTGGGCGACCAGCTCGGCCGTGTTCGCGTGGTCCGCGCACGGGTTCGGCACCTGGTAGGTGTCGCTGTAGTCGAACGTGGTCGTCGTGCTGATCGTCTTCGGGAAGTCAGCGGAGTCCGGGGCGTTGGCGTCGACGATGGTGATCGTCTTCGGGTCGCTGCCGTCCTGCAGGGTGGCCTCATCGAACTCGACCGGCGCGGTCACCGACACCGGGTCGGTGTCGAAGTTCGGGTCGGCGTACGAGAACGTCACGGTGTTCGTGTACTGCTGACCGACGACCGGCTGGTCGCCGCCGAAGGTGCAGCTGTAGCCGACCGACAGCGTACCGGGGGTCTGCCCGGCCGCCTTCGGGATCGTGTCCGCGTGCGGGTCGAGCGCGCAGGAGCTGCCCGCGATGCCGAGGCCCTCGTCCGTCAGGTCCGAGATCGACAGGTCGTAGGGGTTGGTGTTGGTCAGCGTCACCGTGCCGGTCAACCCGAAGGTCTCGTTCGAGATCTCCTTGGTCGCGGTGACGTGGTAGTCGACGGTCTGCGCGTCGGTGACCGTGCCGAGGTCCAGGTCGTGAGTCGGGTCGTCCTCGGGATCGGCCGCGTCGTCGACCGTCTTCACGACGGTCCAGGTGACCGTCTCGGAGTGGCTCGGCTCGACGGTCTTGGCTCCGGTGGGAGCGATGGCCGGGCCGCACAGGTGCACGTTGGTGGAGTCGTCGACGCCGGCAGCGGTGATCGCCGCGGTGTTCGGGTGGTCGACGCAGCCGTTCGGCACGGGGTACTCGACCTGGTAGGCCGGGAACGTCGTCGTGTCCGAGATCGTCGCCGGGAAGCCCGCACCGTCGGGCGCGTTGTCGTCGGTGACGGTCACGGTCTGCGGGTCACTGCCCGGGAGCAGGCTCGCCGCGGGGAACACGATGTCACCGGAGGTGACGTCGATCGGCTGCTGGAGGTGGGGGTCGGTGATCGTCGCGTGGTTCTGGTACGTCGTACCGACCACCGGCTGGGCGGTCGGGAACGCGCAGGTGTATCCGACCGCGATCGTGCCCGGCTGGACCTGCGTGCCGCCCGGCACGGTCACGGTGGTGTCGTCGAGCGTGCAGTTGCTGCCGGCCACGGCCGGGGTCAGCCCCGTGTCGGCGAGCGTGACGTCGACCGCGCCGGGGTTCGGGTTCGACACGGTCAGCGAGCCGGTCAGCCCGAAGGCCTCCTCGGAGACCGTCTTGGTGGCGACGACGTGGTAGGTCTCGGTGTCGGGCTCCGTGATGTCCTCGTCGACGCTGTGCGTGCCGCCCGGGGTGCCGTCGTCGATCACCTTGCTGATGTCCCAGGTGACCTTCTCGACGTGGGTCGGGGTGGCCGTCTTGACGCCCGAGGGCGTGTGGTGACAGGTGACGACGACGGTGGCGTCGGCCGACTGGCCGGTCTCGGTGATCGTCGCGGTGTTCTTGTGCTCTCCGGCATCCGCGCCGCAGGTGAAGGACTCGGGGTAGGTCCACGAGTCCGAGCTGTCCGTGGTCCAGGCCTCGCCGTTGGTGTCGGTGACGTGGATCGTGTCGTTGACGAGCGTGGTCGGGGCGCCGAAGTGCACCGGGGCCATGCCGTCGTACGCGACGTCACCGAGGGCGGCCACGCCGCTGGAGATCGTGGCGGTCGCCGTGTTCGTCTGGTCCGCGCCACTGGTCAGCGCCGTGCTGTAGGTGCAGTCGAAGGACTCGTTGGGAGCCAGCGTCTTCGGGAAGGTGACGGCCCCGCAGTCGGGGGTCACGGCGCCGCTGGCCGAGAGCGTGTCGGTCACGCCGGTGACCACGGCCGTGAGGTTGGAGGTGTTCTCGACCGAGATCGTGCCCGCGACCTTCCAGTCGCTGTCGGTGCCCTCGTCCTTGGTGACCCCGACGGTCCAGTCGGTGCCGCCGGACTCGCCGTCGTTCAGGTCCAGGCTGGTCGGGTCGGCCGACTTGGTGATGTCCCAGCCGAAGGTGCGCGTGTACGACGTCGTCGCGGTCTTCGTGACGCTCACGAAGGGGTAGACCTTGGTGTCCCACTCCTCGAAGCCACCGTCGGAGGCGAAGGTCGGGTCGGCGTTGCCCCACTTGCTGTAGAGCACGAACTGGGTCGCGCAGGCGGGGTTCCCGTAGTTGCAGTTCGCCGGGATGGTGACGTTGCCCGTGGGCACCAGGTAACGCAGGTCGGCGCGGCCGGAGCCGCTGTTGACGTCGTTGATCTGGATGTCGCCGGAGAAGTCGTAGACCTTGGTCGCCACGTTGGCGGGCGTCGTGTTGAACGGGTAGCCGGTGATGTTCGGGTTGGCTGCGAAGTAGATCTCCAGGTCGGTCAGGTCGATCCTCGAGGTGCTGTTGGTCTCGTTGATGTCGGCCCACAGCTCCCAGTACCGCTGGCCGCCCACCTGGACCACCGGGATCTCGCTGATCTTGATCGCGTGCGTCCAGCTGCCCGCCTTGGTGTCGTACTCCTTGGCGCCGCTCGTGTTGTAGCCGGCCTCGGTGCCGTCCTGCCCGAGGCGCACGAACGGCTCGAACACGCCCGTGCCGGAGGAGCCGAGCGCCTGGTAGGCGCTGGAGTCGCCGACGTAGCGGACGTCCGCGCCCTCGGCGGTGGTCACCTGCTTGCTGCCGCTTCCGTCGGCGACCATGACGTCGTACGGCACGCCACCGATGTTGCCGTCGGCATGGGCTGGTGCCCCCACGGAGAGGACGGAGAGAGAGGCGCCCACGGTGACGGTGGCGACCAGGGCAGTGAGTGTGCGCCGGGATCGGCGCGAGGAACGAGACATGGACAGGACTCCCCGACGGCCGCAGCAACCGGGGACCGCGACCGCAAGACGGAACGGGTGGATCGGACACGAGGGACGCGCTCATTCCCCGTCCACGCCCCACCGTGGAACCGATGCCCGCGCACCCTCACCGGTCAGCTCTGCGTCCCGAGCAGCACGGGCGGCCGATGCTCGATCAACGCCGCGCCGGCGGCAAGGTCTCGCCGCGGCGGCCGGTCGGCCGGAGATTTAACTCTGCGGGCCGGCGGTGCCCTGAAATCCTCCGGACAGGTCTAGACCAGTACGTCGGACTTGCGGGACGGGACCTGCCTCCCGGCGGGCGCTCTGGTCGCGCCGCCCCCCGAAGCTCGACGTAGGGTCCCGTCCGTGAGTCGTGTGATCTTCATGTGCGGACCCTCGGGTGCCGGGAAGACGACGTACGCCCAGCGCCTGGAGAGCGAGGGGATGGTTCGCCTGTCGTTCGACGTGGAGATGTGGCGTCGCGGGATCGCGACGGTGCCCCTGCCCGCAGACGTACGCAACGACATCGAGACGGCCCTGCAGGCTCGGCTGCTGGAGCTTGTCGCGGCGGGCACCGACGTGGTCCTCGACTTCTCGTTCTGGTCGCGACGCATACGCGACGAATACCGCACGTTGCTCGGGCCGACGGGCGTCCTTCCCGAGACGATCTACCTTGCGACCGACCGCGAAACGGTCCTCACCCGCATGGGAGCCAGGCGCGGCAGCCATTCCGATGACTTCGTGCTCAGCGAAGACCTCGTCGCCCAGTACTTCGACCACTTCGAGGCACCGACGCCGGACGAAGGCCCGCTCACCATCGTTCAGTAGCCAGGTCGCCCCGTCGACGCCGCTCTCAGGCCACGCAGTGCTCGCGCATTGCGGGAGGAGTCAGGCAGCGAAGTCGCCGGCGAGGACGATCGCCTGCTGTGCGTGCAGGTGGAACTCCGCCCGGCTGACCGTGGTGGTGCCGGTGGTGGTCACCAGGCGGTAGAGGCCGTGCGGTGTGCCCCAGACCCAGCGGTCGGGTCCGAGCTGCAGGACGGTGTAGCCGGGCACGTGGGTCTTGGCCCGGTGGTGGTGCCTGGCCAGTGGGGTGTCGTTGTGGTCGCCGGTCTGGCCGGGTGGGCCGTGCCGGTCGTACGGCGTGGTGTGATCGTGGTCCGGTGCCCGACCCCGCTTGGCGAAGAGGCCGGTGGCATGGGGGAAGACGTCCCCGATCGTCCTGAGCTCGGTGCGGCGTTTCACGTCGGTGGGGTGCTCGTAGCCGTTGACGGACCTGCCGGCGTGGAGGTCGATCACCGGGGTGACCGTGACGTTGGCGTGGCGGCGAAGGAGGTCGCGGACCTGGTCGAGCAGCCGGGGACCAAGGTTCTCGACGCGGGCGAGCGGGCCGAGGGTGCCGTCGGCGTCCATGGAAAGGTGGATGATCAGGTCCGCGGTGTGGCTGCGGGGGTCTCGTGACGGTTGCTGCGCAACCTCCTCGACCTCCGAGTCGTCCGGGTCTTCGTCGATCGCGCGGTAGAACGCGAGGACGGCGGCGGGGTCGGCGAGCATCGCGAAGGCTTCGGCGCGCCAGTGGTCCATCCCGAGCGGTTCTGCGCCGTCGGCGGGCGGTGCTGCCTGGTCGGCGAGGGCGGTGGCGAGGTGCTCGACCATCCGGGCGTGCTCGAGCGCGTCTGCTTCGTCGATCCGCGCGAACACGACGCCGATGCCGGCGGTGTTGTCGGTGTCGTCGACCTGCGAGCCGGGTCGGGGCTGGGGGTACCAGACGCCCTTCGTGTCCCGGTTGCTGTCGATCCGCTCCTGGTGGGCAGCAGTGTCGGCCTCGATCACCTTGGCCTCGGCGATCGTCAGGATCCGCGCGGGCGCCTCGTCCAGTGCCGCGGCGACCGCGGTGTCGACGATCCGGACCTGGTGGCGGTCGAGCCTGCGGGACATCCGGGCGACCTTCCGCACCACCCAGACGTCGCACCGACCGGACTTCGCACCGGCCCAGACCTGCGGGAGCCGGTGGCGCAGGTCGAACGCGTCGGCCAGTGCGCTGCGGGTCGTCATGACCGACTCGTGGCGGGCGATCGCGATCTCGACCAGCGCGAGGTCGACCACCTCGGGAGTCCCGTCTCCACCGAGGGTGATCAGCCGCGGACCACCGAACCTCACCGGCACGGCACCGGGCTCGGCCTGCGGGTCACCCGAGTGCAGGTCGGCCCAGGCGAGCAGGAGCTCGAGCTTGTCGACCTCGACCTGGCGGGCCATGCGGACGCGGTCTTCGGCCGCGTGGAGCAACTGCTCCGGCGTGGCTTCCGAGAGGTCCGAGATCATGGGTCGATTCTATCGCACACATGTTCGAACGGCCAGTGGTGTGCGAGGACTTTCGCCTTGTTTCTAGCGGGCTTTCGAGGTTGTTGCGGTGGTCTCGTGACGGTCGCTGCGCGACCTCCTCGACCTCCGGGGAGGCGGGCCGACCGCCGAACCCAGCCACCTACGCGGCCTTCCTCGTCGCTGCGCCTTTCACGACTGTGCCGGCTACGCGACGGCAGCCCACGGACAGCTCACCAGCAGGGCCCTCAGGCCAACACGGCGACCGCGGCGCCGTAGCCCTCGGGCACGACCACGTCGCGGATGCGCCAGGCGCCGAGGCTGCGGCTGGGAGCGCCGTCGGTGCCGAGGTAGTCGAGGTGGGGGTCGCGGCCCAGGCCGATGCCGATCCCCTTGAGGTAGGCCTCGGTGCGGGCCCACGCGCGGGTGAAGCGCACGGTGGCGCGGCCGCCGTCGAGGGTGCCGTGGGCGGCGGCCTCGATCTCCTCGAGCTCGCGCGGGTGCAGCAGCCTGGCCAGCGCCACCGGGTCGTCGGGGTGGCGCTCGACGTCGACGCCGACGGCGACGTCGGCCACGGCGACGAGGATCTGGCCGGGGGTGTGGCTCAGCGAGAACTCGATCCCCGAGCCCTCGGCCCGCGGCCGGCCGTGCGGCTCACCGCAGCCCGGGCAGGCGTGCCGGCCCCAGACCACCTTCTCCGGCGGGGTGTCGGACACGGCGCCGACCACCAGGCGGGCCGCAGCGTGCGCGATCTCGTAGGCGCGGCGCAGCTCGGCGCGGACGTACGACGACGCCTGGCGCCGCTCCCCCTCGTCGAGCCAGTCGCGGGCGACGTGGAGCTCCTCGTCGCCCAGGGTCTCGGTCGGGACCCGCCAGACGGCGACGCCTTCCGCACCCCGGGTCACCGGGGTGTTGAGGAGGGATTCGAGGACGTCCGGGATCACCGGCTCGGTCCGCTGGTCCGGTACGGCCTTCGCCACGTCGCGCGTCATCAATCCCGAGGCTAACAAGAGGGTGTGAGCGCGCTCACGGCGCGGTCGCGTGCAGCGTCCGTCGTACGGCGGCCAGGTCCCAGCCCGGCGTCGGAACGCTGGCGCGCAGCCGGCGGGTGTAGTCGTGCTGCGGTGCGTCGAGGACGTCCTCGGTGCGACCGCGCTCGACCACGGCGCCGTGGTGCATCACGACGACGGTCTCGGTCAGCTGCCGGACCACGGCGAGGTCGTGGCTGATCAGCACGTAGGTGATCCCGAGCCGATCGCGCAGGTCGATGAGCAGGTTGAGCACCTGCGCCTGGATCGACACGTCCAGTGCAGCCACGGACTCGTCCAGGATCAGCACCTCCGGCTCGGCCGCCAGCGCTCGTGCGATGGCCACCCGCTGGCGCTGCCCACCCGAGAGGGCCCGGGGCAGCGCGCGCCCCTGCCGCTCGTCGAGCCCGACCATGCCGACCAGCTCGGCCACGCGCTCGGCGCGCTGGGTCGCCGACCAGTCGGGCCGGTGCAAGCGCAGCACCTCGTCGATCGCGCGATCGACGGGCTGGCGCGGGTCGAGGCTGGAGTACGGGTCCTGGAAGACGATCTGCACCTCGCGGCCCCGCAGCCGCCGCTCCGCTCCCCCGCGGGCCGGGATCGACCGGTCCCGGCCGCAGGCGCGGATGGTGCCGGCAGTGGGCCGCTCCTGGCCGGTGATCATCTTGGCGACGGTCGTCTTGCCGGAGCCGGACTCGCCGACGATGCCGAGCGACCCGCCCCGGCGTACGGCGAACGACACCTCCTCCACCGCGACGACGTCACCGAAGGTCTTGCGGAGGCCGAGGACCTCGAGCACGGGCTCGGTCTCGTTCAGCTCAGGCATGGTGGACTCCTCCGGTACTCAGGGTTCCGCGCAGCGCCTCGACCCGGACGCACCGCGCGGCACCGCCGTCGGCGGGCACGAGCGCCGGGGCGGCGGACATGCAGGCCTGCTCGACGTACGGGCAGCGACCGGCGAACGCGCAGGCGTCGGCCGGCGCCTCGAGTGCCGAGAGCGGTCGACCGGGGATCGCGACCAGGCGGGCGGTCCGGTCGAGCAGCGGCCGGGCGGCGCCGAGCGCGGCGGTGTAGGGGTGCAGCGGGTCGTCGTGCAGCAGGCGCGACTCGCGCACCTCGACGATCTCGCCGGCGTACATGACCGCGGTCCGGTCGCACACCGCGGCGGCCAGGTCGAGGTCGTGGGTGATGAACAGGATCGACAGCCCGAGGTCGCGGCGCAGCTCGTCGAGCAGGCCCATGATCTCGGCCTGCGTGGTCACGTCGAGCGCCGTGGTCGGCTCGTCGGCGAGCAGCAGCCGCGGCTCGGTGAGCAGCGTGCTGGCGATCATCACGCGCTGCAGCAGGCCGCCGGAGAGCTCGTGCGGGTACTGGTCGAGACGTCGCTCACCGTCGGGGATGCCGACCTTCGCGAGCATCGCGATCGCGCGTGCGGCCGCGTCCTTCTTCTTCACCGAGCGGTTCGTGCGCAGCACCTCGGTCATGAAGTCGCCGACCCGGCGGACCGGGTTGATGTGCACCCGCGGGTCCTGGAAGACGACGGCGACCTCGGCCCGGTAGGCCCGCAGCGCTGCACCGGAGAGCGACGCGACGTCCTTGCCGTCGAACCGGACGGAGCCGCGCTGGCGGGCGCCGGCGGGCAGCAGCCGGTCGATCGCCCGCACCGTCATCGACTTGCCCGAGCCGGACTCGCCGACCAGGCCGACCGCCTCACCCTGGGCGACGGTGAAGGAGACGTCGCGCAGCACCGAGCGGTGCTCCCCGGCGACGACCAGGTCGAGGCCGAGGCCGTCGACCTCCAGCAACGGGGCGTTCATCGGCCACCGTCCTTCCCGGCCCGCTCGAGGAGCCGCTCACCGAGCAGGTTCATGGCCACGACGACCGCGACGATGCAGGCGCCGGCGCACAGGGCGGGCAGCGGGTAGCCGAGCAGGATGCCCGACTGGTTCTCCGAGATCATCACGCCCCAGTCCGGGTTGGGCGGCTGCACCCCGATGCCGAGGTACGAGATCACCGCGAGGTCGAGGACGGCGTACCCGAACAGGATCGACGCCTGGGCGACGATGAACGGGAACACATTGGGCAGCACGTGGCGCAGGCAGATCGCTGCAGAGCCGAGACCCTGCACCTCGAGGGCAGTGATGTACGGCTGGCTGCGCTCCTTGAGCATCGCGCTGCGCAGGAGCCGCGCCACGAAGGGCGTGTACGCGACGGCCATCGCGAGCACGGCGGCCCACAGGCCCGCCCCGAACACCGCGGCGGTCAGCGCAGCGAGCAGCACGCCCGGGAACGCGAACAGGATGTCGAGACCGGCCGACACGGTGGTGTCGACCATGCCGCCGCGCCAGGCGGAGACCAGGCCGAGCAGCGATCCGACCGTCATGCAGAGCACGACGATGAGCAGCGGGCCGAGCATCGAGGACCGGGCGCCGGCAAGGATCCGGGACAGCACGTCGCGGCCCTGGACGTCGAGGCCGAGCAGGTGGTCGCCGCCCGGACCGATCCAGGCCTGGACCAGGTCGGCCTGGTTGGGGTCGTGCGGCGCGACCAGCGGACCGACGACGGCGATCAGCGTGGCGAGCCCGACCACCGCGGCCGACACCCAGCCCGTCACCCCGAGTCTGGTACGACGGCGCTTGCGGACCGGCTTCGTCCCCGCGACGGGGGCGGCGACGGCACTCATGCAGCCCTCGCGCCGAGCTTGACCCGCGGGTCGAGCACGGCGTACATCGTGTCGACCACGAGGTTGACCAGGACGAAGGCGACCACGAGCACGAGCGAGATGCCCTGCACGACGGCGATGTCCTTGCCCTGCGCCGACTTCACGAGGTACTGGCCCAGGCCGTTGAGACCGAAGGACGTCTCGACCACCGACGAGATCGCGATCAGGCTCGCGATGGTCACGCCGGTCACGGTGGTGATCGGGATGGCTGCGTTGCGCAGTACGTGCCGGGTGACGACGAGGTGTTGCGGGATGCCGCGACTGATCGCGGTCTGCACGTGCTCGCGCGCCACCTCCTCGCGGATCGCGGTCCGGGTCACCCGCGCCACGACCGCCACCGACGACAGCGCGAGTGCGATCGCCGGCAGCGTCAGGTGCTCGAGGTGGCCGAGGAAGCCGTCACCCGTGCCGATCGTCGGGAACCAGCCGAGGGAGACCGCGAACACCGCGATCAGCACGATCGCCGCGACGAAGGCCGGGACGGCTGCTGCCATCGAGGAGATGACCAGGACCGACGAGTCGATCCAGCCCGGCCGGAGACCGGCGAGCAGGCCCAGGCCGATGCCGAGGATCACGATGATCACGGCGGCGTACAGCACCAGACTCAGCGTGATCCAGGCCCGGTCGGCGATGAGCGACGAGACGTCCTCGTGCAGCGGGATCGACACGCCCAGGTCGCCGCGCAGGGCGCCGGTGAGCCAGTGCCAGTACTGCGCACCGAAGCCCTCGTCGAGGTGGTAGCGCTTCTCGAGCACCGCCTGCGCCTCCGGCGACAGCGTCTTGCCGCCGGAGAGCGCAGCGAGCGGGTTGCCCGGTGCGACGTAGGTCGCCGCGAAGATCGCGAAGCTGGCGACGAGGAGCGTCACCGCCAGCATCGCGACCCGGCGCAGCAGGTATCCGATCCGCATGGTCAGCGTGCTCCCAGGTGGTCGGCCCACGGTGCCGACATGTAGGCGAACGACGAGACTGCTCCGGTCAGCTCGTTGCTGGTCACGAGCACGGAGTTCGGCTGCGCGGTCGGGATCCACGGCATCTGCTCCATGGTCTTCTGCTGCGCCTCGATGACCAGCTTCGCGCGGGCCTCCGGGTCCTCGGTACCGCGGGCCTGCCCCATCAGCGAGGTGATCTCCGGGTCGTCGAAGCCGGAGTAGTTCTGCGCGCCGTCGGGCAGCACCACGGTCGCGGACAGCGCCGCCGGGTCGGCGTAGTCGCCGTACGTCACCGTCGGGAAGGCGTCGATGCCCTCGCGCGCCTTGGGGTCGATGAAGAAGTTGATGAACGCCTCGGCGGAGACCGACTTGAACTCCACCTTCAGGCCGATCTTCTCGCCCGCGGTCTTGAAGGCACCCGCGGTGTAGGAGATGTCCGGGATCGCCGACGACATGCCGATCGTGATCGTCCTGCCGGCCGCGCCGGCCTCGTCGATCAGCTTCTTGGCCTGGGTCAGGTCCTGTGCCAGGGCCGGGCTCTCGTCGTACGCCGCCTGGTAGGTGTCGCGAGCCGAGGCGAAGGTCCCCGGGTTCGCCAGCCAGCGGGCGTCGGTCGCTGCACCGTGGTAGACGTTGTCGACGATGCCCTCGCGGTCGAGCGCGAGGGACAGCGCCTGGCGCACCCTGACGTCGCTCAGCGTGCCCTTCAGGTTGCTGATGACCAGCGCAGCCGTGGCGTAGCCGGGGCCCTGCGTCACGGTGACGGCCTTGTTGTCCTCGAGCACCGGGAGCGTCGAGATGGCCGGCGGGTAGGTGCCGCCGATCTCGCCGGCGATGAGCGAGGAGGTCAGCGCGGCCTCGTCGACGACGCCCTTGAGGGTGATCTTCGCGACCCGCGCGTCGGCCTCGCCCCAGTAGTCGTCGTTGGGTACGGCGACCACGCCGCTCGCCGGCGACCAGGAGTCGAACTTGTAGGCGCCGCTGCACATCACGCCGCCCGACGGAGTGCCGTAGTCGGCGCCCTTCGCCTCGACGTACTTCTTCTGCACGATGACGCCGGGCATCGAGGCGAGCTCGCCGTCGAGCCAGTAGTCGGCCTCCTTGAGCGTGATCGTCACCTGCTGGTCCGTCGTCGCGGTGATCGTGTCGACCCGGCTGAAGGTGGCGGCGTAGAAGCCGCCGAGCTCCGGGTCGCGCTGGCGCTCGAGGCTGTAGACGACGTCGGCGGCGGTGACCGAGCTGCCGTCCCAGAAGGTCGCGTCGGGGTTGATGTCGAGCACCAGCGTGGTCGGGTCGGTGCGCGAGAGCGAGGCGAGCCCGTCGGTGATCGTGCCGTCCGGCTGGGTCCGCAGCAGCGACTCGCAGAACAGCGTCAGCGCGGTGTTGTCCGGGTAGTCGAAGACGTAGATCGGGTCGATCGTCTGCACGTCGCGGTAGACCGCCCAGGTGATCGCGTCCGCGTCCTTGGTGGCCGCGGTCGTCGTGGGCTTGAGGTCGCCCGCGGTCTTCGAGGTCTCGGGGCTGTCGGCCGATCGCCCGCAGCCGGCGGCCACGGTGCAGGTGAGGAGCAGCGCGGTGATGCGCGTGAGGTGGCGTCGGTTCACGTGGGATCTCCTGGGACGGTGCGGTGCGGCGGATGGGTGAGCGGGTGGTTCACGAGTCGAACCCGAGTCCGAGGCGGTCGAGCAGGCGGAGCCAGAGGTTGCGCTGCCCGGCCCGGGCGTCGGCCCGGGCGAGCGACCAGCGGGTGACCTGGATGCCGATCCACGCGATCGGCTCCGGCGGGAACGGCAGGGGGCGCGTGCGCACCATGGCGAGGCGGGTGCGCTCGGTGTCCTCGCCGGCCAGCAGGTCGAGCATCACGTCGGCACCGAACCGGGTGGCGCCGACCCCGAGGCCGGTGAAGCCGAGCGCGTAGGCCACGCGGCCGCCGTACGCGGTGCCGAAGAAGGCGCAGAACCGCGTGCACGTGTCGATGGCCCCGGCCCACTGGTGGCTGAAGCGGACGCCGGCCAGCTGGGGGAAGGTGTCGAAGAACTGTCGGGCGAGACCGGCGAAGGCGTCCGGGCGCTCCTCGTACGACGACCGCACCTTGCGTCCGTAGTGGTAGAACGCCCCGTAGCCACCCCACAGGATCCGGTTGTCCGCGGTCATCCGGTAGTAGTGGAACTGGTTGCCGCAGTCCGCGAGGCCCTGCCGGTTGCGCCAGCCGATCGAGGCGAGCTGCTCGTCGGTGAGCGGCTCGGTCATCAGCACGTGGTCGTAGACCGGGACGGTCGCCAGCCGGAGCCGGCGCAGCAGCGGCCGGTAGGCGTTCGTACCGAGCGCGACCTGGCGTGCGTGCACGGTGCCGTGGGCGGTGCGGACCTCGATCCGCCCACCAGCGCGGCGGATCCGCTCGACGGAGGTGCCCTCGACGATGCGGACGCCGAGCCGTTCGGCTGCGGCGGCCAGGCCCCAGGCGAGCCGAGCCGGGTCGACGGTCGCGCAGGTGTCCTTGCTCCACAGGCCGGCGAGGTAGGTCGGCGAGCCGACCTCCGCGCGCACGGCCCGCTCGTCGAGGAAGACCGTGCTCTCGCCGTCGGCTCCGGCCCGCAGCTCCTCGACCTGATGCGGCTCGGTGGCGACGGCGAGCAGCCCGGACCGGCGGAAGTCGCAGTCGATGCCGTAGCGCTGCAGGGTCGCCTCGATCTCGTCGAGGTTGGCCAGCCCGAGCTCCGCGAGCCGGTCGGCCTCGTCGGGCCAGCGGGCGCGCCCGTTCGCCTCACCGTGGGTGAGGCTGGCCTCGCAGAAGCCGCCGTTGCGGCCGCTCGCCGCACCACCGATCCGGTCGGCCTCGACGAGGACGACGTCGCGCTCGGGGTGGCGCTCCTTGGCGCGAAGCGCGGTCCACAGGCCGGAGTAGCCGCCGCCCACGACCGCGAGGTCGCAGTGCACGTCACCGTCGAGCCGCGGGCGCGGCTGCGGCCGGTCCGGGCTGTCGAGCCAGAACGGCTCCGGTCTCGTGTTGGCGAGGGCGTCGCCCGTGAGGGTGGTGGTCATCGCGCGAAGACCCGCGCTCCACCGACGAAGGTCTGCTCGACGTGGGTGTCCCAGATGTCGGCGGCCGGGCCGTCGAACGGGTCGCGGTCGAGCACCGCGAGGTCGGCGAGGTTGCCGACGGCGATGGTGCCGGTGTCGTCGAGGTGGTTCACGTACGCCGTACCCGAGGTGTACGCCGCCAGCGCGCTGCCGAGGTCGATCCGCTCGTCGGCGTAGAACACCGGTCCGTCGGTGTCCGGCTCGACGCGGTTGACCGCGACGTGGATGCCGAGGATCGGGTCGGCGCTGCTGACCGGCCAGTCGCTGCCGGCCGCGAGCACCGCGCCGGTGCGCAGCAGCGAGCCGAACGGGTACTGCCACGCCGACCGCTCGGGGCCGAGGAACGGGATGGTGAGCTCGTCCATCTGCGGCTCGTGGGCCGCCCAGAGCGCCTGGATGTTGGCGGTGGCGCCGAGCGCGCGGAACCGGGCGATGTCGTCGGGGTGCACGATCTGCAGGTGCGCCAGGTGGTGCCGGCCGTCGGTGAAGCCGTTCTTGTGCCGGGCCACCTCGATCGCGTCCAGCGCCTCGCGGACGGCGCGGTCGCCCAGGGCGTGGAAGTGCACCTGGAAGCCGTGCGCGTCGAGCGCCGTGACGTGCTCCTTGAGCGCCTCGGGGTCGACGAAGGACAAGCCGCGGTGGTCGCCGGTGTTGCTGCATCCGCACCCCGAGCCGTACGGGCTGATCATCGCGGCGGTGTGGTTCTCGGCGATGCCGTCCTGCATGATCTTGACGCTCGTGGCGCGGAAGCCGCCGCGGGTCATCGCCTCGCGGGCGGCGAGCAGGTCCTCGATCTGCTCGGCTCCGCGGTCCCGGCTCCACCACAGCGCACCGACGACGCGGGCGGTCAGCAGGTCGGCGTCGATCGCGTCGGCGTACGCCGTCGAGGTGTCGCTCATGACCGGGTTGAGGCCGATCAGGGCGTCCTGCCATGCGGTGATGCCGAGCGAGTGCAGCACCGCCTGGGCGCGGACCAGTCCGGCGAGCTTCTCCTCGCGGGTGGTCTCCGGCACGACGGCGGCGACGAGGTGCATCGCGCCCTCCTGCAGCATGCCCGTGGGGACGCCGTCCGCGTCGCGCTCGATCCGGCCGTCGACCGGGTCGGGGGTGCGGGCGTCGATGCCGGCGAGCTCGAGCGCGCGGCTGTTGGCCCAGCCGCCGTGGTGGTCGCGGTTGGCGAGGTAGACCGGGCGGTCCGGCACGATCGCGTCGAGGAAGGCCCGATCCGGCGCGCCGCCCGGGAAGCTCTCCATCGACCAGCCGCCGCCGGTGATCCAGGGCCGCTCGGGGTTCGCGGCGGCGTACGCGGCGATCCGGCGGCGGTACTCGTCGACGTCGACGGTCTCGGTGAGGTCGCACTGCCCGAGCTCGACGCCGCCGCCGACCGGGTGCACGTGGGCGTCCTGGAAGCCCGGGACGAGGAGGCGACCGCCGAGGTCGATCACCTCGGTGGCCGGGCCGACGAGCTCACGCAGCTCGTCGTGGCCGACCGCCACGATCCGCTCCCCCTTCACGGCGACCGCGGTCGCGCGACTGCGGGCGGTGTTGCCGAGGTGGACCGGGCCGCCGGTGAACAGGAGGTCTGCGTACGCGCTCAAGGGGATTCCTCGGGGTTGTCGGGGATGCGACCACGGTGTGGTCGGGGTCACGTCTGTCGGTACGCTAGAACCGTGCCAACAGTGTTGTCAACGGTGTTGCCAACACTGTTGGCGCAGGTAGGGTGGCCCCGACAAGGAGGACCGATGAGTGCCGATACCCGCCGCTCGAAGGAGCGGGTCACGCTGGACCGCGAGGCGATCCTCGCGACCGCGACCGAGCTCGTTGCGAGCGGCGCTCCCCTGACCTTCCGCAGCCTGGGCGCTGCACTGGGCGCCGACCCGACCGCGATCTACCGCCGCTTCCGCGACAAGGACGAGCTGATGGCGGCGCTGCTCGACGGCCTGATCGCGACGTCCCTCGCGGGCGTGGACCGCGACGCACCGTGGCGCGACCAGATGCGCGAGGGCGCCATCAACACCATCGACGTCTTCGCCGCCCACCCGCAGGTCGGCGCCGAGGCGACAGCCATCGCGACCGGCGGACCTGGCGAGCTCGACGTCATCGACTGGATCCTGAGCCAGCTGGTCCGCGCCGGTCTCGACCGACAGCAGGTGGTGCGCTGCTACGCGGCCTACTCCAGCTACGTGCTCGCCGCTGCCGCGACGCTTGCCGGGCAGCGGCTGATGGAGATCGCCGGCATCCCGCCGTCCAGCTGGGTGGGCGACCTGCGGGCCGTCGACCCCACGCGCCACCCGGCGCTCGCCGCCGTGCTCCCCGACCTGTTGGCGCTCACGCCCCGCGAGGTCTTCCTCGACGGCATCGAGGTGCTGCTCGACTCGTTCGAGGCACTCGTCAGCCACTGAGCCCGAGCAGGGACAGGGCGTTCTCCTTCAGGATCAGCGGCCGCGCCCGGTCGGGGAGGTCGAGGTCGGCGAACTCGGCGAGCCAGCGGTCCGGCGCGAGCACCGGGTAGTCGGAGCCGAAGAGCACCTTGCGGCGCAGGATCGTGCCGGCCTGGCGGACCAGCTGCGGCGGGAGGTACTTCGGCGCCCAGCCCGACAGGTCGATGAACACATTGGCCTTGTGGGTGGCGATCGCCATCGACGACTCGACCCACGGCACGCCGGGGTGGGCCAGCACGATCCGCAGGCCCGGGAAGTCGGCGGCCACGTCGTCGATCAGCATCGGGTCGGAGTAGCGCAGCTTGATCCCGCGCCCGCCGGGCAGTCCGGCGCCGATCCCGGTCTGGCCGGTGTGGAACAGCGCCACGACGCCGAGCTCCTCGAGCGTCGCCCAGAGCGGTGCGTACGCCGGGTCGTCGGGCCGGAACGCCTGCAGGCTCGGGTGGAACTTGAACCCGCGGACGCCGTACCGCTCCACGAGGTGGCACGCCCGCGTCACCGCCGCGTCGCCGGTGAGCGGGTCGACGGAGCCGAACGGGATGAGGACGTCGGCGTGCTCGGCGGCCTTCTCGGCGATCTCCTCGCTGGACAGGGCCGGGTGGCCGAGGGCCGTGGTCGCGTCGACGGTGAAGACGACGGCAGCCATGCTCCGCTCGCGGTAGTGGGCGGCCAGCCGCTCGATGGTCGGGGTGCGGTCCTGGTCGGCCTTGAAGTACGTCGCTGAGGCGTCGAGGAGCTCCTGGTCGAGGGAGAAGTGGCCGTGGTCGTCGGCCTCGACGTGGGCATGCATGTCGAGCGCGACGATCGCGTCGGGGTCGATGCGGGGCGCGTAGGTCATGGTGTTCCTCCTCAGGGGAGCGCGGGCGTTGCGCGCTTGCGGGTGAGCAGGTCGACGAGGAGCTCGTCGCGGGCGGCGGCCATCGCCTGCTGGTCGATGCCGGCGAGTTCGTCGTCGACCCCACGGACCAGGAGGTCGGCGAGCTCGTCGGTGAGCTGCGGGGCGCCGAGGTCGTCCATCCAGGCCTGGGCGGGCGGTCCGAGGTGGCGCAGGGTGTGCGCCATCCCGCCGGGGCCGCCGGACAGGTGCTGGCCGACGAGCGGTCCGAGCAGCGCCCAGCGCAGGCCGGGGCCGTTGCTGATCGCGGTGTCGATGTCGGCCACGGTGGCGACGCCGCGCTCGACGAGCGAGTAGGCCTCGCGCCACAACGCCGCCTGAAGGCGGTTGGTGACGTGGCCCGGCACCTCGCGGCGTACGACGATCGGGCGCTTGCCGAGGTCGGCGTAGAACGCGACGGCTCGGGTGACGACAGCGTCGGCGGAGGCCGCACCGGGCACGACCTCGACGAGCGGGACGAGCGCGGCCGGGTGGAACGGGTGGCCCACCAGCACCCGCTCGGGGTGGTGGGCGCACATCGCCTGCAGGGTGGAGGGCATCAGGCCCGAGGAGCTGCTGGCGATCACGGCGTCGGCGGGTGCGTGTGCGTCGATCGCCTGCAGCAGGGCGGCCTTGAGGCCGATGTCCTCCGGGCCGGACTCCTGCACGAGGCCGACGTCCCGGACCGCGTCGGCGAGGTCGTCGTGGAAGGAGAGCCGGGAGCGGTCGGCGTCGGGCGCGAGGCCGAGCCGGGCGAGGGCGGGCCAGGCGTCGGCGACCGCGTTCCTCAACCTCGCTTCAGCTCCGGGCGCGGGGTCGTGGGCGCGGACGTCGTGGCCACGGGCGAGGAAGAGCGCGGCCCAGCTGGCACCGATGGTTCCGGTGCCGACGACGGCGACCGGTCTCACGGCTGCGCCTCGTCGCGGTAGGCCGCGAAGGCGTCGAGCGCGCCGGGGTCGAGCAGTGCACCGGCGGAGGCGACCGTGTCGGGGTCGCCGCCACGCAGGATCCGCTTGACCGGGACCTCGAGCTTCTTGCCCGTACGGCTGTAGGGAACGGCCGGCACGGCGACGATCTCGTCGGGCACGTGCCGTGGCGACAGGGCCGTGCGCAGCGTGGCGGCCAGGTGGCGGCGGAGGTCGTCGTCGACCTCGACCCCGGCGGCCGGGACGACGAACAGCAGCAGCCGACCGAGCCCGCCGTCGGGATCCTCCAGGTGCACGACGACGCTGTCGGTGATCTCGGGGACGTCCTGCAGGGCGCGGTAGAACTCGGCGGTGCCGAGCCGGACGCCGCCGCGGTTGAGCGTCGCGTCGGAGCGGCCGGTGATCACGCAGGAGCCGACCTCCGAGAAGCGGCACCAGTCGCCGAACTGGAAGACGCCAGGGAACCGTTCGAAGTACGCCGCCCGGAACCGCTCGCCGTCGTCGTCACCCCAGAAGCCGACGGGCATCGACGGCATCGGAGAGGTGATCACCAGCTCACCGACGTCTCCGACCACGGGACGGCCCCGGTCGTCGTACGCATGGAGGTCGACGCCCAGGCTCGGGTAGGTCATCTCCCCCACCCAGACCGGCTGCAGCGGCGAGGCCTGGACCAGGCCGGTGCACACGTCGGTGCCGCCGCTGCCGACGTTGAGCAGAACCCGGTCGCCGAGCTGCTCGGCCACCCAGCGGAATCCCTCGGCGGGAAGGGGGCTCCCGGCCGCGCCGACCTGGCGCAATCGCGACAGGTCGAACTCCTCGGCCGGTCGTACGCCCTCCTTGCGGCACGCCATCAGGTAGCCGGGGCTCGCGCCCATCAGGGTCGCGCCGGTCTCGGCGGCCAGACGCCACTGCTCGCGCAGGTCGGGGTGCAGCGGGTTGCCGTCGATCATCACCACGGACGAGCGCACGAGCAGCGCGGAGACCAGGGTGTTCCACATCATCCAGGCGGTGGTGGTGAACCAGAGCAGCCGGTCGTCGGGGCCGAGGTCCCAGTGGAACGCGTGGTTCTTGAGGTGCTCGAGCAGGATCCCGCCGTGGCGGTGCACGATCGCCTTCGGCTTCCCGGTGGTGCCCGACGAGAAGAGGATGCACAGCGGGTGGTCGAAGGGGACCGGCTCGAAGGCCAGCTGGGCGTCGGTGTCGGCGGTCAGATCGGCCCAGCCGGTGGCGTCCGGCAGGGTCTCCGGACCGTAGGGCACGTGGACGACGTGCTGGACGGTGGGCAGCGCGGCCCGGATCTCGGCGACCTCGCTGCGCCGGTCGACCGGCTTGTCGCCGTAGGTGTAGCCGGCGACGGCGAGCAGCACCGTCGGCTCGATCTGCGCGAACCGGTCGGCCACCGCGAGCGCGCCGAACTCGGGCGCGCAGCTCGCCCAGACCGCACCCAGGCTCGCGGTGGCGAGGAACGCGACCAGGGTCTCCGGGATGTTGGGGAGGTACGCCGCCACCCGGTCGCCGGGGCCGACGCCGAGGCGCTGCAGTCCGGCGCGCACGCGTCGTACCTCGTCGGCGAGCTGGGCGAAGGTCAGCTCCTGCCGCCCCCGGGTCTGCGAGACGGAGACGACCGCGATCCGATCAGCGTCCTCGGGCAGGCCGAGGCAGTGCTCGGCGTAGCTGAGCCGGGCGCCGACGAACCACTGCGTGTCCGGCATCGTGCGCTCGACGAGCACGGCGTCGTACGGCGCGTGGGCGCGGACACCGAAGTAGTCCCAGACGGCGGCCCAGAACTGCTCGAGCTCGGTGACCGACCAGGCGTGCAGCTCCTCCCAGGTCGTCAGGGTGACGCCGCGCTCGGCCGCGAGCCAATGCAGGAATCCCTGCACCCGCGCGCGTTCCACGGCCTCGGGCGTGGGGCTGGTCAGCAGCTCGGGCGTGCTCATCGCGCGTCTCCCACCTTGGCCGCGCGACCGGCGAGGAAGTCGGCCATCCGCTCCTTGGCCTCGGTGCTGCTCTGCGCGACCGCCGCCATCAGCGACTCCATGAGCAGCCCGGCCTCGGGGGCGGAGGCGGCGATCTGCGGGAGCGCGTGCAGCACGGCGTAGTTGGTGACGGCGGAGTTGCCCGCGACCCGCTCGGCGAGCTCGAGCGCCTTCGCCAGGCCGGTGCCGGCGGGGACCCGGTAGTGGACCAGGCCGAGCTGCTCGGCCTCGGCGGAGGTCAGCACGCGGCCGGTGAGCATCAGGTCGGCCATCCGGTGCGCGCCGATCAGGCGCGGCACCCGGACCGAGGCGCCACCACCGACGAAGAGGCCGCGCTGGCCCTCGGGCAGGGCGAAGAAGGCCGACTCCTCGGCGACCCGCAGGTGCGTGGCGGCGGCGAGCTCGAGTCCGCCACCGACGACCGCGCCCTTGAGCACGGAGATGACCGGCACCCCGCCGGACTCGACCCGCCCGAACGCCCGGTGCCACATCCGCGAGTGGTGCAGGCCGGCCACGGCGTCGCGCTCGGCGAGCTCGGAGAGGTCGAGGCCCGCGGAGAAGTGGTCCCCCTCGGCATCGAGCACGACGACCTTCACGCCTGTCGGCGGCTCCTCGAAGAACCGGCCGAGCGCCTCGATCGTCGCGTCGTCGAGGGCATTGCGCTTCGCGGGACGGGCGAGGGTGAGCACGGCGATCTCCCCGCCACCTCCCGCACGGCGCAGCTCCAGCGATACGGGCAGTTCCACGACGTCCTCCGGTGCTCTCGACTAATCAACAGGAATCCTGTTGAATCGAGATAGTGGTAGATCATCAGGATTCCTGTCAATAGATCGGGAGCGCGCCATGCCTCGGAGCCAACGAAAGACCCCGCCGTCCCTGCTGTACGCCGTCAAGCAGGTCGAGCTCGCCGTCCGCGCCCACCTCGACGACCAGCTCAAGCCGGCCGGCGTGACCGCGCTCCAGTTCACCGCTCTCACCGTGCTCGAGCGCCGCGACGACCTCACGGCAGCGGCCCTCGCCCGGAACTCGTTCGTCACCACGCAGTCGATGGCCGACCTGGTCGCCGCCCTGCAGCGGCGCGGGCTGGTCGACCGGTTCCGCGACCCCGACGACGGCCGCCGGATCCTGATCCACCTGACCGACGCCGGCCGCGCGCTCATCGACGAGCAGCGGCCCGCTGTCGAGGCGCTGGAGAAGCGGATGCTCGACGGGCTGGGGGCTTCCGAGGTGGACGTCGTGCGCGACGCCTTGAACCGGATGCGACAGAACCTGGAGGACGACTGAGACCCGCAGCCCCTAGAAGCCGGCCTTCTTGCGGGTCGCCTTCGCGATCGTCTCCTCGACGATCGAGTTCAGCCGAGCGCCCTGCGGCCAGCCCGCGTAGTGGCTGAGGAAGACGACGATCTCGCGCAGCGCGTCGTCGTCGAGCTCGCCGGCGGCGTGAGCGGCCGGGACCTGGATGCCGAGGACGTCGGCGGCCCCCTGGCCGGCGAGCATGCCGATCAGCAGCAGGCGGCGGTCACGGTCGCTCAGCCCGGGGCGCTCCCAGATGTCGGCGAAGAGGTGGTCGGCGGTGTAGCGGAAGAAGTCGCCGGTGCCGTCGGTCATGTCGAAGCCGTAGACCTGCTCCATCTTGCGCAGGCCCTTGGCCCGCAGCTCCGGCAGGTCGTCGAACTTGTCGCTCATCGCACTCCTAGTCCCTTCCCCAGTCGTGGCAGCGCTTCCCGCGCCAGTGGTACGTCGACGCCGAGCTCGTCCGCGAGGGCGATCGCGAAGCCCAGGTCCTTCTCCCCCAGCGCGGCGACGTGGCTGAACACGCCGTGCCAGAAGTCGTCCTCGGCGATCGGCGCCGTGGTGCTGCGGTACATGATCGCGCCGGGGCCGCCGGTGATCGCATCGGTGTGGCGGACGACCTCGCCGAGCGCGGCCAGGTCGAGGCCGGCGGCCTCGGCGAGGCGCTGTGCCTCGGTCACGGCGGTGAAGGCGACGAAGTGGATCAGGTTGCGGGCCAGCTTCATCCGGGTGCCGGCCCCGATCGGGCCGGCGTGGACGACCTTGCTGCCCATCACCTCCAGGGCCGGGCGGGCCACCGCGAAGGCGTCCTCCGACCCACCGACCAAGATCGCGAGGCTGCCCTCGGCCGCTCCCATCGGCCCGCCGCTGACCGGTGCGTCGAGCACCCGGCGTCCGTCGGCGGCCAGCGCGGTCGGGGTCTCCGGCGCGACCGTCGAGTGGATGACCAGCACCGTCCCCGGGGGTACGTCGGCAGCGACTGCCCGGACCTGGTCGTCGTCACGCACCATCACGCACACGACGTCCACGTCGAGGTCGGCCACGGAACCGACGGCGCGAGCCCCCGCGGCGACCAGCTCAGCCACCGGGCCGGGCACGACGTCGTACACCTGGAGGTCGACGCCCTCGGCTGCCGCCAGCCGCAGCGCCATCGGCTTGCCGATGTTGCCGAGGCCGACGAACCCGACCCGCACGCGATCGCCCATCAGAGGCGGAAGGTCTGGCCGCCGTCGACCGCCAGGATCTGGCCGGTGACCCACGACGCGTCGTCGGAGAGCAGGAACAGCAGGGCGCCGACCATGTCGTCGACCGAGCCCATCCGCTTGATCGCGAGGCTGTTGCGGACGATGTCCTTCGCGACGTCGCCCGCCTGGGTGCGGGTGGCCTCGGTGTCGGTGGGGCCGGGCGCGATCGCGTTGACCCGGATCCGCTGGCCGCCGAGCTCGTGGGCGAGCTGCTGGGTGAGGCTGTTGATCCCCGCCTTGGCGAGGCCGTAGAAGCCGGAGTAGAGGTACGCCGCCGTCGAGCTCTGGTTGACGATCGCACCGCCACCGCGCTTGGCGATCTCGGGGTGGACGGCGCGGGTCATCACGAGCGCACCGTCGAGGTTCACCGCCATGAACTTCTTGTAGTAG
Source organism: Nocardioides sp. F233 (assembly GCF_057813895.1). NCBI lineage: Bacteria > Bacillati > Actinomycetota > Actinomycetes > Propionibacteriales > Nocardioidaceae > Nocardioides > Nocardioides sp. F233. The sequence goes on from NZ_JBVASH010000010.1 coordinate 83,586, forward strand.
TCCCAGTCGACGCTGATCAGCAGGTTGAACTCCATCGCCCCGTAGATCGCGGCGTTGTTGACCAGGTGGTCGATGCCGCCGAGCTCGGCGACGGTCCTGGCGACCAGTGCCTCGGCGGACTCTGCCGACGACACGTCGCAGGGCACGAAGATCGCGCGACCACCCTCCTCGTTGATCGACGCGGCGACCTTGGCGCCGGACTCCTCATTGAGGTCGGCCACGACGACCGCGGCGCCCTCCTTCGCGAGTGCTCGCGCGTAGGCCTCACCGATGCCCTGGGCGGCGCCGGTGACGACGACGACCTTGTTCTCGAAACGGTTCATTCCGATGTTCCTCTCACGTACTCGGTTTCGACTCGCCATCGCGACCTCGTCCCTCGGTCGCGGGCTCGCTCAACCCGCTGTCTGGTCTTCCCGCGTTCGCAGGCTCACGCGGGGAAGGCCAGCGTCTTGGTCTCCAGGTACTCCTCGAACCCGGCGACGCCCATCTCCCGGCCGATGCCGGACTGCTTGTAGCCACCGAACGGCGCGTCCGGGCTGAACCACACGCCACCGTTGACGGCGAGCGTGCCGGTGCGGATCCGCGCCGCCACGGCCTTGGCCCGCTCGAGCGAGCCCGAGTCGACCGAGCCCGAGAGCCCGTACGCCGAGTCGTTGGCGATCCGCACCGCGTCGTCGTCGCCGTCGTGGGGGATGACCACGAGCACCGGGCCGAAGATCTCCTCCTGCGCCAGGCGCGAGGAGTTGTCGAGGCCGGCGACGACGGTGGGCTGCACCCAGAAGCCGTCCTGGTCGATGATCGATCCGCCCGTGGCGAAGGTCCCGCCCTCGGCCAACGCCACGTCGAAGTACGCGGCGACTCGGTCGCGCTGCACGGCGGAGATCACCGGGCCGCAGATCGCTCCGGGGTCGGCCGGGTCCTTGGCCCCGATCGACTCCATGGTCTGGGCAGCCACGGCGACGGCCTCGTCGTACCGGTCGCGGGGGACGATCAGCCGGGTCGTGATCGCGCAGCCCTGGCCCGCGTGGATGCACGCGGCGAACGCCGTCCCTCCCGCCACGGCGGCGACGTCGGCGTCGTCGAGGGCGATCGCGGCGGACTTGCCGCCGAGCTCGAGGAAGACCTTCTTCAGCGTGGGGGCGGCCGCCGCCATGATCGCCCGGCCGACACCGGTCGAGCCGGTGAAGGAGACCATGTCGATGCGCGGGTCGGTCGCCAGCACCGAGGCCACCTCGTTGTCGTGGGGGGTGACGACGTTGAAGACGCCCGGCGGGATGTCCGTGTGCTCGGCGACCAGGCGGCCCAGCTCGGCCGCCACCCACGGGGTGTCCGGCGCCGGCTTGAGCACGACCGTGCAGCCCGCGGCGAGCGCGGGGCCGACCTTGGCGAGGTTGATCTGGGTCGGCACGTTCCACGGCGTGATCGCGGCGACGACACCGACCGGCTCGCGGCGCACGGTGCGCCGCGACGGGATGCCCATCGGCGCCGCGACGCCGAGGTCGGTCTCGAACGCGTAGGTCTCGAGCAGGTCGGTGACCCACTTCAGCCCGTCGACGGGTACGTCGAAGCCGGCGGCGCCCATCATGAAGCCGGGCATCCCGACCTCGGCCGTGGTCAGCGCCCGGAACGCGTCGGCGTTGTCGAGCAGCGCGGCGTGCAGCTGGCGCAGGCAGCGGATCCGCAGCTCGCGGTCGGTCGACCAGTCGCTGCCGTCGAAGGCGCGGCGGGCGGCGGAGATCGCGGCCTCCACGTCGGCGGCCGTGCCGTCAGGAGCCACCCCGATCTCGGAACCGGAAGCGGGGTTGAGGATCGGGTAGGTCTCCCCGGACGAGGCGGCGACCAGCTTGCCGTCGATCAGCTGCTGGGCAGCGGGAGGCAGGGCGCTCACGAGGACACCGCCGGAGCGGCCTGGGTGACGTACTGCCCGGCCTCGACCGGCGGCGGCCACAGCGTCGAGGGCATGTCGGCGTAGTGGTAGTGCCCGGGCACGCCGTGGCCGGTGACCTCGAGCCGCTTCATCAGCGTGTCGGGTGCCTTGCCGGACTTGAGGATCTCCACGAACGTGTGGCCGGTCGAGGGGAGGTCGAACCAGTCGCGCTGCCAGTCGATCTTGACCTTCCCTGCGTCGGCACCCTCGGTGACCCGCTTGAGCCCGAACCACGATCCACCGATGCCGAGGATCTCGAACTCCTTGCCGGTGGCGTCGTCGACGATCCCGGCGCGCTGCTTCCAGAAGCCCAGCACCATGGACTTCTGCTCGTCGATCATCGTGCAGACGTAGTCGTAGTGCCAGCCGTCCAGGCCGTCCATCTCGATGCCGATCGCCCAGTCCCGGATCTGGTCGCGACCGACCGCCATGAAGTGCTCGTCGGGGTGGTACATCCAGCCGTAGGTGGCGTCCTCGGCGTACCACTCGGCCATCGGGCGCCAGTCCCCCGCGGCCTCGACGTCGCGGTTGATCTGCAGCCAGGTCGCCCAGAACTCCTCGATCTCGGCCCTGCTCAGGGGTGCGGTCAGGTCACTCATGTCAGTCCTCTTCGATCGAAAGGGCGAAAGCGGGGCAGTACCTCACGGCGGTGGCGACGTCGGCGCGCAGCGCCTCGTCGGGACTGTCGTCGAGGAGTACGACGACGTCGGCGGCCTCGTCGAAGCCGAAGACGGTCGGGGCCTCGCCCTGGCAGAGCTGGTGTCCCTGGCAGATGCCCGTGTCGGCGACGACCCTCATGACGCCTCCCGGACCCGGCGGCGGTACGTCACGCGGGCCGGCTGGGCGAGCTGGATGACCATCTTCGTGACGTCGTCCTGGTAGGAGTCCAGCGGCTGCACCGCCTCGAACTCGAAGTCGCGCAGGATCACCGAGAAGATCGCCTTCATCTGCATCATGGCGAACGCATTGCCGACGCAGCGGTGCTTGCCGGCGCCGAAGGGGATCCAGGTCCAGCGGTTCTGCAGGTCCTCCTGGCGCGGGTCGACGTACCGACCGGGGTCGAAGGAGTCCGCCTTCGGGAAGTCCTCCTCGATCCGGTTGGACACCCGCGGCGATGCAGCGAGCACCGTGCCGGCCGGGATCGTGTGGCCGAGCAGGTCGAAGTCCTCCTGGACGAGGCGCATCAGGATGACCAGCGGCGGGTGCAGCCGCAGCGTCTCCTTGAGCGCCGACTCCAGCACCGGGATCGAGCGCAGCGCCTGGAAGGAGACCTCGGACCCGTCGGCGTAGAGCGCATCGAGCTCGTGGACGACCGACGCCATCACTGCCGGGTGGCGGAGCAGCTCGATCATCGCCCAGGACGCGGTGCCCGAGGAGGTGTGGTGACCGGCGAACATCATCGAGATGAAGATGCCGGTGACCATCTCGGCGTCGTACCCGACGGCGATGAGGACGTCGAGCAGATCCCTGTCCTCCTTGGGGATCTCGCCCTGGGCGCCGCGCGCGGCGATGATCGCCTGCACCTTCGCGACCAGCTCCTCGCGGGCCTCGTCGCGGATCCGGAAGCTGTCGATGTCGGCGTACGGGTCGACGTACGCGATGGCGTCGGTACCGTGCTCGAGGCGGTGGTAGACCTCCGCGAACGAGCCGTCGAGCTGGTCGCGGAACGGCTTGCCGATCAGGCAGGACGAGGTCGTGTAGATGGTCAGCTCGGCGAAGAAGTCGAGCAGGTCGATCTCGCCCTCGTCGCCCCAGTCCGCGACCATGCGGCGGATCTCGGCCTCGATGGTCTGCGCGTGACCGCGCATCATGTCGCCGCGCAGGGCCTGGTTCTTCAGCATCTGCTGACGTTCCTCGGGCGAGGCGTCGAAGACCACGCCCTTGCCGAAGATCGGCGTCATGAAGGGGTACGCCGCCGCCTGGTCGAGCACGGTCTCCGGCGCCCGGAAGAAGGCCTCGTTGGCCTCGGCGCCGGTGACGAGCACGACCTGCTTGTCCGCGAGCCGGAACCGGCCGACGTCGCCGCACTCCGCGCGGACCCGGTGGAAGAGGGCGATCGGGTCGACCCGCATCTCCGGCAGGTGGCCGGTGCCCTTGATGATCGCCGGTACGTCGGCGCCCTGGTCGTCGAGGATCGTCGAGACCTCGGGGATGTCGGTGAGCGTCACGACTCCTCCTTCGCGATGGGAGCTTCGGGGTTCACGTCGACGGGACTGATGTGCACGCCGCGGGGCGCGCTCACGACCGTCGCGATGGCGTCCGCGATGGCAGTGGCCTTGAGGAAGTGCGAGTGCCGGGCGTGGCCCCACCTGACCCACTCGGTGAGGACCTTCGCGCCCGCGTCGGCGTCCCAGTCCGAACCCATCTCCGACCAGGTCGGTCCGGGTCGCACGACCGAAGCGCGCACGCCGGAGCCCTCGAGCTCCATCTGCAGCGCCTCGACCAGACCTTCCAGACCGGACTTCGTGGCGCTGTAGCCGCGCATGAAGGGCCGTGCCCGCAGGGCGGTGTCGGAGGAGACGAACACCAGGTCGCCGCGCTGCCGCTCCACCATCCCCGCGCCGAAAGCGCGGACCAGGCGGTGCGCGCCGAGCACGTTCACGTCGAACTCGGCCGCGAGCTGCTCGGTCGTCGCGTCGACGATCGCACCGGGGGCGAGCAGGCCGGCGTTGCTGACCACGACCTCGATGTCGCCGAGTGCCGCGGTCGCGGCGGCCGCGAACGTCTCCACCGACTCAGTCGACGCGACGTCCAGCGCGTGCACGAAGGCCTCGCCGCCGGCTTCCCGGATCCCCGAGGCCAGCTCCTCGAGGCGGTCGACCCGACGGGCGCCGAGCGCGACCGGGAAGCCCGCTGCAGCCAAGCCTCTCGCCGTCTCGGCACCGATCCCGGAGGACGCGCCGGCGACCACTGCGGGGCGGCGGTCGGGGTGGACGGGCCTGGGCATCACGCGCCCCTTTCCTCGAACGTGACCGGCAACGAGGCGAAGCCCCGCACGCTGGTGGAGTGCACCCGGACCGCGCGGTCGGCGTGCACCTCGAAGTCGGCGACCCGTCGCACCAGCGCCTCCAGCACGACCCGCGCTTCGAGGCGAGCAAGGTTGGCGCCGAGGCAGAAGTGCCGGCCGGTGCCGAAGCTGAGGATCTGCGAGAGCTCGGACTTCTCGCGGCCGACGTCGAAGACGGTCGGGTCCGTGAACACACGCTCGTCGCGGTTCGCGCTGCCCAGCAGCACCAGTGCCTTCGAGCCGCCCGGGATCAGGACCCCGCCCACCTCGACGTCCTCGACGACGTAGCGCGCCAGCATCTGGCTGGACGTGTCGTGGCGCAGGGTCTCCTCGATCCACGCCGGTACCAGGGCGCCGTCCGCCAGCACCTGCGCCTTCTGCGCCGGGTTCGCGGAGAGGTGGAAGAGCGCGTTGCCGAGCAGCTTGGTGGTGGTCTCGTTGCCCGCCACGACCATCAGGAACAGGAACGCCATGATCTCGCCGTCGCTGAGCCGGTCACCGTCGAGCTCGGCCGCGACGAGGGCGGAGGTGAGGTCCTCGGTCGGCGTACGACGGCGCTGGGCGACCATCTCGCCGTAGTAGCCGAAGAGCGCGAAGGACGCCTCCATGCCGGCCTGCGGTACGTCGCGCACGCCGTCCTCGCGGTGCACGACGAGGTCCGCGAGGCGGCGTACCTCGTCGCGGTCGGCCTCCGGCACGCCCATCATCTCGGAGATGACGTCCATCGGGAGCTTGCCGGCGAAGTCGGCGATCCAGTCGGCCTCGCCGTGCTCGGCGTCGGCAGCGAGGGTGCGCGCGAGGTAGCGCTCGGTCAGCGCCTGCACCTCGGGCGTCAGCTCCCGGACCCGGCGCGGGGTGAACGCGGCCGAGACCAGCTTGCGGATGCGCGACTGCTCCGCGCCGTCGAGGCCGAGGAAGCTCATCACCCGGTGCGCCTCGGGGTTCCACGCCGACGCGTCGAGCGAGACGCCCATCCGGTTGGAGAAGGCCTCGTCGTTGCGCAGCACGTCGAAGACGTCCTGGTGCCGCGAGACCACCCAGATGTCGTCGGCCGGCGCGTGGAAGACCGGCGCCTCGTCGCGCAGGCGCTGGTACGTCGGGTACGGGTCCTCGTGGAAGGCGTAGTCGTAGGGGTCGAAGACCAGCGTGCTCACGGTCATGAGTTGCCTCGCATGATCACGTCGACGGCGGCGACGAGCCGCTCGGCGATCTCGTCGTAGGTCATCAGGCCCATCCCCGCCTGGAGCAGCGCGCCGGAGAAGGTCAGCACCAGGACCTCGAGCACGGCCGGGTCGGCCTGGTCGCCCAGCGCTGCCTCGAAACGGGACAGGAACTCCGCGCCGATCCGCAGCCGCAGTCGCGCGACGTCGGGGTCGGAGCCGAGCAGCGCGGGCGTCACCGCTGCGGCCAGCTCGGGCTCCTCGACGATCCGTGCGGTGAGCGCCCGCATCGTCGCCTGGAGCCGCTGGATCGCCGTACCTGCGGCGGTCTGGGTGATCTCGGCCGAGGTGAGGTGACGCCAGAAGAGCTCGGCGAAGAGGTGGTTCTTGGAGGCGAGGTAGGTGTACGCCGTCGCCGGCGAGACCCCTGCGCGCTGCGCGACCGTGCGGACCGTCAGAGCCTCGTGGCCGACCGCCCGCAGCTCCTCGAGCCCGGCGGCGAGCAGCTTCTCCACCGTCTCGGCCTGCCGGGGGTTCAACCCTTGGCGCGGCATCTCGAACACCTGACTGGACACGTGTCCAACATAGGAGACGGTCCCGGCAGCCGCAAGACATTTCCTAGAACTGGTTCTAGTTTGTGGGGATGCGCAACGGGATCGTCCTCTTCACCTCCGACCGCGGCATCACGCCGGCCCGACTGGCCCAGGCGGCCGAGGAGCGGGGCTTCGACACCATCTACGTGCCGGAGCACACGCACATCCCGGTGCGCCGGGACGCGCTCCACCCGACCGGCGGCGAGGAGCTGCCCGACGACCGCTACCTGCGCACCCTCGACCCGTGGGTCTCGCTCGCGACCTGCGCGGCCGTCACGACCCGGATCGGCCTGTCCACGGCCGTCTCGCTGCCCGTCGAGTCCGACCCGATCACCCTCGCCAAGACGCTCGCCACCCTCGACCACCTCTCCGGCGGCCGGGTCACGATCGGCGCCGGCTTCGGCTGGAACACCGACGAGCTCACCGACCACCACGTCCCGGCGGCGAAGCGCCGCACCGTGCTGGCGGAGTACCTCGGCGCGATGCGGGCGCTGTGGACCGAGGAGGAGGCGTCGTACGACGGCGAGTTCGTCTCGTTCGGCCCGAGCTGGGCCTACCCGAAGCCCCCGCAGGGCCGGATCCCCGTCATCATCGGCGCCGGCGCGGGCCCGAAGACGATGAAGTGGATCGCCACCCACGCCGACGGCTGGATGACCACGCCGACCTCGACCGACGTCGCGGCCAGCGCCGAGCTGCTGCGCAAGGAGTGGGCCGAGGCCGGTCGCGAGGGCGAGCCCGATGTGCGCGTGCTGGTCGCGAAGCGGCCCACCGAGGAGGACTTCGCCGACTGGATGGCCGCCGGTGCGTCCGAGCTGATCTGGGGCGTGCCGGACTCCGACGAGTCCGCGGTGCTGACGTACCTCGACAAGATGGCTGCCCGCCTGGGGCTGTCGTGAACCCCTCGCACAGCCGGTACGCCGAGCTGTCGCGCGCCGAGCTCGCGGTCCTGGTCCCCGAGCTGCTGCTCATGGGCCAGCTGATCGACCGCTCCGGCATGGCCTGGTGCATCGCGGCCTTCGGGCGCGAGGAGATGCTGCAGGTCGCGATCGAGGAATGGGCGGCCGCGTCGCCGATCTACACGCGGCGCATGCAGCAGGCACTGGGATACGCACCCGCCGTACCCGGGCAGGGTGACGTGGTCACCATCTTCAAGGGGCTGCAGCTCGACATCGGCGCTCCCCCGCAGTTCATGGACTTCCGCTACACCGTGCACGACCCGTGGCACGGCGAGTTCCGGCTCGACCACTGCGGTGCGCTGGTCGACGTGGAGCCGATGGGACCCGACTACGTGAAGGGGATGTGCCACGACATCGAGGACCCGACCTTCGACGCCACCGCCATCGCCACCAACCCGCACGCCCAGGTCCGGCCGATCCACCGGCCGCCGCGGGTGCCGGCCGACCGGAGCCCGCACTGCGCCTGGACGGTGACGATCGATCCCGCCTTCCCCGAGCCGTCCCCGGTTCCTGCGCTGGCCGTCAACGACCGCTCCCGGGCCGCGCTGCTCGAGCTCGCGCCGATCGATCCGTCCGACGAGGGGCTCGCCGACTACGCAGGCCCGCTGCTGTCCGACGTCGACTTCGCCGCGTTCTCGCACTCCGCGCTGGTCCGGATCGCCGACGAGGTGTGCCTGCAGATGCACCTGCTGGACCGGGCGTTCGCACTCGCGGTCGCCGAGCGGGTGGAGACCGAGGCGGAGCTGACCAAGCTGCGCCGCAAGCAGCTGGTCGGCATCGCCGGCATCGGCGCCGAGCGGATCGCCCGCGCCCTCGACCTCCCCCGCGACCCGGCCGGCGCGCTCCGCGCGATCTGGCTGCACCCGCTGCTCAACCCGGCGGCATACGTCTCGGCGTCAGCGTCGCCCGGCGAGATCGCCGTCGTCCCCGGACCCGCCGACGAGGACGCTGCCTGGATCTCGCTGTGCGGGCCCGGGTGGCCCGATGCGCTGCGGGCCATCGCCGGCGCGGTGTCCCCCGGCCTCGACGCCCGGGTGCTCGAGGCCCCGGGCGGCGGTTGGCGGGTCTCGGTGGTCGAGGGCGAGGACCGGCCGGAGGCCGAGGAGGTCGCGGTGACCCGGTTCAGCACGGGTGCGTCGTTCGTGTTCGAGCCGCGGAGGTCGATCCCGATCACGCCGGTGTGACCGGGCCCCGATCACCCCAGCCGGGCGAGGAACTCCGTCGACCGCTCGATCACGACCGCAGCCGCCGCGGCGTCGTACGTCGGCAGGGAGCTGTCCGTGAACAGGTGCCCCTCGGCGGGGTACAGGAACAGCTCAGCCAGGTCCGGCCCGGCCGCCTCCACCAGCCCCTGCGCCGCCGGCAGGTCCTCGGCGAAGAACTCGTCGCCCTCGGCACCGTGCACCTGGACCGGTACGCCGGCCGGCCAGGGGCCGAAGGCCCACTCGCCGGTGACCGGGATGCAGGACTCGTAGAGCAGGGCACCGCGCGCGCCCGGCCGGGTCTGGGCCAGGCGCTGGGCCGCGGCCTCGCCGACGGAGAAGCCGGCGTAGACCAGCTCACCGGGCAGGGCCTCGACGGCCCGGTCGGCGCGCGCGTCGAGCTCGTCGCCGAGCTCGCGGATCAGCGCCAGGCCGGCGTCGAGGCTGTCGGGGAGGGTGCCGTCGAACAGGTCGGGGGTGTGCACGACGTGTCCGGCGGACCGCAGCGAGTCGGCGAATTGGCGGACCCCGTCGGTGAGTCCGCGGGCGTGGTGGAACAGGACGACCTGGGCCATGTCGCCTCCTGGCGATCGGCGGTGGGGGACCTGAAGGAGGCTAGCCGCGACCTCGGACAACGACCGGGGACGTGCCTCAGACCAACCCGGTGGCGTCGAAGATCCAGGACGTGTCGGCCTGCTGCAGCTTCTCCATCCAGTCGGCGGGCGCGCCGGACGCGACCGTCCCGAAGTCCCAGTAGTCCTTCCACAGGCAGACCCGGCCGTCGCGGACCCGGTGCACCGTGACGAACGGGAGCTCGACGACCTCGCCGGTGGCGAAGGTCCAGGTCTCGGAGTGCTCGTACATCACGGTGTCGCCGTCGGCGACCAGGAGCCCGTCGTGGTTCTGGTAGCCGGCGAGGTCGCGCAGCCCGACCTGGAGCCGCTTCACGATGTCGACCGGTCCGCGGGCCGCGAGCGCAGCGCCCACGGGCATGTCGACGTAGATGCAGTCCTCGCTCACCCAGTCGGCGAGCCCGTCCCAGTCGCGGGCGGAGAGAGTGCGCCAGAGGCCGAGCACGGCCTCGTCGGGAGTGCGGGTGCGGTCCATGCGCGGATACTAGAACGCGTTCTACCCACCTGTCTGCAGGAAATCCGTCGAAAACCTGCAAGGTTGCAATCCGTAGGCACTCACACCCCTGTGTCCCTACGATCTCGCCATGACTGTCTCGGGCCCGCCCGCGGACGACGCGACCCTGGTCGCGGGCGTCCTCGCCGGCGACCGGCAGGCCTTCGCCGGTGTCTACGAGCGGTACGCCGACCGGCTGCACGACTTCGCGTACTCGATGCTCCGCAACCGCGAGGAGGCGGCGGACTGCGTGGCGGACTCGTTCGTGCTGATGGCAGAGAAGGTCGGCCAGCTGCGCGATCCGTCACGGCTGCGGCCATGGCTGTACTCCGTGGTGCGCAACGAGTGCCTGCGCACGCTGCGCGGCCGGGCCCGGGAGGCCCACGACGACGAGTGGCTCGAAGCCATGCCTGACCTCGGCAGCGGGCCGGAGCAACAGGTCACGGACGCCGCCGTCCAGGACGAGCTGCGGGAGCTGGTCTGGGCGGCGATCGAAGGTCTCAACGACCGCGACCGCGCACTCCTCGACCTGCACCTGCGCCAGGGCCTCGACGGCAGCGAGCTCGCGGCCGCGATGGACGTGACCCCGCAGAACTCCTACGTGATGCTCAGCCGCGCCCGCGACCAGGTCGAGCGCTCGCTCGGGGCGCTGCTCATCGCGCGCCGCGGCAGCGAGCTGTGCGACGAGCTGTCCGGCATCCTCGGCGACTGGGACGGCCGCTTCTCGCCGCTGATCCGCAAGCGGGTCGCCCGCCACATCGACGGCTGCGAGACCTGCGAGACCCGCCGCAAGCTGATGGTCAGCCCGCTGGCCCTGCTCGCCGGCGTCCCCGCCTTCGCAGCCCCCGCCGCCCTGCGCGACCGCGTCCTCGAGGACGAGCGGCTGGTCGCCCACTACGTCGACGACCCCGTGCTCCCTCCCGCAGCGACCGCCCCCGGAAGCGGTACGACGAAGCGCGTGCTGCTCGTCGTCGGCCTGGTCGTGCTCCTGCTCGGCCTCGGTGGTGCCGCTGGTCTCGCCTGGTGGCCGGACAACGAGGAGTCGGCGGTCGCGACCGACCCGGCGACGAGCAGCTCGCTCCCGACCACGCAGGCCACCGAGCCGACGGCGACGGCAACGACGAGCCCGACGACCGCCGTACCCGCGGATCCGGCGACCCCGGACACGACCGACGCGACCCCCACCGAGCCGACCAGCGCCACCACCGACGCCACCGTGGCCGCCCCGGGCGACCTGCGCGTGTCGACCCGCACCCTGCGCCTGGGCACGAAGCAGAAGGGCTTTGTGCAGCTGCGCAACGCCGGCGGCACCGCGCTCGACTACACCGTGACGTCGCGCGTTGCCTGGCTGTCGGTGTCGCGGGCGAAGGGCGCGCTCGACCCCGGCGCGGGCTCCGGCCTGACGATCGCCGCCGACCGCGCGACCCTCGGCGAGGGCAGCAGCACCGGCACCGTCGCAGTCGCCTGGTCCGGGGGCACCGTCCTGGTCTCGGTCCAGGTCAGCGTCGACAACCCACCGGTCGTCGGCGCGCTCCAGGTCGGCGGTCCGACCGACTGCTCGGGCCGCACCATCACGACGACCGCCACCGACGCGACCCTCCAGGCGGTCCGGGTCGCCTGGAGCGGCCCCAGCGGCAACGGCCAGAAGGCGATGACCGCGTCCGGCGGCGGCTGGACCGCGAGCATCGGCCCGTTCCCGATCGGCGGCACCGTCACCGCGACGGTCACCGCCGTCGACCGGGCCGGGCACACCACGACCCGCTCGGCGAGCTTCAACGTCGATCCCTGCCCCGGCTGACCGACCGCTGTAACACGCCGTCCACCCGACTACCTGACGCTGGTCAGCATCGGCCACGGCGTGTCGTCGGCGTGTCGTGCTGAGAACCGGCGACCAGTCGCGTGGACAACGTGTTACACGCCAACAGGATCGGGTCAGCCGGCGAGCCTGGGCGTCCCGCAGTCGACCGGCGACACGGCGGTGACCGTGCCACCGGCGACGTCGGCGCCGAGCGCGGTGAGCAGCGGCCCGAGGAGCCACTTGTCGAGGCCGTTCTTGAGCGGGTTGACGATGCCCTGGAGCACCAGGTCGACGACCCACTGCAGCAGGCTCGGGATGCCCAGGAAGGCGAGCAGGTCCGAGAGCGGGCCGAGGCCGCCGAGCAGCTTGAGGCTGTTGACCGACAGGAACAGGTCGGGGACGCCGAGGCCGCCCTGCCGGATCGGCACGCTGACGTCGTAGTTCTCGTCGACGATGTCGAGCTGCGTGCTGCGCACGGGCCGGTTCGGGTTGGCGCCGCTGCTGAGGGCGACGGTGCCGCTGACGACCTCGATGCCGTTCCAGCCGGGGATGCCGAGGCTGAGCAGGGAGACGCTCATCTTGGGCGAGGTCGGGTCGTCGGCGCGCTGGCCGAGGCGTACGTCGACGCCGAGCAGCCCGCTGTCGACGAGCATCTTGATCCGCTTGCCGGTGGGCAGGCACTCGACGGCGGTGACGGTCGCGCTGGCGTCGGCGAGGGTGAGCCGGATCGTGATCGGGACACGGACGGCGACCACACCGAGATCGAGCGCGAGGGCGTCGCCGGCGAGGGTGATCTCGACCTGCGAGCTCTCCGCCCGCGGGCACGTCGCGACCGGCTTCTGCCCGACCTTCACGCTGGCCTTGAGGTCGACCAGGCTGGTGCCGCCGGGGCCGATCGGCAGCGGCAGCTTCACGGCCAGCGGCAGCTTGATCACGTTGGTGCCGTTGGCGATCGCCAGGGACCCGGCGACGAGGTCGAACAGGTTGAGGTCGAGGTTCGCCGCGGCGTCGTCCGCAGTGGCGAGCCGGACCAGGTCCGACAGCTTGATCCCGACGGCCGGCAGGTTCGCCTGGACCCCGTTGTAGACGTTGCGCAGCAGGTCGACCTCGGCCAGCCGGCCGCTCTGCCGCTCCAGCACCTTCACCGCCGCGAGCATCAGCTCGGACAGGCCGACGTTCACGCCGGCCGCCTGGGTGAAGGACGCGGCCGAGATGTCGGCGCTGACGAGCGGGTCGAGCTCGTCGATCAGGTCGAGCAGGTTGAGGTTCACCCCGGCCAGGCCGGCGTGCGGGTCGAGCACCTTGAGCGCGAGGTCGGACCCGAGCAGCTTCCCGAGCAGCGGCTTGAGCAGCCAGGACTGCCCGGTGTCGAGCTGAGCGGCGTACGAGCTCACCCGCAGGCAGGCGTTGGGCCGCGCCGCGGCGACGGCGGTGCGGACCGAACCACCCTCGTTGACGCCGGTGATCCCGCCGAACGCGAAGCCCACGGAGGAACGGGCGGTCACCCGCACGCCGCCCGGGATCTCGGTCGACGCGGCGGTGCGCCAGCTGCCGTCGACCAGGACGACCAGCTCCCACTCCACGTCCTGCGGCGACACCTCGCCGCCGACGAGGTGGCTGTTGCGGTGCAGGCTGGCGGCCTCGGCGGCGTCGATCGCAGTGCGGTCGGCGGCGGCGTACTCCCCCGCCTTCTTGCCGGTCAGCTCCCGCGACAGGTCGAGCGCGACCACGTCGACGACGGCCTGCAGGTCACGGCGCAGCACCCGCTGCATGCCGAGGTCGACCGCGAGCGCCGCGACGACCAGGGCGACCGCGAGGAACGCCGCGACGATCACGGCGGTCGCGCCGCGCTCGGAGCCGTCCGACGACGGGCATGACGGGGTACGACGCATGCTGGCGCGCGCCATCGACGGGCCTCCTCCCACAGGCCCGCGCGGTCGTCGTACCCCCTCCGCCGCCGCACGGACATCTCCCCGGGCACTCACGCGCCCGGGGAGAGGGTAGCGAAGCGGTCGCTTGGCCCACTACTACCGGCTCAACCGCGGTCCTCGACCCGATCGGGGCGCACGGTCAGGAGCAAGGCCCTCGCGACTGCGCGAAGGAGCGTCGACTAGCTGTGATGTCCGGGGAGGTTGGTCAGCCGGGTGACCGGTGGGCGGCCTCCAATGGCGGAGTGGGCGCGGTGGTGATTGTAGAAGTGGAGCCAGGCGGGCAGCGCGGCGTTGCGTTGCTCGGTTGACTC
>NZ_JBVASH010000011.1:0-72079 GCF_057813895.1 Nocardioides sp. F233
GAACCCGGAAGTTAAGCCTGCCAGCGCCGATGGTACTGCAACCGAGAGGATGTGGGAGAGTAGGACGCCGCCGGACAAACATTGGCTCAGGGCCAGCACCTCGTGTGCTGGCCCTGAGTGCTTTTTCGGGCTGGGTGCGGCGCCCGGGAGGACCGGAGGCGTCGTCGGTACCGGGTTCAGCCTGCCGTCGACCGTCGTACGACGAGCTCCGGTTCGAGGACGATGTCGCGCACCTGCGCAGCGGGGTCGGCGATGGCGTCGAGAAGCAGGTCGGTGGCGACCGCACCCATCTCGGCGCGCGGCTGGCGGATCGAGCTGAGCGGGATCGCGGCGGATGCGGCGAAGTCGATGTCGTCATAGCCCAGGATGGCGACGTCGTCGGGCACCCGGATGCCGGCGAGGGTGAGGGCCTGGAGCACGCCGAGGGCGATCAGGTCGTTGGCGGCGAAGATCGCGTCGGGACGATGGGGGCCGGACATCAGCTGCTCGGCGGCCTGGCGACCGGCGTCGGCGTCCATGGTCGCGGTCTCGACGAACTGGAGTCGGGCGCCGTCGATGGCGTCGACGGCCTCCTGCGCGCCTCGGAGACGGTGCTTGATCTGGGTCAGGCCGTGGGGGCCGCCGAGGAGCACGAGCTGGCGACGCCCGCAGGCGAGCAGGTGGCCGGCAGCCAGGCGGCCGCCGCGGAGGTCGTCGACGGCGACCGAGGAGAACTCTCGGCTGCCGGTGCGACGGTCGACCACGACGACTGCGGTGCCGCGTTCGCGCAGACGGCGCAGCCGAGGGAGGACCTTCCCGACCGGGGTGATCAGCAGGCCGCTGACCCGCTGCTCCTCGAAGAGGTCGAGGTACGTCGACTCGCGCTGGGCGTCCTGCCCCGAGCTGCCGAGGATGAGGGGGCGACCGTGCGCACCGAGGCGGAGCTCGACGCCGCGAGCGACGTCGGTGAAGAACGGGTTGCGGACGTCGAGCACGACCATGCCCACCGCGCGGTTGGTGCCGGCCCGGAGCTGCCGCGCAGCGTCGTTGCGGACGAAGCCGAGCTGCGCGATGACCGCCTGGACGTGCTCGAGAGTGCTGGGTGAGACCTTCTCGGGGCGGTTCAGCACGTTGGACACGGTGCCGACGGAGACGCCCGCGGCCGATGCGACGTCCTTGACGGACACGCTGCGCTGCGCCTCGCTGGTGCTCACGGTTCCTCCTGACGGTGTGGCCACACCCTAGGCCGTTCCGGGGTCGTCGGGGTCATCCATTGATTCGTTTCAAGAAAGTTTCGGATCTGTCTTGACGGGTGTGAGGGCGGTCACCTAGCGTCGTCACATCCGCTATTGAAACCTTTCAATGCGCGGGTGAGAAGAACGAGGAGTGAGATGTCCGACCACGAGGAGCGCACCGTTCCGACGCTCGCACTGCGAGGTGTCGCGAAGTCGTTCGGTGCCGTCGCCGCGCTGCGGTCGGGGACCCTGGAGGTCGACCCCGGCTCGATCCACGCCCTCGTCGGCGAGAACGGCGCCGGCAAGTCGACGCTGGTCAAGATCGTCGCCGGCGTCCACCGCCGCGATGCGGGCGACCTCGAGCTGCAGGGTCGTCCGGTCGACTTCGCCTCCACGGCCGAGTCCAAGGCTGCGGGCGTTGCGGTGATCTACCAGGAGCCGACGCTGTTCCCCGACCTCTCGGTCGCGGAGAACATCTTCATGGGCCGTCACCCGCTGCGCAGCGGCCGCCGCATCGACCGGACCCGGATGTACGCCGAGTCGGAGGCGCTCTTCGCGCGCCTGGGTGTCAGCATCGACCCGCGCCGGGTCGCCAACGGCCTGTCCATCGCCGACCAGCAGCTGATCGAGATCGCCAAGGCGATCTCCCTCGACGCCAAGCTCCTCGTGATGGACGAGCCGACCGCGGCGTTGAGCGGCAACGAGGTCGCCCGGCTCTTCGCCGTGGCCCGCAGCCTGCGCGACGAAGGTCGCGCGCTGGTCTTCATCTCCCATCGCTTCGACGAGGTCTTCGACCTGTGCGACACGGTCACCGTCATGCGTGACGGCGCCTACGTCGCCACCTCCCGGATCGCCGAGACGACCGAGACCGAGATCGTCGCGAAGATGGTCGGGCGCGAGGTTGCCGAGCTGTTCCCGAAGAACCCGGCCCCGATCGGCGACGTCGTCCTCGACGTCGAGAACCTCAGCGCCGCGGGGGAGTTCCACGACATCTCCTTCCAGGTCCGCGCCGGTGAGATCGTCGGCCTCGCTGGTCTGGTCGGCGCCGGCCGCAGCGAGATCGCCAGGGCCGTCTTCGGCGTGGACGGGTACGACACCGGCCGGGTCAGCCTCGCGGGAGCGCCGGTGCCGAAGCGGAGCCCCCGCCGCGCCATTCGCGCCGGCATTGCGTTCGTCCCCGAGGACCGCCGGCAGCAGGGCCTGGTCACCGAGAGCTCCGTCGCCCACAACATCGCCTCGGTCATCCGGCGCGGACTCTCCCGCGCAGGTCTGCTGACCAACCGGGCGGAGAACCGCGCCACTGCACCCTGGGCCGCACGTCTCGAGGTCAAGACCAGCGCGCTCGACATGCGGGCAGCGACGATGAGCGGTGGCAACCAGCAGAAGGTCGTCATCGCGAAGTGGCTCGCCACCGACCCCAGGCTGCTGATCATCGACGAGCCCACCCGCGGCATCGACGTCGGCACCAAGGCCGAGGTCCACCGGCTGCTCTCCGACCTGGCCGGCCAGGGCCTGGCGATCCTGATGATCTCCTCCGAGCTCCCCGAGGTCCTCGGCATGGCCGACCGTGTCCTCGTGGTCTGCGAGGGCCGGCTGACCGCCGACATCCCCCGCGCCGAGGCCACCCCCGAGAACGTGATGGCCGCCGCCACCCGCTCGACGACCGCGACCAAGGAGCCGGCCGCATGAGCACCCTCGCCCCGTCCCGGGAGAGCGCCGCCACCCGCGCGGTGCGTACCCTGCTGCGCTCGCGGGAGCTCGCCATCGTCATCGTGCTGGTGCTGCTGCTCGTGATCGCCACGACCCGGCGCAGCTCGTTCGTGCTGAGCGCCGACGGCTGGCGCGACACCCTGCTGGCGCCGTCGATCCTGCTGCTGCTCGCGGTCGGCCAGATGGTCGTCGTGGTCACCCGCAACGTCGACCTGTCCGTGGGCTCGACGCTCGGCATCACGGCGTACGTCACCGGCAAGATCTTCGTCGCCCACCCGGACACGTCGGTGATCGTGGTCCTCCTCGCCGGACTCGCGGTCGGCGCGGTGGTCGGGGCGCTCAACGGCCTGCTGGTCACCCTGTTCAAGGTGCCGGCGCTGGTCATCACGCTCGGCACCATGTACGTCCTGCGCGGTGCGCTGACCCACGAGGTCGGCAGCGACCGGATGAACGCGCAGGACTACCCGGCCCACTTCGAGCGGCTCGGCACCCAGCAGGTGCTCACCATCCCGGTTCTGACCATCCTCGCCCTGGTCGTGGTCGCGCTCGTCGGCTACTACCTCCACACCGCCCGCGGTGGCCGCGAGCTCTACGCGATCGGCTCCGACCCGGACGCCGCCGACCTCTACGGCCTGCCCACCGCTCGCCGGGTGTTCGGTGCCTTCGTCCTCTGCGGCGCGCTCGCGGGGCTGGCCGGTGTGTTCTCCGCGGCTCGCTATGCCACCGCCTTCTCCGGCACCGGTTCCGGCATCGAGCTGCAGGCCGTCGCCGCGGTCGTCATCGGCGGCGTGGCGATCTTCGGCGGCAGCGGCACCGTCTGGGGTGCGGCCATCGGCGCCTTCCTCCTCGTCACCATCAACCGGGCTCTCCCGATCCTGGGCATCAGCGAGTTCTGGCAGGGCGCCGTCGTCGGCGCGCTGATCATCGGCTCGATCGTCCTCGACCGCGTGCTCAGCATCCGCCGCACCCACCAGCTCGTGGAAGCGAGGGACCACGCATGACCACCCTGACTCCCGACGCCCCGCAGGCGGAGCGGGCGACCCGCACCTACCCGGCGTACTCGCGCGGGCTGCTCGCCCGGCTGCTGCTCAACCGCGAGGCCGCGGTCATCGTCGCCCTGGTCGTGGTGTTCCTCTACGCCCTCGGCAACGTGCAGTACTTCGACGGCCCGCTGACCGTCTACAACCTGCTCAAGGAGTACGCGCCCATCTTGCTGATGGCGCTGCCGATGACGCTCATCATCATCACCGGCGAGATCGACCTGTCGGTCGCGAGCACCCTCGGCGCGAGTGCCGCGATCACGGGCGTCCTGGTGGTCGACCACGACCTCTCGCTGCCCGTTGCGGCCCTGGTCGCGGTTGCTGCGGGCGCCGCCCTCGGGGCGCTCAACGGCTTCTTCGTCGCCTATGTCGGCCTGCCCTCGCTCGCCGTCACCATCGGCAGCCTTGCCCTCTATCGAGGTCTGGCCGAGGGGTTGATCCAGGACAAGCGGATCTCCGGGTTCCCGGGCGAGCTGCGCACCTGGCCCACCGACCGGATCGGCGACTCGCAATACCCCAACGTGATCATCCCCATCGTGGTGCTGGCCGTCCTGTTCGGACTGCTGCTCCACTTCACGAGCTTCGGGCGCAGTGTCTTCGAGGTCGGGCTGAGCGACGAGGCCGCCCGCTTCTCCGGTGTGAACGTCGCCCGCACCAAGCTCGTGCTGTTCACGCTCAGCGGCGTGGTTGCAGCACTCGCCGGCGTCTACGTCGCCCTCAAGTCCAACTCCGTCGCGACCGACACCGGCTCGGGCTTCGAGCTCAAGGTGATCGCGGGCGTCCTGCTCGGCGGTGTGTCCATCTTCGGCGGCCGGGGTGCCCTTCACGGCGTGATCGCCGGCGTGCTCCTCATCGCCGTCCTCAACTCGGCGCTCCAGCTCGACGGGCAGGGCTCCGAGGTCATCCAGATCATCATCGGCCTGCTGCTCGTGGGCTCGGTGATCGCCTCCAACTTCCTGCCGCGCATCCGGGCTCTGCTTCCGCGGCGGGCGGTGACTCCCGAGGTCACCACGAAGACGCCGGACAACGGCGACCACACCCGAAAGGTAGCTCAATGAGGATCCACTCCAAGCGGTTCGCTGCCGGTGCAGCGCTGGCGCTGGTCGCCACCCTGGGCCTGGCCGCCTGCGGAAGCAGCGACGACAAGGGCGGCTCGGGCGGCGGCGGTGACGCCACCACGGTCACCTTCTTGCCGAAGAACCTCGGCAACCCGTACTTCGAGACCAGCGACGCCGGCGGCAAGAAGGCCGTCGAGGAGTTCGGTGGGAAGTACGCCGAGGTGGGGCCCGACACCGCGGGCCCGGACGCGCAGGTCTCCTACATCGACACCGCGGCTGCCCAGGGTGTCAACGCGCTGGTCATCTCGGCCAACGACCCGACCGCGCTGTGCGACTCGCTCAACGCCGCTCGTGACGCCGGCACCAAGGTCGTCACCTTCGACTCCGACACCGACGCCGAGTGCCGTGACCTGTTCATCAACCAGGCCACTGCCGAGGGCATCGCGAAGGTCCAGGTCGACATGATCGCCGAGCAGATCGGCGACAGTGGCGAGATCGCCATCCTGTCGGCGGCGGCCAATGCGACCAACCAGAACGCGTGGATCGACCTCATCAAGTCCGACCTCGAGGCGAACCACCCGAACATCAAGCTCGTCGACACCGTCTACGGCGACGACGACGACCAGACCTCGTTCGACAAGACCGCGGCGCTGCTGGCGGACCACCCGAACCTCAAGGGCATCATCTCGCCGACCACCGTCGGCATCTCGGCCGCCGCCCGCTACCTGTCGACCTCCGACGCGAAGGGCAAGGTCGCGCTGACCGGCCTCGGTACGCCCGACCAGATGCGCGACTACGTCAAGGACGGCACGGTCAAGGAGTTCGCGCTGTGGAACCCGGAGGAGCTCGGCTACCTCTCGGCGTACGCCGGCAAGGCGCTCGCCGACGGCGACATCACCGGCAAGAAGGGTGACACCTTCAAGGCCGGCGACCTGGGCGAGTTCACGGTCGGCGAGGACAACACCGTCCTGCTCGGCGACCCGTTCCGGTTCAACGCCGACAACATCGACCAGTTCCACTTCTGATCCCGCCACCGCAGGGACAGGGAGAGGGCCCACCATGCCCCGCTACTGCTTCAGCCTCCAGGTCCGTCCCGACCGGATGGACGAGTACGCCGAGCGTCACCGGGCCGTGTGGCCCGCGATGCTCGCCGCACTCGAGGAGACCGGCTGGCGCAACTACTCCCTGTTCCTGCGGGACGACGGGCTGCTGATCGGGTACGTCGAGGCCGACGACCTGGCCGCTGCCCAGGCCGCCATGGCCGCCACGGAGGTCAACGCCCGCTGGCAGGCCGACATGGCGCCCTACTTCACCCAGCTCGACGGGGCGCCCGACGAAGGGAACGTCCTGCTCCGCGAGGTCTTCAACCTCGCCGACCAGCTCACCACGTCACGCGCAGAAAGCCACCACTCATGACCGACTTCGCCGCCATCGCGGCCCAGCTCGAGGCCCAGGCCATCGAGCTCCCCTCCTGGGCGTTCGGCAACTCCGGCACCCGCTTCAAGGTCTTCGGCAGCGCGGGCACCCCGCGCTCGGTCGAGGAGAAGATCGCCGATGCTGCGACCGTGCACCGGCTGACCGGGCTCGCGCCGAAGGTCGCGCTCCACATCCCGTGGGACAAGGTCGACGACTACGCCGCGCTTCGCGCCTACGCCGCCGAGCAGGGCGTCGAGCTCGGGACGATCAACTCCAACACCTTCCAGGACGACGACTACAAGCTCGGCTCGCTGGCCCACGTCGACCCGAAGGTGCGCCGGAAGGCGATCGACCATCACTTCGAGTGCATCGACGTGATGGACGCGACCGGCTCCCGCGACCTCAAGATCTGGCTCGCCGACGGAAGCAACTACCCCGGCCAAGCGGACCTCCGCGGCCGCCAGGACCGGCTCGCCGAGTCGCTCGCCGCGATCTACGACCGGATCGGCGAGGAGCAGCGCCTGGTCCTCGAGTACAAGTTCTTCGAGCCGGCGTTCTACCACACCGACGTCCCGGACTGGGGTACGTCGTACGCCCAGGTCAGCGCGCTCGGCGAGCGGGCCGTGGTCTGCCTCGACACCGGCCACCACGCGCCCGGCACCAACATCGAGTTCATCGTGATGCAGCTGCTGCGCCTGGGGAAGCTCGGCTCCTTCGACTTCAACTCGCGCTTCTACGCCGACGACGACCTGATCGTCGGTGCGGCCGACCCGTTCCAGCTGTTCCGGATCCTCTTCGAGGTGATCCGAGGCGGCGGCTACGGCCCCGACAGCGACGTGGCCTTCATGCTCGACCAGTGCCACAACGTCGAGGACAAGGTCCCCGGCCAGATCCGCTCCGTGCTCAACGTGCAGGAGATGACCGCCCGCGCGCTGCTCGTCGACCGGGCGGCACTCGACGCGGCCCAGGCGGCCGGTGACGTCCTCGGCGCCAACGGCGTGCTGATGGACGCGTTCTACACCGACGTCCGCGCCGACCTCGCCGCGTGGCGTGAGGAGCGCGGCCTGCCGGCCGACCCGATGCGCGCGTACGCCGAGTCCGGCTATCAGGCGCAGATCGAGGCTGCCCGCGTCGGCGGCACCCAGCTTTCGTGGAACTGAGGGTCTCGAGGCTCGTCGCTAGCGCTCCTCACACCTCAACCACCGAGTCAAAGGACAAGGAATGAACCCCGCAGCAGCCGCGCTGATCGCGCGCTCCAACCGCCTCGGCGCCGACCCGAAGAACACCAACTACGCGGGCGGCAACACCTCGGCCAAGGGCACGGAGACCGACCCGGTCACCGGCGAGCCGGTCGAGCTGCTCTGGGTCAAGGGCTCCGGCGGCGACCTCGGCACCCTCGAGGCATCTGGTCTGGCCGTGCTCCGGCTGGACCGGATGCGCAGCCTGGTCGACGTGTACCCGGGCATCGAGCGCGAGGACGAGATGGTCGCCGCGTTCGACTACTGCCTGCACGGCAAGGGCGGCGCCGCGCCGTCGATCGACACCGCCATGCACGGCCTGGTCGACGCCGCGCACGTCGACCACCTCCACCCCGACTCCGGCATCGCGATCGCGACCGCAGCCGACGGCGAGGCGCTCACCAAGGAGATCTACGGCGACAAGGTCGTCTGGGTCCCGTGGCGTCGTCCCGGCTTCCAGCTCGGCCTCGACATCGCCGAGATCAAGGACAGGAACCCGCAGGCGATCGGCTGCATCCTCGGCGGCCACGGCATCACGGCCTGGGGCGACACCAGCGAGGAGGCCGAGGCCAACTCGCTGTGGCTCATCGACACCGCCGCGGCCTACATCGCCGAGCACTCGAAGGCCGAGCCGTTCGGACCCGCCCTCGACGGGTACGCCGCGCTGCCGGACGCCGAGCGCCAGGCCCGGGCCGCGGCCCTCGCGCCGACGATCCGCGGCATCGCCAGCGCGGATCGGCCGATGGTCGGCCACTTCACCGACGTCGACGTGGTCCTCGACTTCCTGGCCGCCGCCGAGCACCCGCGGCTGGCCGCGCTCGGCACGTCCTGCCCCGACCACTTCCTGCGCACCAAGGTGAAGCCGCTGGTGCTCGACCTTCCCCCGAGCGCATCGGTCGAGGAGAGCATCACCCGGCTGCACGAGCTGGCGACGTCGTACCGCGCGGACTATCAGGGCTACTACGACCGCAACGCGGTCGCCGACTCACCGGCCATCCGCGGCAAGGACCCGCTGATCGTGCTGGTGCCCGGCGTCGGGATGTTCAGCTTCGGCAAGGACAAGCAGACCGCCCGCGTGGCGGGGGAGTTCTACGTCAACGCGATCAACGTGATGCGCGGGGCCGAGGGCCTGTCGACGTACGCCCCGATCGACGAGGCGGAGAAGTTCCGCATCGAGTACTGGGCGCTCGAGGAGGCCAAGCTCCAACGGATGCCGAAGCCGAAGCCGCTCGCGACCCGGGTCGCGCTGGTCACCGGGTCCGCGTCCGGCATCGGCAAGGCCACCGCCGCCAAGCTGGCCGCCGAGGGCGCCTGCGTCGTGATCGCGGATCTCAGCCTGGACAAGGCGCAGGCGACCGCTGCGGAGCTGGGTGGCCCCGACGTGGCCGTCGGCGTCCAGGTCGACGTGAGCGACGAGACGGCCGTCCAGGCCGCCGTGGACGCGGCGGTGCTGGCCTTCGGTGGCGTCGACCTGGTCGTCAACAATGCCGGCCTGTCGCTCTCGCGCTCACTGCTGGAGACCACCGAGCGGGACTGGGACCTCCAGCACGACGTGATGGCCAAGGGATCGTTCCTCGTCGCCAAGGCCACGGCGAAGGTGATGATCGAGCAGCAGTTGGGTGGCGACATCGTCTACATCTCCAGCAAGAACTCGATCTTCGCCGGCCCCAACAACGTGGCGTACGGCGCCGCGAAGGCCGACCAGGCCCACCAGGTCCGGCTGCTGGCCGCCGAGCTCGGCGAGCACGGCATCAAGGTCAACGGCGTGAACCCCGACGGCGTCGTCCAGGGCTCCGGCATCTTCGCCAGCGGTTGGGGCGCCAACCGGGCTGCGGTCTACGGCGTCGAGGAGAAGGACCTGGGCAAGTTCTACGCCCAGCGCACGATCCTCAAGCGCGAGGTGCTGCCCGACCACATCGCCAACGCGGTGTTCGTGCTCTGCGGTCCGGAGCTGACGCACACCACCGGCCTGCACATCCCGGTCGACGCCGGGGTTGCCGCCGCGTTCCTCCGATGACGACTCCGGTACGGGTCGCTGCCGTCGACCTGGGTGCCACCTCCGGCCGGGTGATGTCCGGCCGGATCGGTGGCGACCGGGTCGAGATCAACGAGATGCACCGCTTCCCCAACGGGGCGGTGCGCGTGCGGGGCTCGCTGTTCTGGGACGTCCTCGGCATCCACCGTGAGGTCCTCAAGGGCGTCGCCGAGGTTGCCCGGACCGGTCCTCTGCACGGCATCGGCATCGACTCGTGGGCGATCGACCACGGCCTGCTCGACCGTGACGGCCAGCTGCTCGGCCAGGTCTTCAGCCACCGTGACGCCCGGGTCGACGGCATTGCCGACAAGGTCGTGGCGGAGGTCGGCGCGGCGGCGCTGTACGGCACCACCGGCATCCAGCAGCTCCCGTTCAACACGCTCTACCAGCTGGTCGCCGGCCGTGGCACCGCCGCGCTGGAGTCGGCCGAGACGATGCTGCTGCTGCCCGACCTGCTGGGCTACTGGCTCACCGGCGCGATCGGCGCCGAGCGCACCAACGCCTCGACCACCCAGCTGTACGACGTCCGCTCGGGCACCTGGGCGGTCGACCTGTGCCGGGAGCTCGGGCTGCCCTGGGGGATCCTCCCGCCTCTGAGGGACCCGGGCTCCCTGCTCGGGCCGCTGCTGCCCGAGGTGGCTCTCGAGCTCGGTGTCGCGGCCGAGGTACCGGTGGTCGCGGTGGGCTCCCACGACACCGCCTCGGCCGTCGTCGGCGTCCCCGCGGAGGTGACGGACTTCGCCTACATCTCCTCGGGCACATGGTCGCTCGTCGGCCTCGAGCTCGACCGGCCGGTGCTCTCGGAGGAGGCTCGGCTCGCCGACTTCACCAACGAGGTCGGCGTCGACGGCACGGTCCGCTTCCTCAAGAACGTGATGGGCCTGTGGGTCCTCTCGGAGTCGCTGCGCTCGTGGAGCGAGCGTCGCTACCAGGCCGTCGAGCTGCGTTCGCTGATCGCCGCCGCGTCGGAGTTCGAGCCGCTGCGCACCGTCGTCGACATCAACGACCCGCGGCTGCTCTTCCCGAGCACGGCCGCCGACCCGATGCCGGAGCGGATCGCCGCGCTCGCCGCGGAGGCCGGGGAGATCGTGCCGCACTCGCCGGTGGCGATCACCCGCACCATCGTCGACAGCCTCGCCGTCGCCTACCGCCGCCACGTCCGCTCGGCGGCCGCCCTCGCCGGCACCTCGCCCGAGGTCGTCCACGTCGTCGGCGGCGGCTCGCAGAACGAGGTGCTGTGCCAGCTCACCGCCGACGCCTGTGGTCTGCCCGTCCTCGCCGGTCCGGTCGAGGCGGCCGCGCTCGGCAACGTGCTCGTCCAGGGGCGCGCCCTTGGCGCCGACCTGCCCGACCTGCCGGCGATGCGCGACCTCGTGCGCCGCTCGTACGACGTCCGCCGGTTCGAGCCTCGCACGGGACTCGACTGGGCGGCGGCGGAAGCCCGCCTCCCGCACTGACCTGCTTCCTTCCACCCTCCCACCCCCACCCGGAAGGCCTGTCCATGACCGACACCACCGGCGCCCGCCTGAACCGGCGCGCCCTCCTCGGTGCCGCTGCCGCGACCCTCGGCACGGCCGCCGTCGTCGGTGCCACCGGCACCGCCGCGATCGTTCCCGCCCAGGCCGCGCCCGGATCCGCCGGCCTGCCTGACGACCTGGTCAAGGCGTTCCGCAAGCCCGGGACCGCCACTGCGCCGGGATTCCGGTGGTGGTGGCCGCACGGCCTCGTCGACCCCGTCGAGATCGCCCGCGAGGTCGACCAGGTCGCCGACGCCGGCTTCGGCGTCCTCGAGGTCGCCGACGTCACCCACAGCCTGCGCGCCCGCGACATCGACATCGACGTCGCGGCCCACGGCTGGGGCACCCCCTCCTGGGTGGCCGGGGTGAAGGCGGCACTCGCGCAGGCCGCCAAGCGCGGCGTCCGGATCGACATCACCGCCGGCCCGTCCTGGCCGGCGGCCGTACCGACGATCACGCCCGACGACGACGCGGCCTGCACCGAGCTGGCGCACGGCCAGGCGAGCGTCCTCGCCGGCGCGACGTACGACGCCGAGCTGCCCGAGCCCGGCGCCGATGCTGCCGCGGCCGTGACCCGCCGGCAGCTGGTCACGGTCCAGGCCCACCGGGTGACCGGCTACGTCAAGGACAGCAAGGGCGTCGTCACCAGCACGCTGCTCGACGGCTCGTCGTACACGGACCTGCTGGGCTCCGTCGAGGGCGAACACCTCACGTGGACCGCGCCGGCCGAGCCGGCGGGTGCGACCTGGGTGCTGCTCGCCACCTGGCAGCGCGGCTCGGGCCAGGAGCCCGAGGCCGGGCCGCACACCTCGCCGCGGGCGTACGTGGTCGACCACTTCAGCCGCCGGGGTGCTCAGGCGGTCATCGACCTGTGGCAGGACCGGATCGTCGACGGCGAGATGCGCGCCCTGCTGAGGGCGGCGGGCGGCAATCTCTTCGAGGACTCCCTCGAGATCGAGACCGACGCGACGATCTGGACCACCGACCTCCTCGACGAGTTCGAGGCGAAGCACGGCTACGACCTGCGTCCCTGGCTGCCGTTCGTCCTGGAGAAGGACGAGAAGTACCAGTTCTCGCTCGCGGCCGCGGCGAACCCGGCGACCGCCGACAGCCTGCACACCAACGAGATCCGCGACGACTACAACATCGTCCTGTCCGACCTCTACCGCGACCAGCACCTGCGGCCGATGCAGGACTTCGCCCGCTCACTCGGCATGGGCATCCGGATCCAGCCCTACGGCCTCGAGACGGACACCATGCAGCACGCCGCCGTCGTCGACGTGCCCGAGACGGAGTCGCTCGGCTTCAAGAACCTCGACGACTACCGGATCATGGCGTCCGGCCGCGACCTCGCCGGCCACAAGGTCCTCTCGTGCGAGGCCATCTGCTACTCCGGTGCGGCCTACAACACCACTTGGGGCGCCAACAGCGTCAGCCCGACCGCCCAGAACCAGGCGCTCTTCACCATCAACAGCATCTTCGCAGCCGGCGTGAACCACCTGATGATCCACGGCTTCCCGTACGCGCAGGCACCGAACGTCACCTGGCCCGGCTTCGCCGCCTTCTCGCCGTACTACAGCAACGCGATCGGGTACGGCGAGGCGTGGGGACCGCGCACGCCGCAGTGGCAGCACGTGCCGGGCATCGCCGCCTACCTGGCCCGCACGCAGCTGGTCCTGCAGACCGGCGTACCGAAGTACGACGTCGCGTTCTGGCGGCACAAGGGCTGGGCGTCGACCGGCATCGGCCCGCAGTGGATCACCAACAACGGCACCAAGCTGGGCTGGTCGCACTCGTTCGTCAGCGCCTCGCTGCTCGCGCTGGACGGTGTCGACGTCGTACACGGCCGGTTGGCCCCGGACGGCCCGGCCTACAAGGCCGTCGTGGTCGGGCCGGACTCGCTGCGCGGCAATGCCGTGACGATGGACATCGAGGGTGCGGAGCGACTGCTCGCGCTGGGCCGCAAGGGCCTGCCCGTCGTGCTCATCGGCGACTGGTCCCAGGTGACGCCGGTCGGCCGCGACGACGCCGCGGCCACGGCGCAGGTGCGGGCCCTGGTGGCACAGGTCGCGGCGCTGCCGACGACCCGTACGGTCATCGAGGCCGAGGTCGGCAACGCCCTCACCGCACTCGGAGTCGTGCGCGACGTCGAGCACGCCGACTCGTCGGTGATGCACGTGCGCCGGGTGACCGGCGACGTCGACCTCTACTACCTCGCCAACGCGCGGCACGCCGAGAACCGCCGTCTCAGCGCAGCCAACCAGGACGTCTGGCTGACCGCCACCGACCGCGACGCCGTGCCGTGGCTGCTCGACGCCTGGTCCGGTGAGATCACGCGGATCGCCGCCTACGAGCGCTCCGGCGACCGGGTCCGGGTCCGCGTCGACCTGGTGCCCGGTCAGGCGACGATCGTCGCGCTCGCCGCACCGGGCAAGGGTGTTGCCCGCGCAGTGCTGCCGGTCGCGACCGCAGGCCAGAGCGTCGTCGCCCGTGGCGCGAACGCCGCCCTTCGCACGACCACCGCCGGCAGCTTCGAGCTGACCAGGACCGACGGGCGCACGGTGCGGGTGGCCGTGGACCGGGTCCGAGCGGCCGTCGTACCGCAGACGTGGAGCCTGGAGCTCGAGGACTGGAGGCCGGTCGACCCGGCCGACCCGACGGACCTCGCGACCACCAAGGAGACCGTGACCCGCGACCTCGCCTCGCTGCAGTCGTGGTCGAAGGTCAGTGGACTGGAGGACGTCTCCGGCATCGGCCGTTACCGCACCACCGTCGACGTCGGCGCCGGCTGGACCGGCGACGACGGCGCGTACCTCGAGCTCGGCGAGGTCAACGACACGTTCCGGGTGCGCGTCAACGGTGACCTGCTGGCGCCGCTCGACCCGATGGACGCCGTCGTCGATCTCGGACACACGCTGGTGCCGGGCGTCAACGTGATCGAGGTCGAGGTCGCCTCGACGCTGCTCAACCGACTGCGCGTCGTGACGCCGGGTGTCTACGGCGTCGCGACCCGGCAGAGCTACGGCCTGGTCGGTCCGGTGCGGCTCGTGCCCTACGTGGAGAAGGTGGTCCCGGCGTGACGTCGAGGGGCAGGATGACGGCATGCGCGTCGCACTGATGGTCACCTGCGTCAACGACGCCATGTTCCCGGGCACGGGACAGGCCGTCGTCCGGCTGCTGCGGCGGCTGGGGGTCGACGTCGACTTCCCGCGGGCGCAGACCTGCTGCGGGCAGCCGATGGTCAACACCGGCTACCTCGACGAGGCAGTGCCGGCGGTGCGCTCGTTCGTCCGTGCCTTCGAGGGGTACGACGCCGTGGTCACGCCGTCCGGCTCCTGCGCCGGCTCCGCGCGGCACCAGCACCGGTTGGTCGCAGAACGGTCCGGCGACGCGCGGCTGGCGGCCGCGGTGGCGGAGACGTCGCCGCGCACCTACGAGCTGAGCGAGTTCCTCGTCGACGTGCTCGGAGTGACCGACGTGGGGGCCTACTTCCCGCACTCGGTGACCTACCACCCGACCTGTCACTCGCTGCGGATGCTCGGGGTCGGCGACCGGCCGCGTCAGCTGCTCGAGAACGTCCGCGGACTGCGGCTCGTCGACCTGCCGAAGGCCGAAGAGTGCTGCGGCTTCGGCGGCACCTTCGCGCTGAAGAACGCAGACACGTCCGTGGCGATGGGCTCCGACAAGGCGCGGCACGTGCGGGAGACCGGCACCGAGGTGCTGGTGGCCGGTGACAACTCGTGCCTGATGCACATCGGTGGGGTGCTCGACCGGGGTCGCTCCGGCGTCCGGGTCATGCACCTGGCCGAGATCCTCGCCTCGACCGAGGAGCAGCCGGCATGACCGGCACCTTCGTCGGAATGCCGGCCTTCCCGTCGGCGGCCCGCGCGGCGCTCGCGGACACGCAGCTGCGCCACAACCTGGCCCATGCCACCGGCGTGATCCGCGGCAAGCGCGCCGCGGTGGTCGACGAGGTCGACAACTGGGAGGAACTGCGCCTGGCCGGTGCGGCGGTCAAGGAGCGCGCCCTGCGCTCGCTCGACACCCAGCTGGCGCGGCTCGAGGAGTCGCTGAGCGCCCGCGGCGCCGTCGTGCACTGGGCGCGCGACGCGGAGGAGGCGAACCGGATCGTCGTCGACCTGGCCCGGGCCCACGAGGTCGAGGAGGTGGTCAAGGTCAAGTCGATGGTCACCCAGGAGATCGGCCTCAACGAGGCGCTCGAGGCCTCGGGCATCGCCGCCTGGGAGACCGACCTCGCCGAGCTGATCGTCCAGCTCGGTGGCGACCTGCCCAGCCACATCCTGGTGCCGGCGATCCACCGCAACCGCGCCGAGATCCGTGAGATCTTCCGCCGCCGGATGGGCGAGGTCGGCCGGCCCGCCCCCGCCGACCTGACCGATGAGCCGGCGGTGCTGGCCGGGGCCGCGCGCGAGCATCTGCGCGAGAAGTTCCTCCGCGCCCGGATGGCCGTCTCCGGTGCCAACTTCGCGGTCGCCGAGACCGGCACCCTGGTCGTCGTCGAGTCCGAGGGCAATGGCCGGATGTGCCTGACCCTGCCGGAGGTGCTGGTCAGCATCGTCGGCATCGAGAAGGTGGTCCCCACCTGGGCCGAGCTCGACCCGCTGTTCCGCCTGCTTCCGCGCTCCTCGACCGGCGAGCGGATGAACCCCTACACGTCGACCTGGACCGGCATCACGCCCGGCGACGGGCCGCAGGAGGTGCATGTCGTCCTGCTCGACAACGGCCGCACCCGCGCCCTCGCCGACGAAGTCGGCCGCCAGGCGCTGCGGTGCATCCGCTGCTCGGCCTGCCTCAACGTGTGCCCGGTCTACGAGCGCACCGGTGGCCACGCCTACGGGTCGGTCTACCCGGGCCCGATCGGCGCGATCCTCAACCCGCTGCTGCGGGGCACCGGCGACCCGCAGACCGACTCGCTGCCGTACGCGTCCTCGCTCTGTGGTGCCTGCTTCGAGGCCTGCCCGGTCCGCATCGACATCCCCGAGGTGCTGGTCCACCTGCGCGCCCAGGTCGTCGACGGGCACCGCGAGGACCGGATCCCCAAGCCGGAGGCGGTCGCGTTCCGTGGGGCCGCCTGGGCGTTCGCCGACGAGCGCCACTTGGACCGGGTCGAGCGACTTTCCGCTGTCGCGGGACGGTTCCTGCGTCGACGCGGCCGTACGACGCTCGGTCGCCTGCCGGGCCCGGGCGGAGCCTGGACCGACGCGCGCGACCTGCCGTCGCCGCCGACGGAGTCCTTCCGGGACTGGTGGAGGCGGACCGACGGAGGGAGGCGGTCGTGACCGGTGCGCGTGAGGAGATCCTCGGCCGGGTGCGGGCGGCCCTGCGCTCCGTCGACGGCGCCGCCGATCCGGTGGTGGCCCCGCCGGGGGCGTCTGCACCCGCCGGAACCAGCCTCGTCGACCACTTCGCCGAGCGGGTCGCCGACTACCGCGCGACCGTCGTGCACTGCCCGCCCGACGGCGTCGCCGCCGCAGTGGCCGCCGCGCTCCCGGGCGGCTCTCGGGTCGTCGTACCAGCGGGCCTGCCGGTCGACGTCCGCGCCGGAGTCGCCGGCGCTGTGGCGGACTCCGGCCTCACCGCCGCTGAGCTCGACGCGATCGACGCCGTCGTCACCTGCTGCCGGGTCGCGATCGCGGAGACGGGCACCATCGTGCTCGACCACGAGCCGGACCAGGGTCGCCGGGCGATCACCCTGGTCCCGGACCGCCACGTCTGCGTCGTGTACGCCGACCAGGTGGTTCCCGACGTGCCCGATGCCTTCGCGCTGCTCGACCCCCACCGCCCGCTGACCTGGATCAGCGGCCCCAGCGCCACCTCCGACATCGAGCTCGACCGGGTCGAGGGCGTCCACGGCCCCCGGCAGCTGCACGTCATCGTCGTCGACACCCGCCCGTAGGAGAGGACCCCCATGACTGTTCGTGTTGGCGTCAACGGATTCGGTCGGATCGGCCGCAACTTCTTCCGCGCGGTGCGCGCGAGCGGTGCGGACATCGAGATCGTCGGTGTCAACGACCTGACGGACACCGCGACCCTGGCCCACCTGTTGAAGTACGACTCGATCCTCGGTCCCCTCGATGCCGAGGTCGGGGCGAGCGAGGGTGCGATCCATGTCGGTGGTGCGGACATCAAGGTCTCCGCCGAGCGCGATCCGGCCGCCCTGCGCTGGGGCGACCTCGGCGTCGACGTCGTGGTGGAGTCGACCGGCTTCTTCACCGATGCCACCAAGGCGCGTGCTCACGTGGACGGTGGGGGAGCGAAGAAGGTGATCATCTCCGCGCCGGCCTCGAACGAGGACGTGACGATCGTGATGGGCGTCAACGACCACGTCTACGACCCGGCCGCACACACCGTCATCTCCAATGCGTCGTGCACGACCAACTGCCTGGCGCCGATGGCGAAGGCACTGCACGACGGGCTCGGGATCGTCAGCGGGCTGATGACCACGGTGCACGCCTACACCGCGGACCAGAACCTGCAGGACAACATCCACAAGGACCTGCGCCGTGCGCGGGCGGCGGCGATCAACATCGTGCCGACCTCGACCGGTGCGGCGAAGGCGATCGGGCTGGTGCTGCCCGAGCTCAAGGGTCGGCTCGACGGGTACGCGCTGCGGGTCCCGACGCCGACGGGCTCGTTGACCGACCTGTCGTTCGAGGCCACGCGGGAGACCAGTGTGGAGGAGGTCAACGCGATCGTGAAGGCGGCTGCCGACGGCCGGTACCTCGTGTACTCGACCGACCCGATCGTGTCGTCTGACATCGTCACGAACCCGGCCTCGTGCATCTTCGACGCGCCGTTGACCAAGGTGATCGGCAACCAGGTCAAGGTGGCGGGCTGGTACGACAACGAGTGGGGCTACTCCAACCGCCTGGCGGACCTCATCGGCCACGTCGGCGCCGCCCTCTAACTGCCCTGCTCCCGTCATGGAGCGGGTGAACGGTCGCGCGGGCCAGGGCACCTTTGACTTCAAGTACTTGAAGTTCCTAGCCTCGGCGACGTGGGCACACGAACCGCTGGGCGGACCTTCTCCATCAAGGAGGCGGCCGCCCTGACCGGGCTCCCTGCGAGCACGCTGCGCTACTACGAGTCGGTCGGGGTGGTCGCGCCCGTCGGTCGTTCGGCGAGCAGCGGGCACCGGGTCTACACGGAGGGCGACCTCGACGTGCTGACCTGGGTCGCGTGCCTCAACGCGACGGGCCTGTCGATCAGCGACATGAGGCAGTACGTCGAGAACGGCGCGAAGGGCGCGGCAGCAGCGGACCAGCAGGTCGCGCTGCTCGTCGCCCAGCGGGACCGTCTGGCGGCGGAGGCCGAGCAGCTCGCCGTACGACGTCGCTACGTGCAGCTCAAGATCGACTACTGGCAGGCCGTGGCCGATGGCGACAAGGACCGGGCGAGTGCCCTGTCCGATGACGCGCTCGCCCTCGCCGACTCACTCAAGAAGACCCCCTGACGAGGAGAAGACCATGACCTACGACCGCACCGCTGTGACCGCCTGGGCCGCGCCGGCCAGCAAGGCGCCGCTCGAGCGCACCACCATCGAGCGCCGCGAGGTCGGCGCGAACGACGTCCTCATCGCGATCGAGTACGCCGGAATCTGCCACTCCGACATCCACACCGTCCGTGGGGACTGGGGGCCGCAGCCGTTCCCGGTCGTGCCGGGACACGAGATCGTCGGCATCGTCACCGAGACCGGCTCCGGCGTGACCCGCCACCGGGTCGGGGACCGGGTGGGCGTCGGGTGCCTGGTCAACGCGTGCCGCGAGTGCGTCAACTGCCTGCGGGGTGAGGAGCAGTTCTGCCTGAACGGCAGCGTCGGCACGTACGCTGCCACGGACCGAGACGGCTCCACCACGCAGGGCGGCTACTCGACGCACGTGGTGGTCGACGCGAACTTCGTGCTGTCCGTTCCTGCCGGTCTCGACCCCGCGGCCGCCGCGCCGCTGCTGTGCGCCGGCATCACGACGTACTCGCCGCTCAAGCGGTGGGGCGCGGGTCCCGGCAAGAAGGTGGCGGTCCTCGGCCTCGGTGGACTGGGCCACATGGCGGTGAAGATCGCCCATGCGATGGGCGCCGAGGTGACGGTGCTGTCGCAGTCGCTGAAGAAGCAGGAGGACGCCGAGCGCCTCGGCGCCGACCGCTACTACGCGACCGCCGACCCGACGACCTTCGCGGTGCTCGCCGGCGAGTTCGACCTCATCATCAACACGGTGAGCGTCAGCCTCGACATGAACGCCTACCTCCGCCTGCTCGCCGTCGACGGTGCCATCGTCAACGTCGGCGCCCCGCCGCGGCCGTTCAGCGTCGCGGCGATGTCGCTGATCTACGGCCGGCACACGCTCGCCGGCTCGATGATCGGCGGTATCGCCGAGACCCAGGAGATGCTCGACTTCTGCGCCGAGCACGGCATCGGCTCGGAGATCGAGGTGATCGCCGCCGACACCGTCAACGAGGCGTACGAGCGGGTGCTGGCCTCCGACGTGCGCTACCGCTTCGTCATCGACGCCGCGACGATCGGCTAGCGGCCGTAGGGCGCGTGCGCGGCCACGTGGTCGCGCAGACGCGTCGCAACGGGCGCGAGCGGGCGGTCGGTGCGCCAGGTGAGGCCGATCGTCCGCCGCGCTCGCGGGTTGCGGATCCGCAGCCCGATCGTGCCGGACACGCCGGCCATCGTCTCCGGGACGATCGCGACACCGAGACCGGCGGCGACCAGTCCCTCGATGGTGGCGAGGTCGGCGCTCTCGAAGGAGACCGGAGGAGCGACGCCCGCGTCGGCGAGCAGGCCGTCGACCAGCGAGCTGTGGCCGAAGCCGGGCGGCGTGGTCACCAGGTCGTCGTCGGCGAGCTCGGCCAGGTCGACCAGCTTGCGCTCGCGCAGCCGGTGGGTGGGGCCGACGGCCACGACCAGTCGCTCCTCCTGCAGGGGTACCCACGCGAAGTCGCCGGGTGGTCGCGCGGACATGATGGCGAGCTCGGCCGCGCCGGTCGCCAGGTCGCGCATCATGTCGTGGCCCGGCTCCTGGGTCAGCTCGACCCGGACCAGCGGCGCCTGTTCGTGGAAGCCGCGCAGGATCTGCGGGACCAGCGAGGTCGCGATCGAGTCGAGGAACGCCAGCCGCACGATGCCGCGCTCCGGGTCGTGCCGGGTGCCGAGCTCGTGACGCAGCTGCTGGTAGCGGCCCAGCACCTCCCGCGCCGTGGCCACGACGAGCTCGCCGTCGGGCGTGGTGACCAGGCCGTGGGGGACCCGCTCGAACAGGCGGACGCCCAGCTCCTCCTCGACGCGGGCCAGCGCACGGGAGAGCGTCGGCTGGCTGACGCCGAGCACCGAGGCCGTGTCGGTGACGTGCTCGTTGTCGGCCAGCGCCACGATCCACTCGAGGTCGCGTACCAGCACGAGAGCCATCATACGTAGAACGCATGGAGATCTACGTCCAAGGACATTGGACGTATGTGACTGGACGGCGCACCCTGATCCGGTGAGCACGAAGGGAACACTCGAGCAGCCCGCACTCGAGACGGTCGGACACCTCCCCGGCAGCGCGGGATACCGCCGGATCATGGCAGCGATGTTCGCCGCCGGCATGGCGACCTTCGTCCTCCTCTACGCGACCCAGGCGCTGCTGCCCGAGCTCCACACGACCTTCCAGGTCAGCCCGACCCAGGCGACGCTGAGCATGTCGCTGACCACTGCCGGCCTCGCGCTCGGCCTGCTCGTCGCCGGTCCGGCGTCGGAGGTCGTGGGCCGTACGCCGCTGATCGTCGGCTCCACCTGGGCCGCGACCCTCGTGGCGTGCCTGACGCCGTTCGCCCCGTCCTGGCAGTCGTTCCTGGGCCTGCGGCTGCTCGAGGGCGTCGTGCTCGCGGGCCTGCCGGCCGTCGCGACGGCGTACCTGCGTGAGGAGCTGCACGCCAACGCGCTGGCGAAGGCGACCGGTCTGTACATCGGAGGTACGGCGCTCGGTGGCATGGCCGGCCGCCTGCTGACCGCCCCCGTCGCCGACGTCGCCGGCTGGCGGTGGGCGATGGCCAGCGCCGCCGTGTTCGCCCTCGGCTGCGCCGTCGCGGTCACCGTCGCCCTGCCTGCCTCCCGGAACTTCACGCCCCGGCCTCGCGGCGGCACCGAGCTCCGGTCCATGGCCCGGGTGGCACTCACCGACCCGGCGCTGCGCAGTCTCTACCTGCTCGGCGCCTGCGCGGTCGGCACCCTGGTCGCGGTCTTCAACGCCCTCGGCTTCCGGCTGACCTCCGCGCCCTTCCACCTGAGCCTGGGTGCGATCAGCCTCCTCTACCTCGTCTACCCCCTCGGCACCGTCAGCTCGACCGTCTCGGGTGCCCTCGCCGACCGGTTCGGCCGACGCGCGGTGCTGCCCTCGGGGTGCGCACTGGCGGTCCTCGGCGTCCTGCTCACGGTGCTCCCGTCGCTGGCGGCGATCGTCGTCGGCCTGGCCTGCCTGACCGCCGGATTCTTCGTGATGCACGGCCTCGCCAGTGGCTGGGTGGCTGTCCGGGCTCACCTGGCCGGTGCGAGCGCGAGCCAGGCGGCGGCCTTCTACCTGTGCTCCTACTACATCGGCTCGTCGGTGTTCGGCAGCCTCGGCGGCAGCGCCTGGTCGACGTACGGATGGGGTGGCGTGGGTCTCCTCGCACTGGCGCTCCTCGCCTGCGCCGGGGCGGCGACCGCGCGGCTGCGCCGGATCCCGGTACTTCCCGGTTCAGCGCTCCCCGCCCTTGGGTAGTGTCCATGCGACAGCTGGGCCGATCGAGGGGGATTCGT
Source organism: Nocardioides sp. F233 (assembly GCF_057813895.1). NCBI lineage: Bacteria > Bacillati > Actinomycetota > Actinomycetes > Propionibacteriales > Nocardioidaceae > Nocardioides > Nocardioides sp. F233. The sequence continues at coordinate 22,027 of NZ_JBVASH010000011.1, forward strand.
GAGCGTGGGGACTGCGTGGGGGATGGCGGCGACGGGCCGTAGGACGCGGACGCGACTGGCGGCGGGCCTGGCCCTGCTGCTCGCCCTGACGGTGCTGGTCGCCGGTCACGGCAGCCTGACGCCCGCCGAGGCGGCCCCCGCGGCCGCCATCACCGCACGGGTGACGGCCGAGAAGCCGAACCCGGCGTACGTCGTCAAGCCCGGCATCACCTTCAACCACCCCTTCCGCAACGGTCAGCGCGGCAAGATCCAGCGCAAGATCGTCAAGACGCTCAAGAACGTCCCGGCGGGTGGCCAGGTCCGGGTGATCACCTGGAACTTCGACTCGCCGTACCTCGCGCACAAGTTCATCGCTGCCCACGAGCGCGGCGTCACGGTGCAGATCATCATGTCCCGCGGTCTCGCCCGCTCCCAGGGCGGCAACCTGGCCCGCTCCTATCCGATGATGCTGCGCGCCTTCGCGAGCGGCAACAAGGACCGGCCCAAGGAGCTGCAGAGCTGGATCCGCACCTGCAACCAGACCTGCCGCGGCAGGAAGGGGTCGATGCACTCCAAGCTGATGCTGGTCAACCGCTCGGGGGCGACCAACTGGATCGTGATGCAGGGCTCCGGCAACTTCACCGGCGCGGCCGCCGTCCAGCAGTTCAACGACTGGACCACGGTCACCGAGAACCAGGCGCTGTACGACGGCTGGATGACCATGTGGAACCAGGCGGTGCAGGACAGGAACTTCCCGGCGCTGAGGTTCACGACCGGCAACGTCACCACGATGTTCGCGCCGCACCGGCGCGAGATCGACCCGGCGCTGAGCGTGCTCAACAAGGTGCAGTGCACCGGCGCCACCAACACGGCGAGCGGCCGCACCAAGGTGCGCATCGCCAACGCCGTGTGGGGCGAGGCGAGAGGCGCCAGGATCGCGCGGAAGGCCCGTCAGCTCGACCGTGCCGGCTGCGACGTCGAGATCGTCTTCATGATGATGCAGCGCCACATCCGCGGGATCCTCAAGGGCATGCGGGCCAAGCAGATGGTCTACATCACCGGTCTGACGGCCAACAAGTTCAAGGACCGCTACGTCCACATGAAGGGCCTCGCCGTGCAGGGCAACGTCGACGGCCGCACCGACGGCAACGTCGTGCTCTCCAGCAGCGAGAACTGGACCCAGCTCGGCTGGCACTCCGACGAGGAGAACATCATCATCCGCGGCGACGCGGCGATGACGCAGAAGTACGTCGACCACGTCGACCTCATCTACCGGGAAGCGCCGCGCACGCTCGCGAACTACGTGAACTCCGCGGACCCCGACCCGACCCCGCGGCCGGACCGGTACGCCGACCAGGGCTACCTCGGGCCGAAGGACTACCCGTTCCACGAGCTCGAGGCCGAGCTGGACTGAGGGTTGCCGGGGCCCCGGGCTGGGGGCGCCTGCCATCCTGATCGGGTGAGCGGATCGGTCCTGTCGGTGCGCGGGCTCGCGCGCTCGTTCGGTGAGCACCGGGTCCTCGCGGACCTCGACCTCGAGGTCCGCGCCGGGACGGCCGCGGTGCTGGTGGGGCCCAACGGCGCGGGAAAGTCCACGGCACTGCGGTGCATCACCGGCGCGGATCAGCCGGATGCCGGCACCGTCGAGGTGCTGGGGGAGCCGCTCGACGAGCGGTCCCCGACGATCCGGGCGGCGATGGCCGTGGTCATGGACGACCTCGACTTCTTCCCGGACCTCACGGTGGTCGAGCACCTCGACCTCTTCGCCCGTGCGCATCGCACGCCGGACGCCGACGCCGTCGTCGACGACGTGCTCGACGAGGTCGGGCTGACCGCCCAGTCCGGCCAGCTGCCGACGTCCCTCTCCTCGGGCCAGCGTCGCCGGCTGGCCCTGGCCAGCGCCTTCGTCCGGCCGCGGCGGTTGCTCGTCCTCGACGAGCCCGAGCAGCGGCTCGACCAGGAGGGCCTGGCCTGGCTGGTCGAGCGCTTGCTCGCCGAGAAGGCGGCTGGACTGGCGATCGTGCTGGCCAGCCACGCGCCCACGCTCGTGGAGGCGGTCGCCGACGACGTGGTCAGCCTGGCGCGCCTCTCGTGAGGACGCCGTGAGGTCGACCGAGGCGGCCGAGCTCCGGGCCGACATCCGCTTCTGGCGGCGCAGCCGCCGCACGCTGTCGCTCGGGGAGGCGCTGCAGGACCTGTACATCGGCGCCTTCGCGGTGCTGATGCTCGGCTCGATGCTGGTGAGCGTCCTGGTGAACCTCTCCGACGTCGGCGACCGAGCCTGCGTGGCGTCCGACTGCGCCGCAGCCCGGTCCCTGCTGCCGTGGCTGGTCGTCGGCACGCTCCTCGCAATGCTGTGGTCGCTGGCCCGGATGGTCGGCCCGGTCGCGGTCAGTCCCGGAGTGGCCGCCTGGCTGTTGCCGAGCCCGGTCGACCGCGGCGAGCTGCTCCGCGGCCGAGCCAGGGGTACGACGCTCCTGGCCGCGGCGCTCGTCGCCCCGGTCGCTGCCGGCTCGGCAGTCCTGGCGGGGTACGGCGTCGGCGGCCTGGCGCTGTTCTCGGCGGGCGCGGCCGCGCTGGCGTCGTACGGCGTCGGGGCGCTGGTGCACGCCCAGGCGTCGGCACGTCCACGGCACCCGGCGCAGCTGCTCGGGCCGGTCAGCCTGCTGGCCGTGGGAGCCGGCCTGGCCGCGATCGCGGCGTCCCGGGCTCCCGAGGCCACTGCAGGGCCGGCCGCGCAGGTGGCGTCCCTGGTCGCCATCGGGCTGCTCGCCGCCGGCGTGGTGGCGCTGCTGGTCCGTGCCCGCGTGCTCACCGCCCGCCTGCGCCGGCGCGACGTGGCGCCGGGCGGCGTCCTGGTCCCGGGGCTGGGTGGCGCGCTGGCCACCCTCGACCTGGCCCTGATGTTCGACGTGCTCGTCGCGCACGCGAGCAGTCGGCGCGGCTCGCTGCGGCCGCGGCGCGGAGGTCCGTCCGGCCTCGCCGCCCTGGCCTGGCGCGACGTGATCCGGCTGCGCCGCCAGCCGGGTCGCCTGGTGCTGCTGGCGGGCTCCCTCGTCGTCCCGTACGCCGTCGCCGCGGTCGGCGGCCGGGTCGTGGTGGTGCTCGTCGAGGTCGTCGTCTGCTTCGTCCTCGTGGTGCCGTTCCTGGTCGCGCTGCGGGTGCTGACCCGGTCCTCGGGCATGGCCCGGATGTTCCCGACCGGGCTGGGGCCGACGCGGGCGGCGGCGGTCGTCGTACCGGGGGCGCTGCTGGCCCTGCACGGCCTGCTCAGTGCACCCGCGCTGCACCGCACCCTCACGGCGCCGGCGGGCGACCTGGCCCTGCTCGGTGCCGCGTCCGGCATCGGCGGGCTGGCGGCGGGCGTGCGGTGGGTGACCGGCCGGCCACCCGACTACGGCCGCCCGCTGGTCTCCACGCCGGCCGGGGGAGTCCCGACGAACCTCTACGGCAGCGTGCTGCGTGGCGTCGACATCGCCGTCCTGACCGCCCTGCCGATGCTGCTCAGCCCGACGTCGGGTGGTGCGCTCGCCTCGCTCGTGGTGTCGGTGGGCGTCATCGGCTACCTGTGCAGCAGGCGGTCAACCTAGCACTTGCTTGGTTCATCCCTTATGATCCTCCTTCGGAGGACAACGAAAGGGATTCCGTGGCGTACAGCATCGACATGACCGGCCAGGTGGTCCTCGTGACCGGCGGGGGCAAGGGCGTCGGCGACGGCATCGTCCATGCGTTCCTCGAGGCCGGTGCGACGGTGGAGATCTGCGGGCGGAGCACGCCGGACTCCCTGCGGGACGGTGTGCACTTCTCATCCGTCGACGTGCGCGAGCCCGAGCAGGTCACGGCGTGGGTCGAGGACGTCGTACGCCGCCACGGCCGGATCGACGTCGCGGTCAACAACGCCGGCGGTGCGCCCTTCGCGCAGTTCGACGCAGGCTCGCCGCGCTTCCACGCGAAGATCAACGACCTCAACTTCATGTCCGCGGTCTACGTCGGCCTCGCGGTGCGTCCGCACCTGAAGGAGACCGGCGGGTCGATGGTCAACATCACCTCGATCTCCGCGCGCCGCTCGAGCCCCGGCACCGCCGTGTACGGCGCCGCGAAGGCAGCCCTCGAGAGCCTCACCGCCAGCCTCGGCGTCGAGTGGGCGCCCGAGGTCCGCGTGAACGCGGTCAGCTGCGGCCTGGTCGAGACGCCCGGCTCGGTCGACCACTACGGCGACGCGGCGCAGTTCGCCGCGGTCGCCGCCACCATCCCGCGGGGCGTCTTCGCCACGCCGCTCGAGGTCGGACAGGCCTGCGTCTTCCTGTCCTCGCCGCTGGCCACCCACATCACCGGAGCCGTCCTCAACGTCGACGGCGGCGGCGAGTGGCCCGCCTTCCTCCAGCACACCCCCAACGCCTGAAACAGGAGCTCTCCGTGCCCGAAGCAGTCATCGTCTCCGCCGCCCGCTCGCCGATCGGCCGCGCCTACAAGGGCTCGCTGCGCGAGATGCGGCCCGACGACCTGGCCGCCCAGATGGTCGACGCGGCGCTGTCCGCCGTACCCGAGCTGGACCGCACCCTCGTCGAGGACCTGATGATGGGCTGCGCGCAGCCCGCCGGTGAGCAGGGCTACAACATCGGCCGCATGGTCGCGATGCGCCTGGGCCTCGACGGCGTCCCCGGCACCACCGTGCACCGCTACTGCGCGTCGTCGCTGCAGGCCACCCGGATGGCACTGCACGCCATCCGCGCCGGTGAGGGCGATGTCTTCGTCGCGGCCGGCGTCGAGACCGTGTCCCGCTTCCAGTTCGGCAAGGCCGACGGCATGCCGGACACCCGCAACCCGCTGTACGCCGAGGCCGCCGAGCGCGCCGCGGCCAAGGCGCTGGCCCGCGAGCCGTGGGTCGACCCGCGCTCGCTCGGTGAGCTCCCGGACGTCTACCTCGCCATGGGCGAGACCGCCGAGAACGTCGCCCGCTACTGCAACGTCTCCCGCGAGGCGCAGGACGAGTACGCCGTCCGCAGCCAGAACCTCGCCGAGGCCGCCGCCCAGCGCGGCTTCTGGAAGACCGACATCACCCCGGTCACCCTCGCCGACGGCACCGTCGTCGACACCGACGACGGCCCGCGCGCCGGGGTCACCCTGGAGAAGGTCGCCTCGATGGCGCCGGTCTTCCACCCCGAGGGCACCGTCACCGCCGCGAACTGCTGCCCGCTCAACGACGGCGCCGCCGCGCTCGTCATCATGAGCGACACCCGCGCCGCCGAGCTCGGCATCACGCCGCTGGCCCGCGTCGTCTCGACCGGCGTCTCGGCGCTGAGCCCCGAGATCATGGGCCTGGGCCCGGTCGAGGCCAGCCGCCAGGCGATCGCCCGCGCCGGCCTGTCCGTCGGTGACATCGACCTCGTCGAGATGAACGAGGCCTTCGCTGCCCAGGTGCTGCCGTGCATCGACCAGCTCGGCCTCGACCTCGACCGGGTCAACGTCAACGGCGGCGCGATCGCGCTCGGCCACCCGTTCGGCTCCACCGGTGCCCGGATGGCCACGACGCTCATCCACGGCCTGCAGGAGCGCGACGCGCAGTTCGGTCTCGAGACCATGTGCGCCGCCGGCGGCCAGGGCATGGCGATGGTGCTCGAGCGCCTGAGCTGAGGCTCGTCCGTGATCAATCCGATCGATCGAGCGGTTCGATCACCGGTGAGCCCCGTCTCCCCGATCAACCGGCTCGATCGATCGGATTGATCACCCCGCAAACGCCAGACCCCGCCCCGGGAAACCCGAGGCGGGGTCTGGAACGTTGTCGCCGCCGTACGACGGCGGGCGGGTGCTACTTGTTGGCCTTCTTGGCGCGGCTGGTGATCTTGGCGCGCTCGTTGGCGTCGAGGATCACCTTGCGGATCCGGACGGTCTCGGGCGTGATCTCCACGCACTCGTCCTCGCGGCAGAACTCCAGGCACTGCTCCAGCGACAGCTTCTTCGGCGGGATGAGCTTCTCGAAGTTGTCGGAGGTGGCGGACCGGATGTTGGTCTGCTGCTTCTCCTTGGTGATGTTGACGTCCATGTCGTCGGCGCGGGAGTTCTCGCCGATGATCATGCCCTCGTAGACCTCGGTGGTCGGCTCGACGAACATCACGCCGCGCTCCTGCAGGGACGTCATGGCGTACGCCGTCGCGACACCCGAGCGGTCCGCGACGAGCGAGCCGGAGTTGCGGGAGCGGATCTCGCCGGCCCACGGGAAGTAGCCCTCGGAGATGTGGTGGGCGATACCGGTGCCACGGGTCTCGGTGAGGAAGTCGGTGCGGAAGCCGATCAGGCCACGGGCGGGGACGACGAACTCCATGCGCACCCAGCCGGTGCCGTGGTTGGTCATGCCCTCCATCCGGCCCTTGCGGTTGGCGAGCAGCTCGGTGATGGTGCCGAGGAACTCCTCCGGCGCGTCGATGGTGAGCCGCTCGAACGGCTCGTGCACCTTGCCGTCGACCACGCGGGTGACGACCTGCGGCTTGCCGACGGTGAGCTCGTAGCCCTCGCGGCGCATCTGCTCGACCAGGATGGCCAGCGCCAGCTCGCCGCGGCCCTGGACCTCCCACGCGTCGGGGCGCTCGGTGGGCAGGACGCGGAGCGAGACGTTGCCGATCAGCTCGGAGTCGAGGCGGTCCTTGACCAGGCGGGCGGTGACCTTGTGGCCCTTGCCGCCCTTGCCGACGAGCGGGGAGGTGTTGGTGCCGATGGTCATCGAGATGGCCGGCTCGTCGACGTGGATGAGCGGCAGCGCCACCGGGTTCTCCGGGTCGGCGAGGGTCTCGCCGATCGTGATCTCCGGGATGCCCGCGACGGCCACGATGTCACCGGGGCCCGCGGACTCGCCGGGCTTGCGCTCGAGGCCCTCGGTGATGAGCAGCTCGGTGATCTTGACGTTCTTGACACCCCCGTCGCGCTGCATCCAGGCGACCTGCTGGCCCTTCTTCAGGTTGCCCTGCTTGATGCGCAGCAGCGCGAGGCGACCCAGGAAGGGGGAGGCGTCGAGGTTGGTCACGTGGGCCTGGAGCGGCGCGCCCTCGTCGTACTCCGGCGCGGGGATGGTCTCGAGGATGGTGCGGAAGAGGGGCTCGAGGTCGCTGCCCTCGGGCAGGGTGCCGTTCTCGGGCTTGGTGAGCGAGGCGATGCCGGCCTTGCCCGAGGCGAAGACGACGGGGAAGTCGAGCGCGTCCTGGCTGTGGTTCTCGTCGAGCAGGTCCATGAACAGCTCGTAGGTCTCGTCGACGACCTCGTCGATCCGGGCGTCGCCACGGTCGGTCTTGTTGACCACGAGGATCACCGGCATGTCGGCGTTGAGCGCCTTGCGCAGCACGAAGCGGGTCTGGGGGAGCGGGCCCTCGGACGCGTCGACCAGCAGCACGATGCCGTCGACCATCGACAGGCCGCGCTCGACCTCGCCACCGAAGTCGGCGTGGCCGGGGGTGTCGATGATGTTGATGACCATGTCGCCGTCGGCCATCTCCTGCGCGGAGGGGCCGCGGTAGTGGACCGCGGTGTTCTTCGCGAGGATGGTGATGCCCTTCTCGCGCTCGAGGTCGCCGGAGTCCATCACGCGCTCGGCGACGCCCTCGGCCTGGTGCGCGCTGAAGGCACCGGCCTGGTGCAGCATCGCGTCGACGAGGGTCGTCTTGCCGTGGTCGACGTGGGCGACGATGGCGACGTTGCGGAGATCGGTACGACGAGTCTGGGACACGAGGGTTCAGCCTACTTGCGTCGGACCGTCCGTCTCGCATCGTCGCGATGACCCTAGACTCTGCGCATGCAGACCATCGGCCTCGTCGGCGGCATGTCCTGGGAGAGCAGTGCGGCGTACTACGAGGCGCTGAACCGCGGTGTCGAGCAGCGTCTCGGCGGCTTCCACTCGGCCCAGAGCGTGATGGCGTCGGTCGACTTCGCCGAGGTCACCCGGCTCCAGGAGGCCGAGGACTGGGACGGCGTCGCCGCCATCCTGCGCGCCGCTGCCGAGTCGGTCGAGCGCGCCGGCGCCGACTTCCTGATGCTCTGCACCACGACCTTCCACCGGGTCGCCGAGCAGGTCCAGGACGCGGTCTCGATCCCGCTCCTGCACCTCGGCGACGTCGTCGCCGAGGCCTGCAAGGCGGAGGGCGTCGAGAGCGTCGCCCTCCTCGGCACCAAGTTCGCGATGTCGCGCACCTTCTTCACCGACCGCATCGCCCGGCACGGCCTGTCGGTGATCGTCCCCGACGCGGTGCACCACGACGAGCTGAACCGGATCATCTACGACGAGCTGGTGCACGGGAAGGTCGTCGACGACTCCCGCCGCGCCGTGGTCGGCATGATCAGCGAGGCCTGGGACGCCGGCGCCGGTGGCGTCATCCTCGGCTGCTCCGAGCTGGAGCTGCTCATCCGCCAGGCGGACTCCGAGATCCCCGTCTTCCCCTGCACCACGCTGCACGTCACGGCCGCGTTGGACCGCGCGCTCGCCTGAGCTCGAGGCGCATGAACTGCATCCCCGGCGTGACCGGTGGGGCCAGAGTGACGCCCGCCGGCTAGGACGCGGCGAGCACCATCCGCTTGTCGCGGAGCTGGCCGAGGAAGGCCACGACGTCGCCGCGGCACAGCTCGGCGGTGACGTCGTACTCCGCGGCGACCAGCGCGCACAGCTCCGTCAGGTCGCGCGGCTCGGCGAGGTGGCGCCACAGGCTCGCGGCGACCCCCTTGACGGAGTAGTACTCGCCCTGGTCCATGCCCATCATCACGAACTCCTCGCCCATCTCCACGGCGTGGAGGGCGGGATCACGCACCCACCGTTCGGGCCGGTCTGCTCGTCGCATGGTTCTCCTCTCGGATCGCGCGCCGACCCGAGGGCGCATCGTGGATGGTGGTGGTGCGGATGTCGGCGAGGATCGCGTCGGCGGACGCCGCGACCGAGTCGACTCCCTGGGGCCGGTCGACCCGTGTGAGGCGGGCGGTGCGGGCCAGGTCGGCGCTTCGCGCGAGGTGGGTACGGCGCAGCTCGCCGACGAGGACCTCGTTGCGGTAGCTGTGCTCGTGCAGGCTGGCGAAGGCTGCCGCCCCCGTGACGGGTACGACGCGCAGCGGGCCGTCGTACCGGTCGAGGACGTAGATCCAGCGGATGGGCACCGGTGCCGGTGATCCGGAGCGGTCCAGCGGCACGTGGAACTTCTCGTACCGGTCGTTGACGCGGTCCAGGCCGGAGGAGGGGACGCCGAGGCGGTCCAGGGCGTCCTGCCAGAGCTTGATCCGCGGCCAGCCGGGGATCGCGCGGCCGGCGGCGTCGACGGGTACGACGTCGTCGCTGAGGACCAGGTGTCCGCGGCGGTGCATCTCGGCGGCGAGCGTGGACTTGCCGGCGCCGGAGTGCCCGAGGACGACCGCGCAGCCTCCGTCGACGACGAACGCGTTGCCGTGCAGGACGAGCAGGCCGCGCTGGGTGAGCAGGCAGCCGAGGGCGGAGCCGAGCAGGAACAGTCGCAGCGCGTCGTCGGTCGCGCCGGGAGCGGGCTCGACGGTGATCAGGCAGCCGCGCTCGCACGCGTAGCGGCCGACCTCGGGTACGTCGATCCCGATCCGCTCGCCGTCGACCCACAGTCCCCGCGGGAGCAGCACGGCGTCCGCCGAGGCAGGCGCGACCGGTCCGAGCCGGACGAGCACGTCGGGACGTCCAGGAGGAGCGGACTCACGTGCCAGGTCGGGCAGCGGGAGCTCGCTGTCGATGAGGAGTCCGTAGCCGGCGTACATGGGCGGGGTCCCGGGCCTAGGGCTGCCAGCTGAAGCTGCCGACCGGGGTCCAGTCGCGCACGGAGCCGCCGGTGACGGTGACGGTGCCGACGGTGACCCAGGCGTGCGCGAGGAGCTCACCGGCGTCGCCGCGCAGCAGGCCGAAGACGACGGTGTGCGGCACCCGTGCGCCGCGCAGCAGGATGCGCGCGGTCAGGGCCTGCGGGTAGCAGTCGGACGTCCACGGTGTCCGCGTGGCGGCGTACCGGACCGCCCGCCCGACCGCCCGGGCGCGCGCGAGGTCTCGCGCCGACGCGTCCGGAGGCGCCGGGGGCCCTGCGGCGCCCGGTGCGGCCGGCTCGCCGAGGAGGCGACGTACGGCACCGAACGGCAGGACGACCGTCAGCAGCCGCGTGGCGCCCAGCAGGCACCACGCGACCGCCGTGGCAAGGCTGAACCTCGGAGAGGTCAGCTGCCGAGCCCGAGGGTGATGTCGATGTCGATGTCGATGCCCTGCGTCGCCGTGACGCTCAGGGTCTCCAGGACGGGTGCAACGTAGGTCAGCTTCATGCGAGCTCCTAGGGGGTGCAGGACGGAGGGAGGGAGTGCTCCGTCAGCGGTGCAACGCAACTGTGCGCCCGCAGGACACGCCTCGGGTGGTGGTTCGCCGGATTTTTAACCTTCCGGGCCAGTCCGTTCCCCCGCCGCCGCCGCGGGCCGCGTGCCACGCTCACGCCGTGACCGCAGCCGCGCTCGACCTGCTCTGCCGCCTGGTGAGCAGCGCGCTCGCGGCCGAGGAGGGGCGGACGATCACCCCCGTCCCGCTCGGTGACGTGCCGGTGCGCGACCTCCTCGACGCCGTACGACGACACCGGGTCCCCGAGGTCCTCGGCTCCCGTGCCGGCGAGCTGGGACTGCCCGTCGAGGTGGTCCGGGTCCTCGACGCGATGGTCGCGGGCTCGCGCCAGCGCCACCTGGTGCACACTCTCGAGACGGTTCGCGCCTGGCGGCTCCTCGACGCGGCCGGGATCGAAGCGGCCGTGTTCAAGGGGATCCCGCTGTCGGTGGTGACGACCGGGCGCCCGGACTCACGCGGCGCGGGCGACGTCGACCTGCTGGTCCGGCCACAGGCGGCCGCCGAGGCGCACCGGCTGCTGACCACCACCGGCTGGGCGCTGCACGAGCAGGGCCGGATCGAGCCGGGCATGTGGGCCTGGCGGCACGTGCTGCGCTGGGGCCACACGCTGACCTACCTCGGCGCGGGCGCCGACGTCGACCTGCACTGGCGGCTCGACGCCATGCCCGGCGCCCAGCCGGACACCGATGATCTGCTGGCCCGTCGTACGACGGTCGAGGTGGGCGGTGCCCAGGTCCCGACCCTCGCGCCCGCCGACGCGTTCCGGCACCTCGCCGGGCACCGCGAGGGCTGGATCTGGCTGCGCACCCTCGTCGACCTGCGTCGGCTGGCCCGCGACCCCGCGGTCTTCGCCCAGGACCTGCCCGTGCCGGCGCTCACCTCGCTGGCCGCGGCCCGCGCGACGGTGGGCCTGCCGGACGCCGTACCGGACCGGGTGCTGGCCGCCCTCGACCGGATCCCCGACGCCGCGCTGGCCCGGGCGCGCGCCCACCACGAGCTGCCGGTCGCACTCTTCGGCGGCGCCGGCACCGGGCGCGAGGTCCGCAACGGCATGGCATCGGTACGGCGCCCGCGGGACCTCCAGCAGCTGGCCGTCACCCTGGTGCTGCCCCCGCACGCGGCCCTGCCGATCCGCTCGGCCACCGCCTGGGGTGGTGTGCCCCGCGCCTTCGCGCTGCGGACCAGGCGTCTGGTCAGTCGCCGATGACCCGGTGCACCTTGTGCGCAGCGGCCTGGGCGCGCGGCTTGATGACCAGCTCGTCGATGTTGACGTGCGCGGGCCGGGTGGCGACCCAGGTGATCGCGTCCGCGACGTCGTCGGCCACCAACGGCTCCGCGACCCCGGCGTAGACCGCGTCCGCGCGGGCCTGGTCGCCGTCGAACCGGGTGAGCGCGAACTCGTCGGTGCGGACCATCCCCGGCGCCACCTCGCAGACCCGGACCGGCTGGTCGAACAGCTCGAGGCGCAGCGTCTCGGTGACGACCTTGGTGCCGTGCTTGGCGGCCGTGTAGCCCGCGCCGCCCTCGTAGGCGATGCGGCCCGCGGTCGAGCCGACGTTGACGATCACGCCCGCCCCGCTGGCCACGAGCGCCGGCAGCAGGGCCTTGGTCACCTGCATCAGGCCGAGCACGTTGACGTCGTACATCCGGCGCCACTCGTCAACGTCCGCCTCGGCGACGGGGGACAGCCCGAAAGCGCCGCCTGCGTTGTTGACCAGGACGTCCAGCCGCGGACCGACCGCGGCGGCGAGCCCGGCCACCGACTCCGGGGAGGTCACGTCGCAGACGACGGCCCGGCCGCCGATCTCGGCGGCGAGCGCCTCGATCCGGTCGGTACGCCGCGCGGCACAGACCACCTCGAAGCCCTCGCGGGCGAGGTGGCGGGCGGTGGCGGCGCCGATACCGCTCGAGGCACCCGTGACGACGGCGAGGCGGGAGGTCATGGACCCCATCTTGGTGGATCGGGAATGCCGGGCACACTGGCAGGGTTGACCGATTGACCAGCAACAGGTGGAGCGACCAGCAGGAGGCGCGATGGGGGAGTCGGCGATCGGCCGGGTCGCGATGATCAGCCTGCACACCTCGCCGCTCGACCAGCCGGGCACGGGGGACGCGGGCGGCATGAACGTCTACGTCGTCGAGCTCGCCCGGCGCCTGGCCGAGCAGGGCACCGCGGTCGACATCTTCACCCGCGCGACCAGCTCCCGGCTCGACCCCGTCGTCCACGTCCGTGACGGCGTGACCGTGCACAACGTGCACGCGGGGCCGTTCGAGGGATTGACGAAGGACCAGCTGCCCGGCCAGCTGTGCGTGTTCGCCCGCGAGGTGCTGCGCGCCGAGGCCGCGCACCCCGCCGGCCACTTCGACGTCGTCCACTCCCACTACTGGCTCTCCGGCCAGGTCGGTGCGCTGGCCCGCGACCGCTGGGGCGTCCCGCTCGTCCACTCGATGCACACCATGGCCAAGGTCAAGAACGAGGCGCTGGCCGCGGGCGACACCCCCGAGCCGCAGGCTCGCGTGATCGGCGAGGAGCAGGTCGTCGAGGCCGCCGACGTGCTCATCGCCAACACCGACCTCGAGGCCAAGCAGCTGATCAACCTGTACGACGCCGACCCGGGCCGCGTCGAGGTCGTCCACCCCGGCGTCGACACCGACGTCTTCCGCGCCCGCACGTCCGCCGAGCGGTCCCGGGCCCGACGCGAGCGCGATCTCGCCGACGACGCCCTGGTCCTGCTCTTCGCCGGCCGGATCCAGCCCCTCAAGGCCCCCGACGTGCTGCTGCGCGCCGTCGCCGAGCTGCTCGTCCGCCGCCCGGACCTGCGCTCGCGACTGGTCGTGCCTGTCGTCGGTGGCCCGTCCGGCAGCGGTCTCGAGCGCCCGACCGCGCTCGCCAACCTGGCCGCCGAGCTGCGCATCGACGACGTCGTCCGGTTCGTGCCGCCCGTGCCCCAGCACGAGCTCGCCGGCTGGTACGCCGCGTCCACGCTCGTCGCCGTCCCGTCCTACAACGAGTCCTTCGGCCTGGTTGCCGCCGAGGCACAGGCCTCGGGTGCGCCGGTCGTGGCTGCCGCCGTCGGTGGGCTGACCACCGTCGTCCGCGACGGCCGGAGCGGGCTTCTGGTCGACACCCACGAGCCGCACGACTGGGCGCTCGCGCTGGAGCGCGTGGTGGCCGACCCGTCGTACCGCGACCGCCTGGCCGCCGGCGCGCTCGAGCAGGCCCGTCAGTTCTCGTGGGAGGCGACCGCCGCCCACACCGTGGAGGTCTACGAGCGCGCCCACGCGCTCCTGCGGCAGGAGGCCCGCGTCGGATGAGTCCTGCGGACGTCGTACGCACCTGGCTCGAGGACAACGAGATCGGGTTCGAGGAGACCGAGGAGGGCACGTTCAGCTTCTCGCTCCCGGGTGAGAAGAAGCTGCAGACGCCCGTCCGTCTCGACCTCGGACCCCATGCGCTCGGCGTGCACGCCTTCGTGTGCCGCCGCCCCGACGAGGAGTTCGAGCGGGTCTACCGCTGGCTGCTCGAGCGCAACATGAAGATGTACGCCGTCGCGTTCGGCATCGACCACCACGGCGACATCTACCTCGACGCGCGCCTGCCGTTGTCCTCGGTGACGACCGACGACCTCGACCGGCTGCTCGGCTCGGTGCTGACCTACGCCGACGAGGCGTTCAACACCCTCCTCGAGCTCGGCTTCGAGTCGTCCATCCGCAAGGAGTGGGCGTGGCGGATCGAGCGTGGCGAGTCGACCGCCAACCTGGAGGCGTTCCGCGGGTGGCTCGAGCAGTGACGAGCATCGCGGAGCGTCGTACCTCGTTCCGGGCGCTCCACGAGCGCGGCTGCTTCGTGCTGCCGAACCCGTGGGACCGCGGCTCGGCCCGCTACCTCGAGCACCTCGGCTTCGCGGCGCTGGCCACGACCAGCTCCGGCGCCGCCTGGAGCCGCGGTCGCCCCGACGGCTCGACCACCCGCGACGAGGTGCTCGACCACCTCGCCGACATCGTCGCCGCGACCTCGCTGCCGGTGAACGCCGACTTCGAGGACGGGTACGGCGCCAGCGCCGACCAGGTCGCCGAGAGCGTCGCGCTCGCGGTCGGGACGGGCGTGGCCGGGCTCTCGATCGAGGACGCGACCGACGGCGTCACCCTCGACCTCGACGTCGCGGTCGAGCGGCTCACCGCAGCCCGGGAGGCGATCGACGCCAGCGGCCAGGACGTGCTGCTCGTGGGCCGGGCGGACGGCTTCTTCAACGGCAGCCCCGACCTCGCCGATATCCTGACCCGGCTCCGCGCCTTCGCCGCGGCCGGCGCCGACTGCCTCTACGCCCCGGGCATCAGCGACCCGGCCGCGATCCGGGCGATCGTCGAGGCGGTCGCGCCGAAGCCGGTCAACGTCCTCGTCGGTGGTGCGAGCCCGGTGACGGTCGCCGAGATCGCCGCGCTCGGCGTACGCCGGATCAGTGTCGGTGGTGCGCTGGCCCGGGCCGCCTGGGGCGGCTTCGAGGCTGCGGCGACCGATCTGGCGGAGGGCCGGTTCGACGGCTTCGAACGCGCCGTCGCGGGCGCCGACCTCAACGCGCTGTTCGCAACGCGGCCCGGCAACGGGCCGGAGGCGGACCAGCCGGGCTGATCCGCCTCCGGTGTCCCCGGTGGGCTCAGCGGCGGACTCGCCACTTCACGAGTGCCGGCACGGCCTCGAACTGGCCGTTCTCGCCGACCGAGCGAACCCGGACCTTGTGCTTGCCGGGCTTGAGGTGCTTGACCGTGAACGGCGACGTGCAGGCCTGCCAGGCCTTGTCGTCGGCCTTGCACTGGAAGGTGACGTTGGACTTGTTCGCGACGAAGGCGATGGTCGCCTTCCGCTGCTTGGTGACCTTCTTCGGCCTGCTCGTGATCGTCGTGACGCCGGGGGCGTCGTCGGTCGTGATGGTCAGCGAGAAGCCGCCCGCGAGCTGGCCCACGTCGCCACCGACGTCGTCGGTGGCGATGAGCGTCCAAGTGCCGTTGGCATTGCCGCCGTCGAAGGCGGACAGCGAGTCGGCGAAGGTGGTCCCGGCCGGCGGCACCTCGGTGGCGTCGACGTTGCTCGGTCGGTAGGTGCCGCTCGGGCAGGCCCCGGCGTCCGGCAGGGTCGTCCCCGCCTCGTCGTCGATGGTGAGGTTGACCCCGACCAGGTCGCCGGTGCCGCACACGTCCGACATGAGGCGGACCACCTGGTTGGACCCCGGCGCCCGAAGGAACAGGTCGAGGTCGTCGGGCCAGGTGTGGAAGACGTTGTTGAGGGCGACGTCGACATCGGTGATCCGCCCGGGCAGGTTGGCGACGTCGACCGTGGCGGTGGTGCTGCCGGCGTCGGGTACGGCGACGGCCGGCGGGTGCGTCACGGTGCGGACGGCCGCCAGCGTGGGGGCGGTGGTGGCGAGGCCGGCGAGGCCTCCGAGGGTGATGACGCCTGCGGTCATCAGCGCGAGTCGGCGCATGGCTGGAACCTTTCCGAGGGGGGTGCTGCTTGACCCCTCTCGGACCCGCGGACCCCCGGCCCTGATACGCCGGGTTTCTCAACCGCGACTCAGGGACGCACCTTCCACTTCACGACGGCCGGCGTCGGGTCGACCTTGCCGGAGCCGTCCATCGCGCGGACCCGCACCTTGTGCTTGGCCGCGGTGAGCTTCTTGAGCCTCAGCGGCGAGCTGCAGGCCTTCCACTTCTTCCGGTCGACCTTGCACTGGTAGCTCACGGCCTTGCTCGCGCCGTAGACGGTCGAGGTGAAGGCGATGGTGGCCTTGGCACTGGTGGTGGACTTCTTCGGCTTCGCGGTGATCGTCGTCTCGGGCGGTGCGTCGGTCGTGACCAGGAGCTGGACCCCGGTGATGTAGCCGACGTCGCCGTCCGAGTGGTCGAGCACGAAGAGCCGCCAGGTCCCGTTGGCGGGGGTGCCGTTGAAGACGCTCAACGACGTACCGCTCGCCGTGGTGGGCGCCGGGGCCGGCATCGGCGCACCGGGATTGGTGCCCACGCGGTAGGTGCCGGAGACGCACGGTCCGTTCATCGGCATCGGAGCGGCCGCCCCGTCGTCGAAGCGCCAGGTCACTGCGACGACGTCCTTCGAGTCGCAGGCCTCGGACGTCAGGACGACCGACGCCCCGCTCGGGCCGACCAGCATGATGTCGAGGTCGTCGGGATACGTGTGGGAGACGCCGCTGAGCACGACGTCGACATCGGTGATGCCGCCGGGGTGGCCGGTGATCGCGATGGGGTAGGGATAGGGATTGGCCGGGCCGGCGGTGAGGTCATCGGAACCGATGCTGATCGCGGGTGGTGGGCCGCTCGAGGTGATGGTCAGGGTGAAGCCGCCCTGGATCTCGCCGGGGTCACCTGCCGAGTCGTCGTACGCCCACAGCGTCCACTCCCCGTTGGGATTGATCCCGTCGAAGGCGGCGAGCGTGGGCCGCCACGTGCCGGCGCTCGGCAGGCTGTCGCTGGCGGTGTCCACGTTGGCGGGACGGTAGCTGCCGCTGACGCAGCTCGAGGTCGGCAGGGACGCGGCGGCCTCGTCGTCGAAGGTCAGCGTCGCGCCTGCCAGCGGCGTCGCGCTGGTTCCGCACACGTCGGACATCAGCGGCACGATGGCGTTGGCGTCCTCGGGCCCCTGGAGGTAGAGGTCGACGTCAGCGGGCCAGGCGTGGGCGATGTTGCTCACCCTGACGTCGACGTCGGTGACGACCCCACCCATGCCCGCCACCGTGATCGCTGAGGACTTGTGGCTCGCGTCCGGGATCGCGATGGGTGCGGGGTTGGTCTTCGTGCGGGAGTCGGCCATGGCCGGTCCGGACGGTGCGAGCACGGTGAGGCCGCTGGCGGTGACGAGACAGGCGGTGACGAGCGCGAGGCGACGGATGGCCGGTTCCTTCCAGAGATGGCTCGAGGCCCAGGGAAGGACGGCCCGAGAGAGGTCGACTCCATCTATAGGCCCCAGCGACGAGATTCGAGAGCCCTTCCCACATTTCTTTACCCGCCAGGTCGCTCCCTGGCGTCTCGGCCTCCCGCGTTGAGCCGGCTCGCCTGTCGGGTCAGGTGGTCCCGCTCGGCGACATTGGTCGCCCGCTCGGCGGCGATCCGGTACAGCCGGGCGGCCTCGTCGCAGTCGCCGGCTCGCTCGTGCAGCCAGGCCGCGACGGCGTCGCGGCGGGGCAGGTCGGCGGGCAGGCCCTCGACCTGGCGCAGGCCGGCGAGCGGCCCGTCGACCTCGCCGACCGCGACCGCTCGGTTGAGGGCGACCACCGGGCTCGGGGCCAGGCGCAGCAGCTCGTCGTACCACTCGAGGACCTGGGGCCAGTCGGTCTCCTCGGCGACGGAGGCGTCGTCGTGGAGCGCGGCGATCGCGGCCTGGGCCTGGTACTCGCCGAGCGCGTCGCGGGCCAGTGCGGCCTGCAGCACCTCGACTCCCTCGGCGATCATCGGGGTGTCCCACAGCGAGCGGTCCTGCTCGGCGAGCGGCACCACCGTCCCCGATGCGGTACGACGGGCGCGGCGCCGCGCGTGGTGCAGCAGCATCAGCGCGAGCAGGCCGTCGACCTCGGGATCGTCGGTCGCGGCGACCAGCTGCCGGGTCAGCCGGATCGCCTCCTCGGCGAGGTCGACGGTGCCGGTGAAGCCCTCGTTGAAGACCAGGTAGAGCACCCGGAGCACGGCGCCGACCTCGCCCGGCCGGTCGAAACGCTCGCCGCTGACCGTGCGCTTGGCGCGGCTGATCCGCTGCGCCATGGTCGCCTCCGGCACCAGGAACGCCTGCGCGATCTGGGCGGTCGTCAGTCCGCCGACCGCCCGGAGGGTGAGTGCGATCGCCGATGCCGGCGTGAGCGCCGGGTGGCAGCACCGGCTGAGCAGGAGCAGGGTGTCGTCGGCCTGCTCGGACGGGCCGGGCTCCGGCTCGAGGTGCACGCGCAGCTCCCGGCGCTCGCGGGCGTACGCCGAGCGCTGGGCGTCGACCAGCTTGCGGCCGGCGACCTTGACCAGCCACGCGCGGGGGCTGGCGGGCCACGTGTCCGGCTGGTCGGCCGGCCAGTGCCGCAGCGCCTCGATCAGGGCCTCCTGGACGGCGTCCTCGGCCGCCGCGAAGTCGGTTCCGCGGCGGACGAGGATGCCGAGCACCTGCGGCGTGAGGTCGCGCAGGAGCTCGCCCAGGTCCGGGTGGCCCTGGTGGTCGGTCATTCCGTGACGACCGGCGGCTCGCCGAGGAACGGGCGGACCTCGATCCACTCGTGGATGGGCTTCCCGCCGGCGCCGGGCGCCGAGGACAGCCGCGCGGCGGCCTCGTAGGCCCGCTCCTGGCTGTCGACGTCGACGATCATCCAGCCGGCGATCAGGTCCTTGGTCTCCGCGAACGGGCCGTCGGTGACCGGCGGGCGGCCCTCGCCGTCGTACCGGACGAAGGTGCCCTCCGGCGAGAGCGCCTGGCCGTCCACGAACTCGCCGCGGTCGCTGAGCTCGCTGGCGACCTGCTGCATGAACGCGACGTGTGCGGTGACCTCCTCGGGCGTCCACTGGTCCATCGGGACCAGCTCGTCCTTCGCGATCGCGTGGCTGCTGCGGTAGTGCTTGAGCAAGAGGTACTTCGCCATGGTGTTCTCCTCTGGTCCGAGACGGCCATCCTGCCGCCTTCACCCAGGGGACGGAGCCGACGACCTGTCCTCGACATCATCCGCCAGAGAATTCTCGAAGGATGTCGGTGGACCTCCCTAGAGTCCTCTCGTGACGAAGCGTGGATGGTCGCTGTTCCTGGCGATGTGCCTGATCTGGGGCCTGCCGTACCTGTTCATCCGGATCGCGGTCGACCACGTCTCCCCGGCCGGTCTCGTCTTCCTCCGTACGGCGCTCGCAGCGCTCGTCCTGCTCCCGCTGGCGCTCGTCCGACACGAGGTCGCCCCGGTGCTGGCCCGCTGGCGTCCGCTCGTGCTGTTCGCCGTCATCGAGATCATGATCCCGTGGGTGCTGCTGGGTCACGCCGAGCAGCGGATCTCCTCGTCCCTGGCGGGACTGCTGGTCGCCGCCGTGCCCCTGTTCGGCGCGCTGGCGTTCCTCGTGACCAGCCACGCGGAGCGCTTCACCGCGGCCCAGACCGGCGGCCTGGCGCTCGGTTTCGCGGGTGTGGCCTGCCTGGTCGGCCTCGACATCGGGCACATCGAGGTGCTCGCCGTGGTCGAGATGCTGGGCGTGGCGGTCTGCTACGCGACCGGGCCGATCATCCTCGCCCGCTGGTTCGCCGACGTCTCCGGGCTGGGCGTCATGTCCTGCGCGCTCACCCTGACCGCCGTCGTCTACTCGCCCTTCGGCGTGGTGGACCCGCCGACCGACCTGCCGGCGAAGGCCTGGCTCAGCGTCGTCGTGCTGGCCCTGGTCTGCACCGCGCTGGCGTTCGTGGTCTTCCTCGAGCTGATCAAGGTCGCCGGCCCGACCCGCTCGACGATCATCACCTACGTGAACCCGGCCGTCGCGATCACGCTCGGCGTGCTGCTGCTCGACGAGAAGCTCACCACCGGCATGCTCGTCGGCTTCCCGCTGATCCTGGTCGGCTGCGTCATCGCCGCGGGCGGTCGAGCTGCCACGGCCGCGAGCACCGAGCCGGCGGCCGAGTGCGCGGTCGTTCCCGACCCGGACCCGGCCTGACGTTCAGCGGGTCCGGCGCGCCACCGCCACGCCGACGAGCGCGAGCACGCCGCCGGCGTACGCGACGACAGGCGGGACCTCGTCGAGGAACACCAGCCCCAGCACGATCGTCAGCGGCGGCACCAGGTAGGTCGTGACGCCGAGGGCGGAGGCGGTCATGTGCCGCAGCGCGTACGCGTAGGTCGTGAAGGCGATCGCGGTCGGGAACACCCCGAGGTAGACCAGCCACAGCGTCGACGACAGCGGCGCGTCGCCGACCTCGGCGACCAGCCGGCCCGCCCACGGCAGGCAGGTCACGACGCCGACGGTGCACGCCAGCCATGTGACGTGGACGGCGGAGAGCTCGGCGACGAGGGGCTTCTGCACGATCACGCTGATGGAGTACGCCGCCGCGGGCACCAGGCACAGCACGACTCCGAGCAGGTCGCCGGTGTTGTCCCCGCCCGAGGTGGACAGGCCGATCACGACGACGCCGGAGAACGCCAGGGCCAGCCCGGCGGCGAGCTGGGCGGTGAACCGCTCGCCGAGGAACATCGCGGCCAGCACGGCGATGAGGACGGGGGAGACCTGCAGCAGCATCGACGCCGTACCCGCGTCGACCCGCTGCTCGCCGGAGTTGAGCGAGAGGTTGTAGACCCCGAACCAGAGCACGCCGATCGTCGCGATCGAGATCCACTGCCGGCGGGTCGGGTGGGGCAGCCCCTGCGCCAGGGCGACCGGGGCGAGGGCCAGCGCGCCGGTCGTCAGCCGGCCGAGGGACAGCGCACCGGCGGAGAAGTCGTGGGCGAGGTGCCGGATGCCGACGAAGGCGCTCGCCCACAGCACGAGCGTGACCCCGACGGCGGCCAGGGCCAGCGGCCCGGTCTTGCCGCCGCCGCTCGTGTCCGGAGCGGCGGCGGGGGCGGCGGGTTCAGCGGCGGTCACGGCTCCACGCTAGGGGGCGCGTGACCCGCCGGTCGCGCGCTTTTCAGACGTCGAACTTGTAGCCCAGGCCGCGCACCGTGACGAGGAACTTCGGCTCGCTCGGCTCGGGCTCCAGCTTGGCGCGCAGCCGCTTGACGTGCACGTCGAGGGTCTTGGTGTCGCCGACGTAGTCGGAGCCCCAGACCCGGTCGATGAGCTGGCCGCGGGTGAGCACCCGGCCCGGGTTGCGCAGGAACATCTCGAGCAGCTCGAACTCCTTGAGCGGCAGCCGCTGCTCGTTGCCGTCGACCGTCACGACGTGCCGCTCGACGTCCATCCGGACCGGACCGGCCTCGAGCGTGTCGGGCAGCAGCTCGTCGCCGATGCCGCGGCGCAGGACCGCACGGATGCGGGCGACCAGCTCACGGGGGGAGTACGGCTTGGTGACGTAGTCGTCGGCGCCGAGCTCGAGCCCGACTACCTTGTCGACCTCGTCGTCCTTGGCGCTGACCATGATCACCGGCACGTTCGACGTCTGCCGGATCGTGCGGCACACCTCGGTGCCGGGGATGCCCGGAAGCATCAGGTCGAGCAGCACGATGTCGGCGCCGTTGCGGTCGAACTCCTTGAGCGCCTCGTTGCCGTCGGCTGCGATCGCGACCTCGAACCCCTCCTTTCGGAGCAGGTAGGCGAGCGCGTCGCTGTAGCTCTCCTCGTCCTCGACGACAAGTACCCGGGTCATGCGTCCTCCTGATCATTCGTGCGTCCGCCCGGCGAGTCCGGGGTGGACGCGAGCGGCGCGAGCCGAAGGTACGGCCCGTCCGCCTCGTGGTGCGCGTGCTGCGGGAGCGTGAGGGTGAAGGTCGAGCCCTGCCCCTCCACGGACCACACGCGCACCTCACCGCCGTGGGTGGCGGCCACGTGCTTGACGATCGACAGCCCCAGGCCGGTGCCGCCGGTCGAGCGGTGCCGGGCCGGGTCGACCCGGTAGAACCGCTCGAAGATGCGCTCGACCTCGGCCTCGGGGATGCCGATGCCCTGGTCGATGACGGAGATCTCCACGTTGGGCCCGACCCGCTTGCGGGTCACCACGACGCGGGAGTTGGGCTCGGAGTAGGCCACGGCGTTCGCCACCAGGTTGGAGACCGCGGCGCCGACCTGCTTCTCGCTGCCGAGGACCTTGAGCCCCTCCTCGCCCTCGGCGATGAGCTGGATGTCCTTGGCGTTGGCGTTCATGTCGACGAAGTCGACCGCCGAGGCGACGACGTCGTCGATCGAGACGGGGACCGGCGAGTCGAGCGGCTCGTCGCCCTGGAGCCGCGAGAGCTCGATGATCTGCTGGATCAACCGGGAGAGCCGGTCGCTCTCGGTGAGCATCCGCGACGCGAACCGGTAGACCGCCTCGGGGTCGTCCGACGCGTCCTGCACCGCCTCGGCGAGCAGCCGCATCGCGCCGACCGGCGTCTTCAGCTCGTGGCTCACGTTGGCCACGAAGTCGCGTCGTACGGCATCGACCTGGCGCTCGCGGGTGCGGTCCTCGACCAGGGCCAGGACCAGGCGCGAGCCCAGCGGCGCCACGCGGGCGGTGACGTGGCGCGGGGTGCCGGCCGCGCGTGGCACGATCAGCTCGGTCTCGCGGATCTGCCCGTCGCGTCGTACCTGCTGGATCAGGCGGCCGAGCTCGTCGGACAGGAGCGTCGTACCGCGCACGAAGCCCATGGCGTACGCCGGCGCCGACGCCTTCACGACGGTGTCGGACTCGTCGACGACGACCGCGCTGCTGCGCAGCACCGAGAGCACCGCGGCCACGCCGTCGGGCAGCAGCGGCTCGTCGGGGGCCTGGTAGACACGTTGCTGGCGGTCGCTGAGGTGCCATGCCAACATGGCCCCGCCCGCCACGAGGGCGCCGAGGAGCGCGGCCAGGAAGGCCTGCGTCGTCGGATCCACGTCTCGATCGTACGGCGCGCGCGGGTCCGGGTTCCGAATCAGCGAGGCCGTGCTTCGCGATGTTCATCCCGCGTTCACCGCACCTCGCTTGCTGGACACCTCGGCTCCGTACGCTCGGGCCCATGCGTGATGCCTACACCGACCAGCTCGACGCGATCTTCGACGACCTCGCCGGAATCTCCCGCCGCGTCCAGTCCGCCGTCGGGGAGGCCACCGAGGCCCTGATGACCGGCAACTCCTCGATCGCCGAGAAGGTGATCAGCGAGGACGCCGACATCGACCGTGCCCGCGAGAAGGTCGAGGACTCCTGCTTCGCCCTGCTCTCGCTGCAGCAGCCGGTCGCCGGCGACCTGCGCACCGTCGTCGCCGCGCTCCGCATGGTCGCCGAGCTCGAGCGGATGGGCGACCTGTCGGTCCACGTCGCCAAGATCGCCCGCCTGCGCGTGCCGGACGTCGCCGTACCCGAGGAGGTCCGCCCGACCATGGCGCGGATGGCCGAGGTCGCCGAGGACATGGTCGGCCGGGTCACCGAGGTCATCTCCGGTCGCGACGTCGAGGCCGCCATCGCGCTGGGCCGCGACGACGAGGAGATGGACCAGCTGCGCCGCCGCAGCTTCACCGAGCTGCTCGGCGACGAGTGGACCCACGGCGTCGAGGCCGCGGTCGACATCGCCCTCCTCGGCCGCTACTACGAGCGGATCGCCGACCACGCCGTCTCGGTCGCCAACCGGGTCATCTTCGTGGTCACCGGCCACAACCCTGCTCCCGCTGCCTGACCGCCGACCCGGCAGAAACTGGCTCCGAAAACGCGCCGACCCGGCAGAAACTGGCTCCGAAAACGCGCCGACCCGGCAGAACGTGGCCTCTCGTGCCACTTCCTGCCGGGTCGGCGCCTTTTCGGGCTAGTTCGTGACGGGTCGGCCCTCCAGGACGACCGCGCGGGGGCGGGCGAGCAGCGTCGCCGCGCTCACCAGCCCGAGCGCCGCGATCACCGAGGCCGCCGCGAAGCCGGCGTGGGCACCGGCCAGGAAGTCACCGGGGACCGCGTGCGAGGCGTACACCGACGCGATGACGGCCAGGCCGACCGCGCCGCCGAGCTGCTGCATGGTCTGCAGCAGGCCCGAGGCCGAGCCGGCGTGCTCCGGCTCGACGCCCTGCAGGGCCAGCGAGGTGATCGGCATGAAGCTGCCGCCCATGCTCAGGCCCATCCCGAGCAGGGCCGGGAAGACGCCGGTCCAGTAGCTCGTCGAGGCGTCGACCTGGTGGAGCAGCACGAAGCTCGCGAGTACGCCGACGGCGCCGGCGACGATGATCGGCGGCTGTGAGAACCGGGCCACCAGCCGCGGGGTGATCCGCGACATCGTGAACACGCTCAGCGGGATCGGCAGGAACGCGAACCCGGTCTGCAGCGGGCCGTAGCCGAGGTCCTCCTCGAAGTACTGGACCATCAGGAAGAAGGTGGCCAGCATGCCGCCGTACAGCGCCGCCATGGTGACCAGGGTGGCGACCCGGGTCCGGCTGCGGAGCAGGCCCAGGCGCAGCAGCGGGTGGCTGTGGCGCCGCTCGGTGACGACGAGGGCGACGGCGAGCACGACTGCCAGGACCAGGCCGAGGATGGTCGCAGCAGAGGTCCAGCCGTGCTCGGGCGCCTTGATGAGCGTCCAGACGAGGGTGGCGGCCGCGCCGGTGGAGGTGATCGCGCCGATGATGTCGAAGCGGCCGGGACGGCGGGGCGTGTCGACGACGTGGCGGCGTACGGTCAGCAGTACTGCCACGCCGATCGGCACGTTGATGAACAGGGTCCAGCGCCAGTTGAGGACGTCGGTCAGGACGCCGCCGAGCAGCATGCCGAGTGCGGCGCCGCCGGACGAGACCGCCGTGAAGAGTGCGAGGGCCCGGTTGCGGGCGGCGTCGTTGGGCGCGGACGTGGTGATGAGGGCGAGCACCGCCGGTGCGGCGATCGCTGCGCCCACGCCCTGGAGGGCGCGGGCGGTGACGAGCATCCAGGGCTCGGTGGCCAGGCCGCCGAGCAGCGAGAAGAGGGTGAACACCGCCAGGCCGATCCAGAAGACCGAGAGCCGGCCGAAGACGTCGCCGAGCCGCCCGCCGAGGAGCAGCAGGCCGCCGAAGGCGAGCGCGTAGCCGTTGAGGACCCACGACAGCGACGCCGCGCCGAAGTGGAGGTCGGTGGCGATGTGGGGGAGTCCGACGTTCATGACGGCGGAGTCGAGGACCAGCATGAGCTGGGCCAGCAGCACGATGAAGATGCCCGTGGAGGTGGTGGTCCGGGCGGTCGCCCGGGGTGCCACGGGAGTGAGCGTGGAGGTAGACAAGGGTGATGTCCTGTTCTGGCCGGAGAGGCCGAGGTACTCTTTAGCGGAGGATGACTCCGGTTAGTCCTCAACGATACGGAGGGTGTCTCCGTTTAGCAAGGGAAAAGGTGGACCGAGTGCGCGCCGACGCCGTACGCAACCGTGAGCGGATCGCTGACATCGCCCGCCAGCTGTTCCGTGAGAAGGGGTACGACGCCGTCTCGATGGACGAGGTCGCCAAGACCGCCGGGGTCGGTGTCGGGACGCTCTACCGCCACTTCCCGACCAAGGAGGCGCTCTACGACGCCGCCATCCAGGCCTGGGTCGAGACCGTGAACGCGGCCGCCGAGAAGGCTCTCGCCGGCGAGGGCAGCGCGCGCGAGCGGATGCTCGCCTGGTTCGACGCGTACGTCGAGTTCCTCACCCGTCACAAGGGTGCCGCCTGGCGGATCACCAGCGCGCTCGGCGACGAGGGCTCACCCTTCGCCGCGAAGTGCCGCACCTACCTCAACGCCAACCAGCGGGTCATCGACGCGCTGAGCGCCGAGGGTGCGCTGCGCGGCGACGTCGACGCGCTCCAGCTGTGCCGCCTGGTCGGCGGGGTCGCCGCGGTCGTCGACAACAGCGAGCTGGACCCGGCTGCGGCCCGGTCGATGCTGGCGGTCGTCGCCGACGGGGTGCTCGCCGGCTGACCGACCCGGCGCGAACTGGCCCGGAAACGACGCCGACCCGGCAGAAAATGACCTCGGAGAGGCCAGTTTCTGCCGGGTCGGTGCGTTTCCCGGGCTACTTTCTGCCGGGTCGGCGCAGATCCGGAGCCAGTTCGGGCCGGGTCAGCGGCCCTGGTTGGCGACGGCAGCGGCCGCCTCGGCAGCGGCCTCGGGGTCGAGGTACCGGCCGCCGGGGACGACGGGCGCGAGGGTGTCCTCGTCGAGCTCGTAGACCAGCGGCATCCCGGTGGGGATGTTGAGGCCGGTGATGTCGGCGTCGCTCATCTGGTCGAGGTGCTTCACGATCGCGCGCAGGCTGTTGCCGTGCGCGGCGATGAGGACGGTGTGGCCGGCGCGCAGGTCCGGAACGATGCCGGCGTCCCAGTAGGGGAGCAGCCGGTCGATGACCTGCTTGAGCGCCTCGGCGCGGGGCAGGTCGTCGCCGAGGTCGGCGTAGCGCGGGTCGCCGGCCTGGGAGTACGGGTCGTTGTCGTCGAGCGGCGGCGGCGGTACGTCGAACGAGCGGCGCCAGAGCATGAACTGCTCCTCGCCGTACTCGTCCTTGATCGCCTTCTTGTCCTTGCCCTGCAGGGCGCCGTAGTGGCGCTCGTTGAGGCGCCAGGATCGGCGGACGGGGATCCAGTGCCGGTCGGCGGCGTCGAGCGCGAGCGCGGCGGTGTTGATCGCACGGCGCTGCAGCGAGGTGTGCACGACGTCCGGCAGGATGCCGGCCTCCTTGAGGAGGTCGCCGCCGCGGATCGCCTCGCCGCGGCCCTTCTCGGTCAGCGCGACGTCGACCCAGCCGGTGAAGAGGTTCTTCGCGTTCCACTCGCTCTCGCCGTGGCGGAGCAGGACCAGCGTGAACGTCATCAGTGCTCGCCCTCGGGGGCCGGCGCCTCGTCGGAGCAGTTGAAGGTCGCGTCGCCGGTCTCGTCGGCGTGCGCCTCGCCGCCCTCCTCCTCGGCTGCGGCGTCGGCGGCAGCACCGTCGGTGGCCTTCTCCGAGGCGGACTCGCTGGGCGTGGGCACCTGGGTGTACTGGTAGCACGGCTTGACGACCGGGACGTCGAGGCTGAGCGTCGTACCGTCGCTGAAGGTCAGGTCGAGCGGGATGACGTCGCCGGCGGTGAAGTTGCCGGTCAGCGGTACGTCGGCCGCGGTGGCCAGGTTGACCGTGCCACGGCCCGCGACCTCGACCGGCTCGAACTTGCCCGCGGAGACACCAGCGGTCGACGACACGGACTCGAGCGAGGCGTCCTTGCGCAGGTTGTTGGACAGCGCGCCGATCAGCCGGCCCTCGCCCTGCGCGGTCGCGAGCACCCGGATGCCGAGCGCGTCGACGTTGCCGGTGCGGTCGTTGACGCCCGAGGAGATCGTGTTGACCCGGTCGGTCGGGTAGTGGAACCCGCAGCCGCTCAGGGCAGTGGCGGGAACGACGGCCAGCAGCAGACCGGCGAGCGCGGATCGGCGCAGGTGGGGCATGGCGGAAGGCCTCCGGGTCAGGTGGGGTCGAAGCGGGCTCACTCTAGCGTTGAGCAGTGCCGGGTCGCTCAGCGGCTCAGGCCGACGCGGGCGCCGACCACGACCAGGGCGACGACGACGCCGACGCTGAACAGGGTCGAGAGCGCCAGCAGCCGGGTCGCGCCGAGCTTGAGTCCGAGCTTGAGCGGCAGGTAGGTCCAGCCGTCCTCGTGGTCGGCGACCAGGCCCCACACCGCACGCATGAAGTGGATGCCGACGCCGAGCAGCGCGGCGAGCGCCACGATCGCCGGCTCGGGCGCGCTGCCGACGGCCTTGCCGCCCCAACCGCCCCAGGAGAGGTACGCCGGCAGCAGGGCGAACGACGCCGCCCACGACCACCACGAGAAGAACCCGGTCCTCAGCACGACGTTGCCGAGCATCGCGACAGCCACGGAGCCCAGGTAGTAGGCGCCGGCGCGCACGCCGGTCGTCGTGGCGAGCGGGACGAGCAGCAGGAACGCGACGACGATGGCGTACCAGACGGTCCCGACCTCGAGCCGGCCGGCGCCGACCGGCTTGCCGGTCAGGCCGTGCGCCTGGTCGCGCTGCCGGTCGACGATGTCGTTGTGCCAGCCGAGGATGGTCTGGCCGACGAGCACGGTGATCAGTACGACGCCCGCCTCGCGCGCCGGGCGGCCGGCCACCGCGGCGACCAGTCCCATCGCGAGCGCGGTGGTGATCGCCTGCTTGGCGTGGGCGGCCTGCAGCAGCTGGAGCGGGAGCACCTCGGCGGGGTTGCGGCCGCCGAACAGCCAGCCGCTGACTCCCGAGCGGTCCGGGACGTGGGGGAGCGGGGGACGCTCGAGCTCGTCGTCCTCCTCCTCGACCGCCTCGTCCGCGTCGAGCGCGCCGTCGAGGTCGTCCAGATCGTCGAGATCGGCGTCGGATCCCACCTCCGGTGCCTCATCGGCCCCGTCGACCCCAGGAGTCTCGTCGACGACCTCCTCGACCGCCGTCACCTCGGCGTCCTCGACCGCCGCGGGCTCGTCGTCGAGGTCGATCTCGAAGGTCTCGTCGGGGGCCTCCGTCACCAGGGTCCCCTCCTCCGAAGTTCGGCTGCGTCGCCAGCGCTGCATCTTCGCCATGGCGAGCAGTATTGACCACGGCCGACCAGCATGGGCGCGGGCCCGCCGATCGGGCGGGACCGGCCGTCGTACCCCTGTGGGTGACCTGTCCCACACTGCGACGACCCGCCCGGACCATACGACTGGCCACCTGTCAAGACGCCGATGGTGCCCCTGACCTGCGCAAACGCATTCGGAGAGTCGTTGAAGGCGTGGTAAGATAGGTCACCTAGGAAGGGGTTTTGCTCATATGACTTTCACCGTCGGCGAAACGGTCGTCTACCCCAATCACGGGGCCGCTGTCATCGAGAACATCGAGATGCGGACGATCAAGGGCCAGGAACGGCAGTACCTCGTGCTTCGGATTGTCGCCCAGCAGGACCTCGTGGTCCGCGTTCCGGCTGACAACCTCGATCTCGTGGGTGTTCGGGATGTCGTGGACAAGGACGGGCTGGACCGGGTCTTCGGAGTGCTCCGCGCGGAGCACGTCGAGGAGCCGACCAACTGGTCGAGGCGCTACAAGGCGAACCTCGAGAAGCTCCACAGTGGCGACGTCATGAAGGTGGCCGAGGTCGTCCGCGACCTGTGGCGCCGCGAGCGTGACCGCGGTCTGTCGGCCGGCGAGAAGCGGATGCTCGCCAAGGCCCGCCAGATCCTGGTCTCCGAGCTCGCCCTGTGCGAGAACACCAACGAGGACAAGGCCGAGACCATCCTCGACGAGGTGCTCGCCTCGTAGGCACCTCCAGCAACGCGCCGACGGCGTCATACGGTGGGTTCCGATGAACCCGCACCCGTATGACGCCGTCGACCTTTTTGCCCCCGTCGCCGGGATCGTGGTCGAGGAGGGCCGTGGCGCCCTGCCGTTCCACCTGATCCACGGCGAGTCCCTCGTGGCCGCCGCCGCCTGGGCCGCGGGTGAGGCCGGCGTCGACCTGCTCGACCAGACCATCCCTTGGGAGGCGGTCGTCGAGCGCGAGGAGCCGTTGCTCCTGCACGACCCGCTCTGCCCGATGACCCCGCCCGAGTTCCTGCGCCGCTGCGCCGAGCGGGCCGCGGTCGAGGACCGCGTGGTCGTCGGGGTCCGGCCGGTGACCGACACGGTCAAGGAGCTGCACCCCGTCGCTGACGGCGAGGTCGTCGGTACGACGGTCGACCGCGACGCCCTCGTCGCCGTCTGCTCGCCCGTGGTGCTGCCCGCAGCGGTGGTCGCCGACCTCCTCGGCGACGGCGGCAGCCTGCCCACGACCGACTTCGTCGAGCTGGTGAGCACCCTGCGCCACCGCTACGGCGCCGAGCGGGTGCTCCTCGTCGAGGCACCGCCCGAGGCCCGGCGGATCGCCTCCGCCGCCGACCTCCCGGTGCTCGAGGCGCTGACCGACCCGCGTTAGCGGTTGCGCGGGTCCCGGGTCGGGTCGGCGTACCGCGGCGGACAGCCGTCGTCGACCGCCTTCGCCCGCAGCTCGAAGTGCCAGGGCTCGTTGTCGTAGATCCGGCACAGGCCGTACTCCGCGCCGTACGTCCCCAGCCAGGCCGCGGCGCGCGCCGGGCCGATGTCGACGGCGTCGCCCGACACGTGCGGCGAGCTGTCCGGCGTGGAGACCCAGCGGGCGGCCTCCTCCCGTGAGCCGTACGTCGTGACCGCCTCGTCGAGCAGCCGCTGCTGGTACGACCGGGAGCGCCAGCCGCTGTTGACCTCGAGATCGACGTCGTCGTCGACCGCCGCGGTCGCGGCCCGCCGCAGCGCGCGCAGCAGGTCGGGATCGAGCTCGGTCACGCCGGCGTGCGTGACGTCGTACACCGAGGTGCCGTCCGGCAGCTCCCCGTCGCCGACGGGACCGGTGTCGGCCGCCGACGAGGTCGAGGTCAGGGAGCGGTAGCCGACGGCGCCGAGCAGCACGAACACGATGAGGAGGAGGAAGACCGGACGGGTGGGGGACGTGGTCATGCGAGGAGTCAAGGCAGCGGCGCGTTGCCGGGGCGTATCGGTTTTCCGATACACCGGCGATATCCGGGGACTCGTAGCATCGACCGGGTGCGGGTACTGATCGTCGAGGACGAGCCTCTCCTGGCCGAGGCCGTCCGGGACGGACTGCGCCTGGAGGCGATCGCGGCCGACATCGCCGGCGACGGCGACACCGCCCTCGACCTGCTGAGCGTCAACGCGTACGACATCGCGGTGCTCGACCGGGACGTGCCCGGTCCGTCGGGGGACGAGATCGCGCGGCGCATCGTCGCCTCCGGCAGCGGGATGCCGATCCTGATGCTCACCGCGGCCGACCGGCTCGACGACAAGGCGTCCGGTTTCGGGCTCGGCGCCGACGACTACCTGACCAAGCCGTTCGAGCTCGCCGAGCTGGTGCTCCGGCTCCGCGCGCTCGACCGCCGCCGCGCCCACCACCGGCCGCCGGTGCGCGAGATCGCCGGGGTGCGCCTCGACCCCTTCCGCCGCGAGGTGCACCGCGACGGCCGGTACGTCGCGCTGACCCGCAAGCAGTTCGCGGTGCTGGAGGTCCTCGTGGCCGCCGAGGGCGGCGTCGTGAGCGCCGAGGAGCTGCTCGAGCGGGCCTGGGACGAGAACGCCGACCCGTTCACCAACGCCGTTCGGATCACCGTCTCGGCGCTGCGCAAGCGGCTCGGCGAGCCGTGGGTGATCGCCACCGTCGCGGGCGTCGGGTACCGGATCGATGTCGCGGGCTAGGCGTCCCGGGCCGAGCGTCCGACTGAGACTGACGCTGAGCTATGCCGGCTTCCTCCTCCTGGCCGGTGCGCTGCTGCTCGCCGTCGTGTGGCTGTTCCTGCTGCGCTACGTGCCTGACCGGGCGGTCACGGTGCCGGTCGACGGCGACCGGTTCTCGCCGTACCTCTTCATCCCCGGGCGCTCCGACCTGTGGGAGGCGTTCTGGCCGAAGGCCGCGCTGGTGCTGGGGTTCCTGCTGGTCTGCGGGCTCGGCGGCGGCTGGCTGCTCGCCGGGCGGATCCTCGCGCCGCTCGGCCGGATCACCGAGGCCACGCGCCGGGCCGCGGGTGGGTCGCTCACCCACCGGATCGCGCTGCGCGGACGCGACGACGAGTTCCGCGAACTGGCCGACGCCTTCGACGGCATGCTCGCGCGGCTCGACGCGCACGTCGCCGAGCAGCAGCGCTTCGCTGCCAACGCCTCGCACGAGCTGCGCACCCCGCTGACCATCACCCAGACCCTGCTGGAGCTGGCCCGCAAGGACCCGACCCGCGACACCACCCGGCTCGTCGAGAGCCTGTACGCCGTCAACACCCGCGCGATCGACCTGATCGAGGCGCTCCTGGTGCTCAGCCGGGCCGACCGGCGTTCGTTCGCCCGCGAGGACGTCGACCTGTCGCTGCTGGCCGAGGAGGCCACCGAGACGCTGTTGCCGCTCGCCGAGGCGCGGAGCATCGCCCTCGAGACCTCCGGCGACCTGGCGGTCACCCAGGGGGAGCCCGCCCTGCTGCTGCAGCTCACCACGAACCTCACCCACAACGCGATCGTCCACAACCTCCCCGAGGGCGGCCGCGTTCGCGTCACCACCTGCCGGGAGCCGGCAGCCGCCGTGCTGCGGGTGGAGAACACCGGCGCGCTGCTCCACCCCGACCTGGTCGCCACGCTGGCAGAGCCGTTCCAGCGGGGTTCGGCCCGTACCCACGTCGAGCCTGCGCAGGCGGGTAGGCAGGGCGGTCACGCCGGTGCCGGGCTCGGCCTCGCGATCGCCCGGAGCATCGCCGAGGCGCACGACGGCAGCCTGACCCTCGTGGCGCAGCCTGGCGGCGGGCTGCAGGTGACGGTACGTCTGCCGGCTGCTCCCGGCTAGGAGAGCAGGCGCTCGGCGACCTGGAGGTCCTCGGCGAAGGTCACCTTGAGGTTGCCGGGGCCGGCAGGCACCGCCCGCACCTCGTTCCCCGCGGGCGCGAACTGCGCGAAGGCCGCCGCGGTGTCGGTGCCGTCGAAGCCGGCCGCTGCGGCGGCGCGGTAGGCCTCGAGGAGGGGAGCGGCCCGGAACGCCTGCGGGGTCGCGACGCCCACCAGCCGGGTGCCCGCCCCGCCCGGTGCGGGAGCGGCCGTCGCGTCGCGGGGGAGCAGGCCGGCCAGCTCGTGGGTCGGTACGGCGCCCCCGTGCTCGCGTGCCGTCGCGATCGCCGCCTCGAACAGGGCCACGCTCGCCAGCGGACGCGCGCCGTCGTGGATCGCGATGACGTCGACACTGCCGTCGGCCACCCGTGGGGCGAGCGCAGCCAGCGCTGCCTGCTCGGAGTCCTGCCGGGTCGCGCCACCCTCGACGAGCAGCACGTCGCGCTCGCCGATGACCGGCATCAGGGCGGGGCCGACGTCCGCGCGCTCGCCGGGGCGGTGCACCACGACGACGGGGTCGACGCCCGGCACCTCCAGGGCGGTGAGCACGGACCAGGCCAGCACCGGGCGGCCGCGCAGCGGCAGCAGGATCTTGTTGACCTCGGCGCCCACGCGGCTGCCGCTCCCGGCGGCGAGGACGACGACGGCTGCGGTCGGGGCGGTGGTCACCGGGTGAGCCTAGATGAGTCATTCCAAGGGCTCGTACGCTGCGCGACGCTCACCACGCACGCTGGCGGCGTTGCAGACGCTCGACGTGCGCCCAGCATGCCCTCACGTCTGCGCCTTGCCAGCGCACGCGTTGAGCGCCGCTCGGTTGCACGATCCCTTGGAATGACTCATCTAGTGACCGGCGGGGGCCCGGTGCCGTCCTCGGCGTACTGACTCCTCGGCGGGCCGGTCCTCGACCCGGGCCAGCGCGCGGTCGACGAGGGCGAACAGCTCGTCGCTCACCAGCTCGCGCCGCTCGAACGGCAGGTAGTGGCCGGCGTCGGCGGCCACGAGCAGCCGGGCGCCGCGGATCCCGCGGGCGATCTTGCCGGCGTGCTCGGGCGGGGTCAACAGGTCGCGGGTGCCGACCAGGACGGTCGTCGGGATGTCGTCGAAGGCTGCGAGGTTGCCGATCCGGTCGTGGCTCATCATGTCCTTGAAGAAGCCGGACATCGTCTCGGGAGCAGCGTGGACCAGCTGGTCGACGACGAGGGCGACGTCGCGCGAGCGGGCCGGGCGCCCGAACAGGAACCGGCGGGCGATCTGGCGCTCGATGGTCGGGAACTTCTCGCGGCGGCTCAGGCTCAGCATCCGCGACCGGTTGGCCAGGATGAACGGCAGCCGGTCGCGCAGCAGGGCGCCGGCCACGGTCGGCAGGCCCAGGGTCACCTTCGACAGCTCGCCGCTGGTCGTGCTGACGAACAGGGTGCCGACGATGCGGGGCATCAGGTCCGGCCGCTCCTCCGGGATCGCCGTGATCGTCATCCCGCCGACCGAGTGGCCGGCGATGACGAGCGGTCCCTCGGGGGCGCAGGTGTCGACGACCAGGCCGAGGTCGCGCGCGAGGTTCGGGATCGTGCACGCCGACTCGGGCGCCCGGTCCGACCGGCCGTGGCCGCGGTGGTCCCAGGTGATCACCCGGAGGTCGCGGCCGTAGCGGGCGAGCAGGTCGGTGATCTGGTAGTGCCAGTCCGACTCCTCCGCCGTCCAGCAGTGCGAGAGCAGCACCGTGAGCGGGGCGTCGTCGCGGCCGCGCACGGTCACGTGGATGCGCAGCCCGTCCTCGGTGATGACGGTGTGGTCGGACATCGGAACCCCCATGTCGGTGTCGGCGCCCCACCCTGCCACGCCGGGTGCCGGTCGCGACAGCGTGTCGCAGGAAGAGTCCGGGGTGCGGTCAGGAGGTCCGGTCAGGACGACAGCAGCGCGGTCGCGATCGCCGCGACCCCCTCGCCGCGTCCGGTCAGGCCGAGCCCGTCGGTGGTGGTGGCGGACAGGGAGACCGGGGCCCCGAGCACGCCGCCCAGCGCGGCCTCCGCCTCCGCGCGACGCGGACCGACCTTGGGCCGGTTGCCGATCACCTGGACGGCCACGTTGACGACCGAGAAGCCGGCCGCCTCGACCCGGCGTCGGGTCTCGCCGAGCAGCGCGGCACCGCTGGCGCCCGCCCACTCGGGCTCCGCCGTACCGAAGTTGCTGCCGAGGTCGCCGAGACCCGCAGCCGACAGGAGCGCGTCGCACGCCGCGTGGGCGGCGACGTCGGCGTCGGAGTGTCCGTCGAGGCGGACGTCCTCGTCGGGCCAGGTCAGGCCGCCGAGCGCGAGCGGCGGGTCCTGCGGGTCCCGGGGGACCAGGCGGTGGACGTCGGAGCCGATACCAATCCGTAAGCCCTTCGAGTGCACGGTCCGATCATGCCTGAGGAACAATCGGGCCCGTGAGGACCTCCCGTGCGTGGTGGCCGTTGGCCGGGCTGATCGCCGGTGCCGTCGGCCTGGCCGTCAGCTATGCCGCGGCTGCCCTGCTGCACGTGCGGGACTCGCCGGTCGTGGCGGTCGCCGAGGGCGTCATCGCGCTGACGCCCGGACCGGTCGCGAAGTGGGCGATCGACACCTTCGACACCAGCGACAAGAAGGTGCTCGTCGTCGGGATCCTGCTCGTGATCTCGCTGCTCTTCGGGTGGTTCGGCCGGCTCGCTCACCACCGGTGGTGGGCCGCCGTGACCGGGTACGTCGTCCTGGCCGGCATCGCCGTCGTCGCCGTGCTCACCAAGCCGACGCCCAGCCTGATCGACCTCGCGCCGGTCGTGGTCGGGCTGCTGTGCTGGCTGGTCGCGCTGGCTGTGCTCGCCGAGTGGTTGCGGCGCTGGGAGCTGGTCGAGGACGTCCCCGGGCCTGCCGACGACGCGCTGCCGACCCGGCGCCGGTTCTTCGCGATCACCGGCGCCATGGCCGCGGTGACCGTGCTCGGCGGGCTGGCCGGGCGGATCGCCGGCAACGCGCGCCGCAAGGCAGAGCAGAGCCGGCGGCTGCTGCGGATCGAGGGCGTCACCGCGCCCGCAGTACCCGACGGGGTGGCGGTCGACGTCGAGGGCGTCTCGCCCTGGCAGACGCCGAACGACGACTTCTACTTGATCGACACCGCGATCATCAAGCCGACCATCGCGCCGGTCGACTGGGAGATCCGGATCCACGGGAAGGTCGAGCGCGAGCTCCGGCTGACGTTCGCCGACCTGGTGGCGCGCGAGATCACCGAGGACTGGATCACCCTGAACTGCGTGTCCAACGAGGTCGGCGGCGACCTGATCGGCAACGCCTGGTGGAGCGGCGTGCGGCTGGCGGCGATCCTCGCCGAGGCCAAGCCGCTCCCGGGCGCGGACGCGGTGCTGCAGACCTCCGAGGACGGCTGGACCTGCGGGACGCCGCTGGCCGCGCTGATGGATGACCGCAACGCGATGCTCGCGGTGGCGATGAACGGCGAACCGCTGCCGATCGAGCACGGCTTCCCCGTGCGCACCATCGTCCCGGGCCTCTACGGCTACGTGTCGGCGTGCAAGTGGGTGGTCGACATGGAGGTCACCAGCTTCGACGACATCACGGCGTACTGGACCGACAAGGGCTGGTCCGCGCAGGGGCCGGTCAAGATCGCGTCCAAGATCGAGGTGCCGGGCGACGGTGCCGACGTACCGGCGGGCGAGCTGGTGTGCGCCGGCATCGCGTGGTTCCAGCACACCGGGATCTCCGGCGTCGAGGTGCAGGTCGACGGCGGCCGCTGGCAGCGCGCGACACTCGCGACCACCCCGAACGCCGACACGTGGGTGCAGTGGCGGGCCGTCCTCGACCTCACGCCGGGCAAGCACCAGCTCCGGGTGCGGGCGGTCGACGAGGAGGGGCGCACGCAGACCGGGGCGATCGCGGACGTCGTACCGGACGGTGCGACGGGCTGGCACACCATCGACGTCACCGCCTCGGCCTGAGACCTACCAGTTGCCGCCCGGTGCTGCCGGGAGCGGGTGCGCGGCGTCGTGGACGACGTACGCCGCCCCGCCGGACGCCTGCAGCCAGACCTTCTCGAGCTGCGCGCGGGCGTAGACCCGCCGCACACCGTCGGCGCTGGACGCCGCGGGATCGTTGACGATCACGTCGCCCGTCGCGGTGAAGCCGACGATGACCAGCAGGTGCCCGTTGGACGCGGAGATCGGGGCGCCGGTGAGCTCGCCGCGGGAGAACGCGATCGAGATGACCGGCGGGATCCCCGCCCTCACCAGCAGCTCGGCGTCGGTGAGGTCGCGCAGCCGGGTCACGAACGCCTCGCCGGACGGGCCGACCCGGCGGGCGGCGTACGCCGTGTTGAAGGGCCAGTTCCCGGTGCCCTCGTAGGCGTGGTCGTACGTCGAGCGCGCGGCCGCGTCGACCCACGGGTCCGGGTGCCCGGCCGGCACCCAGCCGTAGCCGCCCGGTCCGGGCAGCCGGCCGTAGTAGCCGAGCACCATCGAGGTCGACGTCGGCGAGCACCAGGCCTCGCCGCCGCCGCCCCACTGCGGATAGTGCCCGGTGTGGATCATCTGCGAGTACCGCGGCATCGTGAGCTCGAGACCACGTGCGACGCCCGGTGCCGACACTGCGCCCACGGCAGGAAGCCGCGAGGTCATCACGGTCGCGAGGTCGACCCGCGGGGACTTCCGGCCGGCTTCGTGGCGCAGCGTCACCCGGATCCGGTACGCCGCCAGCCCGGCCGTCCTCCAGGTGTCGGTGGCCAGTCGGGTGCCGTCGTCGGCCTGGGCGCCGCCGGAGCGGCGGGCGAGGAACGTGTCCTTCGCGGCCCAGCGGGCGAGCGTGTCCCACGACGTCTTCGCGCCGCTCGCGGCACGGCCCCGGACCTCGACCGCGATCCAGCTCGAGCCCGGCGTGCGGGCCGACCACGAGGTGATCAGCTCGGTGTAGTCGAAGCCGGGCGCGACCCACGGGCTCGTCCAGCGGCTGCCGAGGTAGCTGCGGCCGTAGCGGCTCTCGGTTGCCGTGGGCTTCCACGACAGCGGCGCGGCGAAGCGCTGCAGGTGGACCTGCCGCGTCGACACCGCGGCCGCGGCGACCGCCTCGGGCCGGTGTCCTGCGGGGGAGCGGTCGACGACCACCGCGAGCCCGGCCGCCACACAGGCGACCAGGGCGAGGACGAGGGACACGACGGGAACGGGGAAGGACCGGCGCACTGCCTCACGGTACGTCACATCCGTCACTCGCGTCACACCGCGCCGCGCTCGCCCTTGTAACTACGTGTTACGTGCGGAATTGCGGTGCAACAACGCCGTGGTGGCGGCCACAGCGCCCGGGTGGATGGGGCCGGCG
Source organism: Nocardioides sp. F233 (assembly GCF_057813895.1). Taxonomy (NCBI): domain Bacteria; kingdom Bacillati; phylum Actinomycetota; class Actinomycetes; order Propionibacteriales; family Nocardioidaceae; genus Nocardioides; species Nocardioides sp. F233. The sequence goes on from NZ_JBVASH010000011.1 coordinate 59,680, forward strand.
ATCTGCCGCTATGACGCGACATCGGCGGCCGATCCGCAGCCAGGTTCGTCGCTGTGAGGTCGACTACCCGGGTGCTGTGGCCACTACCCGGGCGCTGTTGTGCCGGAAAACGTGCGGTAACCCTTAGTTACAAGCGGGGGCGCGACAATGCGAGGCGGACCCGCGCCGATCCCTAGACTGACGTGGTGACCATCCGGCTCTACGACACTGCGACCCGCGAAGTACGTGACTTCGTGCCCCTCCACGAGGGCAGGGCGGGTCTGTACGTGTGCGGTCTGACGGTCCAGAGCGAGCCCCACGTGGGTCACGTCCGCTCGGCGGTGAACTTCGACGTCCTCCAGCGCTGGCTGCGCCACCGCGGCTACGAGGTCACGTTCATCCGCAACATCACCGACATCGACGACAAGATCCTGGCGAAGTCGGCCGAGCAGGGCCGGCCCTGGTACAACCTCGCCTACGCGATGAAGATCGAGCTCGACAAGGCCTACGCCGCGCTCAACGTCGCGCCGCCGACCTACGAGCCCGCGGCCACCGGGCACATCCCCGAGATGATCGTGCTCATCGAGCGGCTGATCGACCGCGGCCACGCCTACCCGGCTGAGGACGGCAGCGGCGACGTCTACTTCGACGTGCGCTCCTGGCCGTCGTACGGCGAGCTGACCCACCAGGGCGTCGACGACATGGAGCCGGCAGCGGACGCCGATCCGCGCGGCAAGCGCGACCCCCGTGACTTCGCGCTGTGGAAGGGACGCAAGGACTCCGAGCCGGAGACCGCGTCCTGGCCCAGCCCGTGGGGTCGGGGCCGACCGGGCTGGCACATCGAGTGCTCCGCGATGGCGGGCAAGTACCTCGGCGAGGCGTTCGACATCCACGGTGGCGGCGTCGACCTGCGCTTCCCCCACCACGAGAACGAGCAGGCCCAGTCCCGGGCGGCGGGCGGCGCGTTCGCGTCGTACTGGATGCACAACGCGTGGATCACCACGGCCGGCGAGAAGATGAGCAAGTCGCTCGGCAACACCCTGTCGATCCCGTCGGTGCTGCAGCGGGTCAGCGGCGCGGAGCTGCGGTTCTACATGGTCGCCGCCCACTACCGCTCCCACGTGGAGTTCAGCTTCGAGGCGCTCGACGAGGCGGCCGCGGGCTACCAGCGGATCGTCTCCTTCCTCGACCGCGCCGGGGTCTCGACAGGCTCGACCAGCTCGGAGGGTGAGCTCCCGGAGGCGTTCGCCGCCGCGATGGACGACGACCTCGGTACGCCGGCCGCTGTCGCGGTCCTCTACGACACCGTGCGCGAGGGCAACCGCCAGCTGGCCGCCGGGGAGGACGTGACCGCCGCCGCGGGCGCCGTCTCCGCGATGCTCGACGTGCTCGGCGTGCACCCGGCCGACCCCGCCTGGGCCGGCGCCGGAGCGTCCGGTGCCGAGGAGCGGCTCACCGCCGCCGTCGACGCCCTGGTCGCCGGTCTGCTGGAGGAGCGCACCCAGGCGCGTACCGACAAGGACTGGGCCCGTGCCGACGCGATCCGCGACCGGATCAAGGCGGCCGGCATCGAGGTCACCGACACCCCCGACGGACCTACCTGGAGCGTGAGCTGAACATGGCCGGAAACTCGAGCCGCAAGGGCGCGATCCGCAAGTCGAGCAAGAGGCCGCAGGCCGGCTCGGGCGGGCAGGTCCGTCGCGGACTCGCCGGGAAGGGACCGACGCCGAAGGCGACCGACCGCGAGTACCACAAGGCGCACAAGATCGCCGAGGCCAAGAAGCGCGCGGAGGCCAAGAAGGGCGGCCGCGGCGGCCCGCGCCGCAAGAGCGGTGGCGACGAGTGGATCGCCGGGCGCAACCCGGTGGTCGAGGCGCTGCGCGAGCGGGTGCCGGTGACGTCGGTCTACGTCGCCGAGGGCGCCGAGCGCGACGGGCGGCTGCGCGAGGTGTTCCGCCTCGCCGCCGAGCACGGCATCGGCCTGCTCGAGGTCAGCCGCGGCGAGCTCGACCGGCTCACCGACGGCGCCGTGCACCAGGGCCTCGCGGCCCGGATCCCGGCGTACGAGTACGCCCACCCCGACGACCTCCTCGTCGCCGCCGACGAGGCAGGCGAGAAGCCGCTCGTCGTCATGCTCGACTCGATCACCGACCCGCGCAACCTCGGCGCGATCGTCCGCAGCGCCGCCGGTTTCGGCGCCCACGGCGTCGTGATCCCCGAGCGGCGCGCAGCCTCGATGACCGCTGCCGCGTGGAAGACCTCGGCCGGTGCCGCCGCCCGCTGCCCGGTCGCGCAGGCGGTCAACCTGACCCGGCAGATCAAGGCGTACCAGGAGGACGGCTGCTTCGTCATCGGCCTCGCCGCCGACGGCGACCTCACGCTGCCCGAGCTGACGGCGGACGCCGACCTCGTCGGGGGCCCGCTCGTCCTCGTCGTCGGTTCCGAGGGCGAGGGCCTGTCCCGGCTGGTCGCGGAGAGCTGCGACCGGCTGATGTCCATCCCGATGGCCGGTGTGCTGGAGTCGCTGAACGCCGGCGTGGCGGCGTCGGTGGCGCTGTACGCCGTCGCGGAGGCCCGCGCGCGGTAGCCATGGTCGTGCTCCCGGCCCGCCGCGTCCTCAAGGTCCTCGCCTACGTCGGGACCTGGCTGGTCCTGTCCGTGGCGGTCGCCGGCGCGATCTTCCTGCACAGCGAGCGGACCGTCGAGGTCGCCAGCCACGAGGCGAGCCTCAGCCCGAACTTCTCCGGTGAGTTCGTCGCGCGGCTGGGCCCGGTGCTGCCCGACCTGCGCGTGCCCTCCGGGTCGCGGATCGGGGTCGAGGTCGAGCTCGGCAAGACTGACGCGGCGACGCTCGAGGAGCTGACGTCGCGGTACGCCGCCATCGCCTCCCAACCCGAGGGCCAGATCGACGTCGTCCAGCGGACGGTCGCGGCGATGGCGCTCGCGGCGCTCGTGCAGGGCGCGGTGCTCGGCGCCGTACCGCTGCTGGTGTGGGCCTTCGTCGGCCGGGCGCGCCGGCACGAGCTGTACGCCGCACTGCCGACCCGCCGCGGTCTGGCCGTCTCGGGACTCGCGGTCGCGCTCACGGTCGCGGCCGTCGTCCCCTACGGCTGGGGACGCACCGACGCGCCCGCGCAGCACTGGATCTCGCTCAGCGACTTCCTCGGCCCCGAGGTGCGGCTGCCCGACGAGCTGAAACGCGTCGAGGTGATGACGGACGCGACGACGGCGCAGTCCCGGCGACTGATCGAGAGCGGCATCAGCAGCTACGACGAGAGCCTGAGGTTCTACTCCGAGGCCGCCGACGACGCCGCGATGCTCGACCTGCGCAAACCCGAGGAGGGGGAGACCGTCGTCCTCCTGGTCTCCGACCGCCACGACAACGTCGGCATGGACAAGGTGGCCCGCGCGATCGGCGAGGCGGGCGGCGCGACGGCCGTGTTCGACGCCGGCGACGACACCTCGACCGGCAGCCGCTGGGAGGCCTTCTCGCTCGACTCGCTCGCCGCGGTGTTCAAGGACTTCGACGGGCGGTGGGCGGTCGCGGGCAACCACGACCACGGCGGCTTCGTGCGCAGCCACCTCGAGGACCTCGGCTGGACGTACTTCGACGACGAGGTGATCGACGGCCCGGGCGGCTCGCGGATCCTCGGCGTCGACGACCCCCGCTCCAGTGGCTTCGGGGACTGGCGTGACCAGACCGGCCTGAGCTTCGGCGAGGTCGCCGACCTGCTCGGCGACGCCGCCTGCGCGGCCGACCAGGACGGCGACCGGGTCAACACCCTGCTCGTCCACGACGCCAACATCGCCAAGCCCGCGCTGGAGCGTGGCTGCGTCGACCTCGTGATCGGCGGGCACATCCACGTGCAGACCGGCCCGACCGCGGTGACGGCCGAGGACGGCCGGATCGGCTACACGTACACGCTCGGCACGACCGGCGGTGCGGCGTACGCCATCGCCATCGGCAGCAAGCTCCGCCGCCCTGCCAGCATCGGCCTGGTCACCTACCGCGACGGCCGCCCCGTCGGCATCCAGTCGGTCACCCTGCAGTCGAACGGTCGGTACGACGTCGCCCCCTGGGCTCCGCTCACCTACTGAACGCTTCCGGATCCGATGTTTGGTGATGGTTCGCCGGGGTAGGTGCGTGTCGTTTTGTTGTGGGTGGCTCGGGATCGCCCTGACTCGAAAGGGAAATCTCGTATGGGTAAGAGCCTGCTGCTCAAGCTCGGCAGCATCGGTGTCGCGGTCATCGTGATGGCGGTGATCGGTGGGATCAAGTACTTCGGCACCGAGAAGATCGAGGAGGCCAAGGCTCCCGACGTGGGTGAGTGCCTGGTCATGTCCGGTTCCAGCTTCGCCGCCGACCACAAGGAGGTCGACTGCGGGGACGCGGACGCCGTCTACAAGATCGTGAGCGACAAGGGCAGCTGCGACGACGCCGAGCTCAACTACACGATCTCGGTCGGCAGCTCGAACTCCGGCAACGTCGCGGACCTCTGCCTGGCACTGAACGCCAAGAAGGGCGACTGCTTCGACCTGGGCGGCATGTCCACGCCGGCGACGAAGGTCGCCTGCACCGAGGGCGCGGGCAACACCTCGGTCGTGAAGGTCGTCTCGGTGGGCAAGGCCGGCGAGGAGTGCGCCAACGGCGCCCAGCCGCTGGAGAACAAGAAGCAGAAGACGCTGGTCTGCCTCGGGCCGGCTGCCTGAGTCCAGCACCTCCAGGAACGGTCGGGTCTCTCGGGGCCCGACCGTTCTGCGTCGTACCCGTTCGTCCGGTACGACGACGCGGCCCTAGGCTGGGCCTGCTTTCCCCAGTTGGTCTGCCGGGCCGAGGTACTGCCCCGCCGGGCGGGCCCTACGCTGTTCCCGCAATCCCCAGTTGGTCTGCCGGCAGGGCCCGCCTGACTTTGAATCAGGACAAGCGACGTAGGTTCGACTCCTACCTGGGGAGCTCACTCATCCCGGTCGATCGCGACCTGGACCAGCCCGCCGATCATGGCGAGGTTCTTGAGCAGCTGGACCCGCTGCTGCTTGCGCGCGGCGGGATCCTCGACCTTCCAGAACGCGTGCCCGGCGAGGGTGGTCGGCACCATGGAGCCGATCAGCCCGAGCGCGGCGGTGCGTGGCAGCACGCCGGCCGCGATGGCGGCACCGCCCGCTGCCTGGGCCGCACCGTTGGCGCGGACGAGGACGGTGTCGTCCTCCGGGAGCGGTACGACGCCGCGCAGGGTCGCGAGCAGCGGCCGAGCGGAGGCCACACGGCCACCGGGGGAGCGCAGGGCGTCGACGCCGAGCAGGACGTAGGTGGTGCCGGTCAGCAGGCGGGCGAGCCGCCGGGCGGTCGTGCGCATGGTCCGACCGTACGCCCCCGGTGGGGGCGACTCAGGCCGAGCGCGGCAGCGACATCGCCCTTCCCTCGGGCGTGAGGTACGCGCCGTCGTCGAACAGGATGACGCCGTTGCACAGCCGGCACCAGCCCTGCTCGCTGTGGTCGGCGGTCACGTGGGCGGTGCAGCAGTTGGGGTCCCCGGCGGCCGGGCACTCGGGTGAGTGGTCACACATCGTCGTGCTCCCTTTCGATCGTTCACACTTTCCATCTCTCGTGATACGCCTGATCGGCCGGAGATGCACGCTCTTTCGCCGAACTGTGGAAAACCCTTCACGGGCGGACCCGCCGAGGGGTGAGGGGTGGGGAAAACCCCACCTCCGATCGGCAGGCCAGGCCCATCGAGCGCGCGGCCTGCGGTTCCTAGCGTCGGAGACACCAGATTCCGCACCCCGGGGACACCCCGGCACCGCTCAGGAGCAGCCATGTCCGACACCGCGCTCGAGGTCCAGGACCTCACCCGCACCTACGGCACCGGCGACAACACCGTCGCCGCGCTCGCCGGCATCGACCTCGCCTTCCGGCGGGGCACCTACACCGCCGTGATGGGGCCGTCCGGCTCCGGCAAGTCGACCTTCCTGTCCTGCGCCGCCGGCCTCGACAACCCGACCAGCGGCCGGGTCCTGGTCGGCGGCACCGACGTGACCGACTGGGACGAGGAGCGTCGTACCCGCCTGCGCCGCGAGCGGATCGGGTTCGTCTTCCAGGGCTTCCACCTGCTGCCGTACCTCTCCGCCGCCCAGAACGTCGGCCTCCCCAGCCGTCTCGCCGGCAAGCGCGTGGACCGCGAGCGGGTGCGTTACCTGCTCGACCGCGTCGGCCTCGCCGACCGGGCGCAGCACCTGCCGGGCAGCCTGTCCGGCGGCCAGCAGCAGCGGGTCGCGATCGCGCGGGCGTTGCTCACCGCGCCCGACGTGCTGCTCGCCGACGAGCCGACCGGCGCCCTCGACTCCACTACCGCGCGGCAGGTCCTCGGCGTCCTGCGCAGCAGCGTCACCGACCTCGGCCAGACCGTGGTGATGGTGACGCACGACCCCGTCGCGGCGTCGTACGCCGACGAGGTGGTCTTCCTCGTCGACGGCCGGGTAGCGGGCCGCATGGCCCACCCGACCGCGGACGCCGTCGCCGGCCAGATGGCCCACCTCGACGAGCTGGTGTCGGCATGAACTCCCTCGCCCTGCGCAGCCTGCGCCACCGCCCGCGTGCCGCGGTGGCCACCTTCCTGGCGGTCTTGCTCGGCACCCTGCTCATCGGCTCCTTCGCGACCCTGGCCGAGTCCTCGGGCGCCGCCTCCGGCACCGACGCCGACACCCTCGTCATCCTCGGCGCCGTCGTCGGCGGCTGGGGTGCGCTGATCGTGCTCTTCTCGGTCGCCTCGACCGTCGGCATCACCACCACGCAGCGCGCCACCGAGATCGGCCTGCTGCGCACGATCGGCGCCACGCCCCGCCAGGCCCGCCGGCTGATCGCCCGCGAGACCGGCGCGATCGCCGTCACCGCGGCCGCCGTCAGTGCCCTCCTCGCCTCCGTCGCCGGGCACGCACTCTTCTCGATGGTCCGCTCCGGCGGGCTGGTCTCCGAGCGCACGGCGTACGACGCCGGGCCGGCCTCCGTCGGCGGCGCGGCCCTCCTCGTGCTCCTCGTCTCGGCCGTCGCCGCTGGTGTGGCCGCGCGCCGCGCGACCCGTGGTCCGGCCGGCGTGGTGGCCCGCGAGAGCGCAGGCGAGCAGGGCCGGATGCGCTGGTGGCGGGTGCTGATCGCGCTCCTGCTCATCGGGTACGGCGTCGCGATGGCCGTCATCACCATCACCGTGACCGCGCACGACGCCGACCCGTACGCCGCGATGTCGACCAGCGGCTCCAGCTCGATCCTCGTCGGTGTCGGCCTGGCGGTCCTCGCGCCGGTCCTGCTGCGCTGGGGCGCGGGCCCGGTCCGGCTGCTGGCCGGCACCTCCGCGACGGCCCACCTGGCGTCGTACAACACCGCCCGTCGGGCGCACCTGCTCGCCGGAGTGCTCGCTCCGGTCATCGTGCTCACCTCGGCCGCGGTTGGCACCCTGATGCTGGTCGACATCGACCAGCGCACGCTGCCGGGTGGCACTGCCGACAGCGACACGATCAACCTGCTCAACAACGTCGTCGTCGGGATGGTGTCGCTGTTCGCGGCGATCATGGTGGTCAACGCGTTCGTGGCGACGATCGCGCACCGCCGCGAGGAGCTGCACCGGCTGCGGATGCTCGGCGCCACGCCCCGCCAGGTGCGCGGGTCCGTGGTCGCCGAGGCGGGCGTCGTCGCCGCTGTCGGGGTCGTGCTCGGCACCGTCGCCGCGCTCACCACCGTGGTCCCGTTCGCGGTCGCCCGGCACGAGGGCGTGGTCCCGGACGGCGGCCTGTGGCTGGCGCCCGTCGTGATCGCCGCGGTCGTCGCGCTGACCCTGGGCTCGGCGCGCGGCGCGGTCAGGAGCGCGGCCCGGAGCGCGGTCCGATGACAGACTGGCCCGCGATGGACGCCACGGTGACGGTCGATGCACTGACGGAGCGGCTCCGGCTCACCCTGCTCTCCGCCGGGTACGCCGTGTCGTTCGTCCCGTCGCTCGCCCTGGCGATCCTCACCCTGCTCTCCATCCCGCTCGGGCTGGTCGGCGTCGGCTTCGTGCTGGCGCTGGCCGTGGTCCCGGCGACGGCCGCCCTCACCGGCGTCCACCGCCGGCTCAGCGGCGCCCTGCTGGGCGAGCCCATCGCGGCCCGCTACGCCCGCACCGGCGACGGCCTGGCGTTGGCCTGGCCGGTGCGCTGGTTGCGGGACCCGGCCCGCTGGCGCGACTTCGGGTTCCTGTGCTTCTCCGCGACCGGTGGCTTCGTGATGTCGCTGGTCCCGGTGGCGCTGCTCACGACCCCGGTCACCTGGGTGATCCTCGCCTTCACGGCGGGGGACTGGATGTGGGTCCTCATGGTGCTGTTCACCGGCCCCCTGCTGCTGACCTGGTGGGTCACCACCGACCCCCTGGTCCACGCCCGCGCCCGCGCCGAGCGCGCCATCCTCGGCCACGACCGGGTCGCCGAGCTGGAGGAGCGGGTCGGACAGGTCGAGGAGTCCCGTGCCGAGACGCTGGACCACTCGGCCGCCGAGGTACGCCGCATCGAGCGCGACCTCCACGACGGCGCCCAGGCCCGGATCGCCTCGGTCGGCATGAGCGTCGGGCTCGCCGAGAAGCTGCTCCAGACCGACCCCGAGGCCGCGGCCGCACTGCTGCGCGAGGCCCGCGAGACCACGATGGACGCGCTCGACGACCTGCGCTCCGTGGTCCGCGGCATCCACCCGCCGGTCCTCGCCGACCGCGGTCTGGCCGGCGCGATCGAGGCGTTGGCGGTCGCGATGCCCGTCCCCGTGGCGGTCTCGGTCTCGGTGCCGCGGCTGGCCGCGCCGGTCGAGTCGGCTGCCTACTTCGCCGTCGCCGAGTGCCTCGCCAACACCGTGAAGCACGCGGCGGCGAGCCGGGCCTGGGTGACCGGGACGTACGTCGACGGCCGGCTCCGCCTCGTCGCCGGCGACGACGGCCGCGGGGGAGCGGACGGTGCCGGGTCGGGATTGGCAGGGGTCGCGCGCCGGCTCGCCGCCTTCGACGGCACGCTGGTCGTCGACAGTCCCGCTGGTGGACCGACCACGGTCCGGATGGAGGTGCCGTGCCTGCCCCTCTGAGAGCAGTGCTCGCCGAGGACCAGGCGCTGCTGCGCGTGGGCCTCACCCGGATCCTCGAGTCCGGAGGGATCTCCGTCGTCGAGGCGGTCGACAACGCGCCCTCGCTGGCCCGGGCGCTGACCCGTGACGACATCGACATCGCGGTGGTCGACGTACGCCTCCCGCCGACGCACACCACCGAGGGACTCGAGGCGGCGACGGCGGTGCGCGCCACGCGGCGGGCGTTCCCGGTGCTGGTGCTCAGCCAGTGGGTCGAGCCGCTCTACGCGCGGGACCTGCTGGCCGGGGGAGAGGGCGCGATCGGGTACCTCCTCAAGGACCGGGTCGCCGACGTCGACGGCTTCCTCGCCGCCGTCCACCAGGTCGCCTCCGGCGGCACGGTGCTCGACCCGGAGGTGGTCGCCGCCCTCGTCTCGGCGCGGTCGCGGCCACTGGACCGGCTCACCGACCGCGAGCGCGAGGTGCTGACCCTGATGGCCGAGGGCCGCTCCAACGCGGCCGTCGCGGCCCGGCTCGTGGTCACCGAGAAGGCTGTCGGCAAGCACATCAACAACATCTTCACCAAGCTCGACCTGCCCCAGGCCGCCGACGACAACCGACGGGTGCTGGCGGTGCTGGCCTGGCTGGACGGGCGCTGAGCGGCCGCGTCGAGGGTGCGGCCTAGGGTGTTCCCGTGACCGAGCTGACCGTGATCGTCCTCGCCGCCGGCGGCGGCACCCGTATGAAGTCGAAGACGCCGAAGGTCCTGCACCGCATCGGCGGGCGCACCATGATCGGTCACGTCCTGACGGCCGTCGGAGCCCTCGAGCCGGCCCGGATCGTCACGGTCGTCGGCCACCAGCGCGAGCTGGTCGCGCCCCACGTCAGCGAGCGGTACCCCGACGCCGTGCTGGCGGTCCAGGAGGAGCAGCTCGGCACCGGGCACGCCGTACGGGTGGCGCTGGAAGCGCTCGCCGACGCGCCGAGCGAGGGCGTCGTCCTCGTCGCCAACGGCGACACCCCGCTCCTCGAGGCGGAGACGCTGCGCGCGTTCGCCGAGGCCCATCGCGCCGCGGACGCGGCGGTCAGCATCCTGAGCGGGATCGTCGCGAACCCGTTCGGCTACGGCCGGATCGTGCGCAACGATGCCGGCGCCGTCCAGGCGATCGTCGAGGAGAAGGACGCCACCGACGCCCAGCGCGCGATCACCGAGATCAACTCCGGGATCCTCGCCTTCGACGCGGCCTTCCTCGCCGACGTCATCGGCCGCATCGGCAACGACAACGCCAAGGGCGAGTACTACCTCACCGACGCGATCGGGTTGGCCCGCGACGCCGACCTGGTCGTCACCGCCCACGCCATCGAGGACGCGCTGCAGACCGAGGGCGCCAACGACCGCGCCCAGCTCGCCGTCCTCGGTCGCGAGCTCAACCGCCGCATCGTGACCCGCTGGATGAAGGACGGCGTCACGGTCATGGACCCGGCGACCACCTGGATCGACGCCGACGTGGTCCTCGCGCCCGACGTCACGATCCTCCCCGGCACCCAGCTCCTCGGCGCGACCCTCGTCGCCGAGGACGCCGTGATCGGGCCGGACACGACGCTGGAGGACTGCGAGATCGGCGCCGGCGCGCGCGTCGTACGGACGCACGGGCAGCTCGCCGTCATCGGCGCCGGCGCTTCGGTCGGGCCGTTCGCGTACCTGCGCCCCGGCACCCTCCTCGGCGCCGACGGCAAGATCGGCACCTTCGTCGAGACCAAGAACGCCCAGATCGCCGACGGCGCGAAGGTCCCGCACCTGTCGTACGTCGGCGACGCGGAGATCGGCGAGGGCACCAACATCGGCGCCGGCACGATCTTCGCGAACTACGACGGCGTCAACAAGCACCGCACCGTCGTCGGCAAGCAGGCGAAGACCGGCTCCAACAACACCTTCGTGGCTCCCGTCGTGATCGGCGACGGGGCCTCGACCGGCGGCGGGACCGTCGTACGACGCAACGTCCCGCCCGGCGCGCTCGCCGTCAGCGCCTCGCCCCAGCGCAACCTCGAGGGGTGGGTGACCTCGCACCGCGGCGGCACCGCGCAGGCGGCGGCAGCGGAGGCTGCTGTGGCTGCTGTGGCGGGCGCCACGGGTGAACAGTCCGAAAACGGACCCGGACTTGGGGACGACCCCGCCGAGCGGGCAGAATCCTAGGTACCACCTTCGGCGACCAGGGGGAGTCACGCGCGTGAGCGGTCTGAAGCGGACGACGGAGAAGAACCTGATGGTCTTCTCCGGACGAGCACACCCCGAGCTGGCCGACGAGGTCGCCCAGATCCTCGACCAGGCACTCGTCCCGACCTCGGCGTACGAGTTCGCCAACGGCGAGATCTATGTCCGCTACGAGGAGTCCGTGCGCGGCTGCGACGCGTTCGTGATCCAGAGCCACACCACTCCGATCAACGAGTGGATCATGGAGCACCTGATCATGGTCGACGCGCTCAAGCGCGCCTCCGCCAAGCGGATCACCGTGGTCATGCCGTTCTGGGGCTACAGCCGCCAGGACAAGAAGCACCGGGGCCGCGAGCCGATCTCGGCCCGGCTGATGGCCGACCTGTTCAAGACCGCGGGCGCCGACCGGATCATCACCGTCGACCTGCACGCCGACCAGCTCCAGGGCTTCTTCGACGGCCCCGTCGACCACCTGATGGCGCTGCCGATCCTCACCGACTACATCAAGCAGAAGTACGGCGACCAGGAGCTCGCCGTCGTCTCCCCGGACGCCGGCCGGATCAAGGTGGCCGAGCGCTGGGCGGCCCGCCTCGGCGGCGTACCGCTGGCGTTCATCCACAAGACCCGCCGCACCGATGTCGCCAACGAGGTCGTCGCCAACCGGGTGGTCGGTGACGTCAAGGGCCGCATGTGCGTGCTGACCGACGACATGATCGACACCGGCGGCACCATCGTGAAGGCCGCCGAGGCGCTGATGGCCGACGGCGCCGCGGGCGTCATCATCGCCGCCACCCACGCGATCCTCTCCGACCCCGCCGTCGACCGGCTGAAGAACTGCTCGGCCACCGAGGTCGTCATCACCAACACGCTGCCCGTGCCGCCCGAGAAGCAGTTCGACAAGCTCACCACGCTGTCGATCGCGCCGCTCGTCGCCCGGGCGATCCGAGAGGTGTTCGAGGACGGGTCCGTGACCTCGATGTTCGACGGGCACGCCTGAGCCATTTGGCGCTCGCTTCGCTGTGAGGGTTTTCGTGGCCGGCCTGAGGTTGGCTGGCAGGGTGGCCTTGGTTCTGCTGCTGTGGTCGTGACTCTTCGCTTCGGTGACCCGCTGCCGTTGTGGTGACGGTTCGGTGATGGTGTCT
>NZ_JBVASH010000012.1:0-45279 GCF_057813895.1 Nocardioides sp. F233
CTGACAAACTTGTCATCAGAATCATCATTGCCGAAAACACACACCCAACCCTTACGGATCGAGTGCACACAAACGTCACAACAATCTATGCATGACACACTGTTGAGTTCTCAAACATCACACGCACTCGCGCTTCGGCCCATCGGGCTTCGGTCGCGGGGCAACCTGTGAAACATTAGTGGTTCGTCTTCCGCTCGTCAACTCCGGGCTACCGGAGCCTCAGACCGGGTCTGAACCGTGCTGCGGACGCGCCGAGATCCTCGTGTTTGGGGCCTGGCCCCGGAGGTTCTCGCTGCGTTCCCCGCAACGAGTGGAACATTAACAGGACGCGTCCTGGTCGTTGCAAATCGGGGTGCCGCTCAGCCTGCGGAGCGGGTCTCCTGGACGCGTTTGCGCAGGTCAGCGAGCTGCTCGGCCACGCGGACCGGAGCGGTGCCGCCCCGGCCGTCGCGCGACGCGACCGATCCCTCGACGGTCAGGACGGTGCGGACCTCGGGGGTCAGGTGGGGCGAGATGGCGGCGAACTGCTCGTCGCTGAGCTGGTCGAGCTCGATCCCGAGGCCCTCGCACTCGCGGACGCAGGCGCCGGCGAGCTCGTGGGCGATCCGGAACGGCACGCCCTGCTTCACGAGCCACTCGGCGATGTCGGTGGCGAGCGAGAACCCCTGGGGAGCCAGCTCCCCCATCCGGTCGGTGTCGAACACGAGGGTCGCGACCTGGCCGGTGAAGGCGGGAAGCAGCACCTCGAGGGTGTCGACGGAGTCGAACACCGGCTCCTTGTCCTCCTGGAGATCGCGGTTGTAGGCGAGCGGGAGGGCCTTGAGCGTGGTGAGCAGGCCGGTCAGGTTGCCGACGAGGCGTCCGGCCTTGCCGCGGGCGAGCTCGGAGACGTCGGGGTTCTTCTTCTGCGGCATGATGCTCGACCCGGTCGACCAGGAGTCGTGGAGCGTCGCGAAGCCGAACTCCTTGGTCGCCCAGAGGATGACCTCCTCCGCGATCCGGCTGACGTCGATGCCGGTCTGGGCGGCGACGTAGGCGAACTCCGCGACGAAGTCGCGCGACGCCGTGCCGTCGATGGAGTTGGCGGTGGAGCCGGTGAACCCCAGCTCGCGGGCGACCAGCTCGGGGTCGAGGCCGAGGCTCTGGCCGGCCAGCGCGCCGGAGCCGTAAGGCGAGTCGCCGGCCACGCGCCGGCGCCAGTCGCCGAGCCGCTCGACGTCACGGAGCAGGGCCCAGGCGTGCGCGAGCAGGTGGTGCGAGAGCAGCACCGGCTGGGCGTGCTGGAGGTGGGTGCGGCCCGGCATGATCGCCGGTCCCCCGTCGACCGAGGTGAGGTGCTGCTCGGCCTGCCCGGCGAGCGCGTCGACCAGGTCGAGGACCAGCTCACCCACCGTCACCGAGTGGTCGAGCAGGTAGCAGCGGAAGAGGGTGGCGATCTGGTCGTTGCGCGAGCGGCCGGCGCGGAGCTTGCCGCCGACGTCGGGACCGACCTCCTCGATGAGGAGCCGTTCGAGGGCGCCATGCACGTCCTCGTCGGAGGGGTCCGGCTGCAGGGAGCCGTCGGTGAACCTGGCGGCGAGGACGTCGAGGCCGCGGTGCAGCTCGGCCTCCTCGTCGGTGGTGAGCAGGCCCGCGGCGCCGAGCGCCTTGGCGTGGGCGTGGGAGCCGGCGATGTCGTACAGACCCAGCCGCCAGTCGAAGTGCGTCGAGCGCGACAGCGCGTCCAGCTCCGGCGAGGGTCCGCCCTCGAAGCGTCCGCCCCACAGCTTGCCGGTGTTGGTGCTCATTGCGCTGGTTCCGTCCTGTCAGTTCTGCCGGACGTGCGCGATCGCCGCCCGCATCTGGTCGATCAGCCGCGGGTCCACCGCGCGGCCGTCACGGTCGAGCTCCTCGGGGGTCCACCAGGCCGCGTCGAAGATCGACTGCGACTCCAGCAGGTCCAGGCCCGCGAAGCTGATCGCTCCTGCATCCGTCTCGTCGAGCGCGACCGCGAACAGCGTCGACTCGTTGACGTAGTCACGCCCGTCCCACGAGAACTCCACCTCGAAGGTGCCGTACGGCTCACCGAGCGCGGCGGGCGCGACGACCACACCCGTCTCCTCGCGCAGCTCGCGGGCCGCCGCCTCGGCGAGGGACTCCCCCGCGTCGGCGGCTCCCCCGACGGTGAACCAGTACCGGACCTCCGGCACGGCCGGGTCGCACCCGAGCAGCAGCAGGACCTTGTCCTCACTGCTGACCGGGAGCACCCGGGCCACGGTGCGCCTGGTGGGCTCGTGGTGCATCAGTCGGTCCCGAGCTCCATCGCCACGTCCTCGAGGATCGCCTCGCCCTCGTCGCCGCCCTCGGGGTTGGCGGTGATCTGCTCGTAGCCACCCGCGGGGAGCTCACCGAACAGGGTGCCGTTCTCGACGAGGACGGTGCCCTGGTCGAGCGGCTGGCCGGCGTACGCCTCGAGCTTGGCGCGCGAGTCGGCGATGTCGAGGTTGCGCATCGTCAGCTGGCCGATCCGGTCGGTCGGGCCGAAGGCGGCGTTCTCGACGCGCTCCATGGACAGCTTCTCCGGGTGGTAGGAGAAGTTCTCGCCCTCGGTGCGCAGGATCGTGTAGTCGTCGCCGCGACGCAGGCGCAGGGTGACCGTGCCGGTGACGAGCGAGGCGATCCAGCGCTGGATGGACTCCCGCAGCATCAGCGCCTGCGGGTCGAGCCAGCGGCCCTCGTAGAGCAGGCGGCCGAGCTTGCGGCCCTCGAGGTGGTAGTTCGCGAGGGTGTCCTCGTTGTGGATCGCGTTGAGCAGGCGCTCGTACGCCGCGAACAGCAGTGCCATGCCGGGCGCCTCGTAGATGCCGCGGGACTTGGCCTCGATGATCCGGTTCTCGATCTGGTCGGACATGCCGAGGCCGTGGCGACCGCCGATGGTGTTCGCCTCGGTGACCAGGGCCACCGCGTCGTCGTACCGCCGACCGTTGATGGCGACGGGGCGACCGGCCTCGAAGGTGATGGCGACGTCCTCGGTCTCGATCGCGACCGACGGGTCCCAGAACTTCACGCCCATGATCGGCTCGACGATCTCGAGCGAGACGTCCAGGTGCTCGAGGACCTTGGCCTCGTGGGTGGCACCCCAGATGTTGGCGTCGGTGGAGTAGGCCTTCTCGGTCGAGTCGCGGTAGGGCAGGCCGTGCTCGACGAGCCACTCGCTCATCTCGTGGCGGCCGCCGAGCTCGTTGACGAAGTCGGCGTCGAGCCACGGCTTGTAGATCCGCAGCTCGGGGTTGGCCATCAGGCCGTAGCGGTAGAACCGCTCGATGTCGTTGCCCTTGTAGGTCGAGCCGTCACCCCAGATGTTGACGCCGTCGGCCTGCATCGCGCGGACCAGCATGGTGCCGGTGACGGCGCGGCCGAGCGGGGTGGTGTTGAAGTACGCCTTGGCGCCGGAGCGGATGTGGAAGGCACCGCACGCCAGGGCGGCGAGGCCCTCCTCGACGAGCTGGGGCTTGATGTCGACGGCACGGGCGATCTCGGCGCCGTACTGCTTCGCACGCGCGGGGACACCCGCGATGTCGGGCTCGTCCGGCTGACCGATGTCAGCGGTGTAGGTGCAGGGGATCGCACCCTTGTCGCGCATCCACGCCACCGCGACGGAGGTGTCGAGGCCGCCGGAGAAGGCGATACCGACGCGCTCTCCCTGGGGAAGGGAGGTCAGGACCTTGCTCAACTCTGTGAATCCTTTCGGGTGTCGCCCTCGGCGAGTGCGGTGAACTTGTGGGCCAGGGCGTCTCCCCCGGCGGGATCGCGCCCGATCACGAGCACAGTGTCGTCCCCGGCGATGGTTCCGAGCACGTCGGCGAGCTCGACCTTGTCGATCGCGCTGGCCAGGAACTGGGCCGCGCCGGGCGGGGTGCGGAGAACGACCAGGTTGGCGCTGCCCTCGGCGCTGACCAGCAGCTCGGAGGCCAGCCGGGAGAGGCGGTGCTGGGAGGCGGCGCTCTCCCCCGTCACCGGGGAGCGGTTGCCGCCCTCGGCGGGGACGGCGTACACGAGGGTGCCGGTGGTCGAGCGGACCTTGACCGCGTCGAGCTCGACGAGGTCGCGGCTCAGGGTGGCCTGGGTGACGTGCACGCCCCGGCTGCCCAGCAGGTCGGCGAGCTCGGGCTGGGAGCGCACCTCGCGGGTCTCCAGGAGCTCGACGACGATCGCCTGCCGGGCGCTCTTCGTCATCGGGGTCAGGGCGTGCTCGCTCATGTCAGGACCGCTTGCCCTCGAGCCAGGTGAGGATCGCCTTCTGGGCGTGGCGGCGGTTCTCGGCCTCGTCCCACACGACGCTCTGCGGACCGTCGAGGACCTCGGCGGCGATCTCCATGCCGCGGTACGCCGGCAGGCAGTGCATGACGACGGCGTCGGGCGCCGCGTCGGCGACGAGCCCGGAGGTGACCGCCCAGGGACCGAAGACCGCGCGGCGGGCATCGCGCTCGTCCTCCTTGCCCATCGAGACCCAGGTGTCGGTGATGACGATGTCGGCACCGGCGACGGCGTCGCGCGGGTCGGCGACGGCGGCGCCGGAGCCGCCGGTGGCAGCGCCGATCTCGTTGGCGCGGGCGAACATGGCCTCGTCCGGGACGTAGCCGTCGGGCCCGCTGATCCGCACGTGCATGCCGGCGGTGGCGCCGGCGAGCAGCCAGGAGTTGCCCATGTTGCAGGCGCCGTCGCCGAGGAAGGCAGCGGTCAGACCGGCCAGGTCGCCCTTGTGCTCGCGGATGGTGAGTAGGTCGGCCAGCAGCTGGCAGGGGTGGAACTCGTCGGTGAGGGCGTTGACGACCGGTACGCCGGCGTAGGCCGCCATCTCGTCGAGGTTCGTCTGGGCGTAGGTGCGCCACACGATCTGCGAGGCCTGGCGGCCGAGCACCCGGGCGACGTCGGCGACCGACTCGCGCTTGCCGATGCCGGCGAGCGTGCCGTCGACGAGCATCGGGTGGCCGCCGAGCTCGGCGATGCCGGCGGCGAAGGAGGCCTGGGTGCGCAGGGTCGGCTTGTCGAAGATCATCGCGACGGTGCGCGGACCGGCCAGCGGCTGGTGGCCGTAGGGCTCGGCCTTCAGCTTGGCCGCGAGGTCGAGGACCTCGGCCTGCTCGGCCGGGGTCAGGTCGTCGTCGCGGAGGAACGAGCGAGTCATGCGGTCACTCCGGCCGGGTCGAAGGCGTGGTCGAGGATCGCCGGCCAGGCCGCCGCGAACGCGGCGACGTCGGCGTCGGCGAGGTTGAGGGGCGGGGCCATCCGGACCCGCTCGGGGGTGGCGGCGTTGAGGAGGAAGCCCGCATCCTGAGCGGCCGTCACGACCTCGGCGGCCTTCGGCTCGGCGAGGGTCAACCCGACGAGGAGGCCCTCGCCGCGCGTCTCGACGACGCGGGGATCGGCGCCGGCGACCTTGCGCAGCGCGGCGCCCTGGGCGGTCGCGCGGGCGAGCAGGTCCTCCTCGGCGATCACGTCGAGCACGGCGAGCGCCGCGGCCGCGGCGACCGGGTTGCCGCCGAAGGTGGTGCCGTGGTTGCCCGGGTCGAAGAGCTTGCCGGCGCCGTGGGTGGCCAGGCAGGCCCCGATCGGGATCCCGCCGGCGAGGCCCTTGGCGAGGGTGACGATGTCAGGCGTGACCGGGGCGTCGACGAGGGCGGGGTTCTGGTGGGCGAACCACGTGCCGGTGCGGCCGACGCCGGTCTGGATCTCGTCGAGCCAGAGGAGTGCGCCGTTCTCGTGGGCGATCCGCTGCGCGGTCGGCAGGTAGTCACGCGGCGGCACGATGACGCCGGCCTCCCCCTGCACCGGCTCGACCAGGATCGCCGCGGTGTCGCGGTCGACGGCGGCCTCGAGAGCGGCGGCGTCGCCGTACGGGACGAAGACGACGTCACCGGGCAGCGGCTCGAAGGGCTCGCGGTAGGCGAGCTTCGAGGTCAGGGCGAGCGCGCCCATGGTGCGGCCGTGGAACGAGCCCTCGGTGGCGACGATCTTGGTGCGGCCGGTGCGCCGGGTCAGCTTGAACGCGGCCTCGTTGGCCTCGGCGCCGGAGTTCGTGAAGAACACCCGGGCCTCGGTGCCGAGGAGACCCACGAGCCGCTCGGCGAGCGTGATCTGCGGGCCGCTGGCGAAGAAGTTCGAGATGTGGCCGAGGGTCTGCAGTTGCTCGGTGACGGCGGCGACCAAGCGCGGGTGGCCGTGGCCGAGCGCGTTGACGGCGATGCCGCCGAGCAGGTCGACGTACTCACGGCCGTCGGCGTCCCAGACGTGGGCGCCCTCGCCGCGGACCAGGACGGTCTTGGGCGGGCCGAAGGTGTTCATCAGCGCACCGGCGTAGCGCTCGGTCCACTCCCGGTTGCCGGGCTCGGTGGCGGTCACTTGAGGGCCTCCCGGGCCTTGCGGGTCTTGGTGGTGACTCCGGGCAGCACCTGCGTGCCGACGCCCTCGTCGGTGAACAGCTCGAGCAGCACGGCGTGCGCCTGGCGCCCGTCGACGACGGTCGCGCGCTTCACGCCGTCGCGGACCGCCTGCAGGCAGGCGCTCATCTTCGGGATCATGCCGCTGGCGAGCGAGGGGAGGATCTCCTCCAGCGCCTCTGGGCTGATCTCGCCGATGACCTCCTCGGGGTCCGGCCAGTCGAGGTAGAGGCCCTCGACGTCGGTGAGGACGAGCAGCTTCTCGGCGCCGAGGGCGGCGGCCAGCGAGGCCGCGGCGGAGTCGGCGTTGACGTTGTGGACGACACCGTCGACGTCGGGCGCGACGCTGGACACGACCGGGATCCGGCCGGCCTCGATCAGGTCGAGGACCGCCTCGGGGCGGACCTGGGCGACCTCGCCGACCAGGCCGAGGTCGACCTCCTCGCCGTCGACGATGGTGCCGGTCTGCTCGGCGGTGAAGAGGCCGGCGTCCTCGCCGGACAGACCGACCGCGAGCGGGCCGTGCTCGTTGATCAGGCCGACCAGCTCGCGCTGGACCTGGCCGACGAGCACCATGCGGACGACGTCCATCGCCTCGGGCGTGGTGACCCGAAGGCCGCCGCGGAACTCCGACTCGATGCCGAGCCGGTCGAGCATGGTGGAGATCTGGGGGCCGCCGCCGTGCACGACGACCGGGCGGAAGCCGGCGAAGCGCAGGAACGCGATGTCCTCGGCGAAGGCGCGCTTGAGGGTCTCGTCGGTCATGGCGTTGCCGCCGTACTTGATGACCACGATTTTTCCGTGGTACGCCTTCAGCCAGGGCAGCGCCCCCGCGAGGGTGTGGGCCTTGAACTGGTCGGGCTTGCCGGGCTCGTGGGACTCGGTGTCGTCGCTCATGAGGAGTACGCGCTGTTCTCGTGGACGTAGGCGTGGGTCAGGTCGTTGGTCCACACGGTGGCCTCGGCGTCACCGGACTTCAGGTCGATGGTGACGGTGACCTTCCGGTCGGACAGGTCGACGAGCGACGGATCCTCGGCCGGCGTGCTGTTGCGGCACACCCAGATGCCGTTCATCGCGACGTCAAGGTTCGCGGGGTCGAACGCGGCCTGCGTCGTACCGACGGAGGCGAGGACCCGACCCCAGTTGGGGTCCTTGCCGAAGACGGCGGCCTTGAACAGGTTGCTCCGGGCGACGCTGCGGCCGACCTCGACCGCGTCGTCCTCGGACGCGGCGTTGAGCGTGGTGATCGCGATCTCGTGGTCGGCGCCCTCGGCGTCGGCGAGCAGCTGGACCGCCAGCGAGCGGCAGACCTCGGTGAGCGCAGCGGTGAAGTCGGACAGGCCCGGCGTCACACCGGACGCGCCGCTGGACATCAGGGTGACGGTGTCGTTGGTCGACTGGCAGCCGTCGGAGTCGAGCCGGTCGAAGCTGACCCGGGTGGCGGCGCGGAGGGCGGCGTCGAGGTCGGCAGCGGGTACGACGGCGTCGGTCGTGATCACGACGAGCATCGTGGCGAGGGCCGGGGCGAGCATGCCCGCACCCTTGGCCATGCCACCGATGGACCAGCCGTCACCCTCGACGACGACCTGCTTGCTGACGGTGTCGGTGGTCATGATCGCCTCGGCCGCGTCGTTGCCGCCCTCGGCGGAGAGCTGCGCGTGGAGGGTGCCGACGCCGTCGAGCAGGGTCTGCCGGTCGTTGACCAGGCCGATCAGGCCGGTGGAGCAGACGACCACGTCACCGGCAGCGATGCCGACGAGCTCGCCGACCTTCTCAGCGACCTGGTGGGTGGTCTGGAAGCCCTCGGGGCCGGTGTAGCAGTTGGCGCCGCCGGAGTTGAGGACGACGGCGCGCACGACGCCGTCCTTGACGACCTGCTCGCTCCACAGCACGGGGTTGGCCTTGCAGCGGTTGCTGGTGAAGACCGAGGCGGAGTCGAACGTGGGGCCCTGGTTGACGACGAGGGCGAAGTCCTTCTTGCCGGTCGACTTCAGGCCGATCGCGGCGCCGGCGGCGACGAAGCCGGCGGGGTGGGTGACGCTCATGGGTTCTGGGGTTCCTTCGGGACGGTTCAGGCAGGGACGGCGGGGGCGACGGTGTGCCCCGATCGTCGCCAGGCCTCCTCGGCCTTGTCTGCCATCCCGGTCGGAACGAGGATCCAGTCGGTGTCGAAGGTGGAGAGGGTGAAGACCGGGATCTCCGCCTCGGCCAGCGGGGTCAGCAGGGCGACCAGGATGCCGACCGCGGACAGGTCGAGCTCGCCGTCGACGCAGAAGGCGGTGAGCGGCTTCTGGTGGCGCGCCTTCTTCGGCACGCTGCGGCCGGCGCAGACCAGCGAGGTCTCGGTCGCCGTCGCGGTGATCGAGAACACCGAGGAGGACTCGGCCCACAGCGGGATCTCGGCCCCGGGGGCGAGCCGGACGACCGCGAGGGTCTCCGGGAAGCGGGACAGCGAGTAGGTGCCCTGCTCGGTCGTCTCGGTCTGCTCGGTCTCGGTCTGCTCGGTCACGGGGCCAGTCCTACGGTGCTCAGGCCCGTGGTCTCGTCGAGACCGAGGGCGAGGTTCATGCACTGCACGGCGGCGCCGGCAGTGCCCTTGGCGAGGTTGTCGATGGCGCCGACGGCGACCAGCCTCCCGGCGGCCTCGTCGACGGTGACCTGCAGGTGCACGGCGTTCGAGCCGAGCACCGACTGGGTCTGCGGCCACTGGCCGGCGGGCAGGACGTGGATGAACGGCTCGTCCGCGTACGCCTTGACGTAGGCGACGTGTGCCTCCTCGGCCGTGACCGGTGCTGCCAGCGGTGCCGAGCAGGTGGCGAGGATGCCGCGGGACATGGGGACGAGCAGCGGCGTGAAGCTGACCTTCACCTCGGCGTCGGTGAGCCGACCGAGGTTCTGGGTGATCTCGGGCGTGTGCCGGTGGACCCCGCCGACGCCGTACGCGCTGGTGTTGCCCATCACCTCGCTGCCGAGCAGGTGGGTCTTGGCTGCCTTGCCGGCGCCGCTGGTGCCGGAGGCGGCCACGACCACGACGTCGGGGAGGACCAGACCGGCGGCGACGGCCGGCGCGAGGGTCAGGGAGGAGATCGTCGGGTAGCAACCGGGTACGGCGACCCGCTTGGCCCCCTGCAGCGCCGCCCGGTTGCCGGGGAGCTCGGGCAGGCCGTAGGGCCAGGTGCCGGCGTGGGCACTGCCGTAGAACTGCTCCCAGGCAGCGGCGTCCTCGAGCCGGAAGTCGGCGCCGCAGTCGATGACGACGACGTCGGGGTTCTGCGCCGTGAGCTGCTCGGCGAGCGCGCCGGACTGGCCGTGCGGCAGGCCGAGGAAGACGACGTCGTGGCCGGCGAGCACCTCGACGGTGGTCGGCTCGAGCACCCGGTCGGCGAGCGGGAGCAGGTGGGGCTGGAGGGCGCCGAGGCGCTCCCCCGCGTTGCTGCCTGCGGCGACCGAACCGATCTCGACGTCGGGGTGGCCCAGCAGCAGCCGCAGCACCTCACCCCCGGCGTACCCGCTGGCGCCGGCGACGGCGACCCTCACCTTGCTCATGTGCATGAACATACAGGGTAGTGCATGAAACCGCGACACCGGTCCACTGAAACCGGAGTGAAAGCGGTGCCCGGCACGCTCGGCCTCATGAACGACATCCTCCACCCTCCCGCAGCGGGACGCGACCTCGCGGTCGATGCCAGCGGCCTGGTGAAGTCCTTCGGGGACTTCCGGGCCGTCGACGGCATCGACCTGCAGGTGGCCCGCGGCGAGGTCTTCGGCGTGCTCGGCCCGAACGGCGCCGGCAAGACCACCACCCTGTCCATGCTCGCGACGCTGCTGCCCATCGACAGCGGCCGCGCTTCCATCTTCGGTGTCGACGTCGCCAGCGAGCCGCACCGGGTGCGGCAGCTGCTCGGCGTGACGGGCCAGTACGCATCGGTCGACGAGAACCTCACCGCCACCGAGAACCTGGTGCTCTTCGCCCGGCTGCTCGGGCACCGGCGGCAGAGCGCGTACACGATCGCCACCGACCTGCTCGAGCGGTTCGGACTCACCGAGGCCGCCACCCGGCAGATCAAGAACTTCTCCGGCGGCATGCGACGCCGGCTCGACCTGGCCGCTTCGCTGATCGCGCGGCCGCCCCTCATCTTCCTGGACGAGCCGACCACGGGCCTCGACCCGCGCACCCGCGGCCAGATGTGGGACACCATCCGCGAGCTGGTGGCGCAGGGTTCGACCATCCTGCTGACCACGCAGTACCTCGACGAGGCCGACCAGCTGGCCGACCGGATCGCCGTCATCGACGCGGGCCGCAAGGTCGCCGAGGGTACGCCGGAGCAGCTCAAGTCCGGCGTCGGATCCTCGACCCTGCACCTGCGGCTGGCCGATCGCGACCAGACCGCGGCCGCGGCCGTGGTCGTCGAGCGGGTGCTCGGCGAGGCCCCGGTGCTCACCCCCGAGGCCGGCGGCCTCAACGTGCCGCTGACCCATGCGGACCAGGCCGGCGACGTGCTCATCGCGCTGCGTCAGGCCGAGCTGTCGATCACCACCGCCACGGTGCGCCAGCCCACCCTCGACGAGGTGTTCCTGGCGCTGACCGGTCACCACAGCGAGACCCACGAGAACGACGACGAGACCGAGGAGGTGGCGTGATGACCACGCTCATCGACACCCACCCGGCGGCCGCCGTACCGCTGTCGCCGGCGGAGCTCTCCGCCCGCCCCACCCTGCGCGACACCGTCGACCAGACGCTGGCGATGGCGTGGCGCTCGACCAAGAAGATGCGCCGCAACCCGGAGCAGTTCTTCGACGTCACCATCCAGCCGCTGCTGTTCACTGCGATGTTCGCCTACATCTTCGGCGGCGCGATCTCCGGCAGCGTCAGCGCGTACCTGCCGCTGATCATCCCCGGCATCCTCGCCCAGACCGCGCTCACGTCCTGCATGGCGATGGGCACGCAGCTGCGCGAGGACATGGACAAGGGCGTCTTCGACCGGTTCCGGTCGCTTCCGATCGCCCGGATCGCTCCCCTCGCGGGTCCCGCGCTGGCCGACGTCATCCGTTACACGATCGCCTCGACGCTGACCATCCTGGTCGGCCTCGCGATGGGCTACCGTCCCGGCGGCGGTGTGCTCGGCACCCTCGGCGGCTGGCTGCTGACCATCGTGGCCGCCTGGTCGCTGGCCTGGATCTTCACCTGGCTGGGCACGGTCGCCCGGTCAGCGCAGGCGGTGCAGGGCATCTCGATGCTGATCATGTTTCCGCTGACCTTCCTGTCCAACGCGTTCGTCCCGGCCGAGTCGCTGCCCGGCTGGCTGGAGGCGTTCGTGAAGGTCAACCCGGTCTCGCACGTGGTCACCGCGTGCCGCGACCTGATCAACGAGGGCCAGGTCACCGCCGAGGTCGGCTGGGCGCTGCTGGGTTGCGCCGCGGTCGTCGCGATCTTCGCGCCGTTGGCGGTGCGGTCCTACTCGCGGAAGTTCTGAGCGCTCCCGACAGCCGGTCCGAACAGGCGGTCGACGACGTCGCGGGCCTCGTCCAGCAGGTCGAGCCCGCGACGTTCGTCGTACCCGGCGTCGATGGTGGCGAGCAGGCCGGGCTCGCGCTCCTCGGCGAGGGTCACGGCGTGCTTCCAGTCGAGGGTCGGGATGAAGCGCGGGTAGGCGCAGCGCTCGGCGAGGACCAGCAGGCGTACGGCGTCCGCGTCGGCCAGGGCCCGCTTGCGCAGGGCCCACATGCCGATCGCGTGCAGCAGCAGCCCGACGACGGGGATGTCGACGTAGCCCTGCTCGCGGCCCAGCACGCGCGGCGCCGCGGCGGTCAGCCAGGCGTAGAGGTCGGCGCCGTCGTCGTCGCGGCCGTGGGCGGCCAGGGCGACGGCGGCGACGCCGTTGCCGTAGATCGTCCAGGGCGCCAGGTCGGCGTCACGGCCCATGCCCGGGAACCGCAGCGCGCTCATCGTGGTCGCCGCCCGGCGCACGATCCGGCAGCCCTCGTCGAGGTCGCCCCGGGCGAAGGCGATCTCGGCGCGGGTGGCGAGGACGGTGCCCTCCGTCCCGATGCCACCGCTGTAGTCGCCGTCGGCGTACGCCGCCACGTCGTCGAGGACCCGCTCGGCGGCGTCGGGGTCGTCACGCATCAGGGCGGCGACCGCGGACACGGTCATCGCCTGGAGGGCGTCCTCGCGGGCGCCGAGGCGGGAGAGGACCGGCGCTGCCGCGCGGGCGTGGGGCTCGGCGCGGTCGACCACGCCGAGCTGGCTGTAGAGACCGGCGAGCTGCGTGTGCAGCACCGCGCGGCTCCACGGGCCGGTGTCCTCGGTGACCACCTCGAGCGCCTGCTCGGCCGCCTCGATGGCGCCCTCGATGTCGCCGGTGTTCTCGCGAGCGTGGCTGCTCCACTGCAGGGCGACGCCACGGACCATCGGGTCGGCGGACTCCAGCGCCTCGGCGGCGTCGTGGGTGTTGCCGGAGTCCCGGGCGCCCAGGACGACGGTGACGATCGCTGCGATCCGCGGGCTCGTCGTACCGGGGCCGAGGGCGGACAGGTGGGCGTGCACCTCGGTGAGCACGTCGAGCTGGGCGACCCACGAGTTGACCAGGGTGAGGGACAGCGCCGCCCGGGTCTGGTCGGCGCGCTCGGGTCCGGGCTCGTAGCCGGCGACGGCAGCGGCGAGCGGCTCACACAGCATGATCACGCGGGCGTGCTCGCCGCGGATGCTCCAGAAGCCGCCGAGGAGCGCCATCAGCGCGACGGCGGCGTCGGGGTCGGGAGCCGCGAGCGCCTTGCGCAGGGCGTCCGCGAGGTTGTTCTCCTCGACGGCGACGGCGTCGATGGTGGCCACCTGCTCGCGCGAGAAGATCGCCGGTCCGAACCGGTCGGCGTACGCGACCGCCCAGGCCTGGTGGGCCGCCTGCGCCTCGGCCTGCTCCCCCGCGTCGACCAGCTGCATCCGGCCGAACTCGCGAACCGTCTCGAGCATCCGGTAGCGCAGCGGCCCGCCGGCGCCGGGGTCGAGGACGGTCAGGAGGGACTGGGCGACGAGCTCCTCGACGGACGCGAGCGCGTCGTCGCCGAGCAGGCGCTCGGCCGCCCCGAGGGTGAAGCCGTCCTGGAAGACGGAGAGCCGGCGCAGACCACGGCGGTCGCGCTCGGCGAGCAGGTTCCAGGACCAGTCGATGACCGCGAGCAGCGTCTGGTGACGGTCGGGAGCGCTGCGGTCACCGCCGCGCAGGAGTGCGAAGCGGTTCTCGAGGCGGGCGGCGATGTCGTCGACGGACATCGCGCGCACCTTGACGGCCGCGAGCTCGATCGCGAGCGGCAGGCCGTCGAGGCGCTCGACGATCTCGTCGACGGCAGCCGTGGGCAGGACGACACCCGGTCGGGCCGCGAGGGCGCGCTGGCGGAACAGGTCGGCGGCGTCGGCCGGCCCGAGCCGGCTGAGCTCGAAGACGTGCTCAGCGGCGATGGCGAGCGGAGCCCGCGTGGTGGTGAGCACCCGCAGCGCCGGGGTGACGGCGACGAGGAAGGCGACCAGGTCGGCAACCGCCTCGACGAGGTGCTCGCAGTTGTCGAGGACCAGCAGGGTCGGGGCCTGGTCGAGCTGCTGCGCGATCCGGGAGCGGATGTCGCGCTGCTGCTCGACGGTGAGGCCGTGCCGACCGATCAGGGAGTCGCGGACGCCGAGCGCCGAGCCCACCTCGGCGACGACATCGGCCGGGTCGACGACGCCGACGAGCTCGACGACGTGGACCACGGGCTGGTCGGCCTCGGCCGCGACGAGCTGGGCCAGTCGGGTCTTGCCGAGCCCGCCGGGGCCGAGGATCGACACGACGCGGTGGGAGCCGACCAGCCCGCGCAGCCGGGCGAGGTCGTCGGTACGGCCGACCAGGCTGCTGGCGTAGTGGGCCAGGCCCGAGCGGACAGGGCGGTCGAGGAGCATCAGCTCGTGGTGGAGGGCCTGCAGCTCCGGGGCGGGATCGACCCCGAGGCGGTCGGCGAGGCGCACCCGGTGGTCCTCGAAGCGGGTGAGCGCGGCCGGCGCGCCGCGCACTGCGGCCTCGCTGCGCAGCAGCGCGGCGAGGGCGAGGTCGTCGCCATCGGTGCCGCGCGTCTCGAGCAGGGGCAGCGCCTCGTCGTGGCGGCCGAGCGCGGCGAGGATCCGGCCGGCGAGGACGGGATGGTCGTCGAGCTGCGGGAGGTACGCCGCCGCCTCGCTCCAGGCTCCGGCCGCGACGGCCCGGCGGGCGGACTCGACCGCCTGGTCGCTGGCCCACACGTCGACGTCGCCGGTGTCGAGGGCGAGGCGGTAGCCGTGACCGGCACGCTCCACGACGCCGGGCGCGGTCGCGGCCCGCGCACGGGACACGACCACCTGGAGCGCCTTGGTGGGGCTGGCCGGCGGCTCGTCGCCCCAGATCGTGTCGATCAGGGACTCCTCCCCGACCGTCTTGCCCCGGGCGTCGGCCAGGGCCGCGAGCAGCGTGCGCGTCCGGTCACCCGGAACGGCGACGCCGTCCCAGGTGACCTCGTCGGCCAGCCGCAGCCGCGGCCCCGGCCTGCCGCGATTCAGCGTTGCACCGCTCCCGTCAGCTCCGCGGCACGGGCCACCGCGGCATCGCGGGCGGCACCGGTCTCGGCCTCGGTGAGGGTGCGGTCCGGTGCCCGGAAGCGCAGCGCGAACGCGAGCGACTTCTGGCCCTCGTCGATCTGCTCGCCCGTGTAGACGTCGAACAGCCGGATCGACTCCAGCAGCTCGCCCGCGCCCTCGCGCAGTGCGGTCTCGACGGCCGCGACCGTGACGCCGGCGTCGACGACGAGCGCGACGTCCTCCTTGGCCAGCGGCATCGTGGAGAACTCCGGGCCCGGGACGACCTCGGTGGCGGCGGCCATCAGCGCGTCGAGGTCGAGCTCGACGGCGGCGCTGCGGACAGGCAGGCCGTAGGCGCGGCACACGTTGGGGTGGAGCTCGCCCGCGTGGCCGATCTCGACACCGTCGATGCTGATCAGCGCGCAGCGACCGGGGTGCCACGGCATCCGGCCCGCCGAGGCGACCTGGACGGTGACGCCGAGGTCGGCAGCGAGGCGTCGTACGACGGCCAGCGCGTCGGTCCAGCCGGCGTCAGCGCCGGCACCCCACCAGCCCGCACGGCGCCGCTCGCCCGCGAGGACGACGGCGAGGTGCTGGGGCTGGACGGGCAGGGCCTCTACCAGCTTCTCGAGCTCCGCCTCGGACGGCCGGGTGTGCACGCCGTAGATCGGCGCGGGGCCGTTGTCGGCCGGGAACGCGACGGTGCCGGTCTCGAACAGGGCCACGCCCGGAGCGCCGCGGCCGACGTTGCGGGAGGCGGCCTCGAGCAGCCCCGGCAGCAGCGTGGTCGTGTAGGCCGGCTCCTCGCTGGAGAGCGGGTTGGCCAGGCCGACGGTGGCGCGCAGCGGATCGTCGGCGGGCAGGCCGAGCTTGTCGAAGGTCGCCTCGCCGACGAACGGGAAGCTGACCACCTCGACGAGGCCGGCACCCGCGAGGGTGCGGCCGATCTGGCGGCGCAGCCGCTGGGTGCGGGTCAGGCCGCCCCCGGTCGCGCGCCGCGGGAGGACGCTCGGCACCTGGTCGTAGCCGACGATCCGGACGACCTCCTCGACCAGGTCGTAGGGGTCGTTGATGTCGGGGCGCCAGGTCGGCGGGACGACCTCGATGGTGTCGGCGTCCTGCTCGGTGACCGTCGCGCCGACCGCACGGAGGTTCTCGACAGTGGTCATCGCGGTGATGTCGATGCCGCTGAGCCGGGCGGGCAGGTCGGTGGCGATGGTGATCGCGGGCCGCTCAGGAGCGGTGCCGACCAGGGTGTAGCCGGGCTCGGCGATCGCGCCGCCGTGCTCGACGAGCAGCTCGACCACGCGGTCGGCGGCGATGCCGGGCAGCAGCGGGTCCACGCCGCGCTCGTTGCGCTTGCCGGCCTCGGAGGTCAGCTTGTGACGCTTGCCCGTGCGGAACATCGAGACGGCGTCCCAGTGCGCGGCCTCGACGAGGATCCGCGTGGTGGTCCCCGACATCTCGGTGGTCGCGCCACCCATCACGCCAGCGAGGCCGATCGGACCGGAGTCGTCGGTGATGACGAGGTCCTCGGTGGACAGCGCGCGCACGGCGTCGTCGAGCGTGGTGAGCTTCTCGCCCTCCCGGGCCCGGCGGACGCCGAGGGCTCCCGCGACCTTGTCGGCGTCGTACCCGTGGATCGGCTGGCCGAGCTCGAGCATGACGTAGTTGGTCACGTCGACGGCCAGCGAGATGGAGCGCATGCCGGCCTGCTCGACGCGGAGCTTCATGAACTCCGGGGTCGGGGCGGCGGGATCGAAGCCGCTCACCAGGCGCGCGGCGAAGACCGGGCAGCCGGCGGGGTCGTCGACGACGACCTCCCAAGCCTTGCCGTCGACGTCGGGCAGGTCGCGCTCGGCCGGGTCGGTGAAGGGGACCTCGAAACCGAGCGCGGCCTCGCGGGCGACGCCACGCAGGGACAGGGCGTAGGCGCGGTCCGGGTTGATCTCGAACTCGATGACCTCGTCGTCGAGGCCGAGCAGCGCGAACACGTCGTCGCCGGGCTGACCGGCGTCGGCCGGCAGCACGATGATGCCGTCGTGGTCCTCACCGATGCCGAGCTCGCGGGCCGAGCAGATCATGCCGGCCGAGACGTGGCCGTAGGTCTTGCGCGCGGAGATCTCGAAGCCACCGGGCAGCACGGCGCCCGGCAGCACGACGACGACGAGGTCGCCGGGGCCGAAGTTGTGCGCACCGCAGATGATGCCCTGGGGCTCGCCGGTGCCGTTGGCGTCACCGACGTCGACGGTGCACCAGTTGATGACCTTGCCGTTCTTCTGCGGCTCCTTGTCCTGGGTGAGGACACGGCCGATGACGAGCGGGCCGGTGATGTCGGCGGCCTCGATGGCCTCGAGCTTGAGGCCGAGCGCGGTGAGCCGGTCGGTCAGCACCTCGGTGGTGACCGACGCGGGCAGGTCGACGAGCTCCCGGATCCAGGAGACGGGGGCCTTCATGTCAGAGCTCGCTTCCGAATGCAGTGGTGAAGCGCACGTCGCCCTCGAACAGGGTGCGCAGGTCCTCGAGGCCGTGCCGGAACATCAGGGTCCGGTCGATGCCCATGCCGAAGGCGAAGCCCGAGTAGCGCTCGGAGTCGACGCCGCAGGCCTGGAGCACGCGCGGGTTGACGACGCCGCAGCCTCCCCACTCGATCCAGCCCTCGCCGCGACAGGTGCGGCACTGATCGGAGTCGACACCGCGGCACACGAAGCAGACCAGGTCGACCTCGGCGGACGGCTCGGTGAACGGGAAGTACGACGGCCGGAACCGGGTGGTGATCCCCTCGCCGAACATCTGGCTCGCGAAGTGGTCGAGGGTGCCCTTGAGGTGCGCCATCGAGATGCCCTCGTCGATGGCGAGGCCCTCGACCTGGTGGAACATCGGCGAGTGCGTGGCGTCGTACTCGTCGGTGCGGAAGACCCGGCCGGGGCACACGACGTAGATCGGCGGAGTGCGGGTCAGCATGGTGCGCGCCTGGACCGGGCTGGTGTGGGTGCGCAGCACGACGTGGTTGTCGGCCGGCTCGGTCCAGAAGGTGTCCTGCATGGTGCGAGCCGGGTGGTCCGGGCCGAGGTTGAGGGCGTCGAAGTTGAGCCACTCCGCCTCGATGACCGGGCCCTCGGCGACCTCCCAGCCCATCGCGACGAAGATGTCGGCGATCAGCTCGGCGCCGGTGGTCAGCGGGTGACGGCCGCCGAGCGGGAACTCGTCGGTCGGCAGCGTCACGTCGACCGCCTCCTCGACGAGGATCCGCGCCTCGTGCTCCGCCTCCAGCACCTCCTGCCGCGCGGCGAGCGCCTTGCTCACGGCGCCGCGGGCCTGGCCGACCCGCTGGCCGGCCTCCTTGCGGGCCTGGGGAGGCAGCGCGCCGATCTCGCGGTTGGCGAGGGCGAGCGGCGAGCGGTCGCCGGCGTGGTCGGTGCGCACCGCCTTGAGCTGCTCCAGGTCGGTGGCGGCGGCGATCGCGGCCAGGGCGGCGTCGCGCGCCGCTTCGAGCTCGGCAGGGCTCACGGCGGCGACCTCCACGGGGTCGTAGTCACTGTTCGGGCCAGACATATCGGCGCCAGTCTAGGAACCCGGGCCGCTCCCCCGCGAACCGGTATTCGCCCGTGGGCACCCGTGGGCATCCCCGGAGGTTCTGCGAGTGCCCTGCACCCCGGGCACGCACCTCGCGGCGTTGCCGCCGCTTGCTAGACAACACGGTATGGCTGCGCGCCGGCGCCTTGCGATGCACGCACCCGGAGCACAGGCCACCCCCGCACAACCTCCGGGGATGACCACTACTCGGGGAACTGCTCGGCGATCGCGGTCAGCCCCGCGACGTACGACGGCCAGTCGACGCCGTCCGGGACGTTGGTCATCGCGGGGCGCAGCCCGGCGGCTCCGTCGAGCTGCTCACGGAGGATGTCGAGCTGGCCGGCGTGCCGCTGGAGGTCGCACAGCACGTGGACGGCGATGTGGTGCAGCGTGGTCGCCGCGCGTTCCTCGGGCCACCACGGCACTCGGCCGGGGGTGTCGAGCGGGAGCTCGAGCAGGGCGGCGTCGGTGAAGGCGCCGACCCGGCCGTAGAACGCGATCAGCTCGTCGGCCAGGAGGTCGACGGGCACGGTCCAGTCGGCCTGGGGGTCGCTGTCGTAGACGTCCATCGGGATGACCGCGGGGTGGTCGGGCTCGGGCCAGACCCGGCCGAAGGTCGGGCCGAAGTAGCCGATCTCGACGTTGGCGCAGTGCAGCACCGTGCCGAGGAAGGACGTGCCGGTGGGGGTGCGGGGCAGCCGGAGCTGGCGCTCCCCCAGGCCCTCGAGCTTCCACAGCAACGCCTCGCGGACACCGCTCAGGTAGCGACGGAGCACGTCGACGGGCTGGTCGGCGTCGGTCATGGGGTCATGCTGCCACGGTCCGTGCGACCGGCCAGGTCGTGACGATCCGCGCGCCGCCCCCGGGCCGGTCGTCGACGACGATGGTGCCGCCGTGGGCACGGACCAGGCCGCGCACGATGTAGAGGCCGAGGCCCGAGCCGCCTCCGGTGCCCTCGGTCCAGAACTTGGTGAAGATCCGCTGGCGCAGCTCCGGGGCGATGCCGTTGCCCTCGTCGGTGACGGTGACGGCGACGTGGTCGTCGTCCTCGCCCCACCGGCCGACGTGGACACGGACGGTGCCGCTGCCGTGGCGCACGGCGTTCTCGACGACATTGGTGAGCACCTGCATCACCTTGTCGGGGTCGGCGTCGACAGGCGGCAGGTCCGGCTCCACCTCGAGCTCGATCGGGGTCGAGGTGACCACCGTGATCGACTGGTGCACCAGCTCGGTCTTGTGCCCGAGGTCCGTGGGGCGCCGGTGCAGCTGGAGCCGGCCGGTGTCGATCCGCGCGACGTCGAGCAGCTCGGTGATCAGCCTGCTCAGCCGGTCGGCGTCAGCACTCGCCGTGGTGAGCATGAGCCGCTTCTGCTCGTCGCTGAGCTTGTCCCAGCGGTTGAGGAGGGCCTGCACGAAGCCCTTGACGCCGGTGAGCGGCGAGCGCAGCTCGTGCGCCAGGGTGGCGACGAGGTCCGAGCGGTCGCGGTCGAGGCGGGCCCGCCCCCGGCCGGAGCGCAGGTCGACGGCCACGGCGGTGACCGGGCCGTTGCGCACCTCGCGGTGCAGGCGGGCGGTGACCAGCACCTCGGTGCCGTCGGGCAGCAGCCAGGACTGCTCGGGGATGCCGCTGCGCGTCGAGAGCCCGCGGTACGGCGCGTTCGCGTCGGCCCAGGTCTGCGCGTCGTGGTCGGCGAGCGCCAGCACCTCGGCGAACGGGCGGCCGACGGCAGCCGACGGATCGACACCGAGCATCGCGGCCGCGACCGCGTTGACCGCACTCACTGTGCCGTCGGCGCCGGCGAGGACGACGCCGTCCGGCAGGAGGTCGAGGGGGTCGAGGTCCACGGCCGGGCTCAGGCGGGCTCGGGGGTCGCGTCGGCGGGGCCCAGTGCCTCGGCCATCGGGTTGCGGGGCACCGCGTCGACGTGCTCCATCAGCGCCAGCACGAGGAGACCGCCGACCGCGAGCGAGACCGCACCGATCCAGTAGGTGATCTGGGTGCCGCCGGGCAGGTCGCCCTGGTGGTTGGCGGCGTACTTGACCGCGATGCTGGCCAGCGTCGCGAGGCCGAGGGCGCCGCCGATCTGCTGGACGGCCTGCTGGATGCCGGAGGCCAGGGAGGAGTCCTCACCGGTCACGCCGTGCAGGGCGGCGTTGCCGATCGCCGGGAAGCTGAGCCCGGACCCGAACGCGAGCAGCACCATGCCCGGAAGGATATGGGTCGCGTAGCTCGTCCCGGACCCGATCATGGAGGCCAGGGCCATGCCGACCGCGTCGAGGAGGAAGCCGGCCGCGAGCAGCCGCTTCACGCCGAGGCGGGGCATGAGTGCCGTGCCGATCCCGATGCCGGCTCCGATGCACAGGCCGAACGGCAGGTAGGACAGGCCGCTCTTGATCGAGCTCCACCCCAGGATCTGCTGCTCGACGAGGGTGAGCAGGAAGAAGTAGGAGAAGAACGCGGTGGCGAAGAAGAGGGTGACGACGTTGGTCACCACCCGGGTGCGGTTGCTGAAGAAGGACAGCGGGATCAGCGGGTCGCTCGAGCGCGCCTCGATGAGCACCATCAGGCCGACCAGCGCGACGCCTCCGATGATCGGGACCAGGACGCCTGCCGATCCCCACGGGTGGTCGGCCGCACGGAGCAGGCCGTAGACGACCGCGAGCAGGGCGGACGTGCCGGTGATCGCGCCGAGGAAGTCGGGCCGGTGGGCCTGGGCGGACTTGCTCTCGTCGACCAGGCGCGGGACGAGGAGCAGCGCGATGACCGCGACCGGCACGTTGATGAAGAAGATCCAGCGCCAGTCGACGTGGGTGATGAAGCCGGAGATCACGGTGCCCGACGTGCCGCCGAGGCCGGCGAGACCGCCGAACAGGCCGAGGGCCTTGATCCGCTCGGCCGGGTCGGTGAACAGCACGGCGATGATGCCGAGCGAGGCCGGCGCCGCCATCGCCTCGCCCATGCCCTGCACGAACCGGGAGATGTCGATCATCAGGCCGGACTGCGCGAAGCCGCAGGTGATCGACGCCAGGCCGAACAGCGCGACGCCTCCCAGGAACATGGCCCGCCGGCCGACGAGGTCGGCGAGCCGGCCGCCGAGCAGCAGCAGGCCGCCGGCGGCCAGGACGTAGGCCTCGACGACCCAGGCCAGGCTGGCCTCCGACATGTCGAGGTCGACCTTGATGCTCGGGAGCGCGACGTTCACGACGGTGACGTCGAGGATCAGCATGAACTGGATCAGTCCGAGGACGCCCAGTGCCTTCCAGCGACGTGGGTCGCTGTCGAGAGTGCTCATGTCCGAAGCATGGCACCAGCCGCCGACAGTCGGCAGGCCTCGATCGGGGACGTTCAGAGCGAGCGCTGTGCGCGCGCCGACGCGTAGAGGCAGACCGCCGCGGCCGTGGCGAGATTGAGGGACTCGGCGCCGCCGAGGATCGGGATGCTGACGCGGTGGTCGGCCAGCGAAGCGAGCTCCTCGGGCAGGCCCCAGGCCTCGTTGCCGAACAGCCACGCCGTCGGCCGCGCGAGCAGCTCGTCGGCGGCGAACAGGTCGACCTCTCCCCCGCCGTCGGCGGCGAGCACGGTGAGCCCGGCCGCCTGTGCCCGTCGTACGGCGGCCGCGGGGTCGCGCTCGACGACGACCGGGAGGTGGAACAGGCTGCCCACGGTGGCCCGGACCGTCTTCGGGTTGTAGGGGTCGACCGAGTCGCCGGCGAGGACGACCGCGTCGGCACCCGCGGCGTCGCTGGTGCGGATGACCGTGCCGGCGTTGCCCGGGTCGCGCACGTCGGCGCAGATCGACAGCAGCCGCGGGGTTTCGAGGCTCGCTGGCGCTCGCACCTCAACCACCGAGTCCCAGTCGACGTCGAGGAACCGGCACACGGCGACGAGGCCGGCCGGGTTGACGCTGTCGCTGAGGCCGCCCATGGCGCGGTCGTCGACCAGGGTGACGGGGGCGTCGGCGAGCAGGCCGGCGTACTGGTGGGCGGCGTCGGCGGTGGCGAAGACCTCGACGACCACCCCGGCGCCGAGAGCGCCCTCGACGGCCTTCGGGCCGTCAGCAAGGAAACACCGCCGCCCGGATCGCTCCGGACGGCGGTGCAGCTTGCGTGCTTCCTTGACGCGAGTGTTGCCCGCGGTCAGAGGAGTCATGCTCAGGCGGAGACCTTGGGCGCGTTGACGTCCTCGGGCAGCGCGGCCTTGGCCTGCGCGACGAGCGCCGCGAAGGCGGGGGCGTCGTTGACGGCGAGGTCGGCGAGGATCTTGCGGTCGACCTCGATGCCGGCCAGGTTGAGGCCCTGGATGAAGCGGTTGTAGGTCAGACCCTCGGCGCGGGCAGCGGCGTTGATGCGCTGGATCCACAGGCGACGGAAGTTGCCCTTGTTCTTCTTGCGGTCGTTGTAGCTGTAGACCAGCGAGTGGGTGACCTGCTCCTTGGCCTTGCGGTACAGCCGCGAGCGCTGGCCGCGGTAGCCGCTGGCCCGGTCGAGGGTGGTACGACGCTTCTTCGCCGCGTTCACTGCGCGCTTGACGCGTGCCATCTTGTTACTCCTTGTTGCTCAGGTTCAGGGGCGGACGGCCGGTCAGAGACCGAGCATCTTCTTCGCGCGCGGGACGTCGTTCTTGGCGACCTCGACCGTGCCGGTGAGGCGACGGGTGACCTTGGAGGCCTTCTTCTCGAGGTTGTGTCGCTTGCCGGCCTTCTCGCGAAGGATCTTGCCGCTGCCGGTCACCTTGAACCGCTTGCTGGCGCCGGAGTGCGTCTTGTTCTTGGGCATCTGCTGTGTCCGCTCTGTCTCTTCGTTCGTCTTACAGGTCGATGTCGGGGTCGAGGGCCTCGTTGGCGCGCTTGGCCTTCTTGATGGTCGAGGGCTGCACCGCGGTCCGCTCGGCGTGCTCGGCGGCCTGCTCGGCGGCGCGCTCGGCAGCAGCTTCCTGCTTCGCGGCCTTCACCTCGAGCTTGGCCTCGGCCTTCTTCTTGTGCGGGCCCAGCACCATGACCATGTTGCGGCCGTCCTGCTTGGGGTTGGACTCGACGAAGCCCAGCTCCTGGACGTCCTCGGCCAGCTTCTGCAGCAGCCGGTAGCCCAGCTCGGGGCGGTGCTGCTCGCGGCCGCGGAACATGATCGTGATCTTGACCTTGTCGCCGGCCTTGAGGAAGCGAACGACGTGACCCTTCTTGGTCTCGTAGTCGTGCGCGTCGATCTTCGGCCGGAGCTTCATCTCCTTGATGATGACGTTGGTCTGGTTCCGTCGCGCCTCACGGGCCTTCTGGGCGTTCTCGTACTTGAACTTCCCGTAGTCCATGAGCTTGCAGACGGGGGGCTTGCCCATCGGGGCGATCTCCACCAGGTCCAGGTCGGCCTCCTGCGCGAGCTTGAGGGCCTGGTCGGTGGGGACGATGCCGACGGTCTCGCCGTTGGGTCCCACGAGACGGACCTCGGGAACCCGGATCCGCTCGTTGATGCGCAGCTCGGTGCTGATGTGTCCTCCAAACTAGGTGTGTCGGGAGGTCTTCAGCCCTGCAAATGAGAAGAGGCTCCCGCTGGTACAAGCGGAAGCCAGTCATGGGCCCCGTGACCCCGGTGTCGTCGTACGACGGCCCCGGCAGGGCTTTCCACGGACCGGACCCGACGACCTGGCGGCCGTTGCGGGTGGGAGACGATGATGCTGGTCCCCGCTTGTGGATCTGCCACCACCTGCGTGCGCAGGCATGACGGATAGGTCAACGCCCGATGCTATCCCGTTTGTTCCGCGCGGTGCTAATCCGCGGAGCCCAGCCAGGCCCAGTCGCCGTCCTCGAGCCGGACGGGGGTCCAGCCGGAGGCGATCCGGTGCAGGTCGTCGTCGGCGAGGACGAAGGTGTGCGGGCCGGCGACGTCGACCACGAGCGCGTGCGCGCCCTCCTGGACGGCGGTCGCGGCAGCGAGGTTCGCGGCGACCGGGACCGGCCGGGCCTGCGGGTCCCAGGCGGCCAGGGCAGCGAGGTCGGTGAACGCGAGTAGCGCGAGCCGGCCGTCGGCGCCGGTGAGCAGCACGGCGGCCATGTCGCTCGACTTGTCGCGGGCCAGGCCGTCCTCGCCGACCTCGGCCTCACCGAGGATCGCGACGACCGGGACGACCAGGCGGGACGGGGCGAGGGCCGCGAGCACCTCGGGGTACGACGCCGTGCCGGCCTCGTGCGCCTCCAGCGCCCCGGCCAGGGCGGCATCGGCGCTGCCGTCGTCGTCGACGTACTCCGAGCCCTGCAGGCGGCGGGCGTCGGGGCGCTCGTTCGGCGATGCGGTCACCAGCGAATCATCCCACCCGTGGAACGATGACGAGATGCAGCACCAGTCGTCGATCGCGCGCAACAAGCTCGCTGCGCGCCTGCGCGAGGCAGTCGCTGCCTGGCGCGAGCCCCTGTCCACCCCGGTGTTCGTCGTCGACCTCGACGCGTTCGACGCGAACGCGGCCGACCTGGCCCGCCGGGCCGGTGGTACGCCGATCCGGGTTGCGTCGAAGTCGATCCGGGTGCCGGCGCTGGTGGGCCGGGCGCTGGCGGCCGACGGCTTCGCCGGGGTGCTCGCCTACACGCTCGCCGAGGCGCTGTGGCTGGCTGACGAGGACGTCTGCGACGACATCGTGGTCGCCTACCCGAGCGTCGACCGGGCTGCCCTGTCTGCGCTCGTCGCCTCGCCACGGGCGGCCGCGCGGATCACGATCATGGTCGATGACCCCGCCCAGCTCGACCTCGTCGACAGTCTGCGGGCCTCGACCGCGGTGCCGGTGCGGGTGGCGCTCGACATCGACGCCGGGCTGCGCTGGGGCGGACAGGCGGTGGGCCCGAAGCGCTCCCCCCTGTACGACGTCGGCGCGGTCGCCTCGCTCGCCCGGGCCGTGATCGACCGGCCCGGCTTCCAGCTGGTCGGGGTGATGACCTACGAGGGCCAGGTGGCCGGCGTACCGGACGCGGTGCCGCACCAGCGGGCGAGGTCGGCGATCGTGCGCAAGCTCAAGCAGCTCTCCATCGCGCAGCTGAACGTGCGTCGTACGGCGATGATCGAGGCGCTCGACGCGCTCAAGGGGTACGGCGAGTTCGCCGGTCTCGAGTTCTGGAACGCCGGTGGCTCGGGGTCGATCGAGTCGTCGGCCGCCGACCCGGTCGTCACCGAGGTGACCGCCGGCTCGGGCCTGTTGGCGCCCACGCTGTTCGACCACTACGAGTCCTTCTCCCCCACCCCGGCCGCCTTCTTCGGCCTGCCCGTCACCCGTCGGCCCTCGGCGGACGTGGCGACGGTGCACGGCGGCGGCCTGATCGCCTCGGGCCCGACCGGCGCCGACCGGGCACCGACGCCGTGGGCACCGGCCGGGTTGAGCCTGACCGGACTCGAGGGCGCCGGCGAGGTGCAGACCCCGCTGGTCGGCACCAACGCAGGGCGGCTCGCGATCGGCGACCTGGTCTGGTTCCGGCACGCGAAGTCCGGCGAGCCGTTCGAGCACGGCCGCACCGCACTGCTCCTGCAGGGCGAGCGGTTCGTCGAGGAGGTCCCGACCTACCGTGGCCACGGCCTCGCCTTCTGACGTCCTCGCCGCCGCCCTGTCGCGGCCGCCGACGCTCGGCGCGGGGCGGCTGATCTGCATCGACGGGCTCGCGGGCTCGGGCAAGACGACCCTGGCCCGCGGGCTTGCGTCGCTGGCACCGGAGGCGGTCGTGCTCGGCACGGACGAGATGCTCGAGGGCTGGCGCGGGCTGCCGGGCCTCGGCGCTTCCGTGGAGGGACTGCTGCTTCCTCTCGCCGCCGGTCAGCCCGGGCGCTGGCGACGGTGGGACTGGTACGACGACGCGTGGGACGGGACCTTCGTCGTTGCGCCCGGCCCGCTGCTCGTCCTCGAGGGGGTGGGGAGCGCCGCTGCGTCGTACGCGTCCCTGGTGACGCTGACCGTGTGGGTCGAGGCGGACCTCGACCTACGGCTGACGCGGTGGCTGGAGCGCGACGGCGAGGAGATGCGGCCGCACTGGGACGCGTGGCTGGCCGACGAGGAGGCGCTGCACGCACGGGAGGGAACGCGGGAGCGGGCGGACCTGGTCGTGCGGACCTGAGCGAGTGCCCGACGGACCGGCCGCGGGCGTGGCAGGGTGCCGGGATGCTCCCCGTGCTGCGCGCTGCGACCGCCCTGCTCGCCCTCCTCCTGGTGTCCGGGTGCGCCGGCGGGCCGGCCGAGCGCGACGCGGGTCCCCCAGCCGGCGTGGACGTCCTGAACCGGCCGATCACCTTCACCTACGAGCGCATCGGCGGGTCCGGCCTCATCGACCAGTCGTTGACCATCGACAACTCGCGGGACAGCGCGGTCGTGCTGACCGGTCGGATCGTCCCCCTCGACGCGACCGGCAGCCGGATCCCGGGTGTCGAGGCGACGAGCGTCTACGGCACCGAACGAGGCGGCCTGGTGGTCCTCCCGGGCGCCAACATCGACTTCCTCATGTTCACGGGGCCGCGTCGCGCCGAGGTCCGTGACGTCCGCCTGTCCGGCCTCCACGTCAAGGAGGTCGACTTCGCGGCCGTCGTGGGCGACGTCGAGGCCGTCCCCCTCGACGAGAACGGGGACGAGCTCGACTACCCCGCCGGGTTCAGCCAGGTCGCGCTGCGCAATCCCGAGGCCGTGCCCCTGAGTGTCCGCGTCGTGAGCATCGCCTGGAACGACCCGCGGGAGGGCGAGTCCCAGCAGGCGACGGAGGTGCTGCCGGTGGCTGGGCCGGTCGTCGTACCGGCGTCCGGGGAGCTGGTCGTCGACGTCAGCCCCGAGCTCGCTCGCCGCATCGCGGGGCTGGGCGTGGAGCACGCCCTGAGCCTGAAGGCGTACTACTCCCTCTAGGCTCGGCCGCGTGACCGCACCCACCGGCGAGCAGCACGTCCTCTCCTCCCACGGCTACCGCGCCGTGGTCACGCAGGGCAGCGGTGCGCTGCGGTCGCTGACGTACGACGGCCGCGAGCTCGTCGACGGCTTCGCGCAGGACGCGATGCCGTCGGGTGGGCGGGGGCAGCTGCTGGTGCCGTGGCCGAACCGGATCCGGGACGGGCGCTACACGTTCGACGGGTCGACGCAGCAGCTCGCGCTGACCGAGCCGAAGCGGGGCATTGCCTCGCACGGGCTGGTGCGGTGGGTGTCGTGGACGCCCGTGTCCGCGGCCGAGGACCGGGTCGAGCTGTCGTACTTCCTGCCCGCGCAGACGGGCTACCCGTGGGCGCTGGCGCTGACGACGACCTATGCGCTGGGCCCGGACGGGCTGACCGTGACGCAGGCGGCGACGAACCTGGCGACGACGGCGGCGCCGTACGCGTCGGGAGCCCACCCGTACCTGCTGGCTGGGCCGGGGCCGTGCGACGGGTGGACGATCGAGCTCGACGCGGCGACGGTGCTGGAGGTGGATCCGGAGCGGCTGCTGCCCACCGGCCGGGCCTCGGCCGACGGACTGGTCACCTCACCGCTGGGCGGCACCGTGCTCAACCACGCGGTCACCGACCTGGCCCGCGGCGCCGACGGCCGGGCGACGGTGACGCTGCTGTCCGGCGACACCGGCGTGGCGCTGTGGGTCGACGAGAACCACCGGTGGCTGCAGGTCTACACCGGCGACGACACCCCGACCCCACGGGTGAGCGTCGCGGTCGAGCCGATGACCGCTCCCCCGGACGCGTTCAACTCCGGTGACGACCTGGTGGTGCTGGCGCCCGGGGCGTCGTACGCCGCCTCGTGGGGGATCCGGGCCCTCTAGCCCTGGTGGGCCGCCACGACCGCACGCAGCTCGCGGATCGCCGTGGCAGCACGCGTGCCGTCGGAGGCGTGGATGCCGAGCAGGGAGACCCGCTCGTCGTCACCGAGGTCGAGGTGCGGCCACGGTGCGCCCTGCGGGAACCGGACGGTGCCGACCTCGCCCCACGCGAAGCGCCGGGTGCGGTAGCCGTTGACGACGGTGAGCCCGTCCTCGCGGGCGACGACCCGGGACCGGGCCAGCGCGTTGAGCAGCGCCAGGCCGAGCAGGATGAAGAAGATGACGGTCGCCTTCTCCAGGTTGTTGACGGCGGCCTTCGTCTGGTCGTCGAAGTTCACCCAGAGCCAGGCGAAGGCACCCACGAGGACCACCGCGAAGACCGCGGCGGCCATCCGGGGACCGAACGGCCGCCAGGTCCGCGGCAACGTGGGCACGTCGGACGACATCGTCAGAGCCGGCAGGCGTGGATGTCGGTGGTGAGGATCGCGCGGGCGCCGAGGGCGAACAGCTCGTCCATCACCCGCTGGGCGCTGGCCCGCTGCACCATCGAGCGGACCGCGACCCAGCCCTCGCGATGAAGCGGGCTGACCGTGGGGCTCTCGATGCCGGGGGTCAGGGCGATCGCCTGCTCGACCTTCTCGGCGCGGATGTCGTAGTCCATCATCACGTAGGCGCGGGCGACCAGGACGCCCTGCAGGCGCCGGGTGAAGACCTCGAGCGCGCTCGCGTCGGCGCCCTCGCGGGTGATCATCACGCCCTCGGACTCGAGGATGACGTCGCCGAAGACCTCCAGGCCCGCTGCGCGCAGGGTGGAGCCGGTCTCCACGACGTCGGCGATCACGTCGGCCACACCGAGCTGGATGCTGGTCTCGACCGCGCCGTCGAGGCGGACGACCGATGCCTCGATGCCGCGCTCGGCGAGGTAGCGCTTGACCACGCCGTCGTACGACGTCGCGATCCGCATGCCCGCCAGGTCCTCGACCTTCTCGGCAGTGCCGGGACGCGCCGCGAAGCGGAACTTCGAGCGGCCGAAGCCGAGCTGGAGCGACTCGGCGGCCGTCGAGTGCGAGTCGAGGAGCAGGTCGCGGCCGGTGATGCCGGCGTCGAGGGTGCCCTCGCCGACGTACAGCGCAATGTCCCGCGGGCGCAGGTAGAAGAACTCGACCTCGTTGTCGGGGTCGATCTTGGTGAGCTGCTTGGAGTCCGAGCGCTGGGCGTAGCCGGCCTCGCGGAGCATGCCGGAGGCAGCCTCGGACAGGGCCCCCTTGTTGGGGACGGCGATCTTGAGCATGTGTGTTACCTCAGAGGTGTGCGTAGACGTCGTCGAGCGAGAGACCGCTCGCGATCATGAGGACCTGGGCGTGGTAGAGCAGCTGGCTGATCTCCAGCGCCGTGGCGTCCTTGCCCTCGTGCTCGGCGGCCATCCAGGACTCAGCGGCCTCCTCGATCAGCTTCTTGCCGATCGCATGGACGCCGGCGTCGAGCTGCCGGACCGTGCCGGATCCCTCGGGCCGCGTCTGTGCCTTCTCGCTGAGCTCTGCGAACAGCTCGTCGAACGTCTTCACGGGAGGTCAGCCTACGGCGTGGCCGCAGGCCGACCGTGGCCGGTCTCAGCCCGTGTAACCGCGCGAGCGGATCTTCTTCAGCGTGGCCGCGGTCTGCAGCGCGGCCGAGGCGGCCTCGTAGCCCTTGTCCTCGCGGGATCCCTCGAGCCCGGCGCGGTCCAGCGCCTGGGCCTCGTCGTCGCAGGTGAGCACGCCGAAGCCGATCGGGGTGTGGTGGTCGAGCGAGACCCGGGTGAGGCCGTCGGTGGCGGCGCTGCAGACGTACTCGAAGTGCGGCGTGCCACCGCGGATGACCACGCCGAGCGCGATCACGGCGTCGTACGACGGCGCGAGGGCCGCCGCGGTGACCGGCAGCTCGAAGGTGCCGGGGACCCGGACGACGACGGGCGCCTCGATCCTGTGGTCGGCGAACGCCCGCTGGGCACCGGCGATCAGGCCGTCCATGACCTCGGTGTGCCAGCTCGCCGCGACGACCGCGACCCGCAGGTCGTGGCAGTCGGTGGGGGCGATGTCGGGGGCGCCGTGTCCGGCCATGTCAGTTGACTCCTTCGAGGTCGAGGTCGGGCAGGTCGTGGCCCATCCGGTCGCGCTTGGTGACGAGGTAGGCCAGGTTGTGCCCGTTGGGGTGGGGCGTGAGCGGGACCCGCTCGGTGACGGTGATGCCGTAGTCCTCGAGCGAGGTGACCTTGTCGGGGTTGTTGGTCAGCAGCCGCACGTCGGAGACGCCGAGGTCCTTGAGGACCTGCGTGGCCGCGCCGTAGTGGCGGGCGTCGGCGGGCAGGCCGAGGTCGAGGTTGGCGTCGACGGTGTCGCGGCCGCCGTCCTGCAGCTGGTAGGCCTGCAGCTTGGCGACCAGGCCGATCCCCCGGCCCTCGTGGCCACGCAGGTAGACGACCACGCCGCGGCCCTCCTCGACGATGCGGTCCATCGCCTCGTTGAGCTGGGGGCCGCAGTCGCAGCGGCTGGAGCCGAACACGTCTCCGGTCAGGCACTCCGAGTGCACCCGGGTGAGCACCGGGCCGCCCTCGGCGAGGGTGGCCGGGTCGCCGTACACGAGAGCGACGTGCTCGCTGCCGTCG
The DNA here is from genome assembly GCF_057813895.1 of Nocardioides sp. F233. Lineage (NCBI taxonomy): Bacteria > Bacillati > Actinomycetota > Actinomycetes > Propionibacteriales > Nocardioidaceae > Nocardioides > Nocardioides sp. F233. The sequence continues at coordinate 30,967 of NZ_JBVASH010000012.1, forward strand.
ACGGTGATCGTGTAGCCGATGGCGGTGAAGTCGCCGTGGCTGGTCGGCAGGCTGGTCTCGGCCTCACGCACCACGTGCGTCTCGACGCGGCGGCGGTAGCGGACCAGGTCCTCGATCGAGATCATCGCCAGGCCGTGCTCGTCGGCGAACGCACGCAGCTCGGGGGCGCGCTTCATCGTGCCGTCGTCGTTGACGACCTCGACCAGCACACCGGTCGGGGTCAGGCCGGCGAGACGGCACAGGTCGACGGCGGCCTCGGTGTGGCCGCGGCGGACCAGCACGCCGCCCTCGCGGTAGCGCAGCGGGAACACGTGGCCCGGGCGGGTCAGCTCCCACGGCTCGGTCGCGGAGTCGGCGAGCACGCGCACGGTGTGGGCGCGGTCAGCGGCGGAGATGCCGGTGCTGACGCCGTCGCGGGCGTCGACCGAGATGGTGTACGCCGTGCGGTAGGCGTCCTTGTTGTGCGGAGTCATCAGCGGGATCTCGAGCCGGTCCAGCATGGCGCCGGGCATCGGGGCGCAGATGACGCCGCTGGAGTAGCGGATCGTGAAGGCCATCAGCTCCGGCGTCGCCTTGCTGGCGGCGAAGATGATGTCGCCCTCGTTCTCGCGGTCCTCGTCGTCGACGACGACGACGGCCTTGCCCGCGGCGATGTCGGCGATCGCGCGCTCGACGGGGTCCAGTCGCACCGACATGTCAGTTCTCCTTGCTGCTGGTGCTGGTGTAGGCACGGACGAGCTTCTCCACGTGCTTGGCGATGACGTCGACCTCGAGGTTGACCTGGTCGCCGACGGCGCGGAAGCCGAGCGTCGTACGGGCCAGGGTCTCGGGGATCAGGCTGACGGTGAAGGTGTGGTCGCCGGCCTCGACGACGGTGAGCGAGGTGCCGTCGACGGTGATCGAGCCCTTGTCGACGAGGTAGCGGCCGAGCTCGTCGGGCATCTTGATCTCGACGATCTCCCAGTGCTCGCTGGGGGTGCGGGCCACGACCTCGCCGACGGCGTCGACGTGGCCCTGCACGACGTGGCCGCCCAACCGCTTCTCGGCGGTGACCGCGCGCTCGAGGTTGACCCGGTCGCCAGCGGTCAGGCTGCCGATGCTGGTCTTGGCGAGCGTCTCAGCCATCACGTCGGCGGTCCAGGTCGTGTCGGTGCGCTCGGCGACCGTCAGGCAGCAGCCGTTGACGGCGATCGAGTCACCGAGGCCGGCGTCGGACAGCGTCACGTCGGAGGCGATGGTGAGCCGGATGGCGTCCCCCTGGTCCTCGACGGCGGTGACGGTACCGAGCTCCTCGACGATGCCGGTGAACATCAGGCGGTTCCTTCCTTGTTCCTGGCCGTGGTGGGCCTCATGATCATGCGCACGTTGGCGTCGGCGCCCTCGCCGACCACGGTCGTGTCGACGAGCCGCAGGTGCAACGCGTCGGCGATGGTCCCGATTCCGAGGTCCCCGACGGCGGAGCGGCCGGTGCCGAGCAGCATCGGGGCGACGTACGTGACGACCTCGTCGACCAGCCCCGCGTGCAGGAAGGCGGCGGCCAGGGTCGGCCCACCCTCGAGGAAGACGTGGTGGCGGTCGTGGTCGGCGTACAGGGTGCGCAGGGCCTGCTCGGGGTCGCGGGTGCGCAGGTGCACCGTGGGTGCGGCGTCATCGAGGACGCGGCGGTCCTCGGCGAGGTCGCGCTCCCCCATCACGACGCGCAGCGGCTGCTCGCCGACCGGCTGGTCGTCGTCGCCGCGGACGGTGAGCTGCGGGTCGTCGACCTCGACGGTGTTGGTCCCGACGAGCATCGTGTCGCACAGACCGCGCAGCAGGTGGGTGTCGCGGCGGGCGGCCGGTGAGGAGACCCACCGGGACGTGCCATCGGCGGCGGCGCTGCGCCCGTCGAGGGTGGTGGCGAACTTCCACGTCACGAACGGCCGGCCGTTGCGGTGGGCGAACGTCCAGGACCGGTTGACCTCGGCAGCCTCGTCGGCGAGCAGGCCGGCGTCGACCTCGATGCCCGCCTCCAGCAACGTCTCCATGCCGCCCGCGGCCTGCGGGTTGGGATCGCGCTGCGCGATGACCACGCGGGCGACGCCGGCGGCGATCAGCGCCTGCGAGCAGGGTCCGGTGCGGCCGGTGTGGTTGCACGGCTCCAGCGTCACGATCGCGGTCGCGCCGCGGGCCCGCTCGCCGGCGACCTTCAGCGCCTCGACCTCGGCGTGCGGCGTACCGGCGCCGTGGTGGTAGCCCTCCCCGACGATGCTGCCGTCGGGACCGAGCAGCACGCAGCCCACCCGCGGGTTGGGGTGCAACGGCACCCCGGGGGTCACTGCCAGTGCGAGCGCACGACGCATCGCGTCGTACTCACGGGTGAACGTCTCCGCCACCGGCCACCGCCTCTCGTCGTCCTGGACGCGGACTCCGGGGCTTGCCTGGCGTACGGCGGGCGCCCACAGCGGGGCGTCCGTCGGACACTCGTGCGTGCACTTCCCATCCGGACTTTGACCGTCGGTCCAGGAGTTCCACCTGATCAACCGATCACTGGCTGCGATCGGGTCGCGGACTGTCACCGCCGGTTCGGATTCTCACCGACCCCAGAGCACGCGAGCTCTTGGGACCCATGGTGGCACATCACGACACGCCGCGGGCTGTGGGTCCGCTCACTGGGAGGCGTGGGTAGCGTCGCCGCATGTCGTATCCCCCACCCCTGTACGACGGCGATGGCGAGGTCTCGGCCTGGGTCCGCCCCAACTCCGACGGCCCCGACCTGGTCTACCCCAACGGCAACCGGGTCCACCACCTCGCGCGCGGCGAGGCGACCGGCGGGCTGTTCGGGCTCTACCGGTGGGAGTTCTCCGAGGCGGTCAGCGGCCCGAGCCCCCACTTCCACCGCAGCATCTCCGAGTCCTTCTACGTCCTCGAGGGCGAGGTCCGGATCCACACCGGCACCGAGTGGATGACCGCGCGCCCCGGCGACTTCCTGCACGTGCCGCCCGGCGGCATCCACGGCTTCCGCAACGAGTCCGGCGCCCCGGCGTCGATGCTGCTGCACTTCGCACCGGGTGCGCCGCGCGAGCCCTACTTCGAGGGTCTCGACCGGTTGGCCCGGGGTGAGGAGTGGACGCCGGAGGAGTACGACGCGTTCATGCGCGAGCACGACAACGTCTGGGTCGAGGAGGCCTAGTCCCGGATCAGGCCGAGAGGATCAGCCCGCTCGTCGGCACACCGGTGCCGGCGGTGACCAGCACGTGGTGGGCGTCGGCGACCGGGTTGACCGAGGTGCCGCGGATCTGGCGCACACCCTCGGCGACGCCGTTCATGCCGTGGATGTAGGCCTCGCCGAGCTGCCCGCCGTGGGTGTTGATGGGCAGCCGGCCGCCGACCTCGATGGCGCCGTCCTGCACGAAGTCCTTGGCCTCTCCGCGTCCGCAGAAGCCGAGCTCCTCGAGCTGCATGAGGACGTACGGCGTGAAGTGGTCGTAGAGCACCGCCATCGGCATGTCGGCCGGAGTGAGCCCGGACTGCTTCCACAGCTCGCGGCCCACGACGCCGATCTCGGGGATGCCGATGTCGTCGCGGTAGTAGGACGTCATCACGAACTGGTCCTTGCCCGAGCCCTGCGCGGCGGCGGCGATGTACGCCGGCCGCTGGGCGAGGTCCTTGGCCCGCTCCGCCGAGACGATGACGAGGGCGACCGCGCCGTCGGACTCCTGGCAGCAGTCGAGCAGGTGCAGCGGGTCGGCGATCATCCGGGAGGCCTGGTGGTCCTCGAGGGTGATCGGCTTGCCGTAGAAGAACGCGGCCGGGTTCGTGGCGGCGTGCCTGCGGTCGGCGACGGCGACGCGACCGAAGTCGGCCGAGGTGGCGCCGTACTCGTGCATGTAGCGGCGGGCTTGCATGGCGACCGTGGCGGCCGGCGTGGACAGGCCGAGCGGGTAGGTCCAGGCATTGTCGAGGCCGTTGGTGTTGACCTGCGCGGCGGCCCAGTTGGAGACCTGGCCGAACCGGTCGCCGGAGCGCTCGTTGAAGCCGCGGTAGGCGACGACCACGTCGGCGACACCGGTGGCGACGGCCATCGCGGCCTGCTGGACGGTGGCGCAGGCCGCGCCGCCTCCGTAGTTGATCCGGCTGAAGAAGCGCAGCTCGGGGATGCCGAGCTCGCGGGCCACCGCGATCTCGGACGAGGTGTCCATCGTGAAGGTGACCAGGCCGTCGACGTCGGCGGGCGTGAGGCCGCAGTCGGCCAGGGCGTGGCGCACGGCCTCGACCGAGAGCTGGAGCTCGGAGCGGCCGGACTCCTTGGAGAACTCGGTCGCGCCGATGCCGGCGATGGCGGCCTTGCCGGAGAGGGTGCGCTCGCTCATGCGGCCACCGTCACGGTTCCGATGACGTGGTCGCCGAGCGATACCGCGCCGACCACCTTGATCGTGGCGACACCGTCCTCGACGGAGGTGACCTCGCCGGAGAAGGTGAACGTGTCATAGGGGTACGCCGGGGCGCCGAGCCGGATCGCGATGCCCCGGATCTGCACGTCGGGGCCGGCCCAGTCGGTCACGTAGCGCTCGCAGAGCGCCGTCGAGGTGAGGATGTTGACGAAGATGTCCTTCGAGCCGGCTCCCTGCGCGATGTCGCGGTCGTGGTGGACGTCCTGGAAGTCGCGGGTCGCGATCGCGGTCGAGACCACGAGGGTCGGCGTGATGGGCAGGCTCCACTCGGGAAGCCGGTCCCCCACCTTCAGCACGGCGCTCATCGGTCCACCTTCGTCCAGATCGGGAGGGTCAGGTCGTCGTCGACCACGTTCCAGCCGACGCTCGCACGGTCGCCGATCTCGACGGGACCGGTCATCTCGGCCACCATCCGCACGCCCTCGTCGAGGTCGAGCAGCGCGATGACCAGCGGCAGCTCCTTGCCGGGCACCTGCGGGGCGTGGTGGACCAGGTAGGAGAACACGGTGCCGGTGCCGGCGGCGACGACGTAGCCCCGGTCGAACGCACCGCAGTCCGGGCAGGCCGGACCGGGCGGGTGGCGCAGCACGCCGCAGGCGTTGCACTTCTGGATGCGCAGCTCACCCGCCGCCGTACCCTCGAAGAAGTAGGCGTTGTCCCGGTTGACGACCGGGCGAACGGGGCCGCTCACGCGTCCGCCTTCGCGCGCGGGATGAACTTGAGGACCCGGAAGAGCATGGTCGCGACCCGCTCGTCTCCGACGTACCAGGTGTTGCGCGAGGTCACGAAGTACCCGACGCCCATCCCGGTGGCCTTGGGGCCGACGACGGAGTCGAGCGCGGTGGTGACGCGCACCTTCTCCCCCACCGTCAGGTAGCGGTCGTAGGACTGCTCGCAGTTGGTGCCGAGCACGGCGGTGAAGCCGGCGTCGGTGAGCACCCGCATCATCGAGTGCAGGGGGTCGTCCTCGGACGGCTTGCCGCCGAGGCCGTACATCGTCCACACCTGGGCCATCGACGGCGGCGCCTCGCCCGCCTTGAAGCGCGGGTTGTCGACGCCCATCGCCTCCAGCCAGTTGTTGATCGTCGGCTGGTTGACCTCGTCGCGGGCGACCCGCTCGGCGGCCTCGCCCCAGCCCTTGATCCGCTCGGCCTCGGCCATCACCTTCTCGTGGACGGCGGCATCCACCAGCTCGGCGCTCATCGCGGCACCCGCGGCAGGCCGAGGCCGAACATCGAGATCAGCTCGCGCTGGACCTCCTGGACCCCGCCACCGAAGGTGAGCACGAGGTTCCGCTTGGCCTGCGCGTCGAGGTAGTCGAGCACGTCCTTCGTCTCCGTGTCCCCCGCGTCACCGTGGCGGTACACGAGCGAGATGAGGTCGGCGAGCAGGTGCTGCACCTGGTCGGAGGCGAACACCTTCGACGAGGACGCGTCGGCCACCTTGATCTCGCCGGCGGCCGCCGCGCGGGCGACCTCCCAGTTGAGCAGCTCGTTGATCCGGAACACCGCGGTGGCCCGTCCCAGCACGTCCCGCACGTCGGAGCGGTCGAGCACGCCGGCCGCCCCGGCCCAGCGCACGACCCGGTCGCGCAGGCCCTCGATCCGGCCGGCGGGGCCGAGCATGACCCGCTCGTGGTTGAGCTGCGTGGTGATCAGCTTCCAGCCCTGGTTCTCCTCGCCGACCAGCATGTCGACGGGGACCCGGACGTCGTTGAAGTACGTGGCGTTGACGTGGTGGGAGCCGTCGGCCGTGATGATCGGCGTCCAGCTGTAGCCGGGGTCCTTGGTGTCCACGATCAGGATCGAGATGCCCTTGTGCTTCGGGGCGTCCGGATCGGTGCGGACCGCGAGCCACAGGTAGTCGGCCTGATGACCGCCGGTGGTCCACATCTTCTGGCCGTTGACGACGTAGTGGTCGCCGTCCCTCTTGGCCGTCGTGCGCAGCGACGCGAGGTCGGTGCCGGCGTCGGGCTCGCTGTAGCCGATCGCGAAGTGCACGTCGCCCTTGAGGATGCGCTCCAGGAAGAGGTCCTTCTGCTTCTCGGTGCCGTACTTGATCAGCGTCGGCCCGACGGTCTGCAGGGTGACCGACGGCAGGTGCACGTCGGCGTACTGCGCCTCGTTGGCGAAGATCGTCTGCTCGACCTCGCCGAGTCCGTGGCCGCCGTACTCCTTCGGCCAGCCGACGCCCATCCAGCCGTCGGTGCCGAGCCGGCGGATCATCCGCTCGTACGTCGGTCCGTGCCGGTTCCAGGCGCCCTCGACCGGGTCGGGGTCGTGGATGCCGTCGAACTCGGCCGCGACGCCGCCGAAGTAGTCGCGCAGCCGCGCCTTGAGGGCGCGCTGGTCGTCGGTGAGCTCGAGGTTCTTGGCGCCGGCGCCCTCGACCGGGACGTCGGCCGCGGTCGTGTCGAGCGCGTGGGCGAGGTCGGTGCCCCACGTCGTCAGCGCGACGAGCGGGTAGGTGATGTCGACGCCCATGCCGCCGTGCAGGTGGTGGCAGGTGCGGAAGGCGTACGGCGCCACCTGGCTCACCCAGTAGCCGGCGACCGCGAGGTCGTCCTCGGCAGGCAGGCCCTCCGCGACGCGCCACACGGCGTTGTCGGCGGCCAGGTCGAGGGTGCGCGAGGCGACGTAGACATCGGCCATCTGCAGGGAGACGGCCTGGAACTCGGCGAGCGCGCGGCCGAACTGCTGACGGCCCTTGACGTAGTCGGCCGTCAGGTCGCGGGCGCCGGCGAGCACGCCGGCCGCGGTGACGGCGAGGCCCGCGCGGGCCAGGTCGCGCAGGCGTGCGGCGGCACCGTCCGCGAGCGGCTCGGCGGGCGCGCCGTCGAGGACGACGGTGTGCTGGGGGCTGGCGCTGGACGCGCTCGCGGGCAGCAGGGTGACGCCGGGACCGGCGGGGTCGACCAGTACGACGAGCTCGTCGTCCCCGTCGCGCGCGACCACGAGGAGGCGGGCGGCCTGCTCGGCGAAGGTGACGGCGAGCTTGCGGCCGCTGACCACGCCGTCGGCGTACGTCGCCTCGCCGCGCAGCGCGGGCGTCACGACGACCTCTCCGGCAGCGATGCCCGGGAGCAGCTCCTTGCGCTGTGCGTCGGTGCCGTGGTCGGCCAGGGTGAGCGCGCCGCAGCACAGCGTCTCCCAGACGGGCACCTGAACGGCGGCCCGGCCTGTCTCGCGCAGCAGGACGGCGACCTCCGCGAGCCCCAGTCCTTCGCCACCCTGCTCCTCGGGAACGGGCAGCGAGGTCAGTCCGGCTCCGGCCCAGGCCGCCCAGTCCCGGGCGTCGGAGTCTCGCTCGAGCACCTCGCCGACGACGGCACGAACTGCGTTGATCGCCTCTGCATCCACAGGGAAACTGTAACGTGTTCTAGTCTGGCCCGCATGGGTGCCGTCTCACTGATCGACGTCGCGCGCCGGCGCGTGGAGCTGCCGCCGACCCGGATCCCGTCCGGACGGATGGTCGAGCTCCCGGGGCGCGGCGGGTCGACGTACGTGACCGACACGCCGGGACCGCACCCGGAGTCGCCGACCATCGTGCTGCTGCACGCGCTCGGCACGACCGGCCTGCTGACCTGGTTCCCCGCGATCGAGCCGCTGTCCCGGCGCTTCCGGGTCGTGACGCTCGACCAGCGCTGGCACGGGCGTGGCATCCAGAGCGAGGAGTTCAGCCTGGTCGACTGCGCCGACGACGTCGCCGCGTTGATCGACGTGCTCGACCTGCAGGACGTGATCGTCGGCGGGTACTCGATGGGCTCGATCGTCGCCCAGCGGGTGTGGCGTCAGCACCCCTCGCTCGTGCACGGCCTGGTGCTCGGCGCGACCACCGACCGCTTCCAGCTCACCGCCGCCGAGCGCGGCTTCTTCCTCGGCATGGGCTCCACGATGGTCGCGCTGCGCGGCGTGTCGCGGTCCCGTACGGCGGTCCGCGCCGCCCGCGCCGCCGCCCGCGGCGTCGACCTCGAGGTCTCCGACCTGCACGAGTGGGCGCTGCGCGAGTTCCGCTCCACCAGCCCGTGGGCCGTCGGGCAGGCGCTCGCCGCACTCGGCCAGCACCACTCGCGACCGTGGCTCTCGCGGATCGACGTACCGACCGCGGTGGTCGCGATGATGCGCGACCGGGTCATCCCGACCCCGCGCCAGCTGGCGCTGGCCCGGGCCATCCCGGGCGCCACCGTGCACGAGGTCGACGACGGGCACGCGGGCTGCGTGCTCGGCGCCGGGAAGTTCGTGCCGCGCTTCGTCGAGGCGGCCGCGACCGTCAACGCGCGGCGTCGGGACTTCCGTCGACCGCAGCCGTGAGCCGGGCCAGCTCGGCCGGGAAGTGCCGCACGAGCGCGTCGGTGTCGGGCATCGACTCGCGGCAGGCGATCGCGCCGACATGCATCTGGCCGGCGTTCGACATCACGGTCACGTTGAGGCCGGCGCCGTGGAAGACCGGGCCGAGGGGGCACAGCGCGTCGATCCGGGCGCCCATGAAGTAGAGCGGGACCGGCGGGCCGGGCACGTTCGAGATGACCAGGTTGTGCACGACCGGGTGCTTCTCGGCGAGACGCAGGTTGGCGTAGGCGCGCACGGCGAGCCCGAAGGTCCGGGGCGCCGCGAACTCCGCCCAGTCCTGCAGCGCGTCGGCGCTGATCGCGTTGTGGTGCTCCTTGGCGTGCTGGTTGCGCTCGGCCAGCATCCGCAGCCGCTCCAGCGGGTCGTCGATGTCGGTGCCGAGCTTGGTGAACAGCGCGGAGACCTTGTTGGCGCCGGTCGAGCGGCGCGAGCTGTCGCGCACGCTCACCGGGACGGTGGCCAGCAGCGAGGACTCGGGCAGCTCGTCGCGCTCCACGAGGTAGGCCCGCAGCGCGCCGCCGGAGACGGCGAGCACGACGTCGTTGACCGTGGTGCCGGTGACCTTCTTGATCCGGCGGATCTCCTCGAGGTCGAGGTCGGCCATCGCGATCGAGCGGTGCGAGGTGATGGTGCCGTTGAAGGAGGTCCGCGGGGCCGAGAACGGCGCTGCCATGGCGGTCCCCTGCCGGGCGCGGCCGATGCTCTTGGTGACCAGCTGGGCCGAGGGCTTGAGCACCTTGACCAGGGTGACCGGGCGGGTCGCCGTACCGATGACGGCGCGGCCGAGCAGCTCGCCACGACCGGGATCGCGCGGGTGCGGGGTGTTCTCGGGCACCAGCGGCGGCGAGTCGGGCTCGAGCGAGCACAGGTGCGAGATCAGGTTGGAGCCGGAGACGCCGTCGACGGTCGCGTGGTGCATCTTGGCGAAGACGACGACCTTCTCGTCCTCGGGCTCGCCGTCGTCCCCCTCGGGCCGGTAGCCCTCGATGACCCACATCTCCCACAGCGGGCGCGAGCGATCGAGCGGCAACGACGCGAGGTGGGCGCACAGGTCCATCAGCTCGGCGTACCCGCCGGGCGTCGGCAGTGCGAGGCGGTGCACGTGGCGCTCGATGTCGAAGTTCTTGTCACGCACCCACACCGGGTGGTCGAGGCCGAGCGGCACGCCGCGGACCTTGCGGGTGAACCCCGGGACGTCGCGAACGCGGACCTCGATCTCGCGCTGCATCGCGGCGAACGTGTACGGCGTCGTCATCGTCGCCGGGTCGAGCACCATCACCGCGCACACGTGCATGAGCTGAGCGGGCGTCTCCAGGTAGAGGAAGCTCGCATCCAGTCCCGACAGCCGATCCATTGCTGACCCCCATGAAAACTAGAACGGGTACCAGTTTCTCACAACGAGCCGGATACTCTCGCGTCATGGGATTCGTACGGCGCCAGCTCGTCACGGCGGCGTTGACCGCCAATGCCATCCGCCCCGTCCCCGGCTTCCGCGCCGGCATCCCGGCCTTCTTCGCCGGATGGCTGACCGGTGAGCTCGCACCGCACGTCCTCGGCCTGACCGCCGCCGATGCCGCCGCACACGCGACCGGTTCGCGGCGCGACTGGCGGGGCCTGGCCCTGGCCGGTCTGTCCGGCGCGGGCCTGGCGTACCTGATCAAGCAGAGCCGGCAGGCGGTCGACGACGCCGAGAACGCGCTCGTCGAAGGTCTCGGGGTGGAGTACGTCGAGCAGCTCGACGCGCGCCCGACCCCGGCCGACCTCGCCACCCCGTGGCGGCGGCTGGCCAACCCGTTCGCGTTCGGGAAGGCGGCCCGCCGGGCCGGGATCGAGGTGCACCGCGACATCCCGTTCGCGCCGTACGGCCGGCGGGGGGTGCTCGACGTCTACACGTCCGAGGTGACCCCGGCCGCCGGGGCGCCGGTGCTGCTGCAGGTCCACGGCGGCGGCTGGACGATCGGCAACAAGGACCAGCAGGGCCTGCCGCTCATGCAGCACATGGCCGCCAAGGGCTGGGTCTGCGTGGCGATCAACTACCGGCTCGCGCCGCGCGACCCGTGGCCGGCGCAGATCGTCGACGTGAAGGCCGCGATCGCGTGGATCCGCGAGCACATCGCGGAGTTCGGCGGCGACCCGTCGTACATCGCGATCACCGGCGGCTCCGCCGGCGGCCACCTCACGGCCCTCGCGGCAGTCACCCCGAACGCGCCGGAGTTCCAGCCGGGCTTCGAGTCGGCCGACACCAGCGTCCAGGCCGCGGTCCCCTACTACGGCGTCTACGACCTCGCCGGCGCGAGCGGGCTGCGCACCGCCGAGCTGATGCGCGACAAGTTCCTCGCCCCGATCGTGTTCAAGAAGTCGCCGCGCTCCCAGCGCGAGGTCTTCGAGGAGGCCAGCCCGCTGGTGCGGGTCACGGCCGACGCACCGGACTTCTTCGTCATCCACGGCTCGCGCGACACGCTCGTCGACGTCGGTCAGGCGCGCGCGTTCGTCGAGACGCTGCGGTCGACGTCCAAGCGGACGGTGACCTACGCCGAGCTGCCCGGCGCCCAGCACGCCTTCGACATCTTCCCGTCGATCCGCTCGCAGCACCTGGTGCGCGCGACCGACCGGTTCCTGCACTGGCACTGGAACGGCTGGCGGCGGGAGCGGGCCGCGCCCGTCTCCTAGCGCGGCAGCCCGAGGATCCGCTCGCCCGCGACGTTGCGCAGGATCTGCGTCGTACCGCCGGCGATGGACAGGCAGCGGGTGTTGAGCTGCTCCCAGACGTCGGCCGCGAGCGGGTCGTCGGACTCCTTGCCGATCGTGCCGAGCAGGGCGAGGTCGTCGCCCTGGAGCTTGACCACGAGCTCGGAGGAGTCCTGGCGGCTGCGTACGCCGAGCAGCTTGGCGACGCTCGACTCGGCACCGGGGCCGTGGCCCCCGAGGGCACGCAGGGTGGTGCGGACGCCGAGGAGGGCGCAGACCGTCGCCAGCGCCACCTGGCGGCCGACCTCGACGCGCTCGACCGGGCCGAGGTCACGGGAGGCGGCGAGCTCGACGGCGCGCTCGACGCTCTTGGTGAGCCGGGCGCTGGCCATGGCGACGCGCTCGTTGGCGAGCGTCGTGCGGGCCAGCTTCCAGCCGTCGCCGGGCTCAGCGACGACGTACTCGTCGGGGACGAAGACCTCGTCGAGGAACACCTCGTTGAACAGCGCCTCGCCGGTGATCTCACGCAGCGGACGGACCTCGATCCCGGAGGCGCGCATGTCGACGAGGAAGTACGTGATGCCCCTGTGCTGCGGGACGTCGGCGTCGGTGCGGGCCAGGCAGATGCCCCAGTCGGCACGCTCGGCGACCGAGGTCCACACCTTCTGGCCGGTCAGCGACCAACCGCCGTCGACCTTCACCGCGCGGGTGCGCAGCGAGGCGAGGTCGGAGCCGGAACCGGGCTCCGAGAACAGCTGGCACCAGGTCAGCTCGCCGAGCAGCGAGGGCCGCACGAACCGCTCGCGCTGCGCGTCGGTGCCGTGGGCGAGGATGGTCGGGACGGCCCAGCCCGCGATCACCAGGTCCGGGCGTACGACGCCCGTGCGGCCGAGCTCCTGGTCGATGACGATCTGCGTGGTCGGGTCGGCACCGAGGCCGTAGGGTGTGGGCCAGTGCGGCGTCAGGTAGCCGGCGTCCACCAGCGCCGCCCGCTGCTCAGCCGCAGGAAGCGCAGCGATCCGCTCGGCAGTGGCGCGAGCCTGCGGCCGGATCGCGAGGTCGCGACCCTCGAGGTCGACGTCCACGCGGCGTCGTACTCCGGTGACGGCAGCCGCCGTCACCCGCTCGGCCGCGGCATCGGCCGAACCGACGAGGGCGCGCAGGGTGAGCGCGCGGCGCAGGTAGAGGTGGGCGTCGTGCTCGTAGGTGAAGCCGATGCCACCGAGGACCTGGATGCAGGCCTTGGCGACCTCGACGGCACCGTCGAAGCAGGTCACGTGGGCGACGTCGACCGCGAAGGCCCACTGCTCCTCGTCGGCCCCGTTGGCCGCCGCGGCCGCGTCCCAGGCTGCCGCGGTGACGGCCTCGGCCGTCTCCAGCATCTGGGCGCACAGGTGCTTGATCGCCTGGAAGGCGCCGATCTTCTGGCCGAACTGCTCGCGGACCTTGGCGTAGTCGACCGCCGCCTCCAGGCACCACCGGGTCACGCCGGCCGCCTCGGCGGCAGCGAACGTGATCGCGGTGCGCCGCGCGGCGGGGTCGGTGAGCCCGGGACCGGTGCCGCGGGCGTGTCGCGCCGAGAGATCGATGCCGGGCTCGGGCGTGCCGCGGCCCGCCGTACCGCCGTCCCACACGACGCCGTCGTCGTCGAGCTGGACGCCGTGCCGCCCGGGCGCTCCGGCCAGGGTGCTGCCGATCGCGGCGCCGAGCAGTCCGCCGGGCAGCAGCTCGTGGGCGCAGGCCTCGATCGCGACCGCCTGGTCGAGCACCGTGCCGCCGCCACCGCCGGCCGCCTCGGGGACCGCGATCGAGTGGACGCCCATCTCCTCGATCGCAGCCCAGATCGGCGCGAAGTCCGCAGCAACGTCGCCCTCGGCGGCGCGGACGGCCTCCAGCGGGGACAGGCTCGCGGCCCACTTGCGCAGGCTGTCGGCGAGCTCGACCTGCTCGTCGGTGATGCCGATCGACATTGATGTTCTCCCGCCAGTACGAAAACTAGAACGCGTTCTAACTCTACTAGAGTGCACGGGTGACCGACACCATGCCGTCCGACCTGCTGGACCACGCCCGCGCCGCGAAGGGCTTCATGCCCGAGGACGAGGGCGCCCTGCTCCACCGGATCGCGCTCGAGCGACTCCCCCACGGGCCCGCGCTCGAGGTCGGCACGTACTGCGGCAAGTCCGGGATCTACCTGGGCGCAGCCGCACAGCAGGTCACGGCCACGACGGGCGAGACCGCCGTCGTGTTCACCGTCGACCACCACCGCGGCTCCGAGGAGAACCAGGCCGGCTGGGAGCACCACGACGCCAGCGTCGTGGACCCCGAGCTCGGGCTGATGGACACGCTCGGGCAGTTCCGCAAGAACATCGCCCGCGCCGGCCTCGAGGACCACGTCGTCGCGGTCGTCGGCCAGTCCACGACCGTCGCCGCCCACTGGCGCACGCCGCTCTCGCTGCTGTTCATCGACGGCGGGCACGGCGAGGAGCCGGCCCGCGCCGACTTCGCCGGCTGGGCGCACTGGGTCGAGGCGGGCGGCTACCTCGCCATCCACGACGTCTTCCCCGACCCCGCGGACGGCGGGCGGCCACCGTACGAGCAGATCTACCTGCCCGCCCTGGCAAGCGGCCAGTACACGGAGGTCGCCGTCACCGGCTCCCTCCGTGTCCTGCAGCGCACCTCAGGAGCGGCTGGAGAGGCTCTGTAAGTTGGGCGCTCGCTCCGCTGTGAGGGTTTTCGTGGCCGGCCTGAGGTTGGCTGGCAGGGTGGCCTTGGTTCTGCTGCTGTGGTCGTGACTCTTCGCTTCGGTGACCCGCTGCCGTTGTGGTGACGGTTCGGTGATGGTGTCT
>NZ_JBVASH010000013.1:0-3455 GCF_057813895.1 Nocardioides sp. F233
AATGTTTGTCCGGCGGCGTCCTACTCTCCCACATCCTCTCGGTTGCAGTACCATCGGCGCTGGCAGGCTTAACTTCCGGGTTCGGGATGGGACCGGGTGTTTCCCTGCCGCTATGGCCGCCGTAACTCTATGAACCCCTGTGTACCCAGGTGTCTGGGTTCCCACGGCAGGCGGGTTCTGGATTGCTCCAGAAACCCTGCTCCCGTGGTCGGGGTTGGTTTCTTCATGTGGACGCGGCACCAACACAGTGTTTCGTTTGGTGTTGTTGAGTGTGTTGGGGGTTTGTTGTGGCAAGTCTTCGGCCTATTAGTACCGGTCGGCTGGGCATTACTGCTGTACACCTCCGGCCTATCAACCCAGTGTTCTGCTGGGAGCCTTAACCCACAAGGGGTGGGAAACCTCATCTTGAAACGTGCTTCCCGCTTAGATGCGTTCAGCGGTTATCACTTCCGAACGTAGCCAACCAGCCATGCACCTGGCGGTACAACTGGCACACCAGAGGTTCGTCCATCCCGGTCCTCTCGTACTAGGGACAGCCTTTCTCAAGTTTCCTACGCGCGCGGCGGATAGGGACCGAACTGTCTCACGACGTTCTAAACCCAGCTCGCGTGCCGCTTTAATGGGCGAACAGCCCAACCCTTGGGACCTACTCCAGCCCCAGGATGCGACGAGCCGACATCGAGGTGCCAAACCATCCCGTCGATATGGACTCTTGGGGAAGATCAGCCTGTTATCCCCGGGGTACCTTTTATCCGTTGAGCGACAACGCTTCCACTCGCAGTTGCCGGATCACTAGTTCCGACTTTCGTCCCTGCTCGACATGTCTGTCTCACAGTCAAGCTCCCTTGTGCACTTACACTCAACACCTGATTGCCAACCAGGCTGAGGGAACCTTTGAGCGCCTCCGTTACATTTTGGGAGGCAACCGCCCCAGTTAAACTACCCATCAGGCACTGTCCCTGAACCAGATCATGGCCCTAGGTTAGACATCTAGTACGACCAGAGTGGTATTTCAACGATGACTCCACAACCACTGGCGTGGCCGCTTCACAGTCTCCCACCTATCCTACACAAGCCGAACCAAACACCAATGCCAAACTATAGTAAAGGTCCCGGGGTCTTTCCGTCCTGCCGCGCGTAACGAGCATCTTTACTCGTAGTGCAATTTCGCCGAGTCCATGGTTGAGACAGTAGGAAAGTCGTTACTCCATTCGTGCAGGTCGGAACTTACCCGACAAGGAATTTCGCTACCTTAGGATGGTTATAGTTACCACCGCCGTTTACTGGGGCTTAAATTCTGAGCTTCGACTTGCGTCTAACCCGTCCTCTTAACCTTCCAGCACCGGGCAGGAGTCAGTCCGTATACATCGTCTTACAACTTCGCACGGACCTGTGTTTTTAGTAAACAGTCGCTTTCCCCTGGTCTCTGCGGCCTCCGGCGCTTCCCCAGCAAGTGGGTACACGCCTCGGGCCCCCCTTATCCCTAAGTTACGGGGGCATTTTGCCGAGTTCCTTAACCATGGTTGTCTCGATCGCCTCGGTATTCTCTACCTGATCACCTGAGTCGGTTTCGGGTACGGGCGGCTCATGGCTCGCTAGAGGTTTTTCTCGACAGCATAGGATCACCCACTTCCCCCAAACGGGGTCGGCATCACATCTCAGGGCCACCGATCAAACGGCTGCATGGCGGATTTGCCTACCACACCCCCTACATGCTTACCCGCCGTCTACCATCGCGGCGGTTGGGCTACCTTCCTGTGTCACCCCATCGCTTGACTACTACCGGATCGGATCCCACGCTCTGCCCCACCCTCGCACCCCGAAGGGATTGATAAGTGAGGTTTCGGGTGGTTAGCATCACCGGGCTCGTCATGGGCGCCATTTCGCCGGTACGGGAATATCAACCCGTTGTCCATCGACTACGCCTGTCGGCCTCGCCTTAGGTCCCGACTTACCCAGGGCAGATTAGCTTGACCCTGGAACCCTTGATCAATCGGCGCACGGGTTTCTCACCCGTGATTCGCTACTCATGCCTGCATTCTCACTCGTGTCACATCCACACCTGGATCACTCCGGCGCTTCACCCGTGACACGACGCTCCCCTACCCAACCGTACCCCTGGACCACCATCAAGTAGTGGCCTGGGTTGAATACGATTGCCATGGCTTCGGCGGATGGCTTGAGCCCCGCTAAATTGTCGGCGCGGAATCACTTGACCAGTGAGCTATTACGCACTCTTTCAAGGGTGGCTGCTTCCAAGCCAACCTCCTGGTTGTCACTGCGACTCCACATCCTTTTCCACTTAGCCACCTCTTAGGGGCCTTAGCCGATGGTCTGGGCTGTTTCCCTCTCGACTATGAAGCTTATCCCCCACAGTCTCACTGCCACGCTCTCACTTACCGGCATTCGGAGTTTGGCTAACGTCAGTAACCTGGTAGGGCCCATCGGCTATCCAGTGCTCTACCTCCGGCAAGAAACACGCAACGCTGCACCTAAATGCATTTCGGGGAGAACCAGCTATCACGGAGTTTGATTGGCCTTTCACCCCTATCCACAGGTCATCCCCTCCATTTTCAACTGAAGTGGGTTCGGTCCTCCACGCCGTCTTACCGGCGCTTCAACCTGCCCATGGATAGATCACTCCGCTTCGGGTCTAGAACACGCGACTCAAACGCCCTATTCAGACTCGCTTTCGCTACGGCTACCCCACACGGGTTAACCTTGCCACGTATCGCTAACTCGCAGGCTCATTCTTCAAAAGGCACGCTGTCACCCCCACAAGGAAGGCTCCAACGGATTGTAGGCACATGGTTTCAGGTACTATTTCACTCCCCGCCAGGGGTACTTTTCACCTTTCCCTCACGGTACTGGTCCGCTATCGGTCATCGAGGAGTATTTAGGCTTAACGGGTGGTCCCGCCAGATTCACACACCATTTCAGGGGTGGCGTGTTACTTGGGAAATGCTGAACACAGCCAAACACTATCGTCTACGGGGCTATCACCCGCTACGGCACCGCTTTCCAACGGACTTCGACCTCGTCTTTGGTTTCTTACTGCGCGCCATCCCGGCAGAGACAGCAACAACACTCCCACAACCCCCACACCGCAACGCCTGCCGGCTATCACACGACATGGGTTTAGCCTCATCCGATTTCGCTCGCCACTACTCTCGGAATCACTTTTGTTTTCTCTTCCTACGGGTACTGAGATGTTTCACTTCCCCGTGTTCCCTCCACACACCCTATTTCATTCAGATGCGGGTAACTGGACATGACTCCAGCTGGGTTTCCCCATTCGGACATCCCCGGATCAACGCTCGGTTGCCAACTCCCCAGGGCATTTCGCAGGCTCCAACGTCCTTCATCGGCTCTCGATGCCAAGGCATCCACCATGTGCCCTTAACAACTTGCCCACAACAAACCACCAACACACACAACAACCCCACCCCCACCAC
>NZ_JBVASH010000014.1:0-2218 GCF_057813895.1 Nocardioides sp. F233
GGGACACGAGGGCCTCCGGTCAGTGAAGCGTTGAACTAGACAGCTCCACTTCACAACCGGAGGCCTTCGTCTGTCAGACAGGCTCACCGGTGCCGGGCGGTACAACCTCCCTGGACATCACAACTAGGGCGCGTCTCCCAAGTCCCCGCCTGCTACGCGGCGTTTCGCATCCGATCTGGCTGCGTTGGCGTCGCTCGAAGGGCGGACAAGCACGTCGTCGCACCGCCGCCTTGCCAGATCGGCGCGAAACGCCGCTCGCGACGGCGCCGACTTGAGCGACGGGCCCTAGCTCGGATCGCCGGCAACGGGTGCGCCGATGAGCCCGCTGATCTCGTCCAGGAGCTGGCGGCGTGCCTTCGGTTCCTCGGCGGCGGTCAGCAGCTCGGCGAGCGCCCGAAGGGCCAGCACGTTGACGTCGAAGTCGTGCTCGGCCTTGACCCGGTCCCGCTCCGCCGTCCGGTTCTGGCTCAGCAGGATGAGGGGCGCAGCGTAGGCCGCCTGGGTGGAGAAGAGCAGGTTGAGCAGGATGAAGGGGTACGGGTCGAATGCCTGGCTGCTCAGGTAGTGGAGCGCCGCGTAGCCGTTGTAGCCGAGCCAGATGAGGATGAGCACGCTCTGGGTCACGATGAACGCCCACGAGCCGAACACGGCCGTGACCCGGTCGGCGACCCTGGCCGGCAACGGGAGGTCGTCGTGCCGCGCCTGGTTCGCCGGTGAGCGGTGCCGGACCGGGCGGCGCGCAGCTCGTGGCGGTGCGGCCTTCACGACCATGTCCGTGCGGTGCGATCTCGCGCGCCGCGTGGACTACGCGGCCCCGGGCACGTTGTTGGTCGGCAGGACCAGTGGGATGGCCGGGTCCGTGGGAGGCGCGGGAGCCGCGGCTGCGGCCTTCTCGCGGGCCAGGAACGATCCGAGCTCGGCGATCGTGGTCATCAGCGGTGCGGGGAACACGACGGTGGAGTTCTTGTCGACACCGAGCTCGACGAGGCTCTGCAGGTTGCGCAGCTGGAGGGCGAGGGGGTGGGCCATCATGATGTCCGCGGCGTCGCCCAGCGCCGTCGCCGCGAGCGACTCGCCCTCGGCGTTGATGATCTTGGCCCTCTTCTCGCGCTCCGCCTCGGCCTGACGGGCCATCGCGCGCTTCATGCTGTCGGGCAGCTGGATGTCCTTGAGCTCCACCAGGGTGACCTCGACACCCCACTCGACCGTGGCCACGTCGAGGATCCCGCGGATGTCCAGGTTGATCTGGTCGGTCTCCGAGAGCGTCTGGTCCAGCGTGTGCTGACCGACCACCTTGCGCAGCGTGGTCTGGGCGATCTGGTTGATGGCGGCGTAGACGTCCTCGATGGCGACCACGGACTTCACCGGATCAACGACCCGGAAGTAGGCCACCGCGGAGACGTCGACGCTGACGTTGTCGCGGGTGATGATGCCCTGGGACTGGATCGGCATCGTGATGATGCGGAGCGAGACCCGGTGCAGGACGTCGATGACCGGGACGATCAGCTGGAGCCCCGGTCCGCGCAGGCCCTGCACCCGGCCGAGCCGGAACAGCACCCCCTGCTCGTACTGCTTGACGATCTTCACGGCCATCGCCAGCCCCAGCAGGGCCAGGAGGACGACGGTGACCAGGAGGGTGACGAGAGTGGTCATGATGCCGATCCGGTGGTGAGAAGGGGTGAGCTCGTCCTGAGGCGCACACGCGCCTGTTCGAGTACCTGCCACGTTACGCTGGCAACTGATCTCTAGCAATCCATTTCCGGAATCGACTAGGATTCCCGCCATGGCGAACTGGACGTTCCTCAGCAACCACGGACGCACCCTGCTGTGCATCGCGCGGGACCCGGGCGTGCGCCTGCGGGACATCGCGGAGCGGGTCGCGATCACCGAGCGGCGCGCCTTCGGCATCGTCAACGACCTCGCCGAGGCGGGCTACGTCGTCAAGACGAGGGAAGGGCGGCGCAACGCCTACGAGATCCAGTCGGACCTGCCGCTTCCTGAAGCAGGGTCCCACCACCGCACCATCGGTGAGGTGCTCGACCTTCTCGCCGACACGGTGACCGAGCCTTCGAGCGAGGGCCGTGCAGCGGAATTGTGATGTCTCAGGACATCCCTGACAGTTCTGTGTCAGCAGATTCCTGACGTTTCGACGGGGTTCGGTCCTGACACTTCTGGCTCTGTTGAGTGGTGTCGAATGAACCTGTTGATCCCCGTGTCC
>NZ_JBVASH010000015.1:0-1428 GCF_057813895.1 Nocardioides sp. F233
ATTGTGATGTCTCAGGACATCCCTGACAGTTCTGTGTCAGCAGATTCCTGACGTTTCGACGGGGTTCGGTCCTGACACTTCTGGCTCTGTTGAGTGGTGTCGAATGAACCTGTTGATCCCCGTGTCCGGCTCGCTATCGCGCTGTGGCCTGATGACGCCCCCCGCGGAGCGGTGTCCACCTTCTGTGCCGAACACGGGTTGTCGCGGGAGACGTTCTACATGCTCAGGCGGCGTGCGGCCGCAGACGGTCCAGCAGCGGCCCTGGAGCCACGATCACGTCGTCCGCGGGCCAGTCCCAACCAGGTCGGCGACCATGTGCGCGAGCAGGCACTGGGCGTGCGAGCAGCGCTGGAGTCTTCCGGCTTGGACCATGGGCCGATCAGCGTGCACGACAAGATGATGACGATGGGGCTTGAGCGCGTCCCGTCGGTCGCGACGCTGGCGCGGATCTTCCGTGCGGAGGGCGTGGCGCGGAAGGAGCCTCGCAAGAAGCCGCGTTCGGCCTGGCGGAGGTTTGTGTATCCGGCCCCGAACGCGTGCTGGCAGATGGACGCGACCGAGTACGTGCTGACCGGTGGCAGGAAGTGTGTGATCTTCCAGCTCATCGACGACCACTCTCGCTATGCCGTCGCCTCCCACGTCGCGCGGGGTGAGACATCCGCGGCCGCGATCGTGGTCTTCGACAAGGCCGTGGCCGCCCACGGCGTCCCACAGCGGCTGCTGTCCGACAACGGGACCGCGCTCAACCCCTCCCGACGCGGATTCGTGGGCCAGCTCGTCGAGCACGTGTCGTCCTTGGGTGTCGAGGCGATTACCGGCAAGCCCTACAAGCCCACAACTCAGGGCAAGAACGAGCGCTTCCACCAGACCCTGTTCCGCTACCTCGACAAGCAGCCCCTCGCCGCCACGCTCGCCGAACTCCAGGCACAAGTCGACGCGTTCGACCACATCTACAACACCGAACGTCCCCACCAAGGACTGCCGGGCCGCATCACGCCCCAGACAGCTTGGGAGGCCACCGAGAAGGCCGAAGCGCCACGCCCCAAGTCCGAGGAGCCCTTCCTTGTCCAGGCCGTTACCAAACGCCTTCGGCCCGCCCCAGCACCGAAGAACCTGCCGGCCGGCACGAGCGTCAGGAGGCTGAGCACCGCGGGCACCTTCATGCTGGCCGGCGTCAACTACAAGGTCGACGGACGCTACGGCTTCCAGCAGGTCTTGGTCATCGTTGAGGGCGACACCATCACCGTCGCCGACCTCGAAGGCGAGATCCTCATCGAGCACACCCGACCCGCACCAGGAGTGCGATACGTCGGCAATGGCCGACCACCCGGAGGCCGCGGCCCCGGACAAGTGTCAGGGAAGTCTTGAGACACCTTCTGTCAGGGATGTCCTGATACAGAACTGTCAGGGATCTCCTGAGACATCACA
>NZ_JBVASH010000016.1:0-1114 GCF_057813895.1 Nocardioides sp. F233
TGTGATGTCCGGGGAGGTTGGTCAGCCGGGTGACCGGTGGGCGGCCTCCAATGGCGGAGTGGGCGCGGTGGTGATTGTAGAAGTGGAGCCAGGCGGGCAGCGCGGCGTTGCGTTGCTCGGTTGACTCATAGAGCCGGGCGTAGGCCCATCCGTCGGCGAGGGTTCGGTGGAAGCGCTCGATCTTCCCGTTGGTCTGGGGCCGGTAGGGCCGGGTCCGCTTGTGGCTGATGGCGAGCTCAGCGCACGCGTCGCGCCAGGCGTAGGACCGGTAGGCCGAGCCGTTGTCGGATAGGACTCGTTCGATGGTGACGCCGTGATCGGCGAACCAGGCCACCGCACGCTTTAGGACGCCGATCGCGGTGGCGGCCTTCTCGTCGGTACAGATCTCGGCGTAGGCGATGCGTGAGTGGTCGTCGATGACGGTGTGCACGAACGCGGTCCCGATCAATGGTCGATAGTGCTTCCCGCGTTCGCCTGTGCGGAGTGCTGTCGCGATGCCGTTGGCTCGGCTCTGTTGGCGGCTGAGGAACTTGTGCCCGC
This sequence comes from Nocardioides sp. F233, assembly GCF_057813895.1. Lineage (NCBI taxonomy): Bacteria > Bacillati > Actinomycetota > Actinomycetes > Propionibacteriales > Nocardioidaceae > Nocardioides > Nocardioides sp. F233. The sequence continues at coordinate 541 of NZ_JBVASH010000016.1, forward strand.
CGCCGTCGGGGATGTTGCCGAACTTGGTGACGTCGACGTGGATCAGCGAGCCGGGGTGCGGATGCTCGTAGCGTCGCAGCGGCTCCCCGGTAACGCGGTCGATGTGGGAGAGCCGGTTGATCCGGCAGCGGACGAGCACGGCGTGCACGGTCGAGGCCTGCATGCCGAGCTGGCCGGCGATCTGGACCGGACCGAGTCGCTGGCGCCATCGCAGTCGCACGATCTGGCGTACCACCTCCGGCCTGGTCCTGTTCGGACACGTCTTCGGTCGTGAACTGCGGTCGACCATCCCGCCCGGGCCTTCGATGCGGTAGCGGTCGGCCCATTTCTTCGCGGTGCGTGGGGCGACCATGAACATCTTGGCCGCTGCAGCGTAGGTCCAGCCGCGGTCGACGACGAGCTGGGCGAGCCGCAAACGGGCGCGCGGGGTCAGGGCAGCGTTAGCGTGGGACACGAGGGCCTCCGGTCAGTGAAGCGTTGAACTAGACAGCTCCACTTCACAACCGGAGGCCTTCGTCTGTCAGACAGGCTCACCGGTGCCGGGCGGTACAACCTCCCTGGACATCACAACTAG
>NZ_JBVASH010000017.1:0-1028 GCF_057813895.1 Nocardioides sp. F233
CTCGAGCAGGACCGGCGCGTGCGCGGTCACGACCTGCTCAAGCTGCTTCTCGTTGCCTGCCAGCTCGACCCGCAGCTGAAGGAACCGGGTCGCCAACCGGACCGCTTCGGCCCGCGCCACCGACAGCGCCAGCGACTCACTACGGACACGCCACCTGGCGATCTCGCGGACCTGGGTGATCGTGGGCTTGCGCCTGGCGTCGAAACCCAGGTCGTGCACGCGCAGCAACGCGGTCAGCGCGTTGATCGTGCGCGTCGACTCCCCGCTCATCCGCCCACGTGCCGCCAGCAGGACCTTCACACACGCCTGGAGTTCGCCCGTGCGGACATCAGCGAGCCGGTCGGCGTCCTTGGCCAACAGGTTCTTGGCGGCCTTGATCGCGTCGATCGCGTCGTTCTTGTCACCACCGCGTTCCCGCTTGGGCGAGGGGGCATCAACCACTCGATAGCCGGCATCCAGGAGTGCGGTCGCGAGCCGGGCACCGTACGAGCCGGTGCCCTCAACGCTGACCAGGACCGTGTCGAGCTCACCACCACACCGTCGACCGATCCAGGCGATCGCCCGACCCAGCCCAGGGCCGCTGGTCGGGAAACCGGCCTCGTCGACCACCTTCCCGGTGCCAGCCTCGACGATGGCGTACTGATGGACCTTGGCGTGGGTGTCGACCCCCACCACGAACCTGTAGACCTCTGAAACACTGGACACAGCGATGCGTTCCTCTCACCTAGGGACAACTCGTCGGACCGGTGGTCGTCCCTGAGGAATCACTACGTGGCATCACTGTGATGGGTCACATCCCCCTCATTGCCTTGAAGGGGATGGAACAGGCTTCTGATCAGGCCAACGTCGTGGGCAGGGCGGCCACCGGCCCCGCCACCACGACCGGACAGGTCTCGCGGGAAGACACCATCACCGAACCGTCACCACAACGGCAGCGGGTCACCGAAGCGAAGAGTCACGACCACAGCAGCAGAACCAAGGCCACCCTGCCAGCCAACCTCAGGCCGGCCACGAAAACCCTCACAGCG
>NZ_JBVASH010000018.1:0-606 GCF_057813895.1 Nocardioides sp. F233
GCCGACCACCGGCACTTCGACATCGGCGAAGTCGACGAGCACGGGCTGGTCCACCTGGACGGACTGATGGATGCCGCCGACGGACACGACCTCGACCTGGCGGTGTCCCGTCGGGCCGAGGCGCTCGGTCGGCTCGGCGACGACTCGTCACTCGATGTACGGCGCTCGAAGGCAGCAGCGGAGCTCGCCCGGCAGGACCTCGCACTCGACCTCTTGATCCCCGACCCCGGAACCGGGGAGGTCGTCGCGACCGTCCCGGGCCGCAAGGTCGTGTTGAACGTCCACGTCACCGACACCACCCTGACGGGCCAGAACCCGGTCGGCCGGTGGGAAGAGGGCCGCTGCCCCATCACCGCCGCCCAGATCCGCGAGTGGCTCCGGGCCCGGCACACGACTGTGGTCGTGCGGCCCGTGATCGATCTGGCCGACCACGTCCCCGTCGGCTCGTACGAGATCCCTGACCGGCACAGGACCCGCGTTCAACTGCGGGACCACACCTGCCGGTTCCCGCACTGCACCCGCCCCGCCACCCGGTGCGACCTCGACCACGCCCGCGCCCACGGCGAGGGTGGACCGACCTGCCCGTGCAACCTCGTCCCGCTCTGC
>NZ_JBVASH010000019.1:0-489 GCF_057813895.1 Nocardioides sp. F233
CTCCCCAGGGCATTTCGCAGGCTCCAACGTCCTTCATCGGCTCTCGATGCCAAGGCATCCACCATGTGCCCTTAACAACTTGCCCACAACAAACCACCAACACACACAACAACCCCACCCCCACCACACTCACGCATGATCGAAGTCGAGCAGTCACAGAACTGTCAGCGGCTCCCTGCAGGACAAACCTGATAAGAGAACACACAAAACAATCACGAAACAAACACTATTATTAATGCTCGCGTCCACTATGAAGAAGTCAAACAACCAGAAGCCGTACCAGCCCCACACCCAGTAACAAACCAGGCGGGCGTCTGATGCCTCAGACACCCAACAGCGTGCCATACCTACCGAGTGGAAAGCTCCACTCAACGATTGTTGTGTTCCACTATCCGAACACCCCATAGATCAACAACTCATTCGGCTGTCGACGCGGGTGTGCTCCTTAGAAAGGAGGTGATCCAGCCGCACCTTCCGGTACGGCTACCT
>NZ_JBVASH010000020.1:0-335 GCF_057813895.1 Nocardioides sp. F233
CTCCCCAGGGCATTTCGCAGGCTCCAACGTCCTTCATCGGCTCTCGATGCCAAGGCATCCACCATGTGCCCTTAACAACTTGCCCACAACAAACCACCAACACACACAACAACCCCACCCCCACCACCCCCGAAGGAACAGCAAGAGTCGAGCAGTCAGATGAACTGTCAGCGGTCCTCAAAACATTGAGTCTGTGGAACAAACCAATTAAGAGAACACACAAAACAATCACGAAACAAACACTATTATTAATGCTCGCGTCCACTATGAAGAAGTCAAACAACCAGAAGCCGTACCAGCCCCACACCCAGTAACAAACCAGGCGGGCGTCTGAT
>NZ_JBVASH010000021.1:0-323 GCF_057813895.1 Nocardioides sp. F233
GATCACTGGCGTCGTGGCCGTGGGTGTCGACCAGCTCGAGCATCCGTCCTGCGACCGCGGTGCGGAACTCGTGGACCCGGGGCAGCGTGTGCACCTTGGTGGCGATCGCCCGCGCTTGCGGCAGGGTCACCCGCCCGGACTCGAGCGCGGCCTGGACCTCGGGGAGGTCGCGCAGCTGCTCGGCGGCGCGGACCAAGCCGCCGCCGGTGCCCTTGTGGCCGCCGGTGAGGTGGGTCAGGAAGTCCTTGACCGAGGCCCACCCCAACGGACGTTGAGCGCCGGTGGCCTCGAGGCGAGCAACGCCCCGCAACAGTGCGGCGTCC
>NZ_JBVASH010000022.1:0-316 GCF_057813895.1 Nocardioides sp. F233
GCCCTGGCCCGGGCCGGGCGCAAGGTCGGCCTCGTCGACGCCGACATCTACGGCCACTCGATCCCGGCGAAGCTCGCTGTCGCCGACGCCCGGCCGACCCAGGGCGACGACCTGAGCATGCCGGTCCCGACCCCGTCCGGCGTGTCGGTGATCTCCATCGGCATGCTCTAGCCGCGCCGCGACCAGGTCGTCGCCTGGCGCGGACCGATGCTCGACCGCGCGCTCGTGCAGATGCTCGCCGACGGCTACTGGGGCGACCTCGACGTGCTCCTCCTCGACCTGCCCCCGGGCACCGGCGACATCGCCATCTCGCTCG
>NZ_JBVASH010000023.1:0-309 GCF_057813895.1 Nocardioides sp. F233
CCTCGCTGGTGCGGCGTTCGACATAGACGATGGTGGCCTGGTCGTAACGCAACAGGTTACGCGCGATCTAGTGCAACGCCAGGATCAGCTGCAGATCACCACCACGGTTCAGGCGATGCTCGCTGCGGTTGCACGAGGACACCTCGATCGGAGCCACCCCGCCGATCTTGGCCAGGGCGGCCTCATTGTGGACCCGCCCGTCGTGCGACCACACCGACAACACGAACGCGGCGTTGAACGGCCCGAGCCCACACAGCTCGAGCAGGACCGGCGCGTGCGCGGTCACGACCTGCTCAAGCTGCTTCTCGT
>NZ_JBVASH010000024.1:0-308 GCF_057813895.1 Nocardioides sp. F233
GTACGCCCCGGCGTCGCCGGACACCCCGACCAAGGTCACCGTCACCTACCTCCGGCAGGGCGCCAGCGCGCCGTACAACCTGGTGCGGGTCCGCTGCGCGGGGTCGCACCTCGACTCGCGAGTGACGGTCGCCAAGAACCTCTCGGCCATCCCGACGGTGGTGTGCGTCCGCGCCGACGGCACCTCGGGGTCCGACACGTGCAATGGCGCCGGCGCGAACGTGCCGGTGCTCGTCACCATGACGCTGACGTCCCACGACAAGGACAGCCGCGACGCCAGCAGCACCTACAGCGCAACCCTCTCGGGCG
>NZ_JBVASH010000025.1:0-307 GCF_057813895.1 Nocardioides sp. F233
GCCGCGCAGCGTGCGCAGGCACGCGTTGCGCACCACGGAGTACAGCCATGGCCGCAGCCGTGACGGATCGCGCAGCTGGCCGACCTTCGCTGCCATCAGCACGAACGAGTCCGCCACGCAGTCCGCCGCCTCCTCGCGGTTGCGGAGCATCGAGTACGCGAAGTCGTGCAGCCGGTCGGCGTACCGCTCGTAGACTCCGGCGAAGGCCTGCCGGTCGCCGGCGAGGACGCCCGCGACCAGGGTCGCGTCGTCCGCGTGCGGGCCCGAGACAGTCATGGCGAGATCGTAGGGACACAGGGGTGTGAGT
>NZ_JBVASH010000026.1:0-304 GCF_057813895.1 Nocardioides sp. F233
CTCCAGGGACGCGCCGAGGGCCGTCAGGTCGAGTGAGCGAAGGTCGGCATCACCGCCAACCAGGGCCTGTTCGGCCACGGCTCGTCGGTGATCCTCACCGTCTGATCGCGGAGCGAGGAATCAGCTCGCCGGCGGGAGGATCTCCCAGACCACGTGCTCGCCGGCGAGTCCCTTGAGCTCCACCGCGTCCGGGTCCACGTTGGTGAGGGCGGCGTACTCGTCGAGCGTCTCGCGGTCGGCGTCGCTGTCGAGGTTCTCGCCACCGTGGGCGCTGTTGGCCAGCCGGGCCGCCATGGCCACGTTG
>NZ_JBVASH010000027.1:0-300 GCF_057813895.1 Nocardioides sp. F233
CCTCAACGGCGACCAGGTGCGCAGCCTGGGCCGCTTCGCCACCACGGTCCTCGACCGGCTCGCCGACGACTGACCTTCCCGCGCGCCGCTGCTTGCAACTAAGGGTTACAGCACCCTTTTGAGTGCAACAGCGCCGAGGTAGTGGCAACAACGCCGAGGTGGATGGGGCCGAGCGGCTTCGCGGGCCAGGTCGCCTCGACTGGGGCCGCCATGCCGATCCACCCGGGCGTTGTGGCTACTGCCCGGGCGCTGTTGCACCGCTATTCGCGACGTAACACGTAGTTACAAGGGCCTCAGGCC
>NZ_JBVASH010000028.1:0-297 GCF_057813895.1 Nocardioides sp. F233
CGACATCTCAGGCGCGACGCAGGAGGGCGTGGAGACCTTCGTGTCCACCACCACGCTGACCTACACCTGTCGCCAGCCCGGCTCCGCCACCTTCGCCGACCACGTCGACGCGACGATCCACGAGATCACCCTCAACGGCGCTCCGCTCGACCCCGCCACGGCATACGTCGACAGCCGGTTCGCGCTGCCCGACCTGCAGGCCGAGAACGTGCTCGTCGTCAAGGCCGACTGCACCTACTCCCACACCGGCGTGGGCCTCCACCACTTCGTGGACCCGGCCGACGGCAAGGTCTACCT
>NZ_JBVASH010000029.1:0-296 GCF_057813895.1 Nocardioides sp. F233
GGCTCGGGCTACTCGACGAACTCAGAGTCCGGGCAGCCGGTCCGGCCGGCCGCCGAAGGCGGTGCTGCGCACCGCGGCGTCGACGAGCGCGTCGATCGCCCAGGACCGGGCGTCGCCGGTGGTGCTGGCGACGAGGTAGGCGTAGGTCGCCGTTGCCGACTCCTCGAGCGCGCGGGCACGGTCGGTGACCGCCGTGGGCGTGGAGAGGTCGGCGGGCAGGCCGTAGCCGGGCTCGGCGGCGACCGGCTCCGCGCCGTCTTCCTGGAGCCGGGCCAGCAGGTCGTCGCGGCGTGCCC
>NZ_JBVASH010000030.1:0-294 GCF_057813895.1 Nocardioides sp. F233
CCGCCAGGCCAGCCAGAGCACGAGCAGGCCGGCGAGCAGGAAGAGCGCGGCGATCGACGCCGCGGCGTACGGGTGCTCGATCGCGAAGGCGACCACGGCCAGCACCGCGATGTCCTCGCCTATGCTGAGGCCGATGTTGCTGAACGGCTCCGGCACGGTGTTGACCGCCATCCGGGTGCCGGTCTTGACCGAGTGCGCGGCCAGCGCGCTGCCGCCACCGACCGTGCCTCCGACCAGCTCGCTGAACGAGCCCGAGTCACCGGCGATGAGCACGCCGACCGCGCCACCCACGAC
>NZ_JBVASH010000031.1:0-293 GCF_057813895.1 Nocardioides sp. F233
ACCCGGTGCCGACCGGCGCCCGATCGGCGGCGAAGCGTCTCGTCGCCGCCGCGAAGGACGCCGGGTACGTGTACCGGATGGCGTTCGAGTTCGAGTTCACGCTCTACAAGGATAACGCCGACGGCTCACTCGAACTCGCCCACACCGGACCAGGCTACGGCGTGGGTCCCTTCCTCCGCCTGGAGCCGATGATCCGCGACCTCGATCAGAGCCTGATCATCGCGGGGATCGAGGTGGAGCAGATCCACCCCGAGTACGGCAACGGGCAGATCGAGGTCTCCATAGCGCCGGCG
>NZ_JBVASH010000032.1:0-293 GCF_057813895.1 Nocardioides sp. F233
GTCCTCAACATCCAGGTCGGCCAGAAGTTCCGCACTTTCGTGGACGCCGCGATGATCGGCATGGTCTCCATCAGCCTGCTCGAGGTCGTCCTCGGCCTGTTCGGCAACTGCCTCTGTCTGTTCGACGACGGCGCCCTGGGCCTCGTCTTCGCCATCGCCGGCCTGGTGCTCGGTGTGTTCATGCTGATCCAGGACTTCGACTTCGTCGAGCAGGGTGTGCGCAACGGCCTCCCGGAGCGCGAGTCGTGGCGGGCTTCCTTCGCCCTCCTCGACAGCCTGGTCTGGATCTACAC
>NZ_JBVASH010000033.1:0-292 GCF_057813895.1 Nocardioides sp. F233
GGGTAGAGCCGGGCGCCCTCCCCGACCACCGGGCCGGTCGTGGCGAGCACGGCCGGCTTGTCGACGACCGGCTCGTCGAGGCGGGTCCCGCGGGCGTCGTACGGCGCGAGGTAGACCTCCTTGCGCCGGGCGTCCGAGGCGACGACGAACGCGCCGGTGACGGCGCCGGTCTCGACGGCCTCGAGGGCGAGCGCGTCGAGCGAGCACACCCCGTGGACGGGTACGTCGAGCACGTGGGCCATGGTGCGGGCGGTGCCCAGTCCGACCCGGAGCCCGGTGAACGGGCCGGGAC
>NZ_JBVASH010000034.1:0-292 GCF_057813895.1 Nocardioides sp. F233
GTGCCGGCCAGCCGGCCGTGCAGGAACCGGGCCCACGCGGTGGCCATGTCAGTCCTCCGTGCCTTCGAGCACGCCGGGGTCGCGCAACCACCTCGCGACCCGGGCCGCGGCGTCGCGACGGTGCGCGGGCTCGATCAGCTCGTGGCCCTCGCGCGGGTTGACGACCAGCTCGGTCCCCACTCCCGCCCGAGCCAGCTCGCCGAAGAGCTGCTCGGCCAGGGCGAGCGGGGTGACCCGGTCGAGGGCGCCGTGAAGGAACAGGGTGGGCGCGGCGCTGGAGGTGACCCGGTAG
>NZ_JBVASH010000035.1:0-290 GCF_057813895.1 Nocardioides sp. F233
GCGTAGCCCTGGCCGATGTCGATGACGCCGGCGTTCTCGCCGATGCCGGCGAGCATCGGGCCGATCGGGGTCTCCTGCGGGATCTCTCCGAACTGCTGGAGGTGCACCTTGGAGGACTTGTAGGAGCAGTGCTCGCTCCACATGACCGAGTACATCGCCAGCTCCGCACCCGTGGGGCGACGGCCGAGGATCTCGCGGATCCGCTCGTCCTCGTCGGCCTTCAGGCCGAGCTCGGACCAGGGCTGCTCGCGGTCGGGGTCACCGGCTGCGACGGCCACGGTGTCGAGGGT
>NZ_JBVASH010000036.1:0-282 GCF_057813895.1 Nocardioides sp. F233
TGATGGAGGTGATGTCCATGGTCAGGCTCCCTTGCTGAACATCGCGAGCATGCGGAGGGTCACCGCGAAGCCACCGAAGACGTTGATCGAGGCGAGCAGGATAGCGACCGCCGACAGGCCGACGACGAGCTTGTCGTCATTGGCGATCTGCAGCAGCGCGCCGACGACCTCGACGCCGGAGATGGCGTTGGTGACCGACATCAGCGGCGTGTGCAGGGCGTGCGCGACCTTGCCGATCTCGTAGTAGCCGATCACGATCGACAGCATCAGCACCGTGAAGTG
>NZ_JBVASH010000037.1:0-280 GCF_057813895.1 Nocardioides sp. F233
GCGCAGGAGCTCCCTCACCCTGGCGAGGCTGGTCACGTCACCGCCCAGCCCGAACGGCTCCTCCCCCGAGTTGGGACGCAGCAGGACGGGATAGTCGACCATCAACTCCGAGATCGTCCGGCGCAGCAACGAGCGTCGCTGGACCGCGGCGAGGTACCCCTCGAGGCTGCGGTCACCGAACTCCTCCCGTACGAGACGTGTGACCGCGTTCCACTTGAAGCGCATGCCGTCGTCGCCGAACGCGTCGAGATCGGACGCGAATGAGGCCACGCCGTAGTCC
>NZ_JBVASH010000038.1:0-280 GCF_057813895.1 Nocardioides sp. F233
GCGCAGGATGTCGACGCTGAGACCGACGCTCTGCGACAGGACGGCGACGCCGCCGACCTCCTTGGGTGCGTCGGGGACGACGGTGATCCGACCCCGGGTCGAGTGGGTGCCCAGGCAGTTGGGACCGATCACCCGGGTGCCGAGCGCTCGCATCCGGGCGACCAGGTCCCGTTCCAGCTCGACGCCCTCGTCGGTCTCAGCGAACCCGCTGGAGATGACCTGGGCGAACCGGACCCGGCCCTGAGCCGCGGCGAGCGCGTCGGCGACGGCGGCCGACGGC
>NZ_JBVASH010000039.1:0-264 GCF_057813895.1 Nocardioides sp. F233
CATCGGGGGTGCGGCCGAGGACGGCGACGAGCTCCATCAACGCGAACTCCGACACGAGCGGGGCGCCGGGACCGGCGATCGGGATACCGGTGTCCAGGTAGCCCTCGGTGATCGTCGCGGCACCCTCGGGGCCGGTGACGATGTGCTCGCTGGCCCACTCCACGATCGCTGCCCATTCGCGGACCAGGGAGGCCTGTCGGCCTTCGACCTCGGCGCGCAGCCCGGACAGCAGTGCTGCTGTCGAACGGGGCCGGGTTCCGAGAT
>NZ_JBVASH010000040.1:0-260 GCF_057813895.1 Nocardioides sp. F233
CGCCTGCCAACGCCGTTTCTTCCTCCCCCGCTCGCTCGTTCCTCGCTCGCTCCTCCGTCCAGAAACGGCGGGCGGCGCGACGGAAGCCCGTTCGGGACTGGCGTGTCTCCAACAGGACTCGCGGTGTTGGTTTGGCGCTCGCTCCGCTCGCGCATGTCGCGCCGCCTGCCAACGCCGTTTCTTCCTCCCCCGCTCGCTCGTTCCTCGCTCGCTCCTCCGTCCAGAAACGGCGGGCGGCGCGACGGAAGCCCGTTCGGGAC
>NZ_JBVASH010000041.1:0-255 GCF_057813895.1 Nocardioides sp. F233
CGCGGGCCGAAGCGGTCCGGTTGGCGACCCGGTTCCTTCAGCTGCGGGTCGAGCTGGCAGGCAACGAGAAGCAGCTTGAGCAGGTCGTGACCGCGCACGCGCCGGTCCTGCTCGAGCTGTGTGGGCTCGGGCCGTTCAACGCCGCGATCGTGTTGTCGGTGTGGTCGCACGACGGGCGGGTCCACAATGAGGCCGCCCTGGCCAAGATCGGCGGGGTGGCTCCGATCGAGGTGTCCTCGGGCAACCGCAGCGAGC
>NZ_JBVASH010000042.1:0-255 GCF_057813895.1 Nocardioides sp. F233
AGGTAGCCGTACCGGAAGGTGCGGCTGGATCACCTCCTTTCTAAGGAGCACACCCGCGTCGACAGCCGAATGAGTTGTTGATCTATGGGGTGTTCGGATAGTGGAACACAACAATCGTTGAGTGGAGATTTCCACTCGGTAGGTATGGCACGCTGTTGGGTGTCTGAGGCATCAGACGCCCGCCTGGTTTGTTACTGGGTGTGGGGCTGGTACGGCTTCTGGTTGTTTGACTTCTTCATAGTGGACGCGAGCATT
>NZ_JBVASH010000043.1:0-255 GCF_057813895.1 Nocardioides sp. F233
CATCGACGTGCTCGACACGATCGACCGGGCCCGTGAGCACGAGCCGCTCGAGGGTGGCTTCAAGGCCACGGCCGAGCAGCTCGAGCGCGTGGTTGCCGGGCTGGGCCTGGTGAAGTTCGGCGAGGTCAGCGACGCGTTCGACCCGACCGTCCACGAGGCGCTCTCGCACATCGGCACCGACGCCGAGGTCGAGGTGACGACGTGCAAGGTGGTCGCGAAGGCCGGCTACAAGATCGGTGACCGGGTGGTCCGCGC
>NZ_JBVASH010000044.1:0-255 GCF_057813895.1 Nocardioides sp. F233
CATCGACGTGCTCGACACGATCGACCGGGCCCGTGAGCACGAGCCGCTCGAGGGTGGCTTCAAGGCCACGGCCGAGCAGCTCGAGCGCGTGGTTGCCGGGCTGGGCCTGGTGAAGTTCGGCGAGGTCGGCGACGCGTTCGACCCGACCGTCCACGAGGCGCTCTCGCACATCGGCACCGACGCCGAGGTCGAGGTGACGACGTGCAAGGTGGTCGCGAAGGCCGGCTACAAGATCGGTGACCGGGTGGTCCGCGC
>NZ_JBVASH010000045.1:0-252 GCF_057813895.1 Nocardioides sp. F233
CCGCGGTGATCGCCTCCACGCCCGCCACAGACTCGGGACCGTCCAGCAGGCCCCACTCGGCGCCCGCCAGCTCCGCGGCACGCTCGGCCACGGCAGTGGCCTGATCGAGCGCTCCGGGAGAAGTCATTGTGATGTCTCAGGACATCCCTGACAGTTCTGTGTCAGCAGATTCCTGACGTTTCGACGGGGTTCGGTCCTGACACTTCTGGCTCTGTTGAGTGGTGTCGAATGAACCTGTTGATCCCCGTGTCC
>NZ_JBVASH010000046.1:0-246 GCF_057813895.1 Nocardioides sp. F233
TCGTCGACCAGCAGCTGTTCAACGCCTCCGGTGTCGGCTGGGCCCAGCTCGAGCGGCTCGTCGCCGAGGCAGTGCTGCGGTTCGACCCCGAACGCGCGGAGGCCGAACGCAAGAACGCCGCCGACCACCGGCACTTCGACATCGGCGAAGTCGACGAGCACGGGCTGGTCCACCTGGACGGACTGATGGATGCCGCCGACGGACACGACCTCGACCTGGCGGTGTCCCGTCGGGCCGAGGCGCTCG
>NZ_JBVASH010000047.1:0-244 GCF_057813895.1 Nocardioides sp. F233
CGCGGGCCGAAGCGGTCCGGTTGGCGACCCGGTTCCTTCAGCTGCGGGTCGAGCTGGCAGGCAACGAGAAGCAGCTTGAGCAGGTCGTGACCGCGCACGCGCCGGTCCTGCTCGAGCTGTGTGGGCTGGGGCCGTTCAACGCCGCGATCGTGTTGTCGGTGTGGTCGCACGACGGGCGGGTCCACAATGAGGCCGCCCTGGCCAAGATCGGCGGGGTGGCTCCGATCGAGGTGTCCTCGGGCAA